>CAVQBL010000021.1:0-27439 GCA_963710715.1 uncultured Gammaproteobacteria bacterium | reverse complement strand
CTTATTTTGTCTACGTCCATGGACCAAATAGTAGTACTAATGAATTTATATGATCACGAAAATTCCGTTGAAGATGTAGTTCGGTTTGCAACATTACTTCGCGATTTAAAAATTGATGCGAGTGACGCTATCACACTTCTACATGTACATGATGTTTCTCTAAAATTTATAAATACCGTGCTAACTAGCTTAAAAGGTAGCAACACTTTCAGTATGGAGCGGTGTGTACAGATATCTCGGTTGCAAATGATGAAATTTTAGATTTTGGGCATTTTAATGGTGTTAAGAAAACCTCGCTCGCAACAGGAACAGTGGATCATAAGGACACCACCAACTCTGATCAGAGCATAACACAAGCACTTGCCTCTATTAAGAAGAGAAGGAATAACCCATTGATGAATAAAATCAATGAAACGTGGAAGAAAGTCGGAATCAACATCAACTCCGATCATTCTGGCACTTCTAGTGCTCATCCAAATAATAATATCATTAGGGTAACACCTGCTGATGAATCAAAAGAAAAAGATCATGCGGCAATAACTCACCCACACCAGCTGCTCCAACTTCTCTACCTGCTAGCGAATCAAAATCACCAGAAGATACTTTACAAGTTTTTTTAAGTGAATGCTCAGAATCATTACGTGAGTATGTAAAAAGTTTTCAACTAAGCAAAAGACCTAGAATGTCAGATCAAATTAACGCACTTAAATTAAATGAAAAAGAGGAAAAATCATTTGCAAAGTTTGCTGATCCTATTACATTCGAATACATGGATATTCCTGTTATACTTAATGGAAATCATTATGATCTCTCCACAGTTATAAATGCTTATTATCGACAAAATAAGAAAGATCCGCTAACTACATACTCTTTCAATCCAATGCAAGTTGGACCTGTTGCTAAAAGTTTAAATGACGAACTTGACGATGCAATTGATAAATTAAAAGCTAATCGAGCTGAGCAAGAAGATGCTTTAAGTGCTGTTCTAGAGGAAAATGCCACGAGACCAGCCCCAGGTAAATAGATAAATAAGATATTTTCGATCTATTGAATAGCTGCGCCATCCGCTTTTTTACATGATAACTCTCCCCTCCTCTCGCTCACGGGAGGAGGTGGGAACATGGCTCTCTCCCTCAGCTAATAATTTAGATGTCAATAGTGAAGTTAAAAAACTTTCTGCAGAGCATTGCAGAAAAATCGTTAATAGCTTTTTTGCTTTTTTTTGGATCCCATCATGATAAATAAAAAATCGTGCTCGCACTTGCGTGCATATTTAACAACAACTACATTAATTTGTGTTGGGCTAGTATTAATAAGTTATCCAACAAAAAATATTTATGCTGACTTAATCCCCGCTGGCAACAGCTCTTTATATTATAAAATGGGCGGTGGACAGCCTGTTCCTATACCTGCTTACAGTGGCGCTCAGTCTGTTCCACTACAAGTCGAGGGGAGTGTTGGCTTGGGATATAACTGCGGGGTATTTAATCCTGCATCATCAATTACGAATTCATTAAACGGTATTCAAAACAGTTTTCAAAATATTCAGCAAAACGTCATCTACAATGCAACTGCTGCTATTACTCAATTCCCACTCTATGCTATTTCACGCGCGGATCCATCGCTCTATAATTTAATTAATAATGGCCTATTTGGTGCACCAGAAGACTTAAACATCTCAACTAAAACATGCCAACAAACGCAAAGTGAAATTACGAGTGGCCAAAATCCTTATAGTGATTGGGCGACTGTCTCCATGGGCAATGATTGGAAGCACCATATGTCACTTGCAGGCAACAGAAATTTAAAAGCAGTACAAATTGATAATAATAGTGACATTAATCAAGTCAAACAAAAAAATTGTGCCGAGTAAGCAGGCCGCATTACTGCGACCCACTCCTCTAAGAACCGTGCGTGAGAGTTTCCCCTCACACGGCTCAAGCCTTCTTAAGACCGATTTGTTGTCGACCCAGTTTCTCTGTGTTTATTCGCTGTTTTAATCTTAGTTTTCGCTTCGCGAAATATTTTGTATAGACAGGATCATAAGGTGTAGCTTCTCCCTTTATTTTCACATGTCTTTTAATAGATATTTTGCTAGCTCGGATTAAATCCAGTACGCATGTATTCGCAGTATCTGATGGTATTTTCGCGTGGAATATCCAGTTTTGCGATTCTTGACTTCGGAAGTATTTATTCTTTCGCCAAGCATTGCTCTTTTCTGGATGTCTACGCTTTATCCATTTCCATAATGCTTTAAAGATGTGTTCATCAACAATGCTGAAGGTGTGTTTGGCAACAACATGACGGTAGTAATTTGCCCATCCCAGTATTTTGGGGTTTAACTGGCCTATTAATTCCGCCGTACTTGTCGCGCAGCTCTTCCTGATGATTTCTCGGATGTCCACCAAAAAGCGTTTAACGCTCGCTTTGGCTGGTTTGATGAGAAGCTTGTCTCCATACTTACGTATGTTAAATCCGAGAAAATCGAACCCCTCTTGGATGGACGTGATTTTGGTTTTCTCAGATGAGAGTTCCAAACCTCGTATCCGCAGAAAGGTTTCCACCACGGGGCTCACTTTGTTTTCCAGCTCTTCTTTGCTAGCTCCCGTGATGACAAAGTCATCTGCATATATGCTGATGTTAACTTTATCTTGCCTAGAAACAGATGCTTTTATCGTATCTTCTAGGCCACTGAGTGTTGCATTCAGAAGTGCAGGCGATATGATACCTCCTTGTGGCGTCCCTGCTTTGCTCCTATGGAAGCTGCCTTTGTCGATGTATCCTGCATTCAACCATTTCTTCAGAACTTCTTTGTCCATCGTGACATTGTTGACTAGCCATTGATGGGAGATTCTGTCGAAGCAAGCTTTTATATCCCCTTCAAGTATCCATTGGGCAGAAGTTCGACGCGCTAGCGCTCTGAAGCATTGAGCGATAGCGTCTGCTGTACTTCGTCCTGGTCTAAAACCATAGGCATTTTTATCCGCCTTTATTTCTACCCTGGGTTCTAATGCAAATAGATGCAGTGCTTGCATCGCTCTGCATTTCATGGTGGGAATGCTAAGTGGCCTTAGACGTCCGTCTTTCTTTGGGATATAAATTCGCCGGAGTGGTTGAGTTTTGTAGCCCGTTCTTTTGAGAGAGAGGGCTGCATTCATCTTTTGCGTCGCTGTTCTCCAGGTGATATTGTCTATGCCTGGAGTTTTGCTTCCGCGGTTTTGCACAACTCGTTTTACTGCGAGTACCTTCGCGTAATACGAGTGGGTTAACATCCATTGCAAAGCATTAACTTTGCCGTGGCGGCCTTCCCAGTCGCCTTTGCAATACGCATTTGTAGCCGCTTGACATGTGCTTCAGCTGCTTTCCAGTCAATGACTTTCCAGTGAGCTGCTAGCAATGTTGAAGATGCACCTACTACGGCAGTTGCCGTTGTTGTCATTTGCTTTTCCTCATAATAGTGGTTCTACAAATTATCTTGCAATGAAGACCAGTCGGACGTGGGTACACTTTCGTGTCCGATAACATTTAAATCGGTATCCGCGCCATTACAGTGCGGCATTCGCTTCTTCCGACATCCTATTCCTACACGGTCGTCGATGTGTCTTGCCACTCTCTACCTAGTATATCCAGGAATCGTGCAGGGTTGCCACGTTCTACAAAGTGGGCACTACCAGGTTAGGTGTCTGCTATCGACCGGAAGGTGTTGCGATCACGAGGTGGCATTACACTGGCCTACCTCCTACCTTCGTACCTTTTGGTTCAAGCGTGTCAGCCATTTTCGCTTGTCACCGATCTCGATCTATGCACAGATTCACATGTGTTCACCTTACTGGCTCTCTAGCATTCACCTGGACTTGGCTTCCAGGAGGGCTTTCCTCTTGCGAGTTTGTCCCCGGGCTTGCGCCCTTCATTACGTTGTCAGGCTAGCTCTTTATTCATAGCCCTAGAGTCAACTTGTGATAAAGTTGGTTTCCTCCCGATGATGGTGTAAACAGCTCACTTTGTAACCTCGTGTCGCAGGTGTAATTCTGGTGTAATCGTGACAACCAAAATCTGAAATTATTCACAAGCCGAGCTACACAAGATGATGTATAATTAATTCATGAGTAGAAAAGCCTTATCTCAAACCCTTACCTCAGAAATCCTGAATTGCGCAGGAAGATGATTCGTGATCATGTTGTGTCATCTACTGCGATTGAAGGTGTTCATCTTAAATTTTCAGAAAAACCAGCAAGGCTTAAGAAGAAAGAGTCAGGGACTTCCGATAAAGTTTAATACTTCTCCTAAGAATTGATTTAAAAATATCTATCATTGGCTGATAATCTGATCAAGTCCGGTTTGAATAGCAGCAAAATATTCTTGCCTTCTTTTTCCCTTAACCTGATCAAATTTTAATATCGGTTGACCTGCTTGCACTGACATCAATTGTTTATTCGCGGTATTTACTGGACTGAAGATTTTTTTGTATCTCATTTTAAAAATGCATATCTACGACATGCATTGGGAATGAGCCTAATTGGAATGATGATGTACGTACTCATGTACTTTTATGGTCATTATTATATTGAAGGAATTGGTTTTGCGACTATTCAAGATACATTAAATTTTGTGATAACCAATTTTTGGTTATTAGCAATATTATTTATTGCAAAATTTTTGGCAACTTGTTTAACGTTAGGTTCAGGTGCTTCAGGCGGAATATTTTCACCTACATTATTTTTAGGTGCCACATTAGGCGCTGCTTTCGGAGCAGCTCTTCATTATTTCTTTCCTTCAATAGTTACTCATCCCGTTATTTTTGTAGTAGCCGGCATGGCGGGTATGTTGGGCAGTGTAACAGGTGTTGTGATAACAGCTATTATTCTAATATTAGAAATAACAAGAGATTATCATATGGTTTTACCAATCATAATTACAACCCTCGTCGCTTATGTCTGTAGAGTACAGTTCAGCCGAGAAAGTATTTATACCTTGAAATTAAGGCGACAAGGAGTTCTCCCTCGTCCAACTAAATTTACCCAAAACTATTCATAGTTAATTTTAATAAATTCAGATAATGTTCTGTAGTAAAAATAGGACTTGGATAAAGACCTAAAAAATCAATAAATATAATTTTACTAGTCACTACATTTCCAATTTTAAAGTTCCATTAAACTAAGGCAAGGCTTGTGGGGATTTTTATGGATGAATTTTTAGAAAGGATGCGGAAGTCAAGATTACGTTTTTACATTATGCAACAATTGCGACGTTGCAATTTTGTATTGATCATCAAGATTTTCAATTTCATTAATAGGTCGATTATTTTTTCTTGCGATCTTAATCATTTCTAATAATAAAATGGCTTTGACATGTTTATTTATTGCTGAATCAACGGGTTTCTCGTACAGAACGCGTTCTGTAAGATTATAATAAATATGTCCGCCTGCTACTTCTCCCTTGTATTCTATAAACTTGCTGGAATCTTTGGATTTGCCCATGTGCTAACAGAGTTTTTATATTATCTATTTGATGAGAATATTCTGCTGAATTGCCAGCTAGACTAAGCAAGGATGCTTGTTTAAAAAAACCATAACGTAAATCACGAAAGCCATATTTTTTTTCAATAATATTACTGTTTTTCTCATCTTTCAAGAGAACATTAGTATCTGCACCTATCGAGCAATAACGAAGAATAAGTTTTGAATTGCCGTTGCCCCTTATCTCTTCTACTAACGCATGATATAAATCTGGGGTTTTGTCCTTTTTTTAATAGCTTTTTTCCAAAGATCGGCATCCATTGCTAGCCGGCTCCATTGTTTACAAACAAGCACAATGGCAGCTAGATCTTTCGGTATTAAGTATTTAGATGCAAATATCGTGATTAATACATCTTCTGGAATGTCTGTTATCTTTAGTTTTCTGTTTAACATAGTGGAATAGATATTCTTGGTTAAGTGTTATAAAAAATAAAATAAATTTTTACATAATGACACATTTATAATGCTTATCTTCTTCATGTTTATATTTGTTATATTGATTGGTTAATTTAGTAATTTCATTAGCCGGTCGATTATTTCCAATCGAAAACACGATCATTTCTTTAGATAAAATTGTTTTAACTTTTTTATTCAAGGCGGAATCAACCGGCGGTTCAGTCCCAATTTTTGAATGGGGAAATACAATAGAACCCCGTGCTTCGCTCCAGAATTCTTCAAAGGTTGAAGGTTCCATTGGGTTTGCACCATAACATAGTAGGACCTTTATATTTTGAATTTGATTGTTTTTTCTTGCACGGTTGGCAGCTATGCTGAGCAGCGATCCGTTTTTAAAAAAGCCAGAATATCCGAGATGATATTTTTTATCAACATTACCTATTACATCAGTGTTTGGATTTGCTCCCATTAAAAAATAACGGTTAATGGACCTAGTATTACCAGTGCCGACGATTTCTTTATATAGTGCAGTATTTAAAAGTTGCATTTTATTGCTTTTAAATATCGATGTTTTCCAAATATCGGTATTAATAATTAATAAATTTCTCCATCTTTTACAAACACGAGCAGCTTTAGTTAAATCAGTTGGTTTTAAATACTCAAATGATTTAGTTAAAGTATCGTCTGGAATATCCGTTTTTTTTAGTTTTCTGTTTAACATAGTGAGATAGCCATTTTTGGTGTTGTAGTTGGGGTTTTAAAATTCAGGCAAAATGGCGTGGCATTTGGCATTGTATAGTAATCGCCATTTTTCTTTTTCCCATCGAATGCCAAATATTCGCCGTTTTCAACTGTTTGTCCGCGTCCCAATAAAATGCAGCATGCTGCGCCGAACATAGAGTGTGAAAACATTAATACTTTCTTTCCTGAGTATTTTTCGTTTAGATGTTGCAGAACTGCATGGGCTCTTAGTAAAACTTCGCAAAAATTTTCCCCTGAGCTTTTGATCAACGCGTGTTGGTTTCGATAAAATAAATGACAAGAATCATCTGACTTCATATCGCAAACACGGTGGTTTTCCCAAGTACCAAAGGACATTTCCTTGATGCCGTCTAATACAAAATAACGCTTAGTAAAGTTGTTTCTCTCTACAAAAGGTAATCCTGTATCTTTTGCTTGGATAATGGGCTATGAAAAATAACATCAGGTTCCCAGTCGTTTTTCAAAAGCTGATTTTCTAATTTTTCTGCGGCTTTGAGTGCTTGTTGTTTTCCAAGTTCAGTTAACTGATTGATCTCTGTATAGTTGCCTTGATAAATACGTTTTTCATGGCCTTCTTTTTCTGAAGTTACTAATGAATAATCAACTTCTCCTGTTGTTGTACTTTGGCCGCAGTTGCCATAAGTTTCACCATGACGTACAAAAACCAATTCGAATTCGAGCTCCATCGGTTTAAAATTATTCGCATAAAATAAATGTCCAGTTTTAGGCTCCAGTGCAATACCTAACGCCATTAGGTTTTTTTGTAAATTATTCATGCTATTTCCTGATTTTTTATGCCAGAAAATGGATAATGATACTTTCTGGTGTTGTATATGAGTATATTCAGCTTCAAGTAATGAAATTTGAGATAAAATATTGTTGATTAAATGGCTATCTCCTTTTTCATTCAGACCGATGTAATTTCCTGCGCTATAAAGACCGTTGTAACATAAGATATCGCGATAAGATTTTTTCCTTTTAAATAATTCGCAAATTTGCTGGCACCCAAGGTTTTCTGGATCTATTTTTCTAATGGCATACAAATGCCAGCAGCAATGCCTTGTTCTAACCCAGGAGTTGCAATCTCTAGGTGGTGTTTTTGGATAAGTTCAATGGTGCCGCGAATTCGTGCACCTTTATTTAATTTGCGTAGTGGATCACGGCCAACTCGTGTTACTGGATCGTTTGTGCTTTCTGCGCAACGTTCAAAAAATAAATTTTTATAAAATGCTAATACATTATTTGTGAGTGATGGATATTCTGCTTTTAAAGCAGGGCCGATTTCTCTTTCCATAGTATTTTCTAAAAATTGCCGCATTTTAGGATATTGAATGGCATCAGCGATGGTTTTACATCCTAGCAGTGCGCCATACCAAGCGAGTATAGTGTGCGGACCATTAATATATTATTCTTTATATGTTCGATTTGATCTAGGTTGCCTGTGGTTTTTAGCGCAAGTAAATGTGATGCTTCTGATAAAGAAACAGGAACATAAAGATCGAAATTTTTCTCCGCATTGAAAAGATTAAAAGTTAAATTAAATTTAGCTACAGTTTTTGCTAATTCCTCTTGGGCTAATAAACCATCAATAGCATCAATAGCGTTTGCTTTAAGTTGGTCTACTAATTGTTTTTTTACAGTTTTTTCATCTACTTTAGTGACGATTCTATCTGCGACAGTGCGTATGAAATGTATATTTGATAATATTTTCTTTGCTTTTATCTCATTTTTTTCAAGCTCTTGCACACACGTAGTAATTTTACTGCGAACAAAGTCATCACATTTTGGGATATTCATTAAGATTAAAATGTTTAATTCAGCAGCTCCAGCATGGTGGCGCGCGATTAATCCTTCCGCAATGTCTTTTTCAGAGCTTGTTAAAGCGCCGGGAGTTAAACAAATAGCGAGAATGTCTGCCGTTTTATACAGTTCTTTAATATCTTTACAATCCCTAAATCATGCGCACGTTTTTAATGTGCAATTATGTAGCCAGAACTGATTCTTGCTATTAATTAATGTGGTTAAAAAGATATCGTTTGATGTCGCGATGACCTCATATTCAAGCGGGCTTTGTGAAATAACATCGGCCATTAATCCTAAGCCAATGTTCCCGCCGCCATGAATGGCAAAAATACGCTTTTTATTATTGGTTAATCGTTTCTGTTCAAGAGGTGATGTATTTTTTTGTAGAGTATGCATAACTTAACCCCTCGTATTTTTTTAGTCTGTGAACGAATTGTAAGTAAAAATAAATGTATTGACAATTGGATAAATAGTTTACTATAGTCAATTTTTTATTGACTATAGGTGAGTGATGGATAAATTAAAATTAATGAAAACCTTCATGTTGATTGTGGAAGAAGGCAGTATTGTGCAAGCAGCTAAATCGCTTGGTATTACAAAAGCAGCGGCAAGTAAACAGCTAATAGATCTTGAGAATAGTTTGAATACGCAGCTTTTGCAGCGCACAACACGGTCTCTTAAGTTAACTGATGCTGGCCAATCATTTTATCAGTCTGCGAAAAGAATATTTATGACCATCTCTGAAGCAGAATTTATGATTACTCATACGCATGAAAAACCTTCGGGGGTGTTGAGAATTACAAGTCATCGTTATTTTGGCGAAAGATACATTGTCAACAATTTAAAGGAATTTATAAAGCTTTACCCAGATTTGAAAATTGATCTCGAGCTAGCTGATCGCTTTCCAGATTTAGAAAAAGAAAATATTGATGTTTTGTGTGGAGTTGGGCACGAAGGCCCAGATTATTTAGTACGTAAAAAAGTTCTTTCCACGTACCATATTCTATGTGCTTCTCTCACTATCTTAAGAATAGGGATTCATAAAACACCCAATGATTTAAAACAACATCGCTATATTACACATTCATTTCGGAACCCTGATAATCTTTTGGTATTTAGTAATCATAAGGAAGTTTATTTGGATTACCATATACGTGTTAATGATGCTCAAGCTATGCTGCGGTGTGCTTTGCAAGGATTAGGTATTGCTAAAATCTATGATTATTTCGTTGAAGAGTCTATTCGCAAAGGAGAGTTGGTAGAACTGCTGCAAAAATACAGAGAGCCGCAAAAATCACTTTATGTGTTTTATCAGCAGCACAAATTTGTTCAACCAAAAATACGGCTATTTTTAGACTTCCTTTACGAGAAAGTGACTATTTGATATTAGGCTCATAGTTAAGTGCTGTTACCCGCGTTATCACTTGACCAGAGTTCAGCTTGATCTCTCACTGTATCATTCAATGAATGTGAATTGGCATAGCGTTTTCTTAACCAGCCGGCGCCATTTTGGCGAGTAAGAGCGGCTTGTTCTATTTTACCAATTGCTTGTTCATTATCAAATTTATTCGTATATTTTTTTAATAACTGGCAAATTTTCACAATATCATCTGCTAAAGAAGTATGTTCACATTTTATTGGGTTAATAATTATTGCATTTAGACCATACCTTGATGCGCGAAATCGATTCATAAGATAAGTAAGATAAATTTCTTTAGATAATTCTTGACGATTGTCAAGTAGCCAATAAGCGAGTGCTTGTGCGAACGCAGCAAGTTCGGCAGCTTTCTCAATGGTTAAGGGTGTATCACAAATACGTAATTCTTCTGTTCCATATTCAGGCTTGGGTCGAATGTCCCAGTAAAAATCTTTCATGTTTTTGACAACACCTAATGTCACTAATTTTTTAAAATATTCTTCAAATTCGGCCCATGTAGTTAACCAAGGTGGTGTGCCGCTTAAGGGAAATGCACTAACAACTGTCAACCGAGAACAATCAAAAGTGGTATCGACTCCTTGATTAAATGGAGAGGCGGCTGCTAGTGCAATAAAATGAGGAACAAAGCGCGCCATAGCATGACAAAGATAAAGTGCATCATCTCCATTTGGGCATGGAATATGAATATGTTGGCCAAACACAGTAAATTGTTGTGCTAAATATCCATATTGTTCAGAGACATTTGAAAATCGTTCCGTTTGAAAAATGCGTTGTTCTTTCCACTTCTGAAAAGGATGAGATCCGCCGCCACAAACACCAATATGAGTTTTTGTTGCCTCATCTGCAATATGATTGCGCAATGTTCGTAACTCATTTAATAATGATGGATGCGATTTATGAATAGATGAGTTTATCTCAATCATAGATTGAGTTATTTCAGGTTTGAGTTCGCCATGGCAAGAAGTATTAGACAACCGTCGCAAAAAATCTTTTGCTTCCATGGCCAAATTAAATGATTGTAAATTTACAAGCTGAAGTTCTAATTCAATCCCCATTGTAAATTCTTTATTTTCTTTAAATTTCAGATCTGTAGTCATGATTACATTTTCTCTTCTGCAGTGGAAAGAGTTTCGCCTGATTTAATAAAAGCGAGTTGTGTGGCAACCGGGCCAAAAATATGAAGAACAGCAACAACCCCTGTTATAATTAGCAAAAGGTGATGGCTAAAATGGGGTTAAAATCAACTAAAATATTTGACATACCTATTGCGACTCCAGCCATAGGTGAAAGCGCAAGACTGATTGCCAAAGCTTGTTTTTAGATAGGCCGCTTACTTTTGAAAATAACCAAATTCCAAAAAGTTTTGCGAATCCTCTTGCTAAAATAAACATTAAAACCGCGCCAGCTACGACCCACAAACCTTTTAGTTGTATATGAACGCCAGTGACAACAAATAATAGAATGAAAATAATCTTGCAAGCCATCCAAAATCAATTCCCATTAACATGTGTTTACGATCAAAATTGCGTGCAGCAACGCCTAATGTAAAAAGTACTAACATAGTCGATAAATTAAAAATATGAGCTAAGCTAGTCGTCAACGTTACTAGGCCCACAAATAAAATAAATTGATTTTTCTTATTTTTACCTATTAAAAAAGCAATCACTTCTGCTAATAGAAACATCACTAATCCTAAAATAAAGGAACCGCATAAGCGATAAGATACATCCATTATATTTAATGAATGAGCAGAAGAGGTTTTAGCTTGTACAATGGGCAGCAGTGAAGTGAAAGCAATCAGGGCAAACAAATTATTTAAACTTGTTAATATAAGAGTGCGCCGCGTCACAGGACCTTCCGATGAAAGATCGTGAGCAACCATCATCACTACTGCGGGTGATGTCGCCATGGCAATTGTCCCAGCTAATGCTGCTTGCAGCCAAGGTAGCCCAACAAAAAAATAAATAATGGAAAATATGGCAATAAAAGTAAACGTTGATTCTGCAACAGCCATGAGTAATAAACTACGATCTCGATATAACCAACGAAAATCTAAATGGCGACCTAATTCAAATAAGATAAGGCTCAGTGATATATCAACAAAAATGCGCGCCGTAGCCAGCATTGAATGACTAGCGATATTAAATCCACCTGGGCCAATTAAAAAACCAATAGCAATATACCCTGAGATAATTGGCAAATATCAATCGCCTAGCAAACTCTCGCCAATAAGACCTAACAGTAAAGTTAAACCGAATAAAGCTGGGGAATTTAAATGTAGCGGAAAATGCGGCAATAAATCCATTCTATGCTTATCCTAAAATGGTAATTAAAAATTCGTAATACGAATCAGCGGGCACGGCCATGCTAAAACCTACGGTTATGCTAAAATATCCCAATGGTATTGTTCGTAACCCCCTAAAGAGTATCATCTCGAACATTATTTATCCAGCTGTCTACCTATCAGTAACTAAACAAGGAACACCACATGTTAAATATTTTCGATCACGATGCACAATGCATGAAATTAGATAAGTATTTAAATTACCACTACGTCAATGTGAAGATTTTGTAAATGCATTATTTATGGTAACAAAGGTGATTTGAAAAAATGTTAATACTTCATAAAATGCCATTAGTATTAGTCGCTGTGATTGCAGCAATTCTTATGCTGAATCCATTTTTTCCGTATCCAGTGCAGCAAGTTTTTTATGCTATCAGTTTGACCATTAAGTCGCTGATTTTATTTTTATTACCCATTATTATTTTTGGATTACTGCTTAAGACAATGATTAGCTTAGCACGCCGTGCAACAATCGTTATTCTTATCATATTACTATGCGTATGTGTTTCAAATGCAATTTCAACTTTTTTAAGTCATTATGTAGGGGAATGGGTTTATCATTTTGACTTTTCTCTCGTGCAACCAAGAAGTGAACATGCATTGACACCAGCATGGTCTTGGCAGCTACCTAAATTAATTGCGAATGATAAGGCCATGCTATTTGGGATTGTGTTGGGTATTATGCTAGGAGTTTTTAACTCTCAGAAGGTACAAATAATCGCAGCACGATTTGATTGGCTTGTTTTAAAAATCCTTGAAAGCTTTGCTTATTTAATTCCACCGTTCATTGCAGGATTTGTGGTTAAAATGCAATATGATGGTGCTATACAAGTTATTTTTAAAGATTACACTGTAATCTTTGCAGTTGTAGCATTGGCACAGATTATTTATATTTTATTTCTTTATACGGCATTTAATCATTTTAAATTGCGAGAAACTTTGCGCTGCCTTGAAAATATGCTGCCTGCCGCAATTGCCGGTTTTAGTGCAATGTCGAGTGCTGCTGCTTGCCACTTACCATTGTGGGTGCACAGGCAAACGCAATCAATAAAGATTTGGCACGTTCCGTTGTATCTATCACAGTGAATATTCATTTAATTGGCGATTGCCTTGCGATACCGATTTTTGCATACGCAGTAATGAAAAGTTATGGTATAGCAGAGCCGTCTTTGTATGGCTATCTCGTTTTTCTTATTTATTTTATTGCAGCAAAATTTTCTGTGGCAGCTGTTCCGGGTGGGGGCATCTTGGTCATGCTGCCTATTCTTGAGAGTTTTTTTGGTTTTAATTCAGATATGCTGTCATTGATTACCGCATTGTATATTTTATTTGATCCAGTTATTACTTGCGGGAATGTATTAGGCAACGGAGCATTTGTAAATTGATTGATAAAGTTATGAGGAGAAGGGCGCACGTCTCATCCATCTAGTGGTGAGGGTCAGACCCTGAAGGATCGACGCGTAATCTAAGCATAAAAACGCGGCTCGTGCGACAATGCAGTGAGCTCACCAATTAATTTTCCTGGTAAAACTTCATCAAGTAATAGAGTTTCTTTATTTTCTGTCGATAAGAAAATGGCAATTTTTCCACTGACTAATAAAAAAATATTATTAGACAATTCGCCTTGCCTAAATAATACTTGATTTTTATCAATATAAATCTTTTCAAATTTATTTAACAGGTTAATTAACACTTCCTCATCAAGCGAGGAAAAATCTTACACGTTTTCAGTAAATTTAACAGATCAATTTTCATTGGGGTTTCGACCTTCTTTTTTCGGGAATACTTCAGATAATGCTACAGATTTTCCATGCGTCGAAACGATACGGACATGGTGACGCCTCAGTTCTCTTGGTTCATGAACGCCGCATGAATGGCAAATAATACCCACTGCGTATTCAAGATTTTTTACATAATGGCATACTCGAACTGCTTTGCTCTTAGGATCCAAGCCGCGTACTAACCAAGCATTATGAGTCGCAATGCCTGTTGGGCATGTGTTTTTATGAATCGAAGTGCCTGAATACAGCCAAGAGAAAGCATAAAACCTCGTGCGGAATTTATAAAATCAGCACCTATACATAAAGCCCAAGCTACCATACCTGCCGTAATTAATTTACCTGATGCAATTACTTTGATTCGCTCGCGTAATCCATATTCAATTAGTGTATCCACTAAAACAGGAAGACTTTCCGAGATGGGTAAGCCCATATAATCTGCTAAACTTTCCGGTGCTGCGCCCGAACCACCTTCAGCGCCATCTAATGTAATAAAGTCTGGCGCACAATCAATGCCACGTTTAAGAATTTCATTGCATAAATCATTTAGCCATCCGTAATCACCTAACACGATCTTGAACCCAGTTGGTTTCCCTGTAACATCCCGAACATGCTTAATGAAATCGAGTAATTCAGCTGAATCAGAAATTTCAGGAAATCGATTTGGACTTACCGCATCTTCATGTGGTGGAATATTTCTAATTTCTGCGATTTCTTTCGTTACTTTTACGCCGGGTAGTACCCCCCTTGCCTGGTTTTGCACCTTGACTTAATTTTATTTCAAACATTTTAATTTGTGGATAAGCTGCTACTTCTTTTAACCGTTCATCGGATAAATTACCGTGTTCGTCTTGATAACCAAATTTTGCAGTACCAATTTGAGCCACGAGATCGCAACCACCTTCAAGATGATATGAGGATAAGCCTCCTTCACCTGTATTTAACCAACAACCAGCCATTTTTGCGCCGTGTGAAAGTGCGCGTATTGCGTTTTTAGATATTGCTCCATAACTCATTGCAGAAACATTGATAATTGAACTCGTTGAGTACGGATATCGACAATTCTGACCGATAGTAATTGCATGAGCTTTTACACTGTCGCGTTTAAGTACAGGAAAAGGCGCATCGACAAAATAGATAGCTCCCATTTTCTTGAGATCACGTGTTGATCCAAATCCTATTGTTGTATCAATATTTTTTGCAGCTTCATAAACCCAAGTGCGTTGTGCGCGATTAAACGGTAATTCTTCTCGATCACGTGCATAAAAATATTGTCTTAAATAAACACCTAGCGTTTCCGCGAAATAACGGATATATCCAACTATAGGGTAAGTACGTAAAATGGTGTGCTCTTTTTGAAAAATATTCCAAAGAAAAAGAACTATGAATAACCCCAGAGAGGTATAAAATAAAATACTTATATTCATCATCTTTGCCTCTTCTTCATTAACATAAATAGCATTTAAGTAGAAAACTCTAAGGTTCACCTCACCAAAGAATATAATTTTTATTATGTGCACTTTCCTGCATGATATTTCAGAGCCGCCAAAACTTCTGCATCATTGCATTGTTTGCAACCACCATGCACTGGGTGTCCATGAAGACCATCAATCACATTGTGATAGGCAGCTATAAAACCAGCGCCGATAATTGGCTTCCAAGCTTTTTTATCACCAATTTGGCTCATTATTTTTACCTGAACTATGACAAGTACTGCAATTAGCTAGATAGATACGTTTCCCATCAGCCAGTGTTAATTGCATTGCTTTTGTAGAGAGAACAACCATCTGATTTGAACCATTCATAGCTGTAGCAGCCATATAATCAACGGCTACTCTGACATCGCTATTTAGACAGTTATAACACATTCCCTTGGGCGGCATGTAACCTGATCCCTCAATCGCGATAGTGTATAACTTATTCATACCACTCTTCACTAACGGCGCCCAACTTGCTGTATCTCCAAATTTCGGCGCGCCATCAACACCCGATGCGTGACAACCAGAACAATAATTATGATAAATATCAGCACCTATATTGCTAGATCTTGGCTTACTCTCATAAGGCATCGTACTTTTTACGCTTTTTAAGTAAGTTGATATGGCAATCAGATCTGCTGTAGTAAGTTGGCTTAAACTATCATGAACAGCTTCGAGCATGGGACCTTGAATATTACCACCGCCTAACAAGTGTGCTTGGGTAAAAATATTAACCATTTCTTTATCTGAAATTCCACCTAAATTGGTTTGTGTAATATTAGGTGCAAGGTAACCTTGCACTATAGCTCCAGTTAAATTGTATTTTCGTATCGGAGCACCCAGAGACAGATTAGAATTTAAAAGCGAATAAGATGGCGTATGACACATGGCACAATGTCCTAAGCCTTCAACTAAGTAAGCGCCACGATTCCACTGCTTCGCCATCTGTGGATCGGGTTTAAGAGGACCGACTGTTGAATTGAAGAATAACAATCTCCAACCGTATTGCAGAAAACGCCAATTGAATGGCCAGACCATTTTATTCTGACGATTTTCTAAATGAATTGGCGGAAGGCTACCCAAATAAGCTTTGATTGCTCTTAAATCATCATAAGAAACTAGATTGAAATAAAGATAAGGAAAAGCTGGGTAGTATGGGGATCCGATTGGTGAAATACCATCATGCATAGCTTTGATAAATTGTTCATCGGTCCAATCACCAATACCTGTTTCTTTATCAGGCGTTATATTCGGAGTGTAAATCGTCCCGAAGGGAGTTTGCATTGCCAGACCACCCGAAAAAGAAGGGCCTTTTTCGCTGGTATTCGTATGACAGGCAATACAGTCTCCTGCCTTTACCAAATACTCGCCGCGTTTTATCTCGGCAACTTGATTTGGATTTTTACCTTTTATATTCGGCACAGGATAGGCAGGATAATAAAAAGCAGTGGCATACGAAGCACGCATTTGCTGTACATTTCTATTAATGCCAACTAAGACATAAATCAGCGGTACCAAAACGATCACAAGCACAATAATGATGATATTCCGTTTTTTCATCGAACTCTCTCATTAAAATCTTTAAAATCATTAGCAAAAGCACAAGCAGTACGTAAAATCGATTCTGGATTCCAATCTGCTTTAAACTCTATACTGCATCCGATTCAATTACTGGAGTTATTCAATAAATCATTTATATTAATAGGTAAATGCATTTATTATTCCCTCTCCTTTGGAACCAAAATTTCTGTATTGCAATTCGGACATTTAAACAAATTGTTATTTTTATCCAGCTCAATAAACATCAATCCAGTATCCTTAAAATCAGCATCATCTCGCTTATACGTAAAAAGTCTACCATTAAATGCAATATCTTCCATCAGATGGCATTTCGAGCATTCAAGAAATTCGCGGTCATTAATAAATATTCCTTGCTCTCGCGCATACTGCTGAATTTTTTGAAATCGCTGCAACTAATACACGTAACTCAGGTGAGAGACTTATTGCTTCAGCATTACTTTCAATAACTCTTTTATTATTTTTCATATTTAGACAACCTTTTTTTGTCTACTATTTAAGTTGCGCACCTTCTTGTCTACGTAACCCAGTGAAAACTAACAGGAGCAAGTAATCACGCAATGTTTCATTTTCTAGCTTATTCACTCCTTCATACCAAGGTGCTAATTCATGTGGCTTAATAAAGCTTTGGCGGTGTATACCGAATACATAGGTTACAGATTATACCGAAGACATGGGTAACACTTTTGGCCCAAAGGGATTATCCAAAGGTTCCAATTTGCATGTCTGCTCATCAAAATATCCTAAATCATATTGCATAAAACTTACTAGCCAAATTTTATCATCTACCTCTTTTTTTAGGCGGCACAACAAACCATTATGTGCTTTTTCTTATAACGCTACTGAGAATATCACCGAGATACAATAGCGCCTTACTTAACAGCCACCATGTGATTGCAAATGCCATACCACCAATAATCGCCTGCATAATCCAATGAATACGGTCTTTGTCTGGTCGATAAAGTTTTAAATTTGGAAAAAGATTACGAATAAAAGAAATTATTCTTTCCACTCAGATATGACCATGTGTTTGAAAAAACTAGTAATACAAAAAGAAAACAAATAATAAAAGAGTTCTCGATCAATAATTTTGGTGAAATTTTAGCAGCCGCCCAAAAACTTACAATAAATCCAAACGTTACTCCCATGATTTGCACTAAAAACCTTGTCCAGGTGGTGCGCATCAATCCATTTTTATTTTTGCATTTATTTAAAACGTCTTTGAGATCACTGAAAATGATGCATCGACCCAATCTCTATCATCAGATATTGTCATTAGACAACAACCTGTAGAATTCGTTTGGTCAAGAACCAATTCCATACATGCTCCGATTTTACGACCCAAATACAAACTTTCGCCAGTTTCAAGTGTAAGCACTATACGTTCTATTTTTTTGCTTGATGGAAATATTGCAATAAATCTTCAATTCTAAAAACGCGATACCCTTTACTATCAAATCTAATAGTATAAGTGAGAAAAGCCTTTTTACCTGTATCAACATTCCCTGGAACAGTCGTGTTAATTGTATTTACCCTACTTTCAAATATTGTACTGATTTGCTTGAGAATGCTCTCATCTATACATACATTTGATATAATTTAATCTCGCAAGAAATTGGCCCTTTATTTGATCCTCTCGTTATTACGTTCGATCCTAAATGCTTTTATTCGTTTTATTTTCTCAATCATCATTAGCCTGCTATATTGAAAAAAAATTACTCAAATAATTTAATATATTTATTAAACGCAAAAACCTTATTTCGCTTATACCCAGTAATTTCTCGCAATATTTCCAAACGCACAAAATCTTCTATCAACCTCAATGCTGTTGATAAGCTAATAGAAAATGCTGTTGTTACATCTTGCGCATCAACAACTGGTTTGCTATATAGATAATGCAAAAACTCTTTAGCTAGCTTTGTTTTTTTACCTAGAGAAAGAATGCTAGCTTCACATTTCTGCCTTAATGAGATAATTGATCTGAACGTTTGAATTGAATTCTCAGAAGTTTGTCGTACGCCTTCCAGGAAAAACTTAACCCACTGTGTCAAATCATTATGCGTGCGAACACGTGTTAAATTATCGTAATAAAGAATTTTATGTTTTTCAAAAAAATCTGATAAATATAAAGTCGGGTCTTGCTAATAAACCCTTGCTCACTAAGTAAAGAGTAACAAGCAATCGTCCGATTCTGCCATTTCCATCAGAAAATGGATCAATCGTTTCAAATTGATAATGTGCTATTGCGATTCTAACTAAATGAGGAACAGGATACGTTTCATTATTTAGAAACCATTCCAAGTCTGCCATGAGATCAAGCACATCTTCGTGATGCGGTGGAATAAAAACAGCGTCCTTAATTGATGCGCCCCCAATCCAATTTTGACTATGACGAAACTCACCAGGCTGCTTATGCTTGCCTCTCACTCCGTGCAATAAAATTTTATGCGTATCTTTTAACAATCTGCTTGAAACTGGCAACTTATCAAGCGCAGCCACTGCTTCATTCATTGCTCTAATATAATTTTGCACTTCCTCCCAATCATCGCGCTTTTCAGGATCGATATACTCAATTTTTTGCAATGCTTCTTCAATATTGGTTTGCGTGCCTTCAATTCGGCTGCTTGAAGTAGCCTCCTTGTTCACGTGCATCTTAATAAAAAAATCAACATCTGGAATCAGCTGTGAAAATGCGTTCAACTCCCCCAGTTTATTATCTGCCTGACTTAATAACAGGGTTAGGTTATCGCTTATTTGCCATTCATGATTAACAAGTGTAGGCATAAAACTCTGGTATTGATATTGTTGCTTCTGTACTTCACCTGCTTTAAAGTCTTTAAAATTCACGGCTAAATCCTCCTGCAATTATAATATCTTATAATTTCACATAAACCATATAATGCAATTATAGATTTATTTGATTGCAGATGGAAGAGATTATGAAAATTAAAATTACCTTGCTCGCAGTTCCCGCATATACTATCTATTGTTGAGCTTGCGGGCTTTTTTGCAGGGCTCGGTTGTGCACTGTTGTGCATGACTCTCCGCTGCCGAATAATGTTAATAAAATCAAATAACTATTTTTGAAGCGTAAAGCTCATAATCCTTTGGTATATGGAAAGAAGTGACTTCAGCCCCTAAACCTCAAACTAAGCTAGCCGGTAGCCTGTGCTTCCGAAGTTTTTATCTTACAGTGTCTTTATTATCTGGCCGCTGATCTCTCCAATAAATTTTAATGCATCCGTATATAACGGAGACTGCTCTTCATAAATTAATGATTCAATAAAGTTGTCGTAATAATTTATGAACTTATTTCATGAGGAACACTCTATCTAAGAACATAATACTTTAACGCGTAATCTATAATTTTCAAAATTCCCGAAAACAGGTTATGCATACCAACTGCAAATAAAAGAAGTGTGGTCTTACTTGCTCTCATTTATTCAAGTAGTTTTTTCAAACATTGGCCACTAGCATGTACCATGATGCGACTATGTTCAGGCTTAACAATTGTCCCTGCATAATTAAATGCTTTCTCTATCTTATCCTTATCGTCATCAAAAAATTCAATCGTAAGTGGCAAATCGAGAGAAAGATCAATCAGTGATGCAGTATGACTTCCTGTTTCACCAAAACCACCAATAGCCCGAAACACACTAATACCACGAACTTTTACCTCGGTTTTTAAATAAGCAACGATTTTATTTGAGTTAAATGTGATGACTCAGTAATACGAATTTCTGACCATGACTATCATCCGTTGCTATTCATAACTGTGCTTTTCCTCCAAGAACACCTAGCCAGACTGCAAGAATGCATAAAATTATGCTAAGAAACATACTTAAGAAGCCGCTCAGCCACGCTCCGTTTTCAAAAAGACTGAGTGTTTCAATTGAAAATGATGAAAAAGTTGTATAACCTCCCAAGAAGCCTATGAGTAAAAATGAGCGTAATTGTGGTCCTATCCCATCAAACCGCTCAAGTATAAGAACAAAAAGTAAGCCCATGAAAAAACATCCACCTGATATTGACTAGCAATGTTCCATGAGGAAATTGTCGTCCTAATAACCAATAGGTGCCGTTAGATATCCAATATCGAAAAATACCGCCTAGACCAGCACCAATAAAAATTAATATGGTATTGATCACGTTTAGCGACTCCTTTTTCATAATGCTTTAATTGGCCTTCCAGATGAGCTTTTTCTTCGAGCAGATGGCACTGTTCCTGAAAAACAACATTTTGTTGCTGAGATTGGGTTCATATTGCTGTCGAATTTGTTTTACTTTTTGCATATGGAAGCGCCGATACACCGCCATGATGATGCCTTAGATTATCTGATACCAAATAACGATATCTTAAATAATATGTTATCCATAATTTCAAGCCTATTGCATTTTATCAGTTAGAAGACTACGTTGATCGACCAGAATTGTGCAAAGAAATTTCTTTGTCCGAAATTCCACATCTAATTGGTTTGTGTGATATCAGGCGCAAGATAACCTTGCATTATAGCTCCGGTTAAATTGTATTTTCGTATTGGAGCGCCCAGAGACAGATTAGAATTTAAAAGAGAATAAGATGGCGCATGTCAGGAAAATATTTCACTTTCTATAAATCTAGGATGAATTTAAATATAATTCATCGATGAGCTTCGTTTTGAACGAGCCAGGGCCATCGGATTTACTCCTTGCAATCCCTACACAAACCGCATAGTATGCAACCGCTGTTGAAGCAGCGATGAATCGATTCTCCTCAACAGCATGAAAAGCTCCGATAATAGACGAAAGTAAACTTCCAATCCCTGCTACTTTAAGCAGGAGTAAAGAATCAAAATTAAAATTGTCGATCATCCCAATATCGATAACTGTATTTATTTTCCCGCTTATGACAATAGCCATATCATATTTTTTTGATAATAATTTTGCATTTTCACTAGTCAAATCATTAACTGCTGAGTTCAGTGCCAATCTTGATTAATTGCGCATTTAATAAAGCAGTAATTTCATTTGGATAGCCACGCACAACAGAAATTTTGTGGTTTTTGATAAGATTTATGGAAGTTTCAGTTCGGTAACGACTTGCTCCTGCTCCAACGGGATCTAAAATAATCGGCTATTTTAAGTTCATTTGCTGATTGGCAGATTCGATCGCATAGTAGAATGAATTCATCATCTAATTTACCTAGATTAATAACAACAGCTTTAGATAACTTGAGTAATTCGTCAATTTCCATCTCAGCATTGCTCGTTATAGGCAATGCCCCGATGCTGCGTAATCCACTCGCAATAAGATCCAAGGGAAAATATTGGGTAATATTTAGTATTAAAGGCCTTTCTTTTTTAATTTTAGTGATAAGTTCATTCATTTTTTGAGTCATGAAAAATCCCTTTTCATTAAATATTAACTAATTTCATATTCACAAAAATCAGCGATAAATTTTCGTCACATAACTAACTTATCGCTTAAATATGCTGATTATATTTTCGCAAGCCGTTTCTACTTCATTATGACATAAAAGCGCTAATAACATTAAGCCCAAAAAAGAATCACTTTTCATTCTACAGTCATAAAGATTGTTTAGATAACCTATTATTTTTGTTAATATAAAACATAGCAAAAACATGGCCAGCTGACGAAAGTTATTGCCATTATTTTTGGGCTTGTTTTACTTTTTTCGGCCTATCTAACATGGAAATCATCCCACCGATGATGGTTATAAGTCTTATAATGTATAAAATGTGCCTCTAGCACAAGGAATGTATAATGGACGAAAAGCAACGGAAGCTATGGGTCAAAAAATTTAGTTTCTCTATCTTTAGAAAATCCACATTTTATTGTGGTTGTGTGTTTATTTATTATTATTCTTGGCACGCTTGCAATTTTTAAATTACCCAAAGATTTATTGCCTTCTGCCAATTTGCCAGCAGTACAAGTTATTTCATTTTATGCGGGAATGCCTGTTAAAGATGTTGAGCAAACTTTAACAGCTCGTTTTGAACGAAATACCGGGCAAGCCATTGGTATTGAAAGACAAGAATCCAAATCCTTAGTCGGTGTCAGTATTGTAAAAAATTTTTTTACTCCCGAAACTGATCAAAATTTTGCCATTTCACAAACTACCTCCTTAGTCATGTCAGTTTTAGGGCAATTACCGCCTGGCACATTACCGCCTTATATCCTTCCTTTTGATCCCATGGCCGCGATTCCATTGGCATTAGTCGTTGTAAGACAGAATAACCAAACCATTGAACATATTTATGATACAGCACGCTATGAAGTACGGAATGCTATTCAACCGTTCCAGGTGCAATGGCACCCACTGTCATGGGAGGTACCCTACGCGAAGTTGTTATCTATTTAGATCCTAATAAATTGAAGCAATATAATTTTTCACCTGTGAATGTGTTAAATAGATTATCTCGTCTTAATACATTTATTCCATCAGGTGATATTAAAATTGGCGATTATGATTATCAAATTGAAAGTAATGCCTTAGTCAATAATATTTCTGATATGGATTATTTGCCATTACGAGCAGAATATGGGGTGCCAGTTTATCTTAAAGATATTGGTCATGCAGAAGACGCTGGGTTAATTCAAACCAATGTTGTTTTGATTGATGGTAAGAACAAGTTTATGTGCCAGTTTATCGTCAACCCGGCGGTAATTCAATTCGCGTTGTAGATGAAGTTAAAATGCCATTAAAAAACTTGAAAATATTTAAGTGCGATAATCCAACGCAACTTATTCTTGTTGCCGATCAATCTTTTTTTATTCGTCATGCTATTGATAGCATTGCTGAAGAAGCTTTATTGGGTGGTGGTTTAGCCGCATTAATGATTTTTCTTTTTTTAGGCAATCCTAGAGCAACTTTTGGTATTTTGTTGTCTTTACCTCTTTCCCTTTTAGTGGCATTTATTGGATTAAAGGCAACTAACCAAACGATTAATGCGATGACATTAGGAGGGTTTGCATTATCGATTGGTGTATTGGTTGATAATTCAATTGTTGTTTTAGAAAATATCAGTAAAAAATTAGAAGCAGGAAATCTCCTCGTCATGCGGCTTTTGAGGGAGCATCGGAAGTTGCTATGCCAGTTCTTGCTTCGACATTAGCAACACTTATTGTGTTTATTTCCTGTGATTTTTTTAACAGGTATTGTAAAAATTCTATTTTCTGCACTTGCTATTGCTGTCATGTTTGCCATGATTGGTTCTTATTTTGCTGCTATGACTGTGATGCCATTTTTTGCTTCACGTTTTTTACGTCCGCTTTCAGTTGCAAAATTACCACGATTTTTTATATGGACTCATCAGCTTATACATCAATTAACTGAGTTTTATGGAAAGATGCTTAATCGAGCCTTCATTATCGGAAATCAGTTTTTGCTAGGTGCACTGGTTTATTTATTTTTGGAATATTGTTAGCACCTTTTATTGGAACAGAACTTTTTCCTCGAGCAGATGCGGGAAATTTTGTCCTTAGATCTGAGACTTGCCTCAGGTACACGAATTGAAAAAACCACCGCATTTGCACAAGATTTGATAAAAAATTACGTGAATGGATTGATCCACATGATCTTCAAATGATTATTGCTAATGCTGGTATTGGTTATGGATTTCCTGCTGCATTTACACCTAATGTAGGAACACAAGATGTATTTTTTAATATTGAATTAACTGATGATAGACAACATACCTCTCAATATTATGCAAAAATTATTCGTGAACATGTGCGTAAAGAATTTCCTCAAGTGGAAATGAGTGTAGAATTAGGAGGTTTGTTAACTTCTGCACTTAATATGGGATTAATAGCGCCTATTAATATGCAAATAGAAGGACCTGAACTTAAAACATCTTATGATATTGCACTTCAGCTCGCTGAAAAAATTAAAAAATTACCTGGGGCTGTTGATGTAGAGTTCAACAACGATTTGATGATCCACTTATTTATATCGATATTGATAGAGAAAAAGCTATGGATTTAGGAATTTTTACTGATGAAATTGTTAAAAATATCGATAGTGCCGTTACCGGCAGCGCAACATTTGATACGAATAATTTTGGGTTGATCCTAAAACAGGTATTGATTATTTTTTAGCGGTCAATTTCCTGAACAAGCAAGTTTCTAATTTTACACAACTTGGAAATATTCCTATTAAAGGATTATGAACGCAATCGTACTCTCCCTTAATCAACATTGCAAATATTACTAAAAAAACAGGATGGACTCAAATTAATCATGTTAATTTTCGACCGGTGATTGATATTTATCTGGATGCACAAGATAGAGATATAGGCGGATTATCTAATGATGTTCTTAAAATCATTAATCAATCTGCTATTCCTCAGATTATTCTGCAAATATTCGTGGTGAAATTTCTGAAATGAAAAATTCCGTTCAGTCATTAGGTGGTGGATTTTTTTTAGCAGCGATATTGGTTTATTTTATTTTGGTTGTGCAATTTCGTTCTTTTTTATTGCCTCTGATTATTATGGCATCTGTTCCGCTTGGACTTGTTGGTATTGTATTTATGTTATTACTTACGAATACTTATTTTAGTATTCAAGCGGCTATTGGTGCTATTTTTATGATTGGTATTGCGGTTGCTAATGGTGTGTTATTAATTGAATTTATTACTCATCATACTAAACAAACATGTATTTAATCATGGAATTATTGCTGGTGCAAAAGCACGATTACGGCCTATTTTGATGACTTCATTTGCTGCCATTTTAGGATTAGTACCGATGGCAATCGGATTGGGTCATGGCTCTGAAGCTAATATTCCACTAGGAAGAGCTGTCATTGGCGGGCAATTGTTTCCATGTTTCTGACATTATTTGTCGTACCAGTTTTTATCGATCTTTTGTTAGGAAGGACCATAATAAGAAAAGAGGACGTGAATGAAAAAAAATATTTTATTTTTAATTACTCTCAATTCTTTTTTCATTCTCTATACGCAAGTGAAAAACGAACGATATCAATTGATGAAGTCTTGCAGTTGCTGAAGCATACAGCCCGCAATTATCAGCGGCAAAATTTCGTGAAATCGCAGCAAAAAAATCTGTTGATATCGCGACGAGCAAATTATTTTCCCAACCTTAAGCGCTGAAGCAATCGATAATACGGATTTTCTGGCTCATCAAGCGTATTAGATGTGGGTGGATTAATGGGTTCACCTTATCGTTCAGGTTATGGGGCCGGATTTGTCGCACAACAAACGATTTATGATTTTGGACGCACTTATTATGATGTTGAAGCTTCTAATTATGAAGCGAATTTAGTAGACAAAATACGCGAGTAACGCTTATCAAATCAAACAACTTGCATTACAAACTTTTTATGAGTGTGCATTTTTTCAGAACAGAAGAAGATATATGGAAAGATTAACTCACGAATCAGGCATTATCACTAAAGAAGCTCAGCATTTTGTTGATACAGGTCAGGTTTCAATTGTCGATAAATATTTATCAAAAGCCCAAACTGAGGAAGCTCAAACAGCACAAGCTTTTTTTGCGGACGTTTAAAAAAGCTATTCAAGAACTTGCTGTTATCATGGGTGTTCCGGACGATAATTTTTCTTGTCCACCTCTACCTAAAGGGTTAACACATTCACTTAACCCTAATTAGTATGGAGTCTAGCCCTTTTTTAGCGCGAGCGATGGTGATACAAAGTTGCTCAATCACGTTTAAAGCAAAAAAATCAGAGTTTTATCCAAAAATTGTAGCGGTAGCAAGTGTTGGGGAAATGGCAAGTGCCAAGCTCGTTCAAAAAAAAGATTATTCTGGCGGTATAGGGATTGTGTTGCCTCTTTTTGATTTTCATACTCCGGTGAAATTCAACGTGCTGAGGCACTAGCTTCTGCTAAAGAGCAGAAATAGAGGCAGAAAAACAATATCTAGGTGAAGAATGCAAAATATGATGAGATTATTCAATCATCGAAAGTACGATTACAACATCTTGATGTATGAATTTGATTTGGCAATAAAAGCTTTTAATGTTGCAAAAAAACGTTATTTTTCTTTCGAAGGTGAGTTAATTGATCTGCGCGAAGCATTTAGAAATCTTGCGCGAGTTGAAACTGAAATTCAGGAAACACGCACACGACTGTTACAAGCAAGCGGATCAAAAGCCTTATTAAATGGTAGTACAGTGTAAATTATTCGTGATAAATAAAAACTTATGTCGCAGGTGTAATTCTGGTGTAATCGTGCCAAGAAAAGCATAGAAAAATAGGGGTGTTTAGTAACATTACGTAGAAGTTGCATTTAGAAGAAACATCTTTATAATTAACAACCTAGAAACAACCAGAATTTTTAAGAAGGACACAATCACATCCTC
>CAVQBL010000020.1:0-3602 GCA_963710715.1 uncultured Gammaproteobacteria bacterium | reverse complement strand
TTATTTTTTTTCTCTCCATGGAACAAATAGTAGTGCTTATGAGTTTATGCGAGCGCGAAAACACCCTTGAAGATATAGTTAAGTTTGCAACATTACTTCGCGATTTAAAAATTAATGCGAACAGTGCTAAGACACTTCTTCATCTAATGGCAAAAGATAAAGGTCCTTTCAGTCTAGAACGTTGTATACAGACACTCTTAGATAGAATAGGTCATTTTAATGAAGCTAAGGAAAGCTCAATCGCAACCGGAGAGGAAGTAAATGTAGCCAATAACAATGATCAAAAGAGCAGCAGCACCAACTCCAATCATTCTGACACTATGATTCGTGTTAGTATGTCATCCAACACTATTTTTTCTAGTCAGCATTCAAATAATAAAGATATAATTGTAACTCCAGGCTCACCCACACCAGCTGCCCCAACAACTGTTACTAAATCAAAATCAGATGAAAAAAGTATTCAATCTGTAGCTTCGGACGCTCCCGTTGGTAGAGGGAATGTGGTTGTACCGGAAAACCATGATGGTACTGGGTATATGAGGATTTCAAGTGTTACCTTGGCTATGGAAAAGATGTTGCCATCGGGAAGTGAAGATGGGACAGTGCGCGTGTGGGATGTGAAGAATAAAAGCTTATTGCACACATTCAAGGGGCATACAGGGAGTGTTTCAAGCGTTACCTTTAACGTGGGAAATATGTTAGCATCAGAAAGTAACTCCAGTGCGCATTCAAATAATGAAGATACCCTTGCATTAAGACTCGCTAGCGAATCAAAAGAAAAAGGATCTTCATGTAATAACAACTCACCCACGCCAGCCGCCCCAACGACTGTTAGTGTATCAAAAGAAGATGCTTTAGCAGCATTTTTACAAGACTGTTCACCTCATATACGCAAGTATGTAAAGGAAAACTCATCAGGCTCAAAACTTCGAATGTCAGATAAAATTAAAGCGATTGTTAACGAGCTTAAATTAAATGAAAAAGAAGAGGAAAAATCATTTGAAAAGTTTTTTGATCCTATTCATGAAGTATGCATGCATATCCCAATTTTACTTAATGAAACGTGGTATGACCTCCAGACACTTGCAGATTGGTATCAAAAAAACCACCAGCTTGATAAGAAAACTGGAAAGCAGTTTGCTCCAGATCCGAAAACTAGAGAGGCTTTTACTCCAGAAAATGTTGGATCTGGTAGAAATTTAATGACGGAACTTGATAACGTCATTGAAAAATTAAAAACTAATCGAGCCAAGCAAAGAAATAAATTAACAACTAATCAAGCCCAAGCAGAGCAAGAAGATACTGAAGATGCTTTAAGTGCTCTAAGTGAAAATGTTCAGCAGAGGCCAGCCCCGTAAATAGATAAATAAGATATTTTCGATCTATTGAGTAGCTGCGCCATTTGATCTAGCCCCGATTCACGGGCACATCACTAAGAGGTAAACTCTCTGATATTGAGGTGAAAAATGAACGAAAATAATCCAAAGAAAGAAACAACCCGAAAGAAATATAGTCCACAGTTTAAAGATCAAGCAGTAGAGCGTGCAAAAAAAGATGGTGTCCCGCAAGCAGCCAAAGATTTAGGTATCCCTGAATCTATGCTTTATTACTGGCGTAGCCAGAAAAATAAAGGTGGTAATACGATTGAAAATCAAAAACTTCAGCAAGCTGAAATGGCAAGACTTAAACGCGAAGTTGATCGTCTGGAGCAGGAAAACGCCTTTTTAAAAAAGGTGGCCACGTACTTCACGAAAGAAACGAAGTGAGGTACACCATGATAAAGAAAAATAAAAATAACTTTCCCGTGAGAATGATGTGCAGCATGCTTTCTGTTTCGCCGAGTGGTTATTACGATTGGCGAGATCGGCCACTGTCACTACGTGCTCAGGAAAATGTTCTGTTAGCAGATAAAATAAAGACTATTTTTGACGAAGAACACTCTCGCGCTGGCGCCAAACGCATTGCAAAACGCCTAAAAGCAGAAAGTACTCAGGTAAGTCATCATCGTGTTGCAAGGATTATGCGATCAAATAGTTGGCGTGCGAAAGCAGCAAAAAAATTCAAAGCAACGACAAACAGTAATCATAAATTGCCGGTAGCGCTGAATTTATTGCAGCAAAATTTCTTTGCTAGCAAGCCAAATGAAAAATGGGTGTCTGACATTACCTACATCTGGACAGATGAAGGCTGGCTTTATCTCGCGGTTGTAATGGATTTATATTCACGTATGGTAGTTGGTTGGTCGCTATCGGAGCGCATGACATCAAAGCTTGTCATTGATGCATTACAAATGGCAATTTGGCAGCGTAAAAAACCACGTGGCGTTATCATTCATTCTGACCGCGGCAGTCAATACTGCTCTCATGAATATCAGGAATTATTAGCTGATAATGGCTTTATTTGCAGCATGAGTAAACGTGGTGATTGTTACGATAACGCCAGCATGGAAAGCTGGAATCACAGCTTCAAGGTTGAAGCTATTCATGGTGAAAAATTTTCAACACGTGCTTATGCAAAAAATCACGTGTTTGATTATATCGATGTATATTACAATCGAAAACGTCTTCACTCTAAACTTGGCTATTTAAGCCCATGCGTTTTGAAGAACAAATGGTCGCTTAGTTATGTGTCCGTTTTTTCGGGGTGAGATCAATTCGCTTTTTTACATGATAACTCTCCCCTCCTCTCGCTCACGGGAGGAGGTGGGATCTGGCTCTCTCCCTCAGCTAATAATTTAGATGTCAATAGTGAAGTTAAAAAACTTTCTGCAGAGCATTGCAGAGAAATCGTTAATAACTTTTCTTGTTTTTTTTGGATCCCATCATGATAAATAAAAAATCGTGCTCGCACTTGCGTGCATATTTAACAACAACTACATTAATTTGTGTTGGGCTAGTATTAATAAGTTATCCAACAGAAAATGTTTATGCTGACTTAATCCCCGCTGGTAACAGCTCTTTATATTATAAAATGGGCGGTGGACAGCCTGTTCCTTATACCTGCTTACAGTGGCGCTCAGTCTGTTCCACTACAAGTCGAGGGGAGTGTTGGCTTGGGATATAACTGCGGGGTATTTAATCCTGCATCATCAATTACGAATTCATTAAACGGTATTCAAAACAGTTTTCAAAATATTCAGCAAAACGTCATCTACAATGCAACTGCTGCTATTACTCAATTCCCACTCTATGCTATTTCACGCGCGGATCCATCGCTCTATAATTTAATTAATAATGGCCTATTTGGTGCACCAGAAGACTTAAACATCTCAACTAAAACATGCCAACAAACGCAAAGTGAAATTACGAGTGGCCAAAATCCTTATAGTGATTGGGCGACTGTTTCCATGGGCAATGATTGGAAGCACCATATGTCACTTGCAGGCAACAGAAATTTAAAAGCAGTACAAATTGATAATAATAGTGACATTAATCAAGTCAAACAAAAAAATTGTGTGTAATTCTGGCGTAATCGTGCCAAAAAAAGCATAGAATAGAGGGGATATTTACAGAGATTGATAGAAGGTGTGATTTCAAAAAATGTCAAAATATTAACTGACTAGAATAATTTATATTTTTTCAGTAAAATTAACTAATTCACTC
>CAVQBL010000019.1:0-85677 GCA_963710715.1 uncultured Gammaproteobacteria bacterium | reverse complement strand
TCGCAACACATAATTCGGTTTCTCATCCCGCAAAGTCTGGCGAATCCGTTGGGTTGCATATTTAACACCGGTTGGGCCGTGAAGATGATAGCAATTCTTGCTCATGACATGCTTGAACGTTGGCTTTAATTGCTTCAACAAAATATGCTGCAAAACACGATCTGAAATATGCAGTTGATCAACCACTGCATCCACAAAATAATATCGCTTCAAATGGCGCGGGTTATAACCGCCCTCTATCATCGTCTGGATGCCCTTTGGCAACCAATCATGTATTTCCCGTGCTAAAAAATGGATTTCGTGATTGTGATGAACTGAGCTCTTTTGTTTATTAATTTTTGAGAACAATCGATGGCCAATTTTAAACATCTCGGTGAAATTCCATCGTTTTATTTTACCGGCCGTATTCAAGCCTGCATTGTCCTTGGATTGGCAGTGTGATTGCCATGTGTGTCAATTAATATTCTCAGTTATAAACTTAAAGAATTGTTTACAAACAGAGTCGTACCTAGCATGATCAAGCTCATTACTTGCATGCCGCCAATAAGGACCACCATCGTCATCTACATATTTTAAAATAAGATTTTTAGCTGACAGTTTTCTTTCGCTTTCGTCGTCATTAACTTGCCGTATAAGTTCCCCACCCAAAGCCCAGAGATAACTTCCAGTTGTTCTAACCGTCTTTTTTGCTCTGCCTTGCTGAATTTTCTCAAGAAGAAATAATTTGAAATATTCATTAATAGCTTGGCCAATGATAATGTCAGCTTCGTCGATTTTCCATCCGTTCGGCCATTCATCGATATCTTTGCAATATTGAAAGAGTAATTCCGTACTATTTTTGTTAGGTAGAGGTTTTGGTAACATCCCACTTTCCTATCATTTAAAGCGGTTAACGACTGGTAAAGGATATACTAAAATGCAATTAAAGTTAAAGACCCTTTTAAACCTGAAAGAAAATTATCCTGGTTTTGTTTATCAGGGCATTCGCTTAAATAAAATAAAGAATGGCCAAAGGATCGAAATTAAAGTCGAAGCGCGGCAAAGAAGCAAGGGGATTTGTTCTGGATGCGGCGAAAAAAGCCCTGGCTATGATCGCCTTGCGCAACGGGAATTTATTATGTTCCTCTGTGGGGAATAATAGTTGTTTTGTTATACTGTATGAGGCGTTTGCAATGTCCCACATGCGGAATAATTGTAGAATCGTGCCGTGGGGTTGCGGAAAGCCCACTGACAATAGGTTACGCGTGGTTTTTAAGTGAATGGGCAAAACTACTCAGCATGCAAGAAGTAGCTCGACAATTTAAATCTACCTGGCATCATGTATTCAACGCTGTTTCGATGGCGGTTGCTTGGGGTCGTGAAAGAATGGATATGACGGGTATAACTGCTATCGGAGTTGATGAAATACACTGGGCAAAGAGTTCTTTCATGACATTAGTTTATCAAATTGATAATCATTGTAAGCGTCTGCTATGGTGTGGAGAAAAAAGAACAGAAAAGACAATCAACGAATTTTTTAAATGGTTTGGCGAAGAGCGCAACTTATTATTAAAATTTGTTTGCAGTGATATGTGGAAGCCTTATCTCAAAGCAATTGCACAACATGCCAAGAATGCTCTAAATATTTTGGATCGATTTCATATTTCACAAAAGCTGAGTGAAGCAATTGATAAAGTCAGGACTTGCGAAACTAAATCTCTCCTTGCTAAAGGTAAAAATATTGTTCTTAAGCACTCACGATGGGTTCTTTTGAAGAACCCTGAAAATTTAAATGATAATCAGAAAATCAAACTCAAAGATTTATTATCTTGCAACTTAAAAACTATTCGTGCTTACCTTTTAAAAGAGCACTTTAAAAATTTTTGGGAGTACACATCATCGGCTTGGGCTGGAAAATTTTTAGACGAATGGTGCGCTAAAGTGATGCGCTCTAAGCTTGGGCCAATGAAAAAAGTTGCCAAAACAATTCGTTCACATAAACAACTTATTTTGAATTGGTTTGAAGCAAAAAATAATATATCTCTAGGCGCTGTTGAGGGGCAAAACAACAAAGCAAAAGTGGTTATCAGAAAATCATACGGGTTTAAGACGGCTGAAATCCTGCAAATATCGCTCTACCATAAGCTTGGCAAGCTCCCGGTTCCAAAATTAGCCCACAAATATTTTTAACGAACCGAAAATGTCCATGTCCCGATAATAATCCGTTAAAAAATTGATTATATAATTACCGGACGCAACTACTGAATTAGATTCCGGTCATTCATCACCTTATAACATAACCCGCATGAATACTGAGTTTTTCTAAGGAATTTCCTCTTCTCCGGCTCCAGACCACACACTCACATCGTACCGATAAGAATAATTGTGTGGTCAGGAGCCGGAGAAGAGGAAATAGGGTGGCATTTTCTTTGCGTAATTCTTCTCGCTCAGTAAGAATTTTTTGTACATCTTCGAGTATGGATTCGGTTGTCACAGCAGTTAATGCTCGGTTCTAAATATGAGCAAATATTAAATGATTTGGGTTTGTTTGACTACTGCGTGATTGCTATGGTGTTTTTCTAGTTCAGTATGTAAAGCTACTGGCTTCAAGTTTTAAGCAGCAGTACAATCGTTTAATTTTTTTTGATCTTAATAACGGAATGCAACGGAACACATATGCAAAACCAGAAACGCGGGCTAATTTTAAAAACTATTCAGGAGACAGCCCAAGCCAATCAAGGGATTCCACTTGGTCAACGGGCTTTTCAACGACAAACTGGAATTAAAGAATCGGAATGGTATGGACGTTACTGGGCGCGTTGGAGTGATGCAATAAAAGAGGCAGGGTTTACACCAAATATTTACAATCAACGAATCGATACACCAATTATGCTGGAGAAGTTAATTCCTGCAATTCGTCATTTTGGTAAATTTCCTACTTTTGCAGAGTTTAAAATTTATAGTAAAGCACATCCTGGCTTTCCTGCAGTTAATACGATTTCTAATCATTTTAAAGTAAGAAGTGATTTGGTAGAGGCTCTAACGGCTTATGTTTCGGGAAAACCAGAGCTAGAAGATATAGCAACTCTGTGCAAATGTTTTAAGATTCCTCAGAAAAATAATTTCAAAGCTATTCCCCCGAAACTCTTGTCAAATCTGGTGGCTATGGGTGGACTCGAACCACCGACCTCAGCATTATGAGTGCCGCGCTCTAACCAGCTGAGCTACATAGCCAAAATGGGTAAAAAATGGAGGCTTATTCTCAAAGTTTTGTAGTGGGTTTGTCAAGAAGAGATGGAAATTCGGGTGTGATTAATCACATCCTAGAAATTTCCTCTCTCTGCTTGATTGGAAGGGAAGAAGGAATTAGCAGTTCAGCTGTCTATATCTAAGGCCCATATTATGGGCCTGGGCCTTTTTCATAAGATGTTAAGCTTACACCACCGGTTTCGTCATTATGGGCGTCAGTTGCAACGCTATTTGTTGGTGCTCGGGTTGCATCACTATTTGTTGGTGTACGATTAGAATTAGCCCGTTTGAAAAGCAGTAAAAGGTAACATAAGCCTAGGGATATCATACCCACGCCTATGCCCGCGCTGATCAGGGGAAGCGTATCATTGCTAGAGGGGTCAGCGCTGGTTGAATTAGTTGAATTATCACAAGCGCTGGCAAAAATACCAACCGTATTTAAAATACTCATAAATAACATTTTTGTTTATTAATAAGGCGAAAATAATATAGTAATCAGTCTAATTATGTCAAATTTTTTAGCCAGTATACAGTGTTAACCTATCTTTTATAGTGTATTCAACATCTAACAGAAGATCTTCGATATCAGGTGCAAAAGTAGTGATTTCGCCTTGGCGAGAAGAATCTGGATTTGGGTTGGATAATGTGCTTTCATTTGTAGCATTCTTGATAGTCATATAACCTCCTTGTACTTTAAAGCTAAAGCTCCATAAAACTCTGACTGTAAGATCATTATAACAGATAACAGGAGGTCAAAGATTAAGAGATATCCATCAAAAATAATAAAAAACTAGGGTCTGTTTACATTTCGCTATGCCGAAAGATTTGCATATTGTTCAAACCTTGTATAAAATCATCTGCCTTTTAACCTAACTTAGGTTTACCAGGTATTTTTATTTCCTTGCCTTCACCGCTGATTGATAGCTGGTAAGGCTTAACCATGAGGAGCAACAATGAAACATTATGAAATTATATTTTTAGTCCATCCTGATCAGAGCGAGCAAGTGCCCGCAATGATTGACCGGTATAGCAAAATGGTCACCGAGAAAAAAGGCAAGGTCCATCGCCTGGAAGATTGGGGACGTCGTCAACTGGCTTATCCTATTGATAAAATTTTAAAAGCGCATTACGTATTAATGAATGTTGAGTGCGATCAAGCCACGCTTGATGAGCTTAGCAATGCATTTCGTTATAACGATGCAGTTATTCGCAACTTAGTTTTGAATGTGAAACAAGCTATTACTGAACCTTCTTCTATGCTTAAGGAAAAAGAGCATCGCGGTGAATCAAGCACATATGATTCTTCTGATGCTTCTCATCATAAGGGCAAAGGGAGAAAGCAGCGACCTGTAGTGGATAATGAAGCAGTAGACGTTGAAATCGAGACAGAAATCGATGACGTCACCAGCAAAGACTAATAGCAGAGAGAGGTTACTATGGCTACTCATTTCAGACGTAAAAAGTTTTGTTATTTTACGAGTAATAAGCTCAAATCCGTTGACTATAAGGATGTGAATCTCCTCAGAAAATTTATTACTGAGAGCGGAAAGATTGTTCCGAGTCGTATCACAGGAACCAAAGCACGTTATCAACGCATGCTAGCCACGGCGATTAAGCTGGCGCGTTATTTAGCGTTACTGCCTTATAGTGATAAACACTAAATAATAAAATACTGACATGTTTCTACGTCGCTTTACCCAGCTTGTGCTTCAGAACCGTCTGTTAGCGATGGGGATAGCTTTCGTACTCACGTTTATTCCATGGTTGGGTACTATCAGTGTTTTGATTGCTGGGTTAGTGACGTTACGTAAAGGTGCGGTGGAAGGCGGCTTAGTGTTTATTGCAGCTACGGCCCCTTACTTGTTTTACTTTACGCATCTGGCCGACTTAGAACAGACGACAATTATCTTTCTGTGCGTCGTGCTGGCAAGTAATTTATTGACGTGGATATTTGCCGTGTTATTGCGCGAGTATAGTAATTGGAATTTTGTTCTCGAGCTGACAATATTCATAGGTATAGTGTTTATTAGTGGGGTACATATTTTTAACCCTGATATTCAGGTGTGGTGGCAAGCAGAGATCATGGCATATTTTAAAGCTTTTTCGGTAAAAGATTTATTTGGGGGAACGGGAATATCTCCTAAAGATATGCAAACGCAGATGGCAGCTTTTGCAAATCATTATGCAGTTTATGCAACAGGGTTTGCTGCTGCAGGTGTATTTTTTAATTCTTTACTGCAATTGCTGTTAGCTCGATGGTGGCAGGCAGCGATGTTTAATCCAGGTGGGCTGCGTAAAGAGTTACATCAAATTCGCCTGAGCCACATTGCAGGAATTGTATTTATTATAGGGGTAATATTCTCTTATTTTGGGAATAAGTTAAGCTTAGATATTATACCTGTTATGTATATGATATTTTGTGCAGCAGGATTGAGTTTGTTGCATTGCGTAGTAGTGGTTACTAACATGGCTTGGCTATTGCTAGCCTTTGTTTATTTAGGACTCATACTCGTTCCTCAGTTGGGTTTTATGGTTGTGGCATTTGTGGGATTGTTGGATACGTGGTTAGATTTTCGTAAACGGTTAGTCAATAAGAGGTGAATCAACGTGGAAGTTATATTACTTGAAAAAGTTCGTAATTTAGGTAAGTTGGGCGATGCAGTGAATGTGAAGCCTGGCTATGGGCGTAACTATCTTATCCCTCAAGAAAAAGCAGTTTATGCAACGCCAGAGAACATTAAAAAGTTCGAAGCGCGCCGTGCTGAGTTTGAGAAAATTGCAGCAGAACAAGTCAAAGCAGCATTAGCGAGAAAGCAAACATGCGAATCATTGGGTGTTATTACGGTTGCTGCGAAAGTGGGTGAAGAAGGTAAATTATTTGGTTCGATTAGCACACGTGACATTGCAGAAGCATTGGCTAAAGCAGGATTCACTATCGCGAAAAGTGAAATTGATTTACCAACTGGCCCAATTCGTCAGATGGGCGAATACGAGATTACACTTGCATTGCACAGTGATGTGAGTGCTGTTATTAAAGTAAATGTGGTAGCTGAAGCGTAGTAATCGCCCTCTCCTCCACTGTTTTGGAGGGGGATGGGAGAGGAGGTAAGAGTTGTCCATGGAAACACGTACCTCAACTAAGAGATTTAACACTCCGACTCCTGACGCGGATAAGTTAAAAGTTCCGCCGCATTCTATTGAGGCTGAGCAATCTGTGTTGGGTGGCTTGATGTTAGATAATCGTGCCTGGGATCAAATTGCAGATCGTATTCGCGAAGATGATTTTTATCGCTATGATCATCGCTTGATTTATCGGGTAATGGCAAAACTATCTGAAAAAAACCAACCGCTAGATGTACTCACTGTATCAGAAGCACTGCGTGAAATTCATGAATTAGACAATGCGGGTGGTGAAGTCTATTTGTTTGAACTCGCAAATAATACTCCAAGCGCTGCAAATATTGCTGCATATGCGGATATCGTACGCGAGCGTTCAACGCTGCGACAATTAATTGCAGCGGCAAATGATATTGCCGGCAATGCTTTTAATCCACAAGGTCGTAGCACAGCAGAATTATTAGATGTAGCAGAGCGTCAGGTTTTTTCAATCAGTGAACAAGGTGGCGCGTGCTGGAGGTCCTGCTAGCGTCAAAGAATTCCTCGCTAAAACCATGGAGAGAATTGATACCTTATCCCAATCGGATGATCCCATTACCGGTGTTCCTACGGGTTATCATGATTTTGATGAAATGACATCGGGTCTGCAACCGTCTGATTTAGTTATCATTGCAGGTCGCCCTTCCATGGGTAAAACCACCTATGCAATGAATATTGCTGAACATGTCGTTATTAAAAGTAAATTGCCCGTATTAATTTTCAGTATGGAAATGCCAGGAGAAGCGATCGTGATGCGTTTGCTATCCTCTTTGTGTCGTATTGATCAGCTACGCATTCGCACAGGTAAGTTGCGCGATGAAGATTGGCCGCGTATCAGTTCAACGGTGAGTATGTTGTCAGAAGCACCTTTATTTATTGACGATGCACCTGCTTTAAGTCCAGCAGAGTTGCGTGCACGTGCCAGGCGTTTGGCAAAAGAACAAGGAAAATTAGGCTTAATTGTTGTGGATTATTTGCAATTAATGCAAGTGCCAGGATTTAATGAAAATCGAACTGCAGAAATTTCTGAAATTTCGCGTGCATTAAAAAGTTTAGCGAAAGAATTAAAAGTTCCTGTGATTGCTTTATCGCAATTAAATCGCAGTTTAGAGCAACGTGCAGATAAACGTCCGGTGATGTCAGATTTACGTGAATCAGGCGCAATTGAACAAGATGCGGATCTTGATTGTGTTTATTTATCGTGATGAAGTTTATAACGAAAATACACCTGATAAAGGCACAGCAGAAATTATTATTGCTAAACAGCGTAATGGCCCCATTGGTAAAGTGCGTTTAACTTTCTTAGGTCAATATACGTGTTTTGAAAATTTTACTCGTCATGCGTATTAAACATTATGAGCCGTCCAGCACAAATTACAATTGATTTTACTGCCTTGCGACATAACCTTCAGCAAGTGAGAAAAATGGCTCCGACGTGTTCTGTTTTAGCCATGATAAAGTCTAATGCTTATGGCCATGGCATTGAGCGTATTGGATTAGCATTGCAAGAAGTGGAAGGATTTGGCGTGGCTTCTTTGGAAGAAGGTTTGCATCTCAGATTTGTTGGAGTAAAAAATCCAATTGTCCTAATGGAAGGATTATTTAATGCAGACGAATTACCTAAAGCAGTTGCCCATGATTTCACTTTGGTTGTGCATCACCATGAGCAAATTGATATTCTAGAAAAACATGAGACAACAAAACCTTTACCCGTGTGGATGAAAATCAATACGGGCATGCATCGTTTGGGTTTTGATGTCGCAGATGCAGAGAAAGCTATAAGCGTTTGATGCATTGCCAAGCGGTTACCAAACCGCTTGGATTAATGACACATTTTGCTGAAGCAGATTCACTTGAAAAAGCACCGACATTACATCAAATTGAAACCTTTAATTCTGTAACAAAAAATTTTACTGGACCGCGCAGCCTAGCAAATTCCGCAGGAATTATTGCGTGGCCCTCTGCGCATGCCGATTGGGTGCGACCGGGAATTATGCTTTATGGTGCGTCACCTTTTCCAGGACACAGAGGTGTTGAGCATCATTTGCAGCCCGTCATGATTTTAAGTTCTGAATTAATTGCTACGCATCATGCTGTTAAAGGCGCGCGAGTGGGTTATGGCGGAACGTATACGTGTCCTGAAGATATGCGCATTGGTATCGTGGGTATTGGTTATGGCGATGGTTATCCTCGTCATGTTAAAAATGGCGCGCCAGTTTTAGTGAATGGTCGTTATTGCCCACTGATCGGTCGTGTTTCTATGGATATGTTAACTGTTGATTTGCGTACGCAACCAGAAGCCAAAGTCGGTGATCCAGTTTTATTATGGGGTCCCGGTTTACCTGTTGAAGTGGTTGCAGAGCACAGTGAAACCACGGCGTATGAATTGCTGACGCGGATTACGCAGAGGGTGAGGGTGGTGGTGAAGGAGTAGTGCCGTCATTGCGAGGAGCGTGCTCTTCGCGACGAAGCAATCCAGAGCGGCGTTAAAATAAACGTTGTCCTGGATTGCGGAGTTTACCCCAGCATGCTTTTAGCTGGGGCCCAATAAAGAGCGCATGGCTCGCAATGATGAGTTCTTTTTATAAGAATCGTGAATAGTTAAATAGAATAAAAAACATAAAATGGTGATTTAAATGAATTTAAATAACTCGATCAACCTAACATTTGAAAATCTTTGCTCTGCGCGCTCTTTATGCATAACGCCATTCCACCTGCATTTGCCCAATAAACAAATATTTTTTGGCCAAGAAGCTGTGAGCATCATGCCGGAGCATCTATTAATTGCATTTGGTGTTTGGCAAGATAAACCGGTGGTTGCAAAAATATTTTTTAATTTGCGGCACGGAAAATCTAGCATGGATGAAGATGCTAATGGCATTCGGTTAATGCAGGACAATAAAATTTTAACTTCTGAAATATATTATTGTGGGGCATGTGAAGATAAACGAATTTATGTTGTGTTATATGAAAGAATATTAAATGTAAAAACATTTGACGCAATATGGAGAAATAAAAATAATGTTGAAGAGATACTTCCCGTCATGCGATTAATGATAGCTAAATTTGCTGAGCTACATTCAGTAGGAATACAGCAAAATGGTTGTAATCTTAAAAATTACCTCATAAGAGACCAAGATATTTATACAATTGATGGTGAAATGGTTGAAAAATTCGATCCCGCGTTTTTTAAAGAAATGAACATGACTAATTTTGCCAATTTTCTCGCAAGGATGGGTTTTGAAATCAGAGCGTATATTGAACCCTTATTTCAATATTATGCACAACTTCGCGGGTGGTCGTTAAAAAAAGAAGATTACGCTAAACTGATTTCTTTAATTGCGTTGCGAGATAAAAAAGGCTGGCAAAGAAGGCAAAGAAAAATTTTTGAAAATTGTACGGATTTTTCTCGAATTAAAGGTCGAACACGTGGAGTATATGATAGAAGCTATGCATCCCCTGAATTTATTCGGTTCTTAAGCAATCCAGAGATTGCATTTAATGATGCGGCAGAAAAAGAGCTTTCAGTAAAGATAACATTAGATGAGCGTGAATTTATAGTCAAAAGATATCAACCTAAAATCACATTACCTTTTTGCCCATCAAGAGCTGTGCAAGCATGGCGTCTCGCGCAGAAGTTGCATCATTTTGTTATACCCATTCCTAAGCCAGTTGCGTTTATTGAAAAAAAATCTTTAGGGTTTATCAAAAAGTCTTATTACGTGAGTGAGAATTTTTCAGGTAAATATCGAGATAATTTTTTTACTTGTTCCCCTGCAATAATGGATAAGATTTCTGAGTTTTTTAAAAATATTTCCGGATGGAGGATTACTTTTAGAGACTTAAAAGAAACCGGAGTCATCCCTTCGTGAAAGCTGAATAGAGATTCTGCAATGTCAGTCAGTCTACTCGTCTAAGTAAGTAAGATGGCATAGCCAGTTTCCTCGAAAATATTTTCCCGCTAATTCAGAATTTTATTACTTTTCAATGACTTTTATCGTAGAGAAGCGTTGTCATTCCTATTGCTAATACTTTCTTAAGGTGTGCTTGATATACTTAATGTATAAGCAAAGATACAAAATTAATTGAATAGGGGAGATATGTCTATGGCGCGTTATCTTTTATTTTATAAAGCTGGGGAAAAACTACACAAGTATTATGATGTGCTGAAAACATCTTTGGGGTTATCGTCTAAAGAAATCGAAGATTTAGATAGTAAATTAAAGTCATCACCATTTGAGAAGATCACTCCATTAGATGAAAACGTATCTTATGCTCATATCGGAAATTTCTTCTGGGATGATTTTATGTCGAATAAAGTTACTATACCTAAAACATCAGCCTGTCGAATTGCTCTTGATGCATATTGGCGAGTTAAGGATCCTTAGTCTTTATCAAGTGATGATAATTTTAAGATGGGTTCTTGCCTTGGTAACGATCTATTGAGTGACAAACTTGTAGTAGCGGCTGATGTGGATAGTAATTTACGTTGCGTCAAAGCGCTTGAATGCTTAGTAAATGCTTTTAATGCTTTAGGAAAGAGCATTCAAGAAGAAAAAGAAGAAAAAGTTAGGTTAGCTTTGGGTAAAAAAAGAGATGAAGTTAAGTTAGTTTTGATTGATATAATGAAGCGCCTAATCCCGCAGCCAGAGCGCGATTCAAAAACAGATCCACATCAGTGGGCGGAAAAACTTATTAATCAGCAGATAGAACATCTAAATAATCGAAATAAGTGGCTTGAGGGTCTCCAGTGGGACAGAGTTAATTCAGGTATGCGTGAAATGTTAAGCTATTTAGCAACAAAGCAGACAGAAAAAAAAGGTGATTATCAGACTAGGGCAGATGTTGTATTGCAACTCGCGAAACTCAAAGAGGAGCTTGAACAAACAGCTGGTACGGATAAATTTAATGAAAAGTTAGCTGCATTTTCAAAAGTTGTAAGAGATAATTTTGTAAAAACAAAATTTAATAGGCTTTTTAGTGGGCATCGGTTTTATGATTGTTTGCGGGAAATACAGGGTGGTATTACTGGTTTCAAAAAGGAGCTTGAAGCAAGAAAGAAGCCAGTAGTGCAAGCAGCGGCAGAAGAGGAGAAGCCTGCTATGGGATCATCAAGAGGCAAATAGATTTTTAAAATGATCTACTGCTTTTTGCAGTGACTGCGCAGCAAAAACTTGCATGCCATCGATTTTCCCCTTAGGTGCGTTTGCATGAGGGATGATGGCATTTTTAAAACCATGTTTTGCTGCTTCGCGTAAACGCTCTTGTCCACCTTGGACAGGGCGAATTTCTCCGGCTAAACCAATTTCGCCAAAAATAATGGTATCGTGTGGAACAGGACGATTACGTAAACTGGATAAGACTGCGAGCAACAATGCAAGATCAGCGCCCGTTTCTGTGATACGTACACCGCCAACGACATTGACAAATACATCTTGGTCATACGTTGCAATTCCTGCATGCCGATTTAACACTGCAAGTAACATCGCAAGGCGCGGCGATTCTAATCCAACACACACACGACGTGGGTTGCCCATGTGACTTTGATCAACCAACGCTTGAACTTCAATTAATAAGGGGCGGCTGCCTTCACGTGTTGCCACGATGACGCTGCCCGATACAGGGTTTTCATAGCGCGATAAAAAAATCGCCGAAGGATTGCTGACTTCACGTAAACCTTTATCCGTCATGGCAAAAATACCTAATTCATTCACTGCTCCGAAACGGTTTTTGACTGCGCGAATGACACGATAACGGCTGTCTTGTTCACCTTCAAAATATAAACGGTATCCACCATGTGCTCTAACACACGTGGGCCGGCTAGCGTACCTTCTTTGGTGACATGGCCAACGAGAAATAAGGCAGTTCCCGTTTGTTTAGCAAATTTTACGAGTTGTGCGGCGCTTTCACGTACTTGTCCCACTGCTCCAGGAGCAGATTGTAATAAATCGGTATGCATGGTTTGAATGGAATCGACAACAATCACGCGCGGTTTTTCTTTCTGAGCTAATTTTAAAATGCGTTCTACATGCGTGTCAGTCAGTAAATTTAATTTATCTTCCGGTAATCCTAAACGTCTTGCACGTAAAGTAACTTGTTGTAATGATTCCTCACCAGTGACATATAAAACATTTAATTCTTGGCTAAGATGACAGAGGGTTTGTAACAAAACGGTTGATTTGCCAATTCCGGGATCACCACCAATTAATACAACCGATCCCATGACTAATCCGCCACCTAACACGCGATCTAATTCTTTTAATCCACAAGGAATGCGAGCACTTTCTTCTTGTAGCGCAACATCGCTCATATTGGTGATAACAGGCTCTCCTGTTGCATAACCTTGATAACGCGGGTGGCTTGCAGTTTGGGTAATTTCTTCAATGATGCTATTCCAAGCATTGCAACTTAGACATTGACCCGACCATTTGGGAGTTTGAGCTCCGCAAGCTTGGCAGGTGTGAGTGATTTTGGTTTTGGCCATATTTACAACATCCCCTTCTTCCCCAGCCGCCATTTTACAGCAGCAATCGTAAACGGCACAATTTCATTTTCGAGTTTTGCATGTTCACGCAAAACTCTAACAGCTTCATTCAATGTAGCGCCAGAACCAATGTAATCATCAAACAATAAAATTGTTCCTTTAGGTAGTGTTTTATCAAGAGTTGTGCGCATGCGCTGTGCAACATTATGCTGCCGTTGATCGTTATTTAATAATTCTCCTTGGCGTGTTTCAGGAGGCTTATCCCAATGGAGTAAATTCAATAGGGTGGGAATTTTTAAATAATTTGCTAGAGCAGTGACGATGTTGTCTCTTGTGCTCCAGGTTCGAGAAGGAATGGGGATAATGCAGCTTAATTTATGATGATTCATTAAATCAGTTAAGCACTCTTGCACAAGTTTAGTCAGTGAATCTGACATTTTATTTTGGCTCGTGCGTTCTCGCATGAAATTCACAAAATCATGTGAGCGTAATTTGCTATCTAAAACGGCGATGCCAGCGGTGACTTTTTTGCTTTTTTTCGATAAGGTAATTGGAACAGTTCGCCGATTTAACCAAGAAGAGATCGTGAAAATAGTATTTTTATCTTGAACAGAGTTGAAAACTGTTTTGACGCAGTTTCCACATTGACCACAGATATGGACTTGTTTATCACCGAGTGCAGTGCGCAAAATTAACATTAAACATTTGCTAGAGTTTTTTGCGTAATTTTCCATGGCAGCTAATTCATGATTTCTTAATTTATATTGCTCAGTATAGCGTGTCAGGTTAGGAATACCTGATTTGCTTGTGACTTGATAAACCAGCGCTCTATTTTGGCTGATTTTTTTTAAAAAACCTTGTTCAACTAATTCCGCAATGACGACTATAAGCCGAGTAGGATGCAACCCGGTTAAGCGTTTTAATAAAGTTAAATTCGGTGGTGTTTTAGTTGTTGTCACGGCATGCATGACATCGCGAAAATCGGCAGTATTGGGTTGAGCGGCTTCAATAAAATATCTTTGAATTTTGCTGTCAGTTGGGTCGTACAATAAAATACCTTCTGCAGGAAGACCATCACGTCCTCCACGGCCGACTTCTTGATAATACGCCGTGATGGATCCTGGAAAATCAAAATGAATAATAAAACGTAAATTTCCTTTGTCGATTCCCATTCCCAACGCATTGGTTGCGGAAATGACTTGATACTTGTCATGCAAAAAATCTGTTTGTATTTCACGTTTTTTCTGGACTTCCATGCCGGCATGATAAGCAACAATATTGATCCCTTGTCCGCTTAAATAATCTGCAACAATTTCAGTGTTTTCACGTGTGGCGCAATAAATTAATCCACTGCCATTTAATGTTTTTAATAAGGATGTCAATGTAGCGAGTTTAATGATTGTTCCTGAAGTAGATATGACGGACAGTCGAATATTAGGTCTGTCCATGCTTTCACGCTGCACAATCATTGCTTTTTGATCGATTTTTAATTGTTGTTTAATATCCAATTCAGTTTTATTGTTAGCAGTTGCAGTGAGGCCTAAAAGTTTTAAGTCTGGATTTTTTAATGCTAAAGCATGTGCTAATTTTATAATTTGACGATAGCTGGGACGAAAATCATGTCCCCAAGTGGAAATGCAGTGTGCTTCATCTACAACGAATAGATCAATAGGTAAGCGTAGCAAAAAATCGAAACGATCTACGTGATCCAATTGTTCGGGTGCAATAAATAAAATGCGAATTTGGCTGGTTTTGGCTGCATAGCGTGCTGCGTTATTTTCTTCATCACTTTGATCTGTGTTGATGCTAGCAGCAGAAATTCCGAAACGATTTTTTAATTGCGTAAGTTGATCACGCATTAAAGCTAATAGCGGTGAAATAACCAGTGTGATGCCATTTAGTAAAACGGCAGGTAATTGGTATAGAAGTGATTTACCATGGCCAGTTGGTTGAATGCATAATAATCGACCCTGTGTCATGAGTAAGGTGATTGCTTCTAATTGACCAGGTCGAAATTCTTGAAATTGGAAATTTTTTTGTAATATGGCCGTGAGTTTTTGGGTTAATTCCGTTTGCATTGTAAGCCTCGGTTGTTATTTATAATGCTAAACTACTAATCATGCCCGCGTCCAATTGTGCTTCTCCGTCATTGCGAGGAGCGTGCTCTTCGCGACGAAGCAATCCAGTACTGCCTAGAATTTATCACCATTCTGGATTGCCACGCCTCACATAAAGCTAAAGCGTGAGGCTCGCAATGACGAGCTTTTTTATAGCAGGAAGAGAGAGAAAAAATCAGCGCTCTCTCGAGCGCTGATCTAAAGAAAGGAATATTACTTCACTATTTTCCAAGAACCATCGGGTTGACGGCATGCTGTTCCGTAAACTTGTTGCTGTTTACCTGCAATGTTTGCGGTCGTACGGTATTCTCGGCAGTAGCGATTGTTGTTAACAGTGACATTTCTTACTGGAACAACGGTATAGCGGTTACCTGTGCTTTGATTTGTCCAATAAGCGGGTTGACCAGCGCGATTGCTTTCTAATGCAGCTTGCATTCTTGCTTGGTCTTGCTGATCCATGGTTTTACCAATTCTGTTACCGATGTAAGCACCGACTACGGCACCTGCGCCAGTAGCAAGTAATTGGCCTGTACCACCACCAAATCGGCTACCAATGAGGCCGCCTAATACACCACCCGAAACTGTTCCTACGTCTTGATTAGTTACATTTGAGCATCCTACTAAGCTAACTCCAACGAAGATGATAACAAAGTATGTTAATATTTTTTTCATATAATAATTGGCTCCAAAAAGAGAATTGATTGCTAAAACACGGGGATATTCTATACTGAAGGAAATAGTATGGCTAGTAGGGACTGTTGACATTTCGCTATGCCGAGCCAGAAAGCATCGATTTTTGAGAATCGCAGCGCAGCATACGTGGGTGGTATGTGAGCAGCGGATCGCAGAAAATCGATGCTTTCTGGCCGGCAGAGTAGAAATGTCAACAGGCCCTACATTAAAACATGAGAAATAATCATGACACTTAGACAGTCCTATCCTGACACCAATTTTGGTGAATATATATTGACCGCAAATAAGAAGAAGACAGATTTGCAGTATGTCTATAATTTGCTCTGTTTGCCATCGCGCTATTCTACGGGGCTGCCGCCGGAACGTTTTCCTCTCATTATTGAAAATTCCCTTTGTTTCAATGTGTTTTATGAGGGTAAACAAATTGGCTTTGCGCGAGTTATTGCGGATTATACGGAATTTGCGTCCCTTTGGGATGTGTTTGTTAATGATGAGCATAGGAGCAAAGGGGTAGGTAAAGCATTAATGAAATATGTGTTAGAGCATCCACAACTACGGGGTATTTTCCGTTGGTTTTTAATGACTGAAGATGCTCACGGGCTATATCAAAAATTTGGCTTTAAAACGGAAGCGTATAATCCGTATGTGATGATGAAAGTAAACGTAAATTAATAACTATTCACGATTCTTAAAAAGAACTCGTCATTGCGAGCCTCACGCCTTTGCTTTATGTGAGGCGTGGCAATCCAGAATGGCGATAAGTGACGGTGTATTACCCCCCCATCTTCAACTGCTCCCAATATTTTTCAAATAAAGCAAAAGTCTTATCACCAATATCTTGCTGAAATTCTCCGCGGCTTAATACGATTTGTGAAGGATAAAGCGTAGGATTATTTTTAATTTCAGTAGGCATAGCATTTTTTGCAGTTAAATTCGCTGTGGAATATTTAATATGCATACTCACTGCTTTTGCGATATCAGGCCGCATTAAAAAATTTAGAAATTTATAAGCATTTTCTTGATGAGGTGCATTTTTTAAGATGGCAAAATTGTCTACCCAAATTTCAAAACCATCTTTAGGGAATGTAAATTGCAGTTTAGAATTTTCGCCAAACGCTTTGAAAAGGTCACCATTCCATGCCATTCCAATGGTTGCATCTTCATCAATCAAAATAGAAGTCACAGCATCGCTATTAAATAAGCGTACATTGGGCATTAACTCTTTTAATTTGAGATACGCTTGTTTGATATGCTCTGGATCTTTGTCATTAATCGAATACCCTAACATGCGTAAAGCCATGGAAAAAACTTCTCGCGCATCATCTAAAAACATGAGCTGGTTTTTATATTTTTTGTCGATGAGGTCAGCCCACTGTACAATATCATTGGATGAGAAATATCCTTTGTTAAGAAAAATTCCGGTAATGCCCCAGACAAATGGAATACTGTAGTTGCTGCGCGGATCGTAAGCTTGGTTAAGAAAGAAAGGGTCAAGATGCTTATAGTTAGACAACTTGCTTTTGTCGAGTTTTTCTAACATTCCTTGATGATGCATGCGATCAATGTAATAACTCGATGGCTCAATGATATCATATCCCACATTGCTTGCGGTGCGTAATTTTGCATACATGATTTCATTGCTGTCATAAGTGGCGTAATTCACTTTAATACCCGTTTCTTTTTCAAACTTGGCAATAATAAAATGAGGAATTTCTTCCGCCCAGGTATACACATTTACAATATTTTCTGCTGCCCATGACGCTGACACTAAACAAAGACTTACTAACGCGATAACGCATCGCAAAAAAGAAGTCATGATATTTCCCTATCCTCCCATTTTTAGTTGTTCCCAATATTTTTCATACAAAGCCAGCGCTTTGTCCCCAACATCCGTTTGAAACTCGCCGCGGCGCAAAATCTTAGCCAGTGATGGGTAAATGGTGGGGTTGTTTTTAATATTATTGGGTAAAAGTTTTTGTGCAGCTAAATTTGCAGTAGCAAAGTTATTATCTAAAGCAATGGCTTTGGCAACATCCGCGCGTAAAATAAAGTTTAAAAATTTATAAGCATTTTCTCGATGCGGTGCATCTTTGGGAATAGCAAAATTATCCACCCAAATGACAAAACCATCTTTAGGATAAATAAACTCGAGCTGTGAATTTTCTTTTTTCGCTTTGAAGAGATCACCATTCCACGCCATGCCAACGCTTGCATCTTCATCGACTAAAATAGAAATCGATGCATTACTGAAGATTTTAACGTTGGGTATGAGCTTCTTAAGCAAGAGAAATGCTTGCTTGATATGTTCTGGATTATCATCGTTGACTGAATAGCCTAGTATTCGTAAGGCAATGGAAAATACTTCACGCGGATCATCTAGCAGCACTAATTGGTTTAGGTATTTTTCATCCCACAACTCAGACCAACTGCTTGGGTAGTTAGCAGAGATATAATTTTTATTAACAAAAATTCCTGTGATTCCCCAAATAAATGGAATACTGTAATTGTTCTTGGGGTCATAAGCTTGATTTAAAAACGCTGGGTTAAGATTTTTAAAGTTTGGCAGCTCTGTTTTGTCGAGTTTTTCTAACATGTCTTGGCGGCGCATACGATCAATGTAATAACTCGAAGGTTCGACTACATCATACCCAGGATTTTTGCCAGCACGTAGTTTGCCATACATGATTTCATTACTGTCATAAGTGGAAAAGTTGACTTTGATGCCGGTTTCTTTTTCAAACTGTTTGATCGCAAAATCAGGAATGACGCCGGACCAAGTGTAAACGTTTACAATGTTTTCAGCAGCGAATAAGGGGGAGGCGAAAAAAAATAAAATGAATAGAAGAGTGCGAAACGCGGCCTCGCGATGACGAGCAACAGTTTTCAAATGCTTCACGGCTTTTTCCTTAACACCAGCTGTGAAATCATGACGAGTAATAAAGTCAGTCCAAATGTCACTGTACATAACGCATTAATTTCCGGTTTTACACCTAAGCGAACCATAGAGTAAATCTTTAACGGTAGGATTTCAAAATCAGGTCCCACCACGAAATAACTGATAATTACATCATCTATGGACAAAGTAAAGCTTAACAACCACCCCGCGAATAATGCTGGCCAAAGTAACGGCAAAATGATGCGTGTTAAGATAACCGAGTCTTTAGCGCCGAGGTCTTTAGCAGCCTCGAAAATATATTGGTCAAAACTCACTATCCGGCTGTAAACGGTGACGACGACAAAGGGGATACAAAATGTAATATGTGCTAAGAGTAAGCTCCAAAACCCTAAATGAATCTTGATTAAGCTAAATAAAATAAGCAAAGAAATACCCATGACGATATCAGGTGATAGAATTAAAATAAAAATTAGACCGTATAAGAGTTTACGACCAAAAAAATCATAACGATATAAGCTAATCGCAGTTAATCCACCGATACACATTGCAATCGTTGCTGCAGTGACTCCCAGAATGAGGGAGTGATAAACGGAAATCCAGAGATCTAAGTCACTGAAGAGTTCTTGGTACCAACGTAAAGAAAAACCATGCCAAAGCAAAGAATATTGGGCATTATTAAATGAATAGGCGATTAAAACTAAAATAGGAATATAAAAAAATAAATAAATAATCGTGAGGTAAGAAACGACAGGTAAGCGCTTCATAATAATTCCCCGTGTTCTTTACCGCGCGTGCTACGCCAATAAATGAGTAACAAAATAATCAGCAGGAGAGTGAACACGATACTGATGGCTGAACCTAATGGCCAGTTTTGAGCAATCAAGAATTGGTTTTGGATTAAGTTACCTACCAAGATGGATTTGGAGCCGCCCATTAAATCTGGGATGTAGAAAATAGTCATAGCCGGTAAGAACACTAAAATACAGCCAGACAAAATGCCAGGCATGGTGAGTGGCAAAATAATTCTTCTGAAAGTAGTGATGCGATTCGCGCCTAAGTCACGTGCTGCATCAATGAGGCGATTATCTAAACGTTCAATATTGGTTAATAAAGGTAGCACCATGAAAGGCAATAAATTATAAACTAAGCCAATCATGACCGCTATATCAGTAAATAACAGCTGTATGGGCTTATCGATGACGCCTAACCAGAGCAGAATAGAATTAATGACACCTTTAGGCTTGAGCACGGTAATCATTGAATAGGTGCGAATCAGTGAGCTTGTCCAGAAAGGGATAACAATGAGTAAAATCATAAAGGCTTTAGAATAACCTTCCATGCGCGCGATAATATAAGCGAATGGGTAGCCCAGCAATAAGCAAATGAGTGTGCAAACACCTGCAATATAAAAAGATTCTCTGAAGATTTTTAAGTAGATGGTATTACCTAATTGGAAGTAATTTACCAAGGTAAGGGGAAGTTTAAGTAAGCTATTATCATCATGGCTGAGAAAACTGGCTGCAGTGACTAAACAAAAAGGCAGTAAGGCAAAAATCATCAACCAAATCCAGATGGCGCTCAAGGAAAAAAGTTTAAAAGCACTGTCATGTTTCATGAGATAAAATGACCTCCCAGCCAGAACGCCAGGTTACCCAGACAAGCTCGCCGATAGAATATTCATGCTTCTCATCATCTTCATCAAAAAATTTAGTTGCTGCAACGAGTTGATTGCTGGATAAGCGTACCATGAGGTCCACTGTGATGCCTTTGTAAATGACTTCTTCAACTATGCCAGGAAACATATCGCTTGCATCTTCTATTTCTGTTTGACTCCAGACGCGTAAATCTTCGGGTCTTATTAACACATGTACTTTTTGACTAACAGAAAACTCACGTGCGCTTTTTACTATTCGATATTTGCCTTGTATGTCAACGGAGATTTTTTTCTCATCAACAGCAATGACTTCTCCATCAAAAATATTCGCTTCACCAATAAAACTTGCCACGGTGAGGTTTTGAGGTTCTTCGTACACTTCGCGCGGCGTGCCGACTTGTTCTATTCCACCTTCATGCATGACAACGACACGATCGGACATGGATAAAGCTTCTTCCTGGTCGTGGGTAACAAAAATGAAAGTAATGCCTAGTTTACGTTGCAATTGCTTTAATTCGATTTGCATGGTTTTACGTAGGCGATAATCTAACGAGCTTAACGGTTCATCTAAAAGTAGCACCAGGGGACGATTCACGACAGCGCGGGCAATAGCAACACGTTGTTGCTGTCCGCCACTGAGCTGGTCAGGTTTTCGGGCTGCAAATTTCTGCAGCTTAACAATTTTTAACACTTCAGCCACACGCTCTTCAATTTCTTTTTTGGGGAGTTTTTGGCAGCGCAGCCCAAACGCGATATTTTCAATGACAGTCATGTGTGGAAACAAGGCATAGCTTTGGAAGACAGTGTGCACATGACGTAGATGAGGCGGCAAGCCATCGACATCTTTGCCGTTAATAAAGATTTTTCCCTTAGTAGGCTCTTCAAACCCGGAGATGAGTCGCAGTAACGTCGTCTTGCCACACCCGGAAGGCCCTAGCAATGTGAGGAATTCTCCATTGCATACTTCGAGGCTAACGTCACGCAAAATATCCTGTCCGTGAATTGACTTCGACACATTGCGAAGTTCAATAATTTTGTTGGTCATTTCCTCTGAGCTTCTCCCGCGTTGAGAATAAGAAAAGGTGCAAATTATGGTACGGATAAAGGGGAATGTCTAGTGATAAATAGCATCGCGAAAAGTCAGTGGTAACCGCTGAATAATTACGTCTTTAACATGATAGTTAAAATGGTCAAAACAATTTGCATGTGGTTAGGTATGAAATATCGGGCTAGCCGTTTAAGATAGTGCTGTTTCCAGTTAATCGTCACATTGTAACCGAAGTTAGGATAATTTTCGCAACCCAAAAATCTCAGCATATTTTTGTTCTAGCGTTGTAATCTCAGTTTCTGTTAATGAGTTGAATTCCTTATGCCGCGCTCGTTTTGACAAGATTCCATTTTCTTGAGTTAAGAATATGATTAAAAGATCGATCAGTCTATCAGGCATGTCTATATAATTTTTGATGAAATTTTTCATTGCGTCATATTTTTTTAAATAATCCACTTCTTCTGGTAGTGTTTTTTCGATAGTTTCTTGTATGCAGCGATATAAAAATTCTGCTTGTTTAGTGGCATCGAAATAGCGGTAAAGATTGATTGTTTCATTTAAAACCTCAACATTTCCTTTGTGGGTGGGTCGCCAATGAATTAATTGAAGACGCGGGCGTGAATACGACTCTAGAATTTCTCTGTATTCGGCAATATGATCTAAAATAACAGAAGAAACAGGAAAGATGATGTTGGATGATACCATTTTTTTTTCAGCAAGTACGTGGTGTATTAAATATCGATGAATGCGTCCATTGCCATCTTCAAGTGGATGTATGAAAACAAAGCCAAAAGCGATAATACTGGCTGCTAAAATAGGGTCGAAATCACTTTCTTTAAGAAGTAAATGTGTATTGATGAGACCATCGATAAGTGAAAATATATCCTGCGGACGAGCGGATATATGGTCAGGAATAGGCAGCCCTGTTGATCTTTCGTGTTCGCCAATAAACCCGCCTTCATTGCGATAACCGTAATGAGTAAATCTAAAGTCTGATATGATGATTTCTTGTAGCCTAAGAAATTCATCATGCGAAAGTTCATGACTTCCTGCTTGGCCAATGGCATGGCCCCATCTTTCTGCTCGTGTTTGCGGAGGGCTTTCACCTTCGATGGCATAAGAAGCTTTTGAATCTTTTAATAACATAAATGCTGCTGCCCGCAGGAGAACATCAGGATGTATAGAGCCAAGCAGCGCTCGGGCACGCTTGCCTAGATTCATTTCAAGAAATTGAGTAAGAAGAGGTGTCTTACGAATAGTAGGACAAAACATTGGATTCCCTGGTAAATTATTTCTGACACGGTGTCTTTTGGAAGGTCTTGATGGTCCAGGATATTGAATTCTAACGTCTAAAATATCCACTCGATTGCCTTTAGTAGCATCGGGTAAATTTAACTGGGTGTCTTGCAGCCATTCATACAAAAACCAAATTCTGCGGCTATAAGATCCTGTAGGTTCAAGTTTAACAATGTCGATAATTTCTTGGGATGAAATGGTGTTAAATAATTCTTTCAGAATAGATAAATTAACGCCTTCATACTTTAATGCAAAGGTGAGATGACTATATAGAGAGTTCTGTGGCGTGTAACGTGGGCTAAGCATCATCCAGCCATTCTGTTGATATTTTTTGTGCTTATGGCTAATTGCAAAGAGCATATCCGGGATAGGTACTTTCAGGTCATAGGCCTTTATTAACGCGGAGTAACCTGCTAGCAGTACCTCGCGCTCTGGAAGGTGCCGATTATGAAAAACGCTTACAATCTGTGAAAAACGATTATTTCTTGACATTTTTTGTGAAAAATAACTAAATTAATGGATAATACTTATTATATCATGAAATTTAGCATTATTTTATGAAAATTAATGTGGTCGGCTGCAAATATGGTAGGTGGACACGCTTTGTCCACCTACGGCTCTACGGTTCTAAAGCTTAAAGCTGCGGGATTCTTTTGCTGTTTGTACAGGCTCGACGCTAAATTCATCATGCTTTAACTGTCCGAGTGCTTTACCGGTATTTATATTTATGATCTTCCCTATATCTGTAATCAATATATAATTAAGGTCCGCTCTATTTTGAGCTTCTATTTTAAGGTTTAGTGATAATGTTATTTTATTTTCACAGTTAATCCGGATTTGAAGGCCTTTGGGAATAGTCATCACATAATTTTTACCCGTGTCAAGAATGGTTCGATTTCGATGGTCGTCTGCCTTAAACTCTGCATTGAGGTTCACTTCTATTTTAATTGTACCTTTTGTTATTGCCTCACTTATATTGTCTACTTCCTCGCCAGTACAAGCATCATAAATGACACCACTTCCTGTGAGGCAAGCATTTGGCTGAGATGGATAATTTAAATTACCTATGGAGTCCCCGGTTACTTCTATAGTGGCTTTGTTTCGGCATGCTGGATCGAAAAATGTCACTCTAGATCCACGAGTAAGGTTAGTCAGAGTAAGAGCTTTGCTAGCCGCTGGGATGATTTGGGTGCTAAGCAGCCCAATCCCAAAAAACAGTGTTTTCATGGCTCCGACCAAAGAACATTTTTGTTCACGCATTTTCATTCTCCTTCATTAGTGTTTCTAAAATAAAATTCCTATAGTGAACTCAGTACTTTATGAAAGTAAAAAGTTATTTTTGGACGTCACCTGTTTTTATGGTATCCTTAGCGCCCTCAATATTGAACAGTTTTTATCGCGGAACGCTCGAATGCTGACAACCCAGAACAAAGAAACTTTTGATTTTACTGGTTTGTCGCGCGAAGAAGTTAAGTCATTGTTACAAAAGTACAATCTTGTACTGACAGTCGATGAAGCTCTCACGATTCAAAATACCATTTTAAAACGTCCGCCGACCTTGGCTGAACTGGTCTTATGGTCCATCCAAGGTTCCGAGCATTGCTCTTATAAAAGCAGCCGCAAACACTTAAAAATTTAGTGACCGATGGCCCGCATGTTATTTTGGGGCCAAAGAAGACGCGGGCATTGTCGCTGTCGCAACGGATAATCAAGGCATGCGCTATGGGATTGTCATCAGCCATGAATCGCATAATCATCCTTCGCAAATTGTGCCTTATGAAGGCGCAGCGACGGGCGTGGGTGGCAATGTGCGCGATGTATGCTGCATGGGTGCAGAAGTGATTGCCGTTGCCGATAGTTTGCGTTTTGGTGATATCAATCGAGCAAAAACACCATTGGATTCAGGAAGGCGTCGTAGCGGTATCGCGGGTTATGGCAATCCCCTTGGCATACCGAATATTGCGGGCGATGTTTATTATGATCCGGCTTATAACGAAAATTGCCTAGTGACGGTAGTGACCTTAGGCATTGTGCGTGAAGACCATGTGATTCATTCCTATGCACCCGCAAATGCAGACGATTATGTGTTTATTTTAGTCGGCAAACCGACTGATAATAGTGGTTTTGGTGGCGCGAGCTTTGCTTCCACAGACTTGCGTCGAAGAACACAAAGAAAAAAACAAAGGCGCGGTGCAAGAACCCAATGCGTTTTTACAACGCCATTTACTCAAAGCCAATTATGCTTTATTTACAATTGCTGCGAGAAAAAAATCTCATTGATAAAGTCGGATTTAAAGATTTAGGCGCGGGCGGTGTTGCTTGCGCCAGTGTGGAATTTGCCGAAGCCGGTGGTTATGGCGCGGAAATTGATCTTGAACAAGTGCCCACCAGCATGGACAGATTTATATGCCTGCTGTGATTTTATGTTCAGAAACCCAAGAACGTTTTATGTGGGTTGTGCCACCAGATTTAGTGGATACAATTTTGACACATTACAATGAAACTTTTGCATTGCCGCAATGTTTCTGCAGGTGCGCGTGCCAGCAGTCATTGGCAAAATTCGCAACGATGGTTTATATGTCGTGAATTATCATGGCAAAGAATTCGTGCGTGCCAATGCGTACGATGTGACGAAAGGTATTGTATACGATCGTCCTTACATGTCTGCAAAAAAAAAATTATCTGAACCCAATCTTGCCGCGCCAACGATTTTAATGCTGTATTATTACATTGTTAGCGCATGAAAATATTGCCTCACGTGCACCCATTTTTGAAATGTATGATAAACAAGTGCAAGGTCGCACCGTTATTGAAGCGGGTTGGGCCGATGCGGGTGTCATGCAACCTTTAATGAAGATAAATATCCAGAAGAAATTCGCCAAGTTGGCATTGCCTTATCGCTAGATCAAAATCCGCGTTATAACAAAATTGATGCTTATTGGGGTGCGGTGAATGCCGTAGTTGAATCAGTGCGTAATGTGGCTGCTGTGGGCGCAATGCCGCTTGCTTTAACCGATTGTTTATGTTTTGGTAATCCAGAAAAACCCGAACAAATGGGGATTTGTACTGAATCGGTGCGCGGTATTGCTGATGCTTGCGTGCCGTAGGCTTAAAAGATCATCCTGGCGCAACACTGCCGATTATTTCCGGCAATGTGTCTCTTGTATAATGAATCCAAACACGGCGCGATTCCACGCAGTCCCATGATTAGTTGTTTGGGTAGCTATGCCGGATGTGCATAAAGCCATTACGTATGCATTTCAAAAAGCCGGATTCATCTACTGTTTTAATTGGTGAACGTAAAGATGAATGTGGCGGCAGTGTTTATTATGAATTGCATGATGAATTAGGCGCCAATTTGCCTAAACCCGATTTAACAACATTTGCCGGGAAATTCATGCGGTGACACGCCGCGATTCAACAAGGTTTAGTTTTATCAGCACATGATATTTCAGAAGGCGGTGTTGCTGTTGCGCTCGCTGAAATGAGTTTTAAAAATCAAATTGGGTGTAAAGTTGATATCCCTGGTGAATTAGCCACATGAGAAAAAATTATTTAGCGAAACGGCGGATTTATTTTAGAAGTGTGCACGTGATAAATTAAATGCAGTGCAAAAAATTTTTGCTCGCTCATCAAGTTCCATTTTTACTATTGGTGAAACAACCCAAATAGCCACGTTTACAAATGAATAATGTATTGATTTACCCATTGCAGTGACGCAAAAACCGCTTGGGAAAATGGCTTACGAGAGAGGTTATTATAATGACAGTGTCGATTATAAAGCTGCAGGTGTTGATATTGCATGCTGGCAATGAAGCAGTTAAGCGCATTAAAAAAGTCGGTGGAAAGTACTTTTTCACCAGCAGTATTAACCGGCATTGGCAGTTTTGGTGCGATGTATGATTTAAAACCGATGCATTGCGTGAATATAAACATCCTGTGTTAGTGCAAAGCATTGATGGTGTTGGCACCAAAATGATGGTTGCACGCATGATGCAAAAATTTGACACGATCGGCATCGATCTTGTCAGTGCGACGACGAATGATATTATTGTGCTGGGCGCAAAACCACTGACGTTCTTAGATTATATTGCCAATGATAAATTAAATCCTGAAATCATCGAACAAATTGTTTCAGGCATGGTTAAAGCTTGTCGCGAAAATGATATTTCACTGGTGGGGGTGAAACCGCAGAAATGCCAGGCACGTATTTGCCTGGAGAACATGATTTAGTCGGTGTGATCACCGGTGTGGTTGAAAAAGATAAAGCCATCATTGGGTAAAGATATTGTTGCCGGTGATGTGGTGTTGGCATTTACTTCCAGTGGCTTGCACACCAATGGCTATTCACTCGCGCGCAAATTATTTTTTGAAGTCGGGAAATTATCATGTCGATTCCCATTTGCCAGAATTAAACGCAATCATTAGGTGAAGTATTATTAGAACCCCATATTAATTACACGCGACCCGTTTTACATTTATTGCAACAAAATGTCGCCATTAAAGGCATGGCGCATATTACCGGCGGTGGTTTATTAGAAAATATTCCGCGTATTTTGCCGACGGATTGCGCGGTGAAATTAACAAAAGATGCTTGGCCGCAACAAGCCGTTTTTTCATGTGTTGCGCAACTTGGACAGCTTAGACGATAATGAAATGTATCGCACGTTTAATATGGGTGTGGGTTTGGTGATGATTGTGCGCCGCAGAGTAGTTACCGACAATGCGTGAAGCAGCGTTAAAAAATTTCCTGCATTTCCTCTTTATGAAATTGGTCATGTTGTTAATGGCGATCAAGAAGTAGTTAATCTTATGCGCATTGCTATCGTTCAATTTCCAGGTTCCAATTGTGAACGCGAAACCATGCTTGCGGTCAAACGTGCAGGTATGGAGCCGGTTGAATTTTTATGGAATGAATCGCAAAGAAAAATTACGCTGAATTGGCTGGCTATATTATTGTCGGTGGTTTTTCTTATGAAGATCGTTCTCGTGCCGGAATCATTGCGGCGCTAGATCCCATTATGCAAGAAATCAAGCAGCAAAGTGAAAAAGGCAAACCCGATTTTAGGTATTTGCAATGGCGCGCAAATTTTGGTGGAAACGGGTTTAGTGCCGGACTTGAAAATAATAAATTGGGCATGGTGCTAACGGAAAATAAACGCATTGCAGCACGGCAAAGTTTTGGGCACGGGTTATTATAATGCTTGGATCAATATGCGTTTGTCCGATAATTATCAACGCAATGCGTTCACTCGCCATTTCACACCAAAAGATATTTTACATGTTCCAGTTGCGCATGGCGAAGGTCGTTTTGTTATGTCCGCCGGCTTTATTGCAAGAAATCGAAGCACAAGGTTTAAATGTATTTCAATATTGTGATGCAGCAAGGCAACATCATCGATAATTTCCGATTAATCCAAATGGTTCATATGGATAATATCGCCGCTATTTCAAATAAAGCGGGCAATGTCATGGCGATGATGCCGCATCCTGAGCGCACGACAAATGGCGATGCTATTTTTCAATCCATGCGTGATTATATTGCCGAAGGTCATATGAACAAATGCCGTCCACTGCATTATTATCCACGCGTCCGCAAACAGCTTCAACGATATCAAGCGCGACACAGCGGCATGCAATGTGTCTGTTGAATTAATTATTACTGATAATCACGCATTGTCCGTGCAAAATACGTTACGACAAGATAGATTTGCCCGTCAACAGTGAAGCGCCAAATTCATTGGGAAATTGAATGTGATTCAACGAGACGCTTAGCAGGAAATTAAAAAAAGCGGTGTGTTATTTAATGAACGTAAAGAAAAGTAGTTAAATCCTGCCTGATCAAACTGCCAAGCAAGTGTCGTTTTTAGTTCGTGCCAAAGAAGATATGATTGGTCAGCAAAAATTAACAAATGCTGAAGATCATTTTGCAATTAAAGGTGTTCGCGCATTACGACATGGTATTTTGTGGCATTTACAGCGAAGGAAGAATATAACCGACATAACGGATTCTTTATTAACCTCATATTATTATTTAATCCCATATGCCCATGACTGCTACCACTATTAAAGATTACTCAGATCAAATTCAACAAGCTTTGCCTTTTTGTTTAACGGAAACTAATATTTCCTCCGGTAAAAAATACCAAGGTAAAGTGCGTGATACTTATGATCTTGGGTGATAAACTGATTTTGATCACGACGGATAGGCTGAGTGCTTTTGATCGCGTCTGGCTGTCGGTGCCTTACAAAGGACAAGTGTTGAATTTAACTAGTGCTTGGTGGTTTGAACAAACCGAGCATATTATTCCAAATCATTTGATTGCTATTCCTGATCCGAATGTCATCATTGCTAAAAAATGCAAAGTATTTCCCGATTGAATTTGTCGTGCGCGGTTATATTACTGGAACAACAAGCACCGCACTTGTGGACGCAATATAAAAATGGCGTGCGCAATTATTGCGGCAATGCTTTGCCTGAAGGCTTGCGTAAAAATCAAAAATTAGCAAAACCTGTGTTAACGCCGACCACCAAAGAAAAAAAACATGATAGACCTATTAGTCCCGCAGAAATTATTGCTGAAGGCTTGATGACTCAAGCAGATTGGGACGAAGCCAGCTACATGCTGCCATTGCAATCTTTATCAATTTGGTGTTGAAATAGCTGCAAAACATGGTTTGATTTTAGTGGATACCAAATATGAATTTGGCAAAGATGCAGATGGCAAAATTATTTTGGTGGATGAAATTCATACGCCTGACTCAAGTCGTTATTGGTTAGCCGACAGTTACGCAGAACGTTTTGCTAAGCAATTAGAACCCGAAAATATCGATAAAGAATTTTTACGCTTATGGTTTGCCGAAAATTGTGATCCTTACAAAGATGAAGTACTACCCGAAGCACCGCAGAATTAATTGTTAAGTTGGCTTCGCGTTATATTCAACTTTATGAAATGATTACAGGAAATAAATTTAATTTTTCAAACTCAGCAATGCCCAGCACGTGGATAGAATAATGCGTCATCTTGCTGGGTATTTGCGAGTATGTAGGGTGGACAAAGCGTTAGCGTGTCCACCATTCAAACAGGCCACCATGTGCGGAATTGTCGGTATTTATAGTCACGCAACCGTCGCAGCGGAACTTTACGATAGCTTGATTCATCTGCAACATCGTGGCCAAGATGCTGCGGGTATTTTCACCTGCAGACGAACGATTTTATGCTAAACATGGCTTAGGTTTGGTGCGTGAAATCTTTACTCCGGATGATGTTTTGCAACTCAATGGCAATATAGGTATTGGTCATACACGCTATCCAACTGCTGGCGGTTATAACGATTGCTGATGTACAACCCTTATGGATTGGCAGTCCGCGCGGAATCGCTTTAGCTCATAATGGCAATTTAGTTAATTACCAAGAATTAGCAGATGAAATCACGCATCAAAAACATAGACATTTAAATTCATCTCTTGATTCAGAAGTATTATTACATTTATTGGCAGATGGTATCGATCAAGGTGAATATGTAGCATGACGATGACGACGCGATTTTTTACTAAGCATTTGTGCAATCGGTGAAAAATATTTATGCACGTGTGCGAAGGTTCTTATTCCGCTGTCAGTGTCATTATTGGCAAGGGCTTGGTTGCTTTCCGTGATCCGCATGGTATTCGCCCTTTAGTGATGGGTGAGCGCAACAATGCAGATGGCACGAAAGATTATATTTTTGCTTCTGAAACATACCATGTTTTATGCCTTGGGTTTTGAGCCAGTAGGAGATTTGCAACCGGGTGAAGTCGTTTATGTTAATCACGCAGGTAAATTATTTCGTCGAGATCGTTGAGCAAAAACGAATTTAGACCTTGTATTTTTGAATATGTTTATTTTGCACGTCCGGATTCTACGTTAAATAACGTCAGTGTTTATCGTTCACGTTTGCGCATGGGACAAAATCTAGCACGGCGTTGGAAAGAAACTTATCCTGATATATTCCCGATGTCGTTATTCCCGCGCCGTTTACCTCCAATACGGCTGCTTTATCTTTTGCACATGAATTGGTGTGCGTTATTCCGAAGGTTTATATAAAAATCCTTTTATTGGCCGCACCTTTATTATGCCTGATGGTAAAGAACGCAGCTCGCAGCGTGCGCTATAAATTAACGCCGCAAAAAACCGAAATTGAAAATAAAAAAGTGTTAATTGTGGATGACAGTATTGTGCGCGGCACCACTCGCGTGAAATTGTTAAAATGGTACGTGAATTTGGTGCGAAAGAAATTTATTTTGTTTCCACCTGTCCACCGATTAAAAATCCCTGTTTTTATGGTATTGATATGCCTTCACGCGATGAATTAATTGCAGCGCATAACACAGTGGAAGAAATTCGCGAATATCTTGGCGTGGATAAATTATTGTATCAGAACTAGGAAGATTTGGTTGAAGCAGTTACGCGTCGTGGCGATCATCATATTGAACAACCTTGCATGGCGTGTATGGATGGACGATTATATCACAGGCAATATTAGATGAACAAAAATCAAAGAAATTAGCATCGCCAACGTGATGGGTGAGCGAGGTGAGCAATGAATATTTTAATTGTTGGTTCAGGCGCACGTGAACATGCTATTGCAAAAGCCTTGCATCGTTCGCCGCAACAGCCACATATTTTTTGTTATGGCACAGCCATTAATCCCGGCATTAAACAATTACTACACAATATTGTGATGGGTGATATTGCTCGCATGTGATGATATTGTCAAAGTTGCGAAGGAATGGCAAATTGATATTAGCGATCATTGGTCCTGAAGCGCCGCTGGAAAAAGGCTTGGCAGATGCATTATGGGAACATGCCATTCCCACTATCGGACCAAAAAAACAATTAGCGCAAATTGAAACAAGTAAAGCATTTGCTCGCGATTTACATAAAAAAATATCATATACCCGGATCCGGATATCAAGTCATTTGCATGATTTAGCCAGACGTAAAAGAATTTTTGCATGAATTGGGTGAAGATCGATTATGTCATTAAAGCCAATGGCTTGATGGGCGGTAAAGGTGTCAAAGTCGCAGGCGATCATTTGCATTCACTACGTGAAGCGTATGAATTTTGCCAAGAATTGCACGCACAAGGGCAGACTTTTGTTATCGAAGAAAAATTAATTGGCCAAGAATTTTCGTTATTATGTTTTTGTGATGGCAAATGTTTTAATTCCTATGCCTGTTGTGCAAGATCACAAACGGGCATTTATAAATGATGAAGGCCCTAATACCGGGGGGATGGGAAGTTATTCCGATGCTAATCATCGCTTGCCATTTTTAACAGAAATGGACATTGAAAAAGCACAACATATTAATGAATCTATAATTCACTGCTTTAACAGCCAAGTATCGTGAAAGATATATAGGTATTTTGTATGGTAGTTTTATCGCGACAAAAGATGGTGTGTAATTAATTGAATTTAATGCGCGCTTTGGCGATCCCGAAGCGATGAATGTGTTAGCCATTTTAGAAAGCGATTTTGTCGAAATTTGTCATGCTATGGTGCAGGGTAAATTGTCGCAAGATAAAGTGCGGTTTGCTAACATGGCAACCGTTTGTAAATATGCAGTGCCTGAAGGTTATCCCGATCATCCCGTCAAAAATTCAGTGATTGATGTTTCACGTGTTCAACATCCGGAGCAACTTTATTTGGCAGCTGTTAATCAAATTGGCGAAACACTTTATGCAACAGGTTCGCGAGCAGTTGCTGTCGTTGGCGTGGCTAAAACAATTTTAGAAGCAGAAAGAATTGCAGAAAATGAAATTAAACGCGTGCAAGGAAAATTATTTCATCGTGAAGATATTGGCACGCGTGAATTGATTAACCGGCGCATTCAGCAAATGCAAAATTTACGACACAGAGAATACGCAGCCCTATGAGTATTCGTCTTGGTATTCTGGGTTCAACGCGTGGCACAGATATGTTGGCATTGATTGCTGCTATTCAAAAACAACACTTAGCAGCAAACATTGCAATAGTTATTAGTAATAAAATGGACGCAATGATTTTAGAACGAGCGCGTGCCAATGGGTTGCGCGCACAATTTGTAGATCCAATCAATTTGAAACGTGCAGAGTATGATAAAAAAATTTCATCTCTTCTGCGCGCTGCTGATGTGGATTTTGTAGTGTTGATTGGGTATATGCGTATTTTATCCAGTGAATTTGTTGCAGAATGGCGTAACAAAATTATTAATGTGCATCCTTCTTTGTTGCCGGCGTTTGCTGGCGGCATGGATCAAGATGTACACCAAGCTGTTTTAGCATCCGGCGTGAAAGAGACGGGCTGTACCGTGCATTATGTGACAGAAGAAGTGGACGCAGGGCCGATTATTCTTCAGAAAAAATGCGCTGTATTATTGAATGATACCGTTGAAAGTTTAAAGAAGAGAGTGCAAGAGTTGGAAGGGGAGACGTTGGTTGAAGTGATTAATCGCTTCAAGGGTAATCAATAAGGCACGAAAAATTTTCTTAATCCTGCCTGCCAAGGATAAACAGTCACATTTCCTAGTACCTTGGCATATTTATCATTCGAAAAACAAACGCCTTCACAATCAGGAATATCGTTGCACAAACGCTGAAAAACACTGATATCGGATGTTTGCACATCGGTTGAGCTCTTAATTTCTATACACAATAAAGGTTTACCAGGACGTTCGACAATCAAATCAATTTCTGCATCACTGGTTGTACGCAAATAAGAAAAACGGAAATCGCAACGATAATAGTCTGCTAACCGCATGCACTCTAAAATAATAAAATGTTCAAAGGCATTTCCATAACCATTTGTTTGAGACACAAGAGGAACGCTCGTTAATTTAGCCAAAGCACGAACCACGCCAGTATCAAAGAAATAAAACTTGGGTTTTCCGCTTAAACGTTTTCGAAAAGACCCGTGATAGGGTTCTAAAAAAAAGCCAACCAATGTATCAACCAAAATGGAATAATATGTCTGGACGGTTTTATCATCGACACCCACATCACGTGAAATAGTGCTGAAATTAATGATTTTTCCATTGCTTTGCGCTGCTGCTTCAAGAAAAGAACGAAATGGGTCTAATTTTCTAATTAAATGTTCAGCCCAAATTTCTTCTTTCAAATAAGTATGCGCATAGGCATTCAAAAACTCCTGGCGCAACTTGTCTTCTTTGTATAATAAAATTTCTGGCAACGTTCCCCACCGTAATGCCTCATCCAGATTGAAATAACTGCCTAATTCGATAGAAGTAAACGGAAATAAATGATAAACAAATGCACGTCCTGCAAGTAAATTAGCAGACCCCTGTTTTAGCTTGCGAGCACTGGATCCTGTCATCACAAAAAATTTATTTTTTTTCTTCATGAGACGCTGCACAACATTTAATAAACGAGGATTTTTTTGAATTTCATCAATGATAATGTGTGTCGTGCTGTCAGGAAGCGCCGCAACAATTTGGCTCAAGGCTTCTGGATCTTTTGCAAAGCGTTCTTCTTCATTGTTATCAAGTAAGTCAATTAATAAGCTGGATTGAGGCGGATAGATTTTAGTCACTAGCGTGCTTTTTCCAGTATTCCTTGCCCCAAAAAGCAAAGTATGGGCTTGAGGGGGCAATTGTAATAAACGCTGAATTTCAATCATAAAAAAGACCATGCTCCGAAAATTACCGTATTTTTCGGAGTATAGTCTAAAAAATAAAGATTTTCTAGTGATATTTTTTGTTTCACACGTTTATTATGTACGTTTAGCAACAGGTATAAAAAACAGGTTTTGGCTGTACGCTATGTTCCACAGAAGAAGTTGATAATAAGACCCGATTCCTATTTAAAATTACGATTTGATATTTTTTTGCATAACACGAGCGCCCCATTCTCGTAGCGAAAGCAAGAGTGGCTTTAGCTCCGTACCAGAAGAGGTTAATGAATACTCAACTTTTGGTGGTATTTCTGGATAAATTTTACGAGAAATTACTCTATCTTTTTCTAATTCACGCAGTTGTAGCGTTAACATTCTTTGAGTTACACTTGGAATCAATTTACGAAGTTCGTTAAAACGTTTTTTGCCTTCAAGTAAATGAAATAAGATAACTCCTTTCCATTTATTGCCGATGACATCAAACGCTGCTTCAACAGCGCACCCATAATGACAGTTATTGATACGACGTTTTCCTTTTGTTTTCATCAGTGACCTCTTGAAATACTAAGTATATAATTTGATACTATATCACAAATATGTGCGTACTTACAAAAAATTCTAAATTAATCTATATTAAAGCATAATAACCGAGGAGGAATAGTTATGTTTTTTAGTAGTGGTTCAAGTTCTTTATCTTTAGGACAAAAAATAAGTCTTCAGGGCGAGATAATGAGGGCTGCAGGATTGCGCGCGAAAACTAGAGCTAAAGCTATAGCTAATGCAAGATCCCACTATGAGATTTTTATAGAAGAATCAGTAAATAAAATTCTTTCGAATTTTGATAAATTCAAAATGTCATTAGAGGAATCTGTGGAAGACTATTTGAGTGAGATACAAAATAAATTTTTTCGTACCGCAGGTAGAAATCGCGCTAATAAATTCCAAAAAAGCATAACTGAAGCAAAATGCAACACGGATCTTATTCTGGCGCTAAAAGAATCAATTAAAGAAGGAAATGAAGATTATGATTCTTTAAAAACGTTTCTTTACGCAGGAATTGATTCAAAATTTTGTGATAATAATGCTACTAAATTTTGTAACCCTCTGCGCGTAAGTTATACTGAATTTCTAAATGATATATTAACACATGCAGAAAAACAGCTTGTACCTGAATGTATTTCTAATGTAAGCCATTTGCCAGCAGTTCTATTAGGGCTCATCAATGAATATCACGGGGATCAAGAGAAGCAATTTAAGAAAGCAGGTATCTACAGATAGCACGGGTTAAAGGTTTGAAAAAGAGAGTATTGAAAAATACACCACTAAGTGATATACTTATAAAAAAGAGATAAATGAGAATCTTTAAAAACAAAATGTTTTTCAAATGGGCTAAGTCTGAAGGTTTAAATGACTCGACTCTTATGAAAGCCGCCAAGGAAATTGACCATGGGCTGACTGATGCCAATTTAGGTGGGAGTCTAGTTAAAAAGCGTGTGGCGCGCAAAGGGCAGGGAAAGCGTGGCGGATTTAGAACTATAGTGGTTTTTCAAAAAGGACATAGAACTATTTTTGTTTATGGATTTCCGAAGAGCCAGAGCGACAACATAAATGAACAAGAGGAAAAGACACTTAAAAAATTAGCTCAAAGTTTATTAAATGCACCTGACAGTGAGTTAAAAGAAATGATTATTAATGGTGATTTATACGAGGTTAGTCATGAGTAGAGTAAAAAAAGAGAAACATCCGAGTATATTGGAAGTTGCCCATGAAACAGCAAAAGGCTTATACGATGCCCATATTATTGATGCTACCACCATGAGAGAATTTGATGAGTTATGCTTGCCGCCTGTAAAAGACCTTTCTGCTAATGAGATTAAAGGCATTCGTCTGCGTGAAAAAGTGAGCCAACCTGTTTTTGCAAAATTTTTAAATACGACTCTATCTACAGTAAGACAATGGGAGCAGGGTGAAAAACATCCGAGAGGGACATCACTAAGATTACTTAATCTTGTTGCAGAAAAAGGATTGGTGGTTCTTTTGTCGGGTGATTATAATGAAGGAGCAGCAGCTTAGAATGAACCAAACAAACACACACATTAAACGCGCATTAATTTCAGTTTCTGATAAAACAGGATTGATTGAATTTGCTCACAGTCTTGCAGAATTAAATATTGAAATTATTTCGACGGGTGGTACAAGTAAATTATTACGCGAAGCAAACATCCCAGTGCGAGATGTTTCCGAAGTCACAGGATTTCCTGAAATTATGGATGGACGCTTGAAAACATTGCATCCTAAAGTGCACGGCGGAATTTTGGGGTTGCGCGATAAACATGCGCAAGTTGCAAAAGAACAGCAAATTAACTGGATTGATTTGGTAGTTGTGAATTTATATCCATTCGCAGAAACAATTAAAAATCCCGTCGCAACATTGGATGACGCGATTGAAAACATTGATATTGGAGGCCCAACCATGATTCGCTCAGCGGCAAAAAATATGGGCTGGACGGGTGTGGCTGTTGATCCAAAAGATTATCAAAAAATAATTGATGAGTTACATGCTCAAAAAGGCTTGAGTTTTGCAACGCGTAAACAACTTGCTATTAAAGCCTTTGAACATACTGCGCACTATGATGCAGTGATATTTAGTTATTTATCACGTAATGCTGATGTAGCGTTTCCAGAAAAATTACATTTTCACTTAGAAAGATACTCTGAGCTTCGTTACGGTGAGAATCCACATCAAGCAGCATGTGCATATCGATTTTCATCAACGAATTCTGGAATCTTGTCTGCCAAACTGCATCAAGGAAAAGAATTATCATATAACAATATTGCGGATGCGGATGCAGCAGTTGCTTGTATGCGTGAATTCACACAACCAGCGTGTGTGGTTGTGAAACATGCTAATCCTTGTGGTGTTGCAACTGCGGATAATATTGCTGATGCATTTCAACATGCGTTTCATGCGGATGCGCTTTCTGCATTCGGTGGTATCGTTGCGCTTAATCGACCTTGCGATAAAGCAATTGCAGAAGCTATTGCCAAGGTTTTTATTGAAGTGCTCATTGCTCCGAGTTATTCCGCTGAAGCTTTGGCTATCTTAGCAAGCAAGCCCAATTTACGAGTGTTGGAGTTGCAGGATACAACTTCGGCAACTCTGCAGGAATTTAAATTTATTGAAGGTGGTTTGTTAATTCAAGATAAAGATTTGAGTGCGATTGACTATCAAGATTTTAAAATTGTGACGAATGCCAAACCCACTGAAAAAGAAATTGCGACTATGTTATTTGCCTGGCCCGTGCTAAAACACATCAAATCCAATGCGATTTTAATTGCCAAAAACCACGTCACAGTCGGTGTAGGCGCAGGGCAAGTATCGCGTGTGGATGCGGTGGATGTCGCTATTAAAAAAGCTGGAAAAAATTTAGCAAATACCATTCTTGCTTCCGATGCATTTTTCCCATTTCGTGATAGTATTGATCGTATTGCCAATACTGGCATACGTGCGATCATTCAACCGGGAGGATCACAACGTGATACAGAAGTGATTGCTGCTTGTGATGAACATGGTATCGCAATGGTGTTTACGGGTAAACGTTGTTTTAAACATTAGAGGGTAGATCATTATGACTAAAATTCTCGTTAGCATTCTCATGGGTTCTAAATCCGATTGGCCTACCATGGAACATGCAGGATTAACCTTAGACGCATTAAAAATACCGTATGAAGCGCGTGTATTGTCTGCTCATCGCACACCAGATGCCTTGTTCGAATATGTTGAAACCGCAGAAAAACGCGGCGTGGAAGTGATTATTGGTGCAGCCGGTGGCGCAGCACATTTACCTGGTGTTATCGCAGCAAAAACATTATTACCTGTCATTGGTGTACCCATGCCTTCGCAAGCATTAAATGGCTTGGATTCTTTATTATCTATAGTCCAAATGCCAGGTGGAATTCCTGTCGCCACCATGGCGATTGGAAAACCAGGTGCGGTTAATGCAGGTTTGTTTGCAGCTAGTATTTTGAGTGTAAAACATCCTGAATATCGTGAGGCAATTAAAAAATATCGAGAAAAACAAGCACAAGCAATTTTGGAAAATTCCAATCCCAGGGAGTGACTAGAGCCTATGTTTAAAAATATTTCTTTACGTGATTTTGATCCAGCTATTTGGGGTGTTATCAAAGATGAACAACGCCGCCAAGAAGATCATATTGAATTAATTGCCTCAGAAAACTATGTCAGCCCACGCGTACTGGAAGCACAAGGCTCTGTACTCACCAATAAATATGCCGAAGGTTATCCTGGCAAGCGTTATTACGGTGGCTGTGAATTTGTCGATATTGCCGAACAATTAGCGATTGAGCGCGTTAAAAAATTATTTGGTGCAGATTATGCAAATGTGCAACCGCATTCTGGTTCGCAAGCGAATGCTGCTGCTTATGCTGCGATGATTAACCCAGGTGACACAGTATTAGGGATGAGTCTTGCTCATGGTGGTCATTTGACGCATGGTTCACCGGTGAATTTTTCTGGAAAACTTTATCAATTTTTTTCGTATGGTATTAGATCCTGAAACCGGATTAATTGATTATGACGCAAGTTGAACAGTTAGCAAAAGAACATAAGCCAAAATTAATTGTTTCAGGATTTTCTGCTTATTCACGCATTGTCGATTGGCAACGTTTACGAAATATTGCTGATAGTATTGGCGCTTATTTCATGGCGGATATTGCGCATGTTGCAGGTTTAATTGCGGTTGGACTTTATCCTTCTCCCGTGCAATATTGCAGATGTTACTACTTCAACTACACATAAAACTTTGCGTGGTCCACGTGGCGGTTTAATTTTAGCGAAAGCGAATCCTGAATTAGAAAAGAAATTAAATTCGGCAGTTTTTCCCGGAGCACAAGGTGGTCCGTTGATGCATGTGATTGCTGCTAAAGCCGTTGCATTCTTAGAAGCGCTGCAACCGGATTTTAAAGAGTATCAGCAACAAATTTTAAATAATGCTCGTAAGATGGCGAGTATTATTCTTTCATCGTGGCTATAAAATTGTGAGTGGTGGCACAGATAATCATTTATTTTTAATGGATTTGATTGATAAGAAGATTACTGGCAAAGATGCGGATGCTGCATTAGGTCGTGCCAATATCACAGTCAATAAAAATGCTGTACCGAATGATCCACAATCACCTTTTGTTACCAGTGGTTTACGTCTAGGAACACCTGCCGTTACCACACGTGGTTTCAAAGAAAAAGAATGTGAAATGTTAGCAAATTGGGTATGTGATATTTTAGATGATATTCATAACGAAAATACCATTACCGCAGTGCGTGAAAAAGCGTTAGCGCTTTGTCACAAATTTCCTGTTTATGACAACTTAAAATTTGAAACAGTTTAACTGTCGAGTTTAGATATAGGGTGGGCAAAGCGAAGCGTGCCCACCCTATAGCTTTCTCAAGGCACCGTAATTAATAACGTTTTATTGATTGCCACCAGGGTTTTGTGCAGGAGTGGGTTGGGTGTTCATTTTTTCTGCAGATTTTTTAGCAGTATTTTTTGGCGCTTTTTTATGATGGGGAGCTTTGGTTTTATGATGCGTTCCCTTATGATGTTTCTTTGATTTATGTGAGCCAGTTACCGTTTGAAAATCTTTTTTAGCTCCGTACGCGGTACCTTGAATCGTATTGCACCCTGTCAATAAAGACGTGGCACTAATCAAAGCAATTCCTAAACCTAACAAACTTTTTTTCAAGCAGTTGTTCATAAATCCTCCATGGGGGGAAAGTTAAAATGTAATTATACAATGGGGTCGTATACAATGCATATCATTACATACAAGTTAATATAAATTCACTCTAATTATGCTTATCGTTTTCGATAATAGATTTCTCATTTAATTTTTTCTCGCTAGAAATAATAAGGGTTAGGTTTTAAAAAAAGAGTGACTCGTATACCGCTATAATATAAAATTCGCAATTATCGTTTCAATATGGGCTCCAAGAAGCTAGTTACAACTGAGAAAGAAAATGATCGCAATAATTGAAGCCTATCGCGCTGGTCTGCTTAAATCAAACAATTGGCTACCCAACCTCACTGCGGGATTAGTTGTTGGCGTGGTGGCTCTTCCTTTATCCATGGCCTTTGCAATTGCTTCTGGCGTACAACCTGCAGAGGGTTTGTATACTGCAATTATTGCGGGTTTAATTGTTGGATTATTCGGGGGTAGTCGCGTACAAATTGCAGGACCAACAGGTGCTTTTGTTGTCATTCTTGCTGGTATAACGGCCAAATATGGGATAACCGGATTACAAATTTCAACGTTGTTTGCTGGTTTTATTTTACTATTTATGGGTATTTTAAAATTAGGAAACGTTATTAAATTTATCCCTGACCCAGTGATTGTTGGGTTCACGAGCGGAATAGGCGTTATTATTTTTGTTAATGAATGGAAAGATTTTTTGGGTTTATCAGTTCATTTTCCATTGGATGCTAAATTTCATATAAAAATAGTATCACTCATTAAAGCTTTACCTCATTTTGATCCCACCACAACAAGTCTCGCTATCTTTAGTCTATTTTTAGTATGGCTAACTCCAAAATTTTTAAAGCGAATTCCGGGCCCATTAGTTGCTATGATAGCGGCAACCGCTATACAGTCTATATTTCAATTCAAAACAGTAGCAACTATCGGTAGTGTGTTTGGTGGAATTTCATCAGTGCTTCCAAAGTTTCATTTACCTTCAATAGAATTTAGCCAGGCACTCAATTTGATTGGCCCTGCTTTTACCATTGCTCTTTTAGGCGCGATAGAGTCATTATTATCTGCAACAGCTGCGGATGGAATGGCAAAAACCCGACATCATTCAAATCAAGAACTGATTGGACAAGGTTTAGCTAATATTGTAGCTCCACTTTTTGGTGGATTCGCAGCAACAGGTGCAATTGCTCGAACTGCCACTAATATTCGAAATGGCGGTAATAGCCCCATTGCTGCAATTGTGCATTCCATTTTTTTAATTCTGGTTATTTTAGTTTTGTCGCCTTTGGCAAAAAATATTCCGTTATGTGCTTTGGCCGCGATTCTTTTTGTAGTCGCTTATAATATGAGTGATATTCCTCATTTTATGCACATGGTAAAACGTGCTCCTCGTTCGGATGTTTTAATCTTATTTACCACTTTTTTGTTGACAATATTTACTAATTTGGTTGTGGCAGTAAATATAGGTGTCATTCTTGCAATGTTACTTTTTATTCGTCGCATGAGTCAGGTTGTCACTATCGAAGAACAAGATCACGAAATGCTAAATGGTGATTTAATTAATAAAAAATTAATTCTTCCAAAAGATACTATTATTTATTCTATTCAAGGGCCTTTCTTTTTTGGTGTCGCTGAAAAAATAGAAAGAGCTCTCGCGGTTACTCATTCTGATCCAAAAATTATTATTTTTCGTTTAAAAAACGTTCCGTTTATCGATATGACAGGACTGCAAACATTTAGCGAAATCATTGAACAATTTCATAAAAGAAAAGTACTTGTTTATCTTTGTGAAGCGAGTCCTAATGTTGGTGAAAAATTAGTAAAAGTAGGCATAACTCGTTTACTTTGTGGAAACCGTATATTTGATTCACTGGCAGAGGTTGTCACTTTTATTCATTAAATTGAATGACTATAGCTTTTATGGGGCGTTGGCCAATAGAGTTCTTTCCAAATCCGCGTCTTTTGTTGTTACTCTTCGTTGCACCTGCGTTACGCTGCTCATGTTCGTGATTATGCATTTATCACGGCGACAACAGGGAGCGTCAATAATTGTTTAAATATTAAGCAAATTATGATAATATATACGCCAAACACTATATAGGTATTTTATTATGAATTCTTCGCAACCTGCAGCAACTCCAAAAATAATTGATATTAATGCTTTAAGTCAACTCAACTTTCAAGACTTTAAAATAAGCAATTCTGAAATAAAAAAACTACAAAAAAGCTATTCGTCGTAGCACAGACGATGAATTAACATCGCTCGTATTCTCTAAACTTAATGCTCTGGTACAACAACCCGAACAAAAAGCTGAGAATAAGAACAATTCACAAAGAGGTTTATTTGGGCAACGACAAAGCAGCGCACAACCTCAAAAACATCAACAGAATATGGTCAGATCGAAATCTACGAATAACTTCTAGCATAATTCGTCGAAGTTCACGCTTGAAGGAAAAAACGGAGTTAACAATTTTTTTACGGGTATTAAAATTAACAAGTTATGTTATAACTCTAAATGCATCCATCATGCGATCCTGTTCTTTTGCTGATATCCCTAGAGAATTTGCTTCTTTGCGCCAATCTTTAACTATTTTCAGGACTTCTTTTTGGCAGGTCGGGTTTTTGGTTTCTTAAGGATTTTTTAATGTTTCCTGAGTATAATACGCGTAAGGTCCGCCCATAAATACGATTATTTCAATAGAGGTTAGAGCAATGCCATTCGATTCAAAAGATTATTTTGAAACTTATCCTGATGAGTCAGAAGATGGAATGATGCTCAAGAAAAACGTGGTGGTTGCACCGCTAGAGTTAATGAAAATAACAACCCCAAATAAGGAAGGTGCTTGCTTACTTGCTGGATATTATCGAGAAAAATATGGCGTCAACATAGTCAATATCGAGAACCGAGATAATTTTAGCGCTCTTGTTGCAGAGTATAGAGAGAAATCGGGACACGTTAAAGTCGGGTTTATCGTCAGAGTACAAACAAGAACGGGTATTCACTCAGTACCAGTGATTTATGAAAAAAAAGATAATCGAGAAAGTATTATCATCCTTGATTCGTTAGGGCCAACCGAAGGGTTTAAGGAAGATATTATTGCTGATATCAATGGTATCGATCATGAACATCGAATAAATATTTATGAATGCAAAGGACGAAGACAGAGTGATCAACATGGTTGTAAGAATGATGCGTTTATTATTCTGAAAGATGCTTTGCGAGAAAATCATATTACTGCGCTATTAAAAAATGTGACTCTACGTTGGGCGAGCATAAATATACAAGGGATGTATCTCCGTGCTGCTTCCATTTATCAAAAATACTACTCATTTGAGCTCCCAGAAAAGTGGAGTAAAGGCGTTCAGAATAAAAATTATTCGGAAGGATATAAAACAAAGCCTGATATGAATGTTGCTGTTTTGCGTGGTAATCCTTTTAAGCCGTCTCAAACATTAAAACAACATAGAAATAAATATGCAGCAAAAGTTCAAATAGAAACAAGTACACGAGAATCTATAAAAGAATCATTTGGCAAACCTTCGGTTAAGACTAAGGCGATGAATGTCTATGTGAAGCAAAAAGGGTATTCCAATGTTCGACGTGTAGAGAGATTCTTCAATCAACACCATCAAGAAATTGCGGAGATATATGCAGCTCATAGCGATAGAGAGTTTAAAAAACCTGCAGCAATGCCTGCTCAACAAGAAGCTGTGCAAGAAAGCGATTATTTTCGAAGCATTAAATCTAGTGTAAGGGATGAGAAGCAACAATCACAAGGACACTTACTTGAGTATATTTTATGGATATGTAAACGGGAGATAAAAGTTTTTGACCACGAACTTAAAGAATTGCTTAGGCGATTCGCTTTAGTCCAAGATAATAGAATACCTTCGATTCAGCAGGAAAAATATAAAGCGGCAGAGCTGATGGTATTTAATGGGAAAACCAAATATCTACAACTGGTATGTGAGCTAGGTGGTCATGGAAAGTTTACTGATATTAATTGTGCGATGCAGAGCGAAGCTGAAATTGCATCTCTGGTAGCGGTTTTGTGGAAATTGGGTTTTGATATTGATCACCAAGATGATAATGATAATGGTAACACCATTCTAATAAAGGCGGTGCGACAAAAAAATAATTTTTTACTCAAAACCTTGTTGCAGTATTATATTAATCCTACTGTGAGGGATGAGCAAAAAAATACTGCTCTTTGCTATGCTATTCCCACTGAAGCAAATGTTGGACCTTTAGTTGACCCGGTGATACTCGCCGATATGATCAATAGTGCAAGATTATTGTTGCAATACCAACTGACTCTTAGAGTGATTAATCAAATTGATTATCCAGCTTGCGTTGAACGTCAAGCACGAGTTGCTTTGAAACAAGCAAGCGGTATTTATACAACCTATATTGGTTACATAGTAGAATTATTTGAATGTTATCATCAGGCGGTAAAACGTGATCAATATTTTTCTGCAGTGTGGGATACGACACACGGCTCTCTGTTAGGAAAAGTTAAAAAATTAGTAGAGTGTTATCACGATGGGCAATTAAAAAATTCTTTTTATCAAAGCAATCAATCTCATCTGGCGGCCGAAGATTTATTGAAAAAATTAGCACCATTTGAACTTGAGTCTAATCAGAATTTATTGGCGGAGTTAGAAAAGTTTAGAGCCAGTCCCACTTTCACCAATACTCCCAACAAGACTTTTAGAGCCTTATTGTTTTGGGTAGAGAGTAAAATTCGACATCAACAAGAACTTGCTCCAGAATATGTATATAGTGTTACGCCTTGCTGAACAAATCATTTAAATTGAATGTAAACAGACCCTAATTCGCCAGGAACATCTTTTTTAAGATGAAGCTTTTTCTTTTTCTAATTTTAAATAATGCACATGGCCTTTATCATTTAAATGGGTACGTGATGGGAAACCAGAGAGGGTTAAATAACGGGAACGATTTTAATTGGATTTGGTTTGCGGTTGGCTATGTTTGAGAAAGCTTGATTTGGACATTGTCGCAACATGTAAGCATCTTGTTTTGATAATATCTGCTACTTTTTCTTGCACTAGGTGCTGCTGGTTTCGATTGCAGATAATGAAGAAAGAATTTCGTCGATTAATTTAAAGACGCGTTTACGAACTTCGGGTTTAGCGAAGCCTATTTCATCTGCCAACGTGTCGAAATTTTCTATGGCAATGTTATTAATTTGATATTCTCCACCTAACTTCATTGCCATCTTTTGGCTCAAATTTTCATAATAAAGCGTGCAAACTAAATCATATAGAGGTGCAAGCTGTAATTGATTGAGATATAAAAGCGAAAAATTCTTACCGTGCGCATCGCAATTTCCAATCAGATAATTAAATATAACAGCATTAAGCATTTTTTCTAGATCAATGACGGGTGTAAATGACTCCATCCTAATAAGGTCGAAGCATTGTTTTAAAGAAGGTCCGCCTTCATTTTGATATTTATTTCTTGATGCTATACCTAATGCTTGGCAAAAATCTTCTTGATGTACTCGTTTTATCTTTCTGGGATTTTTTCCTAGATCTATAAAAATCCGATCGTATCTTTTTATGAGTAGATAATGAATGTCTTCCGTTTTTTTTATGTCTGCTTTTGCCACTGATAAACCAATTTGTTTTGCTAATTTAAGACAAAATGCTTCATTGAAGATAATGCCATCGTGTGTATTAAGATCTGGTTTTAATATATGTGTGCTAGGCGCATTATTTAATGGGATAAAAGTTTTCCCATCTTCAATATACACGGCTAATTTATCTTGAACCCCTGCCAACGAGAGACGAATTCCTTGTTCTCCTGCAAGTAGAGGTTTTAAGGGTAACTCTCGTAGTATGTTAGGTAACGTTGTGTCTGTTAACTCGTGATAATCATTATTCTGCGGATTTATTTTTTCGCCAGCAGGAATAAATGATAATGCGCCTGCACATTCGCCACCAATTTTTTCTAGCATTGAGAAATCATTGTTAGCGCTAATGCCAAGATTTTTTGCAATTAATTTTCGTTGATTTTCCTCTGGTAAAATGCCGCCGAAAAAAGCATAACAATCTTTTCTTTCAAAAGTATCTTTTTGTAATGGTAAAGAACAAGAAATTCTAATTGCATTCGGATCCTCAAGCCAGCTGGTAGCATAAGTAAAGTTCATGTCACCTTGCTCATCTTGTATTAATTGTCCTACGATTTTTTCCTGAAAATATATATCAAGAGTTTTAGTCATGCTTATTTACCTTCAATGGTCAGTTTTATTCCTAATGTCTTGAGGACAGTTAAAACTTTTTCTAACTGACAGCTTGGTTTGCCATGTTCTAATTCGATAATAAAGCGTAGCCCTGTTCCGGATGTCAGCGCTAAGCTCCGCTGTGTCACCCCTAGTTTTTTGCGGGTGCTTTTTACTATTCTGCCAATTTCTGCTGAGTCGCACTTTTTTACATTACCCATAACTGCTGCACCTAAAATATTCCCGTGCAGTAATATTATATTTAATCGTAAGAAAAATCAATTAAAATATTACCGATCAGTAATATTTTTAGAGTAACCAAATTAGGAGTGAGTTTATTGCATAATTATGTCAAGGTAAGTTTTTGTTCGCTACTTACATCGTTGATTTCTTTGTCTTCATCCAATTTTCTGCGTTTGCAGCGTGTGAGTTCTTCACCTGATAATCTTGGATCATGAGCTCGTTTAACCCGAGTTAAACTTGCCCTATCTTTGACTCCCAAAAATCCTACTATATATTTGCTAGCGTCAGGCCCTATAGGTCTGCCATTGGGTATGTTATTAAAAATTTCAACTGCTGCGTCTTGTGCAGATGCGAGTCCTGTTTGTATACGATTCTGGACATTTTTAAAAGTGCTATTCAGTAATCCTTTATTGTCTTTAAAAAATTCCGTATTTTGTGTTCTATTAGAAGAGGACAAGCGAGTCCACTCCATCGCTTTAGCTTCATTTTTCTCGACTCCAATACCATTCCGATAACACTCGCCGAGATGTTCTTGTGCATCCGTATCATTTTGCTCGGCAGCCTTGCGATACCAGCGCACTGCTTGTTTTTCATCTTTTTCGACTCCATTGCCATGCTGATAATGATGGCCGAGAGTGCATTGTGCTGGCGCATAATTCTGTTCAGCAGCTTTACGATACAAATTTGTCGCTGTTTCCATATTCTCTATCGATTTGAAATGCCCGTATGCGTATTGCGCAGGCGCATAATGTCGCTTAGCAGCCTTGTGATACCATTCGCCTGCTACAGAAAAATTTGTACGAACTCCTAAACCATAATCATGACACAAACCAAGATTGAATTGCGCAGCGGCATCATTCTGATTAGCAGCCTTAAGAAACAAATTTGCCACATCCTTATTTTTTTTTACCGTAGGCCTTTCACCCTTAGTGTCAGCTTCAATGATATCATTCCCATAACAAACGCCGAGATGGCATTGTGCAAGTGCATAATCCTGTTTAGCAGCCTTGCGATACCAGTTCAACGCTGTATTTCTATCTTTTTCAACTCCTTCTAAGCCATTCTCATAACACCAGCCTAGGCTGAACTGTTCATCGGGCTTATTTATTTCTGCGAGCTCGCGTAATGATTCAATTATTTTAGTGTGTGATTTCATATGTAAACCTTTTCAAAAATAGTTTTAATAGCGGAAGTTTAAAGCTCATTTATTATAATCTGGTATAAATTCTACACAACACGAGGGTTGTTTTCAACTAAAATACGCCGGGCTATAACCATTTTTCAACTTTTTCCAGAGCTTGTTTCAACCACAGCGTAAATATCTGCGGATGTTGTTGCAACTCTTTTTTAAGCTCAGAAATCGAGATCCAGCGATAATTCTGTACTTCTTCTTTATTTAAAACAATTTTTTCATTGTTATATTCACCAACTAATACATGATCAAATTCGTTTTCTATTAAACCATTCTCAAAATGCGCAATATAATGAAAATGCCCAATTGACTTAAGTGTAATATCAATGCCCATTTCTTCTTTTAAGCGACGTTGGCCGGCAGTTATCATGTCTTCGCCCGGACGTGGGTGAGAACAGCAGGTATTTGTCCATAAATTGGGTGAATGGTATTTTTCACTTGCGCGCTGCTGCAACAACAGTTCCAACTGCGGCTGCTGACGCATGACAAAAATTGAAAAAGCACGATGACAACGACCTTCCCGATGGGCTTGTAGCTTTTCTGCAACCCCTAACTCATTGTCATATTCATCCACGAGGATGACATGTTCTATTGCTGTCATGAAGCGTTTTCCAGTAAAATGAGCCACATTTTATATTATCCTAGATTCCGAATCTAGGATCTTACATTGACGCGTGCCGCATCTTTAGATTACGGAAACCAACCTTCATGCGCTGGCAAACTACAGAGCAAATTGCAACTATCCCTATGCGTTTAGTGGGGCCTGTTAAAATCATCAGTTCCGAAATAAATGACGAAGTTTTGCTGCCTTTGGCGACTTTTGAGACGCCACTTTGGCCATCTACACATCGCGGTGCCAAGGTTTGTACGCACGCAGGCGGGATACGTGCTGTGATTGTGGATGACCGTATGACGCGTTCTGTTTTATTAGAGGCGGTGAGCGCAGTTGATGCTTATAAAGCAGTTAGCGATATTCAACAACATAAAGAAGCGATGCAAACCATCATTGCTGAAACCAGTCGTTATGCACGCTTGCTTGATATGCATTTTCAAGTGGTGGGGACTCTCATTTTTCTCCGTTTTGAATTCAATACGGGTGATGCATCAGGTCATAATATGGTGACATTGGCAGCGGATCGTTTGTTGGAATGGATAAATGCCCGTTTTCCACAGCTAAATTATGTATCTGTTTCCGGTAATTATTGCACGGATAAAAAGGCTTCAGCCGTTAATGGTATTTTAGGTCGGGGTAAATATGTGATTGCAGAAGCAACTATTCCGCATGCACTATGCCATCGGTTCTTGAAAACCACGCCCGAAAAAATTGTTCAACTCAATATTAAAAAGAATTTGATTGGTAATATTATTGCCGGAGGTGTGCGTACGGCAAATGCGCATTTCGCCAATATGCTGTTGGGCTTTTACTTAGCCACGGGCCAAGATGCAGCCAACATTATCGAAGGTTCGCAAGGCATGGTTTATGCAGAAACTCGCGAAGGTGATTTATATTTTTCTGTGACATTGCCCAATATCATTGTCGGTACAGTGGGTAGTGGTAAAACATTTGATTTTGTACGTGAAAACTTACGTATATTAGGTTGCTTGGAAGAACGCGAGTTAGGCCAAAATGCTAGGCGTCTAGCAATTATTGCAGCTTCCGCTGTATTATGTGGCGAGTTATCTTTACTGGCGGCACAAACTAATCCGGGTGAGTTAATGAAAAGCCATGTAAAATGGGAGCGCCAGAAGACAGAGTGAGGGGAAAATTGTGCTAAAAGTAGGAATTGATACGCTGGCTTTTTATACATCGCATTATGCGCTTGATTTGGAATGCTTAGCACAGGCACGTAACATTGATCCCGAGAAATTTTCTGTGGGTCTAGGCCAACAAAAAATGGCAGTGCCACCACCCGATGAAGATATTGTCACTATGGCTGCCAATGCTGCATTAAGAGCTATTCGGCACATTGATCCGAATGCAATTGAAATGTTGTTATTTGCAACAGAATCTGGAATTGACCAATCAAAAGCAGCAGGCATTTATGTACATGATTTATTGGGTTTGCCAGAACGTTGTCGCGTTATTGAATTAAAGCAAGCATGTTATGGTGGAACGCTGGCTTTACAATTAGCGTTGCCTTTTCTTCGTCAGCATCCTGATAAAAAAGTATTATTAATTTCTTCTGATATTGCACGTTATGGATTAAATACGCCGGGTGAGTCATCGCAAGGTTGTGGAGCAGTTGCTATGGTGTTGTCAGCCAATCCGCGAATTTTGGCCTTGGAGCCGGAGTATGGTGTAGTGACAGAAAATGTGATGGATTTTTGGCGTCCCAATTATTCTGATATTGCGTTTGTTGAAGGTAAATATTCCAGTAAGCTATATCTGACGATGTTAGAAAAATCTTGGCAACAATATCGCGCATTATCAAAACGCAATTTTGCGGATCACGATTATTATTGCTATCACACGCCTGTAACACGGTTAGTTGAAAAAGCCCATCAACATTTAGCGAAAATTAATGCGTATGACAAGTTGCCCGACGATGTTTTAACACAGCATGTAGGACGATCTTTGGAATATGGTCGTAAAATTGGTAATAGTTATACAGCTTCGTTATATGTGGGGTTAACTTCATTATTGGATTTAGCGACAGAAGATTTAGCCAATAAACGTCTAGGATTTTATAGTTACGGTTCAGGTTGTGTGGCAGAATATTTTAGTGGCATGGTGCAACCAGGATATCGTGCAGTGTTGGATACACAATTTCATCAGGATATGTTGCAAAATCGTACTACGCTGACTTATCCTGAATATGAGACATTTTTTTTATTTGAATATCCTAACGATGGCAGTCATTGTGAAATACCACGTTATCGTACGGGACAATTTAGGCTAGCAAAAATCGAAAATCATAAACGTGTTTATGAAAGGGTCTAGAGCTCTATGAAAATACTCGCGCCCGGTAAATTAATTCTTTCTGGTGAACATGCCGTCGTGTATGGCAAGCCTGCATTGGCGATGGCAATTAATCGCTATGTCACGGCAACAGCAACACCACAAATTCCGCCACTGATTTCATTTGATTTATCTGATTTGGCTTATCACCACAAGCTAAGTTTGTCTGCACTGGAACACTTAAAAAATCGCATTAAACAAAAATATCAATGTTTCATTAATGGTGAATTTAAAATTCGCGACGTATTGCATAAACCTGTTGAGTTAGCACAATTTGCTTTTAGTTTATTTTTTGAAGCGCTCAATGTGAAATTAACGCAGGGAATTAAAATTCATGTGCAGTCTACTATTCCCATGGGTTGCGGCATGGGATCCTCTGCTGCAACCATTTTAAGTATTGTGCGCGCGATTGCGCACCATTTACATATTCCACTGTCATCAGAAATGTTGTATCGCTTGGGTCTGGAAGCGGAAAATATGCAACATGGTTATTCTAGTGGTTTGGATTTGCGTATTTCGTTACTCGGCGGTTGTATTTATGTGAAAGGAGATAAAATACATTCACGTCCTATCCCAGCATTACCTATGTACATGGTGAATACCGGGACTCCAGAATCCAGTACCGGTGAATGTGTTGCGGCAGTAGCAAATCATTTTAAAAATACAAAAATGGGTGAAGAATTTGCGAATGTTACGAATGCCATGGATGTAGCCTTGCAACATAATCAATTCGAGGAAGTGATGCAAGCTATTCGAGAGAATCATCAATTGCTCATTAAAATTGGTGTGGTGCCACAGGCGGTACAAAATTTTATTTCCGCAGTGGAAAATTTTGGTGGTGCTGCAAAAACGTGTGGTGCAGGTGCAATTTCCGGAGAGAAAGCCGGCATTGTTCTCGTTGTAACGGAAGATGAGCCTGCTTTAGCTACTTTGTGCGAGCGTTATAATTATTCTATTTTACCTATTGCATGTGAGCCGCGCGGCGTGCATGTGGTTTAGCCGAACAACTTAAGCGGCTCGAGTCAAAGTATATTATATACAAGTATTAATAATTAGATTAATATTTATCCTCATTTTTAAAACCATACCTTATTTAATCTCAATTTAATTGGAGTGAAAACGTTATGAGCACAGCACGTTGTTTAAGTGGCATATTTGTAGGAGCAGCAGTTACAGTAAGTGGCGGGCTAGTGGCAGCTTCAGCAGCTGCTTCAGGTGCCGCTGGCGCAGCGGTTCTTAATTTAGCTGGACATGTCGGCTATGTTGCGTCAGAAGCCGCAAAAGTGGGCGCGCTAGGTGGTGGCATTGTAGGTAGTGCTCTTAGCATTGCGGCTACTGTTGCGATGTACCGCGGCTTTTTTGGTGACCCCAGGGTCCTTGCAGTAAGGGGGTTCGATAAAGGAGATCCAGTAAAAAATAAAAAATGTGAAACAAATGCGATTTTTCCCTATGTAGGTGGAGTTGTAGCTTGTGGACTAACAGGTTATGGTTTCATGAACTCTACTGGCGCAACCATTATGAATTTAGCCCGCACAGCAGCTTCATTTGCAGTAGGTGGCGCTATTACTGCGATCCCAACTTCATGCTTACTTTATGCCATAGCTATGCCGCTAACTATTGCAGCAGGAGGGGCTATTTTACATGCTGTGAGACCAGACCCAGAAGGGCTTGAAATTCAATTTGTGCCGTCGTAATGCCATGAATGCTATCCCAGTGCTTCTGCTGGGATTTCTCCCCTTTTAAGTCGACATCAAAATAATGGCTACGAACGCTAAAATAATTCCTGAGCATTGCTTAATACTGACGGTTTCTTTTAATAGGAAATAAGACAAAATAATTGCTATCAATGGATAGAGCGCAGTCAGTGTGACAACCGTGATAATTTTTCCTTTGCTCGCAGCAATAAAATAAAATAAACAGCCTACGCCATAAGTAATGCCAGTGAGTATGGCATAACTCAAACCTTTCATATCATTTGCTGGTTTGAAATTCATTGTACCTAATGCAAGAACTCCAATGATAACAACGCCGATGGTTTGATAAATGAGGGCGCTTTTTGAATCGATGTGGATCACAGCAAGTTTAGTAAAAAATCCCCATAAACCGAAACTCAGCAGTGCGAGTAAGGAAGCAGATAGCCAAGACATAAACTTTCCTTTTTAAAAAATGCGCGCAATTATTTGTAAAATAATACTAGCATAAATTCCTGCCAGCACATCATCTAAAATAATACCAAAGCCACCATGGACATGATCGTCAGCGTAACGAATTGGCCAGGGTTTCCAAATATCAAATAAACGAAAGAGTATAAAACCTAATACGATATACAGAATTCCATGTGGTGCGCCACACATGGTGACAAGATAACCCACGACTTCATCTAAAGACATACCTTGGTGGTCATGGACACCAATTTCTTTGCTGACTTTGTCACAAATCCAAGAGCTGATAATAATAATTAGCAGAACGACTGCGATGTATAAATAAAGCGGCAATGGTCGTAATAATAAATAAAAAGGAATTCCCATCAGCGTGCCAAATGTGCCGGGTGCAAAAGGCATGGCGCCGCTGCCAAAACCAAACGCAATGAAATACAGTGGCTTTTGCCAAATAGCATCAGGAACTGGCGGAATTTTTCGGTAATTTCTCATTTTTTGTCTCCGGCAATTTCAGTCGCGCGCAGTTTTTTTGCGACTTGGTCAAGCACGCCATTTACAAACTTGTAACCTTCAATTGAGCCAAATTTTTTAGTGAGTTCTAATGCTTCATTAATAATAACTCGATAAGGAATGTCTGGGCGCTTTACTAATTCATATGTCCCTAAACGTAAAACAGCCAATTCAATGGGATCTAATTCATCGATAGGGCGGCGGAGAAATGGAGTGATTTGGTCATCCAATTCTTTAAATTGTTGAGTGACTGCATGTATGAGTTCTTTAAAATAATCGAGATCAGTTTTTTTTGTAATTTGATGTGCAAGAAATTCTGCTTCGATTTCGCTTGCGGGTGCTGCTGAGATTTGCCATTGATAAAGCGCTTGTAATGCGTAATATCTTGCATTACGTCTTGCAGTCGGATCCATGTTATTTCCTTAGTCATTCGTTTTTTGTGTGATTTTCTAAACGGCTAATTTCTTCGCGAAATTCTTTAATATCTTGGAAGCTGCGATACACAGATGCAAAACGCACATAAGCCACTTGGTCTAAATTATGTAACTCCTCCATCACCCATTCACCAATTTGTGCGGAAGGAATTTCTCGTTCTCCACAAGCGCGTGACTTGTGTAAAATGCGGCTGATGGCATTTTCTATTGCTTCTGAGCTGATGGGACGTTTTTCTAAAGCACGTTGCATTCCAGCACGAAGTTTATCTTCATTAAATGCATCACGTCTGCCATCGCGTTTAATCACGCGCGGCAAAGATAATTCAGCTGTTTCATAGGTAGTAAAGCGTTCTTTGCAATGAATACATTCACGACGACGGCGAATTTGATTGCCCTCGCTCATTAAACGAGAGTCAGTTACTTTGGTATCATCCGCATTACAAAAAGGGCAGTACATTTGTTTCACTCATTCTAATCATTGGGGGCTATTGTAGCCTTATTCTTCTTTATTTTCATAAGGATTTAATTCATCTTCCCCATTATTTTGCATCAGAATTTGTACTTTTTGCTCAGCTTCTTGCAAAATCTTTTGGCAATGCTTAATAAGCTTAACACCTCGTTCAAAATGAGTAAGAGATTGTTCTAAGCTAAGCTCTCCTTGTTCCATTTGTTCAATTAAATGAGTAATTTCTGCAAGAGAAGATTCTAAGTCAGGGGTTTTGGCTTTTTTCGTCACGTTGATGACTCCATAGATATAAATTTGTGCTATAATAATAAGTGTTATGTTAATTCATTAACAAAGAGATTGCCATGGAGAAACGTGATAAGGACTGGCAGCAAAAATTGACACCTCAACAGTATCAAATTTGTCGCTTGAAAGGCACCGAAGCACCATTCACAGGGCAATATTGGAATCATAAGGAACATGGCACTTATTATTGTGTCTGCTGTGATGCGCCTTTATTTAACTCGCAAGATAAGTTTGATTCAGGAACAGGCTGGCCAAGTTATTTTCAGCCAGTTAGCAAGGATGCAGTAAAGGAAGTACCCGATGAGTCTCACGGAATGCGACGCATCGAGATTTTATGTAAAAAGTGTAACGCCCATCTAGGACATGTCTTTCCGGATGGTCCACAACCCACAGGGCTGCGTTATTGTATTAATTCTGCTTCATTATCTTTTCACAAAAAAGGTGAGTCGAAATAAGATACTTATTTTTTTGTGAAAACTGACATAAAAACAGTTGACACCCAGGTACAGGACTGTAAAATGCGTGGTCTTTGCTGCGGGTAAAGAGACCCGAAGCCGTTCTTTAAAAATTAAGCCAAGCAATGAGTGTGGGAACTTACGTTGTTGAATTTCTTGAGAGGATTAAGAAATGAAATGATGTTAAGAAACCCAAGTAGATTTATTTGAGTAACCCTTAGCATTAAATAGTAATAGAGAAAGAATTGACTTTTAAGTGGAGAGTTTGATCCTGGCTCAGATTGAACGCTGGCGGCACGCCTAACACATGCAAGTCGAGCGGCAGCATGGTTTGTAGCAATACATATTGATGGCGAGCGGCGGACGGGTGAGGAACACGTAGGAACCTGCCCTTGAGAGGGGGACAACCAAGGGAAACTTTGGCTAATACCGCATAATACTCGAGAGAGGAAAGCTGGCCGCAAGGGTGGCGCTTGAGGAGGGGCCTGCGTCCGATTAGCTAGTTGGTGAGGTAAAAGCTTACCAAGGCGATGATCGGTAACTGGTCTGAGAGGACGACCAGTCACACTGGGACTGAGACACGGCCCAGACTCCTACGGGAGGCAGCAGTGGGGAATATTGGACAATGGGGGCAACCCTGATCCAGCGATGCCGCGTGGGTGAAGAAGGCCTTCGGGTTGTAAAGCACTTTAGGTTGGGAAGAAGGTATGAGTTTAAGAGATAATGCATACTTGACGGTACCTGACAGAATAAGCACCGGCAAACTCTGTGCCAGCAGCCGCGGTAATACAGAGGGTGCGAGCGTTAATCGGAGTTACTGGGCGTAAAGGGCGCGTAGGCGGTGATGATAAGTGTGATGTGAAAGCCCTGGGCTTAACCTGGGAAGTGCATCGCAAACTGTCTGACTAGAGTATATGAGAGGGTGGCGGAATTTCCGGTGTAGCGGTGAAATGCGTAGAGATCGGAAGGAACGTCAATGGCGAAGGCAGCCACCTGGCATAATACTGACGCTGAGGCGCGAAAGCGTGGGGAGCGAACAGGATTAGATACCCTGGTAGTCCACGCTGTAAACGATGAGAACTAGATGTTGGTAGGGGAACCTATTCAGTATCGAAGCTAACGCGATAAGTCTTCCGCCTGGGAAGTACGGCCGCAAGGTTGAAACTCAAAGGAATTGACGGGGGCCCGCACAAGCGGTGGAGCATGTGGTTTAATTCGATGCAACGCGAAGAACCTTACCTACCCTTGACATCCTGCGAATCCTGCATGAGATGTTGGAGTGCCGAAAGGAACGCAGAGACAGGTGCTGCATGGCTGTCGTCAGCTCGTGTTGTGAGATGTTGGGTTAAGTCCCGTAACGAGCGCAACCCTTGTCCTTAGTTGCCAGCATGTAAGTTGGGGACTCTAAGGAGACTGCCGGTGAGGAACCGGAGGAAGGCGGGGACGACGTCAAGTCATCATGGCCTTTATGGGTAGGGCTACACACGTGCTACAATGGGGCGTACAGAGGGTAGCCAACCTGCGAAGGGGAGCCAATCTCAGAAAGCGTCTCGTAGTCCGGATTGGAGTCTGCAACTCGACTCCATGAAGTCGGAATCGCTAGTAATCGCGAATCAGCAATGTCGCGGTGAATACGTTCCCGGGCCTTGTACACACCGCCCGTCACGTCATGGGAGTGGATGGTACCAGAAGCGGGTAGTTTAACCGCAAGGGGAACGCTTACCACGGTATGATTCATGACTGGGACGAAGTCGTAACAAGGTAGCCGTAGGGGAACCTGTGGCTGGATCACCTCCTTACTAATGAAATGAAGTTGACGAAAGGTAGAAGCACTACAGTTAGATCGCTTAAGGTAGAGCGCGCACATGATCACTTTGAAGAATAAGCATTGAGAGACGGAAGGAAAGGTAGACGGGTCTGTAGCTCAGTTGGTTAGAGCACACGCTTGATAAGCGTGGGGTCGGTGGTTCAAGTCTACCCAGGCCCACCAACTGAGGAAGAGTGAAGAAGAGGGGCCATAGCTCAGCTGGGAGAGCATCTGCTTTGCAAGCAGGGGGTCGTCGGTTCGATCCCGACTGGCTCCACCAGAGAAGGAAGAGTGAGATGAGAGAGAGAGTTGAGTGAAAGTGGAGATAGTGTTTATGACACTGGTACTAAAGAGTCTTTAACAATTTGGAAGAGCAAGAGTAAGTAAAGAAAGCAGAAGATTTTTAGAAGTTCTGTAATTCTGAAGAGATAGCAAAGTTCTTTGAACAATTGAATGAAAGCTAAGTGAAGTACATTAGCAGAATGCGAAGTTACTATTGAGTAAGTAACGTCAAGTTGTATACTGTAAGTAAGAAGTAAGACTGTATAACAATGGGTGATTACGGAGTGCTGAGAAGAACTGAAGAGACGACTTGGGGTTATATGGTCAAGTAAATTAAGCGCACAGGGTGGATGCCTTGGCAGTAAGAGGCGAAGAAAGACGTGGCAGCCTGCGAAAAGCTTCGGGGAGCTGGCAACGAGCATTGATCCGAAGATATCTGAATGGGGAAACCCGACTAGCAAGAGATCTATCATCCTAGACTGAATACATAGGTCTAGAGAAGCGAACCTGGGGAACTGAAACATCTCAGTACCCAGAGGAAAAGAAATCAACCGAGATTTCCCAAGTAGTGGCGAGCGAAAGGGAAAGAGCCCAGTTACGTGAAAAGTCAGATGATTTAGTAGAATGGTTTGGAAAAGCCAGCCGAAGAGGGTGATAGCCCCGTATTTGAAAAGTGCATTGAGTGGTGCTAACGAAGAGTAGGTCGGGACACGAGAAATCCTGATTGAAGATGGGGGGACCATCCTCCAAGGCTAAATACTCTCTACTGACCGATAGTGAACAAGTACCGTGAGGGAAAGGCGAAAAGAACCCCGGAGAGGGGAGTGAAATAGAACCTGAAACCGTGTGCGTACAAGCAGTGGGAGCTAGGAGTTAATCCTGGTGACTGCGTACCTTTTGTATAATGGGTCAGCGAGTTACTTGCATTGGCGAGCTTAACCGAATAGGGGAGGCGAAGGGAAACCGAGTCTGAAAAGGGCGATAAGTCGATGTGAGTAGACCCGAAACCGGGCGATCTATCCATGGCCAGGGTGAAGGTGAGGTAACACTGTACTGGAGGCCCGAACCCACTCCTGTTGAAAAAGTAGGGGATGAGTTGTGGATAGGAGTGAAAGGCTAATCAAGCTCGGAGATAGCTGGTTCTCCTCGAAAGCTATTGAGGTAGTGCCTTGTGGGATCACTCTTGGGGGTAGAGCACTGTGCCGGCTAGGGGGACGTGATAGGCCTACCAAACCGATGCAAACTCCGAATACCGAGAAGTGAACCACGGGAGACACACGGCGGGTGATAAGGTCCGTCGTGAAGAGGGAAACAGCCCAGACCGTCAGCTAAGGTCCCGAAGTGATAGTTAAGTGGGAAACGATGTGAGAAGTCCGAGACAGCCAGGAGGTTGGCTTAGAAGCAGCCATCCTTTAAAGAAAGCGTAATAGCTCACTGGTCGAGTCGGCTTGCGCGGAAGATGTAACGGGGCTAAAACTATCCACCGAAGCTACGGATTCATACAATTTATGTATTGAGTGGTAGAGGAGCGTTCTGTAAGTCTGTGAAGGTGCATTGAGAAGTGTGCTGGAGGTATCAGAAGTGCGAATGCTGACATGAGTAACGATAATGCGGGTGAAAAACCTGCACGCCGAAAGTCCAAGGTTTCCTGCGCCACGGTAATCGGCGCAGGGTGAGTCGGCCCCTAAGGCGAGGCTGAGAAGCGTAGTCGATGGGAAACAGGTTAATATTCCTGTACTTGATGATATTGCGAAGGGATGACGGAGAAGGCTAAGCTAGCCGGGTGTTGGAAGTCCTGGTTTAAGCGAGTAGGAAGGAGGTCTAGGCAAATCCGGAACCCTATTAATTCTGAGACGTGATGACGAGTTCTGTAGATAAGCAGATGAAGTAGCTGATGCCACGCTTCCAGGAAAAGCCTCTAAGCGATAGATAGTTATTGAACCGTACCGCAAACCGACACAGGTGGACAAGTAGAGAATACTAAGGCGCTTGAGAGAACTCGGGTGAAGGAACTAGGCAAATTAGCACCGTAACTTCGGGAGAAGGTGTGCCTCTGGTAGGTGAAGGTCCATACGACTGGAGCTGAAAGAGGTTGCAATAGTCAGGTGGTTGCGACTGTTTAATAAAAACACAGCACTCTGCGAACTCGGAAGAGGAAGTATAGGGTGTGACGCCTGCCCGGTGCCGGAAGGTTAATTGATGGGGTTATGTACGCAAGTCGAGAAGCTCTTGATCGAAGCCCCGGTAAACGGCGGCCGTAACTATAACGGTCCTAAGGTAGCGAAATTCCTTGTCGGGTAAGTTCCGACCTGCACGAATGGCGTAACGACAGCCACGCTGTCTCCACCCAAGACTCAGTGAAGTTGAAATTGCTGTGAAGATGCAGTGTACCCGCGGCAAGACGGAAAGACCCCGTGCACCTTTACTATAGCTTTGCACTGGACTTTGAGTGTTTCTGTGTAGGATAGGTGGGAGGCTATGAAGCTTGAGCGCTAGCTGTAGTGGAGCCGACCTTGAAATACCACCCTGAATACTTGGAGTTCTAACCTAGTCTCGTAATCCGGGACGGGGACAGTGCATGGTGGGTAGTTTGACTGGGGCGGTCTCCTCCTAAAGAGTAACGGAGGAGCACGAAGGTACCCTCAGCGCGGTCGGAAATCGCGCGATGCGTGTAAGAGCGAAAGGGTGCTTGACTGCGAGACTGACGGGTCGAGCAGGTGCGAAAGTAGGTTCTAGTGATCCGGTGGTTCTGAATGGAAGGGCCATCGCTCAACGGATAAAAGGTACGCCGGGGATAACAGGCTGATACCGCCCAAGAGTTCATATCGACGGCGGTGTTTGGCACCTCGATGTCGGCTCATCACATCCTGGGGCTGAAGCTGGTCCCAAGGGTATGGCTGTTCGCCATTTAAAGTGGTACGCGAGCTGGGTTTAGAACGTCGTGAGACAGTTCGGTCCCTATCTGCCGTGGGCGTTAGAGATTTGAGGGGAGTTGCTCCTAGTACGAGAGGACCGGAGTGGACGTACCTCTGGTGTACCGGTTGTCATGCCAATGGCACAGCCGGGTAGCTAAGTACGGAAAAGATAACCGCTGAAAGCATCTAAGCGGGAAGCCTGCCTCAAGATGAGATCTCTCGGATCGAAAGGTTCCTAAAGGTCCGTTGAAGACTACAACGTTGATAGGCTGGGTGTGGAAGTGCAGTAATGCATGTAGCTAACCAGTACTAATTGACCGTGAGGCTTGATCATATAACACCCAAGTCGTTTGATTTATGAGAAAAGAAGCGAAGTGCAGAGAAAGAGAAACAAAAATACTTGCTTTATGGATTCCAACGTTTAGTTTGCCTGGCGACCATAGCGAGTGGGTACCACCTGATCCCATCTCGAACTCAGAAGTGAAACCGTTCAGCGCCGATGATAGTGTGGATTTTTCATGCGAAAGTCGGTCATTGCCAGGCTTTTTATTCTAAACCCTCGTTAGGTAACTAACGAGGGTTTTTTATTTTTATAGATTTTATTTGCTATAAAATTTTTTATTGATAAAATTGCCCACCGGATAAATTTCAGAAAGCATAAACCTATATGCTGGCGTAGCTCAGCCGGTAGAGCAACTGATTTGTAATCAGTAGGTCGTCGGTTCGATTCCGACCGCCAGCTTCAATTAATCAATGGGTTACAAAGAAAAACTAAAATTTAAAATCTATATGTAGACACTATGTAGACGAAAGAAAAGATGGGTTGGTCAAAATACTTGCATTTATTGAGGAGGTTCGGGTATCATTTAGAAAATTTTAAGTATTTCTATATACTTGTAGTCGCATAGCTAACAATCAAAATTGCGCAAACGCTGTTTATAGATAGAGGGTAAGTCAATAATGTTAGACCTGAAAGTTTTAAATCATATTTATCGCACTTTTTCTAAAACCAAATTAGGTTACCAGCAAAATTGCTATTTGGGGATGATCAAAACCCTACTAAATTACAGCCAAAATAAAAATGCGAGATTTTCATGATACATGAAAAAGTAGAAAAACACTGGGACAAAAATGCTCCAAATTGGATAAAGGCTTCTGAGAGTGGTTTTGATATTTGGCGTGATCATCTTAATACTAAGGCTTTCTTAAATATGTTGCCAGATGTTTCTGGATTATTTGGCTTAGATATTGGGTGTGGCGAAGGAGATAATTCGCGTTTAATAGCAAAACGATGTAAGACTTTGACAGCGATTGATATTTCCGAAGAATTTATTGCTTATAATCAAAAGAAAAACCGTCGGCGCAATATTATTTTTAAAAAAATTAATGCAGCAAACTTAGCTTTTGGCAATGAATCTTTCGATTTTGTAGTTGCTATAATGTCTTTCATGGACATGGCAGAAATAGATAAGGTTTTGATGGAAGTATATAGAGTTTTAAAACCAAAAGGATTTTTACAATTTTCAATTACCCATCCTTGTTTTAATGAGTATATTGGTGAGTGGTCTGAAGACAGACGTGCTTTTCTAGTGAAAAAATATTTCACTGAAACTGATGGCGATATTCATGAATGGCAGCACCTTCTTGCTCCATCAGATATGGAACTATTTCAAACTCCAAGATTCGTTAAACCCTTAAGCAAATGGTTAAATCTGCTTATTAAATCTGGGTTTTCGATCGAGGAAATTTGTGAACCATCCGCAGATAAGCATGCCATTTCTAAACATCCAGTACTCGCCTCTACACTTATTGCTGCTCATAGCCTAATTATAAGGACTAGCAAAGGTTAAAATAATGAAAAAAAATGGCAACGGAAAGCCTTCACTACAAGCTATTATTGAAAAAATGCCTGGAAACGTTTGGTGGAAAAACAAAGAATTGTGCTATCTGGGTTGTAATGATCGAGTACTTAAAATATTAGAGCTATCCAGAGAACAATTTGTTGGGAAAACTGATTATGACATATGGAGCAAAGAAGTTGCAGACAATCTTTTAAAAGCAGATTTGCGTGTACTCAAAACAGGAAAAGAAATTAATTTAGAAGAAGCCATTGTTCAAAAAAATGGGACTCGCGTCATCATGTTAACCAACAAGTCTCCTTACTATGATAAACATCATAATATTGCAGGGATTGTGGGTACATCCACAGATATTACTAGTAGAAAACAAGCTGAAAATGATCTAAAAATGGCTAAAGAAGCTGCCGAAGCAGCAAACCGCGCAAAAACTGAATTCATTCAAAACATGAGTCACGATATTCGCACACCGCTGGCGGGCGTTATTGGCGCAGCAACCATGTTGGAAAAAGACTCCAAGCTACAGATGATCGAAATGAAGCCCACATGATTCATGTTTCAGGTCAACGTTTGCTTGATCTTTTAAATAGCGTGCTGGATGTTGTTTCTGCTGAAAATATCAATGATGAGGATTTACATAAAGAAACTTTTGATTTGCCAGCGCGTATACAGGTATTGCGCGATTTAATGTTACCCATTGTTCAAACACAAGGGCTACAGTTAGTATTTGATATTGATCAGAGCTTACCGCAATTTATTATTAATGACCGCTTAAAAATAGAACGCATTTTACTTAACCTTCTAGGGAATGCCATTAAATTTACTGAGAAAGGTCAGGTAGTATTACATATCAAAGTATTGTCCAAAGAGAAAGATCATGTCCATTTGGAATTTACTGTAATGGATACGGGCATGGGTATTCCCAAAGAAAAACTCCATCAGGTATTTGATCGATTTTTCCGAGTGAACCCTTCTTTTAAAGGCATTCATCATGGTCATGGAGTCGGTCTTTATATCGTTAAAAAATATGTGAACGCATTAGGCGGTGAAGTCCATGTGAGCAGTGAAGAAGAAAAAGGTACAACATTTCGTTTTGCGCTGCTAATGAAAATAGGGAAAGCAGAAGATGCCAAAGCAATTACTTCTGAAATAGAAGATCGAACTATTTTGAGTTTAGTTGATACAAAAAAAACATCGCCTATCACAAAAACAGAAACAATCCGCGCTGCAAAAGATGCTGTCAATGTGCTTTATATTGAGGATGATGCCATTGCATCGCATGTGGGTGCTGGCATGTTGCATAGTATGGGCTGTACTGTTCATGCAGTTCCAGATGCAGAAACAGGACTTAAGCTCTTTAGGACGCAACATTTTGATTTAGTGATAAGCGATCTGGGATTGCCTGGCATGAGCGGGAGCGAATTTGCAGCTGTAATACGTTTATGGGAAAAAATGAATGATAAAATCCCTACGCCAATTGTGGCTCTCACAGGACACGTGGGCAGTGCTGCGGAAGATGAATGTAAACTTGCTGGCATGAATAAAGTTTTTGGTAAACCGCTGTCTGAAGAAAAAGTGAGAGGAATGTTAAAAGAATTTTGTAAGCCCTCTAGGCAGAAAGCAACGAAAGATAAACCCAAAGTCGCTAAGAAGCGCTCTACTAAAAAAACCTCTATACCCAAGCTTGCCGTGATCCCACAAAAAAAATCATCCACACCAACTGGACTGCTGGGAGTAGATTTACCGGACACAGAAGAACAATTATTTCAATTAGAGCAGTATCCCTTATTTGATATGAAAGAGGGAATCAAAGTTCTTGGCAGTGAGAAGGAGGTAAAAAACATGCTCTCTTTGTTTGTTGAAAAAGCCATTTCGAATGAAGAAATTTTAACTTTTCATGCTGCCCGTGCCAATCAAGATTGGGGAAAAGTAGTGGCTATTGCACATAAGCTTAAAGGAGCCTGTATTTATTGTGGTATAAGCCGAATGCGCTACGCTTGCCAGTATGTAGAGCGTTATTACAAGGCAGGACATCGAAAATTATTAGAAGAATTATGCAAACAATTTCTAACCGTATTAAACCAAACAAAAAAGCATGTTACTGACTGGATGAAGACTAATAAGTGACATCGTTTTTGACTTAGCGCTTGCACCTCATTTGCCCAATGTCTCGATTAAAAGAAGATGGATGGCTATCCTGAGCAGGCTGGTCGAAGCAAATCACCAGCGGAATCCAGGTTATGACATATGAATAATGAAACAATAGCAAAATGCTTGTAATAGGCCAAAAAGGTAGTGTTAAAAACGGGTTTTTTAATAAGAGATTTATGCTAGCATAGAGTTAATTTTTTACAGTTGAATAGTGTTTATATGATAGAGGTAAAAATATGAGTATGAGAACGACGCGCTTTGGTATTTCCCCAACTTCCATTATTGCTGGTGTTGATTTTGATACAGCCCCAAATCGCGTAACTGAAAACAAGTACGAACAAGTTAGAGAAGAAGATGCTATTGATCTTGATGAATTTGCCCATGAAGATCCCAATAAAGCTTTTCCTGTTGTTGATCTTTCTTCTTCTCTTCCACAGCAGCAACCTCCAGCTCAAGCCCAAATATTGCCCTCATTACCATGCTGGCCTACAGGGCGTTTTATTGATGTTATCAAGGCCATTAAAAGAAATGATAGCGTTCAACTGAAAGCGTTGTTGGGCCCTGATGTGCCAGGTTTTAAGCAAAAGGAAAAGCAGGAAAGGTTATTTAACCGTGGAAAAATCCATGATGGACTTAAGTTGACCCATGAAATTAACTGCATTAATGCAGTTATCACAATAGCAAATTTTACTCATGAAGAGTCGAAGATGGCAGGTAATCCATCACAGCCTATCTTAAACCAAGGATCAAAAGATATCATTACGAAAAATATAGAAAGTGTTATTGAAAATAAAATGAACGAGGTTACGCAGGAGTTCAAGAACGATATTAATCATAATATAACGTATGAGATAGCTGCTCAGCGGAACATCAAGAGAGAACATGCAGAGCAGCGTCTCACAGACCCCGTGTTACAGAGTTATGAAAATGGGCAGCTGGCCAAGGTGCGTCGTTCAATTGTAAAAGACATAGAAAAGCGCTGTTTAAAGCCCTTTAAAAGAACAGGCGATTTTAGCAAGTTGGTAAAAGACTTAAAACTACTTCTTTCAAAAACGGAAAAGGCCAAAGAGACGGCAGAAAAAATTAAAAAAACGATTGTGCTGCGCCCTTTTTCGAGTGTGTCTGGAAGCACGCCTGTAGAGCAGGCATGGGTTGAATACGAAAGATGGATGACAGAAGCAAAACCTAGGCTCCCAAATGGAGCAATACGGGAAGAATTTATCCGTATAGTTCGTGAAGAGAAAATGGCGCACCTTCCTTTAGCACAGATCATTGCTAGTCCTAGCCATATATATGAGATTAAGAGGACAGATGAGACAAACAGTATAGAAAGAGGGGATACGTTTTTACATGTTGCTTTGAGGAAATATGCAGCGACACCACTTGCAGAACAAGGAGAGTTGCTTCCGTTAATAGGATTATTAATGGAAAGGTGTTCTCCCTATGTTGAAAATGCCGCGGGCAAGACAGCGTTTGATGTTGCGAATGAAGTAAGTAGACGCCTTCAAGGACAAGCATCTTCTGATTCTAAAAAAACATATCCTGATTGGTCTTTGGTCAGGATGGCGTGTGAGCGTGCTCCTGTCTTCAGTGATTATGCTAGGGACTATAAAAAAGAAGTGCTTTTCTATTGTCAGGGCACAGAAAGAGTTATCAGCAGAACAAAACGTAGTCGTTTATGGGGCATTATTTATCGAGTAATTTATAACATGGAGATTAAAACAGGTGATCGTTTAATGGCGGTGAGAGAATTAGTTGAATTGCTATACAAGGCCCACGGAGAGCATTTAACTGACGTTCCGCTGCATGACGCGGTACGAAAGCTTGATACGGAAGCCAAGAAGAAAAAATGGCGCTCGGCGTTATTTAAGTCGTTAAAACAAATTTCCCCTGATAAGCAAGGAACTACTTACTTAAATCTTGCCATGCTAGTTGTTAGTGAACAGGACTGTAAGTGGCTCAAAGAGCAGGAGGAACAAAAGCAACTTGGTGGACAGGAAGGAATTGACACGCTCAGACAGCTTGAAATGCAAGCGGCAGAGCAAGTAGTTAGGATTGCAAGGCATGAAGAAGAGATAGGGATTTTAAGAAGAGAACAAGAAGTTAAAGACAGAGAAAATGCAGAAAAGGATACAAAGCGCGAACAAGAAATAACAAACTTGAAAAATGATTTTGCAGGGGTGTGCGCACGTCTTCTTCAGTCAAGCATAAGCAATCCTTTTAGGCAAGAAGGAATAGAACATAAGACATCAGCAGGAAACGTTCAGTCAGCTATGCCAGATCAAACTATCCGGTTGGAAGAGAATGGCCGTCAACAGCTTTTCAAAGAAAATGATAAATTCGTATCAGAGATAAAATACTTTTTGGAAGAGAGCAAGGTAACAGCCGGAATAGCTTATGACAATGGTGATTGCTTTTTCGATAGTGTTGCACAGGCACTAAAGAGCAAAAACATTTCTATTCCAGGACAACCACACGAGCCAGATCATAAGCGTTTACGCTTGCTTTGTCATAATTATATGGTTCGGTCCTTGTCTTGGGTCAAGGAAGCCTTGGGCGAAGACAAAAACACAAAAGAACAAAATTATAAAGAGCGTTTGGCACAGATTGCCTATACAGATGAAGAAATAAAAGGGCTAAAACGTCAGGGCCTTCGTTTTTTTAGCTCTTGGCATACTATTTGGGGCCATCCATTTATAGACGGCAGGATGATTTGTCAAATGATGAAAGATAATATCAATAAAGAGATCAAATTACATGTTATCGAGCTATCGGCTTCAGGAGAATTGCAAGGTTCGCAAAAGCTCAAGCAGGCTCATTATTTGGTAGATAAAGACGGGAAAAAAGATATTGATGCCCATGAGGTAGATTATCAAGATTTTTATACTTTGCATCTTATCGCTTATAAAAACCATTTTGTTCCCTTAAAGCCTATTAGGATGTTTGAGCCTGCCTCTCCTTGGGAGAACAGCGAAGAACAAAGACTTGTAGTAAGATGATACTGGCAAGGTAGTAATTAAGTTTTCTTGCATGGACAATAATTGAATATTAAAGAAGACATATTCCTGAAAGTAGCAGAGGACAAGAAATGACAGCTGATAGAGAAAATAAGCACAATAATTTATCTTTTGCGCCAGCTACGTTTTGGCTCCAACAGATCAAAAAGGCAAAAGATGAATTCGATGCTTTGTTAAAAAGACCTGTTAGATGGTTTAGCTGGCGCACATTATTAAATTATGAAGCAATTTGGGCAGAAGCGAAGAAAATAAAAAAAGAAGATAAAGAGGAACTCTATCAAAAAATCAAAGATGAATTAAAAGACGAGTTAAAAAATGAATTAGCTCATGCTGAGAAACCATGGTGGAAGAGAATATGGTCTTTTTCTGCATGGTGGAATGATATTGAATATAAAAAACGCTGGTGTTTTCATTATGAAATTACACCAGTGTTAAAAGAGGTTCGTGCTTGCGATCATAAAGGCAACGTAGATGAAATAAGATGCTATGTTGAAGCGTTAAGCCAAAAAACAGAAAAAGCGAGGTCTTTTTTGCCAAGCCGTTGGCGAAAACAGATAAATGGAGTAGTTGACATGATGAAGGTATTTATAGGGTGGCTATCGAACCGTGAAAAGAGCCCCAATAAAGATAAAAAGGCAAATGATCAAAAAACAATAGAACTACAGGAAAGCCAATCCCACACAAACAAGCGGCAACTGACACCGCAAGAGTTGTTGGCGCATAAATCGCTCACAGTAAAACGTACTTTGTCGAAAGATTATTATTATTTTGGCTATATTAAGCTGTGTGCTTTTTTAGGCGTAGGATCTAATCTATTGATAGATGACTTACAAAAAAAATATGCTGAAGTAGAATCTAAAGCAATACAAATGTTGACGCCAAAGAAACAGCAGCAAATACAAGAACTGTATGGAAACATGCTCCCAGAATTAAAGAGGATTTATTCAAATCAAGTCCCCAAAATGTCTCCTTCCTCTTCACTTTCGGAACAGCAGTCAAGAGAGTTGAGTGAACAAACACAAAAAAGAGGCATGGAAGATGCAAAAAAACTTATCGCCGGATTGTCTTTATCGACTTCTCAGCCACTTGTTCTTGCAAAAAATGCTGTTTTAAATAGCAGCCCTAATATAGAAGAAAAATGGGCTGACTATACTACCTTATGCGGCTTTTTAGGAATTCCTTTTGAGCGGATGCCTACGTTAACAGTAAGCGACGTAAAACATGTTTGGAGGGAGGCTCTAAAAATACTCCATCCTGACAAGATGCTCCAGCAATCTAAAACAGTACAACAGTACAATTATCAATATGATCCTTTAAAATTAAATGAAAATGAAAAAAATAACCTAAAAGAGCGCGCGGACGATAGGACAAGCGCGAAAGGAAGAGTGGAATTCTATTGCGAGAGACTGGAAGCCCTGCTGAAAAATCACGGTTGCATACCAGAATATATATTCCACAATCCGCATACCCGTGAAAAGTACGATTCTGCAAAAAAGAGCGCTGAGATAGGCTTTAAAATTATTTTCGTGAAAGACGAAATCCATGCACTACAGCCTATTATATTTCGTCTGCATAAAGAGCAGCTTGAGTCAGAGCATGCGGAAAATAAAGCAAAATTGAAAGCTGAATATGAAGCCAAAGAAACCGTAAGAGAAGCCAAATATGAAAAAGTGAAAGCAGAACTAAAAGAAGAATTGAGGACAACATTGAAAGCAAAGTGGAAAGAAGTAGAGGCTGGGTGGAAAGTGGCAAGGGAAGTTGGTGACGAGTATCGCCAAAAGTACTATGAAGAATGGTTGGTTGAAGCTAATGTATCGTTACAAGAGAAAAGCAAAGAAGCCAGAGAAGCAAGTAACGTGGAGAACGAAAAGTACTACGAAGAATTGCTGACTGAAATTAAAGCAGTATTACAAAAAATTAAAGATGAGCAGCAAGCAGGACCTGCAAATGAGGAAGCCCCATTGCAAGATGGGCTGCAAAATAATGTTCTCGATGCAAAACCGATAAATGCAACAATCAATAAAAAACCAACAGATGAGAAGGGATGGCTTACGAACTCAATATTTGCCGCTGACCAGCAGGATGCTACTAAGGATCTAGGCTATTCACAATCGAAAACAAGTAATACCCCATAGTCTTCTTCCTGTCTGCTTCCATGCTGCTAAAGAATTTTGCTCCTCCCTTTTTGCAAGTCACTAAATGGATATTAGCATTTGTTTTTGGGTGTTTCCGTTAGATTTTCCCACAATTTAGATTTCTCTAAATTGCGCGGCGGATTGGGTACCACCGATTCGCCCCTGTTTGGTTCTTAGAACCATGGCTCGGACTGATTACGCCATGTCGATTTATCATCGACGATAAGAATACGTCACTTCCATATATTTGCTTTATTCCTCCGTTGTTACATCATTACTAAAATGATTGATGTTAATAAAAAGTGATAGTTAATAATAAAGATCAATGATTAAAAATAAAAAAGTGATGACTCGTTCTGAGTGAAAAGCCTAATACCATCCAAACATCATGTACTAGCTCGTGGACTTAAGCTTTGTGGGCTACGCACCTTTGCGAAGTCCGTGAGGTGCTTACTTGGCTTTTTTGCGTCGTGCCAAGTTGCGACGTTAGAATTAGAGATAATTTATTTATACAACATTACGCGTGTCTTTGGCAAGTCCGTACGATTTTTAATGCATATTGTAAAGGTTAGTTGCAACTCGCCGATTTGTTATTGTAGTGTAATTATTTGATCTTAAGTTTTCTTAAAAGTTTCGTGTGATTCTTTAATTTTCTTAAAGCGAATATCTTATTTCAGGTAGACTTCAGTTATGCTTGGTCTAAAATGGCCTAATTCCTGGCTCACAATCTCTAAGTGCTTTTTCATAAAAGAATCCTCGCAATTGCAATTCATCCATTCTGTCTTGTGCGTAGCTGTGACGCATCCCATGTGCCCCATGAGACCAGCCTAGCACACGTTTGCTTGCAGCAGAAAAACTGTTTGACCATTGGTTACCACCGCCGATATCGTAATGACGTTGATAAAAAATATTTCTGTCTTTTATTTTTAACGGTGTAGATAATCGATGTTTTTCTAATTGTTCTGCAAGAGTAACAGGTATTAAAACTTCTCGAATGAGCCCTCCTTTACCAATCACGGTATATATTCTTCCCTCGCGACCAGTAAAACGCTGTGAAGACCATTGACGATGACTGCTAGGGCTTTGTTCATCTCTAGGCAGCAATGTTAATAATTCATGTGCACGTAATCCAGCAGCATGTGCAATTTGAGTAGCTAAACGATTTGTTTCAGTTTGAGCCTCTGCAATTACATTAATTTGTTCAGTAGTGTAAGCACGGCTTTTAATGGCTTCTACAAGCTCTGATTTGATGACAGGTAATTGAATACCTAAGTGCATTTGGATTGCTTGTCGTTCCTGGTCTAAGGTTTTTTGCTTCACACATTGACCACGCAATTCTAAATAATATTGCGCTTTTTCTGTGCTTAGGCTTTTTAGGTCACCTAATTTGTTTTCTTGTAGCCACTGAGTCAACCGCATGAGTGCTTGTTCATAATTTCTAGCTGTGCCGAGGCTGTGAATTTTTTTATCATTTTTACTTGTATGGCGTGCAATGTTGATTCCTAATTTTATTTTCACAGCGTGCTGCGCTTGCTTTTTTGCGTCGCGAAAACTAGGCATGGTTGCTTTCCTCCAACTTAGATAATTTTTTTAAATAACGCATAACAGTCGTGCGCGCTACTTTGATGCGTTTTGTACGCAACCAAGATGTTAATTGTCCATAGCTTGCACCTGCTTTACGCAGTGATACCAATTCAGCGCGAAATCTTATTAAGCGAGAGCGTCGATAAGGTTTACGTCGCTGGATTGTTCTACAGCTGCGTAAGGTCTCAAGCTCATTTGTTGCATTAAAGTGTTGCGTACTCATTGGTGCGTCCTCCTCTGTGTAGTGCAAGCCCCGCTGTGTCTCACGAGCTTTTTGAGAGTGACACACAGCGGGGCGAAGCCCCTGTATAATAGACGTGACATTTTTCTTTTGCTTTTGCTCTGAAAAAGCGAAAATGTGAAAGGAGTGGCTTGGTGCTTCTTCCGCATTTTTCACTTTTTTCAGGCTCGGCAATGGCAAACAAAAGCAGTAGGTTTATTTTTTGAGCATATACAGATATTTTACAAGCGCCCGAAGATGGTGCCTCAAATCATAATGAGTTCCAGCGCTCAAGGGACAATCTACTCTTTTCACAGCGGTAGTTATCGTTTTCTTCTGCATATCACTTACTCCTCTCCCGAAAAAATTCACGGCTTCATATTTTTTCGGGGTAACACGGGTAATAGGGGTAACAAAGTAAAAAATATTAATAAAAACAATACATTATTTACTGTAAGCCTGTTACCCGGTTAAAATTAGGCGGGGTAACAGGGGTAACAACAGAGCAGATTTGGGAAGTTTGTTACCCGTGTTACCCCTTGTAAAATAAGCAGGGGTAACAACTCATCTATATACAACATATTGTTTAATTTGGATTTTCACTATTTGTTACCCCTGTTACCCTTGTTACCCAGAATTTTTTATTACCCTGTATTTTTTAGACAAGTGCATCAGATGGGTTCTGTCTTTATAAAGTGATAGCACTTTTTAAGCTCAAGCCCTGATAAGCGATGAGGTGTTTGTGCCTTACCTTCGCTGCTTGCCTTAATCATCCCTGCTTTCATTAAGACACGCGCTGCGAGTTTTGGGTCAAAGCCATCACAAAGCTCACGCCGGAACATTTCAGGCAACACAAAATATTCTGTTTCACCTGTCTCATTTAAACGCTTAAAACCTACGCGGTTAATAATTTTGACATCAGGGGTGCTTTTCATATCTTCAAATCGGCTCGCGCCATGTGCTTCAAAGAATGCTTGGACTTGTTTTAATATCGCGGTGTGCTCTTGGTTGCCAATACTGCCACGATGGTCTAACCATACTTTAAAACATTGAATGACCGCATTTAATGCCTCATCTATTTCCCAACCCGTAATACCGTAGAGGGTTGCTAATTCACCTGCTGCTGCAATAAGCGCAAAGCGTTCACAAACTCGATGTACTTGACCGCCAGCATTAGCAGGTAAATTTTTATTGATAAATTGTTTGCACAATTGCCGAATGAGGGTGGAGATGGTCTTGAGATTGCTTGATTGGGTAATTGTTTCAAGAAAAGTAATAGCCGGTGTCCCATAGTAAAGTGACGCTGCTTCACTCAGTGCTTTGCTCAACGCTGTACTGGATTCAAAGCCGTTCAATGTTTCAAATATTCCATGACCTGAACCTGTATCTATTGGTATATCCACGAGCCGGACTTCTTGGCCTGCTTTTGTTTTTTTGCCCACTTCACTCATGTGCTGAGCAAGCCCTACCTCTCCAGCTGAAAGAAAAAGTAACCGCCATTCATAAAGCGGTCGTATCGCGCCTGTTTTAGCAGCGCGTGCTTTGCCACTGCCATTAGCAAGCATGTAAGCAATCTCACCTGCTTCTTTAGGGTCAACTTGTGCTAATTCATCCAAAATAAGTAAACTGTCTGAATGCAGCATAGCCAATGCTTCAATACCATTTGTTGTTGCCCGCCAACGGTGTAAATAGTCAGGTGCGCCATAAACAGAAGCAGCAACACGTAACGCAGTTGTCTTGCCGGTGCTAGATTCACCTACAAAATGTAATCCACCTGATTCCATCCCAGCGTGATAAAGCAACATAGCAGCAAAAGCACTTGAAACAGCAAGGATTAATCTTGAATTACCAACACAATGTTTTGCGACATGCGTTTGCCATTCTATCAATGTGCCTTGAGTACGATATTGTTTAGGTTGACGCTCTGCTTGGTAAATGATGACTTCGTTACTTTGACCAATAGTGCGGTTTGGTAAGACAAACACATTATCATTGCACCATCCGGTGCGATTCACACAAAGTGCACGTTCATCCGGTATAGTTTTACTGATATATTCGATAAGATAATGGCGTAATTTAGTGGAAGAAGTGATGTGTAACCCTTGTCTTAACAACTCACCGCGTAACTCATCACCACTGCCTTTTAACATTTCCATCGGCATTGCCCAACGGTGGACTTGTTGGTCAGCGTCTGTAAACTCTAGCAAACGTCCCCATTGCTCTGAGGATTTGTCACGAGCATAGGCTTTGATTTCTAATTTAGAACATATCCAATGTTTATTCTCGTCTTTATGATAATAAATGCCTTTTTCTTCCACGCTAAAATAAGGTTCGTCACTTAAAATGGTTGTCGACGGTGATTTTATAATTGTTGATGATGGATTATTTGTGGGAAGTGCAGGAGAGATAACAGGGGAAATAAGAGGCAGTGTTTCTATCTCAGATTTTACAGTGTTGGGATGAAGAATTAGCCAATCAACACAATCACCTTTATGTGTGAGACCCAAGCATTCGACATCAGCCCACTGCACAATACAATCCATTGTTTGTAATAGCTGAGTAATGTTTTCTGCATAACGCAATCCTGCTTCGTCATAGTCACGCCAAATAATAATGTGACGTTTGGCAAGTGGTGACCAATCTGTTTTTGCAATACTGTCTACACCACCCGATGTTGTTGCAATCAATCCTAATTGACATAACTTGTCTGCACACAGTTCACCTTCTGTGATCCAGATAATACTTTCAGGATTTTTTACAATATCAGGCAAGAGATAAAGTGGTTTTCCTTCTACAAAATCAGGTTCTTTTAATATGAATTCTCCTTGTGCGTTGCGATACATAGGTCTTATCCATTTTTCTTGTGTTTTAGGATGTTTAAGACGAATACGCCAATAAAGAGGTTTACAGTTTTGATCTTGATATTCGTGCAGTGCTATTGGCGTATATCCTTCAGCAATTTTTGATTTGGCAAACTTCCGTGCAGCGTCTTTGACCTCTTTGAGTGTGAGCAGTAATGTCATGTCCACGCTCCAAAGAAATTAACTGCTTCAACAAACGTTATGGAATATCGCTGCATTTGAAAAGCAAGAACATCACCACCATGAGCACCACAGGCAAAGCAATGAAAACCGCCAGAAACCATGTGCAAACTCAGACTTGGAGTTTTGTCATCGTGAAAACAACAGCAAACGTTGACCCATTCCGATTTGATTTTAAGCCCAGGAAATTCCTTACTGTAATAATCAGCAGGGGTCGGCAACAAAGTACGATCAAATTGTCTTTTGTAGTCTTTCGCCGTATGATGCTCCTGCTTATTTTTGATGAAGCGTTGATCCCTTGGTCTCTCTGGAAAGAGGCCAGGGGTTTTTATTTTGTCTGTCATAGCAATCCCTTTGTATGCTATTTATTAATGAAAATTTGAGCTGCTGTTGTTGACTTAAAAGATTGTTGCTCAGTTATCCATGCTCGAATTTCCCATTTTCTATAACGTACTTTTCTTCCATCTTTTACAAATGGCACACCTATCCCCAACCATCGTTCACGTATGATGCTTGCTATAGAGCAGCCTCTAAGTGCAGCGACAGTTGCCTGGGTAAACATCATTTCATCTGGTGCTGATTGGTATTCATTTATAAAATCTAAACGTGTTTTTAAACTCATAACTTTTGTCTCCTTCATTTCTATTTAATACTGTTCGCTTTTGTAAATGCCTCGCTTTAAAAACCAAAATATCAGGAAAAAAATGAAAATTTTTTCATTTTTTATTTAATGAGGTTGATGCATCAAACAATAACTGTTAATTATGCTTATGCTTCCATATTTACAAACAATAATACCCTGATATAAATGGGAATTTTCCCATTTTTATTTAGTAAGATACTTACACAGATTAATAAATTCTAAAGATGTTGCAGGAAATACATAAAATGCCAGCTAGAGGAAAGTGAGACAAGCATTGCTGCTTGTTAAATAAGGATATTTTATGGAAATCTATTTCTTTGAAGCCTGCTATGAGCAATACTTAGTGATGTGAAAAATTTCACATATCATGAACAAAATATGGAAAATTTTCCATATTCAATAGGCAAAATTTTGCCGAAGTCATGATACGCGTTGACTAATCATACTTGAGTTAAAATGTAATCTGAGATCATCTGTATTGGCCTACGCAATCGCTCTACATCAGTGTAAGCATCTAGCCATGTACACGACTAGACGCTTACTTATTAAAACTACTCTTGCTACTCTATTAATTAAAAAATTAAATCCGTTTGGGCTTGTTTTTTATACTATTAATCCCTATATATCAAAAGAATAAAAATTTTAGGAACTAAACATATGAAACCATTTGACCTATCTGATCCCGAAACCGTCGAAGAAATTAAGATGAAGCAAACCAAAATCTCTACTCCGCCTGATTTTAACGAGACATTATTTGCGATATAGAGCATTGAACAAGTGATAAAAAAAGTATAGATAAAGGTTAATATATGAATAAAAGACCCATAGATCTAATGAGAGAATCAGGTGGTGCATTTAAAATCGAATCAGATGATGACAATACTCTTGTACAGGAAATGTGTAAGCTAAATGGCGGACTAGCGCTGATCACTAAAAATGCCATTTATGAAGTAAAACTTGCTGATCAAATTGATCCTAACCGTGAAAATCCAAATTTTCCTCATAATGTGCGAAGACGTGTTCTTGACGTTGGAGCTGATTCTCCGCTAGTGGGGCAAACATTATTAACTGCTAATGCCTTATTCAAAGAAAAATTTCTACCTGTATTTGTCGATACACATAAAGCCGTGTCATTAATCTTTGAGACTCTTACAGATTTAGTCGATATGAATATAGCTTCTGAAGAATTTATTGCTATTGAGGAAAAACAAATTCAGTCGATGAAAAATCGCTCACAGAAAAGTGGATCTCTTTCTATACCTTCTATCAGTGACTTTAAACAGCGCACTAAATCCTTCGTTCAAAAAGCTGAGCATGTCGAACAAGCAATAATAGATATGATCTTGTTATTTTATCCTGATATTTCACGAGGACATTTTGAAACTGTAATCAACAAACTTAAAGCTAAATATGACTCTGATGATGACTTCATTAAATTTCTTGAAAGCATTTTACCATTTATGAAAATGGTAAGAAACGCAAGAGATTGCCTGGACCACAGAAATGCAAAAGATATAAATGTGCTGAATTTTAAAATCAATCCAGATGGTACAATAATTCCACCCACAATTGAAATTAATAACTTTCGTGGCACACAACTTGAAGCAACGTCTTTATCTTTTTTTATGTCTAATACAATAAAAAACATGTTGGAAATTATTGAAAATTTAACGGCTTTTCTTTGTTCCAAACACGTTCAACCCTTTGGTAGTGTCCCTATACTGGTTGGATTGATCCCTGAAAATCGACGTCGAAATAAATTTATTCGATTTGGTTATTGCACAAATATTACAGGTCAATGGATGCCAATAGGTTAATTGTTAATTGTTATCTCTTGACATCCAGCATCAGTAATAATATACCTAGCTGGAACATCACTTTTTCTGATCTATGGAATGAATTACAGTTGGGTTTCTTAATTCCACCTGATCTAGAATAAAGTCACTAATCATCTGCATAGGTTTTCGTAATCTTTCTACATCCAAGATAATATAACCTGCTGTGACATCTCTGCTCATTTTATGATTCAACAATCGTTTTAGTGCATATGCTGGAATATCAAGACTTTCAGCAATTGTTATAAACGTTCGGCGCAAATCATGTATTTTAAATTGAATACCTGTTGTCTCAGTGATCTTTGTTATTTGCTTGCGCGGTTCGATAATGTACCCACCTTTGCCTGATCCTGGAAAAATATAAACACTGGTTGCTATTTGTTTACGTTGAAGAAGGAGGCTATGTAGATAATTCGATAGAGGTAGGGTGTGAGATCGTCTGTTTTTAGTGTCTAACAGTGTTAGTGTTTTAGCTTTTAAGTCAATATGGTCCCATTGGAGCTGAGCAGCTTCTTGGCGGCGCAATCCTGTAAATAAAATGAATAGCAGATAATCACGAAATGTTTCATTCTGTAGATTTACGATGCTTTTGTACCAGGCTGATAACTCGTGTGATTTGATATAAGTTTGCCGCTGTTCTACTCGATACCAAGCGCGAGTTTGGGACAACCGTTTCACAGGATTTTCTGTGATTAGTGAATGTCCTTGCTCATCCTCATATTGTCCTGCTGCAAAGTTAAATAAAGCACGCAGTATACGCATGGCCAAATTAGCGTAGGCTTCGCCTCGCTCTTTGCCTAGTTGGGTATGGCGCTCGGCTATATTGTCTTTAGTGATAGAAAGTAATGGCTTATTTCTCCAATCGGAAAAAGCTGTTTTCATTATGTTCTCATAGTCATAGAGAGTCTTAGGTTTAAGAGATTTACGTGTTTTTATATAATCTTGATAAGTTTGATCGAGAGTAACAGAGCGCACTAGGTTAAATTTTTTTTCTGCAATAAGGTCAATACCTGTTGCAATTTTACCTAAGATTTTCTGCGCTTCCTTGCGCGCTTGTTCCGCAGTGATATCCCCATAACGACCGATGGTAACGCGAAGGACTTTTTTATTATTTATTCGTTTTTCGACAATAAAGCTTTTTACCCCAGAATTTGTAACACGCAAGGCAAATCCCCTTAACTCCCCATCGCGATAGAAAGCTTGATCTTTATCAGTAGGCGGGATAATTTTATCGATCATAGTTTTAGTTAAGCGCATGTATATACCTCAAAAAGTAAGACTGATGCTTGTATTCATGTAGACACTATGTAGACAGGATAGAGAAAACTCTTTAAAATAACTTCTAGGTCATTATAACGAGATTTGTTTATTATTAAAGGGATTTTAAGGGTTTTATAAGAATTTCAAACTCTTTAGAAGTAAAGAAACATATTTAAAAATGGCATATAGCTGATTTGTAATCAGTAGGTCGTCGGTTCGATTCCGACCGCCAGCTTCAATTAATCAATAGGTTATAAGTCATTATAAAAATCTGAGTCCATTGACGCTATGTAGGTGCTATGTTGAACTGCGAAACTAGCCTGAATCCCTAGAATTTTTCACTTAATAAAATACGATTGAATTGCAATGACATGCCTTTATATTGTATTTCTGATAGAATAATGATCGTTTTTGGATGCTAAAGCTTTTAGAGGAGAAAGTTAATGACTCTTACCACTGAATATTCGCCTATTCATTCTACCTCAAAGGACTGCAGGGATGTAACTTCAAACCTTAAAAAACAAATGAATAAAGAAGCGCATTCTGACACAGCGAGCTTACGCTTTTTTTTAGAAGATTGGGATTTGAACTATAGAGATCAAATGGAGAAAGTCGATTTATTTAATCAAGAGCTAATAAATCGTTGGAGCATTCATCAGAAACAATTTTTTATTAAAACCCTGTATCATCAAAGGGCTCATTTTGGTGATGTTTTGTGGTACATGGGTAATTTTGCGCCTGATCGAAAATCAAAACAAATAATTTTGAACAATATAGCTGATGAATTTGGGATGAATGGGATGTCCCATGAAATGCTATATCTTGAATTTTCTAAAGCCATGGGGGTTGATTTAACTCATGAGCTTTTAGACGAAAAGGAATATCTTCCTTTTTTAAGAGAATACAATCAAGGCCATCTTAGATGGCTAAGAACTCATGACTGGAATCATAGACTCACCGCTTTTGCCGCATTAGAAAGACTTGATAATATCGACTATGTAAAACTTCGTGATGTTGCAATAAATATTGGAGCTGCTAATAAGGCACTTGTATTTTTCAATGTTCATATTCATGTTACTCATTACGAGGAAGTTGAAGATAGTTTTTCAGAAGTTTGGAAACATGACGCTAATGTTGTAAAAAAAGCTTTTAATTTCATTGGTAACTATCAACTCGATATTTGGAAGCGCATCTCAGATGCCGTCTTTAGCTATTAATTTATCAAAAATACCGACTGCACTTCTATCATCAATTGAGAGATTTAGGCAGGTGATTGAGCGCCGAGTAGAAGATTTCGGTGCTCCTTATATCGCTTTCGGGATTTTTGGAATTTTAAATTATCCTATCTTTTATTTTATATGGATAGCATATGATCGCAATGGGTATGAAAGTTTAGCTATAAGAAGTACAGCCACAATTTTATGCGGGCTTTTATTGGTGCATAACTACTGGCCAAAAAAACTTAAGCTTTGGTTGCCTGTTTATTGGTATTTTACATTATTATTTTGTATTCCCTTTTTTTTCTTTTTTATGGTATTCAAAAATTCTGGATCAGCCACATGGCTGATGATTGCCAATACTATCATATTTTGGCTGTTAATAATGGTTGATTGGTGGGATTATGTTTTTCTTTTATTCATAGGGATTTTTCTTGCGTTTATTGCGTATGTGTTTTCAGTTCCTGAATTTCACTTCAATTTTGAGCATTGGTGGGGAGTATACGCACAGTTTATTGCATCGTTCATTGTTGTGGCGTTTTTTACACGCAGGAAACTTCAGCTTGATAAACAAAAATTAAGAACCATAGCAATGATAAGTGATAGCGTTGCTCATGAATTAAGAACGCCTTTACGTACTATCCTTTCTTGTGCAAAAGGGCTTAAAAAATATCTTCCACAGTTGATAGCAGCATATCCTATAGCAAAAGATAAAGAACCTGCTCTAGTGGAAGAAATTGATGAGTTCAACTTTGATGCTCTAACAAGAGCATTAGATAACATTGTTGATGAAGTAAAATATTCTTTTATCTTTATTGATATGTTGCTTGTTAATGCAAGTGAGCTTCAAACCAGCAAAAGTTTTCAAACGCTTTCAATGGCACATTGTGTCAGCGAGGCTATTACCAGATACCCGTTTGACTTAGGTGATAAAGAGTTCGTTTCGTGGGAAGAAAAAAAAGATTTTATGTTTCAAGGCGATGAACAGTTAATGATTCATATTATTTTTAATTTACTTAAAAATGCGATCTACTACGTAAGAGCAGCTGGAAAAGGAAAAATATTTATTTGGATTGAAACCACTGAAAAATATAACCAGTTACACTTTAAAGACACTGGAACAGGCATTTCAAAAAAATTTTTACCCTACATTTTTGATAGGTTTTTTAGTAAAACATATCATGGCACTGGTATCGGCCTCGCGTTCTGCAAGCTTACGATGAAAAGTTTTGGTGGGGATATTATCGCGCAGTCCGTAGAAGGGGAATATACGGAGTTTATAATGTATTTTCCGAAGATTTCTAGTGCTATAATTAGGGAAAATGGCATTGAATGAGGGATTTATGGAAATAAAGAAGTTATCGGCTTGCTATTCTCCTACCACAGTGGCTTTTGTTGATGACAACAGAAAATTTCTTGATGGCATAAAGATTGATCTTGATCCTAAAGCAGCGATCTACAAATTTTTTTATGATTCGTCACAAGCGCTAGAATTTCTAACTAAATATAAAGCTGACCCTTTCACTAACCGCTGTATTATTCAGCCTGATGACAGTGAGTTATCCTTAACGGTTAATGTAGATGCTATACCGCGTGAAATCGGGAACCAAAATCGCTACGATCAGATCTCAGTTGTCATTCTTGATTATGCCATGCCAGGGGAAAATGGGACTGAGATAGCTAAGCAGCTACAAGGTTCCGGCCTTAAAGTTATTTTATTGACGGGTGAAGCAACGGAATCGCGCGCACTTGAATTATTTAATCAAGGCATTATTCATCATTATATTCGCAAGAATAATCCGCATTATACTGAAATGCTTATAGAAGCTATTACGCGTTTCCAATATGAGCACAGTGTAGAATTGTCCAAGCCAGTCATTGAAAGCATTATTAATCAATCCCGTCTTTTGGGAGAAAAATCGTCGTGCCTGGATGACCCCGTGTTTATCAAGCTTGTTCATTCATTATTAGATAAGCACAAAATCACAGAACATTATTTGAGTGATGAATCGGGCAGCTATTTATTTTTAAATGCCAATGGCAAGTTAAGTTGGCTCATTGTTAAAACAGAAGACCAAATGGAAGGCATGGAATATGAGCTTTCACTCGACGATTATCCCATCGACGATAAGCTTAAAAAAGCCATTCAAAATCGCGAGGTTTTAAAACATTGTTTTAATCGAGAGGAATATCCCAACCTTGACAGCCCAAAAGGGTGGCCAGAAATATTTTACCCAGCAACAAAATTAGTCGGTAAAGCAAACTATTATTATAGCTTCATTGAAAAGCCTAAGACTAAGCCACTCACCGATTTGAAAAAAGTAGCGACCTTCAACGAACATAGAAAAAGCAGTAAAAAATAATGGGTCTCCAATATTGGCCCGCGTCAACTAGTAGGCATAACGTGAACAGAGGGGCTATGGGACATTATGAGCACAACAAAAAAGTGATCTAGCCCCGACTTCACGGACACCTCACTAAGAGAGTAAACTCTCTGATAATGAGGTGGAAAATGAACGAAAATAATCCAAAGAAAGAAACAACCCGAAAGAAATATAGCCCACAGTTCAAAGATCAAGCGGTGGAACGCGCAAAAAAAGATGGTGTCCCCCAAGTAGCAAAAGATTTAGGTATCCCTGAATCTATGCTTTATTACTGGCGCAGCCAAAAAAATAAAGGTGGTGATACGATTGAAAATCAAAAACTTCAGCAAGCTGAAATGGCAAGACTTAAACGCGAAGTTGATCGCCTGGAGCAGGAAAACGCCTTTTTAAAAAAGGTGGCCACGTACTTCACGAAAGAATCGAAGTGAGGTACGCCATGATAAAGAAAAATAAAAACAACTTTCCTGTGAAAATGATGTGTAGCATGCTTTCTGTTTCGTCGAGCGGTTATTACGATTGGCGAAATCGACCACTGTCATTACGTGCTCAGGAAAATATTCTATTAGCAGATAAAATAAAGACTATTTTTGACGAAGAACACTCTCGCGCTGGCGCCAAACGCATTGCAAAACGCTTAAAAGCAGAAGGCACCCAGGTAAATCGTCATCGCGTTGCAAGAATTATGCGATTAAATGGTTGGTGTGCGAAAGCAGCAAAAAAATTCAAAGCAACGACAAACAGCAATCATAAATTGCCGGTAGCGCCGAATTTATTGCAGCAAAATTTCTCTGCTAGCAAACCAAATGAAAAATGGGTATCTGACATTACCTACATCTGGACAGATGAAGGCTGGCTTTATCTTGCGGTTGTAATGGATTTATATTCACGTATGGTAGTTGGTTGGTCGCTATCGGAACGCATGACATCAAAGCTTGTCATTGATGCATTACAAATGGCAATTTGGCGACGTAAAAAACCACGTGGCGTGATCATTCACTCTGATCGCGGCAGTCAATACTGCTCCCATGATTATCAAGAACTATTAGCTGATAATGGCTTTATTTGCAGTATGAGTAAACGTGGTGATTGTTACGATAATGCCAGTATGGAAAGTTGGAATCACAGCTTCAAGGTTGAAGCTATTCATGGTGAAAAATTTTCAACACGTGCTTATGCAAAAAATCACGTGTTTGATTATATCGATGTGTATTACAATCGAAAACGTCTTCACTCTAAACTTGGCTATTTAAGCCCAGTGCGTTTTGAAGAACAAATGGTCGCTTAGTTATGTGTCCGTTTTTTCGGGGCAAGATCAGGAGCCTCGTGGCAAGTATTAATGGAAGATTTGGCGGTCTACTATCACAGCTTATCAAATAATAAAAATTATACTTTATCATCTCGCAGTCATTCCTATCCAGAATGGGCGGAAGCACTAGAAAAACACGCGAGAAAGATGGTTTCTATACAAGAATACAAGTATTGGCTTCAGCATATACATATATCCGATCAAAGTTTACCTAAAGATTTTAATATCGGCCCTAATACGTTTAAAACTGGCTGTACTGTAGTTAAAGAACTTGATGAAACGTCTACATGCTATTTATTAAATGAGCTACGCCAAAAACATATGCAAGTTAATGACTTATTGATTACTGCAATGATTAAAACATTAACAGCATGGCTTGGAAGAACTTCTTTATATGTAGCTCTTGAGAGTTCGAGTAGGGATTTTAGCATTCCTGAGGTTGATATATCTAGAACGGTAGGATGGTTTACCTCTATTTATCCTGTATATTTACAGTTGCCATCGCATCATAATTTAGATCATTTAACTAAAATAGTAACTGCACAGTTAAAAGATATTCCATATAATGGTTTTCATTATTTACCTTTGCGGCATATATGCTCTATTCAGGATCATGCTAAACAATTAGAAAAGATTTCTGAACCAGAGGTTATTTTTGATTATTTTATAAATTTAGATCATTATGGAAAAAATGAACAAAGGCTTGGGGATATTCTACCTATTTCACTTGGCGACAATATTAGCCCTAACAATAATCGTCTTTATGTATTAAACATCAGCAATTGGGTTGTGAATGGTAAATTTCACACTGGTTGGAATTTTAGCCAAAATCATTATCGTATCGATACAATAAAACGTCTTGCTGAAAACTATTTATTATTATTAAAAGATTTTATTAGGAAGGTCTCTGCATGATTATAGGAAGTAAATAGACATGAAAAAAATATTTATCTTATTGTTATTGATTGCCAATATAGCTTATGGCGAAAATTCATTAAAAAATTTTTCTATCGAAGAAGTTACCATTCAATCCATACAAACAGCCATAAAAACACATCAGGTTACTTGTGAGCAGTTAATTAATGCTTATATTGATCGAATAAAAAAATATAATTTAAATGCAAATAAAATCCCTTCCATCAATGCGATTACTGAAATAAATACATCGGCGTTAGATGAAGCAAGAAGCTTGGATAAAAAATTTTTTGCAACAAACACACTTTCAGGTTCATTGCATTGTGTTCCAGTGATAGCAAAAGACAATATTGATACTAATGATATTACTACGGCGGCAGGTTCATTTGCCATGCTGGGTAATCAGCCCATCTCCGACGCATTTTTAGTACGTCAATTACGGCAGGCAGGTGCAATTATTTTAGCGCACGGAACGATGGATGAATTTGCATTTGGCTTGTATGGAATCAGCAGTCGAAGTGGGCGGACGGGTAATGCTTTCGATACTATGCGCAATCCGGGAGGTTCAAGTTCAGGAGAAGCAGCGGCAATAAGCGCTAACTTTGCTGTGATTGGAATAGGGACTGATAATAACGGCTCTATTCGAATTCCTGCAGCATTTAATGGAATTGCAGGTTTACGCCCAAGCACAGGGTTGATTAGTCAGCACGGTATTTTTCCCGCTGGAAACTTAGATGGCGTAGCAGGGCCACTAACAAGAACTGTCGAAGATCTTGCTATTGTTTTGGATATTATTGCACAACCTGATTCAGCGGATAAAAAAACATTAGGGATAAAAAGAGAAAAGACATACACCCTATTTCTTAATAAAGATGGATTAAAAAACAAACGCATTGGTGTTATTCACCATGTTGGAAAAATTGATGTGTTTAAGAGGATGCCTAACGATATTTATATTTTAATGAACTCAGCATTTAATAAAATGAAAGAGCAAGGTGCTACTTTAGTTGATATTGATTTATCACAGTTCAATAATAACCGTAGGTCAAATATGTTTGATATGATAGAAGATATTAATTTATATCTTTCAAAATTTCCAGCTACGCGAAAAAATTTCCAAGATATTTGTGAATCTGATAGAACACGAACATTTGGTGCTCCAAAAAAATGCTTGAAATTTATGAAGTCAATTTCTAGTCATAAAAATCAAAAATACCATATAACGAAGAAAATATTTCAGGACAACAAATTATATGTGGAAAAAATCATGAAAAAAAATCAATTAGATGCATTATTTATTCCTATTAGTAATCATGGGGTAGCTACTTATAATCCTCTTGAAGTAAACACATGGCAAGCACCCGTTTCTTCGAATGCGGGGTTACCGTCTATTGTAATCAATGCTGGATATTATCAGGGTCTTCCGGTAGGCGTTGAACTTGTTGGCATGCAATTTGATGAAGGTAAGCTTATTGAAATTGCTTATGCTTATGAGCAACATTCAGTAAAAAGAAAAGTACCGATTATGCCTGTAACGAATCACGGTTTGGAAAAATTAAGCATAGCTGAGATTAATAATTTATTTACACTTATTGGTGCAACGACATATAAAAAAATTTTAAAGAATGGGAAAGCTGGCGAATTTGCTAGAGAAAGTTTATCCTCGGAAGCTTCTCAAGCAATTGTTTTTGATATAGTGGCGCAAGAGCTTATCGGTTGATACCGTGGTTGCATAAGCTCTGCAATGCGCTCGTTTTTGCTCGACATAAGTTTTGCAATAGCAAACCAAGGGGGCAGGTCATCCCAGACGCTTAGAAAGCCGCTGGGGGCAAAACCAGCAGCCAACATACCCCCGCGAAGGCAACACGCTGCCCAATCAAAACCCAACTTAGGCTGAGTAGAAGATAAAGGAAAGAAGAAATAACCAGGATTTTCACGAAACTCTAATGACCTTCTTAATTCCCCATCTCAACTAGATAATAAGGCCCCTGACAAACTGCTTGTGCACCACAAGCAGATAAAAATAGCAGTATATACGTAATTATTTTTCGCGAACATAATATATTCCTAGCACTATCCTCGCGATTACCAAACAATCTATAGTTCTCTTCATATAAATTAAAGGCTTCGACGAGCAGTTGTACGTTAAAGTGGGTTCCATGTTTGATAACA
>CAVQBL010000018.1:0-265717 GCA_963710715.1 uncultured Gammaproteobacteria bacterium | reverse complement strand
GTTACCTAACGAGGGTTTGGAATAAAAAGCCTGGCAATGTCCTACTTTCGCATGAATATGTCCACACTATCATCGGCGCTGAACGGTTTCACTTCTGAGTTCGAGATGGGATCAGGTGGTTCCCGCTCGCCATGGTCGCCAGGCAAACTAAACGTTGGAATCCATAAAGCAAGTATTTTTGTTTCTCTTTCTCTGCACTTCGCTTCTTTCTCATAAATCAAACGACTTTGGTGTTATATGATCAAGATTCACGGTCAATTAGTATTGGTCAGCTTCACGCATTACTGCGCTTCCACTCCCAACCTATCTACGTTGTAGACTTCAACGAACCTTTAGGAATCTTTCGATCCAAGACATCTCATCTTGAGGTGGGCTTCCCGCTTAGATGCTTTCAGCGGTTATCCTTTCCGTACTTAGCTACCCGGCTGTGCCATTGGCATGACAACCGGTACACCAGCGGTACGTCCATTCCGGTCCTCTCGTACTAGGAACAGATCCTCTCAAATCTCTTACGCCCACGGCAGATAGGGACCGAACTGTCTCACGACGTTCTAAACCCAGCTCGCGTACCACTTTAAATGGCGAACAGCCATACCCTTGGGACCTGCTTCAGCCCCAGGATGTGATGAGCCGACATCGAGGTGCCAAACACCGCCGTCGATATGAACTCTTGGGCGGTATCAGCCTGTTATCCCCGGCGTACCTTTTATCCGTTGAGCGATGGCCCTTCCATTCAGAACCACCGGATCACTAGAACCTGCTTTCGCACCTGATCGACCCGTCAGTCTCTCAGTCAAGCACCCTTCCGCTCTTACACGCTGCGCGCGATTTCCGACCGCGCTGAGGGTACCTTCGTGCTCCTCCGTTACTCTTTAGGAGGAGACCGCCCCAGTCAAACTACCCACCATGCACTGTCCTTGACCTGGATTACAAGCCTAAGTTAGAACTCCAAGATCACCAGGGTGGTATTTCAAGGGTGGCTCCACCACAGCTAGCGCTGCAGCTTCATAGCCTCCCACCTATCCTACACAGACAATCTCAAAGTCCAGTGCAAAGCTATAGTAAAGGTGCACGGGGTCTTTCCGTCTTGCCGCGGGTACACTGCATCTTCACAGCAATTTCAACTTCACTGAGCCTTGGGTGGAGACAGCGGGGCTGTCGTTACGCCATTCGTGCAGGTCGGAACTTACCCGACAAGGAATTTCGCTACCTTAGGACCGTTATAGTTACGGCCGCCGTTTACTGGGGCTTCGATCAAGAGCTTCTCATACTTGCGTACAATAACCCCATCAATTAACCTTCCAGCACCGGGCAGGCGTCACACCCTATACTTCCTCTTCCGAGTTCGCAGAGTGCTGTGTTTTTATTAAACAGTCGCAACCCCCTGACTATTGCAGCCTCTTTCAGCTCCATCCGTATGGATTTCACCTACCAGAGGCACACCTTCTCCCGAAGTTACGGTGCTATTTTGCCTAGTTCCTTCACCCAAGTTCTCTCACGCGCCTTAGTATTCTCTACTCGTCCACCTGTGTCGGTTTACGGTACGGTTCAATACCATCTATCGCTTAGTGACTTTTCCTGGAAGCGTGGCATCGGCTACTTCAGTGCTTATTCAGCACCTCGTCATCACGCCTCAGAGTTTTTTTATATAAGAATCCGGATTTCCCTAGATCCTCCTCCTACACGCTTGAACCGGGACTTCCAACACCCGGCCTACCTAGCCTTCTCCGTCATCACTTCGCAATGGTATCAAGTACAGGAATATTAACCTGTTTCCCATCGACTACGCGTCTCCGCCTCGCCTTAGGGGCCGACTCACCCTGCGCCGATTACCGTGGCGCAGGAATCCTTGGACTTACGGCGTGCAGGTTTTTCACCTGCATTATCGTTACTCATGTCAGCATTCGCACTTCTGATATCTCCAGCACACTTCTCAATGCACCTTCGCAGACTTACAGAACGCTCCTCTACCACTCAATAATAAATAAATTTATTATCAAATCCGCAGCTTCGGTGGATGGTTTTAGCCCCGTTACATCTTCCGCGCAAGCCGACTCGACCAGTGAGCTATTACGCTTTCTTTAAAGGATGGCTGCTTCTAAGCCAACCTCCTGGCTGTCTCGGACTTCTCACTTCGTTTTCCACTTAACCATCTCTCCGGGACCTTAGCTGACGGTCTGGGCTGTATCCCTTTTCACGACGGACCTTTTCACCCGCCGTGTGTCTCCCGTGGACTCTCTTCTCGGTATTCGCAGTTTGCATCGGGTTGGTAAGCCAATACTGACCCCCTAGCCGGCACAGTGCTCTACCTCCGAGAGAGTTCGCCACGAGGCGCTACCTAAATAGCTTTCGAGGAGAACCAGCTATCTCCGAGCTTGATTAGCCTTTCACTCCTATCCACAACTCATCCCCTACTTTTTCAACAGGAGTGGGTTCGGACCTCCAGTCAGTGTTACCTAACCTTCATCCTGGTCATGGATAGATCGCCCGGTTTCGGGTCTACACACTACAACTTAACGCCCTATTAAGACTCGGTTTCCCTTCGCCTCCCCTATACGGTTAAGCTCGCTGCAGCATGTAACTCGCTGACCCATTATACAAAAGGTACGCAGTCACTCAGGGTTGCCCCCAAGCTCCTACTGCTTGTACGCACAACATTTCAGGTTCTATTTCACTCCCCTCTCCGGGGTTCTTTTCGCCTTTCCCTCACGGTACTTGTTCACTATCGGTCAGTAGAGAGTATTTAGCCTTGGAGGATGGTCCCCCCATCTTCAATCAGGATTTCACGTGTCCCGACCTACTCTTCGTTAGCACCACCAATGCAACCTTTCGCTTACGGGGCTATCACCCTCTTCGGCTGGCTTTTCCAAGCCATTCTTCTGCTTTGCTCTGGTTTTCACTAACTGGGCTCTTTCCCTTTCGCTCGCCACTACTTGGGAAATCTCGGTTGATTTCTTTTCCTCCGGGTACTGAGATGTTTCAGTTCTCCGGGTTCGCCTCATAAGCCTATGTATTCAGCTTATGATACCTCTTGCGAGGTGGGTTTCCCCATTCAGATATCATCGGATCAATGCTCGTTGCCAGCTCCCCGACGCTTTTCGCAGGCTTCCACGTCTTTCTTCGCCTTCTACTGCCTAGGCATCCATGTTGTGCGCTTATTTACTTGATCATATAACCCAAAGTCGTCTTTTCAGTTCTTTTAAGCTTGCTCCGTTAAAGTCATCCGTTTGTTTTGAACGAAGACTCTTCACTTCTCTCGCCTACTTCACCTATAACCCAACTTTAGCGTTATCCTTACTTCGACATAAGTAACACCGCATTCGCTTGATGACTTGTTTCTTGCTTTGTGCAGTTGTACTTCCGCTTCTTTATCTTCTCTTTTGCTATCATTTTTTGAATGACAGCAAGCAATTCAATAAAGATGCTTCCGCATTACTTTACTTGCTTTACTTCTTCCAAATTGTTAAAGAACTCTTCTTTTACCAGAGGGTGAAAACCCTCTCCTCTTTTCCTTCCCTCTTTTTCAGAGATGGATCAGAGGAGAAAATTCTTTCTTCTCTTGGTGGAGCCAGTCGGGATCGAACCGACGACCCCCTGCTTGCAAAGCAGATGCTCTCCCAGCTGAGCTATGGCCCCTTTTCATAAATACAGTCACTTCCTCAGTCTGGTGGGTCTGGATGGACTTGAACCATCGACCCCACGCTTATCAAGCGTGTGCTCTAACCAACTGAGCTACAGACCCAGATTTATAGCGCTTTACCTTTCCGATTTCGCGGATGACTTAATTATTCCAAGCAATCAGTGTGGAAACCTACTTCGTCTCTTTCTTTCAAGGCTTTTCTTACCTTCAGAATAAATAGGCAACATACCTATCCATCTGCTTTTTTCATTGTAAGGAGGTGATCCAGCCACAGGTTCCCCTACGGCTACCTTGTTACGACTTCACCCCAGTCATGAACCATACCGTGGTAATCGAACCCCTTGCGGTTATTCTAACTACTTCTGGTACAACCCACTCCCATGGTGTGACGGGCGGTGTGTACAAGGCCCGGGAACGTATTCACCGCGACGTTCTGATTCGCGATTACTAGCGATTCCGACTTCATGGAGTCGAGTTGCAGACTCCAATCCGGACTACGAACAGCTTTCTGAGATCGGCTCCCCTTCGCAGGTTGGCTCCCCTCTGTACTGCCCATTGTAGCACGTGTGTAGCCCTACCCATAAAGGCCATGATGACTTGACGTCGTCCCCGCCTTCCTCCGGTTCTTCACCAGCAGTCTCCTTAGAGTCCCCACCATTACATGTTGGTAACTAAGGATAAGGGTTGCGCTCGTTACGGGACTTAACCCAACATCTCACAACACGAGCTGACGACAGCCATGCAGCACCTGTCTCTAGGTTCCTTTCGGCACTTCTACATCTCTGTAAAATTCCTAGGATGTCAAGGGTAGGTAAGGTTCTTCGCGTTGCATCGAATTAAACCACATGCTCCACCGCTTGTGCGGGCCCCCGTCAATTTCTTTGAGTTTTAACCTTGCGGCCGTACTCCCCAGGCGGAAAACTTATCGCGTTTGCTTCGATACTAATAGGTCTTCGCCTACCAACATCTAGTTTTCATCGTTTACAGCGTGGACTACCAGGGTATCTAATCCTGTTTGCTCCCCACGCTTTCGTGCCTCAGTGTCAGTATCAGTCCAGGTAGCCGCCTTCGCCACTGGTGTTCCTTCCGATATCTACGCATTTCACCGCTACACCGGAAATTCCACTACCCTCTACCGTACTCTAGCCATACAGTCCTAGATGACCTTCCTAGGTTAAGCCCAGGGATTTCACATCTAGCTTATATAACCACCTACGCACCCTTTACGCCCAGTAATTCCGATTAACGCTCGCACCCTCTGTATTACCGCGGCTGCTGGCACAGAGTTAGCCGGTGCTTATTCCTCAGGTACAGTCAAATGTGATTATCTCTTAAACTCCACGCCTTCCTCCCTGCCTAAAGTGCTTTACAACCCGAAGGCCTTCTTCACACACGCGGCATTGCTGGATCAGGGTTGCCCCCATTGTCCAATATTCCCCACTGCTGCCTCCCGTAGGAGTCTGGGCCGTGTCTCAGTCCCAGTGTGGCTGGTCATCCTCTCAGACCAGCTACCGATCATCGCCTTGGTCAGCTTTTACCTAACCAACTAGCTAATCGGACGCAGGCTCCTCCTCAAGCGCCAGGTATTTCAACCCAGCCTTTTCTCTTCCGAGGGTATACGGTATTAGCCCGAGTTTCCTCGGGTTGTCCCGCTCTCAAGGGCAGATTCCCACGTGTTCCTCACCCGTCCGCCACTCGCCATCAGTATGTATTGCTACATACCATGCTGCCGTTCGACTTGCATGTGTTAGGCATGCCGCCAGCGTTCAATCTGAGCCAGAATCAAACTCTCCACTTAAAAGTCAATTCTTTCTCTATTACTATTTAATGCTAAGGGTTACTCAAATAAATCTACTTGGGTTTCTTAACATCATTTCATTTCTTAATCCTCTCAAGAAATTCAACAACGTAAGTTCCCACACTCATTGCTTGGCTTAATTTTTAAAGAACGGCTTCGGGTCTCTTTACCCGCAGCAAAGACCACGCATTTTACAGTCCTGTACCTGGGTGTCAACTGTTTTTCAAAATAACTTTTGCGAACCGACGTTTTCCAACTTGTAAAACCATCGTTTTACTTTCTTTCAATACTAAGTGTCTATCGTTAAGGCGTTCACCATCCATTTTAACGGCACCTTGTTCTACCATGCGTAACGCTTCCGAAGTACTGGATGTTAAGCCTGCCGACTTAATGATATTAGCGATAGGAAGACCATCTGTTGTTACTTGTAAATACACTTCGGGAAGGTCTTCAGGGATAGCACCTTGCTGAAACTGTGCAACAAAATGTTCATGCGCTCGCTTTGCTGCTTCACGATCATGAAAACGCTCGACAATCTCTTCGGCAAGACGAAATTTGATGTCACGGGGATTGGCTCCATTTGCCACCTCATCACGCCATTGCTGAATTTCTGCTAAGGATCGGAAACTAATTAATTCAAAATACAACCACATGGTTTCATCTGAAAGAGACATCACTTTGCCAAAAATATCATTAGGCGCTTCATCAATACCGATATAATTTCCCAATGATTTTGACATTTTTTTAATGCCATCAAGTCCTGGTAATAACGGTAATGTGATAACTGTTTGTGGTTTTTGCGCAAAATGTTTTTGCAATTCACGTCCCATCAGTAAATTAAATTTCTGATCTGTGCCACCCAATTCCACATCTGCACGCATTGCAACAGAATCATATCCTTGTATTAAAGGATAAAGAAATTCATGGATAGCAATAGGCTGTCCTGAAGTATAGCGTTTATGAAAATCATCTCTTTCCAACATACGGGCAACCGTATGGGTTGCAGCTAATTTCACTAAATCAGCCGCAGAGAATTTATCCATCCATTCTGAATTAAACATGATTTTAGTTTTTTGCGGATCCAGCACTTTAAAAACTTGTTTTTGATAAGTAATAGCGTTTGCTTGCACTTGCTCTCGAGTTAATGGTGGGCGCGTTTCATTTTTGCCAGAAGGATCACCAATCATGCCCGTGAAGTCACCGATTAAAAACATGACTTCATGGCCTAAATCTTGAAATTGACGCATTTTATTTAATAAAACTGTGTGCCCCAAATGTAAATCAGGCGCCGTGGGATCAAACCCTGCTTTAATGCGCAAGGGTCTGCCGCTTTGTAAACGCTCTTTTAAATCGGCTTCTAATAAGATTTCTTCTGTGCCGCGACGGATAGTTTGTAAAGATTCTTCTAATGACGCCATTAACACTTTCTCCAAAAATACGTTTACAATAGGGACAAAGAGGTATTTGCATGTCTGAACTTTATATTGGTTTAATGTCTGGCACAAGTCTGGATGGAATTGATACTGTACTCGCTGATTTCAGTACTCCACGTCCTAAGCTTGTTGCAAGTTATTATTATCCTTATACACCAGAACAACGTAAAACAATTGTAGCACTCTGCCAACCCGGCGCGGATGAAATCAATCGCTTGGGGGAGTTAGATGTTATGCTAGGAAAACAGTTTGCTCAAGCCGTGCGTACCTTATTAAATGAAAATAATCTTTCGGCAGCGAAAATTCATGCTATTGGCAGCCATGGGCAAACCATTCGTCATCATCCGCAACGTCAGTTTACGTTACAAATTGGCGACCCTAATATTATTGCTGCAGAAACCGGCATCACCACCGTGGCTGACTTTCGTCGTCGTGATATCGCCTGTGGTGGGCAAGGTGCGCCACTCGTACCCGCATTTCACCAGCATATTTTTGCAAGTAATAATACAAATCGTATTATTTTAAATATCGGTGGCATTGCAAATATTACATTACTTGCCTCTGGAAAAGAAAAAGTTTTAGGTTTTGATACAGGCCCCGGTAATACCTTGCTGGATGCATGGGCTGAAAAACACTTACATCAACCACATGATAAAAACGGTGCATGGGCAGCACAAGGGAAAATTCAAACACAACTACTCAATCAATTGTTGGCGGATCCTTTTTTTAAACTTCCCGCACCTAAAAGCACGGGGCGTGAATATTTTAATCTTAATTGGTTGGAAAACCAGTTGCCTAAGAACATTACTTCCGTTGATGTGCAAGCAACTCTTGTTGAATTAACCGCACACTCTATTATAGATGCAATAAAAAAATATTTTACTGCGGGTGAGATTTTGGTTTGCGGCGGTGGCGTGCATAATACATTTTTATTCTCGCGATTACAGGCACTCGCAGACGGTTATTCTGTTGCATCGACACAAAAATACGGCGTCGATCCTGATTGGGTTGAAGCAATTGCATTTGCATGGCTTGCAAAACAAACACTGCAAAAAAAACCTGGAAATATTGCAGCCGTAACTGGCGCAAATAGGACAACAATATTGGGTGGTGTATATTACACTTGACAGAGTTTTTTCCAACGTAACCACGCCGTCATTGCGAGGAGCGCCTTTTGCGACGAAGCAATCCAGTACTGCCTATAACTTTATCACCATTCTGGATTGCCACGCCTCACATAAAGCTAAAGCGTAAGGCTCGCAATGACGAGTTCTTTTTGTAATACGTGAATAGTTACTTTCCAACTTAAAATAGGGATTCTCATGACAACCGAAACACAACAAACAAAAGGCCCAGCGAGCCAACGTTTTTGGATTTTAATTCTTAACATTGCTCTCGCCATTTTAGTCTATTGGCTATTAGGGTTCATTCTCGACGACATTGGAAATCAGCCGGCCCCTGCTTGGAAAAAAACTTTAGCCCAATTTCAAGATCAAACTCTTGTGAAACAAAATGAACCCTTACTTAGCAAAGAGACGGAATATTCAAAGCAAGTTGACTTGTTGCGTAAAAAACAAGATTTATTACAGACCAGCATTAGCAGTTATCGCGACACAATGAATCAATTATTAGATTTACAAAAAGCCAGCACACAAAAAGGCGCCGCTATTTCTGCTACTGCGCAGCAAAACCTTGACAATGCCACTAAACTTTACTTGCAAGGCCAACAACAATTTCAAACATTGAACAATTCTATTGCCGAAGCCAATGATGAGTGGCAACAAACACGAAAAAAATCCGATGCGATTGCAGATACGCTTAATGAGCAAGCAAAAAAAGGTTATGAAACTTATGACAAACAACTCCTACATCACAACCTCAAAATTGCTGCGCTAAAACTTTTAGTATTAATTCCATTACTGTTAATTACTGCATATTTTTTCATAAAAAAACGCCATAGTATTTATGCTCGCATGATCGCTGCAGTTGGCTTTGCTATCATTGCTAAAATTGTAGTAGTTATGCATGAGCATTTCCCCGCACGTATTTTTAAATATTTATTAATTTTAGTATTAATCTTCTTAGTCGTACGTGCTTTGATTACTTTATTACGCAGAATCAATTCACCCAAAATAGATTGGTTACTTAAGCAATACAAAGCAGCTTATAAAAATTTATTTTGCCCCATCTGTGAATATCCAATTCATCCCGATGCATTAAAATATTCAGCTGTACTACAGTCTAATGTAAACAATATTACATTTGCCGATTCAAATCGCTTACATAATATTGAAAAATATTCGTGCCCAAGTTGTGGCACGGGATTATATAGAAAATGTGAAGTGTGTGAGCATACACGTCACACCTTATTGCCGTTTTGTGAGAATTGTGGAACGGAGAAAAAAGAGTCGCAGGAATAGCCCGCTCGTCATTGCGAACCTCGCGCCTTTTGCGAGGTGAAGCAATCCAGGGGAACGTTATCATGCCCTCTGGATTGCTTCGTCGTAAAAAGCACTCCTCGCAGCATCCGCTCATCGTCTCATCATTGCGACCTGCATATTACACACGCCCGTATTGTTCTCCATTACTCAACCAGCGCTTAATTAATGGTTCAATGACACCTTGGTGCTCTTGTTGTAAAATTGCTGCCGCTTGTTGCACCGTCGGTAGTAAATCACTATCACGAATTAAATCGGCAATCCGCAATGATAATTCTCCGGTTTGGCGCGTCCCTAACACTTCTCCTGGGCCACGTAATTCCAAATCACGTTGCGCGATTCTAAAACCATCATTGGTTTCACGCATTACAGCTAAACGTTCTTTGCCTAAGCGGGATAATGGTGATTGATACATCAATACGCAATGGCTCGCGAGAGCTCCACGCCCAACACGCCCACGTAATTGATGCAATTGCGCAAGGCCTAAACGTTCCGCATTTTCAATCACCATTAAACTGGCAGCAGGAACATCCACTCCCACCTCAATCACCGTAGTAGCAACCAACAAATGTATTTCACCTTTTCTAAAGGCTTGCATCACTTGTTCTTTATCTGCTGCTTTCATGCGTCCATGAAGCAAACCAATATTTAATTCTGACAACATAGTTTTTAATTCTTGCGCTGTATTTTCTGCTGCTTGGCATTGTAATACTTCGGATTCCTCAATCAGGGTACAAACCCAATACGTTTGTCGACCGGAGGTACAAGAATCACGAATACGCATCAACACTTCTTCGCGTCGTGTATTGGCAATCACTGTTGTTGTAATCGGAGTTCTGCCGGGAGGTAGTTCATCGATAATAGAACAATCTAAATCTGCATACACACTCATGGCGAGAGTGCGAGGAATAGGTGTTGCCGTCATGATAAGTTGATGCGGATAATAATTTTCGTATTTACCTTTTTCTCGCAACAATGCACGTTGTTGCACACCAAAACGATGTTGTTCATCGACAACCACTAAAGCTAATTTCGCAAACTCGACTTCTTTTTGAAAAATCGCGTGCGTTCCTAAAATCACTTGCGCTCCGCCTTGCGCAATTGCATTCAGTACTTCACGTCGCGCAGCCACTTTCATTTGCCCTGACAATAAAACCAAATTGATATTGAGCGGCGTTAGCCATGTTTGAAAAGTACGATAATGTTGTTCTGCTAACAGCTCCGTCGGAGCAAGTATGGCTGCTTGATAACCGCTTTCAACGGCTTGTAAAACTGCAAGTGCTGCAACTACTGTTTTTCCTGAACCCACATCTCCTTGCACTAAACGTAGCATAGGATGTGGAGCACATAAATCGTGATAAATTTCTCGTGCAACTTTTTGTTGCGCTTGCGTCAATTCAAATGATAATGCCTGTAAAAATTTTTTTGTTATTTCATTTGAATTTTTTAATGGCAATGCTTGCTGCACTTGAAAAGTTTTTTTTAAATGTAACAAACTCAATCGATGTGCTAATAATTCTTCAAACACTAAACGTTTTTGTGCAACATGTTTACCTTCCAGTAGCAAATCAACCGATGCATCGGTCGGCGGGCGATGAACAAAGTGCAATGCTTCTTTTAATGTTGGGAAAGTTAATTTCTGCAAAATGGTAATGGGTAAAATATCATGTAACACAGCACCTTGTGTTAACAATTGCAGTGCCTGATTCGTTAACTTTCTCCACATAAGTTGGCTTATCCCTTCTGTCGTAGGATAAATTGGCGTGAGATTATCTTCTACTGGCACAGGTACATCAGCAGAAATAATTCTGTATTCAGGATGAATCATTTCTAATCCTTGTTTGCCATAACGCACTTCACCGAAACAACGCACTCGCACCCCTGCTTGTAAAGAATTTCGCTGCAATGCATTCACATAAAAAAATCGCAAAGAGAGATGCCCTGTTGCATCACGAATGTGGCATAGTAAACGGGTTTTTCCGCCTTTGGGTAAGGTAACGGATACAATTTCACCTTCAATGACAACATGCTCACCGGGAATTAAACCTCGAAGTGGATGCACACGTGTGCGATCTTGGTAACGCAAAGGAAGATGAAATAATAAGTCTTGAACATGGTGCACACCTAAATGCGCCAAGCGCTCAGCGATACGCGCACCTACACCGGTGAGGTGTTGGCAAGGCAATAGACTGAGATCAATGATTTTTTTTTCTGTTTTCAAGACTTTTTCACTGAAGTAATTTCAACAAATGAGAGTAAGTCTAGTAGATATTACATTACGTTATCAAGTCTGACAGTTATACTCGCTTTAATTCAGCCATAAGTTTAGCTTTTGACGGTTTCGCTTCATCATGAAGGACGACAATTGGCGTTTTCAGTTTTCTTGGTGTGTAAAAAATGGAAATGTCTGGCGATCGTTGTAAATCAGTGATGGTGTCAATAGGACTTAGGTCCGTATTTATTGGCCTTGGTCTGCGAAGGATTTTTGATTGTGGGGTTGATGCATTCGATTCTGATGATTCTTGTGTTTGCACTTCTATTTCTGAATTACCTGGCATTGTAACATTCCTTGTTAGTATAAAATAAAAACAATTTATTTTATTTACACGAATCGGTATGCAATATACTACAATCGTTGTTACTAAGAAAGAAGAGCGTTGTTGCACCACCCTGGCATGAAAACTCTGAGTGAAAAAATCAATCTCTCATCAATGCCGCACTGGATCCCTTGTCTTCGAGCGCAATAGCACCTCTTGTTTCTCTGAAAATTTGTGGGCGCCCTTCGCAAGGGGACGACGGTTGTATCAAGGCGCGACCATATCATTCCCCACATCTCAAAATTTCTCTGACTTGCCACACGTACGAGCGCTGAAGTTAGATCGAAGCCCCGTCATTGCGAGCCCGCGCGCGCTTTTTTGCGCGGGCGTGGCAATCCAGGGGAACGTTTTCGTCCCCCTGGATTGCCACTCCCGCATGAAAAGCGCACATGCTCGCAATGACGGGCTTCGATCTAACTTCAGCGCTCGCACTCATTGGCAGAAGGAGATGTGGGAAATGATATGCGCGCGACTTGACCCCCTTTTCTTTTATCAGTAAAGTTCACAGCACGCCGAGGTGGTGAAATTGGTAGACACGCAAGTTTCAGGTACTTGTGGGGGCAACCCTGTGGAGGTTCGAGTCCTCTCCTCGGCATAAACCTAAATTCGGCAGTTAAACCCGTAGCGAGAGGGCCTAATGCGTTGAAGATAGGAATTTTTTTCGGTCTTTTTTGGCGAGACAGTACTCACCTGTACGGTGAGCCAAAAAGGATCGAAAACAAATTCCTAGATTCAATGCAGTAGGCCCTCGCAGTAGGGTTTAACTGCCGAATTTAGGTTTTATGCCGCTGGCGCCGCCGGAATTGTTCGTGCAGCACACTCCGCCATTTCTAAAATAGGCGCAGCAACTTTTTTCAAATTGCCTTGTGATAAAGCTTTTGAGTAGTCTTTACTTTGTCTTTTAAAGAATGTACCGAGTTCGCTTGTTCCTTCCAGCATTCATTGCCTCGATTAACGCCCCAGCAACCTCTGCTTTTTCACTAGACGTACGAGCGCCGCCCAACCTGCTCAGCTTCCCAAGGCTCAGCTTCTCAAGGATCTTGCCCCAGGTCCCTGTATAACTATTTTTATCCTCTGCATCCTTCTGAGCTTTGTATACATCTAATTTTGTTAGGAAAAATTTGAAAATTTCGCTTTTAACCTGTTCAAAATCCTTATAAACTTCAGAAAGTGTTTTCTGGTAAATATGGATTTCGCGAAAGAGAGCAACTTGCTGTTTCTGCGACAACTGTTTTAAATACTGAGCGCGATCTTTTTCATCAAGACAGCAATAATACATAAATTCATAAGGAAACTTTTCATCAGATGAAACTTTTCTGTAAGCTCGAAAAATTTCATTTCTAACCTCTTTAAAATCCTTATACCTCTCAGAAAGCATTTTCTGATGAACGTGCATTTCATGAAGTAGAACAACTTGCTTCTTGAACGACCACTCTTTCAAAAACAGAGCGCGCTCTTTTTCACCAAGGCAGCAATAATACATAAATCTATAAGGAGGCTTTTCATCAGATGAAACATTTCTGTAAGCTCGAAAAATTTCATCTCTAACCTCTCTAAAATCCTTATGCGCCTCAGAAAGCACTTTCTGGTGAACGTGCATTTCATGAAATAGAACAACTTGCTTCTCGACCGGTAAATTTTTCAAATACGCAGTGCGTCCTTCTTTATCAAGACAGTAATAATGCATAAATTCATAAGGAGGGACATTCTTTTCATCAAATGAAACTTTTTTGTAAGCTCGAAGAATTTCTTTTTCCTTTCCAAAATCCTTATACACCTTAGAGAGCACTTTCTGATGAGCGTGCATTTCATGAGATAGAACAACTTTCTGCTTGACCGATAAATTTGCCAAATACGCGGCGCGTCCTTCTTTATCAAGACAATAATAATACATAAATTCGTAAGGAGGTGTTTGAGTATCTTCACAAACTTGGCTGATTTTTTTTGCACCAGTCAACTTTAAAGATTCGAAAATTTGCTTTCTAACCTTTTCAAAATCCTTATCCTCTTTATACACCGTAGAAAGCTCTTTCTGATGAACGTGCATTTCACGAAGTAGAGTAACTTGTTGCTGAGCCGATAACTGTTTTAAATACGCGGCTCGTCTTTTTCATCAAGACAATAATAATACATAAATTCATAAGGAGGTAACTGATTTAGCCCCTTATTTTTTTTATTGGATAAAACACGCTTACAAATTTCGACAAGTTTTTTAGGGTCTTCTTCAAAATCATATTGTTCAAATGTTTTCGGCATAGATATAGATGTTTTAGTTTTTTTGCCATTCTTAAAACAATCTACAGATCTTTCACCAATGACACGACCCCAGTGATTAAAAGCCAACAGCCCTAACTTTGTGAGATGCACCCACTGCTGCTCTAGCCTTGTGAGATACGCCCACTGCTGCTCTTCTGGTTGTCTCGGCCTGCATACTTTGCACAAATTGCTAATCGCTAAATTAAAGCGGTCGCCTTCAATTCCATCAGGTCTTTGGCTATATTCATGGCTCACCATTCTTTCGAGGAAAGCAAGAATCATGGGCTGAATATTAATAGAAAATTCGGGTTTTTTGTAACCTTCAAGAACACCATCCCATGAAAAAGGAGCAAGATGATACTTTCTTTCATTCTGGATCTTAAAAAGACTTGTTGCTCCTAGAACTATTGCCTGCACAGCACCGTAGGCATATTTATCCGATAGCACCCCTACTCGACCCTCACGCATAACTTCGGGGGGCATGTATCCGGGCGTGCCACAACGTCTCGCATCAACAAGGCCCGAAGTATCGCCCTCATGAAGTGGTTCAGAAAGATTAAAATCAACCCACCTTACTCCAAATCCACGAGCACGGGAGGCAAAGCCTTCAGCTTCCAATTTTGCTGTAAGCTTAAGTTCAGGATTACGCTCCACCAAAATATTATCGGGTTTAAGATCACGATGGATAATAGATTTATTAAGCCTATTAAGTTCTGATAGGATTGAAAAAGAAAGCTGGGCTCTTTCCTCAAGACTTAAGATCTTGAAGTTCTCCTGCCAATATACCCGTTGTAGGATCAGCGAGTTCGTGGCCTTCTACAAATGGCATAATTAAACATGGGGTACCATCACCAAGAGTAAATGGCGGTTTTGTCGATGGTTCTACAATCCTTAGATTTTCAGCTTCTTTTTCTGCAGCTTCTTTTAATGTAGCTTTAGATAATTCACCATTAAAAACTTTTAAAGCAACCTTTTCTTTACTTAATTCACCTGTTTCTTTATTAATAAGATTAGCTTTGTAAACAGTAGCAAAACTGCCGCTTCCGATTTTTTTAGTATATACGGCATAATAATCAAACTTTTGCGTTGGATTGCCATCTTCATCGTAAGCAGGGGATGGATAGACAGTGTACTCATCACTGAGTTCCACAGGGTGATAGCCTACCTTTCGACCACGTTTTTCATATTGGCCAATAATCTTTTTGAAGTCATCTTGTAATTGTAATTCTGAGGGCATGGTTACTCCTCATTCTGGTAGCCGGAATATTGATTATTCTACACCGGATCTCGCTTTCAAGCTACCTGCAAGCATACCATTTTCAAATGGATGACGCAGCATAATGGTATCGTTTCTATCTGGACCTGTTGAAATCATATCAATAGGAATACCCGCCAGTTCCTCTATGCACAATAAATATTTTTGTGCGTTTTTAGGCAATGCAGAAAATTTTCTCATTCCTGCGGTCGATTCTTGCCAACCTGGAAAATCTTTGTACACTGGCTCACACGCTGCTAGCTCATTAATATCAGTTGGAAATTGAGAGATTTCTTTTCCGCGTAAACGATATTGGGTGCAAATACGCACTGTTTTTAATCCATCCAACACATCTAACTTGGTTACACACAAGCCAGACAAACTATTCAGCTGAATTGAACGCTGCAAAATCACCATATCTAACCAACCGCAACGGCGTGGACGTCCAGTGACAGAACCAAATTCATTACCTCGCTGTGCCAATTGCTTGCCAACCTCATCTTGTAATTCTGTCGGAAACGGTCCAGAACCCACCCGCGTGGTATAGGCTTTCATTATGCCTAAAATGTAATCCAGATAACGTGGGCCAAAACCACTGCCTGTTCCCACCGCACCTGCAACTGTATTAGACGATGTCACGAAGGGATAAGTCCCATGATCAATATCTAATAAAGTACCTTGCGCTCCTTCAAAAATAATGTTTTTCCCTTGCGTGCGATACTGTGCTAATAAAGCAACAACATCTGCTTTCATGGGTCGCAACTGTGGAGCTAAGGCTAGCATATCATCACGCACTTGATGAAAATCGATAGGATCGTGCTGGTGATAGTTTTGTAAAATAAAATTGTGATAATCAAGCACTTCTTCTAATTTGGCACTAAAATGCTTTTCATCAAATAAATCATTAAAACGTAATGCTCGACGCGCAACTTTATCTTCATAAGCCGGGCCAATACCACGGCCGGTTGTGCCAATAGCAGCTTTGCCTTTGGCTTTTTCACGCGCTTGGTCAAGCGCAACATGATAAGGTAAAATTAACGTGCACGATTCACTGATGCGTAAACGTTCTTTGACAGGCACACCACGCCGTTCTAATTCACCCATTTCTTGTAATAATGCTGTTGGTGATAATACAACACCATTGCCAATTAAACACTGTACATTATTATGCAAAATGCCGGATGGAATCAAACGTAAAATAGTTTTTTGGCCATCAATAACCAGTGTATGACCTGCGTTATGCCCCCCTTGAAAACGCACGACGATGGATGCTTGATCCATGAGTAAGTCAACAACTTTACCCTTGCCTTCATCACCCCATTGGCTACCTAAAATGACAATGCTTTTTCCCATAATTTTTGCTCTATTATTTAGTGGACCATATATAAGAGTGCTAAGCCAATTAACATGCTAACTAAGCCAAGGATACGTAGAGTTCTATCGCTTTGCACCATCATTTGCTGCATGACGCGTCGCCAAATGCGCGGTGATAAAAATGGCAGGACGCCTTCTAAAATAAAAACCAGAGATAAACCAACTAGCCAGTATTGCCACATGTGTCACCTATTTTTTACCCCCACTCGCACTACGAAAATAATCAAAAAACTGCCCATCCGGTTTTAACACCAACACATCCCGCTTATGACGAAAACTTTTTACATACGCTTGTAAACTGCGATAAAACGCATAAAACTGTGGATTGACACCATACGCTTTAGCATAAATTTCTGCGGCTTGCTGATCACCCTTCGCACGAATTGTAGCAGCCTGCAAGAGTGCCTCCGCTTTAAGAACAGTGACTCTTTGATCTGCCAGCGCTTTGATTTCTTCGGATTTTTCAATTCCTTCAGCACGTTTTGCTTCAGCAAATTGTTTACGCTCTGTCGCCATGCGTTTAAAAACAGAATCCATCACATCTTTTGGTAAAGTGATTTGCTGAATTCGCACATCGATCACTTGAATGCCTTGGTCTTTGCCAATCGTGTTTGCCTGTTCTTTGATCGCTGCCATCATGTTGGCACGATCTGCTGAAACCGCTTGATCACTGGCACGCTTACCATACTCTGCGCGCACAATATCGTTAATACGTTGTTCTAAAAGTGTTTCTGCCCAACTTACGCTGCCACCTGTACTCGTATAAAACTTGGGAAGATCATTGATGCGCCAACGAGCAAAATATTCCACCACTAAATACGTTTGCTCTTTGGTAACAACTGTTAGCGGTTGAGATTTTGGCGTTGCCAACTCTTGGATGCGTGTATCAAATATTCGTACATGATCGATAAATGGAATTTTGAAATGCAACCCTGGCTGCAATACGCGTGGAGAATCTTTGCCATGGCTAACAATCTTACCTAAGCGTAAAATCAGTGCACTTTCACCTTCATGCACTGTGAATGCACTCAAGAAGCCCAGTATCAACACGACAACAGCGAGAACAGTAATAAGTATTTTATTTGGCGCCATTATTTCACCTCCGCTGTAGCGGATTGACCAGAATCGTTATTTAACTCACTCATTGCTTGTGAAACAACAGGCAGTGAATTGTTAGCATTATCTTGTTTTGCAGACTTGATAAATTTATCAATCGGCAAATAAATCATATTATTGCCTGAGTCTATCAGTACTTTGCTTGTATTTTTCAAAACTGTCTGTAATGCATCTAAATACATACGCTGCCGTGTGACTTCAGGTGCAGTTTTATAGACATTTAACAATGCTTGGAAAGTTGCTATATCGGCTTGTGCTGTCAAGACTACTTGCTGCTGATGTGCATTTGCATCTGCTAAAATACGTGCTGCTTGACCTTGCGCTAACGGCACGACTTTACTTGCATACGCTTGCGCTTGTTGAATGTAAGTTGCTTTATCTTGATCTGCGCGATTGACATCGCTAAATGCTTCTCTTACTTGATCGGGGGCTTGAACTTTACGTAATGTGACAGCCATCACAGATAATCCAGTATGGTAATTCATTAATATTTGTTTAATACGCTCAAGCACACCTGAACTTAAAAATTCACGCCCTGTTGTTAAGACTTCATCCAATTTCATTTGACCTACCACATCCGATAACGCCCCGGATGCAACTTGCTTAATCGTATTATCTGGATCAACAACATTAAATAAATAAGCGCGCGGATCGCTAATGCGATATTGCACATTCAATTCAACATTCACTAAATTTTTTGACTTATCAGATGAATTCGTCGCAGCGGAGAGCTTTTTGTTTAAATCGGGTTGTAAATATTGATTAGGTAAATCGCCCTGTTCAGAAGATTTTGTTAAAAAATCCCCATGTAATGAAAAAGAATAAATCTTCTGCACATCGACAAGATATTTGGTATCAATAAAACGTGCCATCCAATGTAATCCTGGTTGTAACACGTCAGAGAATTGACCAAAGCGTAAAACAACTGCTTGCTCAGCAGGATTAACAATGAATAAGCCAGATAACATCCAGATAATGAGGATAATGAGTGCTACAATTCCTGCGCCCAGCTTGAACTCTTTATGATGCTCGGGAGATGAAGGAGAAGGACGCCAGTGGTTTTTATTTTTACCGGGTAAACCATTCTTAAAAAAACCCCGCAACTTTTGCCACAATTGGGCAATCAGTTTATCAATCTCTGGGGGACTAGGTTGTTTTTTCCCACCCCAGGGATCAGGATTATTATTACCATTCCCGCCACCGGGTTGATTCCACGCCATAGCGTTCTCGCCTCGTCTTAAATTCACAAACTGTGGATTTTAGAGGGCAATGGGCCGGGAAGCAATCAGTTCCTATGAAGAGTTGTATATTTTTCTGTTTGTATATATAATGAACAGAAAATAACTATAGCATACTAGAGTTCTTTCCAAACCGAGTATTTTGTTGTTAATCGAGGCGCACCGAGTAACGCAGCGGAGTGTATGTTGTTGATACATGAGCAGCGTAACGCAGGTGCAACGAAGAGTAACAACAAAAGACGCGGGTTTGGAAAGAACTCTATTGATAACGAGGCAATATGCACATCCGACCACCCACACCTAACGATAAAGCTTCCCCTACTCAGCCATCTTCAACAGCGCTTTCTCTTGATCGGCTCGTTAAGGATTTAAATGAAACTTTATTAAAGGATGACGACGTTATTATCCGATTATTATTTCCTTTGCTCGGATTTTCATTTTATTTACCACCCGAATTATGGAACCTTATTGAAGATTATTTTAATGATTACTTGCGCTTCGAACTTATTGGGAAAGCAGTACGTAGTGATCCAACATTGCAACGAAGGTTATGGCAGCTGATAGAAGACTCGAAAGTATGTGAAAAAGATGCCTCAAAAGAAAAAAAGAAATTAATCGCAGCTTCTAATGCAATCACCCTACTCAATTTTGCAAAAATCAGCTTTGATGGTTGCGATTTACATCATATTCGCATTCCCGGGGCAAGATTAGAGGGTGCTATTCTTAGAAACGCCCAGCTACAAGGTGCAGATTTGCGCGGTGTTTTTTTTAGAGGGGCATGTTTAGAAAGGGCTAATTTATCTTGGGCTAATATGTCTGAGGTGAATTTCGGAGAAAAAAACTATCTTTGCCTGACGGCTTTGTCATTAATGCTTGCTGCTATTCTCTGGATGGTAATTATTTAGCACTAGGAGTTGATATTCCTGATCAAGTTAAATATTCTTTTTTTCGTAATACTATTCAGCTTTACGATACAAGAACCTTTAGTTTAGCTCTGATTTTAAAGGAACATACAGAAAACATTAAAAGTATTGCCTTTGGCCCAGATGGAAAAAAACTTGCTTCGGGAAGCGGTGATGGCACCATAAACCTGTGGGATATTGAAAAACGAAAATGGCTACATACTTTTGAGGGCCATACGAAGAGTGTTAACAATGTCGCCTTTGGCCCAAATGAATTACTCGTTTCAGAAAGCAATGATCTCACTATCAGACAGTGGCATATTCAAAGCCAACAATGCGTATATACCTATAGCTTTGAGCACCACGCAAAGGAGATTTGTAGTATCGCCTGGAGCCCAAATGGAATTGTCGCTTTGGGAATCGATGATCACACCATTAAGCTCTGGAATTTTCAAGACCAAATATTGTTGGAAGGCCACACAGATAAAATTAAAGGTTTAGCCTTTAGTTCAGAGGAAACGCTTGCTTCGGGAGGCGATGATTGCACCATAAGACTGTGGGATGTTAAAAAGCGAAAATGTCTTCACACCTTTTACCATGCAGGTCGCATTGAAAGTCTAGCTTTTAGTTCAAATGGAATACTCCTTTCAAAAAGCATCGATGGAGCTTTACGACTGTGGGATGTTCAAAGCCAAAGCTTGTTACACATCTTTTTGCAGATCTCTTCATCACTTTTTACCTTTGGCCCGAATGGAACATTCGCTGCATGCAAGTTTAACGTTATAGAGATATACGAAGGTGGAATATTCAAAACCCAAAAGACGCTACGTCTTTCCGCAAACAGACATACACATACAGATGATATTCTAGGCCTTGCTTTTGGCGAAGGTGCGACACTCGCATCGAGTAGCCAAGATTGCACTGTACGACTGTGGGATGTTGAAAACCGACAGTGGCTATATACCTCCGAAAACAATGAGCACGGGCCTCAAAAAATCCTAGCTTACTCAAATGGAATACTCGCTTTTTCTAGCGATAATTCCATCATAAGACTATGGGATGCTCGAAACCAACAACTACTGCACATCTTTCAAGAGGAGAAGAGTGTGATAGAAAGTGTCGCCCTTGGCCCGAATGGGGTGGTCGCTCTGGGAAGCAAAGATGGCACCATAAGGCTTTGGGATATTGCAAACAAAAAATGGCTACATACTTTTGAAAGCTCTGCGGGTTCGGTTAAAGGTGTCGCTTTTGGCCCAAATGGAATGCTCGCTTCGACAAGTGATGAAGACATAGAGCTTTGGGATATTGAAAACAAAAAATTGCTACATGCTTTTAAAATCTCTGTCGATTCATTTACAAGTGTCGCTTTTGGCCTAAATGGGGTGGTAGCTCTGGGAAGCAAAGATGGCAACATAAGACTTTGGGATATTGAAAACAACAAATGGCTACATACTTTTACAGGCCAGAGGAGTTCGGTTAAAAGTGTCGCTTTTGGCCCAAATGGAATCCTCGTTTCTACAAGCGCTGATAACACCATACAGCTGTGGGATATTCAGACCCAAAAATGCCTGGGTATCCTTTCGGGAATCTACGCTGCTTGGCATGAAACAGCTAAGGGAATTTTTCTGGCGACAGGAGATAGTAGTGATAGATCAGTGCGCTATTGGCAAGTATCCAAAGAAGATAATTCATTAAAAATACGCTTGATTTGGACTACTACGCATGTACTAAATCTCCAAGAGACTCTCATCGATAAAGTTAACGGTTTAAGTGATGAGGATGAGACATTTCTTAAAAAACGCGGAGCAGTAGGTAACCCCGCTTCAGCAGCTAGTCCAACACTTTCTCCTGCACAGATGAGAAAGAGCTTTCCTTTTTGGTTGTCATCACACGAGCTTTCTGCTGATGCTAGTACTCTCATTGTTGTAAAAAAAGCCGAGTGTAGGTCAAATCCATCACCCGTCTCAGCACCATAAAAAACATGGTGCCGAGCCCCCCACCCTCTCCCTAGCAAAAAACGCTAGAGAGAGGAGAAAATGACTTCTTCAATATCTATGGGAACAACCTCTCAAATTCTATTTTCGGCATCCTCACTACCACATGACACACCCCATTTTCATCTATGGTTTCAGAAACAATAGCATCCATGCGGTACAATGTAGCGCGTAATTTTGCGTCTTTAGGGGCCAAAGCTAAGCGTTTTTCAATAATATCTTCACTAAAAAACTCGACTAACGCTGACTGCAATAGGTCAATTCCCGCGCCCGTTTGTGCAGAAACATTGACCCGCATGACTCGCGATTCAGCACCTCGTACTAGCCCTGGCTCTACCCCAGGACAAAGATCAATCTTGTTATAAACCAACAATTGCGGTACTTCTTGTGCACCTATGTCTTCCAAAACTATATTGACCTGCGTCATTGCAGCTTGTTTATTTGCATCATGCAAATCAATCACATGCAGTAAAAGATCCGCTTCACTTACTTCTTCTAACGTAGCACGAAATGCTTCCACTAAGTCATGTGGCAAATGGCGAATAAATCCCACTGTATCTGCTAAAATAACCGGCCCAATTTCAGGAAGAGTCACACGACGTAATGTAGGATCTAATGTCGCGAATAATTGGTTTGCAACATAAGCAGAGGCACCGGTTAAATAATTAAATAAGGTTGATTTGCCAGCATTGGTATAACCCACTAATGCAACCGTTGGAATAACAGCTTTACGCCTTGCACGCCGACTCTGCTCGCGTTGTTTACGAACTTTAACAAGACGCTGCATGATAAATCGAATACGGTTACGAATGAGGCGTCTATCGGTTTCTAACTGCGTTTCTCCTGGTCCACGCAACCCAATACCGCCTCGCTGTCTTTCAAGGTGTGTCCACCCTCTCACTAATCGAGTTGAAAGATGCTTTAACAAAGCGAGCTCGACTTGTAATTGCCCCTCAAAACTACGCGCACGCTGGGCAAAAATATCCAGAATTAAACCGGTACGGTCTAACACGCGGCATTGTAAAAGCTTTTCTAGATTACGTTCTTGTGCGGGTGATAAGGCATGATTAAAAAGGGCTAATTGAGCACGATGTAGAGCTACGCTAGCGCGAATTTCTTCTGCTTTTCCCGTACCAACAAAGTATTTAGGTTCAGGCGCTTGGCGAGTGCCCGTGATAACAGCTACAGAGTCTGCTCCTGCAGAGCGTGCAAGATCCTTAAATTCAATTAAGTCTTCTTGCATGCCACCAGCAGGAAAATCAATATGCACTAGAACAGCCAGCTCGCCGCCTTTTGGGCGATCAATCAAGCTTTTTTACTCTTTATCGTTTTTATCGTTTTCATCTTTTTTAGTATTGTTTGAACCATTAGATCCATTATTATTAGTGTGGTTATATTCCATTGGGGAAGAAACATTTCGCGCTGGAACCACAGTAGAAATAGCATGTTTATATACCATTTGACTGACTGTATTTTTCAGCAACACCACAAACTGATCGAAAGATTCAACCAATCCTTGCAACTTAATTCCGTTAACGAGGTAAATTGAAACCGGTATTTTTTCCTTCCGTAGTGTATTTAAAAAAGGATCTTGTAATGATGGCCCTTTTGTCATAATCTTTACTCTCCATTTTATTCATTCCATTTTATTCACTTGCATAACAACTTTACCGATTAGCCTAGTACAAAATCTAGACTACCAATTGATTGCTGAGGATACTCTAATATGTGTTCCTGTAGCAAGAAAATCCTCTAAAATTAAGCAACAAATTTGCGCACAAATTCACTTGAATTTATACAAAAACGCCATGTTTGTCCTAAATAAAACATTTGCTCTACTAACCCCCTCGCGCTAAGCTAGCTACGCTTTAAATTAGACTTCTTTCGAAACCAAGTGTTTTGCCTGTTAATCGAGGCGCTTCGCAAGGATAACGATCAAATTATATGGTATAATTATAGGGATATAGTCGTGTAAATCACTTGCACGCTGTCATTTAACTTACAATAGTTAATACGTCATTTATGGAAAGTAAAATGCAATTCTCAAAAACCTGTATTGCCTGTGGTGATTCTAAGCCTCTCGCTGCTTTTTTGCAAATTAGTGGCGCACAAGGAACCTTATACGGGAACGTATGTGCTACATGTCGCGCTGCCAACGCTAAAATAACTCTCACCCCTCAAGAAGACTCTGATGACCAAGGCTCTGGCTCCTCGGGGCTTGCGGTTAATGCCAAAACAAAAGTCAAAACTGCACAAGATGAAAGGCAAAAAGCAAAAGATTTAAAAGATCAAGATCGCAAAGAAGTTCAAAAAAAATATGAAAAATTTGATGAAAAAGTTAAACGCGAAGCAGAAAAAACAGACGCAGAACAAGACCAACGCAAAAACTATCTTGAGAAACAAGGCCTTTTAAGCCAAAACAAAAAGAAACTCCCAACCACTGCTGCTACTTCGATACAAGTGCAAAACACTCAAAATCAACAAACCATTGATGCAGTAATGACTGTTGAACGAGCACGGGAAAAACAAGAGGGAGAAATTATAGCAGGACAAAAAGAAACAACTGAAACACAAGAAATAGATACCATTCGATTTGGCAATATGGATAGAAATACTGCGCTGGGTAAATTCCAAGCCCGTGGCTATCTGGAATTAAATCAACGCTTAGGTATCAATACTGGTAAAGTACCAGGTAGTAAATCTGATCTTAAGTCCCAAGAAAAAGCAACTCCTTCTACAGAATCTGCACAGCAAGCTAAAGTCGAAGGGGCCTTAAGCAAAGCGACTAATCTAGAGACAAAAAAGAATTTTGAAGCGTGGTTAAGCGGAAGCCCTTATGCAAAAGCAGGTGCACAAATCTTTGGCCAGGAATCCAAGCCTGCAATCCTAGCATCACCTCAAGAACCACTTATAGAAACACCCCAGTCGACGTATAAAAGGTAAAAGATCTTCGTTCAAGCAAAAGCCGCCTAAAAAATTAAGGCTATCTAGGGGATCAACTCCCCATTCTCATCCACTTTATAAATATGACCACTGTGTGTAAATGTCACTAATTTATCAAAACGCAATGCGCCTTCTTTCACTTTAATAAGTGGACTTCCAACGATATCTTTAAGGGAATTTTCGCTGATAGGCTTAGTAATGTCGCTACGTTTAATAATAACAGTTAAAAAAGCATGCTGAGACTTATTACTTTTTGATTTTAACAATGCATCAATATGGCTTTTTTCTGCATAAATGGGTCGGTTCACACTATATTCATAAAAGACATTCGCTGTCAGCATATTTGCCCAGCTTTTTAAGGAAGCACCTTGCGCATTAAAAAGATAAACATACACTAACGCTTCATCCTCAGCTAAATTAAATGTTGATTTTTTTACTTCGCCTACAACAAGGTGCGCATGCTTTTCTAAGCGCTCCAATAACTCATGTAAACGCTCGCGTATAAAACGAAATTTATTCCCCATTTGATATTTTTCACGCAATGCATCATCGCGTTCAATCGCATCACGAACTAACTTTACCAACTGTAGCTTTTTTTCTTGATCATCTATAGGCATTATTCTGTAATCTCATCACTCGTTTTCTCTAGTTGCATCGATGTTTCAAAAAGATACTGGACAGATTTAGGTACTGTACTACTCTCTTGCGGAGGAGCAGCATTTTGTAATCCTATAGCAAGCGCATAAGCCTGTTTTGCAATTTCCCGCAAAACGCTCTTAGTTGCCGTATTCAAAGAATTAATATCTACCATACCACTCTTACCTCATATTTAAGGATAGCACAGTCACTCCGTTAATTCTTTCCTCACAGAGTTAAATCCATGCTGCCTCCAAGCTTCATAAACAACGACGGATACTGCATTGGAAAGATTTAAACTACGCGAGGAAGACAGCATGGGTATACGAATAATACTCTCGCCAGAAAACGTATCTAACAATGTTTGTGGTAATCCGCGTGTTTCGGGCCCAAATAGAAATACATCTTCAGGCTGATAAAGAATATCCGCATAGTTACTATGCCCGCGTGTAGAAAATGCAAATAAACGTTTAGGTTTTAACTGCTCAATAAACGCGGCATAATTTTTATGCTGATAGGTACTAGTCCATGCATGATAGTCCAATCCTGCACGCCGTAATTGTTTATCGTCAGGAGCAAAACCGAGTGGGTGAATAAGATGTAATGCCACACCTGTATTGGCACAAAGACGAATAATATTCCCCGTATTAGGGGGAATTTCAGGCTCGTATAATGCAATGTGAAACACAATAGACTCTTTAGTCGCTAGAATTAGAATTATTGTTTTTATATTTTTGGCAGCAATTGCGTTGCTTATTACGCTCAATCAGATAATTGCGATGCTGTAAGAATGCATCACGCATAAATACATACTTATCAATAGTTACTTGCTCAAATATATCTTGGTAACGCAGAAAGTCAGCACGTTTAACAACCACACCAAACCCATAAAGGGCATAACGCTTCCAAGTAGGACGGATGTAGGGGTAAATTGTCATACCATAGTAATTGATTGGCCAACCAAATACACCATCACGTACCGTGGTAGGTCCGAGGAAAGGTAAGACTAAGTAATTTGAATTCCTATATCCCCAACGAGCTAAGGTCAATCCAAAGTCTTCAGCATTTGGCGCTAATCCAATGGGAGCTGCGACATCAAAGAATCCCAAAATACCTACTGTACTATTTATACTTAAACGCCACATATCATTGGCTGCTTGGTAAAAGTTTCCTTGCAATACATCGTTGATAATGGTAGGAACATTATCAATATTGCTGAAGAAATTACTAAAACCTTTTGCCAGAGGCTTTGGAACAAAGGCATTGTAAAATTTAGCTAGTGGTTTAAGCAGAACGGTATCGAAAATATCATTAAAACGATACATGACACGATTAAATTTCTCATAAGGATCTTGCTGGCTCGCTGCAACTTGTCCGGCAAGCAAGAATATTACCATCATCAATATAAACTTATGTAGCCACTTCTTCATATTCTAAAGCCTGCTAGAGTTTTTGTTTGATGTCGCATAGTGTATCCTTAGCCAGAAAAGATTCCAATCACATTTATTAGAGTTCTTTCCAATTAGCAAGGAATACAATACACATGCCTACACAACCTCGTCCTCTGGCTTTAATTATTTTAGACGGCTGGGGATACCGCGAGCAAACCGATGCAAATGCCATTGCTGCTGCTAAAAAGCCGAACTGGGACACCCTTTGGCAACATTACCCACACCAACTTATCTCTGGATCAGGCCGTTGTGTTGGTTTGCCAGAAGGGCAAATGGGAAATTCTGAAGTTGGCCATCTCAATATGGGCGCAGGGCGCACTGTTCACCAAGATTTAACACGTATTGATGCTGCCATTGCAGATGGAACATTCTTCAGTAACCCCATATTGAAAAAAGCAGTAGATAGTGCAGCGCAAGCGCGCAAAGCTATTCATATTTTAGGTTTGTTATCCTCTGGCGGCGTACATAGTCATGAAAAACACCTTATTACATTGCTTGAATTAGCTGCAAAACATCACGCACCTCAGGTTTATATTCACGTATTTTTAGATGGACGTGATACGCCACCTCGAAGTGCCTTGGCTTCTCTTGAAATGCTAAACGCACGATGTCAAACACTGCACTGCGGGCAAATTGTATCAATGATTGGTCGCTATTATGCAATGGACCGTGATAAACGTTGGGAACGAACACAGAAAGCATATGACTTATTAACATTGGGTCAAGCTGATTATCATGCGCCGGATGCTATCAGCGCTTTAAAGCTCGCATACGAACGCGGTGAAAACGATGAATTCGTTAAAGCAACCAGCATTCATGCAGCGAATGCTGCGCCTATTACAATTAATGAGGGTGATACCGTTATTTTTATGAACTTTAGGGCAGATCGTGCACGACAAATAACCCACGCATTGATTGATACCCATTTTAATGGTTTTACACGGCAACGGCATCCACAGCTATCTGCTTTTGTCACCCTCACGGAGTATGACAAAACATTCAATGTCCCCGTTGCATTTCCTCCGGAACCACTCAATAACATTTTAGCGGAGTATTTAAGCCATTTAGGATTACACCAACTGCGAATTGCAGAAACAGAAAAATATGCTCACGTGACATTTTTTTTCAATGGCGGGATTGAAAAACCTTATCCGGGTGAAGATCGTATTTTAATTCCGTCGCCGAAAGTAGCAACATATGATTTACAACCCGAAATGAGCGCTCCAGAACTGACAGACCGCTTAGTATCAGAAATAAAAAAGCGCTATTACGATGTGATTATTTGCAATTTTGCTAATCCTGACATGGTTGGACATACAGGAAATTTTGCAGCAACCGTGAAGGCCATTGAAACGATTGATAGTTGTATTGGAAAAATCACGCAAGCTTTATCTCTGGTCGGTGGCGAAGCCTTATTTACCTCTGATCACGGCAATGCAGAACTCATGTTTGATGAAAAAACCGGTCAACCTCATACTGCACACACAAGCGAGTTGGTACCACTCATTTATTTTGGCCGTAAAGCAACTGCAGTCAAAGTAAAGGGAATATTATCCGATATTGCACCTACTATGCTTTATTTGATGGGATTGCAGAAGCCTGAGGAAATGACGGGGAAGGCATTGTTTCAATTACTGTAACTATTCACCGATTGCCACTGATCTAATCGTGCCCGCGTGCGTTTTTTCCCAGAAAAGACTCGCGCGGGCACGCACACGGCACGATTAGTCGTGGCTAGCCGCTGAACAGTTACCAATTACTTTAAACAAACGCAATTGCCTCAATTTCGACTAGCGCCCCTTTCGGCAATGCCGCCACTGCTATCGACGTACGCGCAGGATAAGGCGGTTTAAAATAATGGCCCATCACTTCATTCACAACAGGCAGATGTGTAATGTCGGTTAAATAAATTGTTAATTTAACAATCGCGTCTAAATTTGTTCCTGCTGCTTCTACAACATTTTTGATATTTTCAAAAACCTGCTTGGCTTGCGCCTTAACATCACCCGCAACTAAGATCATGGTTTTTGGATCTAAGGGAATTTGTCCAGCAAGATAAACTGTATCACCCACTTGAATGGCTTGTGAATAATTTCCAATTGCAGCGGGAGCTTGGTTACTTTGAATTATTTTTTTCTTCATTGTCTTTTCCTACTGTGTTTTTCGTCAATTGCCTCGCGTGTTTTGATAGTCACAAAACCAAAAAAAATCAGTATTGATCTTAGCAAATAAAAAATCATGATCAAGGCAATCACCGAGGGAATAATCAATGGAAAACTGGAGGACCAACTATGACGTTGCACTAATACGACAGCTTGTGGCACTGCAGGGTTGTACCAACATGAATACGTTGCGCCTACATTATATTGATTCAATACATCTTGTTGCGAAGCAAGATCTGTCGTTGCGGAGCGATCCAATCCATTACCGGATGTCCATGATTGATATTGTTTTCCATTCACAAAATAAACCAGCTGAAAATCCGCGCGATAACGATGAATGACTTTACCACTTGTAGTCAACGTTTTGTTTAGTAATGAACAATCTGCTACACCAAACGTTTCAGCAACAACTTTATCGGGGTAAATATCTTGATCGTAGATAAATTCGATATACCAAAGACAAATAAGAAGAACAATAACTTGTCCTAAGAACCATAAAATGCTACTTCCTGTTGTGTAAAAACTTCTGGGCTTCATGTCCAAGGATCCATTTATTTAAAAAAGAACTCGTCATTGCGAGCCTCACGCTTTAGCTTTATGTGAGGCGTGGCAATCCAGAATGGTGATAAGTGACGACATAAATACACCCGTCTTCACTTATTAAAGTGAATTATTTCACGATATCAACACCTACGCCAAGCCTATTTAATGGATCCCGTGTAAAAACTTCACGGGATAACGTTCATATTGCTAAGCAAAATATGAAAATTGGTTTTTATGCTTACGCAATATAAACGTTATTTGATTTCTGTCGATTTACTTCCGCACCCACAGCTTTTGCATCCCTCACCCTCTTTATCTTTGCGGCATACGCAGCAGAGAAAAAAATTATAAACGAACGCAAAAATAACACCCAATATAAAACCGACAAGAAACCCCCATCCTAAACCAGCTAGCCCACCAAACACAGTATCTGTGTATCCATGGTATAACGGCGTGAGTTGATCTATCCATGCTTTTCCATAACTATAAAAATGCCCCGCCCAAGCTAATAGCATCATTGCCAATCCATTAACAATACCGGATGCTAATCCAAACGCTACTGGACTAAGACAACTACTTTTACGACTCATATTGACCCCCTTTACTTATTATGCCATCCCTACTTTAAGTATATAATAAAATTATGATAATAGTTAAATTTCATTTTGTTTTCTTAGCACTTGCCCAAACAAATCTTTCGCTTCACTATCAAACCACGTCAAATCTGGCCAATGGCGCAGCCAAGTCAACTGACGCTTCGCAAATTGCCGCGTGGCAAAAATACCTTTGTCACGCATTTCTGCATACGTTAATTTCCCTTGTAAATATTCCCATACCTGACGATATCCCACAGAACGCAATGATGGCATAGTTAAATCCAAATCACCGCGCAGCAATAATTTTTGCACTTCTTCAATCAGCCCCATCTCTAGCATTTTAGTAAATCGATAGTCAATTCGTGCATGTAAAATTGCGCGATCTTGTGGTGCAATAGCAATATTGTGAAATTGATGTTCAAGCACTTGATGATGTCCTTGCTGCCACAGCGTTAAGCTTTTTCCTGTCAAACGATAAACTTCCAACGCGCGTTGAATACGTTGGCTATCATTGGGATGAATGCGTTTAGCTGCATCCGGATCAACTTGAGCGAGCTGTTGATGCAAATAACCCCAACCTTTTTCTGTTCCTTCACGGGTTAATTCCGCGCGCAGCGTAGAATCAGCAGAAGGCATTTCTGCTAATCCACGTTGCAGGGCACGAAAATACAACATCGTACCACCCACTAATAAAGGAATTTTGTTACGCGCCAAAATATTTTCTATTGCGCGTGACGCGTCATGACAAAATTGTGCGGCAGAATAAGCTTCTGCAGGATCACAAATATCAATTAAATGGTGGGGTGCGATACGTAAAATATCCGCTGTGGGTTTTGCAGTGCCAATATCCATGCCGCGATAAACCATGGCAGAATCAACACTAATAATTTCAAAAGGAAAACGCTGGACGAGTTCAATAGCGAGTTGTGTTTTACCAGAAGCCGTTGGGCCCATTAAACAAATGATTGGAGAATTGCTCATCCAGTACTAGCGCCCACGTAAAAACATTTTATCGAGCTCTGCCAATGACAACTGCATCCACGTGGGTCGTCCGTGATTGCATTGACCACTGTGATCGGTTTTTTCCATCGCACGTAGCAAAGCATTCATTTCTGGGAGAGTTAATTTACGGTGCGCACGTACCGCACCGTGGCACGCCATAGTAGAAAGTAAATGATTTATATGCTCATCCAGGCGGGAACTTTTTTCGTGAGTAATTAAATCGGCTGCAATATCGTGAATGAATTGCTCCATGTTCCCATCACGCAATAAATTGGGCACTTCACGAACCACTACCGTTTCTTGGCTCATACGCTCAACTTTCATTCCCAGCTGCGAAAAAATTTCCGCATGATTTTCTATTAAATTGACTTCACGCTCACTCAGCTTAACCGTAAGTGGAATCAACAATGGCTGTGCAATCATTTTTTGTTTAGCAAAATCGTGTTTCAATTGTTCATACATCACACGTTCATGAGCGGCGTGCATATCAACCAAAACCAGCCCTTTTGCATTTTCTGCCAAAATATAAATATTGGAAAGTTGTGCCAATGCAAATCCGAGTGGTGGAATATCATTCTTGTTTTCTATTTCCATCTTAATGGTTGCATGTTCAACACAAGGTTCTTGAATAATTTTTACTGGAGCCACGGCTACCGGCTCATGCAATTTACCATACACTGACATTTGCTCTTTTATTTTGTACTCTGGCTTCGCGCGGTGTTCTGATCGATACACAGGTGCAGCAGGAGAAACAGCCACTGTAGATGTCGATCCTGGTCGAATTTTCAGAAGTACATTTTCCAAACTGCGATGAATAAAATCATGCACTAATCGACTTTCACGAAAACGCACTTCGTGTTTGGTAGGATGTACATTCACATCTACTTGCTGTGGCGCAATTTCTAAAAACAGCACAAATGCGGGATGCCGATCACCATACAGCACATCATGGTAAGCCTGTCTCACTGCATGTGTCATTAATTTGTCACGCACCATACGACCATTCACATAAAAATATTGCAAATCTGCCTGAGCACGTGAAAACGTGGGTAATGCAATCCAACCCGATAATTTTAATCCAGCAATTTCCGTTTCAATTTTAAGTGCGTGCTCAATGAAAGCAGCACCACATAAACTTGCTACACGCTGTTCGCGTTCCACATCAGAATGAGCTGCACGATACTGGCGAATCAGCTTTTGATTATGTTTAAGCGTAAAATCAACAGTAAAAGCGCTTAGTGCAATACGTTTTATTAACTCATCGATATGTTCAAATTCGGTTTTTTCGGTACGTAAAAATTTTCTACGCGCTGGGGTATTAAAAAATAATTCGCGTACTTCAATCGTTGTTCCCTGCGGATGTGCCGCCCGATTTAAGTTCGGTTCTGCTTCTGTACCTTGTGTTGCAACTTGCCATCCTGCACCTTCTGTCGCTGCTGAAATCAGTGTTAAACGTGACACAGAACCAATACTCGCTAATGCCTCACCGCGAAATCCCAATGTCATAATTTGTTCGAGATCATCTAGATTTTTTATTTTACTGGTTGTATGTCGGCAGAGCGCCAATACTAAATCATCTTGATGAATACCCGAACCATTATCACGTACTCGAATTAAACGCGCTCCACCTTGTTCAATATCTAAATCAATTTTAGACGCACCTGCATCCAAACTATTTTCGACTAACTCTTTAACGACGGAAGCAGGACGCTCAATCACTTCGCCTGCGGCAATTTGATTAGCTAATGTTGAAGTTAATGTTTGAATTCGGTTCATTTGAGTTAAATTCCCCCACTAAGTAAATGGCCAAAACCATCGCGCCCACGAGCTTTATACCACAGGCTGCTGAGCAGCACAGCTAACTTTTACGCCTCAATCAACGCCATTAATCGCTCTTTATTTTCAGTGATACTGGAAACCGCATACAGCGGATATGAGTAAATGCCATCATGAAGCGAATAATTGTGTGTTGAAAATCGAATGCCATGTGTTGAATGAGGATGTGATTTTAAAAACATTCGCATACTTTGCAGTGTGGCACCGTGACCACTTTTGACTTCAACTGGGATAATATGACCTTGCTCAGTCACAACATAATCAACTTCGGCACTACTTGCTTTTGTCTCTTTACTCCAATAATAAATTTGTTGTTTATCTGTTGGATCAGAATAAGCTAGCAATTCCTGGCCTACAAAATTTTCAGATAGACTACCTTTATTAACAAACGCGGGTATCGGATCAATAAACCAATCCTTGAGGTGCAAGCCTAATAGGGTTTGGTTGAGCCCTACATCAAGCATGAGTAATTTAAATTTATGTAACTTTGCTTCAGCGCCAAGCGGTATACCGTTAGCTGAGGTGTGTATTACTTGATGTACAATACCTGCTTTTTCTAACAGCCATAGTGCTGGCTCTAATTCTCTTTTTCTGTAATCTGATTCAATATGGGAGTACTTAAATTGTTGGCAAATTAAACGGGGAATATTTTTAAAAAGTAATTCAACATATTTTATTTGATTTTTTTTCGCGTATTTTGAAAAATCTTGCTCATAAGCGTTTTTAATATCTCGTAATAAAGTTGTACATGATTGAAGATCCTTTTTCGATATCCATTCATGAACCACTTTTGGCATACCACCTATTGCCATGTATTCACCCAGCAAACGCAATGCTTTGATGTGTATGAGATCACTCAGCATGTCGGTTGGTTTATGATAAATAATTTCATGTGCTAATTGCTTGTTATTGCTCGCGCATAAATATTCAATAAATGACATCGGATACATGTATAAAAAACTGATTCTGCCAACAGGAACGCCTACCTGATCAATTGCAAAATCAACAAGTGAACCTGCACCAATGACATGTAAATTTGGCATCTCTTCATAGAAGTATCGCAATGCAATGATGGCACGTGGCATTTCCTGTATTTCATCAATGAAAAGTAGCGTTTCTAATGGAGAAATAATAACGTTAAGAGCAATTGAAATTTCTCTTACAATACGTATTGGATCAAGATCAAGTTCAAATATTTTTTTTAATTCAGGTGTTTTCTCGAAATTGATTTCAACAAAATTTCTAAATGTTTGCCCAAGTTGTCTGATGACATGCGTTTTTCCCACCTGTCTCGCTCCTCGCAATAAAAGTGGTTTACGCGTGACTGCATGTCGCCAACGATACAAATCAAAATATATATATCTATTCAATGAATTATGCTTCGCCATGGTTGTAATTCAGATCATTTTATTAAGAATATGGTCAAAAGTCTACTCATTTATTTAAATTATTGGTCGAAAATCAAGCCATTTTAGTAGGGCCTAAAAACCACGTTAAGCGTCCAATGCTGAATATTTCTTCACACCGTTCAACAATGCGCGCGCAATTTTATCTTGGTAACGTTTATCTCGCAGACGCATTTCTTCAGCACCATTTGAAATAAAACCTGTTTCTACTAGAATCGAAGGAATATCCGGTGATTTTAATACCACGAAAGGCGCTTGCTCAACACGTGCATGGTGCAATTTCGTAATATCATCCAATTCATCCAGCAATGTTCTTCCCAAACGTAAACTATCAGAAATCGTTGTCGTTTGTGCTAAATCAATCAATACTAAACGCACTAAAGGACTTTTATCTTCTAATTCACCTAAATTCACGCCATCTAATTCAGAATAATTATCTCGTTTTGCTAGCCAGCGCGCCGCTTCACTGGTAGCACCACGCTGAGACAAGGCATATACAGACGCACCTCTGGCACGCGGATGAAAATAAGAGTCCGCATGAATAGCAATAAATAAATCGGCCTTGTCTTTGCGCGCCAGCTTAATACGATCACGCAATGGAACAAAATAATCGCCATGCCGCGTTAACTCAGCACGCATATTGGGCTCCGCATTGATTAATACTGCCAGTCTTTTTGCAATCGCCAATACGACATCTTTTTCTTTTGTGCCTAGCATTCCAACCGCTCCGGAATCTTTTCCACCATGACCTGCATCAATCACGATAATAACGGGATGTGCTGTCTTAAACTGTGGAGAAGATTTGGAGGATTTTTTTGCCTGTACAACAGAACTTTGTGGAGCAGTAATAGGCACATGCGCAGAAAGCTTACCTCGAGTGGGGGACAAATTTACAATCACTTCGGTACTGCGAATCCAACCATTCCAATGAATAGGAGAACTCAGCTCCAATACTAAACGCAAATTGGAAGGACTGGGCTGTCCAGCACGAACTTGTTTAATGAGTGTATTCGTAAAATTAAAATTTTTTAATCCCGATGACAACTGCGTGCCTTCGAAATCAATCACCAAGCGAGAGGGTTTTGATAAAGCGTAAACACGTGGTTTGTTTATTGCTTGTGTGAGTTTAAATACAATACGCGTAGCTGCATCTGTCGTGTCAACTTGCATCTTGGTTAACGTTGCTTGCTTAGCAAAAACAGGTAATGACAAAGATAAAATAATAATTCCTAAGAACCGTGCTAAGTATATGAGTAATTTATTTTTCATAAAACTCTAATTCATCCGTTGTAAAATCATTTTGCCACGTTCTGTATTTGCAGTCATGGTTATTTTTCGTCCTGATTCATATTGTTCTAAATAACAAAAGAGATCCGCTAGTGGTAAAAATCCTTGCCCTTGTTCAGGCCACTCAACTAAACAGATTGTTTGCGGCACAAAATAATCTTCTATGCCAATAAAGTCTAGCTCACGTGGATCACGTACGCGATAAAAATCAAAATGGAAAATTTTTTTCCCCGCGATCTCATACGGCTCAACTAATGTATAAGTTGGGCTTTTCACTTTGCCGGGATGCCCAAGTCCCTGTAAAAACCCTCGCGATAACGTAGTCTTTCCCGCGCCCAACTGGCCTGATAAAAAAATCACTGCCGTATCACCACATGCAGCCGCAAGTTGCGCACCGAGCGCCAACATGGCTGACTCATCAGGAATATATTTCGTAATACTGCTCATTCTTTAATTTACCAACTTTCGTAAATATGGCATCAAATCCAATGCAAGCATTCCACGCTCACCGTCGCGTGCAGCTAAATCACCCGCTGCTGCATGTACTACTACACCTAATTGCGCCGCGATATCCAGTGGAATATGTTGTGCGACTAAGCCGCCTATGACACCACTCAAAACATCACCCATGCCACCCGATGCCATACCGGGATTCCCTTGATCACACATGGTAATAGTTGAATTGGGCCCTAAAACCAAGCTGCCTGCGCCTTTCAATATGCAAACACCCGCATATTTATTTTGTAGTTTTCTAATTGCTGTTACACGGTCATGTTGAACTTCATCTGTGGTAGTTTTTAATAGCCGCGCCGCTTCTCCAGGATGTGGCGTTAAAATCCAATTCGGATAGTGTGTGGGTTTTTCTGCTAATAAATTTAACGCATCGGCATCAACGACTAATGGTTTTTTTGTTTTGATGGATGCTGCTAAGAGTTGTTTTGCCCACGCTGAACGACCCATGCCAGTGCCTATTACAATGACTGTGGCTTTTTTACAAAGCGCCTGAAACTCTTTCATTGTACGTATGCCATGACACATCATTTCAGGCCGCATTACATTTAAAGTAAGAGCATGTTCAGGTCGAGTCGCTACACTGACTAGCCCCGCACCGACACGCAATGCGGCTTCTGCTGCTAAACGCACTGCACCTGAGAACCCATAATCTCCACCCACGACTAATACGTGACCAAAATCTCCTTTATGCGCGGCGCGCTGTCGTGGTTTGAGGTAATCTTTAAATTGATTAAGTTGCAGTTTTTCAATCTCGGGATGCATTATGATAAATTCCTTATTTGGTGGACACGGCCGTAGGCCTTTGTCCACCCTACAGTCTAAGGTTTAGTATATAATTCCCTCATGAACAACACCAATATTGATTACCACCAACTTGCCAATGACATTAAATGCTGGGGTAGAGAACTAGGATTCCAACAAATTGGCATTACCGATACCGATCTGAGTCAACATGAAACTCCCTTTAAAACTTGGCTGGAAAAAAACTTCCATGGCGAAATGCATTATATGAAAACGCATGGTAGTAAACGTTATCGCCCCCATGAACTCGTTCCCGAGACAATTCGCGTTATCTCTGCTCGCATGGATTATTTACCCCCTGATTCCAATATTACTAAAGTATTACAAAATCAATACCTAGGTTATATTTCACGTTACGCACTAGGTCGTGATTATCACAAACTCATTCGCAAACGTTTAAATACGCTTGCGGAAAAAGTAACAGAAAATATAGGCAAATTTGGCTATCGTGCTTTTGCAGACAGCGCCCCTGTATTGGAGAAACCCTTAGCAGAAAAAGCGGGCCTGGGTTGGATTGGCAAACACACCAATTTATTAAATCGCCAAGCAGGGTCCTGGTTTTTTCTTGGAGAAATTTATACTGATTTGCCTTTACCTATTGATGAGCCAGTTAAAAATCACTGCGGCACATGCAGCGCATGCATTGATATTTGCCCTACTCAAGCCATTGTGGGCCCGTATCAATTGGATGCCAGACGTTGCATTTCGTATCTGACTATTGAATTGCGCGAAGCTATTCCAGTAGAACTGCGCCCCTTAATGGGTAATCGCATTTATGGTTGTGATGATTGCCAATTAGTTTGCCCTTGGAATCGATTTGCGAAACCCACAGACGAAAAAGATTTTCACCCCCGGCATGGTTTAGCAACGCCGGATCTTATCGAATTATTTTCTTGGTCAGAAGAAGAATTTTTACGTAAAACCGAAGGATCAGCAATTCGGCGTATTGGTTATGAATGTTGGTTAAGAAATATTGCTGTTGCATTAGGCAATGCACCTCGCAATGAAAAGATTGCTCATGCATTACAAAGTAAAGCGCACCATCCTTCTGCTTTAGTGAGAGAACATGTTGAGTGGGCATTAGAGCAACAAGCAAACAAGTCTATTTTTTAGTTTTATAGCTCTTTTTTTTCTCCATCACTTTATATGACGAAGCTACTCGCCTATTTGAAGTCTCGTAATACTTTATGGACTGAGATTTCAGTTCAGGATTCAAAATATTTTCAATTGTTTCGGGGTCTCGTTGCAATAACAAAAGAAGAACTCGTGCAGCACCCTGAGGACGTCTGTTACCCTGCTCCCAATGCTGTAAAGTACGCGAGCTAAAGCCAAAACGATTTGCAAATGCAAGACGAGACAATCTTAGACTCATCCTAATTGATTTCACGTTAATTTTATCTGGTATTTTGACTTTATGCGTAACAGCACGAGTTTTTTTACCACGCATATAGTCAACAGCTTCTTGCATGCTCTTAATGATTTCATCACCGACATCGCGCTTAGTGTTCATGTTTGTACCTCACTTTCTTACACTCCAATCTGCGATTGAAATGCGGGAAATTCTACAATTGTTATCATTTTATCCATATCGTTAATTATGCTCCATTGGAGCATCTCTGTCAATGTTTGCTAATACATAAAAAATGAATTACACCAAGAAAAATGCATCGAATAGACACTAGAACAACAGAATTACTCAGGAAAAAGATCTGGATTAAATAACCGCGACCGATAATATTTCAATTCTTCAATCGATTCTTGAATATCTGCCAAAGCCAGATGCTTGGATTCTTTTTGTAAACCGGCATAAATTTGTGGCGCCCAACGCTGAGCTAATTCTTTGAGCGTACTTACATCCAGCAAGCGATAATGAAAATATTTTTCAAGCATTGGCATATAACGCACTAAGAAGCGACGATCTTGGTGCACGCTATTTCCACACATCGGCGATTTACCTTCAGCCACATATTTTTGCAAAAACTCAAGCGTTTTTGCTTCTGCTTCCGCTTCTGTGACAGTACTCGCTTTCACTCGAGCAACTAAACCGGAAGAGTTATGTTGTTTGGTATTCCAAGAATCCATCCCTTGCAATAATTCAGTCGGTTGATGAATAGCAAATACCGGACCTTCAGCAATTACATTCAGCTGCGAATCCGTCACCACCGTGGCTATTTCAATGATACGGTCTTTTTCTGGGTTAAGACCCGTCATTTCTAAATCTATCCAGATTAAATTACTTGAGTTAGCAGCCATTTATTTTGCCTCAGCAGAATCATACGATATTTTAGCATAGAATCTGAAGAGCTATATTGATATTTTGTAGATTCGATCAGAGCTTGATATCATTACCCTACACAAAAAATTCACAACTAGGATAATTATTAAAGACCATGTCATACTTTCATCTAGATACAGTGATTGCAGTAATTATTTCTTATTTAATCGGCTCTATTTCCAGTGCTATCGTGGTCTGCAAAATCATGCGGCTTCCCGATCCACGCACGCAAGGGTCAAAAAATCCGGGGGCAACCAATGTATTACGTATTGGAGGGAAAAAAGCAGCTGTTATCACTTTATTAGGAGATGTGTTAAAAGGAGTAGTCCCTGTACTCGCTGCAAAATGGTATGGATTGGATACATTGAGCTTAAGTTTAGTTGCATTCGCAGCTTTCTTCGGCCATTTATATCCTATCTTTTTCGGTTTTCAAGGTGGTAAGGGAGTCGCAACTGCATTTGGTTGTATGGCAGCACTCTCTTGGCCTGTTGGGCTTGCAATGGTTGCAACCTGGCTAATGGTGGCACTTATTTTTAGATACTCTTCTTTAGCGGCTTTGATTACTGCGTTACTTGCACCTATTTATACATGGTATTTTACCAACTGGGATTACACGATTACCGCATGTGCTATTAGCATTCTTTTAATTTATCGACATCGTAGCAATATTCATAATTTGCTTGCGGGAACAGAGGATAAAATCGGGGAAAAGAAATAGTCTTTGCAATGTTTATGTGACAGAAAGAACTCCAAGACCTTTTGTCGCAATAAGATTAAGCAATCTAAGTGAGGTACCCCTGGGATGTTTCCCCCCCTGCTCCCATTGACGCACTGTCGATACACTTGTATTTAAATATTTTGCAAAAATTGCCTGACTAACTTTCTCATGTAAACGAATACGTTTAATTTCACGAGGACTTAATTCATGAACTGGAGGAATACAAATAGATTCATATTCTCGCATTGTTATTGCATCAATTACTTCTGCCTCATATAGATCAGTAGCCATTTCGTGCGCAACTTCAAGTAAACTTTTCTTCATATCATTTCACCTCAAATAATCTGGCATTTTTTATCATCTCTCTAATTGATTCTTCATCTACGCTGAGAAAATCTTTTGCAAGCTGTCGGTAAATTTTTTCTTCTCTCTCATCTATATTAGCACGAGCATTTTTTGCAAATCCGTATACGAAAAAAGCGCGTTTTCCCACTCTAAATGCTACGAGAGTTCGGTAACCACCACTTTTCCCCTTCCCTCGTAAAGCTATCCGTTTTTTATAAAGACCGCTTCCAAGATTTCCTTCATACAGTCCCTTCTCCATTTCTTCAATGGCGTGCTTTAAGATGCTGTCTGTTATCCCTTCTGACATAGCCCATTGATGAAAACTTCTATGCTTAAAAATACGCATTTCTACTCCCTCATTATAACACTTAGTGTTAGTTTTTCAATAAATTTTAAAAATACAGTCGCTTAGGTCTTTTATTAGAAAAACTGGCTGTTTACTTTGAGACAAGATGTGTGAATTGATAACTAACTAAATTTGATGAAAAGATGGGTATATAATTAATACTTCATTTATCTTAGATTATCCAACGACCACCGCGGATAAACTTGCACTTCCAAATCATTATACTCCCCTGCCAACAATCGCTGACAACCGACATAAGCAATCATTGCGCCATTGTCCGTACAAAATTCTTGTCGGGGAAAATACACGCTACCCCCTTCTTCGGCAACCATACTGTGTAGCGCCTGGCGTAACATTCGATTCGCACCTACACCACCTGCAACAACGAATTTTTTCCATCCTGTTGCGCGTAAAGCACGGCGGCACTTAATTAATAATGTATCAATCACCGCATCTTGGAATGCACGTGCAATATCTGCTCTAGTTTGCTCATCCAAAGAATTCGCTGCGATGGTATTGGCTGCAAATGTTTTCAAACCACTAAAACTAAAATCTAATCCTGGCCTATCCACCATGGGACGAGGAAAATGAAACCGCTTAGGATCACCTTTATCAGCCAAAGCCGCTAATGCCGCCCCTCCACAATAACCTAAACCGAGTAATCGAGCCGTTTTATCAAACGCTTCACCCACAGCATCATCGACTGACTCACCTAATATTTCATAATGACCCATGCGCTCAACTTTAACTAATTGCGTATGCCCTCCTGATACTAGCAAGGCAATAAATGGAAATTTTGGTGGATCAGGCTCCAACATAGGCGCTAACAAATGACCTTCCATATGATGCACACCAACAGTTGGCACATTCCAAGCAAAACCAAGACTACGACCTAACGTTGCCCCAACTAATAATGCACCAATCAACCCAGGACCCGCTGTATAAGCAACCCCATCAATATCTTTTGCACTCAGCTTTGCTTCTGCCATTACTTCTTCAATTAAAGGAATAATTTTGCGCACATGATCTCGAGAGGCAAGCTCAGGCACCACCCCACCGTATTCCATATGCACCGCAATCTGACTATGCAAGGCATGTGCCAACAAACCCTTTTCAGAGTCATAAACCGCAACACCCGTTTCATCGCAGGATGTTTCAATACCTAAAACACGCATAGTCATACTCATTTTAATATTAAAAATTGATTAAAACTGCTTGGTTTTTCGATATAAAATGACGGGGTGGCATTGGATGTTCTCACTTTTCGCGCACAGCGCTCTTTGCGAGCACGAAAACGTGAAACATCCAATGGCAGGCCCCCAGTCATTCATGCTTTATCGAAAACCATAGCAGTTTTAATCATAACCAGACACGAAGTTTCTTTGCATTTCTCTTAATTAGCTATTAGAATTGCCATTCTTCATAACCTTATTGACGGAGTAAAGTGTTATTTATGCCAACTGTACGTGTTAAAGAAAACGAAAACTTTGAAGTAAGCTTACGCCGCTTTAAGCGCCTTTGCGAAAAAGCCAGTATTCTTGCAGACTTAAGACGCCATGAATACTTTGAAAAACCCACCTGGAAGCGTAAACGTAAAAAAGCATCCGCAGTTAAACGTTATCAAAAAAAGCTATTGCGTGAACAGACCTCTTTGGAACGCGATAAGCGCAAATAACCTAAACTAAAGAGTAATGCCAATGACAGCTTCAGCGATTAAGGGACAAATTCAAGAAGACATGAAAACGGCTATGCGCAGTCACGATAAAGAGCGCCTAGCAACCATTCGCTTAATACTGGCAGCCCTGAAGCAACGCGAAGTCGATGAACGTATCGAGCTAGCGGATGAACATGTCATTACAATTTTAGATAAAATGCTCAAACAACGCCGCGAATCTATTACACAATATGAATCCGGTAATCGCCCTGATCTCGCGCAAAAAGAGATGGATGAAATTAAAATTATTCAGCAATATCTCCCAGCCCAGCTTTCAGCAGCAGAAATCAATGCTCTCATTGAAACAACAATTAAACAAACTGGCGCTACTTCCGCTCGCGATATGGGCAAAGTAATGGGCGCATTAAAACCCAAAATCCAAGGTCGTGCAGACGTTGCTCTCGTCAGTGCAAAAGTGAAAGAACGCCTGTCAACTGAATGAGCGGCACTATTCCAAGAGATTTTATCGACCAACTGTTAAATCGAGTTGAGCTCGTTGATCTCATTGATAGCCGCGTCACATTACGAAAAAAATCCGGCAGTAATTATTTTGCCTGCTGCCCATTCCATAATGAAAAATCGCCTTCTTTTTCTGTCAGTCAAAGCAAACAATTTTATTATTGCTTTGGTTGCGGCGCACATGGCAATGCCATTGATTTTTTAATGCAGTATGATCGTTTAGAATTCCCGGAAGCAATCGAAGCATTAGCCAAACAAGTAGGCATAGAGATTCCACATCAATCGCGTCCAGCGACAAAAACAGAGTCACACTCAGCTCTTTACCAAATACTTGGCGATATCATGAAATTTTACCAAACCCAATTACGACAACACTCCAGCGCCATTGATTATCTTAAAAAACGTGGCCTTTCTGGCGTTATTGCTAAAGATTTTGCACTGGGATTTGCGCCATCGGGTTGGGATTTGATACTACAAAACTTTGGGAAAACTCCACAATTGAAACAGCAATTACTAGCCGCCGGTATGTTAATTAAAAAAGATGATGGCGGTTTTTATGATCGCTTTCGCGAACGCATCCTATTTCCCATTCTCGATAGACGGGGTCGTGTTGTTGGTTTTGGTGGGCGCATTATTGATAAAGGCGAACCTAAATATTTAAATTCTCCAGAAACGCCGGTTTTTCAAAAAGGCCATGAGTTGTATGGCTTATATCAATCATTACAAGCCAATCGACAATTGACACGCGCACTCATTGTTGAAGGTTATATGGATGTGATTGCACTCTTTCAACATGGCATCACTTATGCCGTCGCCACATTAGGCACTGCTACCACCACACATCATTTACAACGTTTATTCCGCTATACCTCAGAAATTATTTTTTGTTTTGATGGTGACAACGCTGGCCGAACCGCTGCTTGGCGCGCACTGCAAGTCACATTACCGTTAATGCACGATGGGATACAAGTACGCTTTATGTTTTTACCAGAAGGTGAAGACCCTGACACACTGGTACGTAAAGAAGGAAAAGAATCATTTGAAAAACGCATGCAAAATGCATCTACCATAGCAGATTTCTTTTTTCAGACACTTACACAACAAGCTGACATCACCAGCATGGATGGCCGAGCTCGCTTTGTAAAACTAGCAACGGACTTTTTGAAGCAACTACCAGAAGGCATTTTTCAACAAATGATGTTCACTGAACTAGCCAAAAAAGCTCGCGTTGATGTTGGGCAAATACAACCTCGCGCTAAAAGCTCGCAAAAACCACTGCGCACATCTAAAGCCCGTCCACCTTCTACTTTACGGCTTGCCCTAACGTGTTTGCTACAACAACCCTCTCTGGCGCAGTATTTAACTGAGCCCATGCCATCCTTAGATATTCCCGGCTTTGTACTCTTTTCCGAAGTGCTTGCCCTCATTCAGCAAAATCCAAAGATCACAACCGGCATGTTACTGGAACACTGGCGTAATCGGGATGAAGAAAAAACCCTAGCAAAGCTGGCGCAAGTAGAGCATATGGTTTCAGAGGCCGGCATAAAAAATGAGTTTCTGGGAGCGATAAAGCGCTTAAAAAAATTGGCAAATGAACAGGTAATCGAATGCTTACTGGCAAAAGGAGCCCAAAGTGGCTTGAGCATTGAAGAAAAGCAACAGCTGCGGGAGTTAATTAATAGTAAGCAATAAACCTAACTGCCGGATTTAGGTTGAAAGAATTTTTTCTATATCTGCTAGTTCCGCACCCAAACACCTAGTATAATAATGGGTTATTTTACGATTTAAAGGTAGGCCAGAGAATTATGGATCAAGAGCAGCAGAAATCGCGTTTAAAAGACTTAATTGCCCGTGGTAAAGAGCAAGGTTATTTAACCTACGCTGAAGTGAATGACCATTTACCCGCTGATATCGCCGATCCTGAACAGATCGAAGACATCATTGGCATGATTAATGATATGGGCATCAAAGTCACTGAAGTGGCGCCGGATGTTGATGAACTCCTGCTCGTTGAGCAATGAAGCAACAGATGAAGTAGCGGCTGAAGAAGTGGCTACTGCCTTGGCTGCCGTTGATAGCGAATTTGGCCGCACCACCGATCCTGTGCGCATGTATATGCGTGAAATGGGCAGTGTTGAACTATTATCCCGCGAAGGTGAGATTGCGATTGCTAAGCGCATCGAAGAGGGCATGAACCAAATGCTCACTACCCTCGCCTACCAGCCACAGATGATCGCTGAAGTACTAGCAGATTACGAACGCGTGGAAAAAGGTGATTTACGCTTAAGCGATTTAATTAGTGGCTATGTTGAACCTAACATCTTCAGTGATGAAGATGCTCTTGAAAAAGAAACCCCCGCAGCAGCGATAGAGGAAGAAGAGGAAGAAGGCGAAGGTGCCAGCGAATTTATAGAAGATGAGGAAACCGGCCCAGATCCAGAAATTGCCAAAGAACGTTTTGCCGAACTACGTAAATTATATAACGAAGCCATCACTACTGAAAAAAGAAATGGTACAACACATAAAAAAACCGTTATTAAACGCGACGCTTTAGCAAAATACTTTATGGACATTAAATTGGCATCGCGTCAATTCAACAAACTCTCACGCAAAATGCGCAGCTTACTTGATGAAATTCGCACGCAAGAACGCCACATCATGAATCTTTGTGTCAACAAAGGCAAAATGCCTCGCAAAACATTCATCAGCGCTTTTGTCAACAATGAAACCAATTTAAATTGGCTCAGCAAAAACGCAGCAAAAGATTTAGATAAACTCATGGTAGAAATTCAACGCTCACAAAATAAATTAATTGCGCTTGAAGAACACATGAAAATGAAAATCGCTGAAATCAAAGAAGTCAATCGTCGCATGTCCATTGGCGAAGCAAAAGCACGACGTGCGAAAAAAGAAATGGTAGAAGCAAACTTACGTTTGGTTATTTCAATCGCAAAAAAATACACAAATCGTGGATTACAATTCTTGGATCTAATTCAAGAAGGTAACATTGGCTTGATGAAAGCTGTAGATAAATTTGAATATCAACGCGGTTATAAATTTTCAACTTATGCGACTTGGTGGATACGCCAAGCTATCACACGATCCATTGCTGACCAAGCACGTACGATTCGTATTCCCGTTCATATGATTGAAACAATCAATAAATTAAATCGTATTTCCCGACAAATTTTACAAGAAACTGGACTAGAACCCACGCCAGAAGAACTCAGCAAGCGCATGGACATGCCAGAAGACAAAATTCGCAAAGTTCTCAAAATTGCCAAAGAACCTATTTCAATGGAAACACCTATTGGTGACGATGAAGATTCTCATTTAGGTGACTTTATTGAAGATACTACCGAGCAATCTCCAATCAGACGCAGCAACCAATGGTGGACTATCCGAAGCAACACAAAAAATATTAAATTCCTTAACGCCACGCGAAGCAAAAGTGCTGCGCATGCGTTTTGGTATTAATATGAATACCGATCACACTTTAGAAGAAGTCGGTAAACAATTTGATGTAACACGTGAACGTATTCGTCAGATTGAAGCAAAAGCACTACGCAAATTGCGCCACCCTTCTCGCTCAGAACAATTGCGCAGTTTCTTAGAGGATCAAGAATAACAATCTGACAAATCGTGGTGACAAGCTCAAAAAGCTACGTGTATACTACCCCCGTTAAATACGGGCCCATAGCTCAGTTGGTTAGAGCAGAGGACTCATAATCCTTTGGTCCTAGGTTCGAGTCCTAGTGGGCCCACTTAAAAATCAAGTAGTTATCATCAAAAAAAGAAACTTCTACTTATTAAGATTACTCTGTGTAGACACTATGTAGACGGATTTAGGGTCTCTTCTCTAATTTAGGGGGCAATTGTTAAATTATTAATAAAAGTTGAGTAATAACTTAACTACTGAGGAACTCTTGCATGGAGATATTAAAAAACGAGATAGTTAAAGCAACTTTCATGAAAGCAAGGGAGATAAATAGAAATGAGCTAAAAAATTCTTGTGTCATGTTATTAATTAGCGTAGGAAACCCTTATTACGAAGGGGAAAAACTACAAGCTACTCTTAAGCTTATAAACAGTAGCTTTAACAAATGTGTACTTACACTTGGAGACAGCTTACAGCGTCATAATATTTTAGCGGAAAAGAACATCAGTCTTGAAGAAGCTAGAAATATTGCCAACCATTTTGGGGATGAATGGTTAGTACGTAATGAAAAATATTATCGACAACTAAAAATTAACTATGAAATTGTGAGATGGGATAAGTGGTTATTTGATCCAGACTTTTCTTCTTCTATGTTACAAATAAATAATCTATATAATGAAAATGTAGAATATAAAGCAACGTTTGATGCTAGTATCTCCGAATATATTAAAAGGATAATTAGTCGATCGCCTGAATTAAATAGCAAATCTATCATTAAACAATATTCAGCTATGTGCCTTAATTACTTAAAAGAAGAATGTGCCGTCATGTTGCTCTGGGCAAATGAATTTCACCCCTATACGGTTTATCCGAGCTTACTAAGTCCAGCAATGATAAAAACCCGCGAACTGTTAATTTCTCCCATTTATAATGAAATCTTAAAACCACTTTCATTGAGATTTAAACGGTATACAACTCCTGTACTTGTATCTAGTAAGCACTATGCAGCAAATGCAGTATAGTAATATCGTCATGGAGACAATTAAATGCTAGGTAAAGGTAAAATAGGTCTAAATTGCATTCCTATAAATGAAATTTTTAATTTATTGCCTTGTCATGTCTATTGGATGGATAGAAATAATATTTTCCAAGGCTGTAATAAACTGCAATCTGAAAGCGCAGGCTTAAAGTCTCCTCTTGAAATCGTAGGTAAAACTAATTTTGATATGCCATGGAAGGATTCGGCAGAAAAATTAAATCAGATAAATAATGAAATAATGGCTACTGGTATACCTAAGATAGCCGAAGAAGATGCCATTCTTAATGGTAAAAAAGTAGTTTTTCTATCTCAAAAAATTCCTCTAAAAAGTTCTGATAGAAAAGTAATTGGACTATTTGGAATTTCAGTGAATATAACAGAGTTTAAGAGCTTGGAAATTGCATTAGAGAGGAGAAACACAATACAGAAATAGCATTAGATAATATAGTTGAAAATTTGCCCGGGCATGTATATTGGCAAGATTTAGAATTTCGATATCTAGGATGTAATAAAGCGCATGCTCGCTCTGCTGGGTTAGCATCCCCGAAAGATATTGTTGGAAAAACAAATTTTGATTTACCATGGAAAGATCAAGCTGAAGAGTTACATAAAATTAATAGAAAAGTCGTTGAGACTGGTGTTGAACACACTAAAGAAGAGTCTGGCTATATGGCAGATGGTACATATCGAACATTTATATCAAAAAAAGTTCCTCTGCGAGATATAAATAATAAAATAATAGGGATATTAGGTCTTTCTTTTGATATTACTGAGAAAAAGAAATTAGAAGAAGAACTACAAGAAACTCAACAAAAACTCGAAGGCATGACCCTCGTTAGTGCTACGATTGCACATGAACTGCGTACACCATTGGCTTCGTTAGGTCTATCTATTGATGCTTTTAGGGAAGTTTTCCCACGACTTAAACAAGCCTATCAAAGAGCGGTTGATGAAAAATTTTTCCCTGAAGATCCCACATTAGATTTTATAAATGAAGCAGAAGGAAGGCTGGCCACAATGAAAAGTGAAATACGGGCTGCCTTTACTTTTATTGATATGTCATTGATGAAGTCCTCTTTATCAATAGAAGCTGGAAAAATAGAAACATTCTCAATAAGCCAATGTGTTGAAGAATCCCTTGATCGGTACCCTTTTGATTTTGAAGAAAGAGATATTATTCGCTGGTCTAATAACAGGAACAATGATTTTTTAGTCAAGAGCGACAAACTTTTACTGATACACGTTTTATTTAATCTTTTTAAAAATGCACTTTATTATGTTGCAGAAGCGGGCAAGGGAGATATTCAAATTTGGTTAGAAAAAGGATCTGTTTACAACACGCTTTATTTTAAAGACACAGGGGCAGGCATATCACCGGATATCTTACCGCATATTTTTGAACGGTTTTTTACAAAAACGTATCATGGCGCAGGTGTCGGCCTTACCTTCTGTAAGAATGTCATGGAATCCATCAGGGGAAACATTGCTTGCGAATCGGTTAAAGACAGCTATACTTTATTTACCCTCACTTTTCCAAACTGCTTAAAGGAATAAGACATGAAAAGACCTATGGTAAGCATTTGTTACCATCCCACAACAGTTGGTCTAATCGACGACGATAAAAAATACGCAGATAGTTTAAAATCGATTTTAAATTTGAAAAATATTTCTTGCAAAGTATTCGCTTCCTCCCCAACCGCTTTAGATTTTCTAGTCAATCAATATAAAGCAGATACATTTATCAGTCGTTGCCTGGGTGAAGTAGATGATCTTGAGGTAGACAGAATAGTATCTACGTTTAAATATGACGTTATTTTTCATGAAATTTATCGCTCACATCGGTTTGATGAAATTGGGGTCTTAGTAATTGATTATGCTATGCCTAAAATGAATGGATTAGAGCTTTGCCAACAACTGCGCGCTAACGGTGCCACTTTCAAAATCATTATGTTGACAGGGGAAGCAGGGAAAGATTTAGCTGTGGAAGCTTTTAATGAAGGTATCATCGACAAGTTTTTCCTGAAAGATACAGATAATCTAATGGATAAACTCACCGACAGCATACAACAATTGCAACAAAGTTATTTTTTAGATTTGTCCGCAACCGTATTAAATGCGGTGGATGCCGCATCTAACCAGATGCTCGTTTGTTTAGATGATCCAGTATTTATTAAGCTTTTTAATTCATTGTTAGATAAGAACAAAATCACAGAGTATTATTTAGTTGACGAATCTGGCAGCTATTTATTTATAGATGCAAATGGCAAGCTAAATTGGCTCATTGTTAAAACAGAAGATCAAATGGAAGGTATGGAGTTTGAGTTGACGCTTGACCCTTATCCCATCGACGATAATCTTAAAAAGGCCATTCAAAATCGCGAGGTTTTAAGACATTGTTTTAATCAAGCTGAATTTCCTAGCCTTGAAAAACCCGCAGGATGGCCAGAAATATTTTATCCAGCAACGAAATTAGCAGGTAAAGCAAACTATTATTACAGTTATATTGAAAAGCCAAAGACTAAACCGCTAATTGATTTTAAAAAAATAATAAATTTCAACGAGTATCGAAAAAAAAGTAAATCGTAAAAAATAATGAATTTTATTGATGTTTCCTAATCCAAAAAATTCGCGCAGCACTGAATAACTCAACGTTCTTCATAACAGGCTTAGAGACACTCTTAGAGTTAATGGCTATTAAGTTGTAACGATTGTTTTGAGTTCCGGCCATTAGCTGGCGAACAAGCAGCTGCCCGCCTTGAATCTGGACAATGCAGATTGAACCAATGAGCTTACGGATATCCTCTCCAAAACATCTTATCCCTGCAACACAATCACCCTTAGATAACACTGACTCCATGCTTTCATCGCTTACAATAGCATCAACAGAGCCCGGATGAAGTTTATGAAACAAACTGATCTCTTGATTAATCGGGGGAATTGCAGCTTCTTCTAGCTGGGATTTTGCTTTGAGCAGGGGGTCTTCCCCCTTACCGTAAATGAGCCATTCGAGAGTACAATCCAAGCCTTCTGCTTGAAATGCGGCCACAAGCTTAAGTGCCCCACCCGCTGTTAACCCAGCATTTTGTGTGCTCTCCCAGCCCTTTATACTGGAGGGTGGAATGCCATGTTTTTTTCCCAAATTTTGCGATGGAAAAACGTAATGCCTCCCTTAGATAGCGAATCCGTTTTGCGCGATTGGCCTGGTCTTCTGCAGTTCCCTCTAGACTTTTTTGTTTTCGTGCCATAAAGCTCCTTGTTAAAGGGATGGACAATATCTCACATGGCGTTGGTCTAATATCCACTGTTTAATGGTCTGATATTAGTCCATAATGGGCTTGTTACAAAAATTAGCGCTCGTTAGATTATAGACCGACTACATGCAAGAACAAGTCCAATCTGTGAGAGCGCATTAAATCGGAATTAATGAGGTAAATGTGTGATGACAGAGATTCTATTAGTTGAAGACGAGGTCATTCTTCAAACGGTTCATAAGATGATATTAGCAAAATTAGGAGCACAAGTTGATGTTGTTGGTAGTGGCGAAGAGGCTCTTTTAAAAATTAATAACCATTACGATCTTATTTTTATGGACATTGGGTTACCAGGAATAAGCGGTATAGAAACAATCAAAAGAATTCGTACTTCGGATTCTAAGTTAAAGGGATCGCCAATTGTAGTTTTGACGGCCTTTAATCTTGAAGATATTAAAAGTGAGTGCATAACGGCGGGTGCAACAGCACTTTTTATTAAGCCTGTAAACGTCGAAGCATTTCAGAAGATTTTAAAGAAATTTTGTCAGTAAATGAGTTTTTCATTAACAAGATATTTTTGGAGGGTAGTAACATGTTGATATTGTCACGGCACGTAGGCGAACAAATTATTGCGGGTGAACATGGTGAGATCAAAATTACAGTCGTCGGTTTTGATCGTGGACAAGTGCGCATCGGCGTAACCGCTCCAAGCGCTATTCCTGTTCATCGCAAAGAAATTTATGACCGAATCCAAAAAGGAAAACAAGAGCATAAAAATGCTGCCTAAGTGATTGCGAATTTACAAAGGATAAAAAATTATGAGCGCATTAGTTACATCGGAAAAGAGAAATAAGGAGGACATGTACACTCTATCTAAGAACATAATACTTTAACGCATAATCTATAATTTTCAAAATTCCGAAAACAGGCTATGCATACCAACTGCAAATAAAAGAAGTGTGGTCTTACGCTCTCCGGAAATCATCAAAAGGATTAGCAATCTAATGGAGGAACTGACATTTATTAAGATTCATAACTTGAGTTAATCGATTAATGAACTTGTGTTAAAACTTGCTTAATATAACGAAAAACGTTACATTAGCGATTTTTTAACACAACTATCTCCAGATATATATTATACAACCAATTGAAAACATATGAAAAATGTTGAAACTTTACTAAAATAACTAAAAAAGATATATTAGAAGAGTATTAACACAGATTAATGCCCTATGAAAACGTACGAATTTATAAATATGCTTCGAAGCCAAGGCCGCTACTATTTCACCATTATAGATGCGGAAAAGGCCTTAGAACTAACCAAAGTCGCGACTATAAATGCGCTCAGACGTTTACGCCTGAAAAAAGCGGTAGTTAGCCCCGCCAGAGGCTTTTATTTAATTTTGCCACCAGAGTATAAAATACTTGGCTGCCTACCTGCAGAGATGTTTATTCCAGATTTAATGAAGCATCTAAACCAACCATACTATATTGGCTTTATCAGTGCCGCACAATACTATGGAGCTGCCCACCAAAAACCTCAGCGGTTTCAAGTTGTCACTTCGAAAACTCGCACACCAATACACTGCGGGCGAGTTTATGTTGAATTTATCGCAAACAAACGTGTGGCAGAGATGCCAACTAAAAAATTCAATACATCTGCCGGAATAATAAATGTTGCAACGCCTGAAGTAATTGCTGCTGATATTGTTAGCATGCCACAACATGCTGCTGGAATTAGTAATGCAGCCACAATACTAGCTGATCTTTCTGAAGAAATGGACATAAAGAAACTCATTGAATTAACCAAACATAATTCTGAATTGTTTTGGTTACAACGCTTAGGCTATTTGTTAGAATTTTTAGGCTTCGATCAACTCACCAACGAAATCTCTAAAATCCTCAGTGACAAAAAGCTTCATTGGGCCCGTCTAGTATCTCAAGCAAAATACAAGCCGCTACAGCGAAATAAAAAATGGAAAATTATTGTAAACACTAAAGTGGAACCTGACGAATGATACCTATTGCACAAATTACACAGTGGAGAACAGTCGCTCCTTGGGCAGACGACATGCAAGTGGAGCAGGATTTAATTTTATCAAGAATTATTGTAGAGATTTTCTCAGACTCTTTTCTTAATAAAGAATTAGCATTTCGTGGCGGCACAGCTTTACATAAATTATTCTTTTCGCCCGCTGCTCGCTATAGCGAAGATATTGATCTAGTAAGAACAAGCAAAGGGCCAATTTCGAAAATTGCCGATGCTCTGCGAATACGTCTAGAACCATGGCTAGGAAAAGCAAAAACCACTCCAACGGCGCGTAGTTTTAAAATGAAATACTATTTCAATCCTGAGAATTCTCTCGTGACGAAGCTTCGCATCAAGATTGAAATTAATGTTGAGGAAAACTTTTCAATTCTAGATCGTTCCTCAAAAGAATTTGAGGTGCATTCTGATTGGTTTTCTGGAACGCGAAAATTAATACATTTCATTTTAACGAGTTAATTGCCACAAAATTACGCGCGCTATACCAACGCAGTAAAGGCCGTGATGTATTTGACTTGTGGTTGGCATTAAAACACAAAGATTTTAATGCTTCTGAGGTTAGTGGCATTTTTTTAGAATATATGAAAAAATCAGAAAAAATAATCACTAAAAATATGTTCGAAAAAAATATTGCATTGAAATTAATGGAACATTCCTTCATGGATGATATAGGACCACTACTATCATTCGATATCAAAAAAACACACTCTACCCCCATGACAACAGAAAGTGGCATCTTATTAACTACAGAAAATGGTGCTCGCATAGCTACGCAAGGATGGAGCTTAGCTGATGCGATTGAAGAAATAAAAGACAAGATTTTAGTGCATTTACCTAAATAAATAAGAACTTTAATTTTATTAATTAAGGAAAATAGACATGAACACAAATTCACAGCCCGACTTTTCACAGCTGGCACAGCCATTTGTTCATTATTCTCGAAACTATTGTGAGAAAATTAAATCTTCATTAATAACAAAAGATGACCTAAAAACGCTTTACAAAATTCTCGCAAAAAAAATCTACAGAAGCTGCCTATCTACAATTAAAATTGTCACCGAATTTGCCTGGTCCTGTAAAAGAAGTTTTTAAAAATTTTACAGGTAAGCTATGGGTGGAGATATGGGGAGAAAATAATGAGTATATAAACGGAGATCACGAATCTATATTCAATGACGATCGTTTACCAAAAAAAATAATACGAATATCTTTTAATAGCTACCATGGTTATCAGATGGCGATGCAAAATAGAATGCAAAATTGGTTCGAAATGCAATTTGATTTTAAAAAAAATCACATATTTGATTTTTCAAAAATCACTGATCCAGCTAACCAAAATAATAGCTATTTTAAAGTTCAAGGTGTGAATGAAACTTGGGTTGATGGCGTATATCAAGCAATTAGTTCTTTCTTAAAAGATAAAACGCTTAAAAGAAATTGGCTAAATTGCGGGAAATTCTAACGCGAGTAATACTGGTACTGTTCTGAGACAAGAGAAAATTCTATCTACCATTCACCAATTGCATAATTTCGCATGATACATAGGGTCATTCATAAATAATTGAGGTTCTATCTATCCGCGAACAGGATTTTTAATTCAATCGTCTGACGCAAAAGCCGCAGCTGTCATTGCACAACGTGCAGCAGATATTGTAACACGCAAATTGCAGCCGCATGTTTATAATCTATTGCCAACAGATTGTGGAAAAGAATGCACTATTTCCAAAATAAAAGAAAATAGCTCTTCTACCCTCTGGCAAATGGTTTATCCTGATGCTGAAAATATGTGCGAACCTTTTGGTGAAAATGATTTAAAAAATCTAACGCCTTGGCATAGCAACGCTTCCCAAAAAGGCAAAGGAAATTATACCTGGGTATTATGGAGACATTATAAAGGTTGTATTGAAGGAGAAGGAAAATATAGTGGAAGTATTAATTTTTAATTTAATGAACCCATCTCCTTGTATAATTCAAAGACATCGTTTCAATTAATTCATGCACTTACCCGCCTTATGAAAGAGCTTGCTTTGACTCATGGTGGGGGGTAGTAACACATATCCCGACCCACCCGATTTGCTGGCAGAAGTTATGTGAATTTTCTAATTCTGCCACTGATGATAAAAAACCTATTAATCTGTATAAAAAACATTCTATAATATAGCTCTTATAATTAATCAGCTTAACGAGGTATAAAAAAATGGGACAATCACACGATGATAAGCAGAGAAGTTCTGCCATTCCCTCTAATAACCCTACTGATGAAAAATTTCCTCAGTCTTCTGGAAATCAATTTCCTGTTGTTGGTATTAGTCCAGCATCCATCGTACGCGACCAGGCACCTATAGATGCAGTGGGTCAACTTAGAAAAGTCGTTCAAAACTACCACACGAATACTTCATGGATAGCTAAACACATTGGGAGCACTCCTCCTTACGTTATCAAAATACAAGAATTTTTAGATGGGCTAGGTGAGGTATCAGATGAGCACCCACTCACTTATGCGCAGTTACTTCAGGTTTATAAAATTCTCTTTATAGATTTTTCTGAGAGTAAATATCTCCCAAATAATCATTGGAGAATATTTAATTTTCTTAACAAGAAAGATTTATTAAGTGACAATACCTTTGTAGAAATTTATGAATCAACCGAAGAAACACGCAGAAAAATAGAAACACTTATCAATCTACTGCAACAAGATAACATCATTTTTACATCTATTTTCATGGCACAAATAGAATTGCTTGTGAGTTTATGCAAATACGAAAACTCTGTTGACGATTTAGTTCGGTTTGCAACATTACTTCGCGATTTAAAAATCGATGCTATTGATGCAAGAAAACTTTTTCAAGTTAATTATCATCCTGTGTCATTTGTAATTGGCATGCTGGATACTTTAAAAGCGGGCGGTATTTTCAGTATGGAGAATTGCGTAAGGATTCTCTCTAAGAGTCCTTCAAAAAGATTTTTCTCTAAAGCGAGTCAATATTGCGAACTTTCGAGCGCTGATTCCTTTAATGCTCTCAAATTTGCTAGTGCTGATTTATCCGAGCCTACCAAACTTACTACTCAATCTATTACAAATAACCCAAACTCTCTTTTAGTTGAGAAGAGCTCCACCGCTCCCTCTAACAACCCTACAGATGAAAAATTTCCTGAGTCTTCTGGAAGTCAACCTCATGTTATTGATATTAGTCCAACATCCATCGTAAGAAATATGCGTCCTAAAGATCTAGTGGGTTCCCTTCGACATGGTATTCGAGAATATACGGAGGCTCCAGAGGTAATTAAGAAATTTCCTAAGATCTTTTCTTCAGTTATCAAAATACAAGAATTTTTAAATGGGCTAGGCCCTCAAGTACCAAATCATTGCTCACTCACTTATGCGCAGTTACTTCACATTTATAAAATCATTTCTAATTCAGACGAAGACTATGCTGAACATCTGAAAAGTTTTGTTAATGGTAATTATTTTTGGGAAATATTTAATTTTCTTAATAAGAAAATGTTCTTGAGCGACAATACCTTCGTAATAATTTATGATGCAGACGAAAATAAGCGAAAAAAATAGAAAATCTTGTCAATGAACTACAAAATAACAAAGTTATTTTTTTTCTCTCCATGGAACAAATAGTAGTACTTATGAGTTTATGCGAGCGCGAAAACACCCTTGAAGATATAGTTAAGTTTGCAACATTACTTCGCGATTTAAAAATTAATGCGATACATGCTAAGACACTTCTTCATCTACATATGTTTCTCTAAAATTTATAAATACCTGCAAAAGATTAAAGGTAGCAACACTTTCAGTCTAGAACGTTGTATACAGACACTCTTAGTTGCATATGAAATTTTAGGTTTTGGGCATTTTAATGAAGCTAAGAAAACCTCAATCGCAACAGGAACAGTGATATAAGGACACCACCAACTCTAATCAGAGCATAACACAAGCAATTGCCTCTATTAAGAAGATAAGGAATAACCCATTGATGAATAAAATCAATGAAACATTTAAGAAAGTCGGAATCAACATCACCTCCGATCATTCTGGTACTATCCAGTGCGCATTCAAATAATAAGATACCCTTGCATTAAGACTCGCTAGCGAATCAAAAGAAAAAGGATCTTGTTATAATAACTCACCCACGCCAGCCGCCCCAACGCACTGTTAGTGTATCAAAATCACCGAAGATACTTTAGCAGCATTTTTAAGTGACTGTTCACCTCATTACGCAAGTATGTAAAAAATCTTCATCAGGCAAAAAACTCGAATGTCAGATAAAATTAAAGCAACTTAAATTAAATGAAAAAGAGGAAAAATCATTTGAAAAGTTTTTTGATCCTATTACATTGAATATCATGCATATCCCAATTTTACTTAATGGAAATCGTTATGACCTCCAGACACTTACAAATGCTGGTATCAAAAAAACCACCTAAGAAAGATCCGAAAACTAGAGAGGCTTTTAATCCAGAAAGTTGGATCTGTGTAGAAATTTAATGACGAACTTGATAACGTCATTGAAAAATTAAAAACTAATCGAGCCAAGCAAGGACTGAAGATGCTTTAAGTGCTTTCTAAGGAAAATGTTCACAGAGGCCAGCCCCGTAAATAGATAAATAAGATATTTTCGATCTATTGAATAGCTGCGCCATTCTCGCTTTTTTACATGATAACTCTCCCCTCCTCTCGCTCACGGGAGGAGGTGGGAACATGGCTCTCTCCCTCAGCTAATAATTTAGATGTCAATAGTGAAGTTAAAAAACTTTCTGCAGAGCATTGCAGAGAAATCGTTAATAACTTTTCTTGTTTTTTTTTGGATCCCATCATGATAAATAAAAAATTGTGTTCGTACCTGCGCGCACATTTAACGACAGCTACTTTAATTTTTGTTGGGTTAATTATAAGTTATCCAACAGAAAATGTTTATGCTGACTTAATCCCCGCTGGTAACAGCTCCTTATATTATAAAATGGGCGGTGGACAGCCTGTTCCTATACCTGCTTACAGTGGCGCTCAGTCTGTTCCACTACAAGTCGAGGGGGAGTCTTGCTTGGGATATAACTGCGGGGTATTTAATCCTGCATCATCAATTACGAATTCATTAAACGGTATTCAAAACAGTTTTCAAAATATTCAGCAAAACGTCATCTACAATGCAACTGCTGCTATTACTCAATTCCCACTCTATGCTATTTCACGCGCGGATCCATCGCTCTATAATTTAATTAATAATGGCCTATTTGGTGCACCAGAAGACTTAAACATCTCAACTAAAACATGCCAACAAACGCAAAGTGAAATTACGAGTGGCCAAAATCCTTATAGTGATTGGGCGACTGTCTCCATGGGCAATGATTGGAAGCACCATATGTCACTTGCAGGCAACAGAAATTTAAAAGCAGTACAAATTGATAATAATAGTGACATTAATCAAGTCAAACAAAAAAATTGTGCCGAGTAAGCAGGCCGCATTACTGCGACCCACTCCTCTAAGAACCGTGCGTGAGAGTTTCCCCTCACACGGCTCAGCCTTCTTAAGACCGATTTGTTGTCGACCCAGTTTCTCTGTGTTTATTCGCTGTTTTAATCTTAGTTTTCGCTTCGCGAAATATTTTGTATAGACAGGATCATAAGGTGTAGCTTCTCCCTTTATTTTCACATGTCTTTTAATAGATATTTTGCTAGCTCGGATTAAATCCAGTACGCATGTATTCGCAGTATCTGATGGCATTTTCGCGTGGAATATCCAGTTTTGCGTCTTGACTTCGGAAGTATTTATTCTTTCGCCAAGCATTGCTCTTTTCTGGATGTCTACGCTTTATCCATTTCCATAATGCTTTAAAGATGTGTTCATCAACAATGCTGAAGGTGTGTTTGGCAACAACATGACGGTAGTAATTTGCCCATCCCAGTATTTTGGGGTTTAACTGGCCTATTAATTCCGCCGTACTTGTCGCGCAGCTCTTCCTGATGATTTCTCGGATGTCCACCAAAAAGCGTTTAACGCTCGCTTTGGCTGGTTTGATGAGAAGCTTGTCTCCATACTTACGTATGTTAAATCCGAGAAAATCGAACCCCTCTTGAATGGACGTGATTTTGGTTTTCTCAGATGAGAGTTCCAAACCTCGTATCCGCAGAAAGGTTTCCACCACGGGGCTCACTTTGTTTTCCAGCTCTTCTTTGCTAGCTCCCGTGATGACAAAGTCATCTGCATATATGCTGATGTTAACTTTATCTTGCCTAGAAACAGATGCTTTTATCGTATCTTCTAGGCCACTGAGTGTTGCATTCAGAAGTGCAGGCGATATGATACCTCCTTGTGGCGTCCCTGCTTTGCTCCTATGGAAGCTGCCTTTGTCGATGTATCCTGCATTCAACCATTTCTTCAGTAGTTCTTTGTCCATCGTGACATTGTTGACTAGCCATTGATGGGAGATTCTGTCGAAGCAAGCTTTTATATCCCCTTCAAGTATCCATTGGGCAGAAGTTCGACGCGCTAGCGCTCTGAAGCATTGAGCGATAGCGTCTGCTGTACTTCGTCCTGGTCTAAAACCATAGGCATTTTTATCCGCCTTTATTTCTACCATGGGTTCTAATGCAAATAGATGCAGTGCTTGCATCGCTCTGCATTTCATGGTGGGAATGCTAAGTGGCCTTAGACGTCCGTCTTTCTTTGGGATATAAATTCGCCGGAGTGGTTGAGTTTTGTAGCCCGTTCTTTTGAGAGAGAGGGCTGCATTCATCTTTTGCGTCGCTGTTCTCCAGGTGATATTGTCTATGCCTGGAGTTTTGCTTCCGCGGTTTTGCACAACTCGTTTTACTGCGAGTACCTTCGCGTAATACGAGTGGTATAACATCCATTGCAAAGCATTAACTTTGCCGTGGCGGCCTTCCCGAGTCGCCTTTGCAATACGCATTTGTAGCCGCTTGACATGTGCTTCAGCTGCTTTCCAGTCAATGACTTTCCAGTGAGCTGCTAGCAATGTTGAAGATGCACCTACTACGGCAGTTGCCGTTGTTGTCATTTGCTTTTCCTCATAATAGTGGTTCTACAAATTATCTTGCAATGAAGACCAGTCGGACGTGGGCACACTTTCGTGTCCGATAACATTTAAATCGGTATCCGCGCCATTACAGTGCGGCATTCGCTTCTTCCTACATCCTATTCCTACACGGTCGTCGATGTGTCTTGCGACTCTCTACCTAGTATATCCAGGAATCGTGCAGGGTTGCCACGTTCTACAAAGTGGGCACTACCAGGTTAGGTGTCTGCTATCGACCGGAAGGTGTTGCGATCACGAGGTGGCATTACACTGGCCTACCTCCTACCTTCGTACCTTTTGGTTCAAGCGTGTCAGCCATTTTCGCTTGTCACCGATCTCGATCTATGCACAGATTCACATGTGTTCACCTTACTGGCTCTCTAGCATTCACCTGGACTTGGCTTCCAGGAGGGCTTTCCTCTTGCGAGTTGTCCCCGGGTTTGCGCCCTTCATTACGTTGTCAGGCTAGCTCTTTATTCATAGCCCTAGAGTCAACTTGTGATAAAGTTGGTTTCCTCCCGATGATGGTGTAAACAGTTCACTTTGTAACCTCGTGTCGCAGGTGTAATTCTGGTGTAATCGTGACAACCAAAATCTGAAATTATTCACAAGCCGAGCTACACAAGATGATGTATAATTAATTCATGAGTAGAAAAGCCTTATCTCAAACAAACCCTTACCTCAGAAATCCTGAATTGCGCAGGAAGATGATTCGTGATCATGTTGTGTCATCTACTGCGATTGAAGGTGTTCATCTTAAATTTTCAGAAAAACCAGCAAGGCTTAAGAAGAAAGATTCAGGGACTTCCGATAAAGTTTAATACTTCTCCTAAGAATTGATTTAAAAATATCTATCATTGGCTGATAATTCTGATCAAGTCCGGTTTGAATAGCAGCAAAATATTCTTGCCTTCTTTTTCCCTTAACCTGATCAAATTTTAATATCGGTTGAACCTGCTTGCACTGACATATTGAATCGTTTATTCGCGGTATTTACTGGACTGAAGATTTTTTTGTATCTCATTTTAAAAATGCATATCTACGACATGCATTGGGAATGAGCCTAATTGGAATGATGATGTACGTACTCATGTACTTTTATGGTCATTATTATATTGAAGGAATTGGTTTTGCGACTATTCAAGATACATTAAATTTTGTGATAACCAATTTTTGGTTATTAGCAATATTATTTATTGCAAAATTTTTGGCAACTTGTTTAACGTTAGGTTCAGGTGCTTCAGGCGGAATATTTTCACCTACATTATTTTTAGGTGCCACATTAGGCGCTGCTTTCGGAGCAGCTCTTCATTATTTCTTTCCTTCAATAGTTACTCATCCCGTTATTTTTGTAGTAGCCGGCATGGCGGGTATGTTGGGCAGTGTAACAGGTGTTGTGATAACAGCTATTATTCTAATATTAGAAATAACAAGAGATTATCATATGGTTTTACCAATCATAATTACAACCCTCGTCGCTTATGTCTGTAGAGTACAGTTCAGCCGAGAAAGTATTTATACCTTGAAATTAAGGCGACAAGGAGTTCTCCCTCGTCCAACTAAATTTACCCAAAACTATTCATAGTTAATTTTAATAAATTCAGATAATGTTCTGTAGTAAAAATAGGACTTGGATAAAGACCTAAAAAATCAATAAATATAATTTTACTAGTCACTACATTTCCAATTTTAAAGTTCCATTAAACTAAGGCAAGGCTTGTGGGGATTTTTATGGATGAATTTTTAGAAAGGATGCGGAAGTCAAGATTACGTTTTTACATTATGCAACAATTGCGACGTTGCAATTTTCTGTATTGATCATCAAGATTTTCAATTTCATTAATAGGTCGATTATTTTTTCTTGCGATCTTAATCATTTCTAATAATAAAATGGCTTTGACATGTTTATTTATTGCTGAATCAACGGGTTTCTCGTACAGAACGCGTTCTGTAAGATTATAATAAATATGTCCGCCTGCTACTTCTCCCTTGTATTCTATAAAACTTGCTGGAATCATTGGATCTGCGCCATGTGCTAACAGAGTTTTTATATTATCTATTTGATGAGAATATTCTGCTGAATTGCCAGCTAGACTAAGCAAGGATGCTTGTTTAAAAAAACCATAACGTAAATCACGAAAGCCATATTTTTTTTCAATAATATTACTGTTTTTCTCATCTTTCAAGAGAACATTAGTATTTGCACCTATCGAGCAATAACGAAGAATAAGTTTTGAATTGCCGTTGCCCCTTATCTCTTCTACTAACGCATGATATAAATCTGGGGTTTTCTTGCTTTTTTTAATAGCTTTTTTCCAAAGATCGGCATCCATTGCTAGCCGGCTCCATTGTTTACAAACAAGCACAATGGCAGCTAGATCTTTCGGTATTAAGTATTTAGATGCAAATATCGTGATTAATACATCTTCTGGAATGTCTGTTATCTTTAGTTTTCTGTTTAACATAGTGGAATAGATATTCTTGGTTAAGTGTTATAAAAAATAAAATAAATTTTTACATAATGACACATTTATAATGCTTATCTTCTTCATGTTTATATTTGTTATATTGATTGGTTAATTTAGTAATTTCATTAGCCGGTCGATTATTTCCAATCGAAAACACGATCATTTCTTTAGATAAAATTGTTTTAACTTTTTTATTCAAGGCGGAATCAACCGGCGGTTCAGTCCCAATTTTTGAATGGGGAAATACAATAGAACCCCGTGCTTCGCTCCAGAATTCTTCAAAGGTTGAAGGTTCCATTGGGTTTGCACCATAACATAGTAGGACCTTTATATTTTGAATTTGATTGTTTTTTCTTGCACGGTTGGCAGCTATGCTGAGCAGCGATCCGTTTTTAAAAAAGCCAGAATATCCGAGATGATATTTTTTATCAACATTACCTATTACATCAGTGTTTGGATTTGCTCCCATTAAAAAATAACGGTTAATGGACCTAGTATTACCAGTGCCGACGATTTCTTTATATAGTGCAGTATTTAAAAGTTGCATTTTATTGCTTTTAAATATCGATGTTTTCCAAATATCGGTATTAATAATTAATAAATTTCTCCATCTTTTACAAACACGAGCAGCTTTAGTTAAATCAGTTGGTTTTAAATACTCAAATGATTTAGTTAAAGTATCGTCTGGAATATCCGTTTTTTTTAGTTTTCTGTTTAACATAGTGAGATAGCCATTTTTGGTGTTGTAGTTGGGGTTTTAAAATTCAGGCAAAATGGCGTGGCATTTGGCATTGTATAGTAATCGCCATTTTTCTTTTTCCCATCGAATGCCAAATATTCGCCGTTTTCAACTGTTTGTCCGCGTCCCAATAAAATGCAGCATGCTGCGCCGAACATAGAGTGTGAAAACATTAATACTTTCTTTCCTGAGTATTTTTCGTTTAGATGTTGCAGAACTGCATGGGCTCTTAGTAAAACTTCGCAAAAATTTTCCCCTGAGCTTTTGATCAACGCGTGTTGGTTTCGATAAAATAAATGACAAGAATCATCTGACTTCATATCGCAAACACGGTGGTTTTCCCAAGTACCAAAGGACATTTCCTTGATGCCGTCTAATACAAAATAACGCTTAGTAAAGTTGTTTCTCTCTACAAAAGGTAATCCTGTATCTTTTGCTCTGGATAATGGGCTATGAAAAATAACATCAGGTTCCCAGTCGTTTTTCAAAAGCTCATTTTCTAATTTTTCTGCGGCTTTGAGTGCTTGTTGTTTTCCAAGTTCAGTTAACTGATTGATCTCTGTATCAACGTTGCCTTGATAAATACGTTTTTCATGGCCTTTTTTTCCTGAAGTTACTAATGAATAATCAACTTCTCCTGTTGTTGTACTTTGGCCGCAGTTGCCATAAGTTTCACCATGACGTACAAAAACCAATTCGAATTCGAGCTCCATCGGTTTAAAATTATTCGCATAAAATAAATGTCCAGTTTTAGGTTCCAGTCCAATACCTAACGCCATTAGGTTTTTTTGTAAATTATTCATGCTATTTCCTGATTTTTTATGCCAGAAAATGGATAATGATACTTTCTGGTGTTGTATATGAGTATATTCAGCTTCAAGTAATGAAATTTGAGATAAAATATTGTTGATTAAATGGCTATCTCCTTTTTCATTCAGACCGATGTAATTTCCTGCGCTATAAAGACCGTTGTAACATAAGATATCGCGATAAGATTTTTTCCTTTTAAATAATTCGCAAATTTGCTGGCACCCAAGGTTTTCTGGATCTATTTTTCTAATGGCATACAAAATGCCAGCAGCAATGCCTTGTTCTAACCCAGGAGTTGCAATCTCTAGGTGGTGTTTTTGGATAAGTTCAATGGTGCCGCGAATTCGTGCACCTTTATTTAATTTGCGTAGTGGATCACGGCCAACTCGTGTTACTGGATCGTTTGTGCTTTCTGCGCAACGTTCAAAAAATAAATTTTTATAAAATGCTAATACATTATTTGTGAGTGATGGATATTCTGCTTTTAAAGCAGGGCCGATTTCTCTTTCCATAGTATTTTCTAAAAATTGCCGCATTTTAGGATATTGAATGGCATCAGCGATGGTTTTACATCCTAGCAGTGCGCCATACCAAGCGAGTATAGTGTGCGGACCATTAATATATTTATTCTTTATATCTTCGATTTGATCTAGGTTGCCTGTGGTTTTTATCGCAGGTAAATGTGATGCTTCTGATAAAGAAACAGGAACATAAAGATCGAAATTTTTCTCCGCATTGAAAAGATTAAAAGTTAAATTAAATTTAGCTACAGTTTTTGCTAATTCCTCTTGGGCTAATAAACCATCAATAGCATCAATAGCGTTTGCTTTAAGTTGGTCTACTAATTGTTTTTTTACAGTTTTTTCATCTACTTTAGTGACGATTCTATCTGCGACAGTGCGTATGAAATGTATATTTGATAATATTTTCTTTGCTTTTATCTCATTTTTCTCAAGCTCTTGCACACACGTAGTAATTTTACTGCGAACAAAGTCATCACATTTTGGGATATTCATTAAGATTAAAATGTTTAATTCAGCAGCTCCAGCATGGTGGCGCGCGATTAATCCTTCCGCAATGTCTTTTGCAGAGCTTGTTAAAGCGCCGGGAGTTAAACAAATAGCGAGAATGTCTGCCGTTTTATACAGTTCTTTAATATCTTTAGAATTCCTAGAAATCATGCGCACGTTTTTAATGTGCCTATTATGTAGCCAGAACTGATTCTTGCTATTAATTAATGTGGTTAAAAAGATATCGTTTGATGTCGCGATGACCTCATATTCAAGCGGGCTTTGTGAAATAACATCGGCCATTAATCCTAAGCCAATGTTCCCGCCGCCATGAATGGCAAAAATACGCTTTTTATTATTGGTTAATCGTTTCTGTTCAAGAGGTGATGTATTCTTTCGTAGAGTATGCATAACTTAACCCCTCGTATTTTTTTAGTCTGTGAACGAATTGTAAGTAAAAATAAATGTATTGACAATTGGATAAATAGTTTACTATAGTCAATTTTTTATTGACTATAGGTGAGTGATGGATAAATTAAAATTAATGAAAACCTTCATGTTGATTGTGGAAGAAGGCAGTATTGTGCAAGCAGCTAAATCGCTTGGTATTACAAAAGCAGCGGCAAGTAAACAGCTAATAGATCTTGAGAATAGTTTGAATACGCAGCTTTTGCAGCGCACAACACGGTCTCTTAAGTTAACTGATGCTGGCCAATCATTTTATCAGTCTGCGAAAAGAATATTTATGACCATCTCTGAAGCAGAATTTATGATTACTCATACGCATGAAAAACCTTCGGGGGTGTTGAGAATTACAAGTCATCGTTATTTTGGCGAAAGATACATTGTCAACAATTTAAAGGAATTTATAAAGCTTTACCCAGATTTGAAAATTGATCTCGAGCTAGCTGATCGCTTTCCAGATTTAGAAAAAGAAAATATTGATGTTTTGTGTGGAGTTGGGCACGAAGGCCCAGATTATTTAGTACGTAAAAAAGTTCTTTCCACGTACCATATTCTATGTGCTTCTCCTCACTATCTTAAGAAATATGGGATTCCTAAAACACCCAATGATTTAAAACAACATCGCTATATTACACATTCATTTCGGAACCCTGATAATCTTTTGGTATTTAGTAATCATAAGGAAGTTTATTTGGATTACCATATACGTGTTAATGATGCTCAAGCTATGCTGCGGTGTGCTTTGCAAGGATTAGGTATTGCTAAAATCTATGATTATTTCGTTGAAGAGTCTATTCGCAAAGGAGAGTTGGTAGAACTGCTGCAAAAATACAGAGAGCCGCAAAAATCACTTTATGTGTTTTATCAGCAGCACAAATTTGTTCAACCAAAAATACGGCTATTTTTAGACTTCCTTTACGAGAAAGTGACTATTTGATATTAGGCTCATAGTTAAGTGCTGTTACCCGCGTTATCACTTGACCAGAGTTCAGCTTGATCTCTCACTGTATCATTCAATGAATGTGAATTGGCATAGCGTTTTCTTAACCAGCCGGCGCCATTTTGGCGAGTAAGAGCGGCTTGTTCTATTTTACCAATTGCTTGTTCATTATCAAATTTATTCGTATATTTTTTTAATAACTGGCAAATTTTCACAATATCATCTGCTAAAGAAGTATGTTCACATTTTATTGGGTTAATAATTATTGCATTTAGACCATACCTTGATGCGCGAAATCGATTCATAAGATAAGTAAGATAAATTTCTTTAGATAATTCTTGACGATTGTCAAGTAGCCAATAAGCGAGTGCTTGTGCGAACGCAGCAAGTTCGGCAGCTTTCTCAATGGTTAAGGGTGTATCACAAATACGTAATTCTACTGTTCCATATTCAGGCTTGGGTCGAATGTCCCAGTAAAAATCTTTCATGTTTTTGACAACACCTAATGTCACTAATTTTTTAAAATATTCTTCAAATTCGGCCCATGTAGTTAACCAAGGTGGTGTGCCGCTTAAGGGAAATGCACTAACAACTGTCAACCGAGAACAATCAAAAGTGGTATCGACTCCTTGATTAAATGGAGAGGCGGCTGCTAGTGCAATAAAATGAGGAACAAAGCGCGCCATAGCATGACAAAGATAAAGTGCATCATCTCCATTTGGGCATGCAATATGAATATGTTGGCCAAACACAGTAAATTGTTGTGCTAAATATCCATATTGTTCAGAGACATTTGAAAATCGTTCCGTTTGAAAAATGCGTTGTTCTTTCCACTTCTGAAAAGGATGAGATCCGCCGCCACAAACACCAATATGAGTTTTTGTTGCCTCATCTGCAATATGATTGCGCAATGTTCGTAACTCATTTAATAATGATGGATGCGATTTATGAATAGATGAGTTTATCTCAATCATAGATTGAGTTATTTCAGGTTTGAGTTCGCCATGGCAAGAAGTATTAGACAACCGTCGCAAAAAATCTTTTGCTTCCATGGCCAAATTAAATGATTGTAAATTTACAAGCTGAAGTTCTAATTCAATCCCCATTGTAAATTCTTTATTTTCTTTAAATTTCAGATCTGTAGTCATGATTACATTTTCTCTTCTCTGCAGTGGAAAGAGTTTCGCCTGATTTAATAAAAGCGAGTTGTGTGGCAACCGGGCCAAAAATATGAAGAACAGCAACAACCCCTGTTATAATTAGCAAAAGGTGATGGCTAAAATCGGGGTTAAAATCAACTAAAATATTTGACATACCTATTGCGACTCCAGCCATAGGTGAAAGCGCAAGACTGATTGCCAAAGCTTGTTCTTTAGATAGGCCGCTTACTTTTGAAAATAACCAAATTCCAAAAAGTTTTGCGAATCCTCTTGCTAAAATAAACATTAAAACCGCGCCAGCTACGACCCACAAACCTTTTAGTTGTATATGAACGCCAGTGACAACAAATAATAGAATGAAAAATAATCTTGCAAGCCATCCAAAATCAATTTCCATTAACATGTGTTTACGATCAAAATTGCGTGCAGCAACGCCTAATGTAAAAAGTACTAACATAGTCGATAAATTAAAAATATGAGCTAAGCTAGTCGTCAACGTTACTAGGCCCACAAATAAAATAAATTGATTTTTCTTATTTTTACCTATTAAAAAAGCAATCACTTCTGCTAATAGAAACATCACTAATCCTAAAATAAAGGAACCGCATAAGCGATAAGATACATCCATTATATTTAATGAATGAGCAGAAGAGGTTTTAGCTTGTACAATGGGCAGCAGTGAAGTGAAAGCAATCAGGGCAAACAAATTATTTAAACTTGTTAATATAAGAGTGCGCCGCGTCACAGGACCTTCCGATGAAAGATCGTGAGCAACCATCATCACTACTGCGGGTGATGTCGCCATGGCAATTGTTCCAGCTAATGCTGCTTGCAGCCAAGGTAGCCCAACAAAAAAATAAATAATGGAAAATATGGCAATAAAAGTAAACGTTGATTCTGCAACAGCCATGAGTAATAAACTACGATCTCGATATAACCAACGAAAATCTAAATGGCGACCTAATTCAAATAAGATAAGGCTCAGTGATATATCAACAAAAATGCGCGCCGTAGCCAGCATTGAATGACTAGCGATATTAAATCCACCTGGGCCAATTAAAAAACCAATAGCAATATACCCTGAGATAATTGGCAAATATCGAATACGCCTAGCAAGCTCTCCGCCAATAAGACCTAACAGTAAAGTTAAACCGAATAAAGCTGGGGAATTTAAATGTAGCGGAAAATGCGGCAATAAATCCATTCTATGCTTATCCTAAAATGGTAATTAAAAATTCGTAATACGAATCAGCGGGCACGGCCATGCTAAAACCTACGGTTATGCTAAAATATCCCAATGGTATTGTTCGTAACCCCCTAAAGAGTATCATCTCGAACATTATTTATCCAGCTGTCTACCTATCAGTAACTAAACAAGGAACACCACATGTTAAATATTTTCGATCACGATGCACAATGCATGAAATTAGATAAGTATTTAAATTACCACTACGTCAATGTGAAGATTTTGTAAATGCATTATTTATGGTAACAAAGGTGATTTGAAAAAATGTTAATACTTCATAAAATGCCATTAGTATTAGTCGCTGTGATTGCAGCAATTCTTATGCTGAATCCATTTTTTCCGTATCCAGTGCAGCAAGTTTTTTATGCTATCAGTTTGACCATTAAGTCGCTGATTTTATTTTTATTACCCATTATTATTTTTGGATTACTGCTTAAGACAATGATTAGCTTAGCACGCCGTGCAACAATCGTTATTCTTATCATATTACTATGCGTATGTGTTTCAAATGCAATTTCAACTTTTTTAAGTCATTATGTAGGGGAATGGGTTTATCATTTTGACTTTTCTCTCGTGCAACCAAGAAGTGAACATGCATTGACACCAGCATGGTCTTGGCAGCTACCTAAATTAATTGCGAATGATAAGGCCATGCTATTTGGGATTGTGTTGGGTATTATGCTAGGAGTTTTTAACTCTCAGAAGGTACAAATAATCGCAGCACGATTTGATTGGCTTGTTTTAAAAATCCTTGAAAGCTTTGCTTATTTAATTCCACCGTTCATTGCAGGATTTGTGGTTAAAATGCAATATGATGGTGCTATACAAGTTATTTTTAAAGATTACACTGTAATCTTTGCAGTTGTAGCATTGGCACAGATTATTTATATTTTATTTCTTTATACGGCATTTAATCATTTTAAATTGCGAGAAACTTTGCGCTGCCTTGAAAATATGCTGCCTGCCGCAATTGCCGGTTTTAGTGCAATGTCGAGTGCTGCTGCTCTGCCACTTACCATTGTGGGTGCACAGGCAAACGCAATCAATAAAGATTTGGCACGTTCCGTTGTATCTATCACAGTGAATATTCATTTAATTGGCGATTGCCTTGCGATACCGATTTTTGCATACGCAGTAATGAAAAGTTATGGTATAGCAGAGCCGTCTTTGTATGGCTATCTCGTTTTTCTTATTTATTTTATTGCAGCAAAATTTTCTGTGGCAGCTGTTCCGGGTGGGGGCATCTTGGTCATGCTGCCTATTCTTGAGAGTTTTTTTGGTTTTAATTCAGATATGCTGTCATTGATTACCGCATTGTATATTTTATTTGATCCAGTTATTACTTGCGGGAATGTATTAGGCAACGGAGCATTTGCTAAATTGATTGATAAAGTTATGAGGAGAAGGGCGCACGTCTCATCCATCTAGTGGTGAGGGTCAGACCCTGAGGGATCGACGCGTAATCTAAGCATAAAAACGCGGCTCGTGCGACAATGCAGTGAGCTCACCAATTAATTTTCCTGGTAAAACTTCATCAAGTAATAGAGTTTCTTTATTTTCTGTCGATAAGAAAATGGCAATTTTTCCACTGACTAATAAAAAAATATTATTAGACAATTCGCCTTGCCTAAATAATACTTGATTTTTATCAATATAAATCTTTTCAAATTTATTTAACAGGTTAATTAACACTTCCTCATCAAGCGAGGAAAAATCTTACACGTTTTCAGTAAATTTAACAGATCAATTTTCATTGGGGTTTCGACCTTCTTTTTCTGGGAATACTTCAGATAATGCTACAGATTTTCCATGCGTCGAAACGATACGGACATGGTGACGCCTCAGTTCTCTTGGTTCATGAACGCCGCATGAATGGCAAATAATACCCACTGCGTATTCAAGATTTTTTACATAATGGCATACTCGAACTGCTTTGCTCTTAGGATCCAAGCCGCGTACTAACCAAGCATTATGAGTCGCAATGCCTGTTGGGCATGTGTTTTTATGACATCGAAGTGCCTGAATACAGCCAAGAGAAAGCATAAAACCTCGTGCGGAATTTATAAAATCAGCACCTATACATAAAGCCCAAGCTACCATACCTGCCGTAATTAATTTACCTGATGCAATTACTTTGATTCGCTCGCGTAATCCATATTCAATTAGTGTATCCACTAAAACAGGAAGACTTTCCGAGATGGGTAAGCCCATATAATCTGCTAAACTTTCCGGTGCTGCGCCCGAACCACCTTCAGCGCCATCTAATGTAATAAAGTCTGGCGCACAATCAATGCCACGTTTAAGAATTTCATTGCATAAATCATTTAGCCATCCGTAATCACCTAACACGATCTTGAACCCAGTTGGTTTCCCTGTAACATCCCGAACATGCTTAATGAAATCGAGTAATTCAGCTGAATCAGAAATTTCAGGAAATCGATTTGGACTTACCGCATCTTCATGTGGTGGAATATTTCTAATTTCTGCGATTTCTTTCGTTACTTTTACGCCGGGTAGTAACCCCCCCTTGCCTGGTTTTGCACCTTGACTTAATTTTATTTCAAACATTTTAATTTGTGGATAAGCTGCTACTTCTTTTAACCGTTCATCGGATAAATTACCGTGTTCGTCTTGATAACCAAATTTTGCAGTACCAATTTGAGCCACGAGATCGCAACCACCTTCAAGATGATATGAGGATAAGCCTCCTTCACCTGTATTTAACCAACAACCAGCCATTTTTGCGCCGTGTGAAAGTGCGCGTATTGCGTTTTTAGATATTGCTCCATAACTCATTGCAGAAACATTGATAATTGAACTCGTTGAGTACGGATATCGACAATTCTGACCGATAGTAATTGCATGAGCTTTTACACTGTCGCGTTTAAGTACAGGAAAAGGCGCATCGACAAAATAGATAGCTCCCATTTTCTTGAGATCACGTGTTGATCCAAATCCTATTGTTGTATCAATATTTTTTGCAGCTTCATAAACCCAAGTGCGTTGTGCGCGATTAAACGGTAATTCTTCTCGATCACGTGCATAAAAATATTGTCTTAAATAAACACCTAGCGTTTCCGCGAAATAACGGATATATCCAACTATAGGGTAAGTACGTAAAATGGTGTGCTCTTTTTGAAAAATATTCCAAAGAAAAAGAACTATGAATAACCCCAGAAAGATATAAAATAAAATACTTATATTCATCATCTTTGCCTCTTCTTCATTAACATAAATAGCATTTAAGTAGAAAACTCTAAGGTTCACCTCACCAAAGAATATAATTTTTATTATGTGCACTTTCCTGCATGATATATTTCAGAGCCGCCAAAACTTCTGCATCATTGCATTGTTTGCAACCACCATGCACTGGGTGTCCATGAAGACCATCAATCACATTGTGATAGGCAGCTATAAAACCAGCGCCGATAATTGGCTTCCAAGCTTTTTTATCACCAATCTTGGGTGCATTATTTTTACCTGAACTATGACAAGTACTGCAATTAGCTAGATACGATACGTTTCCCATCAGCCAGTGTTAATTGCATTGCTTTTGTAGAGAGAACAACCATCTTGATTTGAACCATTCATAGCTGTAGCAGCCATATAATCAACGGCTGCTCTGACATCGCTATTTAGACAGTTATAACACATTCCCTTGGGCGGCATGTAACCTGATCCCTCAATCGCGATAGTGTATAAGTTCTTCCATACCACTCTTCACTAACGGCGCCCAACTTGCTGTATCTCCAAATTTCGGCGCGCCATCAACACCCGATGCGTGACAACCAGAACAATAATTATGATAAATATCAGCACCTATATTGCTAGATCTTGGCTTACTCTCATAAGGCATCGTACTTTTTACGCTTTTTAAGTAAGTTGATATGGCAATCAGATCTGCTGTAGTAAGTTGGCTTAAACTATCATGAACAGCTTCGAGCATGGGACCTTGAATATTACCACCGCCTAACAAGTGTGCTTGGGTTAAAATATTAACCATTTCTTTATCTGAAATTCCACCTAAATTGGTTTGTGTAATATTAGGTGCAAGGTAACCTTGCACTATAGCTCCAGTTAAATTGTATTTTCGTATCGGAGCACCCAGAGACAGATTAGAATTTAAAAGCGAATAAGATGGCGTATGACACATGGCACAATGTCCTAAGCCTTCAACTAAGTAAGCGCCACGATTCCACTGCTTCGCCATCTGTGGATCGGGTTTAAGAGGACCGACTGTTGAATTGAAGAATAACAATCTCCAACCGTATTGCAGAAAACGCCAATTGAATGGCCAGACCATTTTATTCTGACGATTTTCTAAATGAATTGGCGGAAGGCTACCCAAATAAGCTTTGATTGCTCTTAAATCATCATAAGAAACTAGATTGAAATAAAGATAAGGAAAAGCTGGGTAGTATGGGGATCCGATTGGTGAAATACCATCATGCATAGCTTTGATAAATTGTTCATCGGTCCAATCACCAATACCTGTTTCTTTATCAGGCGTTATATTCGGAGTGTAAATCGTCCCGAAGGGAGTTTTCATAGCCAGACCGCCCCAAAAAGAAGGGCCTTTTTCAGCTGGTATTCGTATGACAGGCAATACAGTCTCCTGCCTTTACCAAATACTCGCCGCGTTTTATCTCGGCAACTTGATTTGGATTTTTACCTTTTATATTCGGCACAGGATAGGCAGGATAATAAAAAGCAGTGGCATACGAAGCACGCATTTGCTGTACATTTCTATTAATGCCAACTAAGACATAAATCAGCGGTCCCAAAACGATCACAAGCACAATAATGATGATATTCCGTTTTTTCATCGAACTCTCTCATTAAAATCTTTAAAATCATTAGCAAAAGCACAAGCAGTACGTAAAATCGATTCTGGATTCCAATCTGCTTTGAACTTCTTCTGGCAACCGATATTCAATTTTTTAAGGAGCTATATCGATAAATGATTTATATTGAATAGGTAAATTTAGGTCAATTCTCTCCTCCTTTTGAACAAAATTTCTGTATTGCAATTCGGACATTTAAACAAATTGTTATTTTTATCCAGCTCAATAAACATCAATCCAGTATCCTTAAAATCAGCATCATCTCGCTTATACGTAAAAAGTCTACCATTAAATGCAATATCTTCCATCAGATGGCATTTCGAGCATTCAAGAAATTCGCGGTCATTAATAAATATTCCTTGCTCTCGCGCATACTGCTGAATTTTTTGAAATCGCTGCAACTAATACACGTAACTCAGGTGAGAGACTTATTTGCTTCAGCATTACTTTCAATAACTCTTTTATTATTTTTCATATTTAGACAACCTTTTTTTGTCTACTATTTAAGTTGCGCACCTTCTTGTCTACGTAACCCAGTGAAAACTAACAGGAGCAAGTAATCACGCAATGTTTCATTTTCTAGCTTATTCACTCCTTCATACCAAGGTGCTAATTCATGTGGCTTAATAAAGCTTTGGCGGTGTATACCGAATACATAGATTACAGATTATACCGAAGACATGGGTAACACTTTTTTCACCAAAGGGATTATCCAAAGGTTCCAATTTGCATGTCTGCTCATCAAAATATCCTAAATCATATTGCATAAAACTTACTAGCCAAATTTTATCATCTACCTCTTTTTTTTAGGCGGCACAACAAACCATTATGTGCTTTTTCTTATAACGCTACTGAGAATATCACCGAGATACAATAGCGCCTTACTTAACAGCCACCATGTGATTGCAAATGCCATACCACCAATAATCGCCTGCATAATCCAATGAATACGGTCTTTGTCTGGTCGATAAAGTTTTAAATTTGGAAAAAGATTACGAATAAAAGAAATTATTCTTTCACTCAGATATGACCATGTGTTTGAAAAAACTAGTAATACAAAAAGAAAACAAATAATAAAAGAGTTCTCGATCAATAATTTTGGTGAAATTTTAGCAGCCGCCCAAAAACTTACAATAAATCCAAACGTTACTCCCATGATTTGCACTAAAAACCTTGTCCAGGTGGTGCGCATCAATCCATTTTTATTTTTTGCATTTATTTAAAACGTCTTTGAAATCACTGAAAATGATGCATCGACCCAATCTCTATCATCAGATATTGTCATTAGACAACAACCTGTAAAAATCGTTTGGTCAAGAACCAATTCCATAGTCTCCCATTTTACGACCCAAATACAAACTATAGCAAGCTAGAAGTGTAAGCACTATACGTTCTATTTTTTTGCTTGATGGAAATATTGCAATAAATCTTCAATTCTAAAAACGCGATACCCTTTACTATCAAATCTAATAGTATAAGTGAGAAAAGCCTTTTTACCTGTATCAACATTCCCTGGAACAGTCGTGTTAATTGTATTTACCCTACTTTCAAATATTGTACTGATTTGCTTGAGAATGCTCTCATCTATACATACATTTGATATAATTTAATCTCGCAAGAAATTGGCCCTTTATTTGATCCTCTCGTTATTACGTTCGATCCTAAATGCTTTTATTCGTTTTATTTTCTCAATCATCATTAGCCTGCTATATTGAAAAAAAATTACTCAAATAATTTAATATATTTATTAAACGCAAAAACCTTATTTCGCTTATACCCAGTAATTTCTCGCAATATTTCCAAACGCACAAAATCTTCTATCAACCTCAATGCTGTTGATAAGCTAATAGAAAATGCTGTTGTTACATCTTGCGCATCAACAACTGGTTTGCTATATAGATAATGCAAAAACTCTTTAGCTAGCTTTTGTTTTTTTACCTAGAGAAAGAATGCTAGCTTCACATTTCTGCCTTAATGAGATAATTGATCTGAACGTTTGAATTGAATTCTCAGAAGTTTGTCGTACGCCTTCCAGGAAAAACTTAACCCACTGTGTCAAATCATTATGCGTGCGAACACGTGTTAAATTATCGTAATAAAGAATTTTATGTTTTTCAAAAAAATCTGATAAATATAAAGTCGGGTCTTGCTAATAAACCCTTGCTCACTAAGTAAAGAGTAACAAGCAATCGTCCGATTCTGCCATTTCCATCAGAAAATGGATGAATCGTTTCAAATTGATAATGTGCTATTGCGATTCTAACTAAATGAGGAACAGGATACGTTTCATTATTTAGAAACCATTCCAAGTCTGCCATGAGATCAAGCACATCTTCGTGATGCGGTGGAATAAAAACAGCGTCCTTAATTGATGCGCCCCCAATCCAATTTTGACTATGACGAAACTCACCAGGCTGCTTATGCTTGCCTCTCACTCCGTGCAATAAAATTTTATGCGTATCTTTTAACAATCTGCTTGAAACTGGCAACTTATCAAGCGCAGCCACTGCTTCATTCATTGCTCTAATATAATTTTGCACTTCCTCCCAATCATCGCGCTTTTCAGGATCGATATACTCAATTTTTTGCAATGCTTCTTCAATATTGGTTTGCGTGCCTTCAATTCGGCTGCTTGAAGTAGCCTCCTTGTTCACGTGCATCTTAATAAAAAAATCAACATCTGGAATCAGCTGTGAAAATGCGTTCAACTCCCCCAGTTTATTATCTGCCTGACTTAATAACAGGGTTAGGTTATCGCTTATTTGCCATTCATGATTAACAAGTGTAGGCATAAAACTCTGGTATTGATATTGTTGCTTCTGTACTTCACCTGCTTTAAAGTCTTTAAAATTCACGGCTAAATCCTCCTGCAATTATAATATCTTATAATTTCACATAAACCATATAATGCAATTATAGATTTATTTGATTGCAGATGGAAGAGATTATGAAAATTAAAATTACCTTGCTCGCAGTTCCCGCATATACTATCTATTGTTGAGCTTGCGGGCTTTTTTGCAGGGCTCGGTTGTGCACTGTTGTGCATGACTCTCCGCTGCCGAATAATGTTAATAAAATCAAATAACTATTTTTGAAGCGTAAAGCTCATAATCCTTTGGTATATGGAAAGAAGTGACTTCAGCCCCTAAACCTCAAACTAAGCTAGCCGGTAGCCTGTGCTTCCGAAGTTTTTATCTTACAGTGTCTTTATTATCTGGCCGCTGATCTCTCCAATAAATTTTAATGCATCCGTATATAACGGAGACTGCTCTTCATAAATTAATGATTCAATAAAGTTGTCGTAATAATTTATGAACTTATTTCATGAGGAACACTCTATCTAAGAACATAATACTTTAACGCGTAATCTATAATTTTCAAAATTCCCGAAAACAGGTTATGCATACCAACTGCAAATAAAAGAAGTGTGGTGTTCTTGCTCTCATTTATTCAAGTAGTTTTTTCAAACATTAGCCATTGCATGTCCATATACAACTATGTTCAGGCTTAACAATTGTCCCTGCATAATTAAATGCTTTCTCTATCTTATCCTTATCGTCATCAAAAAATTCAATCGTAAGTGGCAAATCGAGAGAAAGATCAATCAGTGATGCAGTATGACTTCCTGTTTCACCAAAACCACCAATAGCCCGAAACACACTAATACCACGAATTTTTACCTCGGTTTTTAAATAAGCAACGATTTTATTTGAGTTAAATGTGATGACTCAGTAATTGAATTTCTGACCATGACTACATCCGTTCTTTCATAACTGTCTTTTCCTCCAAGAACACCTAGCCAGACTGCAAGAATGCATAAAATTATGCTAAGAAACATCTTAAGAAGCCGCTCAGCCACGCTCCGTTTTCAAAAAGACTGAGTGTTTCAATTGAAAATGATAAAAAGTTGTATAACCTCCCAAGAAGCCTATGAGTAAAAATGAGCGTAATTGTGGTCCTATCCATCAAACCGCTCAAGTATAAGAACAAAAAGTAAGCCCATGAAAAAACATCCACCTGATATTGACTAGCAATGTTCCATGAGGAAATTGTCGTCCTAATAACCAATAGGTGCCGTTAGATATCCAATATAAAAATACCGCCTAGACCAGCACCAATAAAAATTAATAGGTATTGATCACGTTTAGCGACTCCTTTTTCATAATGCTTTAATTGGCCTTCCAGATGAGCTTTTTCTTGAGCAGATGGCACTGTTCCTGAAAAACAACATTTTGTTGCTGAGATTGGGTTATATTGCTGTTGAATTTGTTTTATTTTTGCATATGGAACGCCGATTCACCGCCATGATATTCTTAGATTATCTGATACCAAATAACGATATCTTAAATAATATGTTATCCATAATTTCAAGCCTATTGCATTTTATCATTAGAAGACTACGTTGATAAACAGAATTATCAAATTTCTTTATCTGAAATTCCACATAAATTGGTTTGTGTGATATTAGGCGCAAGATAACCTTGCATTATAGCTCCGGTTAAATTGTATTTTCGTATTGGAGCGCCCAGAGACAGATTAGAATTTAAAAGAGAATAAGATGGCGCATGTCAGGAAAATATTTCACTTTCTATAAATCTAGATGAATTTAAATATAATTCATCGATGAGCTTCGTTTTGAACGAGCCAGGGCCATCGGATTTACTCCTTGCAATCCCTACACAAACCGCATAGTATGCAACCGCTGTTGAAGCAGCGATGAATCGATTCTCCTCAACAGCATGAAAAGCTCCGATAATAGACGAAAGTAAACTTCCAATCCCTGCTACTTTAAGCAGGAGTAAAGAATCAAAATTAAAATTGTCGATCATCCCAATATCGATAACTGTATTTATTTTCCCGCTTATGACAACAGCCAAATTATATTTTTCTGACAACAATTTGGCATTTTCACAAACTAAATCATTAACTCTTGAGCTATCTCCCGCTCTTGTTATTTGCGCGCTTAATAAAGCTGCAATTTCATTTGGATAACCACGTACAACAGAAATTTTATGATTTTTGATAAAATTTATAGAGGTTTCCGTTCTATAACGACTTGCTCCTGCTCCAACGGGATCCAGAATAATAGGCTTCTTGAGTGCATTTGCTGCTTGACAGATTCGGTCACATAGTTAATAAATTCATCATCTAGTTTCCCTAGATTGATAACAACAGATTTAGATAATTTGAGTAATTCTTCAATTTCCTGTTCTGCATTGCTTGTAATAGGAAATGCGCCGATGCTTCGTAAGCCGCTTACAATAAGATCTAAAGGAAAATATTTGGTAATATTTAGTATCAGAGGCTTTTCTTTTTTAATTTTAATGAGAAGTTCTTTTATTTTTTGAGTCATGAAAATTCCTTTTTTATTAAATATTAACTAATTTCATATTCACAAAAATCAGCGATAAATTTTCGTCACATAACTAACTTATCGCTTAAATATGCTGATTATATTTTCGCAAGCCGTTTCTACTTCATTATGACATAAAAGCGCTAATAACATTAAGCCCAAAAAAGAATCACTTTTCATTCTACAGTCATAAAGATTGTTTAGATAACCTATTATTTTTGTTAATATAAAACATAGCAAAAACATGGCCAGCTGACGAAAGTTATTGCCATTATTTTTGGGCTTGTTTTACTTTTTTCGGCCTATCTAACATGGAAATCATCCCACCGATGATGGTTATAAGTCTTATAATGTATAAAATGTGCCTCTAGCACAAGGAATGTATAATGGATGAACAGAATGGAAGCTATGGATCAAAAAATTTAGTTTCTATTGCCATCGAAAACCCACATTTAATTGTGGTTGTTTGTTTGATCGTTGTTATTCTCGGTACTCTTGCAATTTTTAAATTACCAAAAGATTTGTTACCTTCCGCTAATCTTCCCGCTGTTCAAGTCATTTCATTTTATCCAGGGATGCCTGTAAAAGATGTCGAACAAACTTTAACAGCACGTTTTGAACGAAACACAGGTCAAGCAATTGGCATGGCAAGACAAGAATCAAAATCATTAGTGGGAGTCAGTATAGTAAAGAATTTTTTTACGCCCGAAACAGATCAAAATTTTGCCATCTCACAAACTACCTCTTTAGTTATGTCAGTTTTAGGGCAATTACCACCAGGGACATTGCCTCCCTATATCATTCCTTTTTGATCCAATGGCCGCAATTCCATTGGCTCTCGTTGTTGTAAAACAAAATAATCAAACTATCGAGCATATCTATGATACAGCGCGCTATGAAGTTCGGAATGTGATTCAGTCAGTACAAGGTGCCATGGCACCAACAGTGATGGGAGGAACATTGCGCGAGATCGTTGTTTATTTAGATCCCCAGAAATTAAGGCAATATAACTTCTCCCCGGTCAGTGTGTTAAACAGATTATCCCGTCTCAATACATTTATTCCATCAGGAGACATTAAAATTGGTGATTATGATTATCAAATAGAAAGTAATGCCTTAGTTAAAAATATTTCAGAAATGAATGATTGGCCATTACGAGCAGAATATGGCGTTCCAATTTATCTTAAGGATATTGGTCATGCAGAAGATGCGGGATTAATTCAGACAAATGTTGTTTTGATAGACGGCGAAGAACAAGTGTATGTACCTGTTTACCGTCAGCCGGGAGGAAATTCAATTCGTGTTGTCGATGAAGTTAGAAAAGCAATGAAAAAGCTTGAAAATATCTTAAGTGCGACGAATCCAACTCAACTTATTCTTGTGGCAGATCAATCATTCTTTATTCGCCATGCTATTAATAGTATCGCTGAAGAAGCCTTACTAGGTGGTGCATTAGCTGCGATAATGATTTTTCTTTTCCTGGGTAACCCTAGAGCAACTTTCGGAATCTTGCTTTCACTGCCACTTTCTCTCCTAGTAGCATTTATTGGCTTAAAGGCATATAACCAATCAATCAACGCAATGACTTTAGGTGGGCTTGCATTATCTATCGGCGTGTTAATTGATAATTCAATTGTTGTCTTGGAAAATATTAGCAAAAAATTAGAAGGAGGACTCTCACCGCGACACGCTGCACTTGAAGGTGCTTCAGAAGTCGCCATGCCCGTTCTTGCTTCAACGTTAGCAACACTCATCGTTTTATTTCCAGTGATATTCTTGACAGGCATTGTAAAAATTCTTTTTACACCCTTAGCAAAAGCTGTCATGTTTGTCATGATCGGTTCTTATATTGCAGCTATGACAGTGATGCCTTTATTTGCATCACGATGTTTGCGTCCGCTTTCAGTTGAAAAATTACCTGGTTTTTTTCGTTGGACGCACAGCATAATACACAATTTGACTGAATTTTATGGGCGGATGCTTAACCGAGCATTGCATCATCGTAAATCAGTTTTAGCGGGTGCAGCTGGTCTATTTATTTTTGGAATACTGTTAACACCCTACATAGGAACTGAGCTGTTTCCTCGCGCGGATGCAGGAAATTTTGTTCTTGATATGAGACTTGCTTCAGGCACACGCATCGAATTAACAACAGCATTTGCAAAAGAGTTTGATAAAAAACTGCGAGAATGGATTGATCCACATGATCTGAAAATGATTATAGCCAATGCAGGTATTGGATATGGATTTCCAGCTGCATTTACTCCCAATGTAGGGACACAAGATGTGTTCTTTAATATTGAGTTAACCAGTGATAGATTTCATACTTCACAATATTACAAAAATCATCCGTGAACATGTGCGTAATGAGTTTCCTCAAGTACAAATGGGTGTTGCACTGGGAGGATTACTCACATCAGCGCTGAATATGGGACAAAGAGCACCGATTAACATAGAAATAGAAGGACCTGAACTTAAAACTTCTTATGATATTGCACTTCAGCTTGTAGAAAAAATTAAAAAATTACGCGGCGCTGTGGATGTGAGAGTTCAACAACGTTTCGATGATCCTCTTATTTATGTGGATATTAATCGACAAAAAGCCATGGATTTAGGAATTTTTACGGATGAGATAATAAAAAATATTGATAGCGCTGTGACAGGCAGTTCAACTTTTGCTACCAATAACTTGTGGGTAGATCCTAAAACTGGGATTGATTATTTCTTAGCAGTTCAATTTCCCCAGCAAGAAGTATCAAATTTCACACAGCTTGCAAATATTCCCATAAAAGGATTTGAACGCGAACGCACACTTCCATTAAATCAAATAGCAACTATGACTAAAACGACTGGATGGACTCAGATTAATCATGTCAATTTTAGACCGGTCATTAGCCTTTATTTGGATGCACAGGGACGTGATATCGGTGGGTTGTCTAATGATGTCCTTAGAATTATTAATCAATCCGATATTCCTCAAAATTATTCTGCTAATATCCGAGGTGAAATTTCTGAGATGAAGAATTCAGTACAGTCATTGGGAGGAGGATTTATTTTAGCGGCTGTGTTAGTTTATCTTATTTTGGTTGTCCAATTTCGTTCTTTTTTACTACCATTGATTATCATGGCAACTGTACCACTCGGACTTGTTGGAATTGTACTCATGTTAGTGCTCACCAATACATATTTTAGTATTCAGGCAGCCATAGGCGCAATCTTCATGATTGGAATTGCTGTTGCTAACGGAGTATTATTAATTGAATTTATGATTCACCATACAAAACTACATGACCATATTAATCAGGGAATTGTGTCGGGTGCGAAAGCACGGCTGCGCCCTATTCTCATGACATCGCTTGCAGCTATTTTAGGACTAGTGCCAATGGCGATTGGATTTGGGCATGGCGCTGAAGCAAATATTCCTTTGGGTCGCGCAGTCATTGGGGGACAACTTGTTTCGACACTACTAACATTGTTTGTTGTCCCGGTTCTTTATCGTCTTATTATACGAACTCACCATCATAAGACACAGAGGATAGCGGGATGAAAAAAAATATTTTATTAATAGTTACAGCAACTTTTTTTTCATCTGCTCTATGGGCAAGTGAAAAACGACCCATGTCGATTGATGAAGTGATGCATCTTGCTGAAATAAATAGTCCAAAATTATCAGCCGCGCGATTCCATGAAATTGCTGCAAAAAAATCCATTGATATCGCTAAATCAAATTATTTTCCTAAAGTAAGCGCTGAGGTAATTGACAGCACCGGTTTCCCTGGCTCATCAACAGAAACAAATATAACAGGTTTAATGGGCTCTCCCTACCGTTCAGGATATGGCGCAGGATTGGTCGCTGAACAAATCATTTACGATTTTGGTCGTACTTATTATGATGTTGAAGCTTCAAAACATGAGGCTGAATTTAGTCGACAAGATACCCGAGTAACAACTTATCAAGTAAAGCAGCTGGCTTTAAGAACATTTTATGATTGTACTTTTTTCAGAACACAGCGAGATACATGGAAACACTTAAATCATGAATCAGGAATCATTACTCGAGAAGCACAAAAGTTTGTTAATACAGGACAGCGTTCTATCGTAGACAGGTATTTATCTAAGGCACAAACAGAAGAAGCAGAGACAGCCCAAGCCTTTTTTGCCGTACGATTCAATGAGGCGATTCATGAACTTGCTGCCATTATGGGGATTCCAGACAATACTTTTTCTTGCCCTCCTCTGCCCAACCAATTAACAAGTGCACTCAACCCTAATATGAGTATGGAATCAAGCCCTCTTTTAGCACGCGCACTGGTAAGTACTAAAGTCGCAGAAGCAAGATTAAAGCAGCAAAAAGCAGGGTTTTATCCAAAAATTGTAGCTGTAGCAAGTGTTGGCGCAATGGCAGATGCCAAACTGGTTCAGAAAAAAGCTTATGCTGCTGGAATTGGTATTGTTTTTCCCCTCTTAGATTTACATACAAGCGGTGAAATTCATCGTGCACAAGCATTAGCGTCAGCCAGCAAGAAAGAATTAGATGCAGAAAAGCAGTCTTTAAGCATCATGAATGCGAAATATGATGAAATTATTCGTTCCTCAAAAGTACGATTACAACATTTGAAGTATGAATTTGATTTAGCAATCAAAGCGTTTGATACAGCAAAAAAACGTTATTTTGCTTTAGAAGGTGATTTAATCGATCTAAGAGAAGCATTCCGCAATCTAGCGCGTGTTGAGACTGAAATTGAAGGCACACGGACAAAACTACTTCAAGCGAGTGGATCTAAAGCCTTATTAAATGGCAGTACAGTGTAAATTATTCGTGATAAATAAAAACTTATGTCGCAGGTGTAATTCTGGCGTAATCGTGCCAAAAAAAGCATAGAATAGAGGGGATATTTACAGAGATTGATAGAAGGTGTGATTTCAAAAAATGTCAAAATAATTAACTGACTAGAATAATTTATATTTTTTCAGTAAAATTAACTAATTCACTCATAATCCTTTGGTCCTAGGTTCGAGTCCTAGTGGGCCCACAATTCATGGGTCAGCCCTGACCCCATCACGCATTATAAATCAAATACTTAGCACCAACCATTTATTAAGATCAATCTATGTAGACGAATTCTTTGATAGTGAAGTTCGAGTCCAACAGTAACACCTTACGGAACTCGATGTTTTTGTGTATAATAATCATACAATATTATTAGGACCATTAGGGCCAACTTCATTTATGTTGCATAAAAACATTGCTAGTTACAATACTAAAAAGATAATTGACGCCATTAAATTGGGAAGAAATATTGATATCAATATTATTTTACGGTTTGCTGCAAAACAAGGTCTGCTAAATGTAATTTTATGGTCATTGTATGCTGGTGCTGATGTTAATTTAGCTGTTAGAAAAAAAATAAAAGCAAACAAAAATGATGAAAATGATGATGCTTGCTTATCCCCTATTGAATTAGCAAGAAAATATAAACATCCTTTAGTAGAACAAATACTGACTATAGCAGATGCAAAAACAAACCAGGAAACACGACAAGAGCTTACTATTGTTCAAGCGATGTTATTTTGGAACATTACTCACTACCATGACCGATATGGCACAACATTTATTAAAAAAATTGCTCCTAAACTTAAAAACTTGAAGAAATACGAACCTGCGATTTATAAGGAGCTACTAGAAAACTTTAAAGGATTTATTAACTTAGCGAACCAATTAAAATTAAATGAAATTGCAACTACCTTTTTAGAAATTTTTAACACCCTTAAGCCAGTTGAGGAAATCCAAAGCATTAAACAACCAGAATATAAAGGAGCCAAAGAAAAAACCGATTTGAAAAATTCATTAGCATTAGCGAACAATGCTTTAATGGAAAAAGATTTTTGCTTACTTAACGAAATGAAAGAGCCATTTTTAGAAGAAGCTTTGAAAGAAGGTAAGCATGATTTAGTTACTTTTTCTGTAATTGGCTACGGACTGGAGCCTTTAAAGCTGGCTATAAGCCATAGACAAAATTCTTTTTTAAAAGAAAATATTTTTTTAACGGATGAAAAACTACCTTCTACTCGTGAAAGATTAATCTATAATGCAGTTAATCGAAAGATCGAAAAACCATTTCCTTCTCCAGATCCACTGCGGATTCTTGTAGACAATAGCTTTCATCATAACACTGACAAATTCAAGTTTCTCTTTCTTCATGACATTGACATACTCAACCTTTCTTTGACATGTCGAGAATATTTTATTAGTTTTTATTTCGAAATGGAAGAAAAGATAGCTCCACACAGAAAGCTAAGAACGCTGAAACAATTTACAAAGCAGATTGATCAGGAATTAGAGAAAAAAAAAGATCTCTATATGCGCTTTCAGTCAAACCTTCAGAAGGGTTTCTCTAGAACATTCATAGTTTCAATAGGTATGTTTTGTTGCATGATATATTTAATAAAATGCTGGCTGGATGATGCGACACACACAACACGACATAGACCTGAAAAATTTCCTGATCTTCTTTATGATTTTTTCAAATATGCATTAACATTAGCTCTCATTTTGGGAACAATGACTGTCTCTGGTTTTTGCATGAGGGAAGAATATTGTTCCTTTTTCTTTCGTTGTAGAAAACCACGCGATTCTTTACCCATTAGAGAACTTTCATCCGAAGCACAAGAAAAACTATATATTACATCTATTGAATGCCCCGAACTTAACATTAACCCGAATAGCAGAGCAATTGCGGCATCATCATCTGCTAAAAATTTATTGAATACATTGAAATTAGAAGAAAAAGAAGAGATAACAACAAGAGTTACACCTTAACCTTTTTAGAAGAATGAATTAGGGGTAGTGTTTAAATAACTGTGTCAGATTCCTTAACTTGTTATAATTTAATAACTTTGGAGAATCTGACAATGAACAGTAAAAAAATTGATTTAACGAATTTTGATTTTAGCCAACTTCAAACTTCTACATTTTATAATTTATTTTTTTTATGTATGAATTTCCCAAAATTAAGGAAATATAAAATTTGTTCCTTGACTAAAAGATTTTTCATCATAAATGTATGACTCACCGGTAAAACAATAAAATCTTGCATATTATTCCTTTGCGCACTCGAAACAGTTACTTTACCGTCATTTGCTTCATGAAAGAAAATATTTCCGAACGGAACAAAACTAAAATCCCCTGCTATAATTCCTACGTGGTATTTGCGATCGAGATGCAATTTGTTCGGAACGCTTGCTCTATTAGTCGTCAATTCTTGGCCTGCCGGTCCTGTGATAATTCGAAATAACCAATTATCATGCAATAAATCAGCAAGTGGACTTCCATGATTAGGCGGCCCAAGCATAACAATATAAGATAATTTAGAAATCTCATGCTTTTTCAAATATTCCTGTAAAACGATTCCACCTAATGAATGTGTAACAAAATTTATCTTTTCAGGATGATATTTTTGGCATTTATTAATCATTGGCTGAATATATGTATTTGCAAGCTCTTCAATTGATTTTTTAGTGGACGGATAATTTTCATTGATTACTATATAATTATGCTGTTTTAAAGTTGATTCTAACGCAGACATAGAATAATGTGATCGGGCTAAACCATGCAATAATATAACGCATTGTTGCCCAGCTGCTTCACAGACAATAGGAATTAGAAGTATGTAACTCCAAAAAAGTAAAAATATTATAAAAAAAGTTTTTGATATCTTCATATTATGCACAACTAAAATTGATAAACTATACCAATATTGGCGTGACTGGGAACAAGCTCGCCACGAACCGTCCAATTTCTCAGTGATGTATTATACACACTAACAGCATTGGCTCCTGCCGTAATTTCAGTTAGAAACTCATCATACATAGGAGGTATTTTTTTAGCCTATCAACTAAATCCTTATTCTTATTGTAAGCCTTTTGATTTATACGTAACTCAGCATCCATGCCTAGCCCTCAAATACTCTCTATTAAGATACCTGGCTCCATTGGATGTGAAGATCGTAATCAAGCCAGCTAATCTGTTGTTTTTGATTATCATAAAAAAACTTAATAGTAGATTCCCATTTTGGATTTTTTTCTAAATGGTTGATATCTAGAACAGCAGCATTATCTCGTTGATGTGGATCACGACAAGATGGATAAATAATAAATGTAGCTTTAGGATGAGATGTAACAAATTGATGTGACGAAGAATAATCATTTTTATCCATAATGACAGAACAATCGGGATTATTTCTTATAAGGATAGAATTATTTTCATTTGAATCTATAAAAAAAATCGTCCTAACACCTGTATCTGTTTTTAGTTTTAAATGCATACGTTGCTTCATAAAATGAAACGCATGTTCATAAAGAGCTGTTTCCTCTATCAATGAGCCATAAAAAACATTTTCCCCATAAGGAGGCCGAAAACGTGCTGGAGAATGTGGTGGACTATATCTGAATGGCGTTGCTATGAGCGGATGCCACCTGGAGTATAAATTATTTGGTTTAGTCATTTCGATAAGTAACTCAAGCTGAAGGGCACGCTCTTCATTTTGTGTGGCGCGATAACTCGACAAACTTGACTGATTTTCAACTATACGTGCAAGTTCAATCAAGCGCCTCGTCCTCTAACATAGTCTAAATATTGACGAATAAAAATTAACCCATCAATTGATTCGCCCATTAATTTTTCAGGGACAACATTTAACTCTGGATGCATTGTTGATAACCAAGCACGTTGATGAGCAGGATCATCAAACATTGCTTCTAAACTTCGATGTATCGCTAACAAATGAATAATGACTTGGATATCAGGGTGCAATGCAGAATGACTCACTGGAACTCTTTTATTCTTCAACCAAGTATTAACGGTATTAGCCGGTAAATGTAGAATATTAGCAATTTTAGTGCCCGACCATTTAAGCCGACTTTTCAGGTATTCAAGCCCATTCACAATAGCTTGTCCTGCTATTGATGGATCAAATTTCGAAGATAAGGCATTTAATAAGGGGGATTTCCCTCTCACGGATTTTGGTGCTTTTATCTCTGAAATAATGATAGGCATTCATTACCCTCCTCTTCTAACCTGAAGTATAACCTAAATTGATCAAAATTCAAATAATTAGTATTTATTAAAAATAATAATAATACAATCAGTAGGTTTAATTAGATCAATTTTGATCGTTATTTTAGTTTCCTGACCCTCAAATTATCGTGGAGTAGGATGGCTTGTTGAAGGGTTGGAGGATGGTTGTTGGGCAGGTCTGGTTAAATAGTTAGAAGATGCAGGCTAACTTACGCAAGAGCAAACTAATTCTATTTTACGTAAGATTTATAACAGGTATTATCTTACGCAAAATAGATACTTCCCAATTGAGCGCGACTTAGGGCACATATAATCAGTAACATTATCTACCAACACTTGAATTTGTAATTTATCTATAAATTGAATATTTAAACCCGCCAAGCACCATTTTCATACACAACAATATCATCAAGATAGACTAAGTGTGTAACCGCAAAAACATCAACATGATGCCACGTCTCTCCACGTTTGAAATTAGCTTTTTTATACACGCCATGTTTCGCGCCTAGAGACAGATGGATACCACACATACGTTCGTAGGTGCCGACATCACTGACCATTCGGTCTTGTGAAAATGCACGATTCATACCGAAACCAAGTTCACGCAGCCATACCTCTTCTTCATCTGCACGAATAGCAGCAAGTACCTTATCAAACTCAGGCGTTGAATCAATCACGTTTGTCACACGTCCCTTAGCCACAACCAGTGTAATCGGATTTTTAGGTTTATTGACCATGAATGCGCTATCCGCAAAAGAAAAGATACGAACGCGCCCATTAACTGATTCTAAATCCCGCGCTTCCGTAAAAACTTCGCCGATAGGAAACTGACCACCAATATTTTTCATGCCAGTATAATCACCTATGTTTAGTTTTGCTGATTCAAAAGGCGAAGCAAAAACAAGACGTTCACCGTCACTATCAACGACTCCACTGCTTGCACGATCAATTAACTGTTTGAGCGCGTGACCAACACCACGAAAATAAACAGAGTCATAGGCCAATGACTCAATGTAATAAATTGCTTCTAAACCTGACATGCGAGCAAGATGCGGATGTTCAATTACCTTTAATGACTGCTCGAAAAGCTCAACACGAATTCGAAAATCATTAAGACGAAAGCTAGTTGACTGAATAAGAACAACTAGATCAGAAGATGCGAGTGCTTTAAAAGTAGCGAATATGTCTGCAGGAGACACTGCATCGAAGTCAATGAATGTTGCCGTCGGCAGGGCTCGTCGATAAGACTCTGTGAGAGCAATAGCCAGAGGACTTTGCGCATCGGAGATAATGACTGCAGCTTGCTGACGAGAGTGCATAATGGCAAGCGATAGAATATCGCGTAAATGCTTTGCTGCTGTAACAATAGCCTCGTCCGGAAAGTTATTCATCTTTCGCATAACACCTTGCAACTCTACAACTTTAAGGTTTTCTGTTCTGGTTCTTCTTTTATAGGTGGCTGTGGCTCAACCCTTTTTGGTTGTTCTTTGCGCTTAATAAAATCGATTGCTTTCTGCATTAGTTCTTTATTCTGTTCCAGAGTAGATCCTAAAAAGCATTGAAGAAGCCTTAAATCTTTTTCACCTTTCAAACAACAATACTTAGTACCTTCAGGAAGAAGATCTTTAATTCCACTTAGAAGAGGGCTTTCTTCTTTCTTATATACACTTCCTATTTGAGAACACGTTTTTTCACGTTTCACTTCATTTTCAAGTGCTTTTTCATATCGCTTTTGGCATTCCTCTACAGTTACTTGACTGCCCAAGTTCCATTGCTCCACAACAAGCCGCAGTGCTTGGTTTTTTTGTTCTCTAGTCAGCTTCCTTATCTTACTATCATCCATAAATTCAAAAGCATTACTCAAAATAACGCTAGAATTTATTGCCCACACTGCAGCTGAGAGAGCGCCGAAAAAATCTCCCAATTCCAGACAAATCTTTATCGTAGGAATAGCCTTGTTACTAGGTATAGCTTTACCACCCGTTGTTAATGACATAGAAAAAACAGAACGACTGTTCGAAGTCGAATTCACGGAATAAGATTTCACGCTACTCGATTTTGAACTTGGGGTAATACCTGATGAGGGCGATTTAGCGACATTAGGTAATTCGGGACTTCGCGGCCCAACCACAGGACTCTGTACTACTTGAGCTGCTGGTGGACTCAGTAAATTTCCAGCTGTTGGTGCTTGTGCTGATACGGCTGGTGGTACTGCTGTTGATGATGCCGCTAATGTTGTTATTGTGGATGCTGTTGTTGTTGGTGCTTCCATTGGGGTTATTTTTTTTACTTCGTCTTTTACTCCGCCCATATTATCCCTCATATATTAATTGTTAAGAGTATTATATCTCATAAAAAACGAAGGGGCACCTCTCCTCATATCATTTGCTCCTTACAAATTCATCCCTGCCACTTGGACAAATAAAGATCAATTTGATATACTTAAATATAAATTATGAAAAGCAGAATATATTTATGATGAACCCGCGTACTCTTTGTACGAACATTACTCATTACAAAACTAAAGAAGTCATTGCTGACATTAAATCCATGGCAATTAATATCAATGCTATTGATACACGAGCAATCAGGGCACTAAACAACCTGAACAAATGCATAAAGAATCGAAAGAAAATATCGATTCAGAAAATTTATTAGCATCGGCTAAAAATGCTCTAATGAACAAAAATTTTTGCTTGCTTAATAAAATTAAAGAAAATTTTTTAAAAGAAGCTTTAGAAAAAGCTGAACATGATTTAGTTATCTTTGCTGTAATTGGTTATGAACTAGAGCCTTTGCAATTAGCTGTAAGCCACTTGCAAAATCCTTTATTATGGAAAAATTTACTTTTCACACGCGAAAGCTTAATTCATCAATTAGTTAATCGAAACATTGGAGAATTTAATTTCCCAACAAAAGATATGGTTTCTTTATTTCATAATCTAACTAGAACAAAAGAAAAGAGCACAGAAGAAAAAAGTCGGGTAAAATACATATTCAAATCAGATCACTAGAAAAATTTATTACTCAGACTGGTGATGAAATAAATCAAAAAAAAGAGAATTTTCAACGCTTTCAGTCGAAAATTAAAAAACCTACTTCTGTAGCTTCGATATTTTTATTAAGTGTATTTATTTATATGCTTTATTCTATAGCTTCTACAATAGAAAAATTTAAGCAACGCAAACTTGATACTAATTGGGATGAACTTTTAAAATATTTTCATGGGACACTGGCCTCTTGTGTAATTTTTGCCATCTCCATAAGTTCGTGGTCAATCGCGGATTCTATAAAACCACCGTCTGATTCTTCTTTAGCCATGAGAGATTTCTCATCTGAAACACAAGAAAGAATGCACAGTATATTCAGTGAATTTGGTAAATTTGAAAATATTACCCTGAATAGTAAAGCAAAAGAGGTATTATCTCATGCTAATAATTTATTGCGGGAACTAAAATTGCAGCTAGAACAGCTAAATCAACCAGAAGAAAAAGCGTTGTCTACATCTAGTTTAACGGTAACATCATCTAATCAAAGATAAGCGAAAATCGAACATTTTCCTAACCCCTAAACACTAGCCCAGATATTTCATACCCAAACCGACTGCGAAGGTGATATAGGGTGTGGTTGCAAGGTGCGCGCGGACATAACCGCAGCGCTGATGAAATCTAGCATCAAATCTATTAAAATAGATTTGAGCAGGTCTAGATGAACAGCAATAGAGCTATTTCCGTTTAATGAGGTTTAACATGGCATATATACTGCTAGAAAATAGAAGAACTAGCGGTGACCAGAAAAATTCGCATTACTTCCATGGGAAACATACGCGCATTAGCTGTACCCGACCTGAAGATGTTAAAGATTGTTTAAGTAAAATTGAAGATCTTCGCCAGTCAGGAAAATATCTGGTTGGCTATATTTCATATGAAGCCTCCTATTGCTTAAATAAAATGATTCTACCTTCATACCAGCACTCTTCTGATCATCCATTGCTTGATTTTTATATTTTTGAAAACCATGAGCTATTAACTCAAGCTGAGGTTGGCTATTTGTTAGAAAACATGGCAGCAGAAAAACTTGATAATGAAGCTTTTATCTACAATCTTGAGTTTAACCTTGATCAGGACCGCTATGCTGCTTGCTTAACTCAAATAAAACAACATATTAAAGATGGCGAAACCTATCAAGTTAATTTTACGGGAAAGTACAGCTTTCAACTACAAGGCTGCCCTATTCAGTTATATCAAAAACTAAGAGAAAGACAAAAAGTGGAATTCGGAGCGTTATTCAATTGTGAGGATTTTCAATTGTTATCCTTGTCACCCGAATTATTTTTCGAAAAAAGAGGAGAATATTTTCGTTCCAAGCCAATGAAAGGGACGACATCTCGCTCAGAAAATAGTATTGTCGATACTCAAAATAAAAACAAACTTGTAAGCGATCCGAAAATAATAGCTGAAAATATGATTATCGTAGACTTAATTCGCAATGACTTAAGCATAATTGCTCAACCAAAAAGTGTTTGCGTACCGGAATTATTTGAGATAGAAGCGTATGAAACAGTTTATCAAATGACATCAACTATCACATGCACCGTTAATAAAAATATTAGTTTTGGTGAAATTATTTCCTCAATATTTCCTTGTGGTTCTATTACCGGCGCACCAAAAATAAGAACCATGCAAATAATACGGGAACTAGAACAGCATGATAGAGGTATTTATACGGGCGCAATTGGGTATATCACTCCTGAAAATGACATGTGTTTCAGTGTTGCAATTCGGACATTACACCTTCGCAATGGAAAATGCCAAATGGGCATAGGTGGTGGCATCGTTCATGACTCCATCATCAAAGATGAATATGAAGAAATTAAAGTAAAAGCAAGATTTTTGACAGAATTAGCTGTTCCTTCTGAAGAGCTCTAATAATGGTTAAAATTTTATTGATTGACAATTATGACTCATTTACCTACAACATAAAGCATTACTTTGAAATATTAGGTTATCCTATCGATGTCATCAAGAATGATGCTGGATTGCTGAAAAATCTTGCTCAACTCGATTATACTCATATTATTTTATCTCCAGGGCCAGGCTCACCTGCTGATGCAGGACTTACATTTGACGCTATCAGTACTATTTACAAAAAATTACCGATTTTAGGCATATGCTTGGGACATCAATGTCTTGCCCAATTCTTTGGTGCACGAATCACACATGCGGAAAATGTAATGCATGGGAAAATATCAGTTATGCATAATAATCGAGATTCTATTTTTGCAAATCTTCCATCCAGTTTTAAAATTGTCAGATATCACTCCTTGATTGTTGATCCCCTGAGCCTACCTTCCTGTTTAAAAATAATTGCTTGGACAGAAGATCCTCAGAAAAAGAGAAAAGAAATCATGGCAATTCGACATCAAAAATATAATATTTTTGGTGTTCAGTATCATCCTGAAGCTATTATGACAGAGCATGGTTTAGATGTTTTTAATAACTTCATAGTAACAACAATGGCGCAGCAGACTCATGTCAACTAATCACGTTAATACTATATTCCATTATACAAAGACCAAGCGCTATTGCAGCGCTTGGAGATGGGTATGGAGTATACGTAAAATTTAATTGTTAATGTGACTTTATTTATTGACAGACTTGCCTCGTTCTCGTTCTGGTTCTATTGCAATCCCTCTCTGAGCTGATTGCTTTTTTAAAAGTTGGTCAGCAGAATAGGGTCGAGTAGATGAAGAAGTATGTCCATTTTCTTTTTCGCTTCCTTCATCATCTGAAAGAATGTTCCGAGACACAGATCGTTTAAACATGTCAAGAAAAGAAAATGATCTACCTTCACTAAGAGATCTAATCTTGGAATTTTTTTTGTCGATGCCACGCCTAGATAGGATAGCGTTAACTTTTTCTTTTAGAAGAGGATAATGTTTTTCACAGAAATTGGTGATTATTTGCTTCCGTTTATCCGGATGGCATATACGCATTAGATTATCATTTAGATTTGAAAAAACTGTTATTATATTTTTCTCATCCAAGGGATTTGTATTTTTTAAATCTTTTAACGTTTTAATCGAGGCATTTACATGTGATATATGAACTGGAAGGTCTTTTTGATTTATAATAATTTCATTTAATGAAATTTCGATTCCTGGTAAATTTCTAATGCACCATAACCGAATGATATAATTTTGTACTTTTTCATCAAATGGAATATTAAATTTTTCTAACAGACGTATAAATTCTATGAAGTATTTTGTATATGAATCCGTCGCTTCTGTTGCACTGAAAGCTAATTTCATATTATCAAATAATGTTTTTAATTCTTCATGGTCTAATTTATCCGAAAAAACAGGTATTGAATATTTTTCTATAAACCAAAGCAGAGCACATTTCAAAGTAGTACGTTCTTCCGGTGACATCTTAGTCTGGGCAATTTGTTTATCAATTATATGTCTTAATATTTCGGGGATTTCAATTTCTTTAAATAATATTGAAATTGATGATTCAAGTTTTTCATATATACTTTTTGCTTTAGAAAGCTCGCCAGCAACCTCATTTGAATAATTAGCATTAGTAGCAGCACGATTTTCTATTTGTGGAGAAAGTTTTCCATGTGCTTTTAAGAAAGTGTTATGTAGGCTCTCTTCTACAACAAGGTTTTGATAAGCTTCAAAAACACGCTGATAATAGATATAGTTTTCTCTTGCAGTTTTCAGGTCCTCGAGAACAGTCTTGTTGTCTTCATAAGATTTAGCAAATGCATCAACCGGTGTTGCTTTTATTTCTTCTTTTCCATTCTTGCTACTGCTTCTCCCTTTAACAGCTGTACTGTTTCTAGCATCCATATTATTTTTCCTTATTGTTAATGGTTAAATTTAAAAATTAATTAAATATTACACAAACAACCTAAAAATGTTCATTTTATTGGATAATTATTGTTTAATGCAATTAAAAACAGCGCATTTTTTGTTCATTAATAGGGTAGTTTAAATAAAATAGTATTATTTTTAATCAAAAATACTGGCTACACTTCTATATATGATCCCATATTTCCAAAAGACCAAGCGCTATTGCATCGCTTGGGGGATGGGTTTAGAGAGTTGTTAAGGTATATTGCTTTTTGAATTAGCCGCTCCAGAATCGTCAACTCGACATGGTTGGGAATGTTGAGTACTAACTTCACCTTATCTTCAAAATCATGACAGTCTTTTGACCATCAGTTGATATTAGACACCTTATTGTTTAACATTTTGCTTCGATATCAATACTAAAATAAATGAGGAGAAATTCATGATTTTTTTCAGAGACAATCAGGGTAACTTAACTATTACGTGTGAAGTTGCTGTTTTCATGTTATTAGAGGTGTCATCTACACTTACTATGATGGGTGCAAATCCTCTTCAAGACCGAAAGGCGTCAGCGTTGTTTGGGTTAGTTATCGGAACGACTTTATTTTTTTTACCACGTTTCTTTAGGTCATGCTTTTGCCAGGAATCTAATGGAATAGAACCAAATGCAAATGAACAAGTAGCGAATCCTCGACCTCGAATGTAATCACAAAGCCAGTAGGGGCCTATATAGACCCCATCAATCTCAATTGAATTTGTCTGGGAAATTATGCTGTTTTTACTTTAGCCCCTCTCGCTACGGGTTCAATTGCCAAATCTAGGTTAAAGCGTTTGCGTACTATTTTCTTATGGTCCGCGCATACGTAGCTACTTTTTCAGGGTCAATGACCAATTTTCCACTTTTGTCGTAATCTGCTGCGAAGGGAATACTTACACTCAACAGAAATTCCTCCTCTTCTGGGGAGAGAGCTTGGCTTGGACTCTTGGGATTTGCTGTGGGACTTGCAGAGGATTTTGCAGTAGCACTTCTAGGCCTGCCTGGAGATGGTAAAAAAAACTGATTAGTATTAGTATCTCGACGCACAGGAGAAGTGTTTAAAAGTTTACGGAAATAATCGATTATGTCCCCTGCCTCCTCTTTTGAACATATTTGATTTAAGGCGATATCTAGGTTTTTTAAATCCGTGGCTGTGTTTGTGTTTTTACTGATTTTTTTTGTTATTAATTCTTCAACTAAAGAATTAACTGTATATATATTTTTTATTGCACTTGAAATATCGTTTGCATTTATAGGGTTTTTTAAGCGCCCTGCTATTATAGGGTTTAAACTCTTTTCAAACCATGATTGACTTATTTCATATTTGTATTCCTTATCAGAAATTTCAACACCTAAAGCTTTCCATGTTTTTCCGAAATCCTTTACATGCTGATTTTCTTTGTAAGCATGCATCATATCATTATATAATTTTTCTATTTTCTTTAATTTTTCTAAAAGTCGCTCCTTTGGTTCGTCTATTTTTCCGTAAAATAATTTTTCGTCTATATAATTAGTTACAAACTGAGATAAAGAATGATTTATAGTATCACGCTGATGCGGAGTAATCTCTTTACTAATCGCATTTTTTAGTCTTCCAGAATGAATTTCAACCACTTGATTCGAGTCCGTATTCTGTTTGCACCGTCCTCTAAAATAAAAATAATTGTCGATAACAAACCATGCTAATGAGATAGCAACACTGTTAGTAGGGGTATTAGAGGATTTTAGCAATTCAGAAATATATCTGATTTTTGGGTCTTCATTATTGGGTGAATAGTATCTATTAAATCTATCTTTTACTTGCTCTAGTATCCCTGCAAACGGATCAGCCATTTTATTTGGCTCCGCCTTTTTTTCATCGGTCATTTCTTGTGATGCTTTTTCGGAATTCGCTATTGCTTTACTCTTTAAAATCACTTCTCTTATTAACGGACGTAATATTCTGTAAGGTTTGAAGTTTTTATGCTCCTTTTGAGGTGGATTAAGCCAGTATTCTGATATGTAAAGGTTACAAGTAGAAATGTTTTCTGGTTCCTTTGCATTGGTAAGCTGATGTTTTATTATAAAATTTTTGAACGTAAGTTCATCAGATTTATTTATTTCATTTTGTTCATTTTCATTATTGTAAGATGTTGATACCTGTCGATCATCGTCTCGATCATCATCTTTATCCATACGGAACCTACGAACACTAATCGCGCCGTTGTTGTGTGCAGGTAAAGCTTCGTTAATTTCTGAATCCGTGGATGGCAACGCTTTGTCTATTATTTCTTGTGTGACGTCCTTTGATTCAAAGGAAAATTTACAAACTTGAAAAATTATTTTTTTTGTTGCTGTTCTATTTAAAAACCCTATTGAGAATAATGAATTCGCGCAATCTATAATAAGATTTGATAGTGTTGTCTCGTTTGTCTCCTTGTCCTTATTTTTATCTTCTCTATATTTTTGTAAATTCTCAAATGACTCATCGACTCTAGGTATATTTTTAAAATTTCTAATCAAAGGAGAGAAAGCACTACTTTCTTGTGTAGCGGTATGTGTTTCAGAGTGATGAGTGTTCTGGGTTTCATGAAGATTACTGGAACTTTTACTTTCCTGCAATTTTTGACTCTGTGAATCGCCATTTAAATCTTTTTGTTCTTCTTCATAGATTTGATGCAGATATTTTTTTATATAAGCACGGATGTCAGCATGGAAAAGGTTTTGAGGTCCTAGTGGAGCTAAAATATATATTAAGTCTTCTGGGGTAAATCCAAGGAGTTCTTTTACTGTGACTCCCTTTAAATTAACGAACGATTTACACACTTTCACAATTATTTCTTGTGTTGTTTTTTTTGAAAATCCTGCCAAAATTAATGAGTCTCTGAATTGTATAAGATTTGCTGGCGTCTCGCGATTATCTTTGCTATTTATAAAGGTTTCAAATGACTTATCGACCGACCCTATATTTTGAAAAGTTCTAACTAAAGGAGAGGAAACATTGCTCTCTTGTGTTTGCGCTTCAGACCGATTGGAGTTCGGAGTTTGATGAAGATTACCAGAGGTGTTACTTCTATGCAATTTTTTATCATGTGAATCACCATTAGAACTTTCTTGCATATTTTTACTATGTGAAACATCATTAGAATGTTTTTGTTCTTCTTTATAAATTTCTGGTAGATGCTCTTTTATAAAAGGACGGAGTTCAACACTGCAAAGATTTTGATATCCTATTAGGCTTACAATATATATTAAGTCTTCTGGGAGAAGTGGAATATCTAATTCTTTAAGGAGCTTTTTAAATTCTGCTATATCTTTATTAGCTCCATTTTCTTTATTTTCATTTTTGAGAAATGTAGAAAACATTTTCTTTTGAGGGGTTATTTTTACATGCTCTCTCATGCGCTCAAATGATTCATTTAATTTTTCTATTGTAGCGTTGCTTAAGTAACTCCGCACATAACTTTCGAGATATTTACTTAAAAGAAGGCATGTGCGTGGCGAAAAGTTAAGAATTTTTCTGGTTATGAACCAATAATATGCGCTGCCAGGCTTGGATCCTGGGAACTCTATACCTATATCCAGGTCTCTCTTAAGTTCATCCTTGTTATTTTTTTGTTCGAACATGTTATAAATCTTCTTTAAGTTCTTATTGACTATTTTTTTATTTTTGCGAAGATCAAGGCCCTCATCATTATTTATAACTGCTTCGCTTAGTTTGTTATCGCGTTTCATTTTTTTAGCTTTACAGTATAGAAGCTCTCTTTTAAATTCTTTAGGATAAATTGGTCCTCGTAAAGAAAGTTGATCAACTTCTTTAACAATTCCTTTAGTAAATCTTTGCACTTCGAATTTAATCTCGAGAGTAACGGGTAAATCATACGCAAGGGGGATAAAATATCTTCTGAAAAAATCTACCGCTAATTTAAACCATGCAGAAGAAATATTATTTTTTAATAATTCAGCATATTTTTGGAGATCTAAATTAGAAACTTTATTATCATTATTTAAGTTATTAGCAAGAACGAGTTGGTAAAATTTAAAAAATCTTTCACTTGTTTTCTGATGTTGCTTTATTAAAGAATCACTAATAGTCTCTGTTTGATTATTTTCTTTTATTTCTAAGAGGCCATTTTTGATTTTGTTTATTCGATTTTCTTCTAAGAAGGTTTTTAAGATTTCTTTTATCAATGGATTTAATATTTCAAAAAATGTTTCCAAAACATATTCTGTTTCCCCACCCAACAAATGGCTAGGCGCAATCCAATGTTCTAATTCTAACAAGTTTAAAATATTTAACTCGAGAATTTCATATTTCGTTTCTTTAGTATCGAGTTGCTTTTTTATTTCAGTGATAGACAGATGATTTGGCGGTAAATTTTTTACAGCGTCTTCATAAGCTTTTTTTGCTTCTTTATACTCTATTTCTGCTTGTTTATATTGAGTAATTGCAACTTTATATTTTTCGTTAAACTTTTTTAATGCAGCCCCATCTTTACTGTTTTGTGTTCGTCTTTTATCTCTATTATCCATAATTATTTACCCTTTTTGATGACCAAACTTAAAATTAATTAAATATTACACAAATAATATAAAGATGGTCATTTTATTATGTATTTACTGGTTTGTGCAATTAAAAATAGTCTATTTTATGATCATTATTTAATTAATTTAAATATGAATAGTATTATTATTGACCAAAAAATATGAGGAAGTAAAGAGGTTTCAATTTGTTTTACAAAAATGCGCCTATTCAAAAAATGATCAAATTACATTCCAAATGTATCGTTAAAAGGGTGTCCAAGACAATCTAAGTTAGGAAGGTGTAGTCCCTCCCCTTCAACAAAAAACATTAGAGGGGAGGGAACCAAGGTTCGAGTCATTACATCTTTAAATACTTAACCTTTTCTAGGTGTAATGCTGAAAGCAGCAGTGACAGAACTAGTAGTGGATTGATTGACTTCTGATGTTGGAGAATTCTCATGTTTTCTTTCTGAAGTTTTGGGGCCAAGGTTAGTAGCAGGATGACTACCCACTACCGTTACTGGTAGATCTATATCACTTTCAGTATTGGGAGATAATCTAAGCTCCTTCTGTCTTTCTAATATTTTTTTATTTATCAGTTCACTTAATTTAATATTAGTCTCACCAGTGATTGACTCTATAGCTTGTTGTAACTTTATTAAATCACCTGTTTTAGCCTTGTTTAAATGGGTAGTTGATATTGATATTGTAAACATGTTTAATTTCCTCGTTATGTGAAATGTTTGTGATAGTTACCTCCTATTTTTAGTATTATTGGAGCGAGATTATACATAAAAAACACATAAATGTTAATATTGAATCGATTTTTTTCAATATTAGAATGGGCAAAGATTTAGGACATGGCACTCTATTCTACTGCTCGCAAACTATAATTTTGTGGCCTACAGGCTTATTTTCATTGGTCAGACGCAAAGGCAATCTACTCATTATTTTGGTAATATAACCAAATGACTCTTAACAACCCTCCCAGAATAATCATTTCCTTCATTGTATCGCTTGCATTATTTATGGAAGCACTGGATACCACCATTATCAACACTGCTATTCCTGCGATGTCACTCAGCTTAAATGTAAACCCTATTAATTTGAAATTAGCTCTCATCAGCTATCTGTTAAGCCTAGCTATCTTCATTCCAATCAGCGGTTGGGTTGCTGATAAATTTGGTATTAAAAAAGTTTTTATTAGCGCACTCCTTCTTTTTACCGTCAGTTCATTTTGGTGTGGATACACAAATAATTTAACAGAATTAATCATTGCTCGTTCACTGCAAGGATTAGGTGGCTCACACATGCTGCCCGTGGGAAGATTAATCATCATGCGAAGCTTTGCTCGATATGAAATAGTGAACACTATGTCACAAATCGTCATGGTAGCAGCTCTAGGAATGATGCTAGGCCCCGTGTTAGGTGGATTCATTACCCATTATCTTTCTTGGCGCTGGATTTTTTGGGTCAATATCCCTGTTGGCCTATTCAGTATTTTAATGACTGCTTATTGGCTAAAGGAATCAAAACCTCAAGCTGTTCCGCCACTGGATAAAATAGGATTTATTCTTTTTGGTGGAAGCTTAGCGGGATTTACCTTTGGTTTATCTGCATTCAGCGAAACAAGCATTAAAAACTCTACTGCTTCAATCATCTTAATCAGTGCATTGTTATTATTTATAGCTTACATACTACACTCGCGCAAACAAGCCCACCCAATTGTCAACCCAGAATTATTTCAGTCACGAACGTTTACTATTCCTGTAATAGGAAATTTATTTTCACGTTTAGGTTTTGGCGGCGTGCCATTCTTATTACCATTATTATTACAAATCACTTTCAAATATCCTGCTCAGCTATCTGGGCTTTTACTTGCACCCATCGCTGTAGGAGTTTTACTCGTCAAACCATTCTCACTGCACATCTTACGTTTGCTCGGTTATAAAAAATTATTAATATTAAATACTGTATTAGTCAGTTTATCTTTATTGACTTTCAGCACCATTACCATTAATACACCTATTTATTTTATTGCGCTATTTACATTTATATTTGGTTTTTTAATTTCACTGCAATTTAGTGGAATGAACACTTTAGCTTATTCAGATGTCCCAGCGGAAAATCTCAGTTCAGCAACCAGTTTCCTGAGCACGATACAACAACTCTCTCAAAGCTTTGGTGTGGCATCCGGTGCAATATTAATCGGTTATTTTTCGCCTGGCCATGGAGAATTTATTTTATCCACGAAAGTGTTTAGTCATACGTTTTTTACTTTGGGCTGCATCACTTTATTAACTGCATTTCTTTTTATGCGCTTAAGAAATGATGATGGTGAAGAAATGATTAAAAAACCGGTTGCAAATCAGAGTCAGGTCTAGCAAATAAACTCGTCATTGCGAGGAGCGCCTTTCGCGACGAAGCAATCCAGTACTGCCTACAACTTAGCACCATTCTGGATTGACACGCCTCACATAAAGCAAAAGCGTGAGGCTCGCAATGACGAGTCCTTTTCGTAGGAAGCATGAGTAGCTACAATAAAATTCATGGCTTAAGCTATACTTAAAAAATATATAGTTAAACAATCTAGGAAAGTAAAACCATGCATCGCAAACGTGAAATACTGGAAATCATTGTTTTCTTCATCCTATTGATTATATTCTCCTTTAAGCTAATCACTTCCATATCTTTTAGTTATATGCTGCTCATTGCCTTATTACCCGTGCTTTTTTTATCGTTACTTATTGCAGATTTTACCTCAGGCTTCGTGCATTTTTTATTTGATAATAAAGGTCAAGAAGACACACCATTTTGGGGAGTACTCGTCAAACCATTTAGAGACCATCACATTAATCAAAAAGATATGGTACAACATGATTTTGTGACGCTAAATGCCGATAATATGCTGGGCTCCAACGTTATATTATTTATATGTCTTCTCTTGATGCCAACCACTCTAAGCATAATTCAATTTTATATTTTTTTAATATTGTATTTCACCGCCATCATACTTGCTTTTACCAATCAATTTCATCAATGGGCCCACGCCGATACCGTTCCTGCATTCGTTAAAATATTACAAGACTATCATATTATTCTTTCCCAACAGCATCATACAATTCATCATCAATCACATACAAAATTTTATTGCATCACAACAGGTTGGAATAATGGTTGGCTTAATAAAACGCAATTTTTTGAAAAAATATCTCGTTTTATTCCCAACAACAAAGAGATTGCTAATTTACGCAAGTAAGCATAAACTGAAAAGGAGTTTATTTTAAAAGGACTTTGATATGAAATTTATTAAAAACATTGGCTTTATTCTTCTCGCTATCTATTTAATCTTAATCGGAATCACCGCACTCGTTCCAGCAATTGCTATCCCAAGTATTGTGATGGCTATTCTTGCTTTAGTATCTGGAATTTTTATTCTCATTGGCAGATAAAAATAAATCATTGCTCAACATGGGCAGACACATGGATCTGCCCCTACATCTGTACGGAAAAAAGGATAAAAAAATCTTAGATTCCTATTTATAGATTAGGGACAATTAGTTACGGATAACGTCATGAAAAGAAAATTCTTTTCCATTGCTGGCAAACACATTAAGCCAGGTGAACGCAAAATAATCGAATTACCCGTAGCCAATTTATATACTCAAGCATCCGCTTCTATTCCAGTCCACGTTATTCATGGAGAAAAAAATGGTCCTTGTATTTTTATTATCTCAACAATACACGGTGACGAAGTGAACGGAATTGAAATTGTTCGTCTGTTATTAAATCATCTCAAATCTAAAAAAATCAACGGCACTTTAATTGCTATTCCTGTCGCCAACATACATGGATTAATTACACTGTCACGTTATTTACCCGATAGACGCGATTTAAATCGCTCTTTTCCTGGATCAAATTCAGGGTCACTGGCTGCAAGAATAGCAAATCTATTTATAAATGAAATCATTTGCAAATGTAGTCATGGTATTGATCTTCACACTGGAAATGCACATGTAGACAATTTACCTCAAGTTCGAACCAATTTAGAAGTGGCGGGTTCTTTAGAAATGGGCATGGCTTTTAATACTCCGGTTATTTTGCAAGCAAAATTACGCGACGGATCCATACGTCAAGCAGCCACTGAATTGAATATCCCCGTTCTTTTATACGAAGGCGGCCAAGCATTGCGGTTTAATGAATTAGCAATTCAAGTTGGCCTTCGGGGTGTGTTAAATGTCTTATACACATTGGGTATGCTAAAAAAAGCGCCCTTAAAACATCATAAACATGTGAAAACCAGAATTGCCCAACAAAGCACATGGGTAAGATCTCCCGAAAGTGGCATTTTTCACGCATCAAAATTACCGGGCGACTATATCAAAAAAAATACTGTTTTAGGTGTCATAGCAGATCCATTTGCAAAAAAGAAAGAATTAAAAATTAAATCCAATGTAGAGGGTATCATTATTGGAAAAAGCAGTTTACCGCTCGTAAATGAAGGGGATGCTTTATTTAATATAGCGCAAATTATTAAAGGAAAAGGAGTAAGTGAAGAATTTTCTGAATTACAAAGTGACTTAATTGAAAACCCCTTTGCGCTGTTGTAGGTAAAATATTGTATGGCTAACAACCTTTACACCATCGGCCATTCCACACACCCTTTACAAGAATTTATTGAAATTCTGCACGCACATCACATAACACATATTGTTGATGTGCGCACTGTGCCAAAATCTCGGCACGTACCTTGGTTTAATAAAGACGAATTCAAAAAATCATTGCGTAAAGAAAAAATTGCCTATACCCACATGCCAAAGCTTGGCGGACTACGTCGAACAACTAAAGACTCCATTAATTTAGGATGGCGCAATGCAAGCTTCCGTGGTTTTGCAGATTACATGCAAACACCTGAATTTTTTGCGGGCTTGAAAGAATTAAATACCTTGATAAAAAAAAATGGAAGAGTTGCTATCATGTGTGCTGAAGCAGTACCCTGGCGATGTCATCGATCTCTTATTGCCGATGCAGAAATTATCAGGCACATCCATACTTGGGAAATTATGGGAAAGACATCCATTCGCGAACATAAATTAACTCCTTTTGCAGTGGTTAATAGAAAGAAAAAACCGCTGCAAATTTATTATCCCATACCAGAATCCTAGTGAGTCCGCCCTTTAGAACGAGTATCATATTGGCTAGCAACGCGTCACAACGCAGCTAGGCGATATGAGACGAAGTTATAAAGGGGGGACTTATGAAAATTTGGCAAACAGAGATGAGCCTTGCTGCTCTGACAGCAAGAAGCAAAAACACCATGGCTGAAAATCTTGGGATTGAATTCACTGAAGTGGGCGATAATTTTCTCGTGGCACGTATGCCTGTTGATCATCGCACTCATCAGCCCATTGGCATTATGCACGGCGGTGCATCTTGTGCTCTTGCAGAAACGGTTGGTAGCACTGCAGCAAATTGCTGTGTTGATCAGAACAAATATTATTGTATTGGACTTGATATCAATACCAACCATCTACGCTCAATAAAAACAGGCTTTGTGATAGGAACAGCAAAACCTTTCCATTTAGGTAAATCAACACAAGTTTGGGGTATTGAAATAGTCAATGAACGCAAACAATTAATTTCAGTCACTCGATTAACCATGATGGTATTAGAAAAATAGCATACGTTTTGTGAGTATTTCCTTTGATCAAGCCACTGACTCTAGGCAATAAAACCTTCCCAGTAAACATTATTCAAGGTCCTTTAGCGGGTGTAAGTTGTGCACCTTTTCGATTTTTGACTTGGCAATATGGTCAACCTGCTTTTTCATACACAGAAATGATTTCTTGCAAAACACTTATTCATCAATCTCAATCTTCACACCGTCGTTTTACTAAAAAAGATCCTAAAGAAGGTCCTGTGTGTTTTCAACTTGCAGGAAGCGATCCCATAGAACTCGCTAAAGCAACTCGGATAGCTACTGATTATGGTGCTGACTTAATTGATTTAAACTGCGGATGTCCAGTTGCTAAAATTCGCCGCAAAGGAGCGGGTTCAAGTCTTCTGACGGATTCACAAAAACTTTACAAACTGATTTCTGCAATGAAACAAAACACTCATGTACCCGTCTCCATTAAAATTCGGGTGGAAGGAAACAGTCACGAAAGATTTAATCAAAACATTGCCGCTATCATCAGCGATGCAGGGGCTGATTTCTTAGTCGTGCATGGAAGACATTGGACAGAAGATTATGAAACTCCTTGTCGCTACGATGAAATTCAATTTTTTATCGAACAATTAACTATCCCTGTCATTGGTAATGGCGATATTGCTTGTATCCATTCACTCAAAAAAATGTTTGCCACCGGCTGCTCAGGAGTAATGATTGGGCGCGCAGGAGTAGGCCAACCCTGGCTGATCCAACAATTAATTGCTGAAATGAGACAAGAAAAATTCTCTCCTCCTTCTGTTAAAGAAATTGGTCTTATTTTTATAGAACATATAGTACGACTAGTAGAATTATTGAACAATGAAAAACTCGCTATTTTTGAGGCACGTAAATTCGCCAAGTACTATGCCCGTCTCTTGCCAAACAAAATAGAATTTTGCGCCGCCATCAATACCTGTGCTGATTTAAGTAGCTTACAAGCTATTTGCCACCGTTATTTTATTGATTTTAATAATTGAATCCATATGTGTACAAAAATCTTCATTTACATTAGAATCGGCGGGTCTTTTGCCAATAGGCAACAGTACAAATCTTTTATGTAGACGGTAAAATCAAATGGGAAAAGTTGCATTAATTACAGGAATTACTGGCCAAGATGGTGCTTATTTAGCAGAGTTTTTATTGAAAAAAGGTTACATCGTACATGGAGTTAAACGTCGCGCATCCTTATTCAACACAGATCGTATTGATCATTTATACCAAGACCCTCATGTTAAAAACTGTCGATTATTTTTACACTATGGCGACATGACAGACTCCTCCAATCTATTACGCATTATTCAACAAGTACAGCCTGATGAATTGTACAATCTTGCAGCACAAAGCCATGTTGCCGTTTCATTTGAAGAGCCTGAATACACAGCAAATGCAGACGCGCTGGGTTCATTACGTCTTTTAGAAGCAATCCGCACCTTGGGATTAGAAAAGAAAACCAAATTTTATCAAGCCTCAACCTCCGAGCTTTATGGCTTAGTACAAGAAGTCCCACAAAAAGAAACCACCCCGTTTTATCCACGCTCCCCTTATGGAGTCGCTAAGTTATATGCTTATTGGATAACGGTAAATTATCGTGAAGCCTATGGAATTTATGCTTGTAATGGAATTTTATTTAACCACGAATCCCCCCTGCGTGGTGAAACTTTCATTAGTCGTAAAATCACCCGTGGTTTAGCGCGCATAAAGCTTGGCTTGCAAGACTGCTTACACATAGGCAATCTCAATGCTAAACGCGACTGGGGACATGCAAAAGACTACGTGGAAATGCAATGGTTAATGTTACAACAAAAAGAGCCTGAAGACTTTGTTATTGCAACTGGAATACAATACACTGTGCGTGATTTAGTGAACAAAGCAGCCGATTGTTTGCGTATAAAATTGCGCTGGGAAGGTAGTGGAAAAGATGAAAAAGCCTATGACTCCTCAGGGCGCTGCATTGTTGCAGTTGATCCTCGTTATTTTAGGCCAACTGAAGTCGAATCATTATTAGGTGACCCAAGTAAAGCGCGCAAAAAACTTGGCTGGGTACCTAAAATCAGCTTTGACGAACTCGTTGCTGAAATGGTACATGAAGACTTAAAAATTGCTAATCGCGACGAACTGATAAAACAAAACGGGTATACAATTTTTGATTATCATGAATAACGGAGAATCAAGCTCGTAATAAGTTGGAGGGACAATGATTGTACCAGTAATCTTATCAGGCGGAACAGGGAGCCGTTTATGGCCACTCTCTCGCAGCGCTTATCCAAAACAATTACTGCAACTGGTATCGGGCCGAACCATGTTGCAAGATACAGTTTTACGCACTCACGCAATTGAGAATCTTGCCGCACCTTTAGTCATTTGTAATCAAGACCATCGATTTCTCGTTGCTGAACAATTACAAGAAATTGGCATTGAAAAAGCATCCATCATTTTAGAACCCACAGGAAAGAATACTGCACCTGCTGCAACAATTGCTGCCCTCTATGCTACGCAAAATGGTAACGATCCTCTATTATTAGTTTTACCAGCTGATCATGTCATCAAAGATATTGAGCACTTCACAACTGTTGTGAATACAGCGGCAAATTACGCACAAGTAGGGAAGTTAGTTACCTTTGGTATTAAACCCACTCAACCCGAAACGGGATATGGTTATATAAAAACCGGGACTTCGATAGATAATGCATGCGCCTATCATGTTGCACAATTTATTGAAAAACCCAATCAAGAAACCGCTGAAACGTATGTCGCTTCAGGACAATATTATTGGAATAGTGGAATGTTCATGTTCCGCGCTTCGCGTTTTTTAGCAGAACTTAAATTATATGCACCTGACATTTTACAAGCCTGCCAAAAAACACTTGGCCAAATGACAAAAGATTTAGATTTCATTCGTCTGGATAAAGAAATATTTGCCACATGCCCGAGTAATTCAATTGACTATGCAGTCATGGAAAAAACCCGTGAAGCCATACTCATTCCTTTAAATACAGCTTGGAGCGATGTCGGCTCTTGGTCTGCGCTATGGGAAGCTCAAACACCGGATCAAAATGGAAATGTCATGCAGGGCGATGTCATTGCTGAACAAGTCACTAATTCTTACTTGCGCGCTGAAAGTCGTATGCTTGCTGTGGTTGGCGTAACCGATCACATTGTTGTTGAAACACCGGATGCCGTGTTAGTTGCGCACAAAGATAACTGCCAAGCTGTAAAAGATGTAGTCGCTCTTCTCAAGCAAAAACAACGCTCTGAAACAGATTTACATAGACGCGTTTATCGTCCCTGGGGACATTATGAAACAGTGGATAAATCAGACTGCTTTCAAGTAAAACGCATCACTGTTAAACCGGGTGCAAGCTTATCTTTACAAATGCACAAGCACCGCTCAGAACATTGGGTTGTAGTCAGTGGGACCGCAGAAGTAACACGCGGTGAAGAAGTATTTATTATCAATGCAAATCAATCCACTTATATTCCCTTAGGTGTTAAGCATCGTTTATCAAACACGGGTAAAGATAACCTTGAGATTATCGAGGTTCAATCAGGAAGTTATTTAGGCGAAGATGATATTGTGCGCTTTGAAGATGTTTACGGGCGTGTGACAGCGTAACCTTATTATAAAATTAATTGAACCTGTGCAGCGACCAAATAAGTATTTCTTTTTTGGTCTCCATATAAATTCTGTGTAACCGCATATCCAACGCCAAGCTGGAAAATCCAGTCCTTTGAAGAAAGCCACAGAGAAGGCATCACGTACACAACATTCCCTCCTGAGTTAGGATCCGTTGTACCATTGATTTTATTTCTTTTTGAATAATCACCATCGACCTCAGCCATCCCTGCGAAAATCCATTTGGAATCGATATTAAAAATATTTCTACCTAAACCGCCTTGATACAAATACATATTGCCAAAGCGTGTGTCATTTTGCGATTGTGCAACAATTGCTGCGTAAGAAGTAAAGAAAAACCAATCGGTATATACACGTTCAAATGAGCCCCCTAACAAATAACTCGTCGCACCATTCCCCGTCGCGGGAACTTTTTTAGCAGAACCTGTAGGAGCAAAAACAGTCGCCAGAATGGTTGCTTGATCAACAAAACAATACGTACTTTTTCCGTAAAAAGCATACTCCAATTGCAAGAATGCATCTTCTAACCCCGCGGAACGATTCTTATTTTCTTTTTGTATTGGAGTGACAGGTACACTCACACCAAACGTTAAATCATCCGTCATTCCATACCTAAGAATAGGAATAACACTCGTAAAATACTTTCCTACCCCACCAAAATCAGCAGCAATTAAACTCCATTGCGTTTGTTTTTTATTTATAATATTTTGGCCAAGACCTATTAAAGAACCCGGTTGTTGAGTATTGGGCAACATGAAATTGCCTACTTTAGGAGGTTCTTGGTCTGCCCCATAAGCAAAGGAAGAGAAAAAATAACAGGCTAAAAAAATATTTTTAATAACTCTTTGGATGGAAATCATTGCTTGCACACTTCCCTTATGTTATTTTTTCACCCCGTCATTGCGAGCCTCACGCTTTAGCTGACGAGCTACTTTTTATAGATTTTATTAACATAGATATAATACAATAGCAACATAAATGCACCCCCCCCACTCGTCATTCACTCTTACGGACAACAATAAAACCCCATGGAACTGTATAACTGGATCAATGAAATTAACACCTCACCTCAAGCAAAACTCACCTGGCCCAAATTTTTAAAACCCTACCATTTAATCACACTGGCATTATCACTTAAAAAAGCAGGAGAAAATAATTTAGAATTGCCAGATGAATTAAAAAGCTACGCAATAAGAATGCACTTATGGGAGTCAATAGGAGGTCAAGCATCTAACACAGTAAAAGAAAATGCAACCGAAGAAAAGTTTTTACCGATTCATAGTTTCAGTGAAAACAAAAGAAATGTGAATGATGTTGTCGATAAGCTGGCAAAAATCATCAAAAAAAATACATCGGAAGAAATTAAAAATTCACTTAGTGCATGTTTACAAGAAATCGTAAACAATTTCTTTGATCATGCGAATGCAAAAAAAGAATTGCCTTGTTTGGTTGCTGCCCAAAGCTGGCCTAAAGCAAAATTGTTGCAAGTAGCGATAGCCGATGCAGGGATAGGAATTAGGGACTCTTTGAGTCGGAATAGCGAATTACATCCCGCATTAAATAAACGTAATGCGTGTGAACTTGCATCCGAATACGGTATAACCAGCAAACCCAATCAAGGCCACTCTGGATATGGCTTAACGTTAGCAAAAGATTTAATGAAACTTTGTGGCGGAACATTCGCGTTATTTTCCGGAGATGAAATATTTTGGCTTGAGCAAGAACAATCCGCTTCCGAAAAAACGGATTGCAAATGGAATGGAACATTACTCATTTTAGAATGGAAAATGGATAAAGAACTAAATGTAGGATCCGTATATAAAAGCTGGCCGTTGCCTCAAGGGTTTAATGAAGATGACTTCTTCGATTGAATTAAAATTAAAAGATATCATAAAAAATGAAGCTTCTCGTAGAAATGCAGCCAAAGTACGTGAACACATTATTTCTTTATTACAAACCTATGACACGATAGAGATCAATCTAGAATCCATGAATTTGACGCCATCCGTTGCTGACGAAATCATGGGGATACTTGCAAAAAACCTCGGCGCACATTCTTTTAAACAAAAATTAAAAATAAAAAATGCTTCTGCATCACAAATGTTATTGATAAAGCATGTTATAGCGCGGAGGTTGTCGTCATCCTGAAAAACATATACAGTACCCATATCATTACCCACATCTCAAAATTTCTCCTGACTATGCCAATGAGTGCGGTGGGCGCTGAAGTTAGATCGAAGCCCCGTCATTGCGAGCATGTGCTTTTCATGCGAAGCAATCCAGGGGAACGTTTTTGTGCTCCCTGGATTGCCACGCCCGCGCAAAAAAGCGCGCGCGGGCTCGCAATGACGGGGCTTCGATCTAACTTCAGCGCTCACACGTGTGGCAGAAGGAGATGTGGGTAATAATATGACAGTACCAGGACCCCATATTTCTAGGAAAAGAAAAATGACCTCTCCTGATTATTACAATCTGCTTCGTCAAAATGCTGCGTTTTCTATTTTAACCGACGAGCAATTGCAACAACTCATTAACATCTCCAGTGAAATCCACCTTGACCAAGGAGCATATTTATTTCACGAAGGAGACAGCTCCAAGGAAATATTTATTATCATCGAAGGACGCGTTGAAATCATTAAACTAGATAAAGTCTCTCATCGCAAACATGCTATTTCGCAATTAATTGCCGGAGAAACAGTAGGTGAACTTGCTTTGTTTGATCAAGGTCCTCGCTCTGCATCTATCAGAGCCACTACAGCTGTACGCCTTTTGCGTATTCCGTTTGATATTTTACACAAATTAGCTGATCAAAACCCGCGTTTTAATAAAGTGTTATTAAATATCGCCAACAACTTAAGTACTCGTCTTAGGCAAACAAACGACTTTGCTATCCAAACTCTAGAAAAACAAATCAAAGAATATAAAATACGCATGTCGATGGGAACATTCATGATCAATGTGATTGTTTCACTTTGCCTATTCAGCATCGCTCTAGGTGGGCTTACTTATTTAGAAAAAATAATTAATCCGAGCGCAGTCACTTTTGCCATTACCAGCATTTTTTTAATATTTTATTTTTTCATTGTAAAATCTTCACATTTGCCGCTCAGTGCTTTTGGGTTCACCACACACCATTGGCAAGAAGCAGTAAAAGAAGCCATTTTTTTCACTCTGATTGCGTGCGTTATGGTTTTATTTGTAAAATGGGTTTTCATTCATACACTACCCAATTACTCTGGCCACCCACTCTTTGAACCTTATAAATGGATCATAGGATCCAATCCAACTGCAACACCTTTGACAACATGGTCTATTTCTTTAGCTATTTACTTATTAGTGATTTCGCCCGTACAAGAAATGATAGCAAGAGGCGGTTTACAAGGGCCATTGGAAGAATTTTTAACGGGCAAACACAAACTACTCAAAACCATTATAATTTCAAATCTGATGTTTGCCACAATACATTTATTTTTATCGCTCTGGCTATCTTTTATGGTATTTATTGTCGGACTTTATTTTGGTTGGCTATACAGCCGCCATCGTACACTGGCAGGAGTCATCGTAGCACATGCATTACTCGGTGCTTGGGGACTATGGATAGTAGGAATTTAAATGGGTCTATAATGCGCGACACACCTCGTCGTCATAGCTAGGTTTCATCCACCGTCACTTTCTCAACAACCACATTTTGCACCGGCACATCTTGATGCCCTGTACGCGTCGTTGTTGAAACCATTTTAATTTTATCTACAATATCCATGCCAGCAATGACTTTACCAAACACGCAGTAGCCCCAACCATTGGGTGACTCCGAAGTAAAATTTAAAAAATCGTTATCTTTCACATTAATAAAAAATTGTGTACTCGCAGAATGTGGATCCGAAGTGCGCGCCATCGCAACTGTCCCGCGCTTATTCGCTGTTGCTTTTTTTGCTTCATTTTGAATATTCTTTCCCGCGGGTTTATGACGCATATCCGCATCAAACCCACCCCCTTGGATCATAAAATTATTGATGACACGATGAAATATCGTTCCATTATAAAAACCATCTTTTGCATAAGCTAAGAAATTTTTTGCGGTTTCCGGTGCATGCTCGAAATCTAATTCAATAGAAATGTCACCGTAATTGGTTTGTAGAGTTATCATTGGATTATCCTCTCTGATTTTTAAATTCAGGTGTATCTTTTACCCATAAAAGCGACAATACTGCAAGGATCAAATAAAGCGGCAAAACGGAAAGCGCAATTTGGTAACCGAATAATGAAAAATAATGCACACCATTAACAATTTTACCATCCCAAGTTAAATCTAATAATTTACCAATTCCTGGTTCAGTAATAGCAGTAAATACTGCATCACTTGTATTCAACATAGCAATCACTGTCGCAGTTAAAAAAGGGTTATTTAATTCTTTACCTAAGGTATACACCAACATAAAAGCGCCTAAAGCAAAACCAAAAATAAATAACAGCGTTCCTAATAGCCAAATCGGCATAGGATGAAAATAAAGTACTGGAATAATTGCTGCACATGACAGCAAAGTGCAATACATCATGAGCTTACGCCGATTAGCTAAATGATCTGAAAACATACCGACAATTGGACTCCCCACTCCCAATCCAATAAATATCAATGACACCATCCAAGCACTTTCTGTCTTACTCAAACCATACGCCGTTTGCAAAAACGGAGGTCCCCACAAGCCGCCAAAAACGGCGATCGGTGCAAATGCTAAGCCACAATACAAAGTCAGCAGCCAATTTTGCTTACTTTTTAGCACTGCTAATACCTCTTTCAAAGAGAAGGGAGGTTTCTTCACCGTGTTCAATTGCAGAGGAGAAGGAGCATCACGCACAATAATTACAAATAATATTGCTAGAGCAAAACCCACCAATCCAACCACATACAAAGCTTGCCGCCAATCCGATAAACTGATAAACCACGCCAGAGGGGCCTGGCCAAACACAGCACCCGCCATCGCAGCTGTCGCCAATAATCCACTCACAAAAGCATAACGCCGTGGAGGAAACCACCCCGCCGCTAATTTCATGTAAGCAACCGTTGCAAAAGCGACACCCACGCCCATCAATCCTCGCGACAAACCCGCACTCAATCCCGTATGCGCATATGAAAATAAAAATACACCTAATGCACATGCAAAAATCGCTGAGGATGTAATCCAACGGGTACTGTATTTATCTAATATCACTCCAACAAACAATTGTGTGATTGTATATGCATAATAAAATGTAGCAGCAAGATTACCTAATCCTGCACCCGTCAATTGAAATTCTCTCATCAATTGATCAGTGATAATGCTAGGATAAATTTGCAGTACATATTTATAAAAAAGAAAAGCAGCACATAAACTAATAACAACTATAGGATAGCTTGGGCTAAATGCTTTTGAGCGTGATGGATTAGACATAATAATTAAACCTTTTTAATTGGCCGAAAACGACGATCCACAGCCACACGTGGTTTTTGCGTTAGGATTACGAATAATAAACTGAGCACCTTCGAGGTCTTCTTTATAATCAATTTCAGAGCCAGCCAAATATTGAAAGCTCATGGGATCAATCAATAAATTAACCGTATGGCTTCCCTCGCCATCCTCTTCATCTTCTTCTGACTCTAATGTTTTAGCAATAACAGTATCATCGGTATTTACCACTTCATCAAAGGTAAATCCATATTTAAATCCTGAGCAGCCACCGCCCGTGACATAAACACGCAATTTAAGGTTATAGTTACCTTCTTCTTGAATCAGCTCCCAGACTTTGGCAGCTGCATTGTTGGTAAAAACTAGTGTATTATTCATTATGTAATACTGGCGTTATTTAAAGATATATTATACATGATTTTCAGATGTAGGATATAAAACATGTTATGGATTAAAGCATTTCACATTATTTTCATGGTAACTTGGTTTAGTGGCTTATTTTATTTGCCACGGCTATTTGTTTATCATGCCATGAGTAATGACGAAATTAGCGATGCACGCTTCAAAATCATGGAAAGAAAATTATATTATGGCATAGCCACACCGGGCGCCGTTTTTACACTCATTTTTGGCTTTTGGCTATTGAGTTATAACCCTAGCGTTTATATGCATATGCTATGGATGCACATAAAACTCGGGCTAGTTTTATTACTAATAATTTATCATATTTACTTAGGCAAACTGCTTTATAACTTTAAATACAATCGCAACCAACATAGCCATGTATTTTTTCGCTGGCTGAATGAAGTGCCAGTGATTATTTTAGTCGGAATTATTCTTCTCGTTATTTTAAAACCATGGGGCACTGTATGAATATGAATGAAATTACCGTAAAAGAGTTACAAACACTCAAAGCAAAAAATGCCACTTTCTTTTTACTGGATGTACGTAATCCAGATGAATACGCTATCTGTAATCTCGGTGGCCACCTCATTCCAATGGCAGAGCTATCTAGCCGTCTTAATGAGCTTGACTCTACTCAACACATCATCGTGCATTGTCACGCAGGCGGCAGAAGTCGACGCGCTACAGAATTTTTGCTCTCACATGGATTTTCCAAAGTCAGCAATCTGAAAGGCGGAATACAAGCTTGGGCCAATGAAATTGATCCTAAAATGCCGAGGTATTAAACCTAACTAGAATTCAAAAGCACTAGGGAAAAATCATGGAAAAAAATCTATCTACTTAGATAAATCAGGAGATTTGGGATTTGATTTTCATGAAAAATCACCTTCAAAATATTTTATAATCACTCTTTTAGTATGTGAAGATATCTTAATAGCAAAAAAAATCAAAGCGGCTGTTAGAAAAACCATACAACAAATGAATCGTAAAAAAGGTAAATCACGATTGATTCATGAGCTAAAAGGCAGCGACACGTCGTTAGCAGTTAAACAGCACTTTCTTACAATGATGCAAAAATTCGCTGGATGGCAACTACATGCCATTGTATTAAATAAGATTAATTTTGCTAAAAACGTTTCTACTCCAATTGATCGAACACGATTATATGGCCTTCTCGTCCATGAAATACTAAAAGAGGTTAATTTGTTGGACGCCAAAACAGTTTCATTGCTTGTAGACAAATGCCAAAGCAAAAAAGTAATTAAAGATTTTGATAATTATCTTCGCGCCAGCTTAAATTTGCTGCTCCCAATAGACTGCATTCTCAATATTACTCACGAAGTTTCTCAGGAAGGATTAGGTATACAAGCAGTCGATATGTTTTGTTATGGATTTTTTAGAAAACATGAATTTAATGACTTACAGTGGTATAGTCAATTTCAAGAATTCATTCTTTCCGAGAGAAAGTATGAAACTCAGGGCAAAAAAAAGACGGACCCCGCTATGCGAACCCCAAGAGATCATCAGGTCAACCGATGGAAGGCCTTCACTCCTGGCACATAAAACTAGGACTTACCCGTCGTCAATAAGTATAGCCTTTCTACTGATATCTAGTCAATACAATAGCTCACTATTAACCCACCATATTCCACTAAATTTCACTATTTTTACCCTGGTGCTTGGGCAATACGAACGTTAACTACTTGCTTTAGATTCAAAAATATAGCTCAATGCCTCTGTGATTTCTGGAAAAGAAAATTTAAACCCAGATTCAAGCAAGCGCTGTGGATAAACATTTTGTCCTTCGAGAAGTAATTCCTGAGCCATTTCACTTCCCAATAATGTTTTAAACATAAAGCTTGGCATACGCATCCTACTTGGCTTATGCAACACACTGCCAATTGCTTGTGCTAAATCAGCTTGCATGACACTCTGTGGGGAAACAATATTAACTGGCCCAGAAATAGATTTTTTTTCTAAAAGAAAATCGATGGCTGAGATTAAATCCATGATGGAAACCCACGTAAAAGGCTGATGGCCTGTGCCAACTGGGCCGCCCATAAAAAAATAAAATGGCCGTGCAATTTTAGGCAACGCTCCACCTTCTTTCGTAAGCACCACGCCAAATCGCAAATTAACCACTCGCACGCCTTTGTCGCTTGCAATGCGTGTCGTTTTTTCCCATTCGCGTCCAACATGCGATAAAAAATCCGGTGCTGCATTCCAATCGATAGGTGTATTTTCATCGAATCGCGGTGGAAGACCTGTAGGACTCTGTGGTTGCAATCCATAAATACCCACAGCACTGGCATTAAATAAGGGAGGTGCTTCTTGGCCTAACGATGCTAATAATGTCGATATGCGCTGCGTAGGGCCAACGCGACTGTCTAAAATTTCTTGTTTATACGAAGAAGTCCAGCGTCGATCAGCGACTCCAGCACCTGCTAAATTCACTACCACATCTGCATCCAGAAATGATTCTGTTGAAAGTTCAGTACGCTCTATGGCACGCACACGATTGCCAAATAGATTAGAAATTTTTGCTCGTGACCGACCAATGACTGTGATTTTATAATTTTTTGTAAGCCAGTGATGAATCAATGCTTGCCCAATTAAGCCTGTTCCACCCGCAACGATTGCGTGCATTTTGTAAGCTCCTCAAACACCCTCTCCGCCGCCGCCAATGTTTTAGCAATTTCTTTTTCGCCATGCGCTGAAGAAATAAAACCTGCTTCATATGCAGATGGCGCAAGATAAATGCCTTCCTGTAACATACCATGGAAAAATTGTTTAAACCGTGCAATATCACAATTTTTTACATCTTCATAAGTAGTGATTTTTTCTGCTTGCGTAAAGAAAAATCCAAACATTCCGCCCACCGATGTCACTTGAAATGGAATATCTGCAGCTTGCGCACGTTCAACTAATCCTTGCAATAGTTTATTCAAGATTGCTTCGAGTTGTGGATAAAAATTCGGTGCCGAAATTAACTCTAAAGTGACTAATCCTGCGGTCATAGCCACGGGATTTCCAGACAATGTTCCTGCTTGGTACACTGGACCCAGTGGTGCAATATATTTCATGATATCTGCACGGCCGCCAAATGCACCCACGGGCATCCCACCGCCAATAATTTTTCCAAGCGTGGTTAAATCAGGCTGCACTTTAAAATGCGCTTGTGCGCCACCTAATCCAACGCGAAATCCTGTCATCACTTCATCAAAAATTAATACACTGCCATGCCGGTCACAGAGTTCACGTAATCCAGACAGAAAATTCCCTGCAGGCGGAACACAATTCATATTTCCAGGCACAGGTTCAACAATCACAGCAGCAATATCAGAACCGTATTTTTTAAATAAGGTAGTCACCGTATCTAAACGATTAAAATCTGCAACCAAGGTATGCTCTGCCGTACTCGCAGGGACACCCGCAGAGCTTGGTATACCTAATGTCAAAACACCCGAACCAGCAGCAACTAAAAGTGAATCCGCATGGCCATGATAGCAACCTGAAAATTTGATAATTTTATTACGTTTTGTAAATCCGCGCGCTAAACGGATTGCGCTCATCGTCGCTTCTGTTCCTGAGCTCACCATGCGGACTTGTTCAATGGAAGGGATTAATTGACAGATTTTTTTTGCTAACTCGACTTCGATTGCCGTCGGGGCACCAAAACTCAGCCCATTCTGCATACACGCTGTCACTGCTTCAATAACTTTAGGGTGAGCATGACCTACAATCATGGGTCCCCACGATCCTACGTAATCAATATATTCAAGGCCATCGACATCAACTAGATAAGCTCCTTGCGCGGATTTAATAAATAAAGGATCTCCCCCAACCCCATAAAATGCACGCACCGGAGAATTCACACCGCCAGGAATATATTGTTGAGCTTCTTGGAATAACATTTTTGATTGGGTCATAATGATCAACCTCATGTGTAAGAGCAGATCTCAGCAGTCGTCCCGTGACATTATACCCTCTAATGACGAAAAAAACATCGTTGAGGTCAGCCCCAAGAGTCGCTTTCGAGAAACAGGGTTATATCGAATAGGAGAAGCCGCTCAACTATAGGAGTATCCTTTAGTACGCTCCGTAGATGGGAAAAAGCATGCATTGCACGTCTATCCTGCTGTATTATTGTTTCCTGATTTTGATATAGTGGATGTGGCTTGATAACGAAAACGAGGTTTATACTATAATATGAGAAACAGATTTATGGTTCCAGGATTCAATACAGATACTACAAATTATATTTTATCTTTTTTAGGCATTGAGGCACTTGTGCACTTTGCCAGGACATCCAAAGAGAACTATCAGGTAGTGAAAACAAATCAAGTCTTATGGAAAGAGCGACTTAGGCAACATTATCCTAAAAAATATAAAATGTTCCAAAATTATTATCAAAACTTTTATTCGATAGATAGCAAAGAATCTGAAGCGGACTATTACCAACTGTTTACGCGCTATGTTAATGAAGAATGTGGGTCTATTGCTAGTTCTATTACTAGTTTGTTTGTTGATAGATTTAGTATAAGAACCATAATAGCGTTCAAAGAAGACGATGGAGAGTTTGTGAGGAAAGCTAAAATGGGTTTTAAGAAACTATTCCAATATCACGGGTATAGTATATCTCAAGAACAGAGTCTCTTTTCCGATTGGGAGAGTCGCCATGGTAGTCAATCTATATTAAATTATTTTTTTAAAAAAGCTGTCGAAGCTTTTAAGCGCAATAAAAGTAATAATGGAATAATTGATATTTTTACGCGTGATCATTACAGTCATTCCTTATTAGATTGGGCTGCATTGTTGAATCAAAGTAGTCAGATTTCTAGCTTATTAAAGAGTAATTTGCACAGTGCTGTGGCTGAAAATTTTGGCAGAGCGTTATACATTGCTGCTCTAGTAGGGCAGGCCGAAGTGGTCAAGTTACTTTTAACTGCTAAGGGTATTCCAGTTAATGATATTCAAGTTGACATGGTTTTTGAGCAAGGCACTCCTCTTTGTGCAGCTGTTAATTATGGTCATCTGAAAGTAGTTGAACTGCTTTTAGCTGTGCCTGGTATTCAAGTGAATGCAAATCCGGATTTTCAAGTAAATGCAGCTAACCCGAGTGATCTTATCCCGCTGCATGTTGCCGCACGGGAGGGGCATGTCGAAGTTGTTAAGCGGCTCTTGGATGTTCCAGAGATTAAAGTGAATGAAATTGGTTGGGATAAGGATTACCATCATGAGTATCCGCTGACCCCACTTTGTGTTGCTGCAAAAAATGGTCATGTCGAAGTTGTTAGGCTGCTCTTGGCTGTTCCGGGTATCCAAGTGAATGCAGCTGACCTGAATCTGCTGGATGGTAATACTCCGCTGCATATTGCCGCAAAAAAGGGTCATGTGGGAATTGCTAGGCTGCTCTTGGCTGCGGGTGCTCAAGTGAATGCAACTCGCAAGGATGGTGCTACGCCGCTTACGCTAGCAATAGAAAATGATCGCCACGATATGATTGATTTTTTATTATCTGCAAAGAAGTCTAATGATGTTCAGCCTGTAAAAGGAGAGAGTAACACAACTAAAAGGTTGCGCTCTCAACTCGAAAAAGAAATAGATAAAAAAGAAGAACAAAAATCTGCAATTAAGAGGCAAAAAACTTCATCAAGTTTTGATAGCTCAAATAGAAGCTTGAATGATGATAAAGATGATACAGAAATGTCTTTAGAAGAAACTTCTCTCTTACCTTCATCTATAATGGCGGTAGAAAATGGAGATACTTTTGATCCTCTATCTGCTGAGAGCTCTAATGATATTCAGAATAGCACGATTAAAAGCTCAACCTCTCAACGTAAAAGAAAAGCAACAGATGAAAAACAAGGATCTACAGTTGAGAGACAAGAAACTTCATCAAGTTCTAGTAATCCGATGCGTTTTTTAGGCTACACAAGAAGCTTGAATGAAGATGCAACCCCTACTTCTGACAGTAATAAAAGATTAAGGCGTTAATTTGCTCAAGAAGGATAGAACGGTGATGCTGTATCATAACGGTTAAATTAATTTTAGAGAGTTAAGAGAAAATGGAATATAAACGTTACATGTGTTTGCTTTGCGGCTTTATTTACAGCGAAGAACATGGCTGGCCAGATGATGGCATTGCCCCCGGTACACGTTGGGAAGATGTACCTCCCAGTTGGCAATGTCCGGAATGTGGCGCTACAAAAGATGATTTTGAAATGATTGAAATATAGTAACTATTCACAATTCTTACAAAAAGAACTCGTCATTGCGAGCCTCACGCCTTTGCTTTATGTGAGGCGTGGCAATCCAGAATGGTGATAAGTGACGGCGTGATTAGTTACTAATAATCAGGAAAAACCCCGCACGCAATCCTCATCCCACACCCACCATTTAGATAAGGTATATCCGCATAATTATCACCGCCCGTATTAATAACCAGTGTACGGCCATAAAGATCAGATAATTTAAGACGCGGCGCAAGTATGGGCAAAGTGGCACGTCCGCGGCCATCAACAATCAATACGGGTAAATCACCCAAATGGCCGCTGCCATAAGGCCCACGATGCTGGCCGGTTTTATTGGGATCGAAATGGCCACCCGCATCAACGCCCAATGCGCTACAAAATGGGAATTGGTGGATATGAATCCCATGAGCGCCGGGTGAAAGACCTCGCAAGCAGGGCGTAAGCAATAACCCAAAAATTGTGTCATCGGCCTTTATCGTACCAATTGTTGTTCTTGAATTAGAAGTCAGACATACGGGAATAATCAGGCTTGCCTGTGCAAGAGTTGCAGCAACTGTAGTAATCAAAACGACGAGCAAACACAGTAGCTTTTTCATTTTTATATTTTCACCACCACACTGTCTCAACGATTAAAATAAATAAAAATCCTAAGAAAAAAGTGGCTGTGATCCAGGGTGTCTCTAGCTTAGCGTGCATGTCTGTTAATAACTCTTCGGTTACAAGATAAAGTAATGCAGACATCCCAAGTGACAAAATAAATGGATTTAGGGCCGGCGATAAAGCATGCATACTACTAAAACCTGCCCACGCTCCCAGCAACACGAGTAGTGCAAAAATGGCAATAATAAACATTTGTTTGGGGTAAGTAATTTTTCTATCGCCAAGAAGTTGGCTCATACTCATCCCTAAAAATAATTCTTCGATAGCCAGTGCCAAAGTAATTAAAATTCCGCCTTGCACACCTGCTAGGAAAGCAATACTAATTAATAAGCCATCTACAAATAAATCAATGCTAATCCCTGAAAAGGTAGCAACCGGCGAATATGCAGTAGAGGCGTTTTGCCCAACTGACCGCAAATACTCCGTCAATGCTTTCACCGCAAACATGATTGCCAAACCTAGAAGGAATCCAAGCACCATTTGCCAGGGTGTATCGTTACCCACGACTCTAGGTAAGATCTCAAGCGATACTGCCGCAAACACGGAACCGGCAGCAAAATGTTGTATTGCACTTCGTGCTTTATGGCGAAGTAAATAATGAGTTGCTACTAACCCACCACCCACAACCATGCTACATGCAGGCAGTAAAGCATAAAGTAAAACCAGGGTAAGCGATTGCTCCATAACAACGGGTCCTTGGTAATAACCGAATCTAGGATTATATCATTTCACTTCAAAAGTATCATGGTCCTGCCAAGGAACTTCTGCGCGAGCCACATGGGTGACTTCAGCTAAGGGTGGCCCTTTTTGCAACCACGTATAAAACATTTCAAGTTGAGTTGCATCACCACATGCTAATACTTCAACACGGCCATCTGGCAAATTACGTGTCCAGCCCGTTATTCCCAGGAGATTAGCTTGTTTTTGTGTATTGGCACGAAACCAAACCCCCTGTACACGTCCAGAAACAAAATAATTAATACATTGTTTTTTTTGCATGGGATTTCCTTATTCCTTGCCCGTCATTGCGAGGAGCGCCTTTTGCGACCCCAGCTAAGAGCATGCTGGGGCAGGCTGCGCAATCCAGTACTGCCTATAACTCATCACCATTCTGGATTGCCACGTCTCACATAAAGCTAAGGCGTGAGGCTCGCAATGACGAGTTCTTTTTGTAAGCTTGGCAAAGCTTGCTAAATATTACTAAAAAAATGGTATGATATGTACAATAAATTTATATCAATCTAAATATCATGAATAAGCTTTCAGAACGCCTCTTTCTATTCAACCCAATCTACTGGCCCGCATGGCTAGGCTTAGGTGGTTTCTGGTTATTAGCAAAATTACCTTATCGCTTCCAAATCACCCTTGGAAAAAGTATGGGAAAATTGATTTACCACTGCTCACGTAAACTGAAACACATCACTGAAACTAACATTAAACTATGCTTTCCTCAACTGACACCCAAGCAACAAACCGAGCTAGTTAAAAAAAATTTTGCTTCGCTAGGGATGGGGATTGTTGAAACAGCCATGGCATGGTGGGCACCTCAAGAAAAATTAAACTTACCACTGAGTGTATCTGGCATAGAACATCTTGAAAAAGCACTCGCTAAAAAGAAAGGGGTTGTTTTCATCAGCCCACACTTTCACTGTTTAGAAATCGTCGGACAGCTATTTTCCGCTAAACATTCTATTGCTGTCATGTACACACCGCATAAAAAACGTTTTGTTGCGTACTTACACGAGCATTTTCGCAAAAAACCGTATGTAAACTATATTGCACGCCATAAAATGCGTGACGTACTAAGAGGACTCAATAATAATATCCCCATTTGGTATGCTTATGATATTGATGAAGGCAAGAAAAAAACCGTATTTGCACCTTTTTTTGGGATCTCTTGCTCCACGTTAACATCTGCTTCACGTATTGCAAAACTCAGCGACGCAGCCATCATTCCATTTGGTTTTTTTCGCAGCAATGATAATTTCAGTTATGAGGTTTTGATGTTACCCGCCGTTGAAAATTTTCCTTCGGATGATTTAGTTGCAGATGCCACGGAGCTTAATAGTGCTTTAGAACAAATTATTCGCTACAAACCTGAGCAATACATTTGGCAATATAAACGCTTTAAGACACGACCCTCAGGCGAAAAACGGTTTTATTAACTTAACCCAAATATTTTATACCCAAACAATCCACACCTTCTATTTCTGTACCACGCTCTGTTCTTATCAAATTGATGGGTTGTTCTCCAGATACTTTAGTAATCATTTCTGCAAGACGTTGAGAATGTGTAGTCACCCAAATTTGCGAGTAACGAGCTGCTAATGTGATCAACTCAGCCAAGGGTTGCATTAACTCTGGGTGTAAACTCATCTCTGGTTCATTTAAAGCAAGCAATGTAGCCGGCCTTGGACTTAATAATGCTGCAACTAAACATAAATACCGCAAGGTACCATCCGATAATTCTCTTGCCTCAAGCGGTCGCAGAATGCCAGGCATCTTTAACTGAACCTCAAATCGGGTTTTGTCATCAACATTAATTAATAATTGCGACCCGGGAAATGCTTTCTCAATCACTTCATAAAGCAATTGATGATCGCCTATCTCTATAATAGTTTGCAAAGCAGCGGCAAGATCATGGCCATCATTACTCAACACACCCGTTCTAACACCAATTTGCGGCATGCGTATGGGTGACTCAAGATCCGTACGAAAATAATGATAAAAACGCCATTTTTTTATTTCATTACTCAGATCAAACAATTCAGGATATAAATGCGGCTCTTGTAACTGCGATAAAACAGATTCTGATTGTGACAAGCTAGCCGGATACATAACACGATCACCATCTCGGTTAGTCAACCATGCACTACCTGCTTGTCGCTCCAATAATATATTACCCGCTCGGCGTGTCTCGCCAAACCACACGTACTCTTCTTTCACTAAGGGATCTAAAGTAAATTTTGATATAGACGGTGCAGGTAACCCACACGCTATTTCGAAACTAAAATTATCTGTTTGAAGGCCTAACAATAAACGCACAGGAGATTTGGTTTTTTTCTTTCCCGCCCATAAAACAGAAGGCATGCCACCTTCGAGAGCAAGTGTTTTTGCCAATTCTCCCGTTGCTGCTTTTGCTAATAGATAAACAGACTTGTATAAATTACTTTTTCCACACCCATTTGAACCTGTTACAACGTTTATATTCTTTAATTCTAAGTGCAATTGTTGAATTGAACGATAGCCTTGAATAGTGAGCGTTTTAATAGTCATATTTTTTGTCGGATATTAATTATCGTTGCGAAAAAACCACCACATCTTTATGTCCAATTTTTCCATGCTCAACCACTCGAAATAACTTCAATACATCGCCCGGCATTTCTAAAAACTTATCATTACTCGTAATGAAAAAAGCTTTACGCTTGAAATTTAATAATTCTGTTAACGAATGAATAAAATTGGGGTCTTCTTCTTCGGGCATATTCAATAAATATTTAATTGGCATCCCATCTTTTCTTAATTTATAAAAAACCAACGCTGCTTGCTGGTCATGACGCATTGTTTCAACTCGTTCCGCAAATGTACGTGTACGATTTGCATATAAATTAATTGGCTCTATGATCAGCAAATACGCCATCACAAATGCACAGGTTGCGACAAAAAATACATGCATATCTCGACTACGCCAATGAAAGAACAAAATACTTAACTGCAACAAAATAAAAAAACCTATCAATGCTGGATAAGAAAAGTTAAGGGGAAATTTTTTCTGATCTGCAACTATAATAATAGCGATGCAAATAATCGGAAAAATTGCGCAAACCCAATAAAAAGCGCGACGCAAATAAACAAAATATTTTTGTGGCGCAACAAACAGATAAGCACATATCAAAGCTAAAGCCGGCGCCATAGGTAATATGTAACGCATTTTTTTATCTGCAGGAATACTTAAACCCACCAAAATAATCAACACCCAAGCCAATAATTTTTGTATCAGCTTAACATCCTGTGGCACATTGAACTTTAATAAGCATCCACTCATACCCAATAAAACTAAAATAGCCAGTGGATACGTAATTGCATAATCACCTATGCTGTTAACAAAATAAAAATAAGCCGGTGGTGCATCAACACCATCCATCCGTCCCACCACTTGCATATGCAAAACATCTTGTACGAAAGACATGTCACCTACAGAATAAGCCACTGCCAATTGAGCAGCACTGCAAATAACCAATAAGAAAGCACCGACAAAACCCACAATAAAAAATTTCTTAAATTCTTTATCTAACAGATAAAACCCACATAAAACACCTGTAGGCACAACTAAACCGATGGGCCCACGAAAAGCAAATCCCAACATCAGTAAAAATGGAATAAACCAAAGACGCTTGGTCTTTTTTAAATAATTTGCAGAATAAGCGAGATAAAAACCAATCGTCGTCACTGCTGTTACGTATTGATCCAATGAAATGGTTCTGGCTTCCATTAAAAATATACTGGTAAAAAATAAAAATAACACCGCCGCCAATCCAAAACGCCTATCATGCAAAGCTCCGATTAGATATACGACGGATAAGGTTATGGCTGCCGCCACGGCGCTAGGAAAAACAGCGGTAAATTTATTTAATTCTCCCATCAATTTGGAACACAAATAAATGAGTGATGTAGAGGTAACGGGATAATCGGCATAGGGCTGATGATAAGTCATTGGAAACCAACTCATACCATGTCGCCACATTTCTAAAGCAAATAGATAAAAACGGGATTCAAAGCTAATAATTTCTTGGTAACTTATTCCAATCGTAAACAAAATCAGGGCGCTCAGAAAAATAAATAATGCTTCTAAGCGCCGTGAGAGCATCATGAATCTTTTGTAATCTCTATTGCGTTAATGCCATTCGCCTTAGTGATTTTATATCCCGAATTAGGTACTGGGGTAATTTGTAATATTTGCATTTTATTTTCCATATCTACAATGACATTACCAATAGAAATCTTTTTATCATTCATAACTATAATATCCATAGGACACTGTTTGTCTTTTGGGCAAGCAAGCAGGGCTTGTTCATGGTTTAATAATTTACCATGAAATATCGCAATATTTTGAGGATCAGTAATCGCTGACCCATGTGAATATACTTGTATTGATGTCATTGGCTCAAGATTACGATAATCGAATGAAAATCCCAACGCAGAAGTGCGGGTAAATGGGCATGATAAATGAGAAGAGCCACATGAAGCTGAATAACCTGAGGTCTTCCACATTGTAGAAATACTATTGTCAACCAAGGCCTCTATATTGGCGCCACGCTTTACTCCTAAGCTTATAGTTTTTATACCTGAATTTACTCTAAAATTATAATTACACTCTGAATCATCATAAGACCCGTCAGACGGCTGATAAGAAGAAGATGCCTCTTGGAAAAGATAAGTGCCTTTTTCTACACGGCCATCCTCTCTCATATAGTCCCAATATGAAAGATTCCCTCCAATAGCTCTGCAAGAATCTAATTTTCCCGCTACATCGCATTCAATTTTTTCAGGACAATAAAGTTTTTCTTCTTGTTGTATGTTTGCTGAATTTTTTGCAAAAATAGCTCCAGAAAGAATGGAAGTTGCCACAATTAGAATAAATGAATATTTCATATTTAACCTCGTTATCAAAAATATATGCAGACACCATACCGAAAACTACAATAAATTGTCAACAGACCTATTATTCTAACATTCCTCTATGCTAAAATTATACACTTTTTAAACGATACCCTAAAAATAATGAACCTTCAACTACCCGACTTCAGCCAAGCTTCTGTTCTCGTTGTTGGCGATATCATGCTAGACCGATATTGGTTCGGTGAAACCGCGCGCATCTCACCTGAAGCCCCCGTTCCTGTTGTAAACATTAAGCAAACTGACGAACGCCCTGGCGGTGCAGGTAACGTTGCTCTCAATATCGCAGCCCTAGGCGCCGCCACAACCCTGATTGGGGTAGTAGGCACCGATGAAGCCGGAAAAACCTTAACTCAACAACTTACCGCTACCCATATCAATCATGATATACAGCGTTTTGATCATGTACCCACCATTACTAAGTTAAGAGTGATTAGTCGGCATCAACAACTCATGCGCTTAGACTTTGAAGAAAAATTGAAAGCATTTAGCTTCGAAAAATTAATTCATGCCTTCAAAAAACATTTAGCGACAGCTAAATTAGTCATCTTATCCGATTATGGCAAAGGCACACTGCAGTGTGCAGAAGAGCTCATTCAGTATGCGCGTGCCGCCCGTATTCCCATTTTAGTGGATCCAAAAGGCATTAATTATAATCTTTACCGCGGTGCAGATATCATTACTCCCAATTTAAAAGAATTTGAAGCGATCATGGGACCTTGCAGCAACGAGCATGAAATTGCTAGCAAAGGTCGCGAGTTATTACGTACTTACGATATAAAAACCCTATTGCTAACGCGCGGTGACCGCGGCATGACACTCATTCATTTAAACGAAGAAGAATTCCACTTACCTGCACATGCGCGTGATGTGTTTGACGTCACAGGAGCAGGAGACACTGTGATTGCAACACTCGGAACTGCACTCGCTGCGGGAGCTACACTGCATCATGCCATGTATTTAGCCAATCTTGCCGCAAGCTTAGTGGTCGCTAAATTGGGGGCAGCCACCGTCAGTTCTTCCGAACTCAAAATTGCATTGGCTGGAACAGCGAATCTAGATATCGCTGCTGGAATAGTTAACGAAGAGCAGCTGATACTAGCTGTCAGCGAAGCTAAACTCAACAACAAAAGGGTTATTTTTACCAATGGTTGCTTCGATATTCTGCATGCTGGCCATGTGACATATTTGCAACAAGCTAAACAATTAGGTGATTTTTTAATTGTTGCTATTAACGACGATGAATCCGTCAAACGCTTGAAAGGCGCTAGCCGGCCTATTAACAATATAGAACAGCGTATGACAGTTTTAGCAAGCCTAAGTGCTGTCGATGCCGTCATTGCTTTTGCGGATGATACGCCAAAACGTCTGTTAAAATTGCTTCAACCTGATATATTAGTAAAAGGTGGTGACTATAACGTTGATCAAGTCGTAGGCGCTGAAATTGTTTATGCCTATGGCGGCGAAGTCAGAGTGTTAGGGGTTACAAAAAATCTTTCTACCACGTCGATTATTGATCGCGTGAGAGCCGCCCATTCTCAACAAACAAAAGACGAGCCTACAAATGTTTGAATCAGGGTCTGAGCCAGGAAATTTATATGTTGTCTCTGCCCCTTCCGGGACCGGAAAAACGACGCTGGTCGAAGCACTCGTGGATTCATTGCCTGGAATTACTGTTTCTATTTCACACACGACGCGCCCAAAAAGACCCTCCGAACAACATGGCATAAATTATTACTTTATCGATGAAGCTGAATTTAACCGGATGATAAACCATAAGGATTTTTTAGAATATGCAACGGTTTTTCATTATCATTATGGCACTTCACACTCTTGGGTTGAACAAACTCTCGCTCAAGGTTTAGATGTGATTTTAGAAATTGATTGGCAAGGCTGCCAACAAATCAAACATTTATTTCCTGATAGCATTAGCATATTTATCTTGCCGCCTTCGCTAGCTGATCTTTCTGAACGTTTACGTAAACGTAATCAAGACAAACCACAGATTATCGAAGAACGTCTGGCGGATGCACGAGAAACCGTTTCCCATGTCCATGAATTCGATTATGTCGTCGTAAACGATGACTTTGATCTCGCATTAAATGATTTAAAAGTCATTATCCGCGCTGGCCGCTTACTGCAAAAGAAACAATCTATACGATTTGCTAGGCTAATAGCAGAGTTTGCCCCCGTCCCTGTGCCTTAACCTAAATTCGGCAGTCAATGGTTACTCAGGCTGCTAATCCTTTTAGCAAAAAGGTGACATTTCTAAATTGGAGAAAGGTGACATTCCTAAATTGGTCTTACAAATATCCACCCAAAACTGGTCTCAAGACGCAAAAAATGGTAAACTGCTCCAACATTGAATATTGAGGTATGATTAAATGGCACGTATCACCGTAGAAGATTGCTTAGAAAATGTTGCTAACCGCTTTGAATTAGTCTTATTGGCTTCCAAAAGAGCACGTCAGCTCATGCGCGGTAGCGTTGATCCCACTGTTCCATGGGAAAACGACAAAGCAACCGTGGTTGCATTACGCGAAATTGCAACGGGTCACGTTGATTTCAGCGATGCACATCAAGCTTCTGATCTTATCCCTGTTGTTGCCCCCCAGAGTGAGCATGAAATCTCTACATCCGATGATCAAGCGGCAGAGTAAAGTTGCCTTCTCTGAAAAAAGTAGCGTCGCTGCATATCATCACTCACTCGTCATCGCGGTCAAGCCGGCGTTGTTGCATAAATCACAACTGCAAGAATAATCAAGATTTCTGCTCTACATAACATTCCAACTGTAGCGTATAATTAATAGAGATGCACTACAGATCAGCTGGTAAAAATGACCACTATCCCGGAGACAAGCTGCGTGGATGAATTAACATCACTGCGCAACGAATTAAAAGAATATCTAAATGACGCTGAAATAACCGTCATTGAACAAGCTTATTCACTTGCAAAACTCGCCCATGAAGGACAAAAACGCTATACCGGCGATCCCTATATCACCCACCCACTGGCTGTTGCACTGATACTCGCACAAATGCGCATGGATCCACCCACTATCATGGCCGCCATCTTACACGATGTCATTGAAGATACTTATGTTGAGAAAGAAGAAATTAAGAAAAAATTCGGCAAAGAAGTCGCCGATCTGGTTGATGGCGTCACAAAATTAACGCAAATTGAATTTGAAAGCCGCGCGCAAGCGCAAGCAGAAAATTTCCGTAAAATGGTCATGGCAATGGCACGCGACATCCGCGTTATTCTCGTCAAAGTTGCCGACCGCTTGCATAACATGCGCACTATTGAATCTTTACCCCTCGAAAAACGCCGCCGCATTTCCCTTGAAACGCTAGAAATTTTCGCTCCCATTGCAAACCGTTTAGGTATGCATGCTTTTCGTTTAGAGTTTGAAGATCTTGGCTTTGCCGCACTCTACCCTATGCGCTACCGTATTTTAAAAAAATCCGTAGAAAAAGCCATCGGCAATCGTCAAGAAGTCATGGAAATCATCGATCAAGAAATTAAAAAGAGCTTAAAAAAAACTAACATTTCAGGAAAAGTACTGGGACGCGAAAAACATCTGTATAGCATTTATAAAAAAATGCATGACAAGCATTTATCCTTTTCAGAAATCATGGATATGTACGGCTTTCGCGTTATCGTTGATAAAGTAGATACATGCTATCGCGTGCTGGGAACATTACATAATCTTTATAAACCGCTTGCTCAACGCTTTAAAGACTATATTGCCATCCCCAAAGCCAATGGTTATCAATCATTACATACAACATTATTTGGTCCCTACGGTGTGCCAATCGAAGTCCAAGTGCGCACGGAAGAAATGCATAAAATGGCTGAATATGGCATCTCCGCACATTGGCTATATAAAACAGAAAAAGCCGTATTTAGTGATGCACAGTTACGCGCTAAAGAATGGTTAAAAGGCGTGTTAGAAATGCATAAGAGCTCCAGAAATTCTCTGGAGTTTATTGAAAATGTTAAAATCGATTTATTCCCCGATGAAGTATATGTCTTCACTCCCAAAGGTAATATTTTAGAATTGCCCGCAGGCGCAACAGCGGTGGATTTTGCTTATGCTATTCACTCTGACATTGGCAATACGTGTGTTGCTACCAAACTTGATAAACGTCTCTCACCGTTAAGCACACATCTGGTGAGTGGACAACAAGTTGAAATTATTACCGCTCCAGGCGCTCGACCGAATCCTGCGTGGCTCAATTTTGTTGTCACGGGTAAAGCACGCAGTAACATTAAACATTTTTTGAAAAAACAGCAGCGTGAAGAATCTATCGAACTTGGAAAACGCCTCATTGAAAAAGCGTTCCATAATTTTGGCTTGGATCTTTCTCAAGTTCCATCTACATATTTAACGGCAGTGATAGAAGCTTCTAATTTGGATTCCGTGAATAATTTATTTGAAGAAGTTGGATTAGGAAATCGCACAGCACTCTTAGTAGCAAAACAAGTAGCAAAATTGGCGCACATGCCAACCAAACCAGAACTCATCGCAGACATGACTTCCATACCATTAGCTATTAAAGGAACAGAAGGCATTGTGGTCACGTATGCAAAATGTTGCCGTCCTATTCCAGGCGACCCCATTGGTGGTTACATCGATCCGGGTCACGGTGTTGTAGTACACATGGAACAATGCCCTAAGCTCGCAGAATATCGCGAGGATCCTGATAAATATGTATCACTGCGTTGGGAAGAGAGTATACAAGGTGAATTCCCCGTTAATTTGCATGTTGAGATACTCAATCAACGTGGCAGTCTCGCTGCATTAGCACTTGCTATTTCCAATGCCGAATCCAATATCGAAAATATTAACGCCGAAGAATTTGATGGACGCTATTTCATCGTGCAACTTACAATTACAGTACATAATCGCTCTCACCTCGCTCGCGTATTACGTAAAATTCGCAAAACCCAAAATGTCATACGCGTGATGCGCAATAAGCCGCTACGTAAAAAGAGAAAGAAGTTGTTGCCTTGAACCTAAAAAAATCAGTTTTTATATGGAATCTTAATAATTCCTTAATCAAATATAGTTATCATAGCTATATAAACTAAATAATTAATGAGGATCACATGTCATCATCAAATAGATCAGGAAATGATGAAAAACGTCATCGTCCATCAGGGACTAGCTGGCGTACACAATCCTATACAAATCTAAGATTAAGCTCATCTTCGCGACCAAAAACTCCAAAAATGCTAGATAAAATTGACTTACAAAAATTAAAAAATGATTTTAGCAGCCTCCAAGAAATAAGTACAAACTTTCAAATAGGAGAAGCCAAAAGCAGAGAAGATTCAAAAAAAAATCTCGCCAAATTTTCAGATATGGTATTTCTTTTTAGAAAACTACCAACAGATATATCACTTTCTCGTGTCATAAAAGCGTTACAAGATCTTGATCAAGAAGAAGATGCAGTTAAACTATTTAACTTATTTAAGGAAAAAACTAATGTATCTGGGGTAGTTGGCGCATGGGCACATCATGCTGCTTTGAATGCCACATACAAAAAAATAAAAGTCCAAAAAAATAGTTCCAATATAAATTCTGACTCTGTAAGTAAACTGCTCGATGATGCGAAAAAAATATGGCACGCCTGCTGTGAAAATAAATACCTTCAAAGTAAGGACGATAATTATTTGTTAAGTGAAGACGGTAATTATTTATTAAATAGCATGATGAGTATTTACTCAGCTTGTGATAAACCAGAAGAAAGTAAAGCATTATTTGGAATATACAAAAATGAAAAATGGCTATGGCTCAGTACACATATTAATTACACTCTTACATTGATCGATTTAGGAGAGTTAGAAGCAGCAGAAAAGTATACCGATACACTCATCAAAATATTCCAGAGCAGAAATGATCCTGATCCAATGCCTATGCAAAATGTTTTTAATAATCTAATTAAAAAGTATTTGCACCTGCAAAATAATGACCCCCTACCGAAAGCAGCACTCTCTTTGTTTGGAAAAGCTGTGGATGCAGGGTTCTACAAAAATAGTCGCTTTAGAATCAGAAGTGATGAAAAAGAAATAAAAATAGATTTTCGTTGGGATAATTATAAGAAGATAAAAGCTAATTTAACTTTAGAGGTTGCTAAAGTTGCTTTTGTGTATTTTATGACGAAGCAACCATGTCCCATACCTGTCGAAACTTCTAAATATGGTAGAACAACCCAACACAATCCCTTAATTTTAACCCTCAGCATTCCTTATCCAGGAGGACATAAAATAGAATCTATGCAAGATGTATTGAAATATTTAAATTTGGAACAGATACGTCAATATTTTGCAGATTTAAAACCCTATACTGAAACTCGGGAACACAAGGATTTTCCAATGTCACCAGAGCATCATGCTGATAAAGGTTCGGCTTTATTTAATAGAGAAAATCTAAGTGCAGCTATAGAAGAGTATAAAAAAGCTATTGATTTGATAAAGCCAACTGACGTAGCTAATAAGCAGAAATTAGCTGAACTTCACCGAAAAATAGGTTTGGCCTATAATAGACAAGATATGCGCGACAGTTCTATAGAATTGAGTCACTATGAAAAAGGAGCAGAATTGGACCCTGATAATATAGAGATACACTATAACTGGGGTATGGGACTTGAACGATGTGAGAAGTACGAGGAAGCAATTAAAAAATTTGCAATGGTTATAAATAAAAATCCAGTGCATGATGAAGCTTGTGTTCATTTAGGAGATTGCCATACAAAATTAGCGAGGCCACTGCGCCTTCGAAGAGTTACAGACATTCCCTCCGCAGAAGAGAATAAGCAAGCTGAAAAACAATATGAACAAGCCGAAAAGTCCTATAAAGAAGCTATTCAACGTTTAACCAATAATGCAAATAAACTTAAATCGCAGTCGCCATCATGGGCTTACAGCCGACTAGGAGATCTTTATCTTTTACGTTTAAAAGAAGAAAAACAACAAGGAAAGAATGTTTCCAAGAATAGCTTATTTTTTACATTGTCAAAAAAGGCTTTTGAAACAAGCACCGACTTTCAATCTAATCGAACTGACGCTTTACGAGGGCTAGCAAATCTTCATAACTTAGTAGGTGATGCTGATGAAGCACTGAAGTACACTGATAGAGCTAGAATAGCAGAATCCACTCGAAGCAAAGAATATTCGCCACGGCTTCACAAGACTTATCCACCAGTAATTAAACATAGTTCTTCTAGCAACACTCCTCAATCACCGGAATCAGGCTTAGAAGCAACAGTGACGAAACCAACAATTCATCTTTAATTGGGTGGACAAAGCGCAGCGTGTCCACCTCCCCTCCCTGACCCTCCCCTCCAACAAAAAGCGTTGGAGAGGAGGGGACTTTCTTTTTTTAACGTCGGACTACTGAATTCTGCCGAGTGGGGTCACTTTTAATTTCAGGTGGTACATTAACAGAACCAGGTTGTGAATTAGCAGCAGAACGAGGTGAAAATATATTATTTAATACCCAGGGTGTCGGTTGCTGAGGTTGCTGTTCTTGCTGAGATTGCTTTTCATCGACAACTTCATTGTCGTTAGCGCCCCGTTCCTTGAGCAGCTCGCGATCTTCTTTACTGAGTTTGGCTCCCGCCAGATTAGCTCCAGATACATTCAAAACCAATTGGCAACTGCTCCAGTGTAACACAGCATATTTTTTATCTAGAAACACTTGCCAATATTGAACAACTTTACCGCTCATGATAACCAAGAAAAGTTCTGCTTCAATTTGCCGCCAACTAAGACTTCTTACTTTACTCTCGAACCCTTGCAATACCATCAAGCAAGTGTTCGTCTTTGTATCCCACACACGCACCTTTTCATCAAAACCTCCCGACGCCAACAGACTCCCCTCACCATTCAAGGCAACGCTCCTAACATAGCTACCCGGATACCTAAATTCGCATAATAAGCTTTTATCCCTCACATTCCATAGGCACGTGACGCCATCCCAGCTTCCCGACGCCAACAACAATGTCATCGCATTCGCTGCTGCTTGAACACGCTTAGCATCATGTTGCTGTTTAGAAGTCTCTATTTATCTGGAATAATACTTTTTGCAAATCCTCATCCAGCTGAATTGCTTTGCGTATGAACTCTAAACGCAGTTCAAGTCCAACATAATCTTCTACCAAATCCAAAGTCTCAGGAATCAAATGAAAATCATCAAAAAATCTTGAGACTAAGACTCGGACAATTGCATCCCCATCCGTCATTGGTTTTTTGCTTAATATTTCAGCCCACTCTTCTATTGTGTTTTCTAAAGGTACTTTTCTAACGTACACCACTATTTCCTCGTTAATAATTCCTTAAGCCTTCCAATGTACAATATAAATACACTAATTACTAGATTTTAAAATTTATGTCCTCTAATCGCCGCCCAAAACGAAAACGAAGTGATTCTTCCGCCACTACTACTATCCATCAGTCACTGGGCAAAACAGTCACCCAGAAACAGCAGCCTGTGCCCTACGACGAGATCCCATGCGCTAAAGCGAAGGAATTCGAAAACAGTTATCCAACTAAAATTTTTGCAGTTGATGTTGATGGTACATTAGTAGTTGATGCTGATACTAAAGATCATAATAAAGATAGTAATACAGATAGCAAAACAACGCCTTTCAACAATCAAGAAAAAATTAAAAATCTATTTAAGCTTGCCAATATAAATAAAGTTATGATAGTCATCGTAACTGGACGTGATTACCTTACCGAGCAAGCCAAACAAGCGGATGATCCTTTGACAGTAAAAAACATTCTTAAAGGTTTAGGCGCAGAAAATTTCAGCTATATCTACTTTACTAACGACACACTTAAATTCCCTGTATTAGAAAAACTGTACCAACAATATATTTTGAGCAATCCTAATAGAACAAATAACCCCGACCGAAGAGAAGTTTGTCTAGTAGATGACAACCTACTCCAATTATTTAGGAGCCAACGCTTCTCTACCATTAACATAAACGACGCTAATGCTTACGAAGAGATGCGAAAATTTATAGAAGAACCATTTAAACCTAAAGCTAAAATATCAATACCGCAAAACATATCATTTCAAGCAACAGCGACACCTAGCGTCGCCACCGCTGCAACAGCAGCCAGCAGTTCTTCTCAAACAGCAGCATTTAACTGCAAAACTTAAACACGCTCAGTCACACCCGATGTAAAACTAATTCTCCCTTCACACATCACTAACATCACATTAAATTTATTATCTAACACCACTAAATCCGCATCTTTTTTTACTCCAATACTGCCTTTTTTATCAAAAATTCCTAACGCACGCGCCGGATTCTCTGCAGCCATTTTGACGGCATCGGAAATCGTACATCCGGTAAATTTCAATGTGTTCTGAATTGCGGCTGGCATTTTTAAAACACTACCTGCTAAAGTACCATCTGCTAATTGCGCAATATTATTTTTAACAATAACCGTTTGCCCACCTAAATCATACTGACCATCTTGCAAACATTTCGCGCGCATCGCGTCCGTCACTAAAATAATTTTTTCTTTACCTTTTACTCTTAATGCGAGTTGCACAATAGCCGGATGCAAATGCACGCCATCCACAATGAGCTCCGCCATCACATTATCTGCTAATAATGCTGCAGTCACAGCTCCGGGTTCACGCTGGTGAATACCACGCATGGCATTAAAAAGATGGGTTGCATGCGAACAGCCTGCATCAATAGCTGCCATGGTTTCTGCAAATGTTGCATCGGTATGTCCAATCGATGCAATGATCTTTTTTTGCTTGAGATAGTGAATAAATTCTTGGCTGTTAGGCAACTCCGGTGCGAGAGTCACTAATTTAATAATATTACCTGAAATTTCTTGAAAGCGTTGAATATGTTTTTTTTGCGGCGCTAAAATTTTATCGCCACGTTGTGCGCCGATTTTTTTAGATGAAAGAAAAGGCCCTTCTAGATGAACACCTAAAATTTTTGCTGTCGCGAAATTATCTTGCTCATTTACAAAATCGCGTACCACCTTCAGCGCATTTTCGATTTGCTCAATGTCAGCTGTCATTGTCGTTGCTAAAAATGATGTTGTACCCTCCGCGACTAATGTTTCGCTGATAGTTGCAAGCGCAGCAGGTGTAGCATCCATCACATCTTTACCATTGGCACCATGCACATGCATGTCAATAAATCCTGGCACCAGATAATAATCTTCAGGAAAATTTAATAATTCCGCGGCGGGAATTTTTTTTAATAGCGATTGTTTTTCACCCACTGCATGAATCACGCCATTATTCACCATCACTGCTTGATTTTGCAAAACACCTTGTTCAGTGACAATTTGCAGTCCTGAAAATGCGAAATTATTTTTTTTTGTGATTGTCATAAAGCTCTCGTATCATAAGAATTGCGCCCACATTCGCATCAGCTTGTTTCTCCACTAAGCGCTGGCGTAAAGTCTCATCTAACCAAGGTTCAATAAATGGCGCAATACCACCAAATAAGCAACAAGGAAGTGATTTACTTTGATCTGTTTGCATTTTTTCTAATGCAGTACCAATACGATTAATGGCTTGTGCCGCTTTTTTGATGAGCCGTACTGCTACCGGTTCATTTTGTTGGCTATGATTAATCACCATAGGGGCTAAGCGTGCAAATTCACTTGAATTCGCACGGTTTGACCAAGTGACAAAATAATCCAAATTATTATCAAAAAAAGCAAATATATCTTCAACTAATGGAGATTTCTCACCGCGATGATCCAGCCACTGAAAAGTTAAACGCACTGCTTCCAAACCTAACCATGCACCACTGCCTTCATCATCATGCGGAAAACCCCAGCCACCCACACGTGCATTTTTGCCCGCTTGAATTTGGTAACCTACGGCTCCCGTACCTACAATAATAATGGCACCCTCTTGCGCTCCATGTGCGCCGATACACGCTGCATGTGCATCCGATACTAATTGAATGGTAGTAAACGGATGCGGGCTGTTTAAGAAAGTATAATACGCCTCAGCCACTTCGCACCCAGCCAAACCCATGCCAATATGAAAACGGTAATTTTTATTATCCAACGAAATAGCATGAGGTTTCAGCGCTTCATCTAGTGTTTGATAAATAGACTGCCATGCCATATCCACTGACACGCGAATATTTGCCGGGCCACCGACAGCTTGCCCAAGCAATGTACCCGCATGATCTTCCACTCGCACTCGCGATTGCGTGGCACCACCATCCACACCAATAAAAATATCTTGCACGTGATTTCCTTAATTCGGAATAACCAGTCGAATTAGTATAACGCAACACAACTGCTGATATATAGAGTGACTATCGCCGCAAATCCGCCAGCGGAATCTTAAAAACTCCCGGTTCATTCTGTGTTGCTGCAGCCCCCCAAGCATGGCCATAAATAATCTCATGCGTTAAAGCAAAAACACCCTGCGGATTTTTTTCTACAGACAAAAGAGAGCCATCATCTATTACCATCCCCGTCGCACGCATTTCATATGTTAGTTTCGCCAAATCACGATACGTTAAAGTAATATATTCCACATCCAACACGGGATCTGCAAATCCGTTATGCAATAAAGCATCTCCCACATTATGCATATCCATAAAATTCGGCAAATGACTTGACGGTAAAAGCAATTCACGTAAAGTATCAGGACCTAGGGCAGTAAACATCAATAAGCCACCGGGACGTAAAACCCGCCGCCATTCCTGCAAAACTTTTTCCAAATCATCACACCATGGTAAAAGCAAATTCGCGAAAATTAAATCAATTGAATGTTTTTGCAGAGAAGTAGTTGTTGCATCTGCGTAAACCCAGTCAGCAATCGTTGGGTATTGCTGTTTTGCAAATTGCAGCAGCGTTTGAGAATTATCCACGGCAATAATTTCAGCATTGGGATAACGTTGTTTTAATAAAGTCGTGCAATATCCCGTACCACAACCTGTATCGAGTATTTTTTGGGGTTGTAGCGTCATAAATTCTAACTGCACAAGCAGTTGCTCACCCACCATGCGTGCCAATACTGCGGTTTCCGCATAATCGTTAGGTGATATATTTTCTGAAAAAAATCTTTTAGTCATGCAGAGGATACAATGAAAAGTTTCAAAAAAATTTACTCTTGGGTTTTACCACATGTTTGCATTTTATGTAATTATACTGCAACACGTCATCAAGATCTTTGCGTTGCTTGCTACCATGATTTGCCTAGTTTAACACAAGTGTGCCCGCGTTGCGCGAATCCATTGCCAGTACCCCGTCAAATAAGCGCCCATTTGCTCTGCGGTGAATGCTTAAAACAACCACGGCCTTTTGATGCCACCTATGCGCTATATCTGTATGAATCTCCCATCACCAAACTCATTCTTGCGCTTAAATTTAACCATCAACTGGTCTATGCTCGCGTGTTAGGTGAATTGCTCGCAATGAAAATTCAAACCGATTGGTATCAAGATAAGCCATTACCAGAAATCATTATACCCGTGCCATTACACCCTAAGCGCTTACAAGAACGTGGCTTTAATCAAGCTTTAGAAATCGCAAGACCTATCGCGCGACACTTAAAATTACCGGTTAATGTCAAAGCATGTGCACGCACTAAATATACTGCTGCACAAGCCACTTTGCCTGCCAACGAACGTCAACGCAATATTAAAAATGCATTCGCTGTTGTGAAAAAACTCTCTTATCAGCATATTGCTGTGATAGATGATGTTATCACCACAGGTAATACCATTTCTGAATTTTGCCAAACACTGAAAGCAGCTGGGGTAAAAAAGATTGATGTATGGTGTTGTGCGCGGCCATGCTTATGATATACTTATTGATATCATATTTGATATAGGTATTAATATCATGACCGCCCTTTCATTACACTTACCAGATAAGTTAGCCAAAGAGAGCCAAGATGCAGCACACCGACTGGGTATTTCACGCGCTGAATTTATCCGTCAAGCCATTGAACATGAGCTTGAATCCCAGAAGGCACAACTTGAACTCGACGCTATCACCGAAAGCTTTGCTGCCATGAAAAAACATCCGGATTATTTAAAAGAATCCCAAGAAATAGATGAGGACTTAAATGTTAAATTACCAAAAGATAAAAACCAATGGTGGAAAAAAACTGAGGAAAAATAATGGATGAAAAACATTTCTTAACCCGAGGGGGAGTATATTTAGCAAGGCTTGATCCAGCTAAAGCAGCAGAGATTGGTAAAATACGTCCTGTAGTAATTTTAAGCGCGCAAAAAATTCTAGACATTACCCCACCGACTATTTTTATTTGCCCACTCAGCAGCCATTCTTACCCAGAATTTAGCAGCCTACATATTAAACTCTCTCCTCGTGATAGCTTAGAAACAACGAGCTACGCTTTAGTAGAACACTGTCGCTCAATAACAACTCGAAGAATCATTTATCCACGTCTTGCCCAACTTACTACTGCAGAAATCACCTTGATTACACAGAAATTACAAAGAATGATTGATGCATAAGCTTCCGCCTGTGTATAATCCCTCCCTCCACAGATAGGTGATACCATGCAAGATATAACCTTATTTATTCAACACCATTGGATGCTGAGCTTAGCGCTCATTGCAGTCGCTATTGCGTTAATTATTCTTGAATTCTTTAGGTTCAAGCAAGGAGGAACGCGCCTGAACCCAACACAAGTGACGCGCCTTATGAATCATGAAGAGGCCGTAATCGTTGATATACGCACCCCGGAAGCTTATGCGAGTGGGCACATTATTGATGCTATGTCGCTACCACTCTCTAGTTTTCAAGAAAAAGCTAAAAAATTAGAAAAATTTAAATCGAAACCCATTGTAATAGTGTGTATGACTGGCACTGATTCACCCCGCGCTACGGCTCTATTAAAACAGCAAGGATTTAATAATGTACAATTACTCGCTGGCGGAATACGCGCCTGGCGAGATGCTAACTTACCTTTAGTAAAAGAATAAATAATGACAAAAGTAGTTATGTATACTAAGAGTAGTTGCCCCTACTGTGATTGGGCAAAAGAACTATTAAAATCGAGAAATATTACATACAATGAAATTCGCATAGACCTGGATCCCGCAAAACGTGAAGAAATGGAGCGTTTAAGTGGGCGTCGTACAGTCCCGCAAATTTTTATTAATGACAAACCTGTTGGCGGTTTTGATGATCTTTCAGCCCTTGACCGTTCAGGTGAACTGCAGAAATTATTAACCTAAAAAATTATCATTTGTATAAAGGAAAAAATCATGACAACAGCTAAACAACCAAACACACCAGACAATGCCAACAATCCTAATTTTGAAGTGCAACGCATTTATGTTAAAGATCTTTCTTACGAAGCACCCAACACTCCCCACACTTTCGTAGAAGATTGGAAACCTGAAGTACAACTCAACCTTGAAACCAAAAGCAATCGCATTCAAGAAAATGTACACGAAGTGATTTTATCTGTAACAGCGACTGTTACTTCAAATAAAAAATCCGCTTTCCTTATCGAAGTCCATGTCTCTGGAATATTTATGGTAGCAGGCTTTGAAAGCGAGCAACTGCGCCAAATGCTAGGTAGCTTCTGCCCCAATATTCTGTTCCCTTATGCGCGTGAAGTTGTATCCGATGTCGTCATGCGCGGCGGTTTTCCACAGCTTATTCTTGCTCCAGTTAATTTTGATGCGCTCTATGCACAACATTTGGAATCTCAAGAAAAACAACCCAGCAAAAAAACTGAAGAAAGTGGTGAAGGAAAAATTCATTAGGATTCACGATTCATGGAGCATCAACCATTTGCAATTCTAGGAGCAGGCTCATGGGGCACTGCCCTAGCATTGCATTTGGCACGTAACAGACAAAAAGTGCATCTCTGGAGCATCACCCCAGAACGGGTCGCTACCATGATCGCGGAAAAACAAAATAGCCGCTATTTACCAGGAATTTTGTTTCCTGAATCATTGACTGTCAGTGCTGATCTCGCTGCAACGTTAAAAGATGTTAACGATATTTTAATTGCTGTTCCTTCATCTGCTTTTCGTGAAACACTCATGCGAATTAAGCCGCTTATCAAAAAAGATTCACGCATCGCTTGGGCTACAAAAGGTATCGATCGTTTCTCTGGACAATTGCTTCATGAAACCGCGAAAGAAATTCTTGGGTCAGAACGTCCCTTTGCTGTGTTATCAGGCCCTTCTTTTGCGCGCGAAGTTGCGGCGGGACTACCCACAGCTGTAGTCGTTGCAAGTCAACATAACTCATTTGCGCAGGATCTTATGCTGCGTTTCAATAACCAATTCTTCCGCGTTTATATCAGTAAAGATATGGTGGGTGTTGAACTGGGTGGAATAGTAAAAAATGTCATCGCCATTGCGACTGGTATTTCCGATGGTATGGGATTTGGTGCAAACGCCCGTAGCGCACTCATGACACGCGGCTTAGCAGAAATGATGCGCCTTGCAGCCACTCTCGGTGGACAACAAGAAACTCTCATGGGCCTTGCTGGCTTAGGCGATCTCGTACTCTCTTGCATTGATGATCAATCGCGTAATCGACGTTTTGGTATCTTATTAGGAAAAGGCAAAACGCCAGCTGAAGCCGAGCGCGAAATTAATCAAGTTGTAGAAGGCAAACAGAATACCGAATTTGTGATACGGTTAGCACAAAAATCAAAAATAGACATGCCCATCAGCACTGTCGTATTGGAAATTTTACAAGGAAAATTAGCACCTAGAGATGCGATGAAAAGCTTGTTGTCTCGAGAGCCTAGAGCTGAGAGCTCTTAATTCTTTTTTCCTATTTTATCTCCCTGCATTTATTCACCTCCCTATTTAGGGTCATTTCTATTTTGGTGCGACACATTGTTATATTTGTATTGCAATTTGCTATACAATTATGTATACTAAATGTATATCAAGAGGTATTCACTATGAGACGTGCACAAACTAAAGAATCTATATCTATCAATATTCGAGCCAAGACGCGTCAACGCGATCTGATTGACCAAGCTGCAGAACGATTGGGTCGCAGTCGCTCGGACTTTATGCTCGATGCTGCTTGCCGTGAAGCAGAAGGCGTATTGCTTGATCAAGCATTTTTTACGGTGAGTGTTGATACATTTGCAAAGCTTAGAGCTTTACTTGATCGGCCATTGCCAGCGACTGACAAATTACGTCGATTACTCAAAAAGAAAGCGCCATGGGATAAATAAGCATGCTTAATTTGTCATCGCCAACATCTATCTTAATCGATCATGAATTAGTTGATTTTAACAGTGGAGAACCATCACTTGACGATTGGTTAAAAAAACGTGCCCTTAAGAACCAGTTGTCAGGAGCTTCACGTTGTTTTGTTGTGTGTAATAGTAAAAAGGTCATTGGCTATTACAGTTTGTCAGCGGGCGCAATTAGTCATGAAGCTGCACCCAAGACAATGCGACGTAATATGCCGGATCCATTACCCGTATTGCTGTTGGGTAGATTAGCAATAGATAAAAATCATCACAACAATGGCCTGGGTAGCGCCTTATTGCGTGATGCGATGATTCGTGCAGTGAGTATTGCTGATGATATAGGTGTTTTTGCCATTCTAGTTCATGCTTTATCAGAACAAGCCAAGAGATTTTATCTGTCGCGTGGTTTTGTAGCATCGCCTTTACAACCGATGACGCTTATGATGACGCTGGAGACGATACGTTCAATTCTCGCGGAGCCAGTTTAAGTCTAATACGCTTCCATTCATTTAAACCTACCCAAACTTACTCACGGTCTTAAAGATATTTAGGTTTTATCATTAGAGTTCTTTTCAAACCTAGTATTTTGTTGTTAATCGAGGCGCACCGAGTAACGCAGCGGAGTGTATGTTGGTGATACATGAGCAGCGTAACGCAGGTGCAACGAAGAGCAACAACAAAAGGACGCGGGGTTGGAAAAAACTCTATTAGACCAATGCTAGGGATGCTGCCGGTGGCTCACTAACGTTGTGCTGCCGATTGAGATTAACCTTGGGGAACAGATAAGATGGGGAAGTGGGAGGAGGGGCAAAAAAGCGAGATGATTGTTTCTCTTCGGCGATTTTTTTGATTTCAGCCGGCTCACCAGCAGCGCCGTGTTGTTTGAGTAAATCGTAATTTTCTTGATTAAGCCCTGTAACTCCGTCTAGGATAGTCTCGAAGGCAGACAGATCTGGTTGGCTACGCCAACGTAATACTACTCGCCGACCCTCTTCCTTCTCATCAGGAAAGACTTGCCAATAATGCACGGTTGTACCACTTCCTGTGGCTAAGAAAAGCCCTGCAGCTTGATGCCAAGAAATACTTGTTACACAACCCGTAAATCCCTGTAATACCGTAAAACATTGCTTGCGATTGACATCCCACAGCCGCACCGTATTATCAATGCTTCTTGACGCCAGCAGTTCCTTTGAGCTAAAGGTAAGACTATAAACACTATCCGTATGCCCCTCGAAGATGTGCAGCAACTGCCCAGACTTTACATCCCACAGCCGCACTGTTTTATCATCGCTTCCCGACGCCAGCCGGCGGGCATCTGGGCTAAAGGCGACACTCCAAACAGTAGCACAATGCCCTTTGAAGGTGTGCAGTAGATTTCTCCACCTACCTTTTACATTCCATAGCCGCACTGTTTTATCATCACTTCCCGACGCCAGCACATCACCCGCGCCAAAAGCAATACTACTAACCCACCCCTTATGCCCCGTGAACGTGCGTAGCAACTTTTTAAGCCTAATATTCCACAGCCGCACCGTACAATCACCACTTCCCGAGGCCAGGAGTCCCTCCGGGCCGAAGGTAACACTCAAAACACGATTCGTATGCCCCTTGAAGATATGCAGCAACTGCCCAGACTTCACATCCCACAACTGCACCGTACAATCACTACTCCCCGAGGCCAGCTGCCCCTCTAGGCTGAAGGCAACACTATAAGCATAACTCATATGCCCCACGAACATGTGCAGCAATTGCCAAGACTTCATATCCCACAAGCGACACACCAAATATTCCATGTTTCCCGAGACCAGTCGTCTCTCCTTGCTGAAGGCAACATTATAAACATAACTCATATGCCCCTGGAACGTGTGTAGCAACTTCTTAAGCCTAACATCCCACAGCCACACCGTATCATCACCACTCCCCGAGACCAGTAGTCCCTCCGGGCTGAAGGCAACACTATAAATAGAACACCTATGCCCCTCGAACGTGTGCAGCAACTTTTTAAGCCTAACATCCCACAGCCGCACCGTACAATCACTACTTCCCGAGGCTAGTAGTCCTTCCGGGCTGAAGACAACACTCAAAACAGGATCCGTATGCCCCGTGAAGACGTTCAGGGCTATTTTCCCTTTCACATCCCACAGTCGCACCGTACAATCACCACTTCCCGAGGCCAGTAGTCCCTTCGAGCTGAAGGCAACACTCAAAACAGGATCCGTATGCCCCGTGAAGACGTGCAGGGCTATTCTCCCTTTCACATCCCACAGCCGCACCGTGTTATCACTACTTCCCGAGACCAGCTGGCCCTGCGAGTTGAAGGCGATACTATTAACATCATCCGTATGCCCCTCGAAGGTGTGAAGCAACTGTTTCTCCTTCACATTCCACAGCCGCACTGTACAATCACCACTTCCCGAAGCCAGTAGTCCATCCAGGCTGAAGGCAACACTCATAACCGAATCCGTATGCTCCGTGAAGGTGTGAAGCAACTGTTTCTCCTTCACATCCCACAGCCGCACTGTACAATCACCACTTCCCGAGGCCAGCTGGCCCTGCGAGTTGAAGGCAATACTATTAACATCACCCTTATGCCCCTCGAAAGTGTGGACCAGCCTGCGCGTACAGGCTTCATATAAATTAATCTTCTTACCATAAGCCACTGCCAGCCAGTGCCCATCCGGTGAATAAGCACATGCCTTTACCAAGTTAGACAATCGCAACAGCAGTTTTCCTCCAAACTGCACATCTTTCAATTTTGCACTCGTTAAATCTGCTTTGCGTAGCCACACTCCTGGTAAATAGACCCCTGTCAAATCTGCTCCTTGCAGTTGGGTATGATCTAATAACGCTCCACTTAAATTGGCTCCGGGTATACGAATGCTACGTAAATCCCGTGCACTAAAGCTTACGCCTGCTAAATTCAATAAAGTCATGGCACTTGCAGCGGCTTGAGTGTATTTATCATCGTTTTGCTTATAGACTTGTTTAGACGCTTCCACTATTTTAAATAATTGATTTTGCAGCCCCTGATCATGAATTATCGCTTCACGTATCAACTCCAAACGCAGTTCACATTCCAAGTAATCTTCAATCAAATTCCAAAGCTCGCGAGCCAGATAAAAATTAAAAAAAGAAAGTCTTGGAAACAACATTCGAACAATCGTGTTTCCATCATCTAACATCCGGGAGCTTAATGTTTTAATTAACTCTTCAACCGTGTTTTCTAAAATAAGAACCGGTTTAGATTTTTCAGGGGACATTTTTTCATCATGTTTTTTATCAGGCATCGCTATTTTCTTTTTTGCGGTTAGTCATCTCAATCATACATCAGCTGATCCAACACCGTCACATCCCCTTTAGGCGTAGCCTGAATCAACTCATTCACCACATCCGTAATACACAACATGCGCAACACAGGTGGAGTGATTTCATCAAAAATAACTTTCGTACCTAACACTGAACCTTCGGCTTCTTCAAAAGTTAAGCCCAAGCCATAACCTAAACACAATGAACAAAGTTGATCGGCACGTTTAGCAATCGCTGGCAACAAGCCGGTGGGAGAAAAAACTTCCTCAATTGTCATTGGTTTGCCATTCAAACTGAATCGCGCACCCATAGCCTTAGTAATCTTTCCCACTTGTAAGGGTATATCAACCGCCGTCATGTATATTTTCCTTCACTTCTTCCACCAAGGCTGAGCAATCTTTCTTGGACCCACCAAAAACGAACGAAACCAACGCAAAAACACGGCCACAGAAAATCCAAAGCGCTCCAGCGTGGTAAAAAATAATGTTGCTATCACCGCCAAAATAAACGTCCAAATGCGGATATGAAACAATAAGATAAGCAAGGGGAAACAAGCCCTAAAATCAATGAACCAAAATCTTACATTTCTTGCCGAATCACGCCAGTGCGCCATGTAAAAATCCTCATCATTACACAATTATTATAACACCAGGATGTGATTAAAACTGCTAGCGAATTTTCGATATAAACACGGGGTGGCGTTGGATGGTTCACTTTTCGCGCGCAGCACCTTTTGCGAGCACGAAAACGTGAACCATCCAACGACGGGACCCCAGTCAATTTAGCTTTATCGAAAACTCGCTAGCAGTTTTAATCACACTTACAACACCAACACCGCTAGCATTTTGTATCACACCCCACTACAATCCCCTATTAGAAAACAAACGGACATCCAAGGACAAGCCGTTTATGAACAAAAAACACATTTTCACTATTTTATTCTGCCTTATGCAATGCGCCTGCTCATCAAAAAATCCAAACCAAGGCAATATTGATAACGCAAATTCAGCTCTGGCAGAAGCTTCTTATTCTGTCAGCCGCTCCTTGGTTAGCCTTTCAGAAACGGCCCAAGCAGCCCATCCTGCACCGAATATTGCCCCCTCGCCCAGCCCAGCAAGCTATGGCATGAGTGGCCTTACATCCATTGATTGGTCAGGACCCGTAGAACCCCTTATCTGCCAACTAGCTAAAGCAGCTAATTATCGCGTCAGAGTTTTGGGAAAAGCTCCCGCTATCCCTGTGCTTGTTTCCATCTATGATAGAAATAGGATGCTTGCAGATGTCTTACGTGACGTAGGCTTTCAATGCGGAAGACGCGCAGCAATTGTAGTGTATCCAGACAGCCGAGTCATTGAGTTGCGGTATGCAAAAAATTAACTCGGGTGTAACCAAAGTAACTATTCATTCCATCGCAATGACGAGCTTAGCAGTCATCTTCTTTTTTAGTTTTATTAGTTTGCTCACCGCATGCAGCTCTGCTGCTAATAAAAACATTGATACTGCCAACCTCAACCAGTTGCAAGGCCTCACATCTGAAACTAGCAATGTCAGGACAGGGCACGACATTGCTAAATTGCGTTCTAGAGCATTGCAAGATACCGCCATGAGTCTTGGTGCGCAAGGCGGACTTGCATGGGCATCTACACAAATTAATGCACGTTTAGAAAAAGATAAGAGTCACTTAGATACGGTTTATAATTTTAGCGCTATGATGTTAAGCCATGGCGTGTTACCACCGGTATTAGTCGAAGGAAATAATAGCTTAAATTTGGCAGACCCAACCACGATCCGCATTGCAGACAAAACGTATGTCATTGCACAGCAAGCACGGTTTGCAACCACACCCCCTAATTGGCGTGAATTTTTGTGGTTATCCTTTTCTAAACCTGAAGTGCCTGACAAAGCTTTCTTGCCTCGAAATTGTGATGAGCGCAAAGCATGGAGTAGCGCGATTAAAATTGGTTGGGAAAAAGGCATACAACAAGCGTATAGTATCTTTCAACAAGGCTTGGGTCGCTTAAAACGCGATTATCAAGGGATGATCACATACCGCCGGTTGCTGCAACAAAGAATGGTCAGTGCCCCGTTTGTTTCCACAACAAGTCTGGGGGTCACAGGGAGTGGATCTGATATGCGCATTAACGATCAAGTATTACGTATTACTGAATTACCTCGACTACAAACTGACACGAGGGGCTGGAAAGCTATCGTGGTGAGCGACAATGACAACTGATTTCACATTTCCTCAAGAACCTGTCCGGCTTTCTATTGATTCCGCAAATGAAATCTTAATGCATTGCGTGAAAATAGGTGCTTCCGATATTACTTTCCAAACCGGTGAACCCATTTATGCTGAAATCTATGGTCGTTTGAAAAAAGTCACTCGACGTCGTTTATCCAACACAGAAGTGGGTGAAGTACTTAACGCTATATATGGACCCAACGGCACAGCGCAAATTATGTCAGGAAAAGATGTCGATACCCATTATGAAATACGTCCTAATCGTAAAGACCGCTATCGTTTTCGTATTAACGGCACCGGTTGCCAAGTCGAAGGACACGATGCTATTCAAATTACTGCACGTACGATTCCATCGGATCCACCCACACTGGAAAGTATGAATTTAAGACCTGAAATTTTAGAAGCTATCGCACCCGAGCAAGGTGTAGTTTACGTGACAGGCGCAACCGGTTCCGGTAAAAGTACCTTACTTGCATCCATTATTCGCAAAATTTCAGAAGATCCAGAAAGCAATCGTAAAATTTTAACGTATGAAGCACCGATTGAATTTGTGTATGACAGTGTTGAAAAAACATCTTCTATTGTGAGCCAATCCGAAATTCCACGTCACTTGCCGAGTTTTGCTGCGGGCGTGCGTAATGCTTTACGTAGAAAACCGCGTTTAATTCTCGTCGGTGAAGCCAGAGATCCAGAAACAATTAGTGCGGTCATGGAAGCAGCCATGACAGGTCATCCGGTTTATACCACTCTGCACAGCAATGGTGTAGCAGAAACCATGCGCCGATTAGTCACTACATTTCCACCCGAAGAACGGCAAGGTCGAACAATTGATATCATTGAAACCATTCGTTTAGTCATTTCACAGCAACTTGCACCTACAGTGGATGGTAAGCGTGTCGCATTACGTGAATATTTAGTCTTCAATGAAGGCATTCGTGATATTTTACTCGATGTTGATCCTATCAATATTACTGCTATGGTGCGCAAAATGGTTAAGGAAAAAGGTCGCACGATGGAAGTGGATGCTAAAGAAAAATTTGATGCAGGCATTATTTCTGAACGTCAATATCGGGTTATTGCTGAGATGGGGAAAAGGCAGGATAAGGATGTGGGGATTGCTTGATATCGCCTATTTTAGGTCAACATTACCACTATCCTGATCAGTTTTACTCCCTTCAGCAGCAGCACTTGTTACTCCGATAGCTCCTGAACCTCCCTTGCTGATCGCTTTGGTTACGCCTTTAGTACCCACATCCAAGGTTCCTTTAACTTCTTTATGTCCTTCTTCACCATGGCCGGTAGGACCTTGTACCCAACGTAAGACTTGATCAGGGACCACATGAATTAAGGCAAAGCATTTATTTAATGCCGTAATGACAATCCCTGCATAAGCCATTATAAAGAGAAATCCTTCTAACACGCCTACATTCGAAGAGATAGAAGCAATAACATTATAAAAAGCAGCATTAATCATTTTGATGACAACAATGGAAAGCAACATACCGCCTATCATGCCAAATACCATCAAAGTCGGACGTAAGAAAACACTCATCAGTAACATGACTGCGGGTTCGGCTTTTCCCAGGATTTCATGCTGGCCTTCAGGTTGAATAATACCCAAAGCAACAATAGGCGCGGCTACCATCGCTTCAATCGCTGCAATAAACCAACTGATCGCTCCAAACGTGAAAAGCATATAAGGGATCAAGGGAACATAAACACCCAGCAAAGCCCCCATACTAATCAAATAAAATAAAATGAAATAGACGAGCGGTGTTGTGTATGACAAGACCGATCCAGCGGTACCTGCTAGAAAATTATATGATGTACCCATAAAGTTTAAAGGTGTGGCTAGAAATCCAATACCAATCACAAAACCGAAATAATTCAAAAATATTCTTGTAGCGTAATTTAGTAATGCTGCTCCGAACTGCTGTATTTTTATAATAGGGTTAGTGTTATCACCCGGTTGTGGCGCTATCAACGATGTCCATTGATTAAGAGTACCTAGCGATTGATTGCTTAACATACCGACTGGACCTCCTCCCAAACCACCTACACCACCTACTGATACTGCAATAGTTATGCCAGATGCACCCCCCGCCGAAGCTTTCTGTGCTGCAGCCTGAGCTTGCGTCACAGCTGTTGCTGCTACCCCTACTGCACCGCCTGCTGGGGAGGAGCACTGTCCTTGTGAAGCGTCAGCTTGGCCACAATAAAAATTTATGGCTTCGGTAGACTGAGACACTATCATTCACTTCCTGAGCTAACTCTGGACGTGGTGTAACAGTATCTTTGAAATAATTTTGGATAATGGGGCTAGCGTTTGCAGGTGGTTGTGATAAATTCGCTATCTGAATTGTGGCAGGGCTAACAAAATTAGAAAGGAAATCCGCTGTGGCATTATTCTGGCCGGCAAAAGCATAATAAAAAGCACCCGCAAATATCCAGCCATTATTTTTAGCGCTATCTACTGTAGCTTGTGAAAGGCCACCTGCTGTAGCTTGGTTCTGGCTTGCATTCGCTATGGCTGCAGCACTATTCATTGCATAATTAAATGCGCCTGCTGAAATCAGTTGCGCTGTTGCTGTTACAAAGTTTGTACCCCCTGTTGATGCAACAGTGTTATACCCTGTCGTAGGATTCAGCTCAGGACATTGAGCAGGATTCATAGCTTTATATTTGCCAAAAAAAGAACATAATGGATCCCTTCATTGGACACGGTGTCCAGCAGGCTGGATCATTGATAATTGCTTTCGCATAAGAATTGGCCAATGAAGACAGCACGGGTAAAATCTGCCCTAAAACTTGCATTTGCGCGGCTTGTAATTTTGGATCATTCGCCGTTAAATTAACTGTTCCACATTCACTGGGTGTACCAGCGACATCAAAACTATAACCGGCATTATTACTCAATGGTCTAGGCTGCGGAGGAGTTGCATTTGCATTCTGTGGCAACTTCAGCTTAGCCGCTACGGCTTGGCAAACTAAATTAGGGAAAAGGTTTTGCGGAATTGAAAAACTATCTTGTATATTAGCCTGCTGAGGAGCCGCATTCGCAATACCACCTGCCATAACATAATAATCTATAACTTTATTCCATACCTGGTCTGCTGCGCCAACACCTTGAACAATAAACCACATCATGACAACTTGAATAGCACAATATCCTGAGGCTGTTGGCATCAATGCTGTAATACCCATCACAGTACGCAACGGTATCCACAATGAATGCCAGCGTTGCCCTAGAAACTTTCCTTCTTGCGCTGTTAAAACAACTCCGACAATAGTGGTATAGGTGACTATCAATGCTCCAATCGCTAGCAAGGCCGTATTAAAAACCTGAAACATGGTACCCAATATTCCAGAGCCTGTTGGTGCATTTAAAACAACACCCACCGTACCAAAGATTTGGCCAAGGTAATAAACCGCTTGGTCATTTGATGCTAGGTCGAAAAGAGCCATCACTTCACCTCTTGCTTATCGGGTTTACCACGGCGCCATTCTTCAAATGTACATCCTAGTTTGCGATTTTTAACTTGAAAATACCAAAAATGATATTTAAAAGCTTGTGATAAAAGAAATGCGGTAAAAGCAATCGCAAGGATTGACCCAGCATAATATTTTGATATTAATAAATAAATTCCAAAACCCAATAAGCTCAGCCCAAATACAACAAATAATCCCGCAAAAAACAAATAGGTAAACCCGATATCTTTCAAATCTTCTTCTTTTACATGTAAGCGCTGCATAGCTCCATCGAAGGTTTCTTTTACTTCGGGTTGTGCAGGCTTGGGGTTCAATACCCCTTTGCTGATGCTCCAAACAGTGCTCGTTTGTTCTTTAAGGGCGTCATAATTAAACCACCCACGAGGATCAAAAAAGGTTTTACGCGAGACTTTCAATGCTTCTTTAATAGCCATGTTTCATCCTCGTTTAATTACCCCAATCAACTATAATTATTATATATTGTTTAGTATACTATAAAAATAGGCTTAATAGATCACTTTGAAGGTATTAAAACCCCATGCCAAAACTTGACATTCCAGCATCACATGAGTTTTGGAAAAACTATGATGACCCTATGATATATAGGGTAATTTCATTCATGGAAACCGGCGAAGGATGGGCTCTGGATGGAGACCCTAACCTTGAGCAAGCGATTGAAACATTAGGAGAAAACCTCGATAAAATTACTCGTTTTGAGCTAGGCAAAGAAGAACAATTCATTACCTTATGTGCCCACATCAAAACATCACGTATCTTAAGATTATTACAAGCTATTGATACGATCGACCCAGGTTCTGCATCTAAAGTATTAATGTATGCAGAAGAAAATAATACACCAGAAAATTTAACAGCAGGATTATTTATTCGACGCAATATTGTATTTGAACGGCTAAGGCTCTTGACACGCGTTTTCGCACCTCAACGATTTGAGCTGGTTTTTAAAGCTCTGGAGCAACAACATGTTTAAGCAAGTTTTTGTTACAGTTATCGCATGTATTATGACTTGTACTACAATACACGCAGCACCGCCTTTGTTTTCGACTGATACTTCCTCTCAATTTACAAGCCAAGCGGAATCAGCCCACGCACAGATTCAAGACAGGTATCAGCAAGAATTAAATCAAAAGTTAGCTCAAATTCCAAAATTCGGCAGCAACCAAAGCCAAACTCCGGCTACTGCGCCCACGAGTGCTCCTTCCGAATCCAGTGACCAATCCAATTTATACTGGACGCCCGAAAATAACCCTAAACCTAATATGCAACAACAATACGCTGCACCGGCTCCTTCAATGCCAAGCGCCCCTGCTGCCGCTACTCCTCCAGCAACAACCCCGTTGCAACCTTACCAAGCAGCGCCAACGACTCAGCAGTCACAAACTTACACGGGTTTTCAAAGCCCAGAACAGCAAGGGGGTGGAACAATGGCACCGAGAGGACAACAACCAAGACAGCAAACACCTAAAGCTCCTGCGGGTGGGGGTTGGAACATTAAATATTAATTCCATCATTCATTAGGAATACAAAACATGAATATTTTCAAAAAGTTTTTTCTAGGTTTAAGCATTGTCACCTTTGGCTTGGCCCAACCTAGTTATGCACAATCTAGCTCTGGGAATGTCCTACAGCAAATAAAACTAAATACGGATAATATCTTATCTACTCTCAATCAATCTCCTGCTTATTTAAGCGCTTTTATTGCTGAGATCACTAAAATGGCCAAAAGCTGGAACGCGGTAGAATCATCGCAAGATGACGATATCATCATTGGCACCAATCAAGGACCTTTCGGTCAATTATACAGTGCGTTTAATAACAACTTAACTACCCAACTCAGCGCCGGCCAAGCTCTGACCCAGCAATATCTGACCGCAAGCAGCCAAAAAACCTCTGGCAATACAGCTGATCCCTACTCTCAAGATGCATTATCTTATTCAATAGTATTAGGAAGCATGCTCACTAAATCGAACCCTATGGGTAATAATACTGCGTATAATACAGCAAAGAAAAATCAAGCGCAGAGTATGCAAAGCTATATTAAATATGCTTCGGGTACCAATAATTGGTTACCCCAAGCTCCAGGAGCAGGCACACCTGCCAACGCACGTTATCAAAACTTTTTTTATACCCTGTCTGCTGTACAATCCTATGTCGCATATGTTCTAAGTGACCTTCCTAATCAACAGACCACTACCCCACTTTTTCAACAACTGATTCAACAAGCGAGTGATCCAAAATTGAATTTTTTTGGAAAAATAGCAAAAGAACCATTAGGACCTATATTGAGGCAAATTTTAATGTATAACGCACAAACTTTCGTGCTAATGGCCCGTATATTAAAAGTCCAGCAAGAACAATTAGCCAGCTTGGCGATGACTAACACCTTACTTATCATGTCAGTCAGTAACACGGCTGGACAGCAACTTTATCAGAGAGCGCTGCAGACGTCTTAGAGCCTTAACAGTTTTCCCCTCTCCCGCAGTGCTCTTTACTGTGGGAGAGGGTGGCTCGGCACGATGCTCTTTCGTGCCGAGACGGGTGAGGGTTTCGACGGCGGCTTTTGCTCGAACGAAGGGAACACTAAACCAACAACAAAAAGTACAAAACATACAACCCCCCATTCACACACAACGCCATAATACTCAAACCACGAGATGAAACATTCACCCTAAGCCATATAGCAGCAAGAAAAGTAATGATAATGCAGGTTTGTACCTCTCGATTGGGTTGCCAGGGAGTTAATAAAATACCGATAGCAGGCAACAAGGTTCCCTGAAACACCATCGCTCCGGTTAAATTACCAAATGCGAGTGTATCCTTATTTCTCCTTACCCAAAGAATGCTATTTATTTTTTCAGGCAACTCCGTGGCAACTGGAATAATCAATAATGACAACACTAAAGCTGACACATGCAGCGCATTTGATAATTCCTCGACACTGGCAATAAATCTTTTTGCTCCGAAAAATAATAATGCCAGACCTAAAATGAGCTGCAAAATAAGTGTCATGGAATTATTCTTCAAACCAATTCGAGTCAAAGTCATGGGTTCTTCAATGATCACGCCATGGCCTTCCACAACCAATTGCTTGGATGCTTTGATTGTTCGCAACAAGTAAACAGCATAAAGACAAATGAGAATTAAACTGGTTATGACACGTAAATAAATCGGTTCCAAAGGCAAATACATAGCAATCGCAGCAAAGAAAAATGCTATCAAAAAGAAATTAAGATCTCGCGTCATACCCGTTTTTTCTGGCCTGATCCTACCAGTAAAACCGCGTGCTTTAACAACAGAAATCGCCATTAAAAAAGTCGCTAATGTTGCTAGCATGAGAGGCGCTCCCAAAATTGCGCCTACACTCACTTCTTCATTGACTGATTTATTTGAAGTCCCCGCTACAATTGCGAGAATCGGTACAAACGTTTCAGGCAATGCGGTTGCAATTGCAGCCAATACAGATCCTGTCACGCCAGCAGAAATATTAATTTTTTGGGCAAAGTGTTCCAGAGCGTTCGTCAGTAATTGCGCTGCGATGACTATCACAATAAGCGAGATAATTAATTCTAGCCAGAAGTAACCCATACTCTCTCCCTGGGGGGTCAAGCTGGGGGGCAGGCCCTGGACACCCATATCATTACCCACATCTCCTTCTGCCAATGAGTGCGAGCGCTGAAGTTAGATCGAAGCCCCGTCATTGCGAGCCCGCGCGTGCTTTTTTGCGCGGGCGTGGCAATCCAGGGAGCACAAAAACGTTCCCCTGGATTGCTTCGCATGAAAAGCACATGCTCGCAATGACGGGGCTTCGATCTAACTTCAGCGCTCGCACGTGTGGCATAGTCAGGAGAAATTTTGAGATGTGGGGGAATGATATGGCCTGACCCCAATCATATACTCAATCGCCCCACGCAACTGCTCATCACTACATTCAAAACAACCACCACGGGCAGGCATAGCACCGAACCCCTTAATTGTCATATTGAGTAATGTCGACATTCCTTGCGCCTGCAACAATGCTTGCCATATTTTTTTATCCCCTATCCGTGGAGCTTTGATATCTATTAAAGGTGGTTTCCCATGACAAGTCGCACAAAATTCTTTAAAAATTTTTTCTCCCGCATTCGGATCACCTTCAAGCTGCTTTACAAATAATGCGGGATAATGAAAAGTTTGCATGAGCTTAACATCTGTTGAGTGGGATACAAAATGATTATCACGGTGCAAATATAAAGATAAGCTAAAACCCAACGCGCCGCTTAAAAACAGCGCGATTACAATTAGTACCCTGTCAAATAAGTTTTTGTGCATTATGCATCTTATCTTGCGTCGATCTTGAAGCGTTTCTCAGTCGCAAAAGCTCGACGGACAAACAAGTACGCCTGCGCTTTTGCTCAATCGAAACGCTTCAATATCTCGCAATCTAAGCGCTTAATGCACAAAAACTTATTTGACAGGGTACTAGTACCTTCTTTTTCTGGATCATTATGTATACTGTTGCTTCAGTCTCTGCAAAGTAACAAATAATTCTCGCTCTGACACACTTCCAACAAATCTTTTAGCCAGCTTTCCTTCCGGATTAATAATAAATGTCACTGGCACAAAATCAATGGTGCCTAGCTCTGCCCACATATAGTTTGGATCTTCGACTAATGAAGGATAATTAATACTAGCTCTATTCACAGCCTTTTTTAAATATTTTGCTGGCAAGCGATCAAAATTAAAAGCAAGCAGTAAAACATCTTTATCTTGATTATGCTCATAGAAGCTATTTAACTCAGGAACTTCTCTAAGACAGCTTGGGCACCATGCAGCCCAATAGGTCAATACAACCCATTTGTTTTTCAGTTGCGACATTTGAATAGTATTGCCTTTAGAGTCATGAAATACAGTTTTTCCTTGCGCAAAAACCGCTGTGGACATCAAAAGCAAAATAATTAACAACCATTTTTTAAATAACATACTCATTTTCCTCCAAAAATTACTGGGGTCGGCCTGACCCCAATCACACAAAAAGAACTCGTCATTGCGAGCCTCACGCCTTTGCTTTATGTGAGGCGTGGCAATCCAGAGCGGCGGAGAAATGTTCTCCTGGATTGCTTCGTCTCCCTGCGAAGAGCATGCAGGGGTCCTAGCAATGACGGCGGGAATAGTTACGACGCACTCAATATCAACTTATAATCCTTAACCATTTGCTCTGGCTGATGCGGATAAGACATATAAGCTTGCAATTTCGCATCCGGATTAAACAACATAACTTCTGCGCTGTGGTTAATAGTATAATGATCTTTACCTTGACCCTCTGCTTGCATTTTAGCAGCTGCAATATGCAATTGCTTTTGCAGTGCCATGGTTTCAGCAAGATTAGCACGCGCTCCAATAAAATGTGAATTGAATGCACTCACATAATCATTCATTCTTTCTACGGTATCTCTTTCTGGATCAACTGACACTAATACTATTTGTGGCAGCTTCTTATCTGGCAATTCTCTTTGTAGCATTTGATACATTTGATTCAGTGCCGACATCGTTGTAGGGCAAACCGTAGCACAATTAGTAAACCCAAAAAACATCATCGTCCAATGGCCTTTTAAGTTGTCTTTAGTAAAAGGTTTTCCATTGTTATCCGTTAACTGAAAATTATTAATGTCTCTCGTTTCCGTTAAATACACCCCATCAATTTTTACATCACGAGGTTGTATCTGGTGACGAATCACACCAAAATAAATTGCTATGGCAGCAATAATTATAAGCATCCCTAAAATCATAGATATTAAAGGAACATGATTTTTTTGTTGCGCGATATTTGACATAAGTAAAACCTCTTAGCAGTAGTGATCAATTAATAGTAGTAAAAATAAAATGCCTAAATAATAAATCGAATACCAAAAAGTACGTATTGCTATTTCTTTATCCCCACTTAAATACAGTCGCAACGCATACCCAAGAAAAACTAAATTGGCCAGGGACACCCCCAGAAGATATATCATACCAGACATACCAATAACATAAGGTAGTGTAGTAGCACAAATCAACAAAATCGTATAAAGCAAAATATTAAGCTTAGTAAACGCAATCCCATGCGTATTAGGCAACATAGGAACGTTCGCTTTAGCATAATCATCAAAACGATGAATCGCAAGTGCCCAAAAATGCGGCGGGGTCCAAATATAAATAATTAAAACCAATAACAAAGCCTGTGGGCTAATCGAGCCTGTCACCGCTGTCCAGCCTAGCAGTGGTGGCATAGCACCTGCAATACCTCCAATCACAATATTTTGGGGCGTTGCATGCTTTAAATAGAGAGTATAACAACCTGCATACCCTATCAAAGAAATAAACGTTAAAATCGCAGTTAAAGTATTTACCAAGCAAAATAAAATTAACATACCCAACGCACACAACACACTGGCGAAAATCAGGCTATTTTGCGTGGTAATTTTTCCTTGCGCAATGGGGCGGCGTTGTGTACGACGCATCAGTTTATCAATATGTTGATCTGCAATATGATTTAATGTTGCAGCAGCACCCGCAACCAATGCAATGCCTAAAGTGCCCCAAATTAAAGAGTTAATTGGAAATGAAACAGAAGGCGCCAAAGCAATACCCACAACAGCCGTTAAAATCATGAGCATGACAACACGCGGTTTACATAATTCAAAGTAGTCACTCAGAGTATTGATGCGAATAGACATACTCATATTGATTGCGCCTTTTTTTCAGTAGTAGCAAGCTTAAAAATAAAGGTAATCACAGACAACAGTAATAATGCTGCAACTAAATTATGGCTAATTGCAGTGCCCAAGGGTAATTTAAAAACAACATTCGTTATACCAATACAAATTTGTATAATTAACAGACCCATCATTAAATAAATTGATTTCATTAGCTCGGGTGCATCTTTCAACTTTGTTAATGCAAATCCAAGAAAACCAAACATATAAAGCGTAAAAATTAATGCGCCTATTCTATGTGTCATTTGAATAGTTTGACGAATCGCCGTCGATAACACACCCCCTTCATAATTAATGCCAACAGGCATAAAAATATTAAATGCTTCCTTAAGGTATAACGTCATTGTCTGGTCATTCAAACAAAAGGGAAAATCGGGGCAGCTCAGTGAAGCATAATTAGTACTCACCCATGCGCCTAAAGTAATTTGCAAAAATAAAATAATAAGTGCAATTGCAGATAACAGCAATAAAAGTCCTTTTGAAGAAGAAATAGAACTAGCTTCTTGCATTTTAGAACCATTATTCAAATAAACTAACCACAACACTGATAAAATTAAAAATCCCCCTAGCAAATGCTGCGTTACAATAGCCGGCAATAATTTTAGCGTCACTGTGAGCTGTCCTAATAAAATTTGATATACTAACAGCAAAAGTAAACAGCCCATTAAAATAATATTCAACTTTTTTGCACGTAATGGCACTTTAAAAACAGCGCCCATGATGACTAAAATAAACAGACTCAAACCACCCACAAAATAACGATGCAGCATTTCCGCCCAAGCTTTATATACATTTAAATGCGTATCAGGATAGTTCAGCACTGCAAGTTTACGCGCTTCTTCCGTCAATGGAACAGTAAAAGATCCATAACACCCTGGCCAATCAGGGCATCCCAAACCGGCATCGACCAAGCGTGTAAAAGCACCCAGCGCAATCACACCGAAAGCAAAAAAACTTGCGCATAATGCTAATATTGAAATAAAACGTGAGTTAGCCAATTTGAGATACCTTTAGTACTTTTTTTAAATCTTTTAAAATATTCATAGGATCTGTCATGTTGGGATAATACATAAATAAATTTCCGAGCGGATCCACGAGATAAATTTTATTTTTTACTGCAAATTCTTTTTCACCGTGTTGAACAAATGCGCTCATTAATCTTTCCAATTGAACATTTTTATTCATGGAAATGACATCCACACGCTGGCTTTCCTTCCCTAATGCTTTTTGCACTTGGCTCAATTGATAATTAATCTTTTGGCAAGCATCATCGCATGCGCCATCTTCTGCATGAATAATACGCCATTTTTTTTGTTTTCCTTCTTTCGTCGTCGAATATAAATACTGTGCTTCAATTGGCGGATTGACTAAGATGCCACGATTCGTGGTTTTAAATTGAAAATATTCGTAATAATAATAAAAAAAATAACTGCACAAGACAGGAATAACAAAAACCATCATCAACAAAAAAAGTTGCGGCTTGCGTTTTTGATTACTTTGCATGTTCATTAACCTTATGACAACAAAAACCTAAATAAGCGAGCAATAATACCAACGCCATAAAAAACCATTGTACAGCATACGCCATATGGCGTTCCGGGGGCATCACATTGATAACCCAATCACGTACAAATCCATTCGCTGAAGACGCATCCAAACGCAAAATAAATGGATAAAATGGTTGCTGCGTCACACGGCTCAATTCATCAATATCGATTTTTTGCATCATGCGTGGCGATATATTTGCATTAAGCATATTTTTTCCCAAAATAAATTGGTGCTCATCTACCAGTTTGATATACCCCTTGATATGCTGCACACCGTGTACATTCTCAATAACCGGAGCTGCTTGATTGCTTAGTTTTGGCACCCAACCTCGATTAACCAGTAATAATTTTTTCTCTCCCTGAATTTGTAAGGGTGTTATCACTTCAAAACCCACTTGATCCGCATGGAAGCGATTTTGCAATAACACAGTCAACGCATTGAGGTATGCTCCTTCAACAACAACGCTTCGAAATTGCAGGTTGTTTTTTGAGTTCACCACTTGCAAAAATGGCTGTGGCAACGCATTTAATTGTTTCTGATACGTGGCAAGCAAGTCTTGCTTAAAATGATACCGGTGCAGTTGCCATACCCCCAATGCACAGCACAAAATAAAAAAAGCTGCGCACAATGCAAAAAACCCTACCCTAAAGGTAAACACATAGGAAACTTGGCGAAATTGAAACCGCAGCGATTTTGTCATTGAGCACCTTTAGTAAGAGCCTGCTTCATCCAAATTGCACTATTATAGACCAATTCGGCTTTTTATGAAATCCTTTCTCATGTGTTGGATTGACTTAATAAAAATATGACGTATAATTAATAAAAACATGTACGTCATTCGGATTAAGTCTTATGCATACTAAACTAACTTTACGCATTAAAGAGCCTCTTATTAAAGCGGCAAAAAAATTCTCAAAAGCGCATGGTAAATCACTTTCTCAGCTCGTAGCTGACTATCTTTTATTGGTCACAAAAACCACCCCTGTAAATTATCCTGAGTCAATTCCCCCACTTACTCATGCTCTGCAGGGAATTTTACGTGGTAAAAAAGTGAGTGAAAAAGACTACAAAAAATATATTGAAGACAAGTATCAATGAAAATATTGATCGATACCAATATTGTTCTAGATCATCTATTAGAAAGAAAGCCATTTAGCCTCGCAGCAGCATGGATCTTTGCAGAAACTGAACATGGGCGGCTAACAACTTTTATTGGTGGTACGACAGTTACGACTGTACATTATCTTGTTACAAAAGCTCTTGGAATTAAAACAGGCCGTTTAGCAATAGAACAGCTTCTCCGTCTTTTCGAAGTAGCACCCATCAACAGAACAATCCTTGCCTCTGCCCTACTTCTCCCTTTTACTGATTTTGAAGATGCGGTATTACACGAAGCAGCCATTCATGCAGGTGCAGAAGCCATTGTGACTCGAAATGTCAAAGATTTTCATAAAGCCAAAATGACGATATATTCCCCAGAAGAATTCATCACTTCCTTATCGCAGTTGTCCCACTAAGGATTATAAATTAATTCTACCCTTCGTAAACCGCTCTTGATTTTTTTCAAATCCGCTGGCATCAAACAGTGTGTACGACAACGTAATTTCTTTGATTTCTTTAGGCACAGCAGGATCAATAAAAAAATAAACCGGCATATCGGCTTTTTCGCCTTGGAAAAAATATTGCTGGGTAAAGCAAAAACATTCTGTCTTTTTTAAAAATCGCGCACCATCAGTAGGCGTGACACTTGGAATAGCTTGCACGGTAATTTCTTTTCCCATTTGATTTTCCGCAAAAAAATAAATGAGCTTGGTTTCACCAGGATGAATTTGAATATGACGTTGCAAAGGAATAAATTTAAATTTCAGTGGCCCATGAAGAGAAGTTGAAAAAGTTACTTTAATAACTCTGGATTTATCAACTTGCATATTTGGATCAATAGCGGATGCAGAATTAGCACCTTTGCCATTAATGCCTTGAGATTTACATACGATTTGAAATAGCGGCACTAACATATAACAAAAAGCAAACATAAAGATAACACCACAAACTAAAATTAACGTCAAACGTTTGTGGCTCTTTAAATCCCTTCGAGGAGAATCCGGCGGCGTTTCATGGAAGTTTTTCATTTCACAACTGGCGCGGTTTCAAAAGTATGATACGGAGCGGGTGAAGGAATTGTCCACTCTAAACCTTTTGCACCTTCCCACACTTCATCACTCACGTGATGCCTACGCTTACCGAAACATGCTTTCAAGATAATGTATAAAAAGATTAATTGCGCAAAACCAAAGATAAACGCTCCTACTGTACACATTTGATTAAAGTCAGTGAATTGCAATGCATAATCTGGAATACGCCGCGGCATGCCAGCTAATCCTAAAAAGTGCATAGGCAAAAAAGTCAGATTCATACCAATGGTTGACAACCAAAAATGCCATTGTCCAAGTCGCTCACTGTACATTTGCCCAGTCCATTTCGGTAACCAAAAATAAACTGCAGCAATAATAGTAAATAACGATCCAGAAACCAGCACATAATGGAAATGCGCAACAACAAAATAACTATCGCGATACTGATAATCCGCTGGCACTAATGCTAACATCAACCCAGAAAAACCACCGATAGTAAACATCACTAAAAAACCCAAGGCAAATAACATGGGCGTTTCAAAAGTAATAGAACCTTTAAATAAAGTCGCTACCCAGTTAAATACTTTAATTCCCGTTGGCACAGCAATCAACATTGTGGCATACATAAAATAAAGTTGTGCTGCAAGCGGCGCACCGGTCGTAAACATATGATGCATCCACACAATAAACCCAAGTATTGCAATAATGATTGTTGCATACACCATGAATCGATAACCGAATAATGGTTTACGTGAAAAAGTTGCAATCACTTCAGAAATCACACCAAATCCCGGAAGAATTAAAATATACACTTCAGGATGACCAAAAAACCAGAAAACATGCTGAAATAAAATAGGATCACCGCCACCGGCAGCATTGAAAAAACTGGTATGAAAATGCCTATCCATTAACATCATAGTAACGCAGCCTGCGAGTACTGGCATCACCGCTAATAATAAAAACGCTGTCACCAACCAACTCCAAACAAACATGGATAATTTCATCCATGTCATGCCAGGCGCACGCATATTGAAAATGGTTACTACAATATTTAAAGAAGCCAAGATGGAAGAGGCACCCATCATGTGAATTGAAAAAATGAAAAAGTCAGTACTCTGCGGGCCATAGGTAGTTGATAAAGGCGCATAAAACGTCCAGCCAAAATCGGGGGCTGGACCATTCATAAACATTGTGCTTAACAACATACTGAAAGCAAATGGCAATAACCAAAAACTCCAGTTATTGAGTCGCGGCAATGCCATATCAGGTGCACCAATCATCATGGGGATCATCCAGTTAGCCAGACCCGCCATCGCTGGCATGATCACGCCAAACACCATGATTAAACCATGCATAGTTGTCATTTGATTGAAAAACTCGGGATCGATAAGAACTCTCCCCGGTTCAAATAATTCAACACGGATGATGAGCGCCATCACGCCGCCAATAAACAGCATAATCAAACTGAAAAATAAATACAGTGTGCCAATATCCTTATGATTGGTAGTAAACAACCAACGCTTTAATCCTTTTTCGGGTCCATGGTGATGATCATCATGGTGCGTTGAGTCGTGGTGGGTTGTTGCACTCATAAGAACTCCTAGATAAAAACAGTCAGTCGCTCAAAAAGAACTCGTCATTGCGAGCCTCACGCCTTTGCTTTATGTGAGGCGTGGCAATCCAGAATGGTGATAAGTGACGGCGTGAATAGTTACCTTTATTTCTTCCCCTGCCTCACATTCTCTACATCCTGCGGCTGTGCATTAAGAGGATATTTACGCTTCTTAATCACAACATCATTTCCCCATTCATGACGCACATAAGTAATAATTGCCGCCATGGTTCTATCATCTATCTGCTCAGCAAATGCCTGCATCGCTGTGCCTGGAACACCGCTCATGACATAACTAATATTGGCTTGCATGGGCCCAGTCACAACACGACTCTTTTTAAGCGCTGGGAAGCTGGGTGGTAAACCCAAGCCTGTACTTTGATGGCACATAATACAGAATTTTTCATAACCAGCTTTACCTTGTGTGAGCAAATCGGCTTCCGCCATTGGCGCTAAATTTTCCTTAGCTGTGCCCTTTATACTTTTTCTATGCGCGAGAACCCATTGATCAAATTCGGGTTGTGACACAGCTTCAATCACAATAGGCATAAATCCATGATTGACACCGCATAACTCACCGCATTGTCCACGATATTTACCAGGCTTGGTAATATACATCCAGTTTTCATTGATAAATCCTGGAATTCCATCTTGTTTCACACCCACTTCCGGCACCCACCACGAATGAATCACGTCATCTGCGGTGACTAATAATTTTACTTTGGTATTAACAGGAACAACGACTGGATTATCAACTTCTAATAAAAACCACTCACTTTTTGGAGCTCTTCCCAGAATTTGATCCTGAGTTGTAGAAAGATTACTAAAAAAGCTAATCCCTTGGTCTAGATACTCATATTTCCACTTCCATTGGTATCCAGTTACTTTAATCGTTAAAGCTGACTCTGCAGTATTATGGATATTCATTAAAACAATGGTCGCAGGAATTGCCAAACCAACCAAGATTAAGAATGGAATAGTTGTCCAAGCAATTTCAATTCCTAAATGTTCGTGAAAGTGTACAGCTTTTGCACCTTTTGATTTACGGAATTTAACCAATGAGTAAATTAATACCCCGAAAACCACTATGCCGATAACGCAGCAAACATAAAATGCAGCCATATGTAAATCGTAAATCTGGCGACTAATCAGAGAAGCACCTTCGGGCATATTGATACCCGGCGTTGCATACGCTGTCATGCTAAAGAAGCAGGAACATAAAATTAGGATTATTCGATTTATCCAATGCTGCATAAGAGAAAACCTATTTAGGATTATATTCTTATCATAAGGCGACATATTTAATCATATTTCACAAATAACTCAAACAAGATATATTGTTCCTTTAATTAAAAACGATATAATTCCCAACTTCGTATAGTTTCATTAAGACATAAAGGGCAGTGGCGTGAACAATTTGATCCAAAAAATCTTATCACAAAAAAAACTCGTTAGAATTATTGGCGTTTTACTTTTAATCATGATTATCATAGGGATATATGTTTTTAGCGGAATCCAAAAAAATCTCCACGCCATGCTAACAACAGAGGAAGAAGAACCTTATTACCCCACCTATCCATCCGTTAAAGCCACGGATAAAGATGCTGATCTTATCAAACGTGGCGAATACTTAGTTAAGGCAGGCGATTGTATCGCGTGCCATACAAACACTCCTGAAAGAGAAAAAGCCAAATCTTTTGCTGGTGGGCTCCCCATGCAAACCCCTTTCGGCACCATTTATGCGCCTAACATTACACCCGATAAAGAAACTGGCATAGGTAACTGGACAGAAGAACAATTCATTAAAGCCATGACTCAGGGCATTTCACCCAGTGGGCACTATTACTATCCTGCTTTTCCCTATTATTATTTCAGCAAAATTACCCATGATGATTTACGGGCAATTAAAGCGTATTTAGATCGTATACCTCCTGTATTACAAAAAAATCACCCCAATGAAATGGTTGCGCCCTTTAACCAACGTTTCTTACAGTTAGGTTGGCGTATGTTATTTTTCACGCATCAAAATGCGGGAGAATTTAAACCTGATCCCAAGCAATCAGAACAGTGGAACCGCGGTGCTTATATAGTGGAAGGCTTAGGCCATTGCGCAATGTGTCATTCCCCTTCTTATTATATTGTCAGCGATAAGTTATCGTTAGGCGCGCCAATTAAAAAATACCAATTGTCTGGAGCAAAAATCCAAGGTTATTTGGCACCCAATATCAGCAAAGCTAATCTAGACAAAATTACCATAGATGAAATTGTAGACGTATTTACTAAAGATAAAATGATTGGTGGTGGTAAAATCAAAGGCCCTATGCTCGAAGCCAATCATGATAGCTTACGTTACTTATCACATTCTGACTTAGTGTCTATTGCTACTTACTTAAAATCCGTGCAAAGCACTACTCCACCGCGACCCACAGGCAATGTGGGTAAAGCAATTTATGAAAATTACTGCTCTGGTTGTCACGCAACGGGCGCAGGTAATGCACCCAAATTCGGAGACCCCTCTGATTGGGATCCGTTACTCAAAAATGGCATAGATAAAATTTACATGAATGCTATTCAAGGCAAAGGTGGCATGCCTGCAAAAGGAACTTGTCTTTCTTGCAATGATAATGATATTAAGCTAAGTGTTGACTACATGTTGGCTTCCGTCACTGGCAAAGCCAGGAAATCTATTCCGCAAAAACCCAAAAATTTAACCTTGGCTGATGGCAAACGTATTTATGAAGCCAATTGCAGTACTTGCCATGATGCTGGCGTGAATCATGCACCGAAAATTGGCAATAAAAAAGCTTGGGATCCTATTATTAATATGGGCTTCTTAAAAATATTTGAAAATGTCGTCACGGGTCAGCAAGGCCACCCACCGCATGGCGCTTGCCCAACGTGTTCTGATCTTGAGTTAAAAGCAGCGATTAAATACATGATGCAGGAAAGTGCGTCGGGCAAGAATTACGAGTTGTGGTAAAACTCCGTCAGCTAAAGCGTGAGGCTCGCAATGACGAAGTTATAATGAGGAGAATATAAAATGGCACATCATAAAGTCGAAAATAAATATTATTTGCCATCTCCCAGCAGCTGGCCATTAAAAGGATCGATTGCGCTGATTTGCACTGTCGTTGGCGCTGCAAATTGGTTACATAACGCTTGGTTTGGCCCTTACCTGATGTTTTTCGGCATATTGATGCTGATCTATATGATTTATGGCTGGTTTGGGACTGTCATTCAGGAAAACCGCGCGGGAATATTACAAAACAAACAAGTTGATCGTTCTTTCCGCTGGGGGATGTGTTGGTTTATTTTCTCAGAAGTCATGTTTTTCGGTGCGTTTTTTGGTGCCTTATTTTATGTGCGCATTTTTGTTCTCCCAATTCTCGGCGGCCAATCACACGAAGTTGCCAGTCACTTAGTCTTATGGCCTGGCTTTCAAGAAGCATGGCCATTATTAAAAAATCCCAATCCAGGTGCGTTTATGGGACCCGAATCCGTTATGGAAGCCTGGGGCATTCCTGCAATCAATACCTTAATTCTTTTAACCAGCGGCTTAACCATTACTGTTGCGCACTGGAGCTTATTAAAAAACCGGCGCAACACTATGTTGATTTTCCAATTTTTAACGGTTGTGCTGGGTGTTGTCTTCCTCTGTTTACAAGCGCATGAATACTCTATTGCCTATGTAGAAAAAGGTTTAACACTCGGATCCGGTATTTATGGTACAACATTCTTCATGTTAACCGGTTTTCACGGTTTGCACGTCACGATTGGAACCATCGGTTTGATCGTTATTTTGTATCGTATGCTTAAACGTGATTTCAATAAACATAATCATTTCGCGTTTGAAGCCGTGTCATGGTATTGGCACTTTGTTGACGTAGTTTGGCTATTTTTGTTTGTATTTGTTTATTGGTTGTAGTGGGATTGATGGGAATTCATTTTTTAAAATTCATTCATGTTCTTTTAGCCTTAGGTCTACTAGGCGCACTCTTTTGTTGTATCGTTTTAGTAATGCGCTCAGCACAATCAAGTACGCTCTTTTATATTAATAAAATCATTTTGGCGTTATGCGTTTTTGCTTTACTCACTGGAACACTACTCGTTTACCCTAAACACTTCACCTTCCACACACCCTGGATACAAGCAGCTTATTTATTATTATTTATTTTTGCTGTAGGAGTCACTCTGCTCCTATTATTGAAAAAAATCACTCCCCGTTGGATAGGAGTGATGAGTTATATTTTTTTACTCATGATTTTAATTTTCATTACGCATGATGCGGTGATGAAGAGTACGTTTGTTTTATCCTGATGGAAACGGTTTCGTTTTTACAGAAGAAATAGCCTGAAGCTGAGACGATGCATTTGTTTCTGTTTCCGATGCAAGGTTATCATTGTGAATATAAAGCTCTACTGCGTCTATTAACGCCTTTCCTGTTTGTCTTAACATCCTGTAATATTCGGGGCGAATTGGGTAAAACTTAGAGTTTCTCAATAGTAGTTTGAGTATATCAGCCGCATCTGTAGCTTGCTGCTCCGGAGTACTCTGGGACGATAAAGTACATAAAGGATTAGAGAAAATAGATAAAGCATTTAATGCCCTTGTTATTGGGGTAATTGCACCATCATTAGTTTGTTTCAATTCTTTTATAGTCGAATCTTGAACATGCTTAGAATCCGATGCAGTCTTCTGCCCTTCCACATCTTGAGGTAACGCAACAACTTCTGATTCGCCGCCTGGTTCAGGTTGAGAATCTGAGTTTGAATTATTCGAAATAACAGGAGTAACCTTTCCTTCCTCGATGCCTTCTAGTTGTGCGGCAGGCGAGGACACATTATTAGAGAGACTAGGATTACAAGGCGCTGGCAGTGAATCAGCAGGTACATTAGACATGCTTACAGCCGTTTTAGATTCATCAACAACGAGAACATTTTTTTTCTCTTTTTTCTCATCCTGCGGCGGTGCACTCGCAACGACTGCTGTGCCGTGCACAGGAGTTATTTCTCGTAACTGATCACGCAGTAATTCTATAATTTCTGGAAATTTAGTTAAAAATCGCTGCGCATACAAATTTAATAGATGATCAACATCCTTACGATCCATTCTATTCAATATCATTTTAGCATCAGCAAGAAGCTTCTCATTATTTTTAGGATCATATGACACAATCCACTTTTGAAGTGCCAAATAATTCGTTACTGGTTTTGCGCTACCAGAATCAGATTGAGGTGGTTGATATTTCCATTCGTTATTAGGGTTAAGAATCCCTCCATCCACTAAGCGTTTTAATAGCTCTATCTTTTCATTTTCTATATCGCTTTTCGTAGCTTCGCGTAGATATTCATGAAACTTTTCTCGATAATTGTAACTTGAGTATAGGTGCCCTTCTTGGGGACCAACAGCAAACTTAATCTCCTGCTCTGAACCCAATGCATATTTTACTTTTATATTTGTAAGATCGGATCTCTCCTCCGTAAGCTGAGAGATATGCAGACAAGCACTAAAAGCTCTTATTAAATCAGGATTATTGAAAGACCGGATACGAGAAAAAATTTCTTGTATCTTTTTATCAAATAATTGAGGATTACTATATAAATAAATTTTATTATTACTATTCTTACAAAATGCTAAAAGCAACTGCGATTTTTCTTCATCAGTAAATACATTAGACTCACAAACAGTGAGTACATGTGTTATCAGAACTTTGTGAAAATTCACTAGGCTCAGAAAAATTTGCGCATTTTGTTTACGGGACTTATCTTCGTTTAAATAAGCAAAAACACATGAGACATAATCAACGTCATTAATCCGACGATTGGAACACTTAATTAAAACTTTTAGCAACTCTATATTTTCTGTTTCTATACATTGTCGAATGCATTTATTGAGATCATCGTCATTAAAAATTCTTTCATAATGCTTATATTTACTATACCACTTATCAAGCAAAACTTTTAGCGGCTCTATATCCCATTTTTCCAAGCATTTTTTTATATCTGACCCGTGTTCGTCAGAATATCGATATACCACTCGAAAACACCAATCTTTACTCAGTAAATAGGTGGCTATACGACTTTGATTATTATCTAGACTTGCATCGATGATGAGCTTTAATAACACATTAAATTGATTCTCGCTTAAAAAGCTTTGTTCTTTTCTCTTTTCTAATACTCTTTCTAGTCGGACAATAAACCTACCTAGAAAATAGAAATTTTTCTTTTCGCATGCGGATTTAATAATGGGTGCAAAATACGTTGCATCTGTAAATTTATCATCCGCGTGTGCGTCCATTAAAGAGTCGATAATATTGCGTTTATTTTTGGTCTTTAAGTCCGTACGCGATTCTTTGCTCTCTTTGTTGCCGTTAATTTCTTTTTCTTCACAAGAATCTGGATAACTTACAGTAAATTGTAATGCTGGACCCTGTGCTTTTGTTTCATAATAAAGATCAGGAATCCTCTTTAAACCAACCCAATAATGTAATTCTTCTTTTTGCACCCACTTTACTGCCCCATAATTACCGCAGCTTGCAGCAAATTGCAAAGGAATCATGCCATTATTAGCTGTTATTTTACCTATTTTGGAAGACTTCTTCTTTTCTAAATTTAGCGCTGTGTAAACAACTTCTTCATCCTCATCAACTGTGTCTTGAATAACTTTAAAATAAGATTTTTCTGGTGGGGTTTTTTCATCTAGCGGCGCACTGGGTGCAGGAAGTGATCCTGTCTCGGTTGTACTATCAGTACTACCGGTATTTGTATTAGCTTGCGCTGTACCTGTTTCTTGAGTAAGAGAGTTTTCTGATCCAGTCGTCTCGCTTGTATTGGTTTTTCTAAGCATAGATTTCCTCATTTTTTCATCATCAATTTGTTGTGCAATCTTAGCACACGAATTATTAAGAAAGGCTTAAGTGAATGCATATTTTTAACCGATAAGCTATTTTAGCTGGTTGATGACGTTGAGTTGTCATCCTGTACAAAATATGTTAGTGATTTTAATTTTCATTACACATGATGCGGTGATGAAGAGAACGTTTGTTTTCTAACATAATTTTTAGCTGTTGCATTTTAGCTGTTGCACCTTGAATATTGGTAACCTATGTGTTACCATGTTATTATGATAAGGATAAAACAATACATAGAAACAAACGGATGTTCCCCTTTTGATAAATGGTTCTTGGGATTGAATAATATCGCCGCTGCAAAAATTACGAAAGCTATCTACAAGTTAGAGCTTGGTAATTTTTCTAATGTAGAAGGCGTTGGTAGTGGAGTATACGAACAAAAGATTGATTTTGGTCCAGGATATAGAGTGTATTTTGGTAAAGATGGGGATGAGATCGTAATACTTCTTTGCGGTGGCACAAAGAAAAGACAAGCAAATGACATTAGGGTAGCGAAAGAATATTGGCAAGATTACAAGAGTCGAAAAAAGTAGAGGTATATATGTCACTAACTAAAGATTTCAAAGCGACCGTCATGGCTCGCGCACGTCGAGATAAAGCATTTTGCAACGCCATGCTGACTGAAGCAATTAATGAACTATTAACGGGTGACGTTGATATTGGAAAAGCTATTCTTCGTGACTATATCAATGCAACAATTTCATTTGAAATTTTATCCACAATGCTTGATAAAAACCCAAAAAGCTTAATGCGTATGCTCAGCCCGAAAGGTAATCCAACCAGTAAGTCTCTTTTTGATATTTTTCATGCGATTCAAAAATTAAAAAAGATGAAAATTAATGTTTCATTGAAGTAATGCAAAAAAGAAATGTGTGCTGCTTTTAAAGAGATGAATCGTTATATCCTGGCAATAAACATTTTAAGAATTTATAGCTTCCTACTTTCATGAATAAACCGAACGATGTCGTCTGATGTAATTCCCATGTCAATTCCTTCAATATCAAAAGGAGATATATTTTTTGATGCTGACTTAAGTATATAAATCTGATCGCCTTTGCGAATTTCAACCTGCCCATCCAGAGATGCTTTTTTAAAAACAAGATCAAAGCTTTTTTTAGCTTTTTCATAGCTGTATGTCATAGTCATTGTTCAACCTCTAATATTTTAATACCAAAATTTTTTGCTGCTGATATCAAACCATTATCTAAGGAGACTAACTGACAATGATTTTTTAACGCGCATGCAATAAGATAAGCGTCATAAGCATATATGTTCAGTTTGTCTGCAATTAGTAAAGACTCTTCTAATTCAACATCAACAAGCGTGATAGATATTGAGTCGTAAATTTGTATCGCTTTAATTACCTTGGAAATATCTATTCTTTTTCTTTTTAACATTGCAGAAAAAGCGTTGCCTATTTCCCAATGCACCGACATTGGCGCTATTAATTCAACTCCTTTTGTAAGTTTAATCAATTTTTTCTTTATTGGTTCATTTGCTAAAACGGCAATAATTACTGATGTATCAACAATTAGCTTCATCAGGTGACTATCCTTTTTAAATCATTAATCTTGTAACACACAAAACTCTGTGAATAATTTTTCTTCGGTTATCCCTTAGATAAAAGTAGCTTTTCAAGATTTAATGCGGCCTGTTTCAATGCCTCTATCTCTGCATTGTTCTGATGATGTCGCGCAGGGATAACCCATAAATACACAATAGCATGAGAATCATTTTCTGTCAAAATATTGAGCTTCTCCACGCTTTTAACCTAGATTAGGTACGTGGTATCGGGTGCGACGGCATATGCTGACTTATTGGGATCATTAGGGTGTTCTTGTGATGACCACGTGACCATCTTGTTTGTGTTCTTCTGATTTAGAAAGTTTCCCATTGCTTGTTTCGTCGGTTAAGAGCCGCTGCAAAGGGTCATCATAAGCGGCAACTATCTCTAAAATTTCATTTGGCATAATTTCTTGTGGCAATACTTTCCTTGCCTCTCTGAAAAATTTATTTCGATAACGAGTAGTAAGATTTACTAATTCCTTCTCGTACTTTAGAGCCCTGTAAGTTTCAGCTTGGTTAAGCAGATCTGAAAATTGAGATTGCTTTTCTTCAATTCCTTTGGCTTCTGTGTAAGTTCTGAGTTGCTCACACAATTTGCTAAGACTAATTAACACATCCGTGTTTTGTTGGTCACAATTGTAAAGAAACATAAATAATCGTAAAAAGTATTCTTGAGGAACAACAGCATTGTGGGCTAATAATAAACTTATCATAGGGAGATTTTTCCAGTCCATAGCACAGCTCAATGCTGTCTGACCCTCTTCTTTTATAATGTTAGGATCTGCCTTTCTAAGTAGGGCCTGCACAATTTCTCGATGGCCTTTACCTAGAACTACTATTTGAGTGACAGCTGTCATGAGTGCTGTGCTTCCCTTGTCGTTTTGAACATTAGGATCTCCTCCGGCAACAAGCAAGATGTCTACAGCTTCTCGATTATTTCTCTCAGCGGCCACAATGAGTGCTGTTTCATCATATCGTCCCCTGGCGTTAGCATCTGCTCCGGCATCAAGTAGAGCACTTGCAATTTCCAAGTTTCTAAAAAAGTCGCTATAAGAGATAGCCCAGATGAGCGGCGGATCGTTTTTGTATCCCTTAGTATTAAGGTTAAGGCCCATGTTTTCGATTTTTTTAATGAGATTGCGCGCGCGTTCTGTGCGATTAAACATAATGGCTCTTATGAGCTCTTTAATCAGCTTCTTTGTTATTAAATGTTTTTTTTCATCAGCTGGGCTATTGTCTTTAGAATCTCTGGTATTAATCATGTCGCTTCCTCGTTTTTTATATTATTATAGTTTATCCTATTTTGATCATTGTTTAAACAAAGCACCATGCTATACGACTACCTAAAAATTCTACACATCCTCAGCGCCACGCTGGTACTGACAAGCATGGCTTATAGTTATTACCTTTGGCGCACAGAAAATACCACTACCACAGCACTGCGCATACAAACGCAAACTTGGCTAATCATCGTCCCTTTTGCCCTGATTCAATTGCTCACAGGATTTACCATGATTAGCTTAAAACATTATGATTTATCAGAATTTTGGATTAGCGGCAGCGTGCTCAGTTTTATTATCCTCGTGAGCAGTTGGTTGGGATTTATTTATTTTTTATTGATGGGTCAAAAAATTCCGTTAGATTCTGCTTTGAAAAAGAATAGAAAAAATCTTTTCGTGCGCGCACAATCCATTATGTTATCGATTTGCAGCTTAGCTTTGTTAAGCATGATATTCTTCATGGCAAATAAAATATGATGAAATTGACCATAGCCAACATCGCTTTTGAGCGTAATTATCAATTCTTATTTAGCCAAATCAATTGCGTTTTAAATTCGGGTGAAATACTACAAGTCCGCGGCGTGAATGGTAGCGGCAAATCCACTTTATTGCGCATACTCTCTGGCTTTATTGAACCACATCACGGAACTGTATTGTGGCAAGAGCAATCTATTTTTCGTTACCGTGATGCTTATCAACAATTTTTACATTACGTTGGTCATCTCAATGGAACGAAATCAAATCTAACTGTGCATGAAAATTTAAAATTAAATGCAGCGCTCACGCGTAGCAAAATTAATTCATTGCACTTACAAGCCATTCTAAAAAAAATGGGCTTAACCCATATTGCGAATATTCAGGCACAACATTTATCTGCTGGACAATTACGCCGCGTCAGTCTCGCACGCTTATTACTCCACCCAACACCACTTTGGATTCTGGATGAACCGACAACCGCATTAGATACAGAAGGCCAAGAATTACTCTGTGATTTATTGAATCAACACGTAGCAAATAATGGCATCGCCATAGTAGCAACACATCAAAATTTAGCGTTGCATGGTATAACAAAAACACTTCATCTGGAAGTACATAGCCCATGATGACCATCATTTATCATGAAATTTTAACCACTTTACGCCAAGCCTATTCATGGCTAACGCCTCTGTTGTTTTTTGTTATCGTAGTTTGTTTATTTCCTTTAGCACTCGGACCCGATCATTTATTATTAAAAAAAATTGCGCCTGGCATTATCTGGGTTGCAGCACTGCTAGCAATTTTATTATCGATTTCTAATGTATTTCGTAGTGATGCACAAGGAGGCTATCTGGATTTATTGCTTCTCAGTTCTTATCCCTTAACTCTGATGGTATTTTGCAAAATCATCAGTCATTGGATCACGCATTGCTTGCCTTTAATCATTATTAGCCCAGTGCTAGGATTTTTGTTAAACTTAACACTTCAGGAAGAATACGCACTTATCATCGCATTACTGCTAGGAACACCGGTCTTAAGTTTGTTAGGTGCCATTGGGGCCGCACTTACCGTTGGAATTCGTGGTCAAGGATTATTGTTACCCATTTTAATAATGCCACTTTATATCCCCGTTCTGATTTTTGGAACGGGAACAATAATGGCTGCAAGTGCCCATCAAGCTCTGAATGGTTATTTTGCTATGATGGGTGCATTAGCCTTATTTAGCTTGGCATTTGCACCTTTATTAGCGGCAAGTGCATTACGCATTGGAGTCAATCAATAAAATGGTACATTGGCTTAATCAAAAATTTTTATCACCAAAAACATTCTATGCTACGAGTAGCAAATTTCTGCCGTGGATCACTGCACTTTTTATAGTATGTTTTTTGTATGGTCTCATCGCGGGTTTATTTTTTGCTCCCGCCGATTACCAACAAGGCGATGGCTTTCGAATTATTTACGTACATGTTCCGAGTGCTTTTATTTCGATGGCAATTTATTTTGTGATGGCTGCTTGTGCTTTGCTCGTATTGGTATTTCGCATCAAAATCGCTGCCATTTGCATGGCATGCAGTGCACCGATTGGCGCCTGGTTTACATTGCTTGCGTTAGTGACGGGCTCCATCTGGGGAAAACCCATGTGGGGAACGTGGTGGATTTGGGATGCACGTTTAACCTCTGTGCTCATACTTTTCTTTCTTTATTTAGGTTTTATTGCATTACAATCTGTCATCGCTGATCAACAAAATCGTGATCGTGCTGGCGCAATTATTGCTTTAGTTGGCGTCATCAATTTACCCGTCATTCATTATTCTGTTATTTGGTGGAATACTTTGCATCAAGGGCCTACCATTAGTAAATTTGCAACTCCTTCCATTGCACCAGCCATGTTATATCCTTTGTTAGCTATGATCACTGCTTTTGTTTTGTTTTATTGTTTAATTTTACTGCTGCGCATGCGCAGTCAGATTTTGTTACGTGAAATAAAGAGTCAATGGGTGAAAGAAACTTTCTTTGCTGCACCGCCTGGATTGCTTCGTCGCGCTGCAAAGCTCGTCCTTACATTAAAGAGGGGAAGCGCTCCTCGCAATGACGAGGAGAGTTTTGAATTATGAATGCATTACTTCACATGGGTGAACACAGTATTTTCATAGGTGCAGCGTATGGTATTACTTTATTTGTATTTGGAATAAATATTTTAATGACTATTTTAGAAAAGCGCCGCGTGAAAAAAATTCTGCTGCAGCACTTAACTCGGAATAATAGCGCATGAATCGCAAGCAAAAAACTCGACTCATAGCAATTATTGGTTTGTTCATTATCTTGAGCTCAGCGATTGGCTTGGTTTTGTATGCGTTAAAGCAAAATATTAATTTATTTTACACACCTACACAGTTATTGCAGGCAAAAATAGATTCTAGCCAAACTTTACGCATTGGCGGATATGTAAAGAAACACAGCGTACATTATGACTCATCGGGTGAAAATGTTACATTTACTATTACAGATAGAACACACGACATTGATGTCAATTATCACGGCGTGTTACCCAATTTATTTCGCGAAGGTCAAACGGTGGTAGTCACCGGAAAATTAAATACTCCGACAACATTGCTCGCCAGTGACGTGTTGGCGAAGCATGATGAAAAATACATGCCTGCTTCATTAGCAAAAGAATTAAAGAAAGGTGGCGATCATGTTACCTGAACTTGGCACGTTTGCAATTATATTAGCGCTATGTTTATCTCTAATCCAAGGAATTGCGCCCTGGTGTGAAAAGAATTCTTCCGCAACTAGAATTCTTTCTTTCACACCTATCTCTATTGTGATTGTGGGCTCTGTTGTTGGCCAATTTATTTTTTTACTGTTTGCCATGTTCTGTTTAATGATTTGTTTCCTCAATAATGATTTAACTGTGTTATATGTTCGTGAACACTCCAATCATTTACTCCCTGTTATTTATCGCATTGGCGCTGCTTGGGGCGGTCATGAAGGTTCATTACTGCTATGGTCACTCATTTTAAGTGGGTGGACTATGGCTTTTATGTTAATCACACCTTTTTTAGAAAAAAATGTATTAGCGACAATTTATAACAAAGTTTTATCTGTGCTCGGTTTTGTGAGCGCGGGTTTTATTTTATTTTTATTTGCTACCTCCAATCCATTCAAGCGTGATTTCCCGAGCGAACCCATTGTTGGCAATGACTTAATGCCTATCTTGCAAGATCCGGGATTATTATTTCATCCTCCTATGCTATACCTAGGCTACGTAGGATTTGCCATTGGCTTTGCATTTGCCATGTGCGCGCTAATGGAAAAAAAGTTCGATAAAGAATGGGCTCGCGCCTGCAAACCGTGGATTGTTTTGCCCTGGTCATTTTTAAGTTGCGGCATTGTATTAGGCAGTTGGTGGGCATATCGAGAATTGGGTTGGGGTGGTTGGTGGTTTTGGGATCCGGTTGAAAATGCTTCTCTCTTACCGTGGATTGCTGCAACCGCCTTAATTCACAGCTTAATCGTTTGCGAAAAACGCGAAACATTTAAGGGCTGGGTAATATTATTAGCCATTGTTACATTTGCATTAAGTTTAATAGGAACCTTCTTAGTGCGCTCGGGTGTCGTTGTATCCGTGCATGCATTTGCGAGCGACCCGACCCGCGGTTTGTTTTTATTAGGCTATCTTACTTTGATTGTGGGCAGCGCTTTAGTGCTTTACTGTTCGCGAATTAAATATTTTTATCAAGCACCCAATTTTCAATTATTTTCCCGCGAAACATTACTATTAATTAACAGTGTTGTATTGATCACAGCAGTTGCAACTATTTTACTTGGTACATTGTATCCAGTTATTCTAGACGCGCTTGATTTTGGAAAAATTTCTGTAGGTGAACCTTATTTTAATACAATTTTTATTCCCATGATGTTACCACTCTTGTTATTAATGGGTTTTGCACCGCATATGCATTGGGGACAACAATCCATAAAAGCTCTATGGAAAAAACTCCATTTAAATATTTTAGCCTGTTTTATTTTGAGTATTGCACTGCCATGGTTATGTGGATTTCAATTTCATTGGTTAACGACGTTAGGAATTTTCTTTGCATTGTGGCTGCTGTTAGGAACCTTGCAATATGTTTATCAATTATGGAAAACACATAACAAAATTCATTTACACCACTGGGCTATGATTATTGCACATCTGGGGATTGCCGTTTTAGCGCTGGGGATTACCATCAACAAATCTTACAGTGAAGAACGCCAAGTCAAAATGCTGCCTGGAGAAACCGTGACACTAGCCGGTTATCAATTCACGCTTAAAAACATAGAAGAAACTCGCGGGCCAAATTACCAAAGCTTAGCAGCTATTTTTAACGTTTCGAAAAATTTTGGTTTAGAAAAACAAGTCGTGGCTGAGCAACGCATTTATAGTCACCAACAAACGTTAAGTAAAACCGGAATTTTATTTAACGTATGGCGTGATTTGTATATTGCATTAGGCGCACCGCTAGCAGATGGTGCATGGACAGTGCGTATTTATTTTAGACCTTTTGTCAGATGGATTTGGTTTGGTGGTTTTATGTTATTAGCGGGCGGATTATTTTCTTTATTGAGTTATTTGCAAAAACGCAGGGAAATATCATGAGAGCATCTTATACATTACCACTCATCTGTTTTGCTCTCACTATTATTATATTATGGCGTGGACTAGGACTACATCCGAGATCAACTTCCCTCACCACTTATCAATAAGCCAACGCCAGAATTTGTTTTACCAACATTATTCGATCCCAAAAAAATGAGCACGAATAAAGATTTTCTCGGGAAAGTGACCATAGTAAACGTTTGGGCAACGTGGTGTCATGCCTGTGCAACAGAATATGATATGCTGTTAGAGCTTGCACAGGATAATCAAGTTATTTTTTATGGCTTAGTTTACAAAGATAACCCAGAGGCTGTAAAAAAATGGATAGCAAAATATGGAAACCCGTATCGAATGATTGCTGTTGATCAAACAGGAGATACCGCTATTGACTGGGGAGTCTATGGAACACCGGAAACATTTATCATCGATAAAAAAGGTGTGATTCGTTACAAACAAATTGGCCCCATTACTGCTGATGTTTGGGAGCAAACGCTGAAACCATTGATTCAAAAATTATGGAAGGAGCCCACATGAGAAAAATAGTATTTATTCTCTTGATACTCATCACGCCTTGCCTGACTGCAGGGGGTTATTATCAGTTTGCAACCTCTGAACAAGAAAAACGTTTTGAAACATTAACGTCTGAACTACGCTGCCTAGTATGTCAAAATCAAAGTTTAGCCGATTCCAATGCATCAATTGCCGTGGATCTTCGCGGGCAAATTTATTTAAAAATTCTACGCGGAGAATCCAACAAAGAAATTATCAATTATTTAGTGTCGCGCTATGGTGATTTTATATTATACCGCCCACGATTTACGTGGCTCACCGTTGGATTATGGCTGGGACCGTTTTTATTATTAATCGCTGGCGTAGGATATTTGATTTTTTATTTGAGAAAAAATAAACATGTACATTCTTTATAGCTTACAAATATTAATGCTACTCAGCGCCTTAGCCATGCTGGCTTTACCTTTGGTAATAGCACGCAATGGAAATAAATTTATTTTAGCTCGAAATTTTTTAATTTTTTCTTTATCCATCAGCGTGTGCGCATTTGCTTTGTATCACTTCTCAGGAAATCACTCCGCACTGCAGCAGTGGTTTACCTACGGGAAACAACACTATCAATTGCAAGTGCAATTTAATCAGTTAGGCGGAATAGATGGAATCATTGAGCGTATTGAGAAAAAACTGGCTGCAAATCCACATGATGCACAAGGATGGGCTATTCTTGGAAAATTATATACGGCTAAGCATGATGATGTAAAAGCGAAAGCAGCGTTTGAGAAGGCACGTAGGCTGCAGGCAGAATGAACTTACTACTTTTATGTTTAAGTAAAGTAATGTTGAATTCCCTGCCTCCAAGGAAATATTTTTATACCATCAATTTGTTTTAGATAAGGATCACGGCTGAGACAAATAGCTTCGCAAGTACCAAAATCGGTAACGATTTTTTTAAATGTTGTCAAGTGATTGGACTGTACTTGCTCACTACTCTTGATTTCAATAAACAATAAAGGTAATCCAGGCCGCTCTACAACCAAATCAATTTCGGCATCATCTTTTGTTTTTAAATAGGAAAAATGATACTCCCGATGAAAATAACTGGCTAATTGTTTGCATTGCAAAATGATAAAATGTTCAAAAACATCACCAAATTGGCTAGTACTTTGCATCAACGGCAAAGTCAACTGGGCTGATAAAGCGCGAACTACACCTGTATCAAAAAAATAAAATTTTGGTGTTTTACTTAGGCGTTTTCGAAATGAATGTTGAAATGACTCTAAAAAAAATCCTAATAACGTATCTTCTAAAATAGAAAAATATTTCTGAATATTTTTATCGCTAGTACCAACATCACGAGCGATATTAGAAAAATTTACAATCTTACCATTAGACTGTGCTGCTACTTCTAAAAATCGTCGAAAAGGGTCTAGCTCTCGAATAAATTGCTCTGCCCAAATCTCTTCTTTTAAATAAGTGTCTGCATAGGCTTCTAAATAGAGTTGCTTTTTCTCAGATGTTGTATGCTCAAATATTTTCGGTAGCATTCCCCAAGTAAGATAATCTGTTAAATTTAAAGGAGAAGGAATTTCCAAATAGGAAAATGGATGTAATGAATAAACAAAAGCTCTGCCTGCTAATAAATTTGCTCCACCGTGTTTTAACTGACGTGCGCTTGATCCAGTAAGAACAAATTTTTTAGATGTGGTTTCAATAAGCTCATGCACGACGTTTAATAATTTTGGCAGCTTTTGTACTTCATCAATAATGATATGCTTCACTTCATTAGGTAGAGCACTCGCAATCGCAATCAGTTCATCTGGATCTCTAGCGTAGCGCTGTTCTTCGCTAGGCTTTAGCAAGTTGATATACAAAGCTCGTGAAAACCAAGGTAAATGTTTTAACAAAGTAGTTTTGCCTACCCCCCGAGGGCCAAATAAGAAGAAGCTTTCATCCTCTGGTAATTTTAATAATCTAGGTATCATAATAGACAGCTCGCCGACAATTTAGCCTGCATAATTCGAAATTGTACGCCAATTTCGAATTATTTGCTATAACTTGGCGTGAAGAAATTTCTCCGTCACTTGCTAACTCAACACTCTGCACCTGCTCCCGAATTTGCTCAATTAATACTTTTAACTCCACTGATGCATGCGGGTGCATCAAGCGGGGGGGGGGGGGGGTTGAGCAGAACAGCTGGATAGACGCTTACGTTAATTTCACATAAGTACAGTGGAAAAAGTCACCTAAATCGTATTACGTCTCGATTTTTCTGTTGAAGAAACAGCTCTCACTCCTACCGAAGGTGATGGAAGAAATTTGAAATAATTTAGATTTCGTTTATCATCTTTTTTATTTTCACTATGTTGGGCTTTCAGATCTGCAAATTTCTCTCTTTTTTCTTTGAACAATCCTTCGCATTGTTGTTTTAAGCTTGCATAAAATGTTGAACTTTCCTTGGCGAGTTGCTGCATTTGAGAAATTGCATCATCAAACTTACTACCCGCAAATTGTCCTTTGCTTAAAACAGCGAAAATAGGACTGTAGCGCTTGATAAGAGTAGGTAAGAAAATTTGGCTATCGCTATTACTTTTCCATCCAGCAAACGTATTCAAAAGACCAGTGATTTTTTCTTTCTCTGTTTTTGACTCACCCATGATAGTTAACATGCTATTAAGTGCATCAGCAATATGACCACCTACATACGCTAAATCTTCTTTCACTAACTCACTAAGCCGAGTAATGAAACATATTCTATTTGGAGCAATCTCTTGACATGCCACTTTAAGAAAATGCTTGGCATGTTTTAAAAAATTCTTTTTAATATGCTCAGCCACTGATTCATCAATATGACCATCTGCAACGATACCCACCTTCATTTGGGCGCCACTCTCTAGCACAACTACAGTAATATTATCTTCTGAACCCCTTTCTACTGCTGCTCTTATTAAATTTACCGCAATATGCTTGTCACAGCTAGGTTCTACAATCTCCGCGGCTATCCGATTTGCAGTAAGGCCATCCGTTAAACCATCCGTTCCAACAATGGTAAAGACTTTATAAGATTTAGCATCGTTAGGAAAAGTGTTCCAGTTCAATCTTAAAGTAATGACATCGGGCATGTGAAAGATTGAGTTTTTTTGCTCGGAAAATTTATCAAATACTTTTTTATCCCCTAATGCGCGCGATATCGCAATACCATTGTTAAGATAAAGACTTTTGTTTTTGCGACAATCCACCCGCCCTCCTCCCTTAATGACAGCACAAGTTTCAGGGTAGTGCTTTTCAAGCCCGGATTGAGCGATAGCGTCTAAAATTTCTGGAATATTATTAGAATTACACTTTAATTGGTTTTTCAAGTCTTCAGTTGATATCTCAGGCTTATGGAGTTTATGCAGTAAAAGTCCGTGGCTTTTACTGTTTGCATCATATTCTATTTGGCCATTTCTTATAGTAATTGGTACTGACTCACCCGAGGCCTTATCTAAAATAACAAGATGCGCACGACTGTCACCCACATTAACAATACGAAAAGTACTCGCATCTGCAATAACTGCGCACAATGTTGAGCCGCCTGTCAGCTTCAATTGATCAATTTCTGTTTGCAATTTTGCTACTACTTCAGTCAATGAACGTGTCCACTGCTGATCCGAAAGTAACTCTGGTAACTCTAGCACCGAAGAGAATAATCTATCTTCATTAGCGCGTCTTTCATTTTGGCAAGTTGCAATATTCTTTCCAAAACGTATTTCTATTTCATTACCGTTACGTAACATCACACACCTCGTTTAGTTTTGTGCCTACTAATGATTTTTAATCGGGTGATGATAAAATATACAGGCGGGTGAGTCAATTACTTTCAAAATATCCTGCTAGACTATCCTTGGAAAATTATATACGGCTAAGCATGATGATGTAAAAGCGCAGGCAGCGTTTGAGAAGGCACGTAGGCTACAGGCAGAATGAATTTACTCCACATTCTGCACCTGCTCCCGAATTTGCTCAATTAAAACTTTTAACTCCACTGATACATGCGTAGTCCCCGTATGTACAGACTTGGCACCTAGAGTATTAGCCTCGCGATGTAATTCCTGCATGAGAAAATCCAAACGACGTCCCACCATGCCACCTTGTTGCAAGATACGACGCACTTCTAAAATATGCGTATCCAAACGCTCTAACTCTTCAGTGACATCAATCTTTTGTGCAAACAATACCATTTCTTGTTCTAATCGTCCTGCATCAAATTCGATTTTGGCATCGCGAAATCGTGTTATTAATCTTTCACGTTGTTCAGCATAAATAGCTGGTAAGGTTAATCTTACTTTTGCCAATTCTCCTTCCATATTATCTAAACGTTGTAAAAATAAATGCTGCAATTCTTCACCTTCACGTTTACGAGCTTCGACTAATTTTTCGAGTGATTCCTCAAGCAAAGACAAAACAGCATTGCGAACCAGTTCTATGTCCATTTCTGTTATCTGTAACGCACCTGGCCAGCGCAGAATATCCATGGGATTAATGGGCACATTATTATTTAAAAGTTTGGTAATCGCCTCATTCGCCTTACGTAATTTTTCAACCAAGGGGCGATTGATCACGATCTCCGTTCCTGCAACATCGCTGGGTTGATAACGAAAAAAACATTCCACTTTTCCACGCTTAATGTAGTGGCGAATACGTTCACGCATCAGCGGCTCTAATTCATGCAGCACTTCAGGCAAACGTATGAATAATTCCAAGTAACGATGATTAATAGAACGTAACTCACAAACTATGCTACCCCAATTTTCTTGGATTTGAGAACGCGCAAACGCTGTCATACTTTGAATCATAATTGTTTTCCAATGAATTTATTTTGTGAATATATTACCATATCCCCCCTATCCTAATAATTCAAGTGGTGAAATATCATGCGTCCTAGCCATCGAGCCTATAATCAGTTACGTGAAATACGATTGACAAGAAATTACACCAAACACGCCGAAGGGTCTGTATTAGTTGAGTTTGGTGACACCAAAGTCATTTGCACTGCGAGCACTACTACAGGTGTGCCACCTTTCTTAAAAGACTCTGGCAAAGGTTGGGTAACCGCGGAATACGGAATGCTGCCACGATCAACGCATGAGCGCATGCAACGCGAAGCTGCAAAAGGTAAACAAGTCGGCAGAACTCAAGAAATTCAACGTTTAATTGCGCGCTCGCTGCGCACAGCCGTTGACTTGACTGCATTAGGAGAAAATACCATTACGATAGATTGCGACGTCATTCAAGCGGATGGCGGCACACGCACTGCATCCATTACCGGCGGTTGTGTTGCTCTTATTGATGCAATTGAACACTTAAAAAAGCAAAAAAAAGTAAAAACCAATCCCTTTAAGCAATTGGTTGCATCTGTTTCTGTTGGACTTTATCAAGGCACAGCCATTCTCGATTTAGATTACGCCGAAGATTCCAGCGCTGAAACAGACATGAACGTCGTGATGACAGAACACAATGGCTTTATTGAAATTCAAGGTACGGCTGAAAAAGGAACTTTCCAACAAAGTGAATTAGATAAATTATTAATATTAGCAAAAGAAGGTATTCAGGAATTAGTCGCAAAACAAAAAGCTGTGCTAAAGATGTGAAATCGTCAGCTGCTACTTTGGCCCAGGTCGTGGAGTTGAGTCCGCCGCGGAGGGAAGCTGCTTAACTTGTACTGATGAAGAAACCCTATCAAATAAGCCTGGTCCCCATTGTTTTTGCTTTTCTTTAGTTACTTCGGCTCTGTTTGCTGTTGCCTCCACATCTTCTCTAGATATTCCTGCAAATGCTTCTTGAGCGCTATCTTGAGTAGCTCTTGCTATAGTAACTATTGAAGAACTAGGTCTCTCATCATCCGGCAATAGAAAACCATTTCTATTTTCTTTATGCAGCTTTTCTTTGCTCACATCAACAAAAAAAGCATCACTCATGGATATCTCCTATCTCGCGCAAGTTCAAATCATTATATTTTTCCTTCAAAAAGCCTCTTATCGTCTTTTGAACCGGGCCTCCAGAATTGTTAGGATCATCAGGGCCCACATCCGGATAAGTACCATAGTACCAAAAAATAAAAGGTGCTTTGCTCATATCAACTTTGATATATGCCACTTGATTCCCATGTTGATAACGAATGTAATACAAGGGCTCTGAAGCAGTCTCAAGAACTGCTCTTAGCTCATCTAAACCATTAGCACTTTTGTAGTCTTGATTGGCTTGCATTGCGTTCGCTCCTGCTGGGATTTCCCTAACTATTAGTTTAACGAAATAAGATTAAGATAACCTTAACGTGATACCCTCATAATCCCCTTCCAAACCAGACTCCCGTTGAAAAGCAACAGCCATTAATTTACTGTTATAGCAGTAAAAAACTAATATTTTTAAATAAAAATAAAAAATATGACTAAAATTAATTAATATTACTGCTAAAACGGTAATTTTTAATGTTTTTGAATAAAATAACATACATTTCCTCTTTATTTTATAATATTTTACTGCTATAACAGTAAAATATACTCTACACAGGAATCAATATGGATCCCAATCAGATTGCACAGACAGTGCGCTATTTCCGCAAACAAAGCGGACTATCGCAATTAGAATTAGCCCAACTTGCCGGAGTTGGCAAAACTGTTGTGTTTGATATTGAAAAAGGTAAACCTACCGTACAACTCGATAGCTTGTTAAAAGTATTAAGCGTCTTAAATATTCAATTAAAACTTGAGACACCATTCAGTGAATCGACGGAAAATGACGTATGAGAAAAGCATTAGTGCGAGTCAATAATGTGAGTGCTGGATTGTTAGAAGAAACAGAGGGTGGAAAATATCATTTTAGCTATCACCCGGATTATAAGGGTGCTCCTGTTTCTTTAACCATGCCAATAAAAAATTCCACCTATGAATTTAATGTGTTTCCACCATTTTTTGAAGGACTTTTACCAGAAGGCATGATGCTCGATAGCTTATTAAAAAAATATAAATTAGATAAAAATGATTATCTCGGACAACTATTGCAAGTGGGTGGTGATCTTGTTGGCTCAGTGACCGTCGAGGAAATTAAATGAAATATTGCCCCATCACTTACGATGTCATTCAGGAAAATGAGCAATACTCGCAAAGAGGATTACGGCTTTTATCACCTCGCTTAGTTACGTTAACGCCATTAAATTATAGTGCCGAAGAACAACGGGCAGAAGCCATAGCACGTGTGGGAAAGATGTCGATTCAAGGTGTCCAAGACAAACTGAGCGCACAATTAAAAGTAAAAGAAGGATTTTTTGAATTAGTAGATCACCATGGACATTATATTTTAAAACCGCAGAGTCAGCTTTATCTCGAATTACCGGAAAATGAAGCACTCACCATGTCACTCGCGGCAATGATTCAAATTGAAGTACCTTTACATGGATTAGTCTATTCAAAAGATAAAAGCATGACTTATTTTGTGAAGCGTTTCGATCGTATTGCACATCGCAAAAAACTCGCGCTCGAAGATTTTGCGCAGTTATTACAAAAAACCCGTGACACAAAATACAATAGTTCGATGGAACAAGTTGTGAGCGTTATTAATAATTTTTGTAGTTTTCCAAAAATTGAAGCAGTCAAGCTACTGCGATTAACACTATTTAATTTTTTGATTGGTAATGAAGATATGCATTTAAAGAATTTTTCATTAATCACACGCGGTAAAAAAGTTTCATTATCACCAGCCTATGACTTGTTAAGTACTACCATCGCACAGAAAAATCCACAAGAAGAATTGGCATTACCACTCAATGGGAAAAAACATAATTTAAAAGCATCTGATTTTTTGGATTACTTTGCTATTCAACGATTACAATTAAATAAAAAAGTTATAGATAATTTACTTATGAATTTGTCACAAGCGTTACCGCGGTGGCTTAAATTAATCAATAAAAGCTTTTTATCATCACCCATGAAAGAAAAGTACGTGGCATTATTAACAGACCGAGCATCAAGATTGGGTCTAAAGTGAAACTACGAAACAGGCTCATAGCCTCTTTTAATCCATCAAATTCGCATTGTTTGGTTTCTTCATTATTCAAATGCATACTCACTTGAATAGCTTGAATAATTTTATAAACTCTTGATTTATAAAATACAATAAATTTGTATATTAGTAATTTAAAAATTTACCATAAATCTTACATTGTCAATTTAAGATGACTGGGGTACTGGGGGCTTACGTTGTAATGGATAAATATTTTTAGTTTTGATACAGTTTAACAAAATGTAGCCATTTTTTGCGCATTATTACATTATTATCAATTTTATACTTAAGAGCAGAGCATGCCAGAACAAACTAAATCAAAAGAGCAAACAAATAGCCCAAAGAAAGACGCTTCATTTGAAAAAGGGACGCTCTCAAGCAAGCAGAATTTTCGATTTTTCAAAAGTGTCCCAACTGATCCAGTTGAAAACAATATTTATCTAAATATGGTCTCTCATCAATCATTACCTTATAGTAATCGCTTTGCTAAAGAAGTAGGTTGGGGCATTGCTACCGGTTTCACTGGAATTCCTATTACTTATCCACTTCGTTACTTGGAAAGCAGATTGTATCGACAGAGAATTCCTTTAGATATTTTTCCTCATTGGCAGCATGATAAAAATTTACGTTTCGCTGTAAGATTTCGTGACCCCATAGTAGAGGAACTAATCTTTCGAGGCGTACTTTTGCATGGTTTGCATGCCGGCTTTACAAAGCAACTGGACATGAAGGACGCTGAGGCAGCAACGGCATCCTCGGTGATTAATAGCCTGATATTTAGTGCATTACATGCTAGGGGCAGAAGGTTAGATACATTCGTAGGTGGTATGATTTATAGCGGAATGACCTATTATTGTAATGGAAGCTTAATGCCTGCTATTTCATCGCATATAACTAATAATATTATCGCAACTTCGTTAATGAATCGTAGCTTACGGAGATAATCCAGCAATTCTCGGAATTTCTGCCGAACATTACCACATCAAGCGGGTCAGGCGGCCTGACAAACAGACTCTTGAAAATTGAACGTGCTCTTGCGATTTATTCCTGACTTTGTTGAGTTTATCGGCTAGAAGCTCGTGGTTGCCGGTAAACAGAAATATCATCAAGAGCTTGTCGGTTATGCCTAAGGTTCTGTGTCCTTGTGGCAGTAAGATCAAGATCATCGTAAGCATGATCCCGCCTTGTAAATAATCTATTACGGTTATCTTCTAAATGAGGTAATTCACGGTTGTTTACAACATTTTCTCTTGGTGTTGAACTATTTTTACTTAGCATCCACGCTAATAAAGTCATCAATAATGTCGAAGCAGCGACACTAAAAGCAACACTGGCGGATGTTTTTAATTCCACATCTTTTTCATTTTCAAGATTTTCCGTGCAAGCAAAGTAAACCCATTGCCAAACAGCGCCCCCTAATGTATTAAGAAATACTTCTAATGAATCTGCAGACTCTCCAAGTAATCGTGGAATCACCAGTGCATTTTGCCAAAGCGTCTCAGCAACTCCAGTAAAAAGTCCTGCAAAATAATTTGCATCTCGAGTATTTAATTGAAGTTTCTTTCCTGTCAATACACCAAGCCACTGCGCACCATTCCAAACAGGTATGGCAGACCAAGATGATAAGCCAATAACAGCCACTTTTTTACCCAATGTACGTGTATTTCGCTGAAAGAAAAAAGACTTGCCGTTCCCTATAGGTGAGCAAGTAACCTTGAGACAAGCACTACCTCCACCTATAATAGCTGGGAGCGCCCACACCATTTGTGTTAACGTTTCACCCCAGAAAGCATCTAATTTATTACCGAAATGATTGCCTTTTTTTTCTGTCACATAAGCCCATATAAAGTCTCTCATGAAGCCAATTACCAGAGCTATAGCCAATGCTCTACCTTGACTAGCGACGCTTCGTGCTTCTATATACTGTTTCCGCAATAAGGACAATGCTATCTCATTATTTGCTCTTTCTCGTGGTTCTGGTTTTAGTACTTTTTCTATAAATTCATCTAATGCAATTGCGTCAGTGTTAGCAGCATCTACACCCCTCTGCTGTTGACCACGACGCCGTCGTAACCCAACAGTGCTCCCATCAAAAATGTTCTCAATTCGCGTACGAACAAGATCCAGAGGCGGCCCTGATACCCTTTCCACAAGCACAGCAGTTTTCTCCTCTGACGGAAGAAAAGCAGCAAGAGAAGAGTTTCGAAGAAGTGGAGTCCTTAAAGACGACTTGCTTTCCACCCTAACAGCAGTATTCTCAGTTGGCTGGCGAGGAGTAGTGGGAGGGCGAGGGTCTTCAAGAGAATTTTCAACACGTAATGTCATTAGGGGTACCGATTTATAATCATAATCACTTTCATTTGGTTCTTTGCGACCTCTGAAACTGCCAGACATAGCGACTCCTCATTTTTCCTGACTTCTGCCAATTAGTGCGGTTTGAGGATACCCGCCAGCCCGCTGTTATGATATTCAGTTAAGTTTGTTTGTAGTGTAATCCGTTTACCAGTAAGAGTATCCTCAATGTGAGCTTCGTGTACACTCCAGAGAATATCTCGGATACGCTGCAATGAGAGTCCTGTTTTAATTTCCAGAAATTTTCCTATCATTAGCGCCATAAAACACAGCAATATATGTGCCTTAATAGCATCATGTGCATAATGAAAAATGGGTCGTGTTTTAAGATCGGTTTTTGACATTCGAAACACCTGTTCAATACGCCAAAGATCATGATAGTAAGCAATGATTTGTTCGTTTGATATCTCACTCTCAGAAATGTTAGTGCAATACCCTTTGATGCCAAGTAACTTTTCTGTTTTTTCCTTAAGTTCTTCGTCTAACACAAAACTAGATTTTCCATCCAACGATTTTTTAACAAATTTGGCTCGCTTTCCTGGTTCTTTTCGCGCAACAAGCATCATGGCTTTTGTGACTTGCTTTTCAAATTGTCGCCTGTCCTTTTTTTCTCGTTGTGATGAGTAAGCACAAACAACATCATAAGAACGATTGGGATAAGGTAAACGTATTGCGACGCCATCTTTACGATCAAGCTTCACGGCTATTTTGTCGATGAATGATCGTTGTGTATTCGCTAATCGAGCGCCCACAATATATCGATAGCCTTCGGTCTCTAGAAATTGCATATTTTCACGCGAAAGCATTGCGGCATCTGCTACCACAATTGGTTTGGCATCTGCATGACGTTTTTGAAATTGCTTAATGACATCAAGCATTGTGTGACCCTCAAATTTATTACCTTTGTATACCTCATGCATAAGTGGAAAACCTTGTGGCGTTACTAGCAATCCAATAACAATCTGAGGTTGTTTGGATTTATCATCTTTAGAAAATCCTCTGGCTCGAAGTTCATCATCAGGCTCATGGCTTTCAAAATACAGTGTAGTAACATCATAAAGAATAAGTGCAAATGATTCGCCAAAGTATGTGCATGCTGTCTGATAAGCAGCATTTTCAATAGCTTCTTTCTGTTTTATCAACTTTGGAAGCAGACGGTAAACAGTACGTTCAGCGTAACTTATATTGAAATAGCGTTGTAAAAGTGTAATGGTGCGTAATTTAGAAGTTGGCTCAATGATGCGCATAAGCGCAATATCTTGATAAAGCGGAGAAAGAAAACCAAGCCCACATTGTTGATTGCACTTTCTAAGTGCCTCATGCGCAAAACGATGTGTAACTCCTTCCAGACTCAAATGATCCATATGCAGGAGTCGCGTTGGAGATTCTATCGAAGAGAAAAGAAAGAGTTGCGGGGAAAGCTGCTCACGCACGCGTTCAGCTTCGCTACGAAGTGTAGCTAGCTCATCGTCTGTGTGCGCACTGCCGATATGTTTTACCACAATACGTTTGCTATTTGCGTATCGAATAATTTGTACTGCTGTTGCACCTGACGCAGTACGGACAGTTCTAATAATCAGGTCACCTCGCATGCGTGCAGAATACCACTTAGTGCGGTTTTTTGCATTCTACAAAAATATAATTTCTTGTAATCAAAGAACTTTTTTTTAGGGCTTTACGAATATTTTAAAATTGGCAGAAGTCAGGAGAGAAGAGTTTCGAAGAAGTGGAGTCCTTAAAGACGACTTGCTTTCCACCCTAACAGCAGTATTCTCAGTTGGCTGGCGAGGAGTAGTGGGAGGGCGAGGGTCTTCAAGAGAATTTTCAACACGTAATGTCATTAGGGGTACCGATTTATAATCATAATCACTTTCATTTGGTTCTTTGCGACCTCTGAAACTGCCAGACATAGCGACTCCTCATTTTTAGCACAGTGTGCTTTAATCTAAATTCGACACTTGAACTCTGCTGCGAAGAGCTACGGGTTCAAGTGCCAAATTTAGGTTTAATAATTGTAGGCTGATTATACACAATGAGCTTTAATTGATCAATATTTGGGAATTCACGAAGAATTGGCATTATCCTATCTTCAAGGCATTAGGCCCTCGCAGTAGGGTTTAACTGCCGAATTTAGGATTATCACTCAATGGGAAAAAACATAATTTAAAAGCTATTTTAAGGTAGATTTTTCCCTTACACTATATAGTTCACACATATGGATTAATAGGTAACTTATGAATTGGATAAGAGCACTTTCTCAAAATGAGTTGACTGAAGGGTCCCGAAAAGTAGTAAAGCTAGGTAAGCATACTGTTTTATTGCTTCGCCATCAAAATCAAATTCATGCCGTTAGTAACAAATGTCCGCATTTGGGCTTGCCGTTGCAGAAGGCAAAAATCACCGAAGACAATGCACTCGTTTGTCCGTGGCATCGCAGTGCGTTTGACCTGCATAGCGGAGACGTCAAATCGTGGAGCCCTTGGCCGCCAGGTGTTGGAAAAGTATTAGGATGTCTTTCTCGTGAAAAAGCATTGCCAAAGTTTGAAACAAAAGTTGAGGAAGGGGTAATTTGGGTGAAGCCAAACGAATAAACTGTTCTTTTGAATATCCTAATATGACAGCATATCTTGCTGCTATTTAGGGCTCACTGATTTAACCGGGTTAAAATCCGGAAGCCCACTCATATTCCATAATCAACGGCGCATGATCAGAAAAGCGTTGGTCTTTATAAATGCTAGCGGACTTTATTTTATCTCGCAAACCCGGAGTAGTAACTTGATAATCAATCCGCCACCCCACATTTTTGGCCCAAGCTTGTCCGCGATTAGACCACCATGTGTATTGATCAGGTTCTTTATTGATTTGACGAAACGCATCCACAAAATTCATTGGTCCAAATAATTCATCTAGCCATGCGCGCTCTTCCGGTAAAAATCCAGAATGTTTTTGATTGCCACGCCAATTTTTTAAATCACTTTTTTGATGGGCAATATTCCAATCACCGCAAATAATATATTCGCGCATGGAATTGCGCTGCGCTTGCAAATGTTGCGCATACCGTTTTAAAAAATCAAATTTGATAGTTTGACGATGTTCACCACTGGTTCCAGATGGCATATAGAGTGAAGCAACCGATAACTTACCAAAATCCATTTCGATATAACGCCCTTCTTGATCTGCTTCCAACCATCCCAGACCCGTTACAATTTTTTGTGGTTTCTGTTTGGAAAAAATGCCAACGCCGCTATAGCCTTTTTTTTCCGCACAATGAAAATAAGAATGATATCCTGGCAATTGAAAATGCTCACCTTGCAAATCTGCGTGTTGAGCTTTAATTTCTTGAACACACACAACGTCCGCATTTTGCGTTTGCAACCACGCAAAAAAACCTTTTTTTATTGCCGAACGAATACCATTCAAATTAAGAGTGATGACACGCAAAATCACTGCCCCTTCCCTTGTCCCAAGAAGTTTTGCAGCATTTTACCTGCATCTCCAGACAATTTATCCTTAATCTTTTGCTGAATTTGCTCGTGTGCTTTTTGTTTCACAGCTTCCAATTGTTGCTGCGCAATATTTTTCAACAGGGCTGCCGTATCCAATCGAATACTCGGATCCGTTAAATTGCCTGTAACAAGAATGGGAATAACAAACCCTTGTGTTTTAGATTCTTGAGATTCTCGTCGTAATGCCGTTTGCAAATTATAATTAATTTGCTTATTCACTAAATCAATCTGACCTTGTCCTTTCGTTTTAAAACGCGGTGAATCTATCAATAAATCTTCACTATGGATGACACCATTTTTAATGACAGCGGAACCCGAAAAAGTACTAAACGTCGTTTGATTGGAACCTACACCTTCGGGTGCTGTTTGTTTTTTCATTAAAGCATACGCTGAATCAATTGCATGCCCAATATCCACACCCTGTAGCACACCATTTGTAATATTAAGGTGGCTAGTGCCATTTAAATTTTTCAATATTGGATTTGCATCCGCTCCTGAGGTGGTAACTTGAATATCAAAATGCCCAGCACCTGTCATTTTTACTTTGCTCTTTGTGCCCGCTAAATCTTCCCATAGGGGTTGCATTTGGAAGTTCGCGAGTTTAGCTTGCACCGAAATTTGCGGCGTTGCAGAACCTAAATTCACTTTAGCCTGACTTTGTAAATCTCCCTTATAAAAAACAGCTGTCACTGGTGCAAAATTCAATATGTTATTTTGGAAATTGAATGGCACAACGAGATTGGTTAACTTAACATTATTCGCTTGCATTTCATCAATTTTAACTGAGCCTTGCGCAGTCACCGCGTTTTGTGACGCAGTAAAATCGAGGTTACCAGCAACATTTTTAACGGTTTGTAACTGTTCGACCTTTTGTCCAATATTTTGCAACCATTGCTTCAAATCAAATGGCACAATAATGAAATGACCTGTCGCGCTAGGTGAGCTCATTAAATTAACCACATCCACTTTGCCATTTAAAGTAAGATTTTCAACACGCCCTACCACATTACTTAACTTAAGTGTTTGCTGAGTTAAATCAACAATGGTATCGGCATTGATAGACATTTTAATTTTATTATTGTTTTGTAAAACGTTTGCAGTAAACTCCAAATCACGAAATGCGTACAGTTGTTTCGCATAATTAAACGTAATTTTACTGGTTAATGCAATGTGTCCAGCAACCGCAGGATCTTTGCTGGTAAAATCAAAGTCTGATTTAATGGGAAAAGGCTCATTTAAATTAATATCTTGTGCATGTAAGCCAAATTTATCGATAGTAATAAATTTTTTAGCTTGATCATCTCGCCAAGTAATGGTGGCATCAGAAACATCGACTCCTGAAATAGTGAGACCTATTGCTGCTCTAGAAGTATTGACAGGAGTAGCAACCGGAGTAGTTTTAGCTGTCGTTGAATTTTTTGTTGTTGGAGAAACTGGGGCAGTAGCCTGCTGATCAAACGTCCAGTTCGTTTTACCATTTGCATTACGAATTAAATTTAATTTCATGCCATTCAGTGTAATTCCACTGGATCGAATGGATCCTTGCAGTAAAGGCAATAACTGTACCCCTATCGTTGCGTTTTGAATTTCGACGAAAGTTTTGGGAGTAAATCCAGCGGGGTTACTGAGTAACACATGCCCTGTTTTTAAACCCACAGAAGGAAAAAACGTCCATGACAAATCACCATCAATGGTTAACTCACGCCCCGTTTTCTTCATCACTTGTTCAACAATGACGGGTTTAAACCGATTCGGGCTAACGAACATCGCCAAAGAAACCATTGCAATAATAGCGATCAATACCAGAGTGAGTATAAAAACGATAGTAAACTTTAAAATTTTTGTCATGTTTGCTCTCTATATATAAGTTAAATTCGTCAGTGGAGCGGGTGATGGGAATCGAACCCACGCTAAGAGCTTGGGAAGCTCCCGTTCTACCATTGAACTACACCCGCTGATTGAAATCGGTACCCAGGCTGGCGGATGCAAAAGAGCGCATCCTTAGCCTGGGCTGGGCTGCGCCTTTTGGCCTTCAGCCAATAAAATATCTTAAATTTTAACACGTGCGCGATTGAGCTATAAATACTAGAATTTTCTGGTTTATGCAAGAATCTCTTCGCAATAACTAAAGGAACAATCTTTGCTCACATATCCATCTATATATTGCTCTGTATCATTAGGTTGTGAACCTGATTGTAAAGTTCTAGTTAATACAATTTCCATCGTTATTCCTCGTATTGAAGCGACTATAATTTTGATTGCAAATTATACAGCATGGGATATGTTACGTAAACCAATAGAGTTGTGGTCTGGCAGGTTTAAAGTTTGTGTGCAGTTGGAATGACTGTGTCTACTACCTCGGGCTGAGCTCCCAAATCTACTCTTGCCTCCTTAAGAAATAATTCTGCGTAATAAAACTCTGGGGAAGATGGTAATTTTATTTTTCTATTGATTAAGTGATCACAATAACTCTCATAATTGACCCTAACCAATGGAGTTTTAGAAAAAATATTTTCTAAAGATAGGTCAGGCGGAATCCGTTGACTATAACTTGACTCCGCCTGCGCAATAAACAGTGCATAAACATAATTTAATGAACTACGATTTGAGTCTCCCATCTTATCTATCTCTTGCAATTTTTCCAGAAATTTATCATCCCTTAAATAATCAGCAAGCATTGGAAAAAATTTATAAATGATTCCACCCTCAAATAAATTTATATAATTTTTCTCCATGTCTCCTGGAACAAAGAGCTCTTGTAATCTAGCATTAATTTTTTTAAATTTAGCATTTTTATCTTCTTCCTTTTCTTTACTATCTGGTAATGTCAAATCTGAGAACGTTACTTGTGCATTACTTGTTTCCAATGCTGGGGGGAAAAACCTGCTCGTCAGATTATTTTTTGCTTCGGCTGGCAGTGCAGGGCTTGACGGAATAGATTCACTACTTGCAGGAGAGGATGTCATTGCTGGACTTGGTGTTGCATTTACAAGGCCAGGTACTTTCTCATCTCTTATTTCTTGTGTTTCAACAGGCGCCTGCGTTACTTCACTTGTATTCTGATTTACATCGCATTGTTTATTAGTTTTAGATATATTCCCCTGAGCAGAATATAATTGTTGTTGCACGATAACTGTTGTTTCTTGTTGTTGCACTTTAGTTTCAGCTTGTGCCTGCGCTGCCGAATTTTTGGATTTCCTTTTTTTTGGTTTTTTTCTCTTGGATTTTACTGATTGATTTTCTGCTTCACTAGTAAAAATGTCTTCTTCATTGATAGGCGAGCGATAATTTCTTAGATTCTGCTGCAAAGCCGCGTTTTGTTTTGCGAGGGTTTGGATTGCAAGATGCCTTTTTTTAAAAATTAATAAATAGTTACGCAACCTGCGCCCACTATTCTTATCGCCAAGTGTCTCGACGTTACGAATCTCACCACTCAGCATTTTAGTGATAAAAAAACAGCAGTCGATAACTTTGCTATATTGAGAACGCTTAGTATAGAGATCTATTCGCGTGTCACAACAATTCAATAAAGTCTCGATATATTTTTCTAACCCTAATTCTGCTTTTAGTGGCTTTGCCCAGTTAGAATGAAAAAATAATGCGGGCTCATAATACTCATGATCGATGCATAGTTTTATCACTGCAACATAATGAATAAAAACATGTCCGCCTTTATAACTAGCATTGATAAGCTGAGAAATTTTTTCTAAATCTCTACGCATTTCATTTTTTTTATTAAGTCTTAGATAAACTCCGGCACGATAAACATAAAGCATAAAAAGAAACGGTATTTCTGTTAGCTTATACTTGATAAAAAATACAATTGCCTTGGTGTAGCCAGCGGCTTTCACAAGGCCTGAGACATTTGCATCTTTTATCTGATCGGAAAGTTTTTCTATTCTATTTTGTAAACTTTTTATTGATTCAGATCCTTGAACGCTTAAATTGTCTTCCCAACTTTTTAATACTATCAGATCATCATTTTTTTGTTTTGTCTCAATTTGAGAATGCATTTTTCTATTTTTCCGTTATTATTAGCCTTCGGCCACTGCTTGTTTAGGTTATAACTAAATACTAGAATTTACAGGCTAATGCAAGGATCTTTGATAGCAAAATTGTTTGACCTCACGTCTTGGTTAATGATTTAATTTACTAAACAACGACTTCCTGGAAAACATTCCATCCATGTACAAAATCTGTTTCTATGTCCCAACAACCCACATCGAACAAGTCAAAAATGCTATGTTCGAGCGGGGTGCGGGCACGATTGGTAATTACCGCCACTGCGCATGGCAAGTTTTAGGTGAAGGGCAATTCATGCCTCTTCCTGGCAGCCACCCTTTTTTAGGTGAACATAATCTTGTGGAAAAAGTAGCTGAATACAAAGTTGAAATGGTATGCGAAGATAATCTTATCAAGGACGCGATTATCGCTTTAAAAAAATCTCATCCTTATGAAGAACCTGCCTACCAAATTTTTCGCTGCGAGGTCTTATAAATGCAAACTTACCTTTTTTACGACATTGAAACCACCGGCTTAAACAAAGCGTTTGATCAAGTCTTGCATTTCGCCGCCATTCGCACGGATTTAAACTTAAAAGAATTAGGGCGACATGAATTCAAAATTAAATTGAATTGCGATGTCATCCCCTCGCCCAAAGCGATGGTGACACATTTAATCGGTTTAAAAGAAACCGCTGCAGGAATGTCTGAAATTGACGCCATTAAACAAATTCATCGTCTTATGAATGAGCCTGGCACGATAAGCATTGGTTATAACACTTTAGGATTTGATGATGAATTTTTACGATTTTCTTTTTATCGAAATTTATTGCCACCTTATACGCATCAATACGCTAATCAATGCAGCCGCATGGATCTTTATCCCATAGCCATTATGTATTTTCTTTATCGAAACCCAGTGCTCAAATGGCCACAACAAAATGGCAAAACCAGCTTGAAACTTGAGCATATTAACAATGCAAATCAATTTATTAGCGGCCGCTCACATCATGCTATGGTTGATGTTGAAGTCACGCTTGCACTCGCAAAACAATTTTTAACTGAACGTGATATGTGGGAATATGTGACTGCTTATTTTAACAAACAGAAAGATCAAGAACGTTGTAGCGAAAACCCCGAAGGTTTAATGATACTTGGCAAATTCGGTACAGAAAATTATTATCAAGCACCCGTTTTAAGTTTAGGAAATCACAAACATTACAAAAATCAAACTTTATGGTTGCGCCTTGATACAGCAGAATTAAGCACGACAACTGAAACTACCATTGCCGATACCACATGGGTCATGCGAAAAAAATGGAGTGAACCGGGTTTTGTTTTACCACGTAAAGAACGGTTTTTGCACACGCTGACTGCAAAACGGCAAGCGTTGGTAAATGAGAATAAAGATTGGCTCAAAAATCATCCTGATTTACATAAAAAAATTATTAAATATCATAGTGAATACACTTACCCCAATTTTCCCAATACGGATATTGATGCCAGTCTGTATCTCAATGGCTTTTGGTCTGATGCAGATAATATGGCATGCCAAAAATTCCACTCTGCCCAGGATAAAGCACAGCTGGTAGAAAAAATAAATAACACCCAACTACGTACTCTGGCCACACGCCTATTAGGACGTCACTACTCAGATAAGATGACGAAAGAACAAGCTCAATTATTCACTGCTTACTTGCAACAAATTAATCCCACCGATGCAGAAAAAGCGATTATCGATTATAGAGGTGAAAAACGCCTCACACCGCAAACCGCCCTAAAAGAACTGGCGGAACTACAGCAAGACCCCTCTTTAACCCCCCAACAATTAGCCTTATTAAATGAGCTAGAGGCTTATTTAAATGGCCAATTTGGTGTATCATTGTAGGTTATTTTTCTATACCGTTATTGCGAATCCCATTCTCTTTATGGGGCTCTTTATGGGATAAAGCAATCCAGAGAACATTGCAACATTCTTAGCTGGATCGCCACGGCTGATCCCGCTTGAAAAGCGTCGCTGGACTTCGCGGCCTCGCGATGACGAGCTTATGGGGCTTACATGAAACAGGTTTTACTGATCATCGTATTACTCACCAGCGTTTTTTATACGCTGGCTGGCACCTGTGCGCCCGATGAGGATAACAACCCAGCTACTGCTACTGCAGAGCCCCCTGTCTCTAGACTGTGGAATTTACAAGATGCAGATATTTTAAGCATTATTAACGAAGTATCATTAGAAACGGGTAAAAACTTCGTAGTAGATCCACGCGTATCTGGCAAAATTACCCTCGTTTCCAGCAAGCCTATTAAAAACGATGAAGTTTATGCAGTCTTTCTCTCGATTTTGGAATCATTGGGTTATTCTGCCATCCCTAGCGGAAATGTTGTTAAAATTGTACCCAATATGGAAAGTGCAGAGATGGCAACGCGCGTGGCATCAGCGCGCTATCCCGGCAGAGGAAGTGAGGTTGTTGTACGTGTGATACCGCTCCAACATATTGCTGCCGCACAATTAATTCCCATCATTAGACCTATGCTACCGCAGTGGAGCAATCTTTCCGTTTATACGCCTGGCAATGTACTCATTCTGACAGGGCGCGCAGCAAATTTACAACGCATCTTGGATGTCGTTAAAAACGTCGACAAAGAATCGGGTAATGATATCGACATCGTGCCTTTGCGTCATGCCGCTGCTGCACAAGTCGCTGTGGTTTTATCCAACTTACAAAATGCCAGTCGTGCCAATGGAGAAGCGTCTCAAATAACTGTTGCAGCAGATGAACGCAGTAATAGTATTTTACTCAGCGGTAATCGAACAGCACGTATACGTACGCGGCAGTTGATTTTACAATTGGATTCGCGCAAAAAAGGCACTCAAGGCAACACAGAAGTCATTTATTTACGTTATTTACAAGCGAAAGTTTTTGCACCTATCTTAGGAAAAATTGCCAACAATATTCTAACCTCTACCATTCCAAACGGTCCAAATGCTCCTGTTGCTACCGCGGTTGCAACCATCAATAACCTGCCTTCTGGTGGCACTATAAAAAGCAAAGATCTTCCAGAAAATTTAACCAATATCCAAGCAGAACCCAGTACCAATGCATTAATTATTACAGCACCGCCTATGCTAATGACATCATTGCGCACTATCGTAGAAAAATTAGATATTCGACCCGCACAAGTATTGATTGAAAGCATCCTTGTTGAAATTGATCAATCGGATTTAAAACAACTTGGCATTCAATGGGGAGGGCGTGTCAATCCCAATAACCCCAATCAGCCTAACCCTGCAGGACCCGGATTTGCTCCTTTTGGCAATGGAACAGTGGGAATTATTCCGGGCCAACAAATTCAAGCTGTCTTAAGCATTTTACAACAGACGACAAACGTAAATATTTTATCAACTCCATCGGTTGTAGTATTGGACAATCAGCCTGCGACACTGAAAGTCGGTCAAGATGTACCAACCCAGTCGGGCTCTTATGCAACCACGGGCGGAGCAAACACAGTCACACCATTCAATACAACTGCATATAGACAAGTCGTACTCGGATTACAAGTTAAACCACAAATTAACTTAGGTAATTCAGTTAGACTAACAATTAAATTGAAAAATGACACATTACAAAATCCAGCAAACCCTGGCCTAACGCCTTTAATCAATATCAGTGAAATTACTAACTCTGTTATTGTAAATAACAAAGATATTCTCGTGATCGGCGGTTTAGTGAGCAGCACCATTAGTCATAATATTGATAAGATACCCATCTTGGGTGATATCCCTCTACTCGGTAATTTATTCAAACGCAAGGCGCACACACTACAAAAGAAAAATCTTGTCGTATTTATCAAATCAATCATTTTACATAATGGAGTGGAAGCGACCGCGATAACACATACAAAATATGATCTGGCGCGACAAGAGCAAATAGACTGGCCAAAGGATATATCGCAACCGGGCAGACAAAAATTAGAAAATATCATACCGCCATGGAAAAATAGTATCGTGTTACCCAAGCCGTTTGGGGAACACTGATGGCTGCTATTCCTTTTATGTTTGCCAAACAGCACGGAATTTTAGTCACGGAAATTGAAAATAACCAAGCTAACATTGTTTACCATCAGTTACCACACACAACTATCCTTGCAGAATTACGCCGTCATTTAAGTATGCCTCTTGTTTTAAAAGCAGTGGATGAAGAAACTTTTCGCAAATTACTTGTTAAAACTTACGAGACAGATTCCAACACAGCCATGCAAATGGCAGAAGATTTTGGTGAAGAATTTGATTTACATCATCTCATGAATGAAATGCCCAAGACGGAAGACTTACTCGAAAAACAAGATGATGCGCCTATCATTCGTTTGCTAAATGCATTACTCAGCGAAGCAATTAAAGGTGGGGCATCCGATGTGCACATTGAAACATTTGAAGACCGCATTATGATTCGTTTCCGTATCGATGGCGTGCTACGTGAAGTCTTAACACCACAGCGTGTACTCGCACCACTCATCGTTTCACGTATTAAAGTCATGGCAAAATTAGATATTGCAGAAAAACGCTTGCCACAAGATGGTCGCATTACCTTGCGCATTGGCGGACGCGCCGTTGACGTGCGTGTTTCTACTATGCCAACCAGTCATGGCGAACGCGTGGTATTACGTTTACTCGACAAACAAAGTGCGCGTTTAGATTTAGCTGATTTAGGCATGGAACCCAATACATTAAAGTTAATGAAAAAGCTCATCAGCTTTGCTCACGGAATCATTCTGGTCACGGGCCCGACCGGTTCAGGAAAAACAACGACACTGTATGCAGGATTGACTGCGCTGAATAATCAAACACGGAATATTTTAACGGTTGAAGATCCGATTGAATATGATTTAACTGGCATTGGTCAAACGCAAGTGAATTATAAAGTGAATATGACATTTGCTAAAGGTTTGCGCGCCATTTTGCGTCAAGATCCCGATGTCGTCATGGTCGGTGAAATTCGTGATTTAGACACAGCGCAAATCGCTATTCAAGCGAGCTTAACCGGACACTTAGTGTTATCGACATTACATACCAACAGTGCGATTGGTGCAATTACACGTTTGGATGACATGGGCATGGAACCGTTTTTATTATCATCCAGTTTAATTGGCGTATTGGCACAACGTTTAACACGTTTACTTTGCAAACATTGTAAAAAACCGCAAGCAGCAACACCCAGTGAGTGCGCGATCATTGGCATTGCAGCGGATCCTGCACCTACAATTTATTCTCCTGTCGGATGTGCGGAATGTAGAAATTCGGGATACAAAGGTCGCACGGGTGTTTATGAATTAATTGCCATGGATGATACGCTACGCACTATGATTCATGATCGTAAACCCGAACAACAATTGAAAAAATATGCTCGCACATTGTTTCCCAGTATTCGTCAAGATGGTTATCGTCTTGTCTTAAAGGGAGAAACATCGTTAGAAGAGATTTTGCGGGTGACGAGTGAGGAGTAGACTCTCGTCATTGCGAGGAGCGCTCTGTGCGACGAAGCAATCCAGAGGGCATAGCAATGTTCCCCTGGATTGCTTCACCTCGTAAAAAGCACGAGGTTCGCAATGACGGAATAGAAACAATAGAGAGTAAACCCATGGCAGCTTTCCAATACACCACTATTACCAAACAAGGCCAAACACAAAAAGGCATGATTGAAGCAGAATCTGCTAAGCATGCACGACAATTATTACGCGACAGAAATCTTACACCGATTGAAGTCAAACCTGCTCAACAAAAGAAAGAAGAAGCATTTCATTTTTTGCGTAAACCCACACTCAACACCAAAGAGCTCGCACTCATCACACGTCAACTTGCAACTTTATTAGCCGCCGGATTACCCGTAGAAGAAGTATTAAGCGCCGTTGCAGAACAAACAGAAAAATCTCGCAGCAAAGGTTTAATGTTATCGGTACGTAGCAAAGTTCTGGAAGGACACTCACTCGCAGCAGCATTAAGAGAATTTCCGCAAGCGTTTTCTGAACTTTATTGTGCAACAGTCGCTGCGGGAGAAAAATCAGGCCATTTAGATGTTGTGCTTGAACGCTTGGCTGATTTTACCGAGCAACAATCTTATATGCGTCAAAAAATTAGAAATGCACTCATTTATCCTATGCTCATGGTATTCGTTTCGATTGGTATAGTTGGATTTTTATTAGAGTATGTCGTCCCGAAAATGATTGCAGTTTATAGCAGCATAAACCAAACTTTACCTGTATTAACGCAAATACTTATTTCCATCAGTTCTGGCATTAAAAATTATGGACTTTATATTTTACTTGCCATCATTGTGGCAGTATTTTTCTTTTTCCGTGCAATGAAAAGTAATTTAGCTTTCCGTGAAAAAATTCATTCTCTTTTATTGCGACTTCCTATCTTTGGCAATGCAATTAAAATTGCAAACACTGCGCGCTTTTCTCGCACATTTGCCATTTTATCTTCTGCCGGTGTACCTGTATTAGAAAGTATGTCCATCGCATCCGCGTTAATTACCAATATTCCTATTCGTAAAGCAGTCGAAGAAGCAACCTCTCGCATACGCGAAGGTGGCAATATTAATTTAGCATTGAAACAAACTCACTATTTTCCACCCATGAGTATTCATTTAATCGCAAGTGGTGAAGCCAGTGGACAATTAGAAAATATGTTAGAACGCGCTGCGAATAATCAAGATAATGACATTAAACAACTGATCGAAATCAGTCTTACTTTATTTGAACCCGCCATTATTTTATTGATGGGAGCAATTGTATTATTTATTGTATTAGCTGTTCTGCTACCGATTTTTCAGTTGCAGCAGTTGAGTGGGTAATGATGTCAGACTCTTCTCCTTGCATAAGTGGGGGTCTGACAGCTCTGTTCTTTTTGTTCATTAACTACAACTACCTTGCCAATAAATAAATTAATAAAACTTTGCACGGCTGAAGCATGGGGAAGTGCAAATTCATTCGATTGGGCATCTATTCCCATGCTCTTACCTTCTGATGGACCACACTTAACTTCATAACCCTTTAACGAATTAATTTTAAGGACATCAGGATCTTGTTGCTTACCAACTCTTTTTGCTAAATCTTTAGCAAGTTGCAAAGTAACGTTAAATACACCCTGGAACGACTTATCTCTTGCCAAGTGCTCTAACAACAATAGTGCTACTTTAAAATTAAGCTTGGCAAGTGCCAAACCAACCGCTGAGTGCTTTATAAGCTGCAAATTTCTGTAATCAAATTCATGATTTTGTCTAAACAATGGAAACTTCTCAATATTAGGTTTAGCGCCTGCATTTAGAAGAAGCTTAACTATGTCCGGAGAGTCTATCGCTAGACAAATAGGATTACACCATTCACTACCATCGAGGTCTTTATCACCGTTTGTTTTTTTTGCTTCCGCATAGCGCTCTAAAACTTTTTGAAGCTCTTCTGTATCATGCTGTTTGATACATTCAAGTAATTTATTCAATTTAATTCCTCGTTAGATTAATTATTTATTTATTTATTCAATCAGATCAATATCCATCCCACCAAACACTTGCTCAATAGTTTCATCGGCAGCATCAGCAAGAGTGTACCCTGTCTCACCAAACCAGCGTTTGATAGCGACTAACTCGCGTCCGCGCAGGAAAACATAAAAGCCGAGAAAAATAACTTCAGGATCGGGTTGATCTTCTAAGGAAAACTCATAGCGCTCTGCGTAGGGTAAGCGTTTTTTTGCTTCACTCTTGGTATACTCAGAAAGAATTGTAAAAGCTTCTGTTGCGTTTGTAGCATGTTCACATTCTTCTTGGATTTTATGATAATCCTCTACACGCTGTTTCAAAACTCGATCTAACTCTTCTTCTTTAAATAATTCAGTAAATCCATGCGCTAAACGTTCATCCAACGCAAAGACCTTATTAATAAAGTCCGCATGATGTATAGAAGCCACTCCCGGTTTAATTTCTCGATGGAAAAATGGCACAGCAAGACAAGCTCGTTTAAATGAAGGAAGACTGAGATAAAGTTTATCGTCGCGGATACTGATGGTTCCTAAGCGCACCGGATGTTCCGCATTCTTACGAAACGAATCCAGAGAATCAAAACGCAATGCATCGCACTCATCTTTCCAATACCAATTCCATGAATTGGCAGTAGGATTTTTTTGAATGCATTTTAATTTTTCTAATGCTTGAACAACGGAATCTTTTTGTGAAAGTTCATAGGTTAAACGGATGGGCTGGTAAGCTTCACCGGTTTCGACCGTTAAGAAGGGTTTTTGCAACCGGTCAAACATGTAACTCTCCTAAGTTGTAAAAACAAATTAAGTGCTGCGGCTATTCCGAGGACCCTTTACTATTGGCTGTTGCCCCACATCGGCAGTCTTTGCATTATGCAAGTTTATTTCATTTTGTTTATTTTGTTTATAAAGACCTTTTAAATTTCCATCCACCACTTTGGCTGTGTTTTGCAAAAGCACCTGCTCATTTAAAGTCTTACCCAAAAATGCCTTAACAAGGGCCGCAACAATAGTTGGGATATGAGCTCCACCCAACGCTAACTGGAGCGCTACCTTAACAGCTTTACGAATGTATGAAGAATATACTTCTTCAGTATCTTTTGAACTCATAATCTCATCCTCCCAAAGCAACTCTTTGATTAAGCTATATTTCTATTAAAAGGCTCTTTGATAATATTTTAAACAAAAACATACTTTTCTTTGCTAATTATACATTAAAATCTCCTCACCATATACAAAAGCATGCTTAAAAATGGTGTTACGTTTTTAAGCATCCCTTATCCTACCTCCTCAACCCTGACCGTTTAGTCTGCTCTTCAATCTCTTTAATTCTATCCTTTAACCGCTTCTTCTCTTGCTTAATCTTTTCATTCAGCGCCACCAAGTCCGTAACCTTAGCATCCAGGAACTGCTGCGCATGCTCAAGAAGCTCAAGCATGACTTTTCTAACTTTTGCATCCAGATTATTAAAATAATCATGGCCAGGAAGCAGCATTGCCCTGTTTATCGCTTCTCTAAATATCTTCTCATTCAACTCTCCGCCTTCTTTAATTAACTTATCCAGCGCTTGCGCCATTTCCTCAGCCGCATGTTTAATTTCACCATGGCCAGAGGTCATGAGTGCACTCAGCTCAACTTGTAAGGTTTCTTTGGTGGGTCGTTGCGGATCTGACATTCTATTTCTCCATCAATAAAAAGATCACAAAAGACGATTCTTCTAGTATAATCCATTCTTCTTAAATTAAGAATTCATTGGATTATATATTATGAAAAAATATCCTGCTTTAAATCGCCATATGCGCGGCTTTACCATCATCGAAGTCATGGTGGTTGTCGTCATTCTCAGTATTCTGGCCACCATGATTATACCTAAAATTATGAGCCGTCCTGAACAAGCGCGCATGGTGAAGGCAAAACATGACATCCTTGCGATCCAAAGCGCATTGGATCTTTATAAATTAGACAATGGCTTTTACCCCTCCACTGACCAAGGCTTAGAAGCACTGGTTACAAAGCCATCCAGTACGCCAATTCCATCCAATTGGAAATCCGACGGCTATTTACACCAATTGCCCATGGACCCCTGGAACCAGCCTTATCAGTACATTAATGAAAATGAACATTTACGCATTTTCAGCTATGGCGCTAAAGGTAAAGAGGGTGGTAGTGAAATTGGAAATTGGAATGCAGAAACAACTCAATAAGAGAAATGAGGGTTTCACTTTAATAGAAATCCTCATTGTAATAACAATTATCAGTATTGTTGCAACCACAGCTATTATCACCGTCAGTCATAACAAAAACTCACGGCTAGAAACGCTTGCCAAACAAATCAAAAATATCATTATTCTTGCAGAACAAGAATCTATGCTGCGTGCTAAAACGTTTGGCTTAGGTTTCACACCGCACACATTTCAATTTCATATGTACAATGAAAAACAACGCGCTTGGCAAGCACTGACTGATAAGATCTACGGATCGCACTCCATTGCAGACAACACCACAATCACTGTAAAAGTTCAGAAAAAAAATATTCCTCTGGATGGCAAACCCAAAATTATTATCTCCCCCAGTGGCGATGTGACCCCGTTTGTGATTTTAATTGGTAATCAAGAAGAACCACCTCGCTATCAAGTGGTGGGTGAAGAAAATGGCAATGTAAAATATGTGTTGGTGAAAAATGAAGAATAAAAATTCCAAAACACAGCACTCCGGTTTCACTCTAATTGAAGTATTGATTGCTTTAGCCATTTTAAGCATCGCACTCACAGCTATTATTTTTTCAACTTCGCAAAACATCAAAAATACGCTTTATTTGCAAAATAAAACTATTGCAACTTGGGTAGGAACAGAAATAATAAACTCCGCCCGCTTAGGTATTTTAAAATTGCAAAGTGGCTCCGAGCCTGTGGAACAAGAAATCACTGCGTTAGGTCAACAATGGGAAACACATACCTCATTAGTCACCACCCCCAATCCCAATATTCAAAAAATTAATGTGGATGTTTATGAAAAATTAACGCATATGAAACTCGTGCACTTGGAGAGTTATGTATACAAAGCTTAAAAAAATCGGTGGCTTTACACTGCTCGAAATCCTCATTGCCTTATTTGTCTTTACTATCATTTCTGTCATTATTACTAGCGCTTTACACACTGTGTTAAACAGCCAAACACGCACTGAACAAAGTGCGGCGCGTTTATCTCATTTACAAATGGCATTACTAATCATGTCTCGTGATCTTGAACAAACCATTGAACGTCCTATTACGAATAATTTGAATCAACAAGAAGCGGCGCTTTTAGGTAAAGCAAATGCGTTAACATTGACTCATGCAGGTTTAGGTAATCCACTCGGACAAGTTCAGCGTAGTACATTACAACGCACTCGATACAGAATTGAAAATGAAACCCTGATACGTGAAGCGTGGCCCGTGCTAGATCAAGTTTCAAATACCAAACCTTCCCAACGTGAATTACTTCATTCTGTCACACAATTACGCTTTCAATATTTGGATAAAGATAATCATTTCCTGGATCAGTGGCCTCCCGAAGGCAACCAATCTACTTCCGGATTACCACGCGCCATACAAGTTACACTTATTCTCAAAAACTGGGGTAAAATAAGTCAAATTTATATCATTCCAGGATCAAACCTTGATAACTCAAAATAAACAACGCGGCACTGCAATCATCGTGGCACTCTTTGTAACGAGCCTAGTTGCTATTGCTGCAACGGTTATGATTGAACGATTGCGTCTCGATGTGCACCGTACAGAATTATCACTCAACGATAACAATGCAACCTTATATGCACAAGGCTCGGTTACTTGGGCAATGGATCAACTCATCAAAAATTGGAAACTCCAAAAAACCGGCCAAATAATCGATAAAACACCCATAAAATCACCTGTTGATAAAGTAAATGGTGCTACTATCAGCACGGTTATTTATGATTTACAAGGACGTTTTAACATAAACAATCTCACCGATCAAAATGAACAAAAAGGCTTTGCACATTTATTACAAACGGTGGCACCCACTCTTGATCAAAACACAGCTCTAAACATTGCACAAGCAGCCGCTGACTGGATTTCACCTGGCACAAAAAATCCAGCGCTGGATGAATATTATTTAAAATCAATTCCTCCGTATCGTGCGTCACACCGTCCTATGGTAAGTGTGAGTGAACTACGATTAGTGAAAGGCGTGACTCCAGAACTCTATCCTCAATTAGAGCCTTACGTCACAGCGTTACCACAAGCCACTCAAATTAATATTAATAACGCCGATATTCCTACTTTGATGAGCTTAAATCCGACTCTCACTATGGAAACTGCTAAAGCCATTGTAGCGCATCGTACAGGAACACCTTTTACTAACCTGCAACAGCTAGCTAGCATAGCGGGAGCAAAAAATTCTATTCCAGAGAATAAAATTACCATCGCGAGCGGTTATTTTCTAGTACAATCTCAGATAACCATTGGACAACAACAAACTATTTTGTATACCGTGTTACAACGCGTTGCGAAAGATTCACAAGTAAAAATTTTAGTACTTTGGCAAAGCAAAGGCGCTCTGTGATGCAGAAAATTATTGTTATTTTAAATGCAGTTGATCCTACACATGCCAGTTGGATAATGGTGGACAATGCTGAGCATGCTCACCAACCTATTTTGCACGGTAATTTAAGTGATTTAGCATTGCATGCCAATGACAGTGAGTTCATTGTGATCGTACCAGCCGAAAATGTATTATTACTGCAAGCAAACTTACCTAAGCTGAGTCAGACACGTTTACAGCAAGCGCTACCTTATGCTGTCGAAGACCAATTAATTGATGATGTGAATAATTTACATTTTGCATCAGGAGCATACCAAGCAGATAATACTTATCCCGTTGCTGTCACTACAAAACAAAAAATGGATGAATGGTTAAACCCATTCAAGCAATTTAATATTTCACCCTCTGCATTAATACCAGCAACACTTACACTCCCAACTCAAGAAAATACATGGTATATCTTAGAACGTGGCACAACTGCTATAGTGCGCACAGGACAATACAGTGGTTTTGCTTGTGACAAAAATAATCTTGAACCTTTGCTCCAAGCCAAATTAGCAGAAGAGTCACATCAAAATTCGATAGCAATGGAGCGACTGCATTTAACGGAAGCACAGTGGCTTGAAAAAATAGCCAGTGACATTTCTACCCTACCCACTATTAATTTATTGCAAGACACTTACCAAACAAAACGTAAAGCTTCGCATATTAAAAAAATTTGGGAAGTAGCAGGTTACTTAGCCGCGGCTTGGATTGGATTATTGATTTTAAATCATTTGGTTTCATTTTTTATTTTACATCATCAAGTCAGTAAAATTGATGGTGAAATCGCTCAAATTTATAAACGTAATTTTCCACAAGCGGCTTCCGTCTCCGCGCCCCGGCAACGCATGGAAGAAAAATTAAAAACTATTTCCGGGCAAGCAAATAAAAATGCTTTTTTAATTTTGTTAGCAAAAACTGGGCCTGCTTTTGCGGAAGTAAGCGGCATTCGATTACAAAAATTAGAATATCGAGAAAAACAAATCATTCTTAATGTAACAGCTGCAGCGTTTGAGAATTTAGATAGTTTTACCCAAGCACTTTCACAACAAGGATTAACGGTGAAGCAACAAAATGTGGCAATTTCTGGTGCGCAAGTTAATGCAACGTTAGCAATAAGAGTGGGTGTGTAATGGATACATTAAAAATGTGGTGGACAAATTTATCATTACGCGAAAAACAAATGGTGAGCTTGGGCGGAATAGTTGTTGGTATGTTTTTAATTTATGTGTTGATTTGGTCCCCGTTTACCAATCACCTCGAACATTTGCGCAATCAAATCAGTAACCAAGAAAAATTATTGCTGTGGTTACAAACCACGGATAAAAACATCCAACTCTTAACAAAACCAGCGCCATCGCAAACAACAAAAAGTAATGTCGCTTTATTAGGCGTAGTACAAACCCACGTCAATAAAAACCCTGTCGGTAACAATATATCGCAATTACAACAAGTCGACAGTGAAACCGTGCAAATGCGTTTTCAGCATGTGAGTTTTGATACTCTAATACAGTGGCTTACACAACTGTGGCAAGACACTGGGCTCATCATTAGCCAAAGTACTATTACAGCTACGGGAGGAGTGGGGGATGTGGATGCGGAGATAGTATTAAAAATGAGTTAGTTAGCAGGGTGGATTAGACGCGCTTTTCGTCGTAATCCACCATTTTTCTGGAGAGCTCTAGTAGTTAGCCAAGATCTCCGTTATTATTGTCTATAAATATAGAGCACCAACCCATGACCAACCACCTCTCATCCCAACCCATAGGCATTTTCGATAGCGGTATTGGCGGCTTAACCGTAGCCAATGCTATCGTGAAACATTTGCCTAAAGAAAACATCATTTATTTTGGTGATACCGCACATTTGCCCTATGGCAGCAAATCCGCAAGCGCTATTCAAGCTTATTCGGTCAAAATTGCTGATATGTTGTTACAACAACAATGTAAATTGATTTTAATCGCTTGCAGTTCTGCATCAAGCGCGGCTTATGAATTAGTCAAAGAATATGTTGCTAGCAAAGCCATTGTCATGAATGTAATCGATCCGCTCATTTATCATTTACGCGACAACCATGCTAATAAGCGCGTTGGGCTAATCGCTACACGTCAAACCGTTAATTCAAACGTTTACAAACAAAAAATTGATAAACTAAATTGCGGCATTGATTTAATATCACAAGCAACTAATTTACTGGCTTCTGCGATTGAAGAATTTCATGACAATAAAGTCATTGACAGTTTGATTGAAGAATATTTATCGCATCCACAATTACAAAATCTGGATGCACTTATTCTAGCTTGCACACACTACCCTATCATTAAAACCAAAATTAAAAATTATTATAAACATCCCATTGAAATTATTGACCCTTCTGACATTGTTGCAGAAGCAATGAAAGAACGTTTGAAAAAAGATAATCTTTTAAATGCCAATGGCAAAAGCAAAAAACGTTTTTATGTTTCCGATTACACGGAATCATTTGCAGCAGGCACAAAAATATTTTTCGCTGAAGATATTAAATTAGAACATTATCCATTGTGGGAGTAAAAAATGAAAACAACTTTACGATTTATATTATCACTCTTCCTATATCTATGTTTCGCTACTCTTGCTCATGCGACAGAAGGAGGAAAATTACTAGCAAGTTTTCCAGAAACCGTTTATTTCTTTGCAAAAAACCCAAAAACATCGGAAATATATGCGTCTACAAATGAAAATATTCTAGTTATTGATCCAGCAACACAAAAAATTACTCATACCTGCCCCGGGAGAACCTCGTGGATTAACTGTATCGCCTGACGGGGAAAAACTTTATGTAGCAACAGCGGCAGCACAGCAGCTAATGCTAATTGATACAACATCACATGAATATTACCTCCTATTCCACTACCCTATGTACCCTATGATATCCAATACGCTAACAACGGATATCTGTATGCAACTCTTAGTCCCTACCACCGATGGGGTGGTTTTATGCAAATTGACGCAAAAAACAATCAATTTATAAAGCTATTTACTACGGATGGTGATGGTTTTAATCCAGCAGTTCATTCCAAAAGTCTAGTTACGATCAGCCCTGACGGCAAAACAAGCTACTTCGCCGCTCAAGATTCTTTTGGTGACATTAAAGTATATGATGTAGCAAAAGATGTTCCTCTATTTAAGCAAATAGTTGATCCCTTTAATTACAGCAGTTCAGCAACATATGATCTTCATGTGACCGCAACAGGAGATTATTTGTATGCAATTATGGGTGGTAATATTGCCCGCATACGTCTATCTGACATGTCTCTTCAGGGAAGCTTTTACACGGAGCTTACGCCTTTCGCGCTAACAACGAGTCCCGATGGCAAAATTGCATATACGTATGTATACGGTATGAGACAAGGTGGCAAAGAAGTCACTGCTATTAGAGTGTGGGAAACAGAGACACAAAAATTACTTTGTGAGTACAGAGCTCCAAGAAGCGACGATATAAAACTTAGAGAAGTGAAACTCGCCGTAGATAATACAAATACATACTTACTTGTAGCTTCTGCCAATAATCTGAGTATCTACAATACGGGTTGTCCGGTTGTAAAGTCAAATCATTAACTGCTACGTTCTTATTCCCGCTTAAAACCGCGGGGCTAATTTTCCAGTATAATATTTTATTTGATAGTTAATATGGGTAATATAGTGCATAATTCCAAATTAATAAACTCGCTTAAATATAATAATTTACTGATTAATTAAAATTTTTAGCCCATGAAAAAATATCTTCTAGGCTATTGAAAATGGATGGCGGTTTAGCTTATACTATTATGTAACCAAGCCCGCCACGCCTCTTAACAATGCGAACCACGGTGGGCTATTTGTTTATGGAAGCAAGAGAATATAAAAAACAAGCTCTTAATGTCGATAATCTTCTCAAATTAATTCGCTCTAAGAATATAACCATTGAAGATCATGAAGCAGCTTCATTTTATCTTCAAACTGGTAGTTACCACAGACTTTCACCATACCTGGAATCTCTTGTCAAAAATCATCATTCATTTAGTGAGCCAAGCTTTGAAAAAGCTTGGGAATTATATTGTTTCGACAGGGAATTACGATTGCTAATAAACGATGCTATCGAAAGAATTGAAGTAGCATTTAGAACAACATTGTCAGAAACGATGAGCATTCGTTATTCCTCTTATTGGTTTTTAAATAATAATATTTTTAAAGACTCGAAAAGATACAATGGTTTTATTATTCAAGTTAATACAGCTTGTCAAGATAAGCATAATTCTTACATTCAAGAATATTACCGCAATTATGATTTTCCCAAATATCCCCCAAGCTGGATCTTATTTGAATACTTATCATTTGGTACGTGTATTAGTGTATTTAGCAACATAAAAAAAATTAAAGATAGAAAAGAAATTTGCAACCTTTTTAAAGAACATCCTACTACGATGCAGTCATGGTTATACGCGATGAGATACCTGAGAAATCTGTGCGCGCATCATGCCAGAATATGGAATAGATGGTTTGTAATAAGCCCCGCGCTTTCTTTTATGTTAGGTGATACTTTTGACAAACAAAACACATGCTATGCACATTTAATTGTTTTAGATAAATTGCTCAAAACAATATCTCCTGCAACTGAATGGAAGAAAAAGCTAAAATTACTACTAGAAAAACACAATACATTTCCATTTTATGAAATGGGCTTTTCTAAGAATTGGCAAAATGATGATTTTTGGACACCTTGTTCAGAACTTTTATTTCCAGAAAAATTAACGCGGGTCGAAATTTAAATGATGCCTAGAAATTGGCAACTTAATTTAGTGCTAATAACACAATTCACTACCATTATGGCCTTGGATATATGTAATCCTTATTGGCCATTGATTTTTCATTACTACGATAACTCATTAACTCCTCATCAAGTGCAATACTGGAGCGCTGCAATTTATGTTCTACCTTTGCTAGCTACCATTATCACTTCTCCCTACTGGGGTCGATTGGGAGGAGAAATTGGTCACAAAAAAATGCTGTTGCGCGCAAGTATTGCAGTAGCAATCACACAAATAATCATTGGTTTTGTTACACATCCTCCATTAATACTCGCTATCCGCGTGGTTCAAGGCATTTTTACTGGATTTACTGTGGCTTCACAAGCCTGGTCCATTACCATGTCACACTCTGATTCTCACAGTCACGTTATTGGCCGTATACAAGCAGCCAGCGCGCTAGGGACTATTGTGGGTCCCTTAATAGGTGGTGTGCTTGCTCATTATTTTAATTTTGCAACTCTCTTCTTTGTATCCGGAGCAATATGCTTCATCGTAGTGATTATTCTAGCGATCTATTTACAAGAATCACCCATAAAAGAAATGATGCATGAAAAAATTGAGAAATTTTCCCATGTAAAACAAACTATTATTTTTTTACTTTTTGTAATTTGCGTTGCGATGGCAGCCAGATGGATGAATTCATCTTTTTTTGCTCTGTATGCAACACAGCGTTTAGGCGGCGGCACCTTAACGGTAGGCTTATTATTTTCAACAATTGCTTTAACCTTGTTTTTATCTGCGCCACGCTGGGGGGCTTTTATCGACAAAAAAATAGAAAAGCCATCTTGGATACTTAGCGTTTTGGCTTGTGTTTTATTAGGCGCAGGCTTTGCTCAATATATTTTTGCATTCACTTCGAGTATTTATGTTGCATTATGCGCTGCTTTACTTTGGGGCATTTGTTTAGGCGCAATATTTTTAATTCCATTTACTCTTCTGATAAGGGAATCCAGCGAACATTACAAAGGAAGCATTATTGGATTCGGAAATAGCGCAAACAAATTAGGCAATTTAATGGGTGTCGGCATTGGAGCCGTTGTGCAAGCAGCAACTAATTTTACGTTTAGCTTTATGGTGATAGGTTTCATCTATGGTATCTTAGGAATAATAGTATTGATCATTGCAACAACATATTTTAATTCCCGTTCTTTTTATAAAGATTTCTATTGAGGTTTATTCACATGAACTACCGCCATGCATATCATGCTGGAAATTTTGCGGATGTGTTTAAGCACATTATTTTAGTTGCACTTGTCCAAGCACTGACACAAAAAGAAAATGCGTTTTGTTATCTTGATACACATGCGGGCACAGGATATTATGATTTACTTTCTGAACCCGCGCAAAAAAGTAAAGAATTTGGCCTTGGTATCGAAAAAATTTTTCGCGCAAAAAACCCTCCGCCTTTAATTAAACAATATCTTCACTGCGTACAAAAAATTAATAATCAGTTATCAAAATCTATCATTGCATCTTTACGTTACTATCCTGGATCACCGTATATTATGCGTCATTTTTTACGCCACCAAGATCGAATGGTATTGACTGAATTGCATCCGCAAGAATACCAATTACTGAAAAACGCTTTTTTGGATGATCAACAAGTAAATGTTCAACTCTTAGATGGCTACAAAGGATTAAAAGCATTTTTACCTCCTAAAGAACGCAGAGGATTAATTCTCATTGATCCATCTTACGAAAGACCTCATGAATTTTTAGATGTGATGGCAGGATTGCAGCTTGCTCTTAAACAATTCGAAACCGGTGTTTATGCCATCTGGTATCCAATAAAAGATCGCGCGCCTATCGAACGTTTTCAGCTAGCATTAAAAGAAAATATTCGCAGGCCCATATTGATAACAGAGCTGAGTATTTATCCTGAAAATATTCCCACCCATTTCAATGGCTGCGGCATAGTAATTATCAATCCCCCTTGGAAACTTGAGCAGCAAATGAAACAAATATTACCTTGGCTATGGAAAGTGTTGAGTATAAATAATCAAGGAGGGTATCAGATTATTCAATAGAGTTCTTTCCAAACCCGCGTCTTTTGTTGTTACTCTTCGTTGCACCTGCGTTACGCTGCTCATGTATCAACAATATACACTCCGCTGCATTACTCGGTGCGCCTCGATTAACAACAAAATACTAGATTTGGAAAGAACTCTAATATATTGATTCTATTTAAAAAAAAGAACCTGATCAAATCTGCTAAACTTAATAAGAAGATGGCCACTTTCAGTCAGGGAGGGTTATTTATGAAGAAGATTTTATCAGCAATAGCCATGGCAATAATAGCAAGCAGTTTACTCGTCAGTGGATGTGACACTGCACAAAGAAAAAATGTCGGTATGGTAACAGGCGGTGTGGTCGGTGGTGTTGCAGGTAATGCAATCACTGGCGGAAGTGCGGCAGGTACTATTGTAGGCGCTGTTGGCGGTGGATTTGTGGGTAGACAAATAGCGCAATAGGTGGCACAGTTTTTAGTACTAGCCACATCAAGACCCTCACCCGTCTCGTCACTGCTGGAAAGCGCAGTAACGATCCACCCTCTCCCCACCAAAAAACGTTGGGGAGAGGGAAAATTGACTTTTTTTATATATAGGAGCTCCCCATGCAAGGAATGCAGCGTGCAGTAAAAAAAATCTGGAAAAGTGAACCGACTATTGAAGGTGCAGGCGTACATCTTAGACGCGCATTTGGTTTTCATGAATTACCTTTGCTTGATCCCTTTTTATTACTTGATGACTTTCGCTCAGAAAATCCAGCCGATTACAAAGCGGGCTTTCCCTGGCATCCGCATCGCGGCATCGAAACAATAACCTATGTACTCGATGGAGATGTTGAACACGGTGATAGCATGGGGAATCGAGGTGACATTCTCTCGGGAGATGTTCAGTGGATGACAGCGGGCAGCGGCATCATTCATCAAGAAATGCCTAAAGGAAATCGCAAAGGTGAAATGTTAGGTTTTCAACTTTGGGCAAATCTTCCCGCGCATTCAAAAATGATGGATCCACGCTATCGCGGAATAAAGAGTAAAGAAATTCCTATTGTAACTACACCGAATGGAACAAAAATTCGTATCATTTGTGGAGAGGTGAATGGGACAAAAGGTCCTGTAGAAGGAATCGAAATTAAACCTGAATACCTTGATGTGGAAGTTCCTGCAGGTAAATCATTTGCCCATGCGATCAACCCTAGCCATAATGTTTTTGCTTATGTCATCGATGGTGAAGCTTTCTTCGATAAATCACACATCCCGTTTGAGCACGACGCGGCAGGTGTCAATTATTTTGATATGCGCCCACCCTGTCCTTGTGGCGATGGAACACTTGTGCTGTTTGGCGCAGGAACGAATGTTGTTATCGACACTGATAAACATTCAGTGCGGTTTTTATTAATTTCTGGGAAACCCTTAAACGAGCCTATCGCCTGGTATGGCCCTATCGTTATGAATACTCACGAAGAATTGCGAAAAGCTTTTCAAGATTATCAGGATGGGACGTTCGTGAAATAAAAGGGGTCAGGCTTGACCCATATCATTACCCACATCTCAAAATTTCTCCTGACTATGCCACACGTGCGGTGGGCGCTGAAGTTAGATCGAAGCCCGTCATTGCGAGCATGTGCTTTTCATGCGAAGCAATCCAGGGGAACGTTTTTGTGCTCCCTGGATTGCCACGCCCGCGCAAAAAAGCGCGCGCGGGCTCGCAATGACGGGCTTCGATCTAACTTCAGCGCTCGTACGTGTGGCATCAGGAGATGTGGGGAATGATATGGCTTGACCCCATTACCTTTATCAGCCAGCCGCCGCCGCGCGCTTTTTAATTTGCGCATTGGTTAAATTTTCAATGCGGGTTGAAACATGCCATTTATGACCATAGGGATCTTCCACTGCCCCAGCACGGTCACCATAAAACTTATTTTCAACAACCTCAGTTAACTTTGCACCCGCTGCAACAGCACGCGCAACCACTGCATCCACATCTTTAATATATAAATGAATCCCAACTGGTGAACCACCAAAATCCCGTGGGCTACGTGCACCCATTTCTGGAAATGGATCTGCTAACATGATTCTCGCATTACCAATTTGTAATTCCGCATGACTAATCTTGCCATCGGATTGTGCCATGCGCATCATTTCTTTGGCGCCAAAAACTTTTTTATAAAAATCGATAGCTTGTGCGCCTTGATGTACAATCAAATAAGGTGTAATGCTGTGATACCCTTTAGGTATTGGCAATACTTTCGCTTTTTTAACTGTACGTTTGACGGCCGTTTTTTTCATCGATGCCTTCTTCAGAACCTTTTTCTTCGCTTTTGCCATATAACCTCCTATAGAATAAATATTCTATAGCATATCATTTTTCAGTATGACAAAATAGCCTAAGATTAAATATCGAGGATATACAATACATATGGCACTCAATATCGGCGATAAAGCACCGGATTTTACGTTACAATCAGATCAAGATAAAACGATAACTCTTAAAAGATTTACGCGGGAAAAAAGTGGTTATTTATTTTTATCCTAAAGACAATACTCCCGGCTGCACACGCGAAGCATGTGATTTTCGCGACATGCTTACTCATTTTTCTGCAAAAAATACGGAAATTATAGGGATTTCTAAAGACAACCCGAGCTGCCATCAAAAATTTAAAAAAAATACAAGCTACCCTTTACTTTACTTGCTGACGAAACAGGCGACGTTTGTGAAGCCTATGGCGTCATTGATAAGAAAAGTTTATTTGGTAATACTTTTTTAGGAATTAACGCGTTCCACTTTTTTACTTGATGGAAATGGCATTATTAAAGGTATTTGGCGTAAAGTTAAAGTTAACGGACATACTCAAACAGGTACTCGATGAACTCCATAAAATCTAACAGCAAAACTGCCATCACTCCTACACGCGCAGAAGATTATCCAGAATGGTATCAGCAAGTCATTAAAGCAGCTGATCTAGCAGAAATTTCACCCGTGCGCGGCTGCATGACAATTAAACCTTGGGGATATGCCATTATGGGAAAATATGCAACGCGTCATGGATGAGAAAATCAAAGCAACCGGCCATAAAAATGTATATTTTCCTTTATTGATTCCCATTAGTTTTTTAGAAAAAGAAGCAGAACATATTGAAGGCTTTGCCAAAGAATGCGCTGTTGTTACACACACACGCTTAGTTAAAAATGAAGAAGGAAAACTAATTCCTGCCAGCCCATTAGAAGAACCTTATATTATTCGCCCCACCTCCGAAACAATCATTGGAGAAGCTTTTTCACGCTGGATTCAATCTTATCGTGATCTACCTTTGCTCATTGAATCAATGGGCCAACATCATGCGCTGGGAAATGCGCACCCGCATGTTTTTGCGTACCACAGAATTTTTATGGCAAGAAGGTCATACTGCGCATGCCACCGCCGAAGAGGCGCAACAAGAAACACTGAAAATGCTCGATCTTTATGCGCAATTTGCTGAAGAATATATGGCCATGCCAGTTATTAAAGGTGAAAAAACTGCGAGTGAACGTTTTCCAGGCGCAGTAAACACCTATACGATTGAAGCGATGATGCAAGACAAAAAAGCCTTGCAAGCCGGCACATCACATTTTCTCGGCCAAAATTTTGCACGCGCATGTAATATCAAATTTTTAAGCGCTCAAGGCAAAGAAGAATTTGTCTCATACAACATCGTGGGGAACGTCAACACGCTTGATGGGCGGACTCATCATGACACATAGCGATGATAATGGCTTAATACTACCTCCCAAATTAGCACCTACTCACGTTGTGATTATGCCCATCATTCATAAAGAAGAACAGCGTGCAGAAATCAATGCTTATTGCGAACAGCTAGCTGATGAACTACGTAAAATTCAATACCATCAAAAACATCTTGTCGTTGAAATTGATCGTCGCGAAATCACAGGCGGCGAAAAAGCCTGGAGCTGGGTAAAAAAAGGCGTGCCTATACGCATTGAAGTCGGCAGCAAAGAATGCCAAGCACAATCTGTTTTTGTTGGTCGTCGTGATAAAGAATACAAAGAACGCGCTCCACAAGATCGGCAACAATTTTTAACTACCGTGGTCACACAACTTGATGAACTACAAGACACTTTATTACAACGCGCGCGTGGATTTTTACAACGCAATACCGTTGAAATCAATAACAAAGCAGATTTTTATGAATTCTTCACCCAGGGCGAAGGCGGTTTTGCTTTGGCTCATTGGAATGGGGACCCTGAAATTGAAGCCAAAATTAAAAGTGATTTAAATGTCACTATTCGCTGCATTCCCCTCGTTCCACCACCCAGAACCTGGAAAATGTATTTTCACGGGTGCTGCAAGCCGTCAGCGGGTCATTTTTGCAAAAGCATACTGAGGGAAGTTTAGAAAAGCACTGGAGGGGACGCAGAGTTCAAGGTAGATGCCACAACTCTCTAAGGCGATTAAGTTGTGGGTTAATTATTTTTAGATTAACACGCTCATCGCAGGTTTTTCTTACTATCTCGCTTGTTGATAATCTGTTTGCAAAAGCGGCCCAGATAACCCTGATAATTTAATTACCAGCACGATTTTGATATCCCGTAAGTGCAATTACTAGAGAAGCCGCTGGTTGAAAAGAAGCAAAGACAAATCAGCGTGTTAATCTAAAAAAATTAACCCCAACTTAACGCCTGCCCCCATTAACGAATTGTAAACAGACCCTAATCTTGCTACCCTGCCCGCACTTATTAACCTCCAAGGAACATAGCACTTATGACAAATTTGCAAGAATTGGAAAACACGATTAGTAAAATTGCTGTCCGCGGCAAAGGCATTTTAGCAGCAGACGAAAGCATCCCTACTATTACTAAACGATTTGACGCACTGAAAATTAAATCGACTGAAGAGACGCGTCGTGCTTACCGTGAATTGCTTATCACCACCCCAGGATTAAAAGAATATATTGCGGGTGTCATCTTATTTGAAGAAACCCTCAATCAAAAAGCGCAAGATGGCACACCTTTCCCAGAGCTCTTGAAAAAGAATGGTATCTTACCAGGAATTAAAGTTGATAAAGGTTTAGTGAATTTAGCTAACACAGCAGAGGAACAAGTCACTCAAGGGCTAGATGGTCTTGCAGAAAGACTTGCTGATTACAAAACTAAAGGTGCTTGTTTTGCCAAATGGCGTGCTGTTTATGCCATTTCAGAAAAAACACCTAGCATCTTAGCGATTAAAACCAACGCTGAAATACTCGCACGTTATGCCGCACTCTGCCAAGCACAAGGAATCGTTCCTATTGTAGAACCTGAAGTATTAATTGATGGTGATCACACTATTGAACGTTGTGCAGAAGTATCAGAGCGCGTTTTACATGCGGTTTTCCATGCACTTTACCGACACAAAGTTAAACTTGAATATATCATTCTCAAACCCAGTATGATAATCAGCGGTAAAAAATGCGCAACCAAAGCAACCACTGAACAAGTCGCAAAAGCAACAGTCACTGTACTGCGTCGCACTGTTCCAGCTGCTGTGCCTACAATTAATTTCTTATCCGGTGGACAAACCCCTGAAGAAGCAACTGCTAATCTTAACGCTATGAATATGCTTTCAGCACATCATCCTTGGAATATAAGCTATTCTTATGCGCGTGCATTGCAAGACTATTGCATGAAAACCTGGGTTGGAGATGCGAAAAAAATTAGCGCAGCACAAAAAGTATTTTCTGAAAGAGCAAAATTAAATAGTCTTGCCTCACAAGGTAAATACGCGCAAAGCATGGAAAAAGAAGTATCTCTTGCTTAATCTTTTCATAAAAATAAAGCAACCATAAATTAAGGACTTTTTTCCATGACCACTATTATGAATACTGCGGACGCTAAAGAAAATTTTGCTGATCTAGTCAATCACGTTGCTCACAGCAAAGAACGTGTTATCCTGACTCGCCGTGGCAAAGAAATTGCGGCCATTATTCCACTAGAAGATTTACAGTTATTGCAAGAATCACAAGATAAACATGATCTTAAAGAAGCCATTGATGCGCTGAAAGAAGCCCGAAGTGTAGGCACAGTAACAATAGAACAATTAAAAGAAGAAATAGGCGGCTCTCACTCGTGACCACTCCTTATCATATTAACATTGCTCCCGCGGCAGCGAGACAAATAAAAGCATTCCCCAGCAAGCAACAAAAATTTATTCTTAAAGTTGCAGAAGCACTCGCCATCAATCCACGTCCACCCGGGGCAAATAAAATCGAAGGCATGGCTGGCTTACATAGTGAAGTCGTTGAATCGTGCCGCATTATTTATAAAATCGAAAACCAAGAAATATTAATTTTGTTAGTGAAGTAGAGCTATCATAGCTGAACCACTATATCCCAAAATTATAGCTCTTCAGCTATAACTTGACTTTATAGCTGTAGTGCTATATACTGTATCTAACACATCCTCCATTTAAAATGGTATCCCATGGAACAACTTATCCACTCACCTCAATCTCTCGGCAATGCAATAAAACGGCAACGTAAAGCAAAACAGCTTAGTCAAAAAGACGCGGGAAGCGCTGTTAAAATTGAACAAAGCACCATTTCCAGCATTGAGCAAGGCGCTCCAGGGACACGGCTTGAAACCCTATTTCGCATATTAGCTGCACTCGATCTTGAAATGATAATCCGACCCAAAAAAAGCCTCTCAAAAAAAACAGCAGAGAATTGGTAAATGGCAAGAAAACGAAAATCGCAAGAATTATATACTTACATGAATGGTATTCGCGTAGGAACCTTGCTACGCGAATCTTCCGGGAGTCTTGCGTTTACATATGATCCGGATTGGTTAAATAAAGAAAATAGCCGTCCTATTAGCTTATCCATGCCGTTAACAGAAATCTCCTATAAAGGGAATGTAGTAAATTGCTATTTCGATAATTTATTACCCGACAGCGAATTAATTCGAAAACGCATTCAAGCGCGCTTCAAAGTTCCTTCTAATAATTGTTTTGATTTACTTTCTCATATTGGCGCAGATTGTGTAGGCGCATTACAATTATTAACTCAACCTAAGATAGCAAATATCAAAAAAGTTCAGGCAATTCCGCTACAAGATCACACCATTGCAAAACTTCTAAAACATTACCAAACAGCACCCCTAGGCATGGATCCTGAATTTGATTTTCGTATTTCTATTGCCGGCGCTCAAGAAAAAACTGCTCTGCTATGGCGCCAGGAAAAGTGGTATTTGCCGCAAGGAACAACACCTACTAGCCATATCATCAAGCTACCAATAGGACAAATCAAACATACTGGCATTGATTTATCAGAAAGTGTAGAAAATGAATGGCTCTGTCTTAAAATTCTATCTGCTTACAAACTACCTGTTGCTCAAGCACGCATAGAAACTTTTAAGGATGTAAAAACATTAGTTGTAGAACGCTTTGACAGACGTTGGGCCGCTGATGGCAAGTGGCTAATGCGATTGCCGCAAGAGGATTTGTGCCAAGCCTTAGGAGTACCACCAGGACTAAAATACGAGTCAAATGGCGGCCCCGGGATACAAGAAATCATGAATTTTTTACTTGGTTCAAAAAATGCCATAAACGATCGTGAGAAATTCATGAAAGCAGTATTTTTATTTTGGGTCATGGGAGCAATAGATGGCCATGCAAAAAATTTTAGCATCAGCATAGAAACACAAGGTCGTTATCAACTTACTCCTTTATATGATGTGATATCTGCGTACCCTCTCGCTGCTAAACGACAACTCGAGTGGCAAGGACTAAAAATGGCTATGTCGTTAAAAAGTAAAAATCGGCATTATCTATGGAGTACTATGCAAATACGTCATTGGTTAGCAATGGCAGCTCAATGTCGATTTCCTGCGGCAATGATGCAAAACATAATAAATGATGTATTTGATAATATGGAAAATGTTATTACTTATGTTGAAAATTCACTACCTAAATCTTTTCCTCTGCAAATAAGCAAATCTCTCTTTACTGGAATGCGCCAAGTTAAAAACTGTAAAAAATAACTCTCTTAATACTGACAACACCTATCCGTTTCATCTTCAGGTTTAGTTTCAGTTAGCACACTACCTGTAATCGGATTAGGACGAAAAACCGTGCAGCCTTTTAATCCCAGTTCGTACGCTTGCGTATAAACCGCACTCAATTGCTCAAATGGAAAATTTTCAGGAATATTAATTGTTTTAGAAATTGCATTATCAATATAAGGCTGCACAGCAGCTTGAATTTGCAAATGATTTTCAGGTGTCAACGAGCGACTATCAACCCATGCAGGCGGTAAATTTTTATTCTGCATTTTTTGCCATAGATGTAGCGCGTAATCAGTTACAGAAAATTTCTGCAAATTACCCTCTGATTCGCGCACTGTACGCTCGTAATGCGAACTAAATATAGGCTCCAGTCCATTGGATACATTATTTGCTAATAAACTAATCGTACCTGTGGGTGCAATCGTATTATGATGGCTATTGCGCATACCCTTTTTTTTAATTGCATTTTTTATTTCTTGCGATAAGTGTTTTACAAAATTACCTTGTAAATATTTTGCTTTTTCAAACAAAGGAAATACACCGCGCTCTTTAGCTAACTCAATAGATGTATACCATGTCGTTTCTGCAATCAGTTTCATGACTTTTTTTGCTAATTGCAACGATTGTTGTTCGCCATAACGCATACCCAACATAACAAAAGTATCACCTAAGCCAGTCATTCCTAAACCAATACGTCGCGTTGCTTGCGCTTCACGCTGCTGAGCTTTCAATGGATAGCGCGAAACATCAATTACGTTATCTAAAAATCGGGTTGCATATTCCGCAGTTTTCTCAATTTTTTTCCAATCTAAAGTAGCATTGTTCGCAAACGGATTTAATACAAATTGCGTCAAATTAATTGCGCCTAAATTACATGCACCGTAAGCAGGTAAAGGAATTTCACCGCAAGGATTCGTTGCACTAATCCATTCCCTATACCATAAATTGTTTTGTCGATTCACTGTATCTTCAAAAATCACGCCAGGTTCTGCGTAATCATATGCAGACTTAATAATTTTTTGCCATAATTCGCGCGCTTTTACTCGCCGCACCACTTGGCAACTCACCAATTCACTACTTCCACTATGGCGTCGCTGAATCGTATGCGCGGCAAGCTCTTCCTCAAGCTCTTCCACGGGAAAAACTAATTCCCACTCTCGATTGGCTTTCACTGCTTGCATAAAAGCATCTGTCACCAGCACAGAAACATTAAAATGCCGCAATTCTTTGGGATCTGATTTTGCAATAATAAATTCTTCAATATCGGGATGATCACAACGCAAAATACCCATCATGGCGCCACGTCTCGCGCCCGTGGATTGCATCGTGGCACACATTGAATTCCAAATGCGCATGAATGAAACTGGACCTGATGAAACCGAACCGCTACGTTTTACAACATAGCCACGCGGCCGCAACGTTGAAAAATCATAGCCCACACCACCGCCTTCTTGTAACGTTAATGCGCCTTCTTTTAACGACTCAAAAATACTTGTTAATGAATCTTCAACTGGCATCACAAAACAATTAAATAAAGTTACGTTGTGTTTTGTCCCAGCACCCGCAAGAATTCTGCCACCGGGTAAGAATTGAAATTTTTCTAACACGGAATAAAATTGCTTCTGCCAAATGACGCGATTATTTTTTTGCTCTGCATTCGCAACTGCTTTAGCAACACGCTGCCAGGTATCTTCAAGGGTATTATCAATAATTTTATTATCACGACGATAGCGATACTTGACATCCCAGATTACTTCGGAAATTTTTTCTGTGAATCCATTCACGGCATACCTCCCATATATACTAGAATCTACATCCCCTTACTGGTGCTCCGCTCTGCACGCGACCGATTGATTTAATCTCTGCTATCCACCGTTCGATTTCATGAATCATTGCACTTTGAGGATTATTCTGTTTCTCAAACAATAAAAAATAATTAAACTCACTAGCAATATAACTACAAGTTACTCTAAAATTTGAGGGGGAATTTTTTCGTAAATAATTTTCACAACCTTCCATCACTTGATTCATGTATTCATCACATGCTACAAAATTACTAATATACTCAATGTTTAGGTTATTACATGCTTCATGAATGTCTCTTGACCATTGCTCGATTTTTTGTTCAGCACAACGATCCGCGAGCTCTATTCTTATGCGACCCAAAAGCTTCACAGCACTTTCTAATGAAAATTCTCCGTCTTCAATTACAATGTTGTTGGGGACAGATAATGTATTTAATATATCATATGCAGGAATCTTCCAGTTCTTACGGGGATCCAAATGAGCAAAATGATCTTTATTTAAATTAAGGATATATTTTATTGAAAGTCCCAACTCGTAATAAAAAAAATTTTTCCCTGGGTTTGAATTAATACTGACAATAAATTGATCATCCGAAAGCCGGGCACGTTGAGCTGCTACTCTCCAAAAATGAGTCAAAAAATTCAACGTGACTAAAAGTCTGGCTTTTATGCCAATTTTTGCTGCGCGTATTTTTTCAAAACAAGCAACAAAATCTTCGATATCATTTACGCACAGCTTTTTATTCCAAAAAGCTATCACTTTCATTCTACGCTCAAACTGAGAAAAGCTATCAATTAATTTTTGTCTATCCTCTCTATCCTCTTTTTTTCCTCGCGATGGCTTACTTGTCTTAAGAAAACCTTTTTCTTGATGCCATATTTCAATTATTGGGTTATCTATATTAATTATAATTCCATTTCGTATAGCATCATCTGCCACTAGAGATATCAACTGCGCCATAATTTTGTTTAGCTCTTCTGCATTTTTTTCGCTTTCCTCTACATTAATATTACTCCTATTAATAATATCTTGCATAATTTTAATAAAATTAAAATAAGACGGTCCAGATAATTTATTAGGAAACATGCTAATGACAGTGTTTTTAAAAGAATCTTTATATTTTTTATTTTTACCGTTTTCTATCCATTTGTTCTCTAAATATAAATAAAACCTCCTATACACATATAAGCAAAAAGCCGCCACATTTATTTCCCATTGCTTGAGCAACTCATCAGGGCTATTTTTATTATCAGAAGTTGATTGCGCTTGCGGCTGCCCGCGAGCAAACAATGTACTAGCCAAAATAACACTCCCCTGACTCAAATTTATAAATATTCCCGCAAAAACGCGGGCGTACGCTTCTCTAACCAATATTCTGCTCGCCAAGGAGCGCTGCCTGAAACAAATCCAACATGACCACCATGTTCAGTGACTTCAAGAGTGATGTGATCGGATAATTCGTGCGCTTCTGGAATGACTTCCGTCGTCATGAAAGGATCATCTTTAGCATGTAACAATAACGTTGGAACACAAATATTTCTAAGATATTGTCGGCTACTGGATTTTTCATAGTAATCGCGAGCATCGACAAAACCATGTAACGGCGCTGTTACATATTCATCAAATTCGTAAAGAGTATGAAAATCTTTTGGCGCGGGCATCCGAATAGATAACGATTGATATTTTAATTTTTTAAAAAATTTACTGCGCAACGATTTCAACAAATGCCATTGATAAATCTGCGAGAATCCTTGCTGAATTCGTAAAGCCACCTTTTGTAACTCAAAAGGAACTGAAACAGCAATTGCAACAGTAAGAGGATTTCCTTCTGTTGTTTCACCTAACCATTTCAACAAAACATTTCCACCCAATGAAAATCCTACTGCTGCTAATTTACTATTAGGTTCACGTTGCTGTAGGAGTTCTACAATTGTCGCGACATCACGGGTGTCACCCGAGTGATACAATCGAGGTAAACGATTTAATTCTCCGCTGCAGCTACGAAAATGTATCAAAACCCCACACCAACCTTCTTGATAAATAGCTTGCAACATGCCTTGCGCGTATAGTGATTCGATGGAACCTTCAAGACCATGCAATAACAATACAATCGGTTTACCTTGAAAACGAGCACCTACCCAATCTAAATCAATAAAGTCACCATCGGCTAATTCAATTCGCTCTCGCTGCAATGCTAAATTTTTTATAGGTCGACGGCATAAGGTGGGCCACATGGTTTGTAAGTGCGCGCCAGGCAACCACCATGCGGGCTTAAATTCCATTTCATTCATGCTTTTTCTCTCTTATTATTTTATGATAAGGTTGACTTAATGTATGAACTGCATCCACTAACACAGCAACATTTTCAAATGGAATATTGGGAGTAATACCATGTCCCAAATTAAATATATGCCCAGAACCTCCGCCATAGTCAGCTAAAATTTTCACGACTTCGGCACGAATTATTTCAGGTGTCTGACTCAATACATCCGGATTCATATTACCCTGTAACACCACTTTGGGTCCAACTCGCAGCCTCGCTTCACCGAGATTGACCAACCAGTCCACACCTACGACATCACAACCCGAGTCCGCCATTAATTCTAACCATTGGCCGCCATTTTTAGTAAATAAAATAATAGGCGTAGCAGAATTTAACCCTGCAATCACTTGTTTCACATACCGTAACGAGAATTCTTGATAATTTGGAGTATCTAGCATTCCCCCCCATGTATCAAAAACCATGACCACTTGCACTCCCGCTTTGATCTGTGCATTCAAATGTAAGCTTATGGATTGCGCCAAAATATCCAATAACGTATGCAGCAAGTGCGGCTCTTCCTTTAGCATATTTTGAATTGCAGGAAAAAGTTTATTGGCTTTCCCCTCTACCATGTAAGTCGCTAATGTCCATGGACTACCACAGAAACCAATCAATGGCACTTTGCCTGCCAATTCATGTTGAATCATTTTGATGGCATCTAACACGTAGCGTAAATTGATTTCAGGATCAGGAACACCTAGAGCAAAAATATCTTTCGCTGAACGCAAAGGGCGGTCAAAGTGAGGGCCTTCTCCTTCTTGAAAAGACAACCCCAACCCCATCGCATCAGGAATAGTTAATATATCGGAAAATAAAATGGCAGCATCTAATGGAAAGCGCGCGAGTGGCTGTAAAGTAACTGCGCAAGCCAGCTCCGGTGTTTTACACAAAGTCATAAAACTACCCGCTTGCTGACGAAGCTTACGATATTCTGGTAAGTAACGCCCCGCTTGGCGCATAATCCATACAGGCGTGGCATCCACAGGTTGACGCCGAATAACGCGCATTAAGCGATCGTTTTTTGCAGTCATAGCATCACCTAGAATTCTCCAACCAATTCAATATATCATCCGCAACCGCACGCACTGTCCGCTTATCCGTCACCACTCGAAAATCAGCAATAGAGAGATAAAGCGGCTCACGCTCTTGCATCAGTTGTACTAATACATCTTGTTTATTGGCGACACGCAATAAAGGACGCCTATTATCATTCACTGTACGTGCACCTTGAAAGGGTAATGAAACTTCTAAATAAACAACAGCTCCGTGTTGAGCTAAAATTGCGCGGTTTTCGGGCTCCAGAACAGAGCCACCACCGGTTGCTAATACAATATTCGATAACTGAGCTAATTCTGTAATCACTGCGGTTTCACGCTTGTGAAAACCCATTTCACCTTCTAGATCAAAAATCCACCCAATATCAACCCCGGTACGTTTTTCGATTTCTTCATCCGTATCGTAAAAATCCATATCTAATTGCTTAGCCAAATACTTTCCTACACTACTTTTCCCAGCACCCATTGGGCCAATCAGAAAGATATTATTTTTTTTTATTTTCATCGTTATTCAACTTACTCTAATAATTTTAGGTGTCACAAAAATTAATAATTCACGTTTACGCTTTCGCACATTGTGCTGCTGAAACAATAATCCGACAAGTGGGATTTTACCTAAAAATGGGACGCGTTGCTCGCCATATTCTTTATCTACTTCATAAATCCCTCCCAGCACAATCGTTTGTCCATGGTTAACTAATATACTGGTAGTAATCTGGCGTGTACTAATTGCGGGAACACCCAACACAACACGACTACTCGGCTTATCTTGATTAATCTGCAACTGCAACAATACTTTATTCCCCGGCATAATTTGTGGCGTCACTTTCAAACTCAGCACGGCTTTTTTAAATGCTATAGTAGTACCACCGCCATTGCTGGTTTCTTGATAAGGAATTTCTTCACCCGCTTCAATCGATGCAGTTTGTTGGTTAGCGGTAAATAAGCTAGGGCTAGAAATCAGCTCCCCGTGTCCTTCTTTTTCTAAAATAGATAGCTTGATATCTAAAAGTGAACCATCTGCTAAGTGAGCAATCGCCAAACTATATCGCCCCACACTCGATCCAGCAGTAAAAAGCGTCTTATCATTTTCATGCTGAGTGTTTTCTGGTTGTTGTACTTCAAAATTAATACCCAATTCACGTTCAAAATCGCTATCCACACTCGCCAAGCGTGTTTCTATCAATACTTGGCGCACAGGAACATCTAAATGCTTAATCAAATTTTGAATTTTATATAACTGCAGTTCCGTATCTTGCGCACATAAAATATTCGTTCGTGAATCCACTCGCACATGCCCACGTTTGGATAATAGCGAATAGTTAGCGTCTTGTAATAAACGCGCGATATCTTCCGCTTTTGCATAATGGATTTGCCAAACACGTGTCACTAATGGGGCCGTTTCGTGTATTATTTCTTGAAGTTTTAATTCTGCTTCTTTACGTTTAACCAGCTCCAGTTGCGGTGCGATAAAATAAATATTTCCAACTCGCCACTTAGCGAGTCCTTGCGCCACGAGCAACAATTCGAGCGCCTCTGACGCAGATGCATTCTCCAAATGTAGCGAAACATTTTTATTTCTAAGTGTTGGGCTAAGTACTATATTGAAATGCAGAAACTTAGCAATACTATGCAATGCATCTGATAAATTAACATTGTGTAATTCGAGTGATAATTTTTCTGCCGCAAATACTATTTGCGAGAGAGACATCATCCAAAAAAATAGTATTAACAGCAATCTTGCCTTCTTAATTTTTTGCCACATGGCTTACCCTTACTAACTGGTTTTCAATATTCACCACTATTTCTTTTTCATTTACACTCATTACGCGCCCATGCAGCTCCAAAAGTACAGAGCCAACTTCAGCATCAAGCAACTTGCCACTCGGTAATAAAATAAGTGCCAAAAATCTTTTACCTTGACGTAGATATCCCACATATTTAAATGAAGGCACAGACGGATGCTGGGGGATTATTTTAGGAACAGAATGGATTGGCACATTTCGTAAAGATTGCGGATGAATTCTTACATAGCCATAAAAAAAAGCGCTCGCTAAAAAAACCACGAAGACACCGCAGACAAATAATTTCTTTACTCGTTTCTGTTTATATTCACGCAAATAAAAGCGCCATGGAATTAAATTAATCTCTACCATCGTGGCATTTTCCGTAATCCCAAACCAAATGCTATTAATAATCGTGATCCAATTTTGTGTAATGCATTTTGGTCAACTTGAGGAGCAAACAAGGTGTTGGTAAACGGATTAATATGCACTATCGTTACGGCAAGTTGTTTTGCAAGATACTCCGGCAACCCTGAGAATATGCCGGCAACAACAAGACGTGATATTTGCACGTGTCTATGCATAGAAAAACACTGTTGTATAATGCGCTGCAATTGTTGCAACAGTTCTTCCTGGCGACCATGCCAATGTTGGCTAAAAATAATTTCATTCTGATGAAAAACAATAAATTCCACCGCGGTTTCATTGATATGTAGTAACGCCACGGATTCCATATCATCTGAAGCCAAACAAAATTGTGCTGCTCGAATAAGCGCATAAGAATCGACGTCCACTATTTTGACCACCAAACCCGCATCGGTAACCACTGACGCATAGGTATTTAATAATTCCAGACGTGAAGCAATCAACAAAATATCGCGTCGTGCCACTGGCAATGAATTCACAAACCAAAAATCAAAACAAAGCTCTTCCGTCACCTCAGGTAAATAGCGATCCAGATGGGCACTTATTTCCGCTTCGCATTCTTCTTCTCGCAAGAAAGCTTGAAGTTTAATGCGCTTGCTAATCACACAATGTGCCGGTAATGCCAGCGCCGTGGCTAATCCTTGTGTTTGCGTATCTTGTACCATTTTTGCTACTACAGATTTTACTGTAGCAGGCTGGTGAATTTTGCCATCCATAATTGCGCCAGGTGGTAATGCTTCCAGGGCAACTTTTTCTATCCTAACTTTGTGCTTAGCTCTACTTAATTGCACTAAGCGAATTTCGTCGGAATTGATGTCGAGGCCTATGAGAGTTCGTGATTTAGAACGGGTAAAGTTAAACACAGGAGTCTCCTTATAAAAAATTGGGTATGTAGTAAAGGACGTTCTTTGAAAAAAGAGGCATAAAGCAGAAGGTTTTAAGTGAAGGAAATTTACGTAACTATTCACGCCGTCATTGCGAGGAGCGCCTTTTGCGACCCCTCCCGGCATGCTCTTAGCCGGGATCTGAACATGCTGGGGCAGGCTGCGCAATCCAGTACTGCCTACAACTTATCGCCATTCTGGATTGCCACGCCTCACATAAAGCAAAGGCGTGAGGCTCGCAATGACGAGTTCTTTTTGTAGAATCGTGGATAGTTACAAATTTACTGAAATAACTAAGAAAAGTCTTAATATAATGGTCATTTTTGTAGTAAAATGCAAGCTTCATTATTACAGATAGAAAATACCATACCCTGCTATGACATACGCTCTTTGGCGCTTCATTAGAAAAATCTTTATCATCTTGATGATTATTTCCGGATCCATAGTCGCCGGCTTGATTTATTACATCCAATTTGAACTACCTGACATCGAATCGTTGAATACTGTACAACTTCAGGTCCCCTTACAAATCTTTTCCCGTGATGGAAAACTCATTGCAGAATATGGCGAAAAACGCCGTATACCTATTCCATACAATAAAATCCCTAAACCTTTAATCGAAGCTGTATTAGCAACAGAAGACCAACGCTATTTCCAACATCCCGGTATTGATATCCCTGGCTTGGCACGTGCCGCCCTGAAACTGATAGTAACGGGTAGAAGAGAGGAAGGCGGCAGTACCATCACTATGCAAGTTGCACGTAGCTTTTATTTAACGCGCAATAAAACATTCGACCGTAAAATACGAGAAATTTTATTGGCTCTTAAAATTGACCATCAACTCAGTAAGCATAAAATTCTCGAGCTTTATCTGAATAAAATATTTTTAGGCAACCGCGCTTATGGCGTAGAAGCCGCAGCAGAGGTTTATTATGGCAAGCCCCTTGATAAACTCACAATTGATCAACATGCTATGCTCGCTGGCTTGCCCAAAGCACCTTCTGCATTAAATCCTCTCGCAAATCCAGAAGCAGCCAAAAAGCGTCGTAATCATGTGTTAACACGCATGTATGAATTAAATTACATTGATGGGAAAACTTTTAGAGACGCATTAAATGCACCTCTTAACGCTAAATACCATTCTCCACAAGTCCAGACAAAAGCACCGTATGTTGGAGAATTGGTACGCCAGCAATTAGAACAAATGTATGGCGAATCCATTTATACAGAAGGTTTTGATGTCTACACAACCATTGATAGCCAATTGCAACACATGGGTAATCAAGCAGTACATAACGGCTTGATTGCCTATGACCAACGTCACGGATATCGGGGACCTGAAAGAAATCTGGGAACTCCTACACTCAAAAACCTAGAGGAATGGGAAAAACTATTACGCGGGATCCCAGCTATTAATGATTTAGAGCCTGCCGCTGTTGTCGATATGACCACACAGTCTGTCACCGCATTACGTGCAAATGGTGCTATGGCCACTATTCCTTGGGAAGGATTATCATGGGCACGTCAACAAATTAATGCCGATTATCTTGGTCGCCGACCGAGACAAGCGAGCGACATTCTTAAACCCGGTGATGTCATCCGCATTACACCCACGCAACAAGGCGGCTGGCGCTTAGCGCAAACTCCGAAAGCAGAAGCGGGCTTAGTTGCTGTCAATCCACAAAACGGCGAAATCATGGTAATGATAGGTGGATTTGACTTTCAAACTAGCAATTTTAATCGCATCACTAACGCGCAGCGTCAACCCGGATCGAGTTTCAAACCATTTATTTACTCTGCAGCACTCGATAAAGGGTACACATTAGCAACTATTATTAATGACGCACCGATTGTTGTGGAAAATCCGAATGATAACAGTTTATGGCGTCCACAAAATGATACACACCGTTTTTACGGTCCAACGCGCTTGCGTAATGCTCTTATTCAGTCACGCAACTTAGTTTCAATACGCTTGCTTGACCTCATAGGAATTTCTTACGCAATTAACTATGCACAACGTTTTGGTTTTTCTCCTGCACAATTACCCCAGACTTTGTCTCTGGCATTGGGTACCGCAGCCGTGACTCCTTTACAAATGGCAGCGGCATATTCTGTTTTTGCGAATGGTGGATTCAAAATCACACCTTACGTTATTAATAGCATTCGCAATACACAAGGTAAAATTATTTATCAAGCAAAACCCGTAATCGCTTGCACAAACTGTCCCGCAGATCCACCAGGAACCCCAAATAAAAAAGTCGATAACACACAAGCGCCTCGAGTTATTACTCCACAGAATGCTTTTCTCATTACTTCTGCTCTTCGCGACGTTATTCAACGCGGTACAGCCAGCCAAGCACGTAGCTTACAGCGTAGTGACTTAGCAGGTAAAACTGGCACAACGAATAATCAAGTAGATGCCTGGTTTGCCGGCTATAACAGTGATTTAGTTGCCGTTACTTGGGTTGGATTCGATCAACCCCAATCCTTACACGAATACGGTGCAAAAGCTGCATTACCTCTTTGGATTGAGTTCATGCAAGAAGCACTTAAAGGCCACGCTGAACATCCTCTTGAACAACCACCTGGCATCGTCAGCATACGCATTGATCCTTACACAGGAACACGCGCCTCTGCACATGATCCCGTTGCATTCTTTGAGTATTTCATGACACCTTACATTCCTGGCGTTGAAGAAGAAACTGAAACGGCGATTCAAGATCAAGAAACTCCAGCACCTCCGATGGAGGGAAGTGGTGGGGTATATTAAATGGCGTTCGTCATTGCGAGGAGTGCTTTTTACGACGAAGCAATCCAGGAGAACGTTGCAACATTCTTGTTTCTGGATCTCCACGACCAAGCACTCCGCGGCCTCGCAATGACGAGTTACTTTTTATTAATGTGAATACTTCACATTTCTGTGTAAATTTTGATTTATGCAGCAAACGTCGTATTAAATAGATGCGAGATTTAATTTCCTTAATAACATTCGGTCTTGCGCTTGCAAAACCACATCACTTATTTTCGCGAATTCAAATTCATTTCGCACCGCATAATTCTCTCTCAACACATCAAATGCATCAGCATTATTTACTAAAGCCAGTTTCATTTGTTCGGTCGTTTGAGCGGGATCATAAATACCTAATACAACATCACGCCAATCTGCGGGTTTATTTGCGAAAGAAAAATCTTTTCGCGGATAAGGTGCTTTAGGAATTGCTATGGAGGGAATAATATTTTTTTGTACAGCAGCTTGAACAATCATGTCTAAACCACGATATTTAGCTTGTATAGAATGACCAGCAATATGCGGCGTCGCTATGACCGCAGGTGCTAATACTTCCAAATCAATAAAAGGTTCACTTTCCCAAACGTCTAAACACCAAATTAATTCTTGTCCGTAATGTTTTAAATCCATGAAATTAATCACGGATCCCCGGCTGGCATTTAACAAGATACAATTTTTTTTCTGTCGTTCTAAAAAATTTCTATCGATCATATGATAGGTTGGATATTTTCCTTTACGTGTTAATGGCGTATGTAAAGTAATAAAATCCAAATCCGAAAAATCGGCTAATGCTGTTGATACAAAATTCCTTTCCTTTTCAGCACGTAAAGGATCACACTGAATCACATCAAACCCCAAAACTTTTAACACTTCAACTACTTTGCTGCCGATGTTACCCACCCCCACTACACCTGCACGTAATTTTTTTTCCTTTAAAAAATCTTGCTTTTGCAGCGCTGCAATTACACAAACAACGTACTCCACAACAGCTGTTGCATTACAGCCTTGCGCCGCACTCCACGCGATTCCTTCTTTATCTAACCATTCCGTATCCATGTGCTCTAACCCAGTTGATACACTGCCCACAAATTTCAACGAGGTATTCCGTAATAATTTTTTATCAATTTTTGTTACTGAACGCGCCAATAAAATATCTGCGCCCGCTATATCTTTATTTGTGAGCGTACGCCCTGGTTTTAAAATCAATTCACCTAATCCAGAAAAATATTGCCCCACGCGAGGAATTTTTTCATCTGCAACAATTTTCATAGTGCGATTCCTAAAAAAATAACGAGCCCTACCCAATGATTATTTAAAAACGCTTTAAAACACTGTTCACGATCGCGATTTTTAATCAATACTTGTTGATATAAAAATAATAATGCAGCAATAAGCAAACTTAAAAAATAAAACGCATTTAAATTAAATATATATCCAACCATAATAAGCGATAATAAAAATAACATTTGTAAGACGCCAATCATCAACTTATCATTTTTACCAAATAAAATAGCCGTGGATTTAATACCTATCTTGACATCATCATCGCGATCAACCATGGCATAAAAAGTATCAAAAATAACCGGCCACACTATCGCAGTAAAAAATAGCATCCACGCGGCGAGTGGAACAGTGTTAGTTTCCGCTGCAAACGCCATAGGCACTCCCCATGAATATGCCAAGCTCAGTCCAACTTGCGGTAAATTTGTAAACCGTTTCATAAAAGGATAAATCATTGTAAGCAAAGCACCCACAAATGCGAGCAGAATAGTAAGAGGATTCAATAGCAAAACCAGTAAAAATGCACAGGCCATTAAAATGGAAAATAATATCCATGCTTCCTTTCCAGTGATTTTACCTGTTGCCAGAGGACGCTCTCGCGTACGCAGCACATGCCGATCAAAGTTTCGATCCGCATAATCATTAATCACACACCCGGCTGAACGCATTAAAATAACGCCGAGAATAAAAATAATGACAATCGAAACGTTCGGCTTACCCAGACTAGCCAACCACAGTGCCCATAAAGTTGGCCACAATAACAATAAAATGCCAATGGGTTTATTCAACCGCATTAAATAAATATATTGTTTAATCTTTTCAAAATTCATAATGTTTCAATATCCGGCAAAAATACTTCAGTCAACAATAGAGATTTTTCCTGTAATGAAAATATTGAGCGTCGTGCCCATAAACGATGTTCCACCAGAGTCACCCTGTGTTGCGCTAACTGTTGACTGATGCTTTTATACCACTGCATATTAGGCTGTATATCCGCAAAGTTGAATTTGCTACGCAGAATTCCTGGAATATTAAATAATACGGATCCTAGCGGGCGATTTTCTAATTGAGTTAATTGATGCAACTCTCCTTTCAATGTTACTCGTGGAATAACTGTGCGGGCAAACACCCACATTTTATCGTCACTGCGAATCAATACTTCGCGCACAAAGACATCATTAGATGAATCGATATTTAAGCTTTCTCTTTCTTCATCATCAGGAATCCGCCAATCTTGGCGTAACACCTTTATATAAGCATTCGCTACACCAAAATCTTTTAAGCGTTGCATAAATGAACCTTGGTACAACAACCAGTCGCGTAGAGCGGTAGAAGGTGATAAATCATTTAATAAATGATGGGGGTGCCAGACTATGTTTTGGTGTTTTTTCATGTTGGTTATTGTACTATAGAAAAAAGAAATCCGTCATTGCGAGCCTCACGTTTTTTGTGAGGCGCGGCCAATCCAGAATGGTGATAAGTTCTAGGCAGTACTGGATTGCTTCGTCCCCCTGCGAAGAGCATGCAGGGGTCCTCGCAATGACGGCGAGGGCAATATCATGCAACATCCCATCATCATCATTGGCACTGGTCTCGCTGGCTATCAGCTCGCTCGCGAATTGCGTAAATTAAATCAAACGCTACCACTGATGCTAATCACCGCAGATGACGGGCGGTTTTATTCAAAACCTTTACTGTCTACAGCTCTGACCAGCGGCAAAACTCCCGAATCACTCGCCACTGCGACAGCAGAAGCGATGGCTACACAGTTAAATGCAAAAATTATAATCCACACACCTGCTGTTAAAATTGATGCAAATCAAAAAATTATTTTTACTGCTAATGAAAAACTTTCCTATGAAAAGCTGATCTTAGCTTGCGGTGCCGATGTCGTTAAAGCACCTTTAAAGGGAAATGCAGTTGACAAAGTTTTGTCAATTAATCACATTTATCACTATACAGAATTTCGCGAATTAATCAAAAATAAAAAGCGCATTGCTATTTTAGGTGTAGGATTAATTGGCTGTGAATTTGCTAATGATTTAAGTAATGCTGGGTATGCAGTACACATGATTGCACCTGTCAAAACTCCGTTAGATCTTCTTTTGCCGGAAAAAATTGGTGTTATTTTGCAGAAGGCTTTAGAAAAAAATGGCGTGCAATTTCATTTTGAATCGGTTGTAAATCAAATTAATACTCAAAACAATGAGTACTCTCTTGAATTATCCAATGGAAATTCTCTGCAAGTGGATTTGGTTTTATCCGCTATAGGCTTAAAACCACATATTGCTTTAGCAGCCACTGCCAATATCAAGACCAACCGTGGCATTATCGTAAATCGCTATTTAGAAACGAGTATAAACGATATTTATGCATTGGGTGATTGCGCGGAAGTCGAAGGTCATATATTGCCGTACATTACTCCATTACTTAATTGTTCGCGCGCACTTTCAAAAACTCTGTCGGGAGAAAAAACCCCGGTGGATTATCCTGCTATGCCTGTTGTTGTTAAAACTCCTGCACACCCTATCGTGGTTTGCCCCCCCCCAAAAAACATGCGTGGTGAGTGGGATATTGAGGTAACTGATAACAGTGTACGCGCTTTGTTTTATAATGAGCTAAAACAATTATATGGATTCATATTAACGAATGAAGCTGTGAAAGAACGTGCAAACTTAGTCAAACAAGTGCCGCCGTTGTTTTAGGTAACTATTCACGCCGTCATTGCGAGGATCCCTGCATGCTCTTAGCAGGGGGACGAAGCAATCCAGACTGCCTACAACTTATCACCATTCTGGATTGCCACGCCTCACATAAAGCAAAGGCGTGAGGCTCGCAATGACGAGTTCTTTTGCAAGAATCGTGAATAGTTACTGTTTTAGTAGGGGTAGAAAGAACCCTTAATTTATGAGACCATTAACAGATCCCAACTAGGATTACTTAAACATGAGCTATATTGAAAAAAATCTGTTACCCGAAGAGCGCATCCTCTATCGCACCCAAAAACATTTTATTATTTTTCTCACCCCCGTTATCTGGAGCTTGATAACTGCATTTTTTTTATTTAGCTCTTATCCCGCCTTAAAAAATGTAGCCTTTTTGATTGGAATCGTGTCATTACTTTCATGGGCAAAAGAATTGCTAAATTACGTCACAGCTGTTTTTGTATTAACGAATAAACGTATCATAATGAAAGAAGGATTTTTCTTTAGACATACTAATGAAACACGTCTCGCCACGTTAGCCAATGTCTCCATTGATCAATCCCTGATCGGACAACTTCTCGATTATGGAACGGTGATCATTAACACCTTTGGCGGCGAAAACGATCCATTCACACAAATCGCTTCACCACTTGAGTTTCGAAAACAGGTGTTAACACAATTAGACAAAGTATCCGCTGCTAAAAATACCATTTAGAAAAACATCTTCAAAACCACTGTCACAACAATACCTAACAATCCAAGAACAAACATTAACTGCAAATGGGTTAAACCAAATGTTCTGTATTGCCGCAAATCATCATCGTGGTGTGGTTGCATATGTTTCTCTCTTTGGGAATAGCTTGTATTATAGCCGAAAGACGCATTTCACAAAAACTACTCTGCCGCACTGCCACTTTCTTTCCATAGTTAATCAAACGTAGTATCCTATTTCCCGATCTTTAGCTGATAATTTTTAGCTAAAAGTATCCGCTCCAACATTAGGAAAGGAAACCCATTTAAACAAGATCACAAAGAAAAATGGAGCAGGTTGTTCATGACCCATGATACACCCACTAATCCAAAAATCTATCACATCCTGCATATGGATAGATTACCTATGATTATTGCCGACGGCTGTCTTTGGAGTGACCACATAATGACGACACGGCCAAACCCTGGAACAACGATAGGTATGAGCAAGATAAAGCAAACGACGCTTAACTGAATTGAAATTCACCTGTTATCCTGATTTGTATGTAGGACAGTGTGTGCCATTTTATTTCTGCCCTCGATCAATCATGCTTTATATGATGTACAAGGGTAATCATATGGAGTTAACCTATCAAGGCGGCCAAGAACCTATTATCCATCTTGAAGCCAATTTGGATGAGGTTGTGAAATGGGCAGTTTATAATAACAAACGTTGGGTGTTTACCTTATCAAATGCTGGATCTTGCTATTTTGAAGACCGTAATAATCTTAATCAGTTGAACGAGATTAACTGGCCAGCAGTAACAGCTCTTGACTGGAAGCAGAAGCCAGAAGAAAAACAGGCGGAGTTCTTAATGGAGGAAAGTTTTCCATTTAAATTAATTAAACGAATTGGAGTATATTCAGTAGCTGTACAACAGCAATTGAACGAGATCTTAGCGGGGCAATTACATAGTCCTTCCATTGATGTAGTGAGAGACTGGGACTACTAAGAGAGAATGAGCTTATGATTAGATATAAAACAGGCGACATCTTTAAAGAAGATGTCGAAGCAATTGTAAATACTGTAAATTGCGTTGGAGTGATGGGGCGCGGTATTGCGCTTCAATTTAAAAAAGTTTTTCCTGATAATTTCAAAGCTTACGCTGCTGCTTGTAAGCGAAAAGAAGTTCAACCAGGAAAAATGTTTATTTATGAGACTGGCCAGTTAACTAATCCACGCTTTATTATTAATTTTCCAACTAAGTCCCACTGGCGACAAAAAAGCCGTATGGATGATATTGACCAAGGTTTATTAGCTCTGGTAAATGAAATTCGCAATAGAAATATTAAATCTATAGCAATTCCACCTTTAGGTAGTGGATTGGGTGGTTTAAGCTGGGAAGACGTACGCTCTCGTATCGATAATGCTTTGCAGGGAATTGATAATCTAGATGTAGTTATTTTTGAACCGAAAGCTAATACCATACTATCTGTAAAGTCATCTAATGTTCCTAAGATGACGACAGGGCGGGCTGCCTTAGTGAGCTTAATTAATCGTTATCTTAATGGTTTAATGGATCCGTATGTGACGCTTCTTGAGCTGCATAAGTTAATGTATTTTATGCAAGAGGCGGGGGAACCTCTTCGATTGCAATATAAAAAAGCTCCTTATGGTCCTTATGCAGAAAATCTTCGGCATGTTTTAAATACAATAGAGGGACATCTAATATCGGGGTACTCCGACGGAGGAGATAAGCCAGGTAAAAAAATTGAGTTGCTTCCTGGAGCTCTTCAAAATTCTATGAATTTCCTTAAAACTAAAATAGCTTCCAATACACTAAAAAATTTAGAAGAAGTAGCTGAGCTAGTTGCTGGTTTTGAAACACCCTTTGGGCTTGAATTATTATCAACAGTTTATTGGATTGTAAAAGAAGAAAATGGTAAATCTATTGACGAAATTATTGAAAAAATTTATGCCTGGAATGAAAGGAAAAAACGTTTTACTGCAAGACAAATAGAAATTGCTTATGAAGTACTTAAGCATAAAGGATGGTTGATCAATAGAAATCAGACATCGAGTTAAATCTATACCAATGCAACTCTTAGACAAAGCGGAGGCCAGCGGTTAGAAAAATAACTGCAAGCCACCGCTGCTACAAATTCAATTTTTGTTTGTTACAAAAACGTCAACATCAGCAGTGTATTGGCCACCCGAAAATACAAAATTGAACAAATGTCAAATATCATCAATAATTTTGCCTCATCGCCTCTTTCGCAAATGCCAAGGTTTGATTAGCAACGGCATTAGCCCGCTCGGCGCCTTCTCGTAATACATTCAAAACCAGTGCAGGATCTTTTTCAAACACTAAACGACGTTGACGAATAGGTTCGATTAAGTTAACCAACACTTCAATTAAACGTTTTTTACATTCCACATCACCAATTTTTCCCTGCGTATAACGTTCTTCGGCTTCTTTCACCCATGCTTGATCGGGATTAAATGTTTCATGAAAAATCCACAGTGGATTATTTTCTACCGTACCGGGATCACTGGCTTTCAAACGTTTTGGATCTGTGTACATTGACATGACTTTTTTAGAAATAGTATCTGCATCATCACTTAAAAAAATGGCATTGTTTAATGATTTAGACATTTTCAATAAATTGCCATCGGGTCCCGGTGCACCGGTTCCAACTAATCGTTGTGTGCGACCCAATTTCACATCTACAATCGGAAATAAACCACCTTTTTTTACATAATCTTTGTCTTCCGTGTGCGAATCCACGCCACAATAAAGTTGATTAAAACGCCTAGCCACTTCGCGCGTCATTTCAATATGCGGAACTTGGTCTTCACCCACTGGCACGACTTCGGGGCGAAAAATTAAAATATCTGCCACTTGCCCCACAGGGTACAGTAAAAACCCAAATGAATAATTATCTCCAAGTCCTTTATCGCGGATTTCATCTTTAATCGTTGGATTGCGCATGAGACGCGAATAAGGAACCAGCATACTAAAAAAATATGTCATCTCAGAAATAGCCGGCACATCAGACTGAATAAACATCGTACTACGCTTTGGATCAATGCCTGCTGCAAGATAATCTGTCGCAATATCAATTACGCTTTGACGAATATCATTGGGTTTATCAACCCGTGTTGTAAATGCATGTATGTTTGCAATAATAAAATAACAATCATAATCATTTTGCATCGCGATACGATTTTCAAGTGATCCTACCCAATGACCTAAATGCATTCGTCCTGTAGGGGTATCACCCGTTAATAATCGTGGTTTTTTTATTTGTGTCACGTTAATACCTCTATATCTTCTGTCTAAACGCTAAATGATACGCCACCTGCCCTGCTTTCTTACTTTTTAATATTTTCCAATTCGAGGGAAGATCATTTTCACCCAATTCCGCTTTAGCTTCCAAATAAATATACGCCTCATCTGCTAAAAAGCCTTTCTCTTCCAGAAAAAGCACACAGGGTAATAATAAGTTTTCTTGATAAGGCGGATCAAGAAAAACAATATCAAAGGGTCTCGCGGGTAATTTTAACTGCTTTGGCACCACTGCTCGATATATTTCAGCATTCTCAGTTCGCAGTAGCGTTGATTCTTTCTGTAAAAGTGCAATCACAGCTGCAGATTCATCCACCATGACAACGTGCTTTGCTCCTCGTGACAAGGCTTCAAACCCTAATGCACCGCTACCCGCAAACAAATCTAAGCAATACGCACCGCTTATTGTTGGTGCAAGCCAGTTAAATAATGTTTCGCGCACTCGATCCGGTGTGGGGCGTAGATTGGGAACATCCGGAACGTGTAATTTACGTCCGCGCCATTCACCGCCAATAATGCGTATTTGACCACGCGTCACATTTCACCTCGATTTTTGTGGAGAAATAGATGATAAATACCCATTACACCTCAAAATGCGAAATTATAACACCCAGATTGCAAGAAGTTTAAACGTTTTGATTGAGAAAAACCGCAGCAATACTTGCCTGTATTGTGAGGTTTTTCGATTGAAAAACGTTTAAAATTCGCAGCAAGATGGGTTGTTAGAATTCGCATTTTGAGGTGGAATGGGTATGTGTTAACATAAATAAAACTAGAGTTACTTTGGAAAAGCAAACATGTTAACCACCCTACTGAAACGAAAAAAATCATCTATGAAGAATACAGACCCTAACAACAGCACCGAAAAACAAGGCTTTTTTGCCCGCCTTAAAACGGGTCTCACCAAAACCCGAGCTCAGTTTACGTCAGGGATTGCCAACCTCATGCTGGGCAAAAAAGTATTAGATACAGAAATACTTGAGCTTATTGAAACACAATTACTCTCAGCCGATGTCGGTATTGATGCGACAGAACAATTGATACAAACCCTGACACAAAAATTGGCGCGTAAAGAATTAAACGATACGGAAGTTGCATTGCAAAGTTTAAAAACAGAAATGAAGTCAATTTTGCGTCCTTGCGAAACGACACTCACTTTACCGGAAAATAAAAAACCTGCTGTCATTTTAGTGGTTGGAATTAATGGTTCCGGTAAAACAACAACCATTGGGAAACTGGCAAAATACTTACAAAACTCGGGAAAAAGCGTGATGCTCGCAGCAGGTGACACCTTTAGAGCAGCTGCTATTGAGCAATTACAAATTTGGGGTGAGCGCAATAAAATCCCTGTGATTGCCCAGCAACCCGGTGCTGATACTGCCGCCGTTATTTATGATGCAATGGAATCCGCTAAAGCCCAAGGAGTTGATATTCTTCTTGCAGATACAGCGGGTCGATTGCATACACAAACTAATTTGATGGAAGAATTAAAAAAGGTAAAACGCGTACTCACTAAAATTGATCCGACCGCTCCGCATGAAGTTTTACTCATTTTGGATGCGAGCATTGGCCAGAATGCTTTAAGCCAAGCAAAACAATTCGATAACGCTATAGGCATCACAGGGATCGCCCTCACTAAGCTGGATGGAACCGCAAAAGGGGGAATCATTTTTGCTATCGCTAAACAAATGAAAATCCCTATTCGCTTCATTGGCGTAGGGGAAAAAATCGATGATTTAAGGCCTTTTGATGCGGATGAGTTTGTTGAGGCGTTATTTGAGACAGAGCAATAGAGATAGCGTCTGTTTACCCTAATCATCAAAACTTAAGTGCGGAGATCAGGGATGACCGTGAGATTTCGTCGTTTGCTGCTATGGATTTTTTCCATTGCTACATTAATTATTGTCGCACTCGTATCGGGTTATATCGGTCGGAACTTTACAGGTAGTGGCCAAATTCCCGCACGATCCGCATTTGCAGGGCGACTGCCTAGTATTCCCGATGGTAATATGCGCCGCTATCAATTTTTTTACACGACCAATCGTGCAAATAACGACGAAACCTTTAAAGGTCGGGGAAATCAACTTGGAAATGGTATTTTGAGAGGCACATTTGAGGTGCGTATTTCACCCTACTTGCCAATCAAGCCTTTGGGGTGGTTTGAAACTAAATATATGGAATGGGTAAATCATTATCCACTGCCTTCTAATCAATTTCTATCGCGCTTACGTGCATCGGTGCAAACGTCCCCCAATAAATCATTATTAATCGTGGTCTGGGGATTTCGCGATTGGTTTCAATCAGCTGCACTCAAGACTGCATACACCGCTTATTCACTTGATATTAATACTCCTACACTCTTATTCGATTGGCCAGGCAATGCGGGTCAAGGTCCTACTGGATATGCTGCCGCGCGTCGAAATGCTTCACAATCTGCAGCTGATCTTGGCCGAGTTCTTGCCAACGTTATTCACGATACTGGAGCTCAAAATGTATGGCTCATCGGAAGTAGTCTGGGTTGCCAATTAATTTGTGATGCTCTAGCATGGTTAGCGACCCAGCCGGATTTGATGGAAAATAAACCGAAAATCAATCACGTGGTATTATCCGCACCGGATGTTTCAGCACAAATATTTAATGAGAAATTCTCAAAAATAATTCAAACGTTGTCTCACCATCTCACTGCCTATGTTAGCTCAAACGATAGAGCATTGATCATGAGTCACTGGCTCAATCGCAGCCGACCATTAGGTCTTAAATCGGAGGCGAGTATCCCCCAGAAGATCGCAGCGATCAGTATGAGTTTGAAGAGGCGCAGAAATTACTGGAATTGCAGACCAAAGGAGCAAGAAATATTTACGTAATCGATACAACACCCATTAATCGTACTCGAAACCTACATCATTTTTTTACAGATGCACCCGAATTTTTTGACGATCTTTATCGTCGCCTATTGCAACCCAGCAATAACTTGAGTCGCCCCCTGCACACGGTTCGTTCAAAGGAAGGAGCCACATATTGGATTTTATGGAATGATTGATACGCTAGAATACTTATGAAATACCCTTATGAACTAAATCCGGTTAGTCTTGTATAATTAAAAGAGGCAATGTAATGAGGGCAATATTATGTTAGTCAATATTCACGATGCAAAAACAAATTTTTCCAAATTAATCAATAAAGTATTAAAAGGCGATGATGTCGTTATCGCGAGAGATGGTAAGCCGGTCATCCGATTGGTCGCCTATACTGAAACGATTAATGAGCGGCGCGGAGGGCAATTGAGAGGTCTCATGAAAATCAGCGATGACTTTGATGCACCCTTGCCAGACGACTTATTAAAGCAATTCTATCAGTATAAAAAATAATGTGTTACTTGTTTGATACTCACGTGATGCTATGGTGGATAACAGAACCAGAAAAAATAAACGCAAAAGCACAAAAAATTATTCGCGATAAAGCCAACGAAATTTTTATTAGCAGTGCATCATTCTGGGAACTTGCTATTAAAAAAAAAAGCATTGGACGACTCACATTGCCACATAATTTACTCGAAACAGTCGCTATAGAAGGATTTAAAACATTACCCATTATGCCGGAAGAGTGTATAGGTGTAGCTGATTTACCTATGCTACATGCAGATTCTTTTGACCGTTTACTTGTGTTACAAGCAAAGTTTCACGATTTAGTCATTATCACAAGAGATAGTAAAATCACAGAATATCCTATCGTAAGTATATCCGCCTGAATTTTAATTTAGTGGACACTCCCAGCATGTTTTGAAAAGAGCTTGCAACAGAGGTACTATAATATAGATAGAGGTTAGCACTTTGCTTCCAAAAGTGCTAAAATACACTCAATATTCCTAAGGCATTGAAAAGAGATATAGTTTTTATGAATACAAGCTTACAAACATTTGACCTCCGTCTGCCCATAGGCAGCATAGAAGCTTATGTTAGCTATACCCACCAAATTCCTATGTTAAGCCAGGAAGAAGAACATAACTTAGCTGTTAGGTTATTTAAAAACAATGATATCTCTGCCGCTAAGCAACTCATTCTGCCGCATTTACGCTATGTCGTTCGTGTCGCCAAAGGTTATATGGGGTATGGCTTACCTTTAAATGACTTGATTCAAGAAGGCAACATCGGGCTAATGAAAGCCGTGAAACGCTTTAATCCTGAAGTCGGTGTGCGTCTCGTCACATTTGCTGTGCATTGGATAAAAGCTGAAATTCATGAATTCATTTTACGCAATTGGCGTATTGTTAAAATCGCTACAACCAAAGCGCAACGCAAACTTTTCTTTAATTTGCGCAATATGAAAAAACGCTTAGGCTGGTTTACCAATGAAGAAATCAATGCTGTCGCAAAAGACCTAGGTGTAAAACCCGAAACTGTGCGTGAAATGGAAATGCGTTTAAACACCAGCGATGCATCTTATGATGGTCATGAGGACAGTGAAGATGACAATCATCATTTTACACCTGCTGCTTATTTGGAAGACCACCGCGAAAACCCAGCCGAACAACTCGAAACCGCTAACTGGTCAGAACAATCAAATAGCTCCTTGCAGCATGCTTTAGTGCAATTAGATAATCGCAGTCAAGAAATCTTACAAGCACGTTGGCTAAATGATGACAAAGCAACTCTTCAAGAATTAGCCGACAAATACCAAGTTTCTGCAGAACGTATCCGACAACTTGAAAAAAATGCTATGCAAAAATTGAAAGTGGCGTTGGAACAAGTTGAAAGTTATTAGCCCTCCATTGCAAGCTTAATCATCTCTAATCACACCTCTGTGGTATCCCACGCTCCCTCATAGCAAAAAAATTATATTAAAACAATGTACACTTTTAAAGTGAATGGTGGTAAACTTATATGGATATCTTTGAAGTCATAATTTCCAAACATGCTGAAAAAGATTTAAAAAATGTTCCAGCCCACATCAGCTTCAAATTGCAATCATGGATTGACGGGATAAGGAATGAAGGACTACGTGAAATGCGCAAACGCCCTGGATTTCACGATGAACCACTTCAAGGAAAACGCCAAGGACAACGATCCATTAGATTAAATAGAAGTTATCGTGCACTTTATGAAATCGACATTAGCGGAGCAATACATTTTATTGAAGTAGTTGAGGTAAATAAGCATGAGTATTAAAAAAAGAACTCCCAGAAGCGATAAAAGCATAGCTTTCCTTGAAGGTCTTACAGGAAAAAAAATGACTCTAGGTAACTTACTCTGGTCTATTCGTGAATGCGAAGAAATGAGTCAGGCAGAATTTGCGAAATTACTCAAGGTGTCTCGACAATATCTTTGCGATATTGAACGCAATCGACGCATGGTGAGCACAAAAACCGCGGCTGCTTTTGCCAATAAATTGGGATATTCTCCTCTGCAATTTATACGCTTAGCTATCCAGGATGAGTTAAACAAGAACGGGTTTCATTTTGATGTAGAGATTCGAAATCAAAAAGATGCCGCTTAGAGTCAAAATCTCTTCTCAGATTCACCATCTTCAAATTACAATCATGAGAACATTGAGGAGATACACTGATGACGGACCAAAAACGCTTTTATTCCATTATCGCTCTTATTTGTTTTACTACTTTCAGCTTAATTGTCGTTTATTTCCTGCCACCCATTCCACAATGGCTGGGTTATCATGATTTTGCTGATTCTCGCAAAATTGGGGGAATCCCTAATTTACTGTACGGTATTGCTAAAATTTTCGAGAAAATTGATTGGCAAGTATACCGATTAGGTGAAATCATCAGTGGACACACACTTAAACATCTTTTTGCTGCAGCCGGTATTTATTTTTTTGTGGTGATTCTCAAGAAAATTAAATTTGAACCAAGAAATTAGGATCTGTCCTTTAACTACCACGCATCAACTGATTGGCTTCTGTACTCAGGGCAATACGCACAGCTTCAAGCTTAGGCATTTTTGCGCCACGCAATACTTCATAAATTTCTGCTAATTTCATTAAGCTTTGTGCTTTAGAAGCTTTACTGATTGGGTTTGCTTCAGGCAACTCGCGAATTTCTCGTAAGAGCTTAGTAATTTCTTCCCAGTTATATGCTGCAGTTATCTCACGAGGAGTTTGGCGTTTTTTACTATTTTCTTCGGTTTTAGGAATATTTTTTATATCCAGAACGATTGCTTTATAACGTTCTGCCGCTTCAAGCAGAATTTCTAATTTTTCTTGCATTGAACTGTTTTCGAGTTCATCTTCATGCGGATAAAACGTTATTGTCATGCTTAGTACCCTAGCCTCTTCCAGTTAAGCCTTTATTAATTAAACCACACTTGATCTATCCAAACAACGATAGGTCAATGCTTCACTCATGTGTTCTCTTAGAATATATGGGCTAGCGCTTAAATCCGCAATGGTACGCGCCATTTTGAGAATACGATGATAAACCCGAGCAGATAAATTTAACTTATTCATCACTTGATTTAGCAAAATTTGAGATACCTCATCTAACTGACAGAAGTGCCCAATCTCTGTCACAGACAACTCTGTATTATATTTCCCCTGGCGATGTAATTGTTGTTGCACAGCAATCATGACTTTTTCTTTGATCGTTACACTTCCGCCCGTAGGAATGCTAGCAGCCAGCAATTCAGGTGGTAAACTCGGCACTTCAACATGCATATCAATGCGGTCCAACAAGGGCCCTGATAATTTTACGAGATAACGTTGGATTTGTTCACTTGTACAATGACAGTCGCCTTTAGGACTGCCTGCATAACCACAAGGACACGGATTCATAGCCGCCACTAATTGAAAGCGAGCAGGAAAAACTTCCTGATAAGCTGCTCGCGAAATAGTAATGTGCCCTGATTCTAATGGTTCACGCAACGATTCCAGCACGTGCCGACCAAACTCGGGTAATTCATCCAGAAACAATACGCCATGATGAGCCAGTGAAATTTCCCCGGGTCGCGGTGGCCGACCTCCACCGACTAATGCCACACTTGAAGCGCTATGATGTGGAGAACGAAATGGAATTTGCTCCCATTGTGTAGATTTAAATCCACTGCTGCTCACTGAAAAAATCGACGCCACTTCTAATGCCTGTTGTTCATTCAGCGGTGGCAATATGCTCGGCAAGCGATTTGCTAACATTGTCTTTCCTGTTCCGGGTGGGCCAATGAATAATAAACTGTGTTTCCCTGCTGCTGCCACTTCTAATGCACGTTTCGCGTGCAACTGACCATGCACATCGATTAAATCCAATGTCGGTTTTATCTGTGTTGGTATGGCAAGCTCAGAACAAATGGGTAATTGTTGTTCCTCATTTAGATGCGCACACACTTCTAATATATGTTTAGCAAAAAATACTCTTGCTCGTTTCGCTAACGCTGCTTCACTTGCATTGTCTTGTGGAATAATCAATTGTCTATCCGTTTGCTGTGTACACAAAACAACGGGCAAAACGCCATGCACAGGACGCAGTTCACCTGATAATGCTAATTCACCGGTAAATTCGTATTTTTCCAATGGCGCATTGGGAATTTGACCTGAAGCAGCAAGTATTCCTAGCGCAATCGGCAAATCAAAACGGCTACCTTCTTTGGGTAAATCTGCAGGCGCAAGATTAATAGTGATACGCCGACGCGGAAACTCAAATGCCGTATTGAGCAACGCGCTACGTACGCGATATTTGCTTTCTTTAACAGCAGCTTCTGGCAATCCAACAATATTTAATCCGGGGAAACCTCGAGAAATGTGTACTTCCACAGTAACCAGTGGTGCAGAAATTCCTGAGCACGCACGGCTATAAACAATAGCTAATGACATAAATTGTTCCTTTATAAGTATTAAAGGGTAGGCAAGGGCCGCGGGACTCCCTCGCAATGACACAGTCTCGTCATTGCGAACCCGTCCCGCAATGTTCTTATGCGGGATCCAGTTCTAAGATTAAGCAATCCAGGGGATAGAACCAAGATAAAGACAAAAAGCAGAATTTGAATTAATATTACGGAGTTAGAGATTATCTCATTAATTAAAGAAAATCAAAAGAATGCTCATGAAAACCAACTCTGCAAAAAAAATCGTAACAGAATTATTACAAGCTGCTGATATTACCATCAACGGCAAACAACCTTGGGATATTCAAATTCATAATGAGCAACTCTACGTAAGAGCATTGAATCAAGGTTCTTTAGGAATGGGCGAAGCTTACATGGATGGTTGGTGGGACTGTGCACGTCTCGATGATTTTTTTGCTCGCGTTATCAGCGCTGATCTTGAAAACAAAATTAAAAAAAGCTATGGCCTCCTATTTAAAATCGCCATGGCAAAACTTTTTAATTTGCAATCTAAAAAACGCAGTCTAGAAGTGGGTAAAAAACATTACGATATTGGCAATAAACTTTATCAGTTTATGCTAGACAGCAGAATGAATTACAGCTGTGGTTATTGGAAAAATGCTTCTGACTTAGAAACAGCACAGCTCGCCAAATTGGAATTAGTCTGTCAAAAACTCAAATTACAACCCGGCATGCGTTTATTGGATATTGGCTGCGGATGGGGAGGATTAGCAAAATACGCCGCAGAAAAATACGGTGTCAATGTTGTAGGCATCACTATTTCGCGACAACAATGTGATTATGCCAAACAGGTTTGTGCCGGCTTACCTGTTGAAATTCACTTTCAAGATTATCGTGACATGAATGAGAGTTTCGATCGCATTGTTTCAATTGGCATGTTTGAACATGTTGGGCGTATGAATTATCGAACTTATATGCAAGTTGTGCATCGCTGCTTAAACGATCAAGGTTTATTTTTATTGCACTCTATTGGCGCCAACCTCAGCAACGTCGTCAGCGATGAATGGATTAGTAAATACATTTTTCCGAATAGCTTAGTGCCCTCTGCTGTTTACATAACCACTGCAGCTGAAGGTTTATTTGTCATGGAGGATTGGCATAATTTTGGCGCTTATTATGATACAACGCTCATGGCATGGTATCGTAATTTCAATCAGCATTGGGAAGAATTGAAAAAAGATTACGATGAACGCTTTCACCGCATGTGGAATTATTATTTATTAGCCTCTGCTGGAGCATTTCGCGTTCGCAGCATGCAACTATGGCAAATTGTTTTTTCCAAAAACGGAATTATCGGCGGGTATCAGGCACCGCGGTAGCCCGTCGTCACTTTCGTTGCTTGTTTTCTAGGGTCTTCTTTGAGATGGCGGTGGATCAATTTTTTTTGATTGCTCCTCTAGTTGTACTTGCTCCCTATAAAGCCTGACAGCTTTCAGCATAAGCTTTTCGGTTTTTTCCAGGGGATAGCTCAAAAAAGATTTAAGAAGCTCTAAGTTTTTATTACCTTTCAAACAAAAACAATACGTATCTTGAGGAAGAGAGTCTGCGATACGTCCTATATAACGATTTTCTTCTTTCTTATACTCATTTCTTATTGTCTCAAGTACTTTTTCCTTTGCAAATTCAACTTCATATTTGCCTTTGCATTTTTCTACAGTTACAGCTTTTTGACTGCCATCTTGCGCAGATTTTTCATCTTGTTTTGTTTCAACAAAAGTGGAACCTACTACTTGCACATCCTGGAGAGTTTCAACCAACTTCCATTGCTTAACAACTAACAACATTGCTTCTATTTTCTGCTGGTCGGTTACTTTCTGTTCAGGCCTAGAAGAATCACCAAGGTTATCAAATGCATCTTGTAAAATAACGCTGGCGTTCCCTGCCCATATTGCAGCTGCAACAGCGCCAAAAAAATCTCCATATTCCCGACAAATCTCTATTATAGGTTCAGCCTTCTTAAGAAGCATTGCATTACCACCCGTTCTCGTTGACATAGAAAAAAGAGAATCTCTACCTTGAGAAGAATTCACAGAATGTTTCACGCTTCCTGTATTACTACTTAAGTTTTTACTTGCAACACCTGATGATGGCGTTGAACCATTAGGTGGTGGACTTTGCAGCCCAAGCCCAACGGGACTCTTCGCTTGGGCTAGCGCTTCTGTTTCAGGTATACCAGGTAATGGCGGTCCCCCAGGACTCTTCGCTTGGGCTAGTGCTGCTGCTGGATTCAGTAAGTTTTCAGCTGCCGGCGCTGGTGCCGCTAGTGCTGGTGCTGGTTTTTGTACTTCTATTCTTGTTTCCATTTTGACCCTCATGTATTATTGCTAAATAAATGCATGATACCAGCAATAAGATTCTTTTTCTATTCTACGTTATTACACAAATGCTGTAGGTTAATTAACATATTTGTATTTATTTTTTTACCATTGGGCTAAGAAACAGCAACCTTGTAGGTTCAAGTACTAAAAACAATATTTAGACGGAAAGGTTTTCCAATTTTTCTTAATGTTTCGAGAGTCGGATTTCCCACTCCTCGCTCAAGATCAATAATGATGCGCGGTGCAATCCCAACAAATTTTGCATACTCTGGCTGAGTCATGCCAACAATAGCCCTCATTCCTTTAACGGTTTCAGCGAGCGATAATTTTTTATTGGCCAGTTGTGCGTAAAATTTTTCTCTCGCTTCAAGATCTTGAATTTTCTTAACCATCTGGTTTTGCCTGTTTTAATGCACGAGTAACATCTTTAATACGACCACCCAGTCTTTTAATTAAATCGCTATCTACACTTGCCTCATGCATAATATCAGGGAGTTGTTCGGTAATTTTTGCAAAATCAAAAAATAATTTGCGTAATTCATCGGAATTGACTTGATAGCTAGAAAATCGTTTTGCAACAACTTCAGCAATCGTCCCCCATTCTGGAAAACCGGCAAATTCACCTTCACTCCATCGAGAAACTCGAGCGATACCCTGCTCATCTAGAATCATTGGCGCAAAATCATAGAGGGGTGATAAAGCAATGCTACCGTCAGTATACTTACTAACAGCCGTATTACGCGCATGATTATCAGTATTACCTAGAGCTACATTCATCACATCACGCAACAAAAATTCTTTTAACTCTTGTTTGGGATGCGTCACATGCGGCATAAAGGCATCACATAATATTTCCATTGGAATGGCTTGTCCAAAATCGGCTACACCTGCTAAAGAGCATAAACTTTCCTGACCATAACGAATCACTTTTTTTTGCTCAGTTTTTCTATCGAAACGAGGAATAAATAATGTATTGTTAATATATTCAGGTAAAGCATGAACGCGGAGCCCAACTATTTTTGCCACTCGATAATAAGCTGCTTCATTACGCAAGACGGCTTTATCTGAATCTAAATGACCCCGCGGGAATTTAACAATAAAATGATTGAGCGCTTGTGAGTCTGGTAATACGCCATCAGCATGCCAATGATTATTATAATCAAGTGTCAAAAGAAATTTTGGGGCATCGCCCTGCGCGCCCGTCGAACCAAAAACAGGTGCGCCATGACCGCGCGCATACTCAATAAACATTTCAGCACGTTTAATAATTTCAGACTTGTCAAACCCCGGATGTTGATAATGATCTAATAATTCAGCAGCTTGTTTGATACGTAAATTGCCTGGTGGATTGCCTGCGCCTTGTATTAGCAATTGCCAATCTGATTTAGGACCTCGGTCTGCCTGCTTTAAAAAATTTAATAAAGCACGTCTTCCAGCCCCGGAAGGTAATAAATCTAACAAAAAAGCAGGCCACGTGGCGGTTTTAATCAAGGCAAAATCGACAGGATAACAAGCTGAAACAGCTGTGACACCTGATTGATTTATATGATCAACCGCAAATTCGGTATCATAAGCCAATAACCCGGGGGCACGATAACCCAACTCCCAAGCAGCTGCTCCCAATAATGTAAATGTGGCCGCTAAGTGCCAGTCATTTTGGTAAAAAATTTCGATATCTGCTTTCATGTCATTATAATAACATTTTTTTCACTTAATTTGCAAATAAATTGATATTATAATATCAATAAATCCTGAAAAGTATGCGTCATCGTATGTGGAATTATTATTTACAATCTTGTGCTGGAGCTTTTCGTGTTTGCAGGTAGTGAGCTTGTACTTTTCTCAAAGCTTTTTACCTAACGTCCGTAACGTTAGATATTCTAACGTTATAAACGTTAGGTATTAAACAGGAAAAAATCACATACTTATGGTAATTTTCCAGAAGCATCTGCGACCATCAAATGCTCAGGCGTACCTAAATTGTGCCATATGCCTTGATAATGTTCGCCTGTCACTTGTTGTTTTTCTATGGCTTGTTTTAATAAATCACCTAAGCGAAACTTCCCCGGTTTACAAGCAGCAAATAATTCTGGACGATACACACCAATATTTGCAAAAGTATAAGTAAGAGATCCACCACTATAAATTTCTTTACCCCTTAAAGAAAAATCACCTTGCGGATGAAATTCTGGATTATCAACCAATACGAGATGCGCTAATTTTTCCGGATGACTCGGTAATTGTTGCAAAGGATAATCCGTCACCACATCACTGCTTAACACAATAAAAGGATTATTTCCGAGCATTGGTAATGCTTGGAAAACACCCCCGCCTGTTTCCAGCCGCTCAGATTCCTCTGAGTAATGCAGTGTCACACCATAACGCTCACCTTGACCTAAAGCTTGTTTAATCTGTTCACCGCGATAACTCAAATTAATCACAATATCTTTCACGCCAATACGCGCTAATGAAGCAATGGAATATTCAATTAAATAACGCCCTCGCACTTTTAATAAAGGCTTGGGTACTTGATCAGTCAATGAACGCATACGTTCACCGCGGCCCGCTGCTAGAATCATGGCACGCATAATAAATTTTCCATCTTTAAAAAATTGTATAATGCTTGGCATGGTTCATAACGCTGACTCACATTCAGAATATAGTTGAGAGTACGCGGAATATGTTGCAAATAATTTGCATTACCGTCACGTCTATATTTACGCGCAAACGTTAACAACGCTTTCAAATGTCTTTGCAAACCCATCAAATCAAACCAACGCAAAAATTCGCTTTCACTCACTTTAATCGACAATTTTTTTCGGTACTGTAAAACTAATTCCGTCACCAACTCTTCTGGCCATGCAATATAACAATCACGCAATAAAGAAACTAAATCATAAGTCACTGGACCCATAAACGCATCTTGAAAATCCAAAATACCAACGCTTCGTTCCGGCAATACCATGAGATTTGCTGAATGATAATCTCTATGCATAAATACTTGCGGCTGACTCGCTGCAGATTCTGCTAAAAAATTAAAACATTCCGCTAACATTTTTTCTGTGTGAGGCAATAATTCTAACCCTAAATGTTTTTGCAAAAACCATTCTTTGAATAATTCCAATTCCTGTCGCATGAAGTCAGCAGTAAATAGAGGAACTTGCCAATGCTCGACCTTACGACATGTTTGTAAAATAGCTAACGAGTCTAGTGCGCGACCATAAAGCTCTCGGGCATTATTCAAATTCAATTCATTCAAATAAACACAATTACCAAAATCACTCAGCAATAAAAATCCTTGCGTTAAATCAGAGGCAATAATCTCTGGGGCACATAAACCCTTTTTCCTGAACGCATTTGCAATAGCAACATAAGGCACACAGCTTTTTATCTCCAGGGATGCATCCATCGCAATATAGGAACCTTGTGCATGCTGCACCCGAAAATAACGCCTAAAGCTGGCGTCAAAAGGCAATGCCTCAAGCTGATACGTAGGCAGCTGACTGTTCAACCATGACTGTAAAGCGGAATGATGATTCATAAAAATAAAACCATAAAAAACGCTATTTTACAGAAAACAAGACAAATATTATAGTTTTATAACTAAAAAACCTGCAGATTAATCATCAAAATTTCTAGCTATTTTAACTTTTCCTTTCCAATATCCCGGCTTACGATTGATAGGATAGGCTATCTTTACAGTCTTAATATGCTTGTGCTTTTTAATTGCATACCATAAATCCCAATCACGCTGCAAATTAAGCCAAAATTCAGGTTCTATTTTAAATGCATCGGCAAACGCAAGCGCAGATTCTGCACTCACATCTCGACGCCCATTAATAATTTCATTTAAACGACCGTAAGTCCAACCGAGATGCTCAGCAAATTCTTTTTGCGTCATCCCCATTGGCTCCAAAAACTCTTTGAGCATTTGCCCCGGATGTGTTGGTGGTCTCTTTTTCGGCAACATATTTATTTTCTCCTAATGATAATCTACAGCTTTTTCGCTAAACTTGCGACTTTGATAAAGACTAAAAAAGAAGAGCTCTATGCGCGCAAAAAAAACCATTCATTTAGCAAGCATCATGCTCACGAGCTTTTTAGTTTTGGCGTTTTCAGCAGAAGCTACTGCTGATATACCAGAAAACGAATGTTTAGCGCCCTATAATAAATTCACCCCCATCACCTATTCACCTACGGAATCGGCTATCGCAAAGCAATTAGGCTGGGTAGAAAGCAATGAAAACCATTGCGGAGGATTTTATCTTGAACAACCTTTCCTGTACCCTGAAAACATGGTGCAAAGTAGTCATATATTATTGACTAGCAATCAAGGAGTATTTTCTTTTCACGGCACATCGTCATCAAAAGGCCAAGTCACCATTACCTACAATGGCAAACAAATCACGGCAAATGAAGCGTATCTACATCGAGACCCCAAAACAGGAAAATTTATCACCGTCGATTTATTAAAAAATGTGCGGCTACGCGAACCCAATAATATGGTGGTTGCACAACATGGTCACTTCGATTTTCGAACACGCGCTGTATCTTTGCTCGATATTCTTTACCGTACGCCTATTTACAGCAACATTACCAAAAAACCGCCACTGCCAAATGCCGTAGAATTCAAATGTACACATAAAATAACTCAGTTAAGCGCCTGGGGCGAAGCAAAAGAATTCAGTCAAACGCGACCCAAAATATATGATTTTGCAAACGTCACTTATACCACTTGCCCACCGGAGGCTCCTATTTGGCAAGTTAAGGCTGAAAAACTTAACCTAAATAAAATTACTGGCCGCGGTACAGCGAGAAATGCACGTTTATATGTAAAAAACATACCAATTTTTTATTCGCCTTACCTTAATTTTCCAATTGACTCACGACGCCAAACTGGATTCCTGACACCCACATTTAGCGGCGCCAGCCGAGAGGGTTTCTCCGTAGGATTCCCATTTTATTGGAATTTAGCACCTAACTATGACACGACCCTCACGCCCATTTATTCGGCTAAACGTAAATTCATGATAACTGATTTATTTCGCTACCTCACTCCACGCAGCTTTGGAGATGTCCGCACTGGCTTGGTGCCCAACGATCCTGAGTTCAGGAGGTTTCAAAAAACTCAACAAGCAAACTTTGAAAACAGCCCCAGCCCTATTGTACAAGCTAATTTAAATCGCTTAGAAAACGCGAGTACAACACGGTATGCATTTGCGTGGCAAAACAATTTTACACCCAATGAGCATTGGACAACCTCCATTGACTACAGCCGTGTCAGTGATGATTATTATCTTCGTGATTTTTATACTAATTTAAATGAAGTAACGCAAAATCAATTATTGCAGCAAGCTGAAGCAAACTATCGCGGAGAAAACTGGACTTTTTCAACTCGTCTACAAGGTTATCAAACTTTACACCCTGTCGATAAAATTACTACTTTTCAAAACCAATACATTCGCTTGCCCCAATTACGTTTAGAGGGAGATTATCCTGATCAAGCATTTGGGTTGGAATATACGATAATTAATGACCTCACCCATTTCGATATCCAACACATGCCTGGAGAAAATGATAAATTTCCGATAGGAAATCGATTTTATATTCAGCCTGGAGTCAATCTTCCTCTGAATTGGACCTATTTTTATTTTAATCCACGCTTACAATTTTCTTTTACACATTATGAACTCGGCCATGTCATGAATCAGCGCCAAAAAGACATAAATCGCGGTTTACCAATTTTTGATATTCATTCAGGATTTTATTTCGATCGCAATATACTGTTTTGCAATCACGGTTACCGTCAAACTTTGGAACCACAATTTTATTATACTTATGTGCCTTTTCGCGGCCAAAACAATATTCCCTTATTTGATACTGCATTAAATACTCTCACTTACGATCAATTATTTACTTACAACCGCTTTACAAGCATTGATCGTATTGGCGATGCGAATCAACTGAGCTATGGGGTTACAACTCGCTTCATCGATAATCAAAGTGGAATAGAAAAACTCCGAGCGGGTGTTGGACAAATTCTCTATTTCCGCAATCGCGTGGTTACCTTATGTGAAAATGGGCAATGCGATAATGCCCCTTCTTGCAAGAATGGCTCTTGTAACGACAATCCGCAAAGTCCAAGCAATCGCGAGCCTGTCTCACCCTTGTCTGGTGTCTTAAATTACTACCTTACTCCAAGCTGGAGCTTAACCAGCAACTCCATTTGGGACCCTAATTATGCCCGCTTTAATAACCAAACCGTTGGCATACAATACAGACCCGACCTTAAGCACATAGTGAATTTAAACTATAGCTTTGTACGTCTGGGCAACACTATGATAAAAAACATAAATACCTTTGATTTAAAACATTCTAAACAAAAGGATCTCAACTCTGATAATCTAACACAAACTGACTTATCTTTTATCTGGCCTATTGTGCGTGATTGGAGCGCTTTCGGTCGTTGGACCCAAAATTGGGGTTCTAACCAGTTACAGAACCTAATCTATGGTTTACAATATGATGGCTGTTGTTGGGCTATGCGTTTTGTAGCAGGCAGGACGTTTACAAACCTCAGTAACAATAATAACCATACTCCCAAGTATGACACCGAATTTCTTTTGCAAGTAGCCTTGAAAGGTTTAGGCGCTAGCCCAAGCAAAGCGGACAACTTACTCACTAACAGTATTCCCGGGTACGAAAATAATTTCGGACAGGATTTTTAATAAGCATTATAGGTTTAAATAAATATGATTCGTTTAATTTTGTTTTACTTTAGCATCGTTATTTTATGTAGCTTGCCCATGCACGCTTACTCAGCGAAAGCAAGCTCTCAATCACTCGATCGAGTCGTGGTTATTATCAATGACTCTGTTATTACACAAACTGAGCTCGATGAAGCTATCAACACCGTCAGAAAACAATTTCAAGGAAATCCACCCGCTGAAAATGTGTTACGAAAACAAGTTTTAGATCAACTCATTAATCGTAAATTACAAATGCAATTGGCAGAACAAGCTGGCGTGACGATTAGCGATGAAAATTTAAATAAAGCGATTAACCAAATTGCATTGTCTAACAAAATCAGCGCAAAAGAACTCTATAGCAAATTGGCTGAACAAGGAATGAGCCGAACTCAATATCGCAAAGAAATACACGAACAATTAATTTTACAGCAAATTCAACAACAAGAAGTAGGGCAACGTTTAACTATTACACCTCAAGAAATTGATGATTTCCTACGTTCGAAAGATTGGAAAACATCCTACGGTAAAGAATATCACCTTGAAGATATTTTAATTGCTTTGCCCGAAGCACCTACACCGCAAGATATTATGGAAGCAAAAAGCCGTGCAGAAAATATTGTTGCTAAAATTCATAACGGCATGAGTTTTAAACAAGCTGCTTTGAGTGAATCCAACGGCAGTCAAGCATTACAAGGCGGTGATCTGGGTTGGCGCAAATTACCCAATATTCCACCTGAATTTGCTTCAGAACTCGTTAATATGAAACCTAATGAATTACTGGGACCTATGATGACACCCAATGGTTTCCATATTGTATTACTTGCTGGAATACGGGATGCAAAAATAGAGGGTGATACAAAATCCGTTCGCAAACAAATAGAGCAGCTTATTTATCAGCGTAAATTTGAGGAAGGATTACAAAAGTGGATTAGTAAGTTACGTAGCTCTGCTTTTATCAATATGCACCCTGAAGGATAACTCTGGCCAGCGTAACGCAGGTGCAACGATGAGTAACAACAAAAGATGCGAGCTTGGAAAGAAGTCTCCTCCTCGCATTGTAATCAGCCCAGGCGAACCTGCAGGTATTGGCCCAGACATTACTATAAAAATTGCGCAACAAGCATGGCCTGCAGAATTAATTGCTGTATGTGATCCAGAATTGTTGCGCGCTAGAGCACAAACACTTGGCTTGCCTCTGAAAATAATTCCTGGCGATTTTAAAAAAACAGCTTCAGCACATGTGCCAGGCACAATAAAAATTATTCCTGTTTCTTTAAATGCACCTTGCGAAATTGGAAAATTAAATCGCACTAATTCAAGTTATGTCATACAGTGCTTAGAAATAGCCACCGAACATTGCCTACAACAGGATACTCAAGCACTCGTTACCGGACCTATACACAAAGGCATTATCAACGATGCGGGTATTTCTTTTTCTGGGCATACTGAATTTTTAGCGCAATATTGTCATGCTTCCAATGTATTAATGTTATTTGTAACAAAAAATTTAAAAGTGGCGTTAGCTACTACGCATATTCCTTTAGCTGCTGTATCACGCTCCATTACTACAAAAAATTTAATAACTACTTTGCAATTGTTACATCAAGAATTACAATCCCGTTTTAAAATAACTGCTCCCAAAATTTTAGTGTGTGGACTCAATCCTCATGCGGGTGAAAGCGGATATTTAGGTCGTGAAGAAATTGAAATCATTGAACCTGCGTTAAAACAGCTACGAACAAAAAATATCCATGTCATTGGGCCACTGCCCGCCGATACTTTGTTTACCGAAAAATATTTAAAAACAGCAGATGCTGTGCTCGCAATGTATCACGATCAAGCTTTACCCGTGGTCAAATATATGAGCTTTGGACATGCTGTCAATGTCACCTTAGGATTACCCATTATTCGTACGTCTGTAGACCATGGCACTGCTCTCGATATTGCTGGCACAGATAAAGTCGATGCGGGTAGTATGGAAGCTGCTGTGAGATTAGCGATTGAGCTATGGGAAAAAAGGTGATCTTAAGTTAAAATAAGGGCATTTTTAAAATGGTGGGCACATATTGCTTGCTTTCGTGGGGTGGGCAATATTTTGCCCACCCTACTCATTATAATAATTTAAAGGCACTTATTCCCAATGAAAAAAACCTTATCACTCATACTTGTCGCGCTAGGCATGTTTGCCACTGCCACAGTAAATGCGGCCGACTTGATTCAAGCCTATAATCAAGCCTTGATGAGCGATCCCACTTACCATAAACAAATAGATCAAGCTTTATCAACTGAAGAAGGCATACCCATTGCTCGAGCCCTGCTATTCCCTCAGATCAATGGCACAGTCGTTCCCTTGATTAACAAGACGAAAAATACCGGTCCTGCTGCTATCACCTCTGCACCCGCAGCTGATACATTTCATTCTTTAAGCATGAATTTGACTCTCACACAAACTATATTTAATTTTGAACAATTCAGCGCCTTGCAAGGCGCAAAAGCAAGTGCAAGACAAGCACTTGCAAACCTGAATTATCAATTACAAGATTTAATGTTGCGAGTTGCAAAAGCTTACACGGATGTATTAGAAGCGGAAGACAACCTGGCGTATAGCAAAGCAAATAAAGATGCTAATGCTAAACAATTGGATCAGGTTAATCAGCAATATAAAGTAGGGTTAAAAACGCTGACTGACGTTTACACCGCCCAAGCATCTTATGATATTTCTTTGGCAACCTTCATTGCAGCAGAAACTCGACTGGCAAATAATAAAGAAACCTTACGTGCCATCACTAATGTTTACTATCCTCACTTAGCAAAATTAAGCGAAAAATTTCCACTACGGTCACCTCAACCGGCTAATATGGAAAAATGGGTAAGAACTGCTTTACAACAAAACTGGTCAATTAGAGCAGCTCAATACGGCGTTCAAGCAGCTTGTGAAGCCATTAATCAACAACTTGCCGGCCACCTCCCTACTTTAAATCTCCAAGGAATGTATAATGTGGTTGTCTCACACACGGATGCTCCTACAATATTCCAATTTGATAATATGAATGTCGAAGCTGTTAGGCCTGGTTCAGGCAAATATCGTACGGCTAGCTTACAGTTAAACCTTGCCGTACCTATCTTTGCAGGCGGAGGCGTTGTTGCAGCAACCAATCAAGCGCGTTTCAATTATCGAGCTCAGATTCAACAATTAGAATTCACTGCACGAGATGCCGTCAAAGACGCACGTCAAAAATATTTAGATGTCACTTCAGGTATTAAACAAATTTATGCAGATAGAGCAGCAGTTAAATCCGCAATCGCCTCGTTTGAAGGATTACAAGAAGGATATCTGGTGGGTACGCAAACTTTAGTTGATGTACTCAATCAATTACAAAAAGTATTTTCAGCACAACTCCAATACGCGCATGATCGTTATGCGTATGTAAATAATTTATTACTCCTTAAAAATGCCGCAGGAACACTGAGCCAAGAAGACTTAGTCGTAATTAATTCTTGGTTAGTCAATAATAGACGTGAAAGTGCTATGTATAATTATGATTACGATGGGGAAAAACAGCATAAGCATAAAAATAAAAAAGTTGTTAAGAAGAAAAAAGTTATTAAAATAATTACCAAGAAAAACCCTAAAAAGAAATCTGAACAAAACACAATAAAACCTGACAGTAATAGCCAAGGGGAAAAAGTATCAATGACATTCCTCGATGAAATTAAGCTAAAACTAACTCCACAACAAACTCAGTGGAACCGCGTGTAATTCCTTGCCAAAAGATAATATCTGTTCTCCCGTGCATAAAATACCAGCCCTCGTATAAATCGCTGATGCATGGTGTAAAATTCCCCATTCAATGGTGTATTTTACACCATTTATTGGTAAATTTCACGCACCGACGAGAGACTTTTAGTAGCTTATTTGGTTAATTTTTTATATTTCTCCAGCAGCTGTTCTTTAGTTTCCACATGCCGAGAATCTACTGGAATACAATCCACCGGACAAACTGCAACACATTGCGGTTCATCAAAATGACCTACGCACTCGGTACAACGATTAGGGTCAATTTCATAAATCGCTTCACCTTGATAAATCGCATTGTTTGGACACGCGGGCTCGCAAACATCGCAATTAATACATTCATCTGTGATCATTAGGGCCATAATTTACTCACGAAATTTTTCATTCAACGCTGCAACAACGGCAGGCGGGACAAATTGTTTTACATCTCCACCTAAAGCCGCAATCTCGCGTACAAAGCTTGAAGAAATATAAGTATAATTCTCTGCTGGCATTAAAAATAAACTTTCAACTTTGGAATCCAGATGGCGATTCATGCCTGCCAATTGAAACTCATAATCAAAATCCGAAACCACGCGTAACCCACGTAAAATAATATTCGCTTTTTGCTCGCGCATAAAATTCATCAATAGAGAACTAAAACCAAGAACAGCCACATTTTTATGTTTATTTAATACTTTCTTGGCCAATTCTACTCGTTCTGACAATGAGAATAATGGATTTTTATTGGTGTTATCCGCAATGGCAACAATGATTCGATCAAATAATCGCGTTGCACGCTCCACTAAATCCACGTGCCCAAAAGTAATGGGATCAAATGTGCCAGGGTATACAACAATATTTTCCATAAAATCCTCATGTATTCAAAAAGATACGGCAACCCATCCACGGGTCGCCGTCAGAAGCTGGCGATATTATAA
>CAVQBL010000017.1:0-142837 GCA_963710715.1 uncultured Gammaproteobacteria bacterium | reverse complement strand
AATAACTTGTAGTGTGGAATAGATTTGTAAAACGATTTGATATCCGCCCGAATAATATAGTTGGGTTTTATTTCTTGCAGCACTTGCCGAATACGTTGCGTCGCAAGTTTTACTCCGCTGGGACCATGAATGTGGAGACAATTAGGGTTGACTACATAAGGTATCGTAGGCTTAAGTTGTTTAAGAAGAATGTGCTGAAAAATGCGATCAGACAAGTGTAATTGATCAACCATCTCATCTTGAAAATAGCGACGTTTTAAATGCCGTGGCGTATAACTTCCTTCTATCATGGATTTTACACCAGTTGGTAACCTGTTATCTATTTCACGTGCCAGAAAATGAATTTCAACTATTATGATTGGCAAAACGTTTCTTTTTGTTTATTTTTGCAAATAAACGTCGGCCAATATCCAGCATTTCAGTTACATTCCATCGTTTCATTTTTTACCGGTAATCATTTATTATGTGCACACAGAGCAAGTTAATTCCGTAGGGAAAACTGTATCACTCGTCTTTGAATTGAACCAATGAATTTTCATCAATATACCCTAGCTTTTCCATGATTTTCTCCATATGCGCACGATCATGAAACTGGATACGAAAGTATCCAGTTTCATTTTTGTTGAGGGTTACCTTTACTGGAAAGCCAAACCGTTCCGTTAATTGCCGCTCGAGTGGTGATGTTGGCGGGGCTGATTTTCTAGCTTTGCTATCAGCTGATTTTTTGCTTGCCTGACATTTGATGGCATCATCCAGAGCGCTGATTGGCCATTCTTTTTTGATCGCATCATAAGCATACCAGTATTGTTTTTCAAAAGGCAATCCCGCCAATAATTTTCCATGGCCTTCGCTCAATGACCTTGCTTCATCCAACGCTGGATACGCGCATCAAGCCTCAGTAGCCGCAATAGATTAGTTACATGGGTTCGACTCATGCCAAGAAGAAGACCAATTTCATCATGAGTATAGCAAAATTCATTTGTTAACCGCTGCATGGCAAACGCTTTTGCAATGGGGTTTAATGCTTCACGAGCGGTATTTTCAATCAGCGCAATCTGGGCTGCTTGTTCATTGGAATAATTTGAGACTAAGCATGGAACGACTGTCAAACCCAGCGATTTCGCAGCACGACAACGACTTTCTCCCGCGATAATCTCGAATTGATCCGGGTTTTTGACGATAAACGCACGATCAATGGTTCTAGCACGCCAAGCTGTGCAATGGTTGCTGAAAGTGATTCTAAAGTTTCTTCCGAAAAACATCACGTGGTTGATATGTTCCACTGTGTAACTTATCAATCGGAATTTCTTTCAAAACCGCTTTGCTAAAGGTGGCATGAACCGTTATTGTTTGCATCATTTTTTTCCGTAGTAGAAGGACTTTCTATGCAATTACCCCGTGGAATCAGTGTTGTTTAAATCGTTTAGTGGTATATTTACTTTGCCAACATGGGAGCATGTTCATGTTCTTTTAACCGGCGCTATCTTATGTCAAGGCGCGCGTCGTGTCAGCAGCATTTTACGAGTGATGGGACTTTCTCAAGAAAAACGGTTTGAGAAGTATCATCGTGTGTTGAATCGCGCGAAGTGGAACAACCTATCCTGCGCGAAAATTTTATTAGGATTATTGTTGCAACTGCTTCCTGCTTCTTTCCCGATTTTAATTGTTGTCGATGACACGGTAGAGCGGCGCAGCGGTAAAAAAATAAAGGCAAAAGGTTGCTATCGCGATGCGTGTCGATCAACTGAAAAATTGGTCGTCAAATGTTTCGGATTAAAATGGGTTTGCCTGATGTTGATCGTGCCACTGCCCTGGTGCAAGCGTCCATGGGCTCTGCCATTCATGACAATATTGGCTCCATCAAAAAAATGCAATGAAAGAAAAAACCGCCGACACAAGACCAGCATTGATTGGACGATCATTGCAATACGTGTCATATCACGCTGGATCAAACGTTCTTTTGTTTTAATTGGGGATGGCGGTTTTGCTTGCATTCGACTAGGACATGCTTGCATCAAACAAAAAATTATTTTAGTTTCAAGATTGCGATTAGATGCAGCACTATATGAATTTTCTCCGTCACCCGTCAAAGGACAACGTGGACGTCATCGTGAAAAAGGCGAGCGATTTATTTCGCTAAAAGAATTAGCTAGTGATGTAACACAACCGTGGCGTGAAACAGAAGTTGATTGGTATGGTGGTGAAAAGAAAAAAGTCCGCCTACTTAGCGGAATTAACCTCTGGTATTCATCGGGTGAAAAACCATTACCTATCCGCTGGGTTCTGGTCATGGATCCAGATAAAAATGAAGCAGAAGCATTTTTTAGTACGGACTTGCAATTAGCACCCGAACAAATCATCAATTGGTTTGTTCTGCGCTGGAACATCGAGGTCACGTTTGAGGAAACCCGTGCGCATCTTGGTATAGAAACACAACGTCAATGGTCAGACAAAGCGATTGCTAGAACCACTCCATCGCTGATGGCATTGTTTTCATTGATTTGTTTATTCGCACGTGAGATTTTGAAAGACCAAACGTTACCGATTTTATCGACAGCTTGGTACAATAAAAAAAGTGAAGCAACGTTTTCTGATATTCTTGCGCTGGTGCGGCGCAGCATTTGGTCAGAAAATTATTTTAACGACTCAACATCGGATGCTGAGTATATGAAAATTAAACGTCCGCAATGGGATGTGTTGATAGATCAGCTTGCGCGGTCAGCATAATTGGCCAAAGTCGAGTTGAATAAAATCGTGTTTTCCAACAGTTTTTGAAATTCGCATCACCCCTCCTTTTGTAGCTTCAATTTGTATCTGCATTAATAATGTACAACATAATTCGTTAACTATTAACAGATAAATCGTTAAGTTTTTCTTAATATTCGATCTGTATAATATGCGATTAATCTATTTTCAAATTGTTAATAGTGACTAGAGAGGTTTATTATGATTGGTGGACGAGGCTTATTAAATGAAATGCAAAAGAGAAGTAACTATTGGGAAAGAAATACAGAGAGAGTAATAGATGAAATTTTAAATTCCGCTAGTACTTTTCGAAAAAAGCTAAAAAAGAGGAGTCATATACATTTGAGCCAGATGCAAATAAGAAGATACGCGAACAACTTCAGCTACGAGAAGGCTTTTTGAATGGTTATTATGTGATGCAAGAATTAGCACAATATAAGCTGGCCCGAAAATATTTAGAAAGCAAGGATCAATTGTATAAAGACTATAAGAAACATTTGCCAGGCTTGTTTTTAGAGAGTTTTAAACAGGAAGTTCTTCTTACCATTAAGGGAAGTGGAGAACTTGGAAGGGGTCGCATAACATTATGTAGCCGTGTTTCATCAGAAAAAAGCCTATCTGGTTTAAGGAATATGTTGAGTTATTTTTGTTCGGGTCTAGCCACACGGATTCGGCATGGATTTTTTGGGACGAATTTAGTCTCTCAACTAGAAAAAATCATCGGCCAAATTACTGAAATACCACAGCCGCTAGCAGCACCTGCACAAGGAGTTTCTTCTCAAGCGAGCGATAATACCAATGCACAAGCTCAACCTTCTTCGAAAACAACTTTCAGTCAGAGAAGAGACAAGCATTGCGTATGATGCGATTGGCAGTGTGAGAGTTAATTTGTAAAATCCTGAGGCTGAGTTGATGTTATCACTTTGTGTCAGGATTTGTGACTAACCACAACAGCAATTCTTTATCAAAAAATTCAGGTTCTTCGTATTGAGGCGTGTGACCGCTTTTTTCAAAAATACGCATGGTCAAATTCTTGAAATGAGATCTGACCGCTTCCCATAAATAAAGTGGGTTCCAATAATCGTAACGTCCTAAGCCTAAAAAACAGGAGTAGTTAATTTATCTAAATTTTTTGTAATATCAATTTCTCGAAAAACTTTTCCCCAGAGGTAATCCATTATTTCTGGGATTACTTCAACATTTTCCCATAAATCAGTTGCATCAAAATCTGCGTTATACCAAATCATGGGGCCAAATTTTAAATTTCGAGTGATAAAAGCTTTATTTGGATTAGCATTTATCTCAGTTTGTAATGCAGTTAAGTTTTTTGTAAGCAATTTTTTTCTTTCTGGGCAAGCCGATTCTTGAAAATATCGATCAGCAGCCGCAAAACTTTCTGAGCTGCTATCACATTTCTCTATACACGACTAATTTTTAGAAGAATCTTAAGTTTATCTTAAGGTAGCTTTGGTATACTTTTTTACATTATTCGGAGGAAAGATATGAAAACTCATCAACAAATTAAGACACGTCTTGACCAGAAGTCAGAGAGTAACAAACCCACAACTGTTGCTTTTAAAACTTACTATGCTGTGGGGAGTCCCATTGACTTATTTAAAAAAGAATCTTATAGGGGACTAAATGATCAATATTGCTCGCGCGATGTGCCAGTTAGCGAGTTTTCCGGCAAAACTATTTTAGATTCACTGAGAAGTAAGGAATCAGTTTTGTTGTTTAATGACTATGAATATGCGCAAAGGTATGTGTCAGACATGGATGTTAAGATTCGTATGGGAAATGATGAGCAATTTGTAGTGGTAGCGAGCCGTGCTATTTTCGTAGTGCAGATGCGGGAAAGTCTATACCGTATGCAACCTATAGAAGGAATGGCGATGCATTGCGAAGCTTTTACTAAGAATATGGAAAAAATATCTTTTTCCAAATTTGAAGGACGCATATTTCATTATTCTGCAAAGCAAAAGCAAGAATTTGCTAAAATTTGGGGTGACAATTCAAGTCTAAAGTCTGCAATTGCAGGACTGACTCGATTATTTAACAGTTATTCTTCTGGCTTGCTTACATCAATTACCCGCAATCACCACCCAGAGGTTCAATCGATTATTCGTGATGTGAGTAAAGCACGTGATATTCCTGCTCTTCATAAATTGATAGAAGGTACACTTACTGAAGTAAGTAAAAACACAGATATCAATCAAACAGGACACTACGCGCGTATGTTACGCTTTGCGAATACGCAGTTACAAGCATTAAATCAAATGAACGAATTGCCTGGCATGAAAGATTATTTGCGAAATGTAAACAGACCCTAAAAATGATTGAATTGACGCGGTAGGGCAGGCGCATCTATCATACTAAAAAGTAAGTGGTATGCGGAGAAAAAATGCGTTTACAAGGATTGTTAATAGCGATAATGTATTGTTTTACAGTTTTATCAGTGCAAACTGCTTGGTGTTTTACTCCGAGCAGTACGCCAGCGGCTTATCGAATTTCTTATGGTAAAGATCCCATGCAGTTTGGAGATCTTCGTCTTCCTGTTAATAAACCTACTCCTTATCCAGTTGCAATCATTATTCATGGTGGTTGTTGGATGTCAAAATTTGCTGATAATCAAAATACAGCTGCATTAGCGGATGTCCTTCGAAATACAGGCATTGCTACTTGGAATATTGAATATCGAGGAGAAGATCAAGTTGGTGGTGGTTGGCCAGGAACGTTCAAAGATGTGGCAAAATCCGCTGATTATCTTCGCAACATTGCTAATCAATATTCACTCGATTTGCATCGCGTGATTGTTATTGGACATTCTGCGGGTGGGCATTTAGCTCTTTGGCTAGCTGCACGTCATCAATTACCATCCAGTAGTCAGCTCTATACAAAAAATCCTCTCATTTTACGCGGCGTGATTGTTCTGGGTGGTGTTCCTGATTTAAAAGCATTCCGTAAACAAGAAGAAAGTGCTTGTGAGGGAAATGTCGTCGAAAAGTTATTGGGAAATACGGGAGATCAAGTAGAAAAACATTTCAAAGATGCATCACCAAAAGAATTACTTCCATTAGGCATACCACAAATTTTAATTTATGGAACAGAAGATCAAGTTGTACCTATTACACTGGGCGATGCTTATAGACAAGTTGCAGAAAAAAAAGGCGATACGGTTAAATTAATCGAAGTAAAATATGCCGCGCATCAAACATATACAATACCCTATTCTGTCACATGGCCAGTGATTCAGTCTGCGGTTCAATCACTGCTGCATTGAAAATGACATATCCCAGTATTCAAGGTATAGCCCAAATGATGAAAGACCAGCTCGAACATCTTTTTTAGTCATTTGAAGGGCAATTAATGGATTTCCAACAACGTATTGCTTAGCTTGAACACTTTTGCTTGCTAGAGTCAAAATAGCGCGCCGTGATCAATAACATTGAAAATCATTAAACCAACTGGGCCTTGAATTTCTTCAATGTAATGATAAATAGAAATTTCTGAATTTTTTTCTTTAATTAAACTTTCAAAGGCTAAAAAGTCAATTCTTCCCAATCTAGATTCAAATTTTTCACAAAGAACCATCGTGGGCGAAATCCATTAATAAAAAAAAAGTGGATGTACCATTCACTCCACTACGTGCCTCATGCAATTGAACGTACAACACCACCATCAACTCGTATCGCAGCACCATTCGTAGAAGAAGATAATGGACTACATAAAAATGCAACCATCGCAGCAACTTCTTCGGGAGTGCTAAAACGTTTTAGTAATGATGTGGGTCGCACTGAGGTAAAAAATTCTTTTTCAATTTGTTCTGGTTTTTTATTTTGTTCTTTTGCAACGTTGGCAACAAACTGATTCACACCCTCGCTTTTTGTCGGCCCTGGAAGTACTGCATTGACAGTCACATTAGTTCCAGCAGTCATTTCAGCCAAACCGCGAGCAATAGCAAGTTGAGCAGTTTTCGTCATCCCATAATGGATCATTTCTACAGGAACTTGCAATCCTGACTCGCTAGAAATAAAAATTATTCTGCCCCAATTTTGATTAAGCATGCCAGGAAGATAATGACGGCTAAGACGTATGCCACTCATTACATTAGCGTTAAAGATACGCAGCCAATCTTCATCTGGAATATCATTAAATTTTTTTACCTCATAAAAACCAAAATTATTAACAAGAATATCAACGGATGGTACTTCGCGAATAACTTTTTCAATGTCTTCTTTTTTGTTCAAGTCAGCTGCAATAGGTATGAGTTTAGCTGTGGGATGAATGGATTTGATTTTTTGAGTTGCTTGAATGAGTCTTTCTTGCGTACGTCCATTAATTGCTACAATAGCGCCTTCTTGTATGAGTGCTTGAGCAATTGCGAATCCTATGCCAGCCGTTGAGCCTGTGACAAGAGCTGTTTTATTAGCTAATTTATAGTCCATGAAACTTTCTCCTTGGTAAATTAACAACAATTACACTTTTTTATTTACTTCGGAACAATCAATGTCCTTATAATTCTATTATTCTACCAGATTATTGGCCCTAGGGCGCAAAAAATGATCCTGAAGTGAAAGAAGTTTTAGAGAAAATTACTTTTTAATCATGAGGCAATTCTACTCGAATAACACCATTTCCATTTCCAACAGCACATTTTTTATATGGAAATACAGTTAATGGTGAATGAAATTAACAAATCAAGTCTGTTGATATTTAGAAAATTGATTAAAACAGATGTATCTGTTATTAGTATTTTTTTATCTGCGTTTGGCATTTTTTATTTTCTTTATACTCCATCGTTAGCATAATTTTTTTAAGTACTATTATTTTCTAGTGTTGCTAATGCGAATTCATATAAATCTTTTCCACCAACTCCAATAGCATCACCTAATTCAATAATTCGTCCGCGTGAAATTTCTTCGCGGCGAAATGCTTCAATAGCAAGATAGACAAGTTCTGTGCGTAGTTCACGATCCCATAGTTCTTTATCTTCTTTATTTTCTAAATCAGAAAACATCTTAAGTGAAGAAAGGTAATGCTTGCCGTCTTGATATTTTTCTATCAGGCGATCGTATCCCTGCTTAGAAACTATATTTAATGAACGTAGACGATAAACTGCAGCTTGGTAACTCACGCTAAAATGGTGTGCAATGATCGCAATATCCTGGAAAGTAATATTTTGAGAGTATGGGGCAAAACGACTTTCAACATTCATTTTGTTATTTGCAGAAACATCAAAGATCACTTGATCTTGTCGACTCGATTTTCCTTTGTTTAAACTTCGTAATACTTCGCTGATTCCTTCAGCTGGCATTAAGAACACTGCAGCAAAAGCATTTGCTCTTACTTCAATAAATTCTGCATTATTTGCAGTACTTGATATTTTAATATTTTCGTCACGATCAAAGAGTGCGTGAGCATATTCATGCGCATACGAAAATCGTTTTCTGGATATAACATGATTTGCATTGACTAGTATTATGAGGCCAGTCTTTGAGTTATTTAAAAATAAACCGGATACATCATCTGGTAAGTCAGCACTACATGCCCAAATACCTTGATTAGATATGAGATTGGTTATGTCGGCAATTGATCCAATACCTATACTTAACCTTTTTCGCTCTTGTTCGGCAACATTCGTACCTTGTGCTACTGCTTCGCCTTTATTTTTCGGAATAGGCAAAGAATATTTTGGCAAATTCGCGCGTGGTTCAAAGTCTAGAATTTTTTCTAAGGTGATGCCTTCTTTGCATAAATTAATATAGTGATAAATTTGTTGTTGAGTGGCTTCATTTAAATTAGGCGCGACGCGATAAAGAACTACGTTAATGTCTTCTTCATCATTTGGAATTTCATCAAGAAAATAAGAAATTGGATAACGATATAATTTGGCGAGTTTAGTTAACTCCAAAGTAGAGACAGATCGGTTGCCTCCCTCCATTTGTGTAATAGCAGTACGAGGAAGGCCAACAAATTCGGCAGCTGATTGTTGGCTAATGCCGCGGCTGTCTCTTGCTTTTCGTAATCTATTGGGAAGTTCTATAGGGTTCATTTCAGCATTCTCCTTACTATATGTAGTATGGTATATAGAACATATGATGTCAATATATGACAAACGATGTTCTGTAAAGTAACCTATGTATGCAACATCATGAAATAAAATAATTTATTTTTGATAAACGATCTGGAAAAGAAGAATTTCACAGGAATTTTCCTGCTTTTTATATACCCCAACGTAACTTAATTCTCCATTGATTGTTTCCATCGTCCAGATCCATTACTATCATGAAATTTCAAGTACCTACGAGCTCCTATGAATGTACTTTCCTCAATTCGGTATGGAAGCGGATTCTTTAACATTCGCTCACTCTTTATTAGACTCTGTGCCTGGCTACAGCGCCGTCCCCTACTCATACTCGATCGTAATCCAGAAGCGTGCAGCAAAGTCCTTGCGTGCTCAGAGGTAAAAGGCACTTTTATTGAAAGCATTTTTGCTATTCCGGCGTGGCGACCTCTCTATTCTATAGAATCAGAAGATGGAGAAAAATGGCAACAAATGGCTTCTAGTTGTAGTGGGATCTTAAAAGCCCTGCCATGGAAAACTAAAATTCCATCCTTGGCAGCAAAATATATCACTGCTACTCAAGGCATAATAGATGGTGAAGCTATTTCACGAATAACTCTGAAAATTATGTATGAATTGCTCTTTGAGAAGTGCATTTCGGTAGAAAACGAAACGTTATTTTATACTGCCTCAATAGAATGGCGTAAAGAAATCGCTCTGAAGGGAAAAGGTGATATTTCTATTAAACAAATTTTTTCCCAAGAATTAATGAACATTTTGCATAACTCTAAATATCAAGAAGGCTTCATACATCATTCAGCTGACCCCATGATATGGTTGTCCGTTTTGGCGCAACCTTTTATTATTTCACCACAAATTAATGTAAGCGATATTATGGTTTCCGTGTTTCACTTTTTGAGGAAGCATCCTGATATTTATGCCCAAGCAAAAAATGCAGCTGCTAATAATAATGATGCTTTTATTACTGCTATTATTTTGGAATCCATGCGTTTAGCTCATCCATTCCCTATACTTGAACGACAGCTCACTTGCGATTTGGAGATTGAGGGGAAAAAATATTTGGCAGGCACACAGGTGCTTATACCTCTTGATCAGTTTAAACATACACTCATATTTGATCTTACGCCCTGGCTTGAGAAAACCAATGCATATCAAAAGATTGTATTTGGTGCGGGTCGTCGCATGTGTTTAGGTAAACTTTTAGCGGAATCACTCATGACAAATATGTTAAAATCGATGCTGTTTCATATTGCCGATGAGCGCATTCAACCGAGCATCAATCATCTCCATAGCGGCCGTAACAATGATGGTAATAGTTCTTTCACAGAATCGCTGTATCAAGCGCGTCAATTCTCCATCGCTTTGTGGAGAAGCTTCAAGCTGGGTTTATCGAGATAGAAATGAATACAAAACAGTGGAAACAATGCGCCTATTTGATCTTATCACTTCATGTATTATTCACACTTTTCATGATCATAACACCCCTTATTATTTATATTGGCATGTTACAGTCATGGCATTGGATTAATAATCCGGGTTTTCGTCATGCGCATATTTTTTTGCTTACCTTTGTGATGTTCGAAGTCTGCTTAGAGTCTCCCTGCCCTCTCACTGTGTGGGAAAACCAATGCAGAGAAAGAGTCGGAATGCCAATGCGTTACTCTGATGGTTTTTTTGATTTTTGGAGTGAACGCTTGCTGGGTATTCCTCTCAACAAATGGGTGTTTAACTTAATTTTCGGAAGCCTGGCGATCATTACATTTATCGAGTATTACTTTTTCTGGATCAACTGATTGCTATACCTATTACACCTCGAATCATTTTTGTCGAAATGTGCCAGCAGCGCGGTTGTTTGGTGAACTGATTTCTGAGGCGAAAGAGGTTTTAGAGAAAATTACTTTTTAATCGCAAGCTATATGCAAAAGAGAATAATAGCAAAAACACGGTGGGCTGTGCGCGCAAAAGAATTTGATTAAAATTAAAATGTGGTGCATAGTAACGTCTGAGTTTTCTTAAAAAAAGGTGATTTATGCCAAGAGGTAAAGGACCACATGGTCCAAAAAAACTTAGAAAGAGAAAAAAGCGCTAGCTTTTAAAGGAATTTTCTTGGGAGATTGATTCCAGAAATCTACTCTCCGATTTTTATTGTTGTAAGTAAGCTTTCGAATATTGCCCGTTGCGATTTGATGGATATAAATTAAAAATGGATTTACGCAACTTTACCTTTCGCATATTTGACAAATATATTCTCTTAACTCTTTTTTTATTAATGTTGCCAGTTACAGCAGCAGCTTCATGTGATCCATTCGGAAATATTACTGGGACAAATGGGTCTATCGTATTGGGTACAGCAGGCTGTGCAGATGCGTCTGGAAATATGAATGCTACTCTGTTTTCAGGTGCTAGTATAACCAGTCCAGGTGATGGATTGACCGCCCTTCTTGCGGCTGGTCACAATCCGTGGAATATCACAAATGCAGGAAGTATTTCTGCTGCTGGAAATGGTATTAATTTGCAAGATGGTGGTGACACGGTAACCAATACAGGTTTTATTATTTCAACAAACTCTAATGGGATTTTTGCTCCGGGCGGTAGCGGTTTCCAACCGATTACATTAATTAATTCTGGAACAATTGATGCACTGAACGGTAGTGGTGTATTGCTATTAGGTGGTGCGACTGTCATAAATCAAGTAGGTGGGGTAATAGCAGGAGGGCTGGATGGAGTTTCTATTAGTATCAACGGTAGTCCTGTCAGTGGTCTTAACTCTTCAGTAGATAATGCGGGTACGATTGAAGGCGGTACTTTTGGTACTGGAGTATCTATGGGATTAGGTGGCTCGGTCATCAATCGAGCGACGGGTTTAATCGATGGTTTTGTCGGAGTGGGAATAAACACAAATGCAAGTATTGTTAATAATTTTGGAGAGATTGGTACATTTGCTAATACGTCAACCGCAATCATTTTGCAAGCGGGTGGCGTAGTTAATAATTTTGCAGGTGGTCAATTGCTAGCACAATCAAGAGGTATATCAGTGGATGGTGGCCCTGCGATTGTTAATAATGATGGGACTATCACTGCTGCAAATGGAAGAGGAATTGATTTTGGTATAACAAGTAGTGGCGGTACTGTTAATAATAGTGCGACAGGAGTGATTACTTCTGGTGCGGGTACAAGAGCTATCATTTTCGAAGGTGGTCCTGGTGTTGTAAATAATTCAGGAACAATTGCAGGAGGCTCTGTTGCGGCAATTCAAATGATGCTTGGGAACAGTGCCGTTAATAATAATGGTGTTATCCAAGGAAATGTCTTCTTTACTGGTTCAAACGATACCTTTCTTATGACAGGTGGCAAAATGGTTGGCCAGTTAGTGATGGGAACAACTGGTAACGAAATAGCCACTTTGCAAAATGTTACCGACGCTAATATTAGTAGTATCTCTTTATTTAATGGCGGTGGTGGCGGCCATGATAATTTAATTTTTAATAATGCACAGCACATGGGTGGTAGCGACATGGTTAATTGGGAAACCATTAACGTTACCAATAACTCAGCGCTTACATTATCGAGTAATCTTACTCTCGGTGGATTATCAGCTGACCCAACTGCGACTCTTAATATTAATTCAGCCACTCTGAATGCAAACAATTTATTAAATTCTGTGATCGAAGCGAATACGGCTCGTCCAGTGTTAGTGAATAATGCAGGCATAATCAATATTGCAAGCCCTCGCGCAAATAATTCATTAACTATACGTGGTGACTATGTGGGGAAAGCTGGATCATTAGTGTTGAATGCAATACTGAATTCAGATAATTCACCAGCAGACAAATTAGTCATCGACGGCAAAAATGGTGGAAGTAATGCAACAGGCAATACTTTCGTTGCTGTGCATAATGTAGGTGGTGTAGGTGCTCAAACAGTAGGTAACGGTATTTTAGTTGTAAATACTATTAATGGTAGTACTACCTCACCGGGCGCTTTCAGTTTAAGTGGTCCTGTAACCGCGGGTCCTTATGAATATCTTTTATTTCGTGGGGGTATGGATGGAACATCTACAGATAATTGGTATTTACGCAGTATGCTTTCCGAAAATATTCCAAACTTTCGGCGAGAAGTTTCATTATTTGCTGCTATTCCATCGGTAGAACTTTTAGATAGCCGCACTATGTTAGGTACATTTCATCAACGTGTAGGCGCAGAAGATCAAGTACATGATCCAGGATGTTTCTTTAAAGGAGCTTGGACACGCATTATCAATCGTGGCGGTAATATTCATAATGGAAGTATTTTCCGTAATGGTCCCAACTTTACTTATCATTTTTTAGCACTGCAAACAGGTGTTGATATTTTTCATCGTGAATATGCAGAAGGCCATCGTGATTTTTCAGGTGTATATGGAGCGCTAGGTGACGGTAGTGCGGGTGTTGACCATGTTTTTGATATTCGTGCCGGAAGTATTGATTTTTACAATTATAATGCGGGTGTTTATTGGACGCATTTAGGTCCTAGTAATTGGTACCTGGATGGGGTTATTCAATCGAATTGGTTTAAATCTAGCAATGATTCAAGAAGAATTGTTAAAGATGTCAATGGTACGACTTATGCAGCTTCTCTAGAAGGTGGCTATCCTTTTAGAGTGACTAATCATTTTAGTGTTGAACCGCAAGCACAAATAATTTATCAATCGCTACAAGGAAAAAAAATTAAAGTTGATGCTTCTCGTGTGGATTTTAATCCAGCACAATCTTTAATAAGTCGATTAGGCGCACGCTTGTTGTGGGAAGGATGCATGGGTTCTTCCTCACCGCGCAAATTAAGTATTTGGTTAACAGGAAGCGCATGGCATGAGTCAAAAGGAAAATCAACAATTGAATTTTCTACATCCACAACACCGATTCCATTTAGTTCAACAATAAATGGTACGTGGGCTGAATTAGATCTAGGTGCAACTGCACAATTAACCAAAGAACTCTCTGTTTACGCAACTATAGGGCGTGAAGTTTATTTGCATAATGGTCGCGGTAAAGCGTATGATGCGATTGGTGGAGTAAGAGTTAATTTATAATGCGAAGGAAGCTGCTGCAAAGTTTTAGAGAAGACGCCTAAAAGCCTAATAATGAATTTACCGCGAGTTTAAACCGTTTAACAAAATATTTTCAAATTTTTTATTGTTTATATTCATACACACATGAATAGGGGAACCTTGTTTTTTATCAACTACAGTAGCACCTGATAAAGACTCTGGGCTCAATCGAATGAACAATGGCAATGTTTTGATAGTTGCAATTTCTGCATTAGTTGCAACTACAGCAGCAACAGGATCCCAAAAATAACTTTGTTCACTAAATAATTTTCGCTTATTTTTTCCTATCCATTGATACACAAATGTTGCGGCAGGTGTAACATGCTGCTGTTTAATTCTTTCATAAAATTCTTTATTAAAAGGTACTTGGTTTGTTGCATCCAATGGAATTAAAGTAATAGGTATATTTGAATGAAAAACTTTTTTTGCCGCGGCGGGATCGAAATAAACATTCCATTCAGCAACATGATTATTTTTAGTAGGATCCACTGACGTAATATTGCCAGGTACATAGATTGCTCCAGCCATTGCGTAAATCATACGAATTTTATTTTTTAATTCAGGTTGTTGTTCTATTACCTCTGCTAAAGTAGTCATAGGTCCTATTGCAAGAATATTGATAGCTTGTTTGGATGAGCGTAATGTTTTAATAAGTAAATCTTTTGCAGTTTGATTAGAAGAAAGCTTATATGGTTTTGGCAATAATTTTTCGCCAAAAGTATCGCATGCATGTTTGGCCTCTTCTGGGAATGAGTGTCCTCCGTGCAAGGGAGTTAAACGACCACATGCAACGGGAATATGAGTTTGATGAACGAGTTGTAACAAGCTTTGCGTATTTGCAAATGCAGGGTCACAGTGTGCATTGCCATCACTTTCAATGGTAATTGCTTTCACTTTAATTTCTGGTCTTTGTAACATATATAGTATCGCAATAGCATCATCGATTCCTACATCGGTATCAATTACAAACTCTCGCTTAGCTTGTTGGGACTGCGCTACGCAGAGCCATAAGCTAAGAAATATAATTAATAAACCGAATAGAAATTTCATACTAAACTCCAAACGAAAAGTATACGTGATAGTCTTATTATGGATTAATCGCAAGCATTTGTTGCGGAGAAAAATTCCAAAAATCTAATTTCCAAGATTCATTACGATAAGTTAACTTAGATATATTGCCAGTTGCAATTTTAACAGTGCGATCTTTAATATGATGTTGTAGTTTTCCAGGAATTAAATCTAAAAAATAACGTAAAGAGCCATTACTGCCTACGACTAATATTTTTTCATTTTTTACATAACGCTGTGTAAGATGATTAGAAAATTCTTTAATTCTTTTGATCAATGCTTGTTCCGACTCATCCCAACCACCGCTTTGTGGCCATTGCGAATGATTTTCCCATTTTTCAAATTCATCCGCGCCAAATTTTTCACAAATTTCGTTACGGGTTAACCCGCTCCATTTTCCGTAATTAATTTCATTTAAACGTAAGTCGATAGTAGGATGTAGATTTATTTTTAATTCACTTAAAATAATTTTTGCATAAGCAGTCATTCTTATAAGTGGGCCCGTGTAAACGGATGTGAACGTGGTTTGCATTTTAAGCAAAGTTTGCCCTAATAATTTTGCTTGCGCTTCACCGGATTCCACTAAAGGCAAATCATTTTGACTACCTACCCACACGGCGGGTTCGCCAGATTTAAATGTATTTCCGTGTCTTGCGAGTATGAGTTCCATTATAAAAGCTCACCCTCTTCAGCAATAATTTTCTCAGCAACATCTATATCTTCTTGAGTATCAACCGCCCAATGCGTACGGCCTTTGTAATCAACTTTGACAACCTTAATGGGGATACCATTTTCAAGAGCGCGCAATTGCTCTAATCCTTCAGTTATTTCAAGAGGAGTGGGTTCTAAATCTAAATATTGTTTTAAAACAGGATATCGATATACATATAATCCAATATGCCTATAGATAGGTAATGAAGCCCCCGTTTTTTCTCGCAGAAAAGGAATCAAACTTTTAGAAAAATAAAGTGCATTGTCATTTTTATCGAAGACAACCGTTGTTCCACCCACCGCACCATCTTTTTTTGATAAAACTATTTTTTTATATTGTTCTGCATTCATTTGTGTTGCTGTTGTAGCAAAACCAATGGAAGGATCTTTTATCATTTTATCGAGGAGTGCTTGAATAACCCAAGGTGGTGTTAATACCGCATCACCTTGTAAGTTTAAAATAATGTCTGGTCTTGGATTCAAAGCATTTGCTGCAACGAATGCACGCTCTGTGCCATTTTTACAATCCACCGGAGTCATGATAACTTTGGCACCAAAAGTTTTGACGTGCTCCCTAATTTTTTCATCGTCGGTTGCGATATAAACTTCATCCACATTTTTTACTGCTTTCGCAATCGACCAAACCCTATAAATGAGACTTTTTCCCTTGATGAGGGCAAGAGGTTTCCCGGGTAGGCGAGAAGAGCCAAAGCGTGCGGGAATTACGATGATTGCGCTCATTCATTTCCTCATTAATTTTTTTGTTATTTCTTGATATAGTAGGTATAGAAACAATTTTTAAATCGCATAGATTATATGCAATTTCTGATTAATAATCAACGCAGGACCTATGATATGCAAATTGAACAACTGATTGGTAATTATCAAGCTTTTTTCTCTGATTTGCTGCATCGACTAAAAAAAGTCGGGATAAGCATGAGTGGAATGCCCATGAGTCATCTCCTCTATAGAGTTGCGACGATTCCAGAATACGAAGCATTACGTGATCAATTAAAAGTTTTTTGCAGCGAATTTGTGGAAACACAATTTAATGGAAGAGCGGTCTCAGTATTGATTCTAAAAAAACCTTTAATGCTCGAAGATGGTTTTGCAGTATCTATGATTGAATTGGCCGCCCCTCGATCTGTACATATGTATCCAAGCGGTCTTGAGAGCATAGGGATGGTAGTTGGAAAAACCCTGCCTCAATTTATCAAGCAACATAGTAATGTTTTGACAGGTGTAAAAGATCATGGAGAACATTGTCAACCTGCTTTTATCACATTTGAGAATGATAAAACCGCTAAATTTTATGATATCTCTCTCAGAGAAATTGTGGCATTGCAGGGATGGGAAATCGCTAAACTCTACCTACGTTGATGGGAAACAAATGATTCATTCGAAAGAACAGTATTCTCTAAAATCTGAAATAGAGCGTATTGTAAAAGTAAATGAACAAATGACATCACAAACGACCGATCTAACCAAAGCGTTAAAAGGGGACTTTAGGACACAAGGTAATTGGGGTGAAATTATTCTTGAAAGGATACTTGAAGAATCAGGATTACGCCTTGGAGAAGATTATATACTTCAGGGTGCAGAAATGAGGATGAAGCATCCAGATGCAGGACAGACACTTAAACCCGATGTTGTAGTGAAATTACCCGAAGATAAACATATTATAATTGATTCTAAAGTTTCATTAACAGACTATGAAAGATATTCTTCAGAAGAAGACGAGCAAATTCGTCTTGAGCATCTTAAGCAATTTCTTTATTCCGTAAAAAAACATGTTAATGATTTAGAACAGAGACGCTATCAAGATGTGGATCAATTAAAAACGCCTGACTTTGTGTTGATGTTTATGCCCATTGAAGGTGCTTTTTCACTGACTATTCAACACGATCATGAGCTGCATAGCTTTGCTTGGGGGAAAAAAGTCGTTATTGTTTGTCCTTCCACCCTCTACGCAACATTAAGGACGATTTCTTCCATCTGGCAATCCAGAGAGAATAATGCTAATATATAAATAAATATTCATTTATAAATTAGAGAGGCAGACTATGCCTGCAAAAACTCGTTATAGGCTGTATAGAGAACATAAATATATCTTTACATTTTTAAATGATATAAAAGATTGTGAACCGCAAAAATTCGAACAGGCTTGGAGTGGGATATGTTCGTTTATCTAGGAAAATGAAAGAGTTAATTTGATTAAGTTATTAAATATCAGTGAATCTAATCCGATTGAAATAAAATATGCCCAGAAAAAAGCAAATAGAAGATTCTGTTTGTAACTCCGGCTGATGTTGCTAGTGGTCTTGATATTTTAAGATTGGATATCACGGAAAAAAAATTAAATAAACTAACAAGAAACTATTTTGATATAAGAAGAAGTAAAATTGAATCATTAGTTAATTTGGCTATAAAAAAGGTGAAATTTCTACAGATTTTAATATTACTGACATAGCTTGGAATTTGGAATGTTTATGGCAAGATTCAGTCATGCTCTGGGCTTTAGTGGGTAAGGGCGAGCTTCACGACAGGCAGGTTACCCTTTAGCATTGTTATCAATAAATTTAGAAGCAAGGATAAAAAATCATGCAATTAAATTCTAACAATTATATTCTAGGCGTCGGTGAACAAGGAAAAGAACGTTTAACTATTTTGAATGAGCTTTTTAAAAAAACCAGTCGCAATTTATTACTACAGGCTGGTTTAACCAAAGGGAATCATGTTTTAGAAATAGGTTGCGGAACAGGAGAAATGACTTGCTGGATAGCTGAGCAAGTGGGGAATGCGGGTCGCGTATATGCTGTTGATATCAGTATTGAACAAATAGAAATTGCGAAACGACAAGCAAAAATAAATGGTGTAGATAATATTACATTTATTAATAGTTCAGTGTTTGATTTATGTGACTTGCCACTATTTGACTTCATTTATTCAAGATTTATTATTATGCATCTTCATGAACCTTATGTGGCTTTACAAACCATGTTACGTTTCTTGAAAAGTAGTGGCCATATAATATGTGAAGAAGCGTCTAATGCCGTTACCTGCTGTTATCCTCCATCACCTACATTTCAAAAACATCGTCAATTATTGCGTTCATTGGGTGAAAAAAAAGGATTCGATTTCAATTTAGGTGAGAAAATTTACTCTTACTTTCGCGATTTAAATTTACAAAATATTTTTGTAAATTTTGTTCAACCTATCCTCCAAACAAAACGACAAAAACTTATTATTCCATTACTTGTTACTGAAGTAAAAAATAACTATATCAATAATCAGCTTGTCACCGAAAATGAAATAGACCAGCTTCTAAAAGAACTATATGAATTTATAGAAGATGATAAATATCTCGTATCGTTTGCACGCACCACACAAATTTACGGGCAACTTAAACCAACAATATAAATTAAAAGTCAGCGCGTGATGGGTTACGAAGAATTGACTATCCACCTTGCAAATGCCAGAAAATTCTCTGTACTTGCTTTCAACGATTTATCTAATAACTTTTTGTTTCTTAAACTCGAACCTAAAAGATTTGCAAGAATGAAAAAATTTCGGGAAGTGATATAGCGGATACGATAAATTTCAAATAGGAGTGAGTGACAAAATGAAAATTCAAACAGGGTGTCCATCAAATTAGGGCAAGATCAACCAACTGATGAGTGCTCTTTTAAGACATCCGCAATTATTCGCTTTTGCTCGATAGCTTCAGTACTTAACTTACTTTCTAATTCGGAAAGTTCATAAAGAGCCTTCCATAAAGCCCAGCCTCGGGCTCTTGCCCATGTATCAGGGTCAAGACTCAAAGCGTTTTTAAAGACACCCCTGCTTTTGTTTTTAAAAAAAGTCCAGGCTATTGTCAGATCACAAGCTGGATCGCCTATACCCATGCATCCAAAGTCAATTACTGCGCTGATCTTATTGTTCTTCAGTAGAATATTGCCACTTGAGATATCCCCATGAACCCACACGGGGTCTTTGTTCCATTTGGAACTTATTGCTTTTTTCCAAAGAGAGCTTGCACTATCTGCATCAATAAGGCTCTTTGTGCTAGTTTTTAGCTCGCCTCCCAGTCCGTAATTTTCCAGAAAACGTGACTGTCGTAGTGTCAGCATGTATTTGCGTACAATCTACCTCAAATATTTTGATGATGCGAAGTGATAAATGAAAAAATATATCTTTATGCTTTCTATCATAAAAACTATCTAATGCTCTTGCTACACGCTCATCGTAGATTAAATTACTTTCTTTGTTATTTAATACAACGCTTTCAGCATCAAGTGGTTTTAGCCAGTCTTGAATTTCATATAACGGGGTGGGAGAAGTTAAAAAATTGTGTATCAACTCAGATGTGTGGAATGTAGAATATTAGACTTTAAAATGAAACTCATTACACTAACCAACACATCCCAGAAATTTGCAATACTTAGAGTGTCGCATCAATAAGCAAATCTATAGAAATTAATCTAAACAAATTTGAAGTGTTAAAAGAAGTGGTATCGGATCATTCGCCTTTGTTGCTTGATTTTATCTATATTCCTTCTAGTGCATGGCTGAAATTAATTATTTCAGTAAAATAGCCGCTATCTATTACTGAATCATGGACACCGTTTACATGAATAAGTACTGGGCAACATGAAAATCCTCTTGGCAATGCCAAATTTTCAATTTTCTTTCTAACTTCTTGTACAACAGCCGGCTTAATTTCTTGTCTTGAAAATTTTATTTCGCAAGCAAATAAGGTATTAAATCGTGTTTGAATGAGATAATCTATTTGACACCCCGCTTGTCTTGCAGTTTTGTGCTGAAAATATGGATTTTCAGAAATAATATCTTCTGGTCGGATATGAAGACTTTCTTGAATAAATTGGCGATTATTAAGAACAAGGTTTTCAAATTGTAACCCCATTATCGTTGCCCATCCAGGCAATGATGATAATGATTTTAACCTGAAGTTATTTTTTTCAATTTCTGGTAGGGCTTTTTCAATATATTTAAGATAGAAACGTAAATAATTATCATGTAGACGATAATGACTTATATTGGAAATTTTTCCTGACTTTAAGTGCCATGTGTAATCACGGCTAATAAATCCTGATTTTATTAAATCCTCAAGGTATTCACTTATTAGTCCCGATTTACCAACACCTAAATTTTTACAAATCTCACTGTATTCTAATGCACCATCTGCGAGACATTTTACTATCTCTTTATATCGCTCACTCCTATTTGAAAAAAGATCGGAGAATATTCGGTTAAACTCTGTAGCAAGTATTCCCCCTCTTTTAAAACACATATTCCTGATATTTTCTTCAGCGCCTCTTTCAGGTTGAATTTCTTCAAGATATCGTGGAATGCCGCCAGTAACAGATAACATTTTAAATTTCTCATACGCAGACCATTGAGCACCTATTGCGAGCCAGAATTGATTACAATCTTTAAGTGGAAGCTCCTCTAACGTCAAAACGAATGATATCCGTCCCATAAATCCAGTGCTTGATAAAATATTTTTTTCAATCCAAGCTGAAGCGGATCCACAAATAATCAAAATAAGATCAGGATTTTTTTTAAAATGAAGGTCCCATGCATTCTTCAGCTTTCCTAAAAAATCCGGATCTTTTGATCCCATCCAAGATATCTCATCTAAAACGATAACGGCCCTTTCTTGGCGAGTATGTTTGGCCAACAATAAAAATAGCGTAGTCCAATCTTCCCCTTTTATACCTGGAATTCCAAGGACGACACTAAGTTGATTGGCAAACTCATCCAGCTGAGCTTGTAACGTTGTCTTAGTTGAAGGTGCTAATCCAGAAAAGGTATATATAGATAATTTCTTTCCAAACTCCTCAATCAATCTGCTTTTACCAATACGACGTCTTCCTTGAACAACAATTAGACTAGCTGAGCGCTTTTTTGAAAAACGCTCCAGTTCTTTTAACTCTGCTTTTCTTCCAATAAAAGGTGCTTCTTTCATGGTAATCTCTGATGGTATATCTATAGTATATATCAAATACTCAAAATTGACAAATGTCAAAATTGAGTATTTATATTATCTCAATAAGAAATACGCAAAATCTACATAAACCGATATTAAGTATTTTTCTAAATTCGGCAAGATCTTGAGCAATAATCCTAAATTTGCAATAGTACCTCACCAGTATTTTGATTGCGGAATTTTGTATAAATCTAAAAATTAGCTAATGGCTTTAGCAGCGGCGCGGCCCGCTGTTCGTCCGCTAAAGATGCAGCCTCCTAAAAATGTGCCTTCGAGTGCGCGATATCCATGCCACTATAAATTATGTCGGCTTGGTGATTTTTCACGAGATTTCTTGATCCGACACCGAGTAACCACCATCTACTGTGATGATAGCTCCTGAGATGAAATCGGAGCCGGAAGAAGACAAAAAAACTGCTAAAGGGCCCATGTCTTCTGGTTGCCCCCATCTTCCTAAAGGTGTTCTGCGTCGAATTTCTTCACCTCTTTTAGTAGAGGGTAGGGAACCATTCATAGCGGTTTCGAACCACCCCGGTAATATGGCATTAACTTGAATATTCCATTTTCCAAGTTCCGCAGCAAGAGAACGAGTAAGTCCAAGAACGGCTGTTTTTGTTGTGGTATAGCCAATTGAGTTAGGATGACCAAAAAGAGAATACATAGATCCAATGTTAATAATCTTTCCCCCATTGGTTTTTTTCATGAGTTGAGTCGCGTATTTTGAGCAGAGAAACATCGAAGTCAAGTTTTGCCGAATGAGAGAGTCCCAACTTTCACAAGTCAAATTCATGAGATGCTGATCTTCATAAATACCCGCATTATTGATCAGAATATTTAATTTTTTGGCACGTTGAGCAATCACTGAAAATCCTTCTCGTATGCTCTCTTCTGAGCTGACATCCATGAGTAGAGGAATGAGCCCGCGAGATTCGGCATTCTTCAATTTTTCTTGATTTCGCCCACAGACGAAGACTTGTGCACCTGCCTGAAGGAGTGAAAGTGCCATGGCTAATCCAAGTCCTCCATTTCCTCCCGTGACTAATGCGACACGATCATTTAAAAGAAGTTCTGTGCTCATAATAGTGATGTACCTTTTGAAAAGCGTTAATGCAATCTTCCAGATCGCTTTTAATAAGCGTTGGGGATAATGGAATATCAATATAAGAACTAATATGCTGCAAGCTTGCAGGAAAAAGATCAACAATTTCTTGATGGGATTTGCCAGCAAATAAATATTTCCAATCCCAAAATCTTCTCACGTTGATTTTATGTGGATTTCCTAGTGCTTTCGTGTCAATTCCTTCTGCAGTCATCGCCTCGGCAAACCAGCAGCAATCCTCCACAGATCCCTCCACTTTGACCAGCAAATTATCGCCCATGGGTCGCGCAGAATCATGCCAAGTCCCACGGGGTCTGATGTATTTCAAATTTGCTATACCTTGAATGATGTATTCATAGTTGTGAAATAGCAAGGAAAGTCGTGTATTGAGTTTCTTCAGCTGAGAAGACCCTAGAGCACCTCGAATCTCGTCTAAACGAAAATTAAATACGGGAAGAGAGCACGTATCAAAAGAAAATATTTCGTTTAAAAAATGTTTTTCTAAGAAGTATTCAAATGCACCGGAGAGAATTATGCATTTCTGATAAATATCTTTGTTATTAGTTAGGATAAATCCACCTTCTCCTGTATCTAAAGATTTGTCAGATTGAGTGCTGAAGCCACCTGCAAGTCCAAAAGTTCCAAGATATTTTCCGTTGAGTTGATGTCCAAGTGTAGGGACTGAGTCTTCAATGATGGGAACATCAAAGCGCGCGGCGATTTCTAGTATTTGAGGGAGTGGCGCAGGAAATCCACGCATATGGACAATGACCAAAGCTTTCATCTGCGATATTTTTTTTTCAAGATCATTCATATCGATGTGAAGGTTGCTATCAACTTCAATGAGCAGAGGTTTTAAGTTTGCTTGAATAATAGCGCTTGCTGTTGCAGTAAATGAAAATGTGGGACAGCCAACATAGGATCCGGGCGGCAGACCTAATGCGAGAAGAGGGAGAGTGAGAGCAGCTGTACCGGAACTGACAGCGAGGGCATGCTTAACATGAAAAAAATCTTGAAGTAAGATTTCAAACTTTCCTACTTCTGTTTCTTCATATGCACGATTGTCATAGCGAAATAAACGATTACTTCTGATCACGTTGACAACTTGTTTCTCGTCTTCCTTATCAAGGATCACGTTGCCTTTGTCATAAGTCGGCCATGCTTTTACGCGAATCGGTTTATCTCCATATAAAGCGAGTTTCTCATCGTCTAATTTTCTTAAATACATAAAGCTCAACCCTTAGCGGAAACAAAATCAACTATTTAATAAGTATAGATGATATATTAGATGATATATTTATCAAAAAAATCATTGTTAATCAGGTTGTTACTTGTCTTTACCTAGCCAGTCGCGAAAACGGCTGAGTGATTTTTTACCGAATAAAACTCTGATCGTGTAAAGGACAATTAAACCATATAAAAAACGGAACTTAGATCCTTTCAAGATCCAAAAGTCGCATTCTTTTCCTTTTGTTTTAACAAAGAGTCTTTGCTTAAAAATGACTTCCGGAAATCCGAGAATAAAGAAATTTTTAATGCCCTTAGCATGTGTGCCAAAGATTGTGGGATGATTAGGAAGCCTCAAGAGATCGAAAAGCATAAAAAAATAAAAATAAATTACCAGCGCACTAGCCCGTAGAGAGGGATGAATCCATAGGCAGGACAATTCATGAGGGGGCTTAACATCGAATCTATATTTTTTAGTTAGTTCATTGAGTTGAATCGGAGATAAGGGCAAAAAAGTGCGATAGTTGTCGGGGCCCGAATAGATACAAAAGCCTGCCAGCAAATTCTCTTCTTTTTCTTGATAAAATAGGCGTACTTTCGCATTTTTTAAGTAGTTGATATCAACACTATTTTGAGCTTGCAAGGCATACTCCGATGCATAGGCTGCCAGTTGCTTATCTGATTTAATAATAGTAGTTTTAATCATCGTAGCTCCACTTACTATTAAGTATATAAGATAAACCTAAGAAGTCTCGGGGGTCATATTTTTTATGTAATTTGGAATAGATTAAATGCGTGAACGTTGGCGAGCATAGTCAAATTGATAGCATTACAATTTTTAAAAAAACTTTACGTAGGGGATATTATTTCTTGAAAAGCTTAGCAGCACCTCGTTAATTATCAAAAAACGAGTTGTAAAATTTACGGTATAATTTATTATTCACCAAAATTTGAGTTTGAGAAGAATACACCCTGTCAAGAATTTACTGCTATTGGATTGGTTTCTGGAGAAGAAGTGTACGCCCATGATATGGGCAATGGATTCATACCATATCGCAGAAATATTCGATATGTAGATGCGCATCCTATTCAAATTAAACCCTTAATAGAAAAACTCGAATTTGTAACTGATAAAAAACAATGGGGGTATAAGTTTCGTTTTGGCGCTTTTGAAATATCTAAAATTGATTTCAAATTAATCGCTAAAGAGATGCGAGCAAATTTATAAGAATTAAAATAATGAGAAATCAATATCATCATCTAACAGAAAAAGACCAAATATTTTTACGTATTGTGCTTGATAAAAGATATCCGAAAGCGAAAATTGCAGAAATATTAGGAGTGGATCGTTCGACGATTATTGTGAAGTAAAACGTAATAGTTGTACACATTGGCAAAAATGCCGATTTTTATTTTGCGTATCCTTATGCTTCATGGGAGTGAGGATTAAATGAAATTACAAATGATTTAATACGTCAATATTTGCGGAAAGGCAGTGATTTTAGCGACATTACTGATGGAAATCTGTAGTCATCACAGATAGATTAAACAACAGGCCAAGGAAAAGCTTGAATTATAAGACACCCAATGAAGTTTTTAATATGTAGTTCAATAGGTAATAAAAAATGAAAATTAAATCTGATGTATTAGCTACCATTTATTTGTACCATACAACGCATGGCGGAAAAAAATTTCCAATTACTTCCGAATATTTTGGTTGTCCTGTTTCTTTTGAAAAATCGACTAAACAAGGATATGACTGTAGAATCTATTTGTATGATATAAAAATCATTAGTCCGGGAGATATTTGCGCTAATATACCTATTAAATTCTTAGATTGGGATACAGTGAAATTTCTAATAGCAAGTAATAAACGATTTTATCTCTGGGAAGGTGGGTTTATTGGAGAAGGTATTGTAGAAAAAATTTCAGAAGAATCTCAAATTGATGATAAAAAAGTTAATATAGAAGTATTAAGATTTAAGTTATATTCATTGATGGATTCTTTAACTAAATTTTTAGAACTCCAAGGGGAAAATAATTGGCGAAATGGATTTGTAAATGTCTTGAAAGAAATTAATAACAATAGTGATCTAAAGGAAATTGCTAGGAGTGTCATGAGGAACTATGGTGGAATGGGTTCATTTAATGATTTAATTCTACATCGAGATAATAAACCTTTAATTCAAGAAAACGATACTCTAGAAACATTGAGCACGTCTATGTATGATACTTCATCATCCCTCATGATGCGAAACAATTTCCTGAAGATTAATTAAGATTGAAACTTGCAAAACAATATTGAACCATACCAATATCTATGAAAAGACAGCGCCATCACCATGCCCCACCACATTCCTGTGCCCCCAAGCTGAAAGTAAGATGCAAGTAAATACCCAAGTGGCAACGCAATGCACCAAATAAAGATATATTTTTCAGTGCTATGCTCATAAAAAATTTTCCTGACGATTCACTTTTTTAAATGGCTTAGAATTAGATCGCAAATTTGCTTTATTGATAATTTTTCAGTATCAATTGCCAAATCACATTCCTTTTGAAAATCAAATTTTTTCAACCAATGTATAGCCGAGCCTTTTAGTCGATTTCCTCTTTTCTCTTCTCTACTTGCTATAACATTGGAAGATGCATGTAAATAGAAAAAATGAGGATCAAATTCCTTGAGCACATTTTTATATGATTCAAATTCATTTTGAATCGTAATAAAAGAATCAAGAATAATATTAAATCCTTGCTGTGCTAATAGTTTTAAAACGCTCGGAATAGTTAGATATAATTTAGAGCAAAGCTCGCCTGGAACAATTTCATAAGTACCATCATCATGTTTTTCTGCATAACAAATATCGTTAGGTATAGTCACATTCTTATTATCAGGCTGGAGTTCAAGAAATTTATTTCCTAACATACTCAAATATCCATCCGTTGAAAAAAGCACCCATGAATCACCTAACATATTTTTTAATCCTTCACAAACAGATGATTTTCCGGAAGAAGATGTGCCACAGATGACAATAATCATTTATTTACCCCACACAAACTTTTCAGCGAGTTCATTATTTATAGATAAAATTGTTGAATCTTCACCTGAATAATGAAAATAACAGACTAGATAATTCATGCTTAAGTATCTTGCAATATTCATAAAATAAGAAGAAATCACTCTAAGATTTTTCCACGTAAAAATCTACCTTGATCTTTGTTTTCTGTTAGTCCTATGGTCTGGTGTTGTCTCCGTATTTTAGGCACTGTATCGCTTGCGATACTACATGAATGCATTCAAATCATCAATGGGTGGGATGATTCTCATTTAAATCAATTTAGAATTTTGGGAAAGATTACGGTGTGTATGATGATGGCAGAATTTTTTTTAGTGCTTGCGATTAATTGCGTCTCTTGTAGCCATAATAACAGGTTGTCTTTCATAATTAGCTCTCGTAAAAATCTACCATTGAATGGTATACATGTATAAGGCAGCAGTGTTAATTGCTCTATATAATTTTTAACAGTCTTTTACAAGCCAAGGCGGCGATAAAATAAAGTATATTGGCATTATTGGGGATAAAGAAGAAGTTGATTTTCTGAAATCAAACATCTTATTTCAAATTGATGCAAAAGACTTTTTTATTAACTTATTACAGCTTAGCCAAGCATTCTCTCCTTTCAGCAAAGAGATTGATTGGAATGAGATTAAAAATCAAGGCTTAGCATTTATCGGAAAAAATACAGAAACTTGTCGCGGATTATCAGCGACAGCAAAATTTCTCATCCCTGCTTTAAGCAAACTCGATTTTCACTCATTTTAGATATGATTTGTTTACGGATATCACCACCCGCGTACTCATCTGTGAGACCGAGGATTACTTCTGGAAGATCTGTTATATCGGTTAGATCTTTATATGTTTCTTTGGGTTTTATCTTTTCCAAGCGCTGGCGCAGCTGCGTAAGCTCTAGGAACCACAGACCTTTAGGCTTATCGCTACTTGTTTTTAGCTTCTGGTCGCTTTTACAAATAAGTAGTATGTTTGCACTCAGAGGCATAGCTATTAAATTTTCAATACTTTTATCAAGAGAAAAAATACTATTATTTTCACAGGTACTTGGATTAAAAAGTTTAACATTATATCGATCCCCGTTATCGTGGCTCAAATATACTAGAGTGCTATCGGCTAGCCACTGTGGAGCACAGGCTACCCAGAGAGTCCATCAAAGTGTTCACATGATAATTCAGATGATAATTTCTCCACGTAGGCTGATTCTCTAGATCAATTTCTCCGTCCGCTTTGAAGATAGTAAGTTCTATCTTGTCATTTTTCCATCGTTTATTATGCGAGTTGGTTCACCTGCAAGATCGAGAGTACTAAAAAGATAGATGCCTTTGCGTGTATTAATCAGTACATGATGATCATTACGTGGTACATATAAAGACTCACCATCCAATGTACTTAGGTTATATTCTTCCTCTAACTCTAATAATGACCTTACTCTTATTACCACTGTCTTTTGTTTTTCTTCTTCAACTTTTAGGTCTAGCTTCTTTCCGGTCTTGGGGCATGGTAGGTTTCTCCTCTGGTATTTGGCTTTTTCTAATTATAGCAGAGCGAGCAAGACATCATTATTGAATAGGCTAATTTATTGGTTTTTTCACAACAGGCCTCTTAGCATGACTTCTTTTCTCAAACATTTTTTCCTTTCTTCCACAACAATCACTCACAGCGTATTTCAGCATTGCTGAATCCCATCCGCCGCCGAGGGCTTTGATTAAGCCAACAGCGGAGACCATACGTTGACCGGTGATATCATCGGCAGCTTTTTGTGCATTAAAAGCTGTTACTTGCGCAACGATGACAGCCGTGTAATCAACGGTTCCCGCTTTATATTGATTCATGACTAATCTTAATGCCCACTGCGCATCAGCAGCTGCTTTGTTCTGCACAACAGCTTGTTTATTTAGTATGCGCAATGAAACCAAATTATCTTCGACATCTTGAAATGCTGCTAACACAATCTGACGATAGGAAGCCACAGTGGAATAATAGTTAGCACAAGCTGCGCGAACTTGGGCAGCAAACAAACCACCATTATAAATTGTGCCCGCAAGTTGTGGTCCAACAGCCCAACTTAATGCTGGAAGTGAAAACCAATTCGAAAGATTTTTACCTACAAAATTAGCTGTTCCTTGTAAAGTTAACGTTGGATAATAAGCGTAAATTGCAACACCTACTTGTGCATTGGCTTGTGCCATTAAACGCTCTGCTTGCGCTACATCAGGACGTCGCTCCAATACGACTGAAGGAATTTGCATAGGAATACGAGGTGGTGTGGCAGTGAGTGGTCTAGGAGGCATTGAAAAAAGTGCAGGCGGTTTTCCAATAAGAACAGCAATGGCATGTTCGAATTGAGCACGAGCAATGCCGTTATTAATTGCTGATGACTGTGCTGATTCAAGCTGAGTTTGCGCTTGAATTACATTGGTGCGTGCCACAGTACCTGCTGCATATTGATTCTGAGTTAATTTGAGTGATTTTTTATATGCTTTAACCGTGTCATCTAATAATTTCTGATCGGTATCCAATGCACGTAATTGAAAATACATTTGTGCTAATGAACCTTGTGCAGAAAGACGTATACTTGCAAGTTGTGCTCTGCTTGCTTGTGCACCGGCTTTGGCTGCTTCAACCATGCGTCGTATGCCACCCCAAATATCAGGTTCCCAAGAAGCGGTGATGCCCACAGAATGCGTAGTAAATATATTAGACCCAGACGTAGAAGTGGAAAGTCCCACGGCGGATGTTGATGTTCCTGTGGTTGTTGAGGGAGTCGTTGTTGTAGAAGAAGTTGAAGAGGTTCCAGTAGGTGACTGAAACCGATTCAGTGATGATACTCCAGATGAGCCTTGTTTTTGCGTGGTCACAGAAGCGGATCCCGTTAATACTGGGAAATAATTTGCGCGCGCTTCATCAACGAGAGCAAGAGCTTGGCGATATTGTTCCACAGCCATTGCAATATTCTGATTTGAAATATTTAGTTTTGCTTCTAGCGCATTAAGTTGCGGATCGCGAAAAATTTTCCACCAATGACCACGGTCGCGCTCATCTTGTGGTGTTGCAATTTTCCAACCTTGCGTATTTTCTTTGAATTTTGCTGGTATGACCACACGCGGTTTCACATAATTTGGGCCGACGGCGCAAGCGGAAAGTTGTAATATAATTATTAAGCTGCAGAAAAGATAAAATAAATTTTTTTTCACTAACTTTGACTCCGTAATGGCACTAATCGCTTCCACTTTTGATGACACCAACTTCCAACATTTTCTAACGCGAGATAAATCACCGGGGTGGTATACAGGGTCAGCATTTGACTGACAATGAGTCCACCGACAATTGCAATACCAAGCGGTCTTCGTAATTCGGAGCCTAACCCAAAACCAAACACCAATGGCAACGCACCGAATAATGCTGCCATCGTGGTCATCATAATAGGTCGAAACCGCAGTACGGCTGCTTCGTAAATTGCATCACGCGAAGACTTATTTTCTGTTCTTTTCGCATGTAATGCAAAATCTATCATCATAATTGCGTTTTTTTTCACAATGCCAATTAATAGAATAATACCAATAAATGCAATAATACTTAAATCTGTTCCAGTTAACATGAGTGCGAGCAATGCACCCACACCGGCTGACGGTAATGTTGAAAGAATAGTGATAGGATGAATCAAGCTTTCATACAGCATACCGAGCACAATATAAACAGCTAATAATGCTGTCAAAATCAAGTAAGGTTCGGTAGCTAATGAAGCTTGAAAAGCTTGGGCTGTTCCTGAAAATGATCCATGTATAGTTTTGGGTAAATGCATTTTAGCAACAGCATCTTCAATTTCATTTACTACATCACCTAGCGCATAACCTGGCAATAAATTAAATGATAATGTTGCTGATGGTGCTTGTCCTTGGTGATTGACTAATAATAGAGTTGATGAAGGTGTAAAACTAGCAAATGCTGATAAGGGCACTTTTTTTCCTGCGAGTGAAGAGACATATACTTCATTGAGTGTTTCTGGTCGTTGCCAGTATTCGGGTGCAACTTCCATTACGACATGATATTGATTCATGGGCAAATACATAGTTGAAACTTGGCTCTGACCAAATGCACCATATAAAGTGCTATCAATTTGTTGTGATGTTAGGCCTAAACGGTAAGCAGTGTCGTGATCAATATTCACAAATACTTGTAATCCATGATCGCGTTGATCACTGTTCATATCTACAATACCTGGTAATTTAGTCAATGCTGCTGTCACACGAGGTGCCCACGCATTCAAATCCTTAAGATTATCGGCTGATAATGTATACTGAAATTGTGCGTTACCTTGTCGACCACCGATCAAAAGATCTTGTGCAGTTTGCAAATAAAGTACTGCTCCTGTTACTGCAGCGAGTTTACTCCGTAGTCGATCTTTCACTGCATCCGCTGAAATCCCACGCTCGCTGAGTGGTTTCAGTGTAATATAGAGTGATCCCGTATTAACTGTACCGCCTCCTATAAAGCCCACTACATTTTGTACAGCAGGGTCTTGTTTAACAATGTTAACAAAATCTGTTAATTTTTGTTTTAATGCCTGAAATGAAATATCTTGTTCTGCCTGAATAGATCCTGTAATACGTCCGGTATCTTGTTGTGGAAAAAATCCTTTGGGAATAACATAAAATAAAAAAATATTTAATACAACGGCTGCTAAAGTCAAAAACAACATTAATCGCGAATGTCGCAGCGCCCAAGCAAGACTAGTTTCATATTTATTACGTAAGTAATGTACTGCATCGGTATAACGATTCGTTTGCTTTTTCTGTTTTCCATTTTTAAGAAGTCGCGAGCACATGACAGGTGTTACAGTGAGTGATACTAAAAGTGAAACTAAAATAGCTGTTGATAAAGTCACTGCAAACTCACGAAATAAACGCCCAACAATTCCACTCATTAATAAAATAGGAATAAACACAGCAATTAAAGAAAAACTCATCGCCACAACAGTAAAACCCACTTCTTTTGCACCATCGAGAGCTGCTTGCAGTGGTTTTGCTCCCAATTCAATATGACGAGAAATATTTTCCAGTACAACAACAGCATCATCCACAACGAAGCCAGTTGCAATCGTTAATGCCATCAGTGACAAATTATCTAAGCTATAGTTAAGCAAACGCATGACGGCAAATGTTCCCAACAGTGATAACGGTACTGCAATACCCGGAATCAACATGGCGCGAAAATTTCCGAGAAATACATAGGTTACAAAAATCACTAAACACATTGCTATCAATAAAGTTAATTCCACATCATACAAAGAAGAACGAATCGTTGCAGTTCTATCCATCATCACTGTCATATCAATTGCGGCAGGAATAAATGCTTTGAATTGCGGTAACAAATCATGGATATGATCAACGGTTTTAATGACATTGGCTCCGGGTGATTTAAATATCACTAACAAAACAGCAAGCTTGCCATTGGCTAATCCCGCGTTTCGTAAATCTTCTACGGAATCTTTTACTTCAGCAATGTCAGATAATCTGACGGGATTTCCGCTGAGATAGGTGACAATGATGGGACTGTATTGAGATGCTTTGAATATTTGGTCATTCGTCATAATTTCCGATGTGTCTCCGTCACTCAGCTGACCTTTAGGACGATTTACATTTGCTGCTGCAATGACTGCACCTACCTGATTTATATCAATTCCATATTTGTTGAGCGTGTTGGGATTTAATTCGATTCGCACGGCAGGCAATGAACTTCCGCCAACAATGACTTGTCCAACACCATCAACTTGTGACAATTTTTGTTGTAACACGGTGGATGCTATATCATACATTTGTCCAGTCGTATATTTATCCGAGGTAAGAGAAAGAATCAAAATAGGCGCATCGGCAGGATTCACTTTTCGATACGTTGGATTACTGGGTAAATTCGCTGGTAAATAAGTACGTGCTGCATTAATCGCTGCTTGCACATCGCGAGCAGCACCATCAATATCACGTGATAAATCGAATTGTAAAATAATGCGTGTCGAACCCAAGCTACTCGCTGACGTCATTTCAGTAATACCCGCAATTCGACCGAGTTGACGTTCTAGTGGTGTTGCAACGGAAGTTGCCATGTTTTCTGCACTGGAACCGGGTAAAGTCGCTTGTACACTAATCGTAGGAAATTCAATTTGTGGTAAAGAAGAAACAGGTAATAAATTAAATGCCACGATACCAGCGATCGCTAAGCCAATTGCTAGCAATGTAGTTGCAATGGGTCGGTTAATAAATGGGGAAGAGATATTCATTATTCTATACCTGTAAAATAACAATATCACTCACGTTTTTATAATTCATTAATTGAAAACCCTCAACCTGATAACTCAAATCTCCGGAATACACCAAGTATCCAGTTGGAACGCGTCCGCCAGCTAATTCACGAAAATAAATTAATTTTTTTATAAAACTGCGATCGAAACTTTTGGCAGATTTAATTTCAATCGGAATTAATTCATGGGCTTTTTTGTAAATTAAATCAATTTCATTACCATGATTATCTCTGAAAAAATAAAGATTAGGTTCTAAGCCACGGTTCAGTCGTGCTTTTATGAGTTCCAATACAATCAAGTTTTCCACTAAATTGCCGCGTAAGGGATCACGAGACATTTGTGTTGTAGTTTCTATGTCTAAAAGATAGCTAATTAACCCAACATCAAAAAAATATATTTTGGGTGATTTAATAACGCGTTTCCCAAAATTTTCAAAATACGGTTGGATGCGAAAAACAAGATACGATGCTTCCAATATTGCAAACCAATGATTGATCGTAGTTGCAGACACGCCTACTTCATTACCTAAACGTTCTTGATTTAAAACCGATCCCACACGAGCAGCGCAAAGGCGAAGAAATTTTTGAAATAATAATAAATCATGAACTTTGGAAATTTTTCTGACATCACGCTCTAAGTATGTTTTTACATAGTTGCGATAAGCCGTACTGGGCTCAAGATTTTGTGCATATACACGCGGTAAAAATCCTCGTAACAGATAATTATCTAAATCTAAATTTATTTTTTCAGCAGTGAGCTCTGGAATAGAAAGCGGTAATAATGTGATGAGCGCGGTTCTTCCTGCAAGTGATTGACTCACCGCTTCTCCCAATTCTAATTGTTGACTGCCAGTTAAGATGAATAGTCCGGTTTGTTTTTTTTCATCCACAATCACTTGAATGAAAGATAATAAATGGGGTGCATTCTGAATTTCATCAAGAATGCCGCCTTGTGGAAATTTATCAAGAAAGCCGCGCGGATCATTAGTAGCAAACGCCAAAACATCGGGATCTTCTAAATTGACATAGGGCTTCTGGGGGAAGATGTTACGGCAAAGAGTGGTTTTGCCCGCTTGCCTGGGCCCAACCAATGTCACAACAGGATATTCATTGGCTGATTTTTGCAAAATATCTGCTGCTGTTCGAGTAAAAGTCACCTTATAAATAACCTTAAAATATTTATTTTGTACAATAAATATAATATAAAACTGTACAAATCGCAATAAATTATTTGGATTTGTACAAAATATTTGGATTATTGTCCCTGATTAGGCGTGGGATTCATACGTTCCGCACCCCATGCCATCACTTTGCGCGACAACTTATCGAAAGTGAGATAAATTACAGGTGTGGTGTACAGTGTTAGCAATTGGCTAACAGCGAGACCGCCAATGATAGCAATACCCAAAGGTTGGCGTAATTCAGAACCCATGCCTGAACCCAGCGCAATGGGAACAGCGCCAAACAAAGATGCCATCGTCGTCATGAGAATTGGACGGAAACGTAATAAAGCGGCTTCATAAATAGCATCGTGTGGTGATTTCCCATATTTGCGTTCTTGTTCAAGCGCAAAGTCAATCATCATGATGGCATTTTTCATGACAATACCGATTAACAAAATAATTCCAATCAGCGCGATGACACTGAGTTCATTTCTTGTCAACATCAATGCTAATAACGCACCCATCCCTGCAGAGGGTAGCGTAGATAAAATAGTAATAGGATGAATATAACTTTCATACAATACACCCAACACAATATATACCACTATAATGGATGCTAATATCAACCATCCTTCATTACCTAAAGATTTTTGGAAAGTATTTGCAGCACCCTCAAAACTGGTTTGCACAGTGTCGGGAATATTTAATTCTTTTTTAGCTGCATGAATTGCATTGACTGCATCACCCAATGAAGCACCTGGCGCGAGATTAAATGAAATAGTGGCGACAGGAAATTGGCCTTGACGATTAATCACTAAGGGTCCAATCCCTTGAGATACTTTTGTAAAAGTACTCAACGGTATGGAGCCGCCGGTTGCTGAATTAACATAAATATTATCGAGAGCGGGCGGTCCTTGATCTAATTTAGGTAATGCTTCAAGTATAACGTGATATTGATTGCGTTGCGTAAACATCGTTGAAACTTGTCGCTGGCCAAACGCATCATACAATGTGTCATCAATCATTTGCAGTGTAATCCCGAGTCGATATGCCGTATCACGATCAATTAAGATGGATGTTTGTAAACCTAGATTTTGTTGATCGCTTGCTACATCACGTAACACGGGTGACTGACGTAATTTATTTACTAACAGGGTTGTCCATTTTGATACTTCTGCTGCATTAGGAGAGCCCACACTGTACTGGTACTGTGTGCGACTCACGCGCGTATCAATTGTTAAATCTTGTACGGGTTGCATGTAAAGTGTGGCATCAGGAACTTTTGCAAGTTTGGGTTGTAAGCGACGAATCACTTCACTTGCATTCGCATCACGTTCTGCTAACGGTTTAAGTGTGATAAGCATGCGACCACTGTTCAGTGTTATGTTGGTTCCATCAATACCAATAAATGAAGATAAATTTTCAACAGCAGGATCCGATAATACAATTTTTGCTAATGCTTTTTGACGTTCTGCCATGGCTGGAAATGAAATAGTTTGCGGCGCTTCAGAAATACCTTGAATGATACCAGTGTCTTGTACGGGGAAAAATCCTTTCGGAATGAAATAAAACAAAATACAAGTTAAGACGAGAGTGATAAAAGCAACAATTAATGTTTGCGGTTGGTGATCAAGCACCCAACGCAATGAAACACTATAACGTTCAATAACACGATTCAATGTAGTAGCAGCATTTTGTTCAAAGCGACTCATTTCTTTCGTTCCGCGCTGACGCAAAATGCGTGCGCACATCATGGGTGTTAGAGTAAGTGAAATAAAAGCTGAAATGAGAATAGTGACTGACAAGGTGATAGCAAATTCACGAAATAAACGGCCAACGACATCACTCATAAAAAGTAATGGAATTAATACGCCAATCAATGAAACAGTCAATGACAAGATAGTAAAACCAATTTGTTCGGCACCTTTTATAGCAGCTTCAAGTGGTGCATAACCTTGTTCAATGTAACGCGAAATATTTTCAATCATCACAATAGCATCGTCAACCACAAAACCCGCTGCAATTGTGAGTGCCATCAACGTTAAATTATTTAAACTGAAACTTAATAAATACATAGCACCAAAGGTACCAATCAATGATAACGGTACAGCAATGCTAGGAATAATCGTTGCAGGAATATTGCGTAAAAATAAAAAAATGACTAACACAACCAGGATGACGGATAAAATTAATTCGAGTTGCACATCTTTTACAGAAGCTCGAATAGTAATCGTTCTATCGCTTAATATATGTACCTTAATATCAGCAGGTAACAAGGCGCGCAATTTGGGTAACAATGCTTTGATCCCATCAACAACATTAATAACATTTGCTCCGGGTTGACGTTGAATATTCATGATGACAGCAGGCTCCAAATTCATCCATGCTGCTTGCTTAACATTTTCAGTATCATCGATTACATTGGCTATATCGGATAATCGAACCGGCGCGCCATTTTTGTAAGCAATAATGAGTGGACGATAATCAGCGCTAGATAACAATTGATCGTTTGCATTAATGATGTAAGCGAGACGGGGTCCATCGAAACTACCTTTTGCTGCATTAACATTCGCAGTCGTGATGGCAGAACGCACCCTCTCTAGAGTTAATCCATATGCGGCTAATGCAGTTGGATTAACTTGTACGCGTACCGCGGGTCGTTGGCCGCCACTAATGGACACTAAGCCAACGCCGGGTTGTTGAGAAATTTTTTGCGCGAGTCTTGTATCAGCAAAATCTTCAACCTGTGGTAAAGGCAATGTTTTTGATGTGAGCGCGAGTGTGAGAATAGGAGCATCGGCAGGATTGACTTTATTGTATATGGGCGGTGTAGGCAAGTCAGTTGGTAAATAAGTGGTGGCAGCATTAATAGCCGCTTGAACTTCTTGTTCAGCGACATCCAAGCTCATACTCAAGCTAAATTGTAAATTAATAATCGATGCTCCACTTGAACTGGTTGAAGTCATTTGATCAAGACCGGGCATTTGACCAAATTGTCGTTCGAGTGGCGCTGTTACAGAGGTTGCCATGACATCGGGACTGGCACCGGGATAAAAAGTCACGACTTGAATAGTGGGATATTCCACCTCGGGCAAAGAAGAGATTGGTAACAGTTGATATGCTAAGATTCCAACGAGAAAAATGGCAAACATGAGCAACGAAGTAGCAATTGTTCGTGTGATAAATGGACCTGAAAGGTTCATGAGGTAGCTCGCTGCTCTTTAGCGCTATCCGCTGGTTTCGTTTGTGATGAAGAGGGTTTGGCATTCATGATAGTGACTTTAGCACCATCCGTCAGCTGATCCGCTCCTTCAACAACAACAGATTCTCCTGGAGAAACGCCTGCAGTAATCACAGTATTGTCACCGCTCGTTACCCCGGTGACGATAGGTGTGACTTTTACGGTATTATCATTGCTTAACAAATAAACAAAGGTTCCTTGCGATCCATGTTGTATAGCGGCTGTTGGTACGATGGTGGCATTCTCTAGCGTATCAATGAGTAGCTGTACGTTAACAAATTGGCTGGGAAATAAATGATTATCATCATTTTGAAACTGGGCTTTGAGCTTTACTGTTCCCGTAGTCGGATCAATTTGGTTATCGATGGTAAGTAATTTACCCGTTGCCAATAATATATTCTGTGCTCGATCATAAGCTTTAACTTCGAGCGGCTTATTTGCATTCATGTGCTGTTGCACTTGTGGAATATTATCTTCAGGGAGTGTGAACACGACAGTAATGGGATTCAACATATTGATGACAGCTATACCGGTTGTATCAGTCGTTTGTACATAATTGCCCGGATCCACTAAACGCAATCCCACGCGCCCATCGATCGGTGAAATAATGCGGGTATAGTAAAGATTGAGTTTTGTGCTTGCAAGTAATCCCTCGTCTATCTTAACTGTTCCTTCATCTTGTTGGACTAATGCTACTTGTGTATCAAGAATTTGTTTGGCGACAGAATCTTCTTTCCAAAGTTTTTGATAACGTTGAAGGTCGATTTTTGCATTCGCAAGTAGGGCTTGGTCACGCGCATACTGCCCTTCGTATTGAATTAATTGTGCTTCATAGGGACGCGGATCAATTTGTGCCAAGAGATCGCCTTTTTTTACCATTTGGCCTTCTGTGAATAATACTTCCAATAATTGACCATTGATTTGGGTTCTTACCGTCACGGAATAAGTGGGTGTCACTGCACCCAATGCGGATAAATAAACGGGTACATCACTGGTTTGTGCAGTTGCTAATACAACGGGCAATCCTTGGATAGGGTGTTGTTTATGACGAGCAGATAAGCTTTGACAGTGTCTAAATAATAGAATAATGATTATTACCGCCAGCACAGTTAGCCAAAAGCGGGGTTTACGGTGAAAACCTTTTTCGAGAAATTGAGGTTTATTCATATAATTATAGCCGTGTTGCTTTTTTGCATCACATCATCTGCTAGTTCAGGATGATGCAATTTTCGCATGCAAAGAAACAACGTCCTAGCAATATTTTTAGCGTAATAGCACTCTAGCCAATCCTACAGGTTCATCCGCTTTCTTTTTATAAACAGCATGGGGCGGTATCTCAATACCCGAACAAATGCTAATGAGTTTTAATGGGTTCTTTGTGCTAAGGTTAATGACATTGTGGGGTGTTCCTTGCGGAATGAGAATCATATCACCTGATGCAATAGAGGATGTTTCCTTATTCAGTATCGCTTTCCCTGCCCCTTCAACTACAAAGATGACTTGATCATATTTATGTGTTTCCATGCCTATTTCATTGCTTGGACAAGTATCAGGTGAGATATTCATGAAAACAACCTGCCCTTTTTTTTCAGTTAAAAATGCAGCCTTCCAGTTAATATTTTTTTTAGCTTCCTCAGAAACATGCGGAGTAATGATAGGGGAAATAGGGGGTTTAATGTTGGCAAATGATGATGCTGAGGTTAATATTAGCATAGCAAGTAAAGTTAGCTTGATCATCCTGATGCATCGCATATGCATTTTCTCCCTGGGGTCATTGCCAATGATTATATACCGAAATGATTATTTTTGTTTAGAATATTGATTTAGGATTTCAGGAGAATATCTTATGTGTTTTGGTAAAGGAAACCCGGAAGAAATAAAAATACTCCTGGTTGATAAGATGAAGGGTAACCTCGATACCATGGAAAATCTCCTTAAAATAATAGGATTTTACGATGCCATTGACACCATAATAGGCAGAGCTACAAATAGTGATATGGCTGTAAAAGAATTTACGCAGGCAAAAAACGAAAAAAAGCCTTATCAGTTAATCTTTATGGGTCTTGATTATGATGGGCACTATACAGCTAAGTTAATACGTAAATTAGAATCGGCAGAGAACACCTCTAAAAAGAACCAAGTCAAAATTGTACCTTGGACAACGATGAATGAGTATGAGAAAACCAAAGAGAAATGTACTTCGAATGGAATGATCAGTTTTTTGAAAAAACCGACGGTGAAAGAGGATGTCAAAAATATTTTGCGTGATGTTCTTGGGTTAAAATTGAGTGTTTCTTTATCGCCGAAGTTTGCCTTGAGAAGATTACCCCAAATAGAAGATTCATCTACAAAAACGCAAGAAAGGAAAAGCTCTCAGGAGGTATCTCAAGTAACGCGGTACAAGCCTTGAGAGTATTCATTTTATCACTGTAGAACAAACAGCCGGATGCTGTTTCGCTCGATCCTATGGGACTAGATAACGCTACGTATATATCTATCTAATTGCCCACACAAATAATAAGGAAGATTAAGAAGTTCAAATGATTTTCCTCCTATAGATTTTATTCTTTCACGAAATATTTTTCCATTATAAAGACGTATTGCAAAAAGATTATTTTCAGAAAAATCAATAAACGAATGCAGTGATCGTAGCGATCCTGTTTTGCCTGATTTAACTTCTATAGGTATTAACTGACTGCCATGAGGGAAAACAAAATCAATTTCGGCCGAAGATTGTGATTTTTCTCTCACCCAAAATAATAAATGATTTTGATCCACTGTATGAGTCCCTAAAAGTTGTTGTCCAACAATATGTTCTGTAATCCTTCCTTGATATAAGTTATTAAGATCTTTTAATGCAAAAATTTCTTTTTGTAGCCCCATGAAAAAATTTACTAAACCCGTATCTAGAAATTGCAAACGAGGAGATTTTTTATTATCTGGCTCGAAAGGAGGTTTTAGATTTGTTGTAGGATATATTAATTTAATTAACATGGCTTTTTCTAGGATTAATAAGGCTTCTTTGATTTCACGCGAACCATAATTAGATTGACCAAAATTTTGGAAGGTTATGCGTGTACCTGCATTAAGGGGGGCTTTATCAATGACATGCCGTATCACTGTCGCCTGTGCATTGGTTTTTGCGTATTTACCAACATCATCTTGATAACCGATTAATAAACTTTGATAAATTTTTGATAATTTAGTCCAATCGCGATTTTTTACAAATGATGCGACGACTTCGGGCATACCTCCAATCATAGTGTAGAGATGAAATAGCTCAAGAAGTTTGTCATGTGTATAGTCAGGAATTTCATGACTGTTGAGAACGTCAACCGCAGCTTTTTCATTAAAAGCAAATAAAAATTCTTCAAAAGTTAAAGGATACATATATTGATATTCAACCCGCCCCACTGGAAATGAAACATGGGTATCGATTAGTGTTTCAAGTAATGAACCTGCCGCAATAACATAAATTTTTGGAAATTCTTCATAAAAATAACGCAATATGCCTACTGCTGCAGGTGAGTATTGAATTTCATCTATAAAAATAAGAAAACGTTGACTTGGCTCTCTTGTTATATTTTTGTAAAAAAGAATTGCCTCGAGTAATTGTTGAATAGGAAGTTCTTGTTCAAAAAGTTTTCGATCAGATAAAAGCTCTAGATTCAATGAAATAAAGATATCAAATTGCTTGCCAAATTCTTTAACTATTGTAGTTTTACCTATTTGTCGTGCACCACGTAAAATAAGAGGCTTGTGATTAGGATCATTAGCCCAAATTTGCAGAGATTTTAAAATTGTTCTTGAAATCAATGTCTTATTCCTCATTTAAATCTATTTTATCATAAAACAAGGGTAATTTAATAAAAAAATTTAATAAACTAAGCCCAATTTATATTAAAATTTTACATAAAACAAGGGTATTTTTCTACAATAGGACCCATGACTCTATGACCTCTTTGGTCGCACCCCACTTATTATGATGTTTTATGAGGATGTGATATAAAAAGAGAAATTCAAAGGGATATTGCTGCATGTATTTGAAGTTTATTGGGATAGGCTTATTTTGTTTCATATTGACTGCATGCGAAGATGCCGCAGTTACTTTTACTCCCAAAAAACAAGCCGTTGCCTCGCACAGCGTATTGGCACAGCAAGCACAGCAGTTGTTTTGGGATACGCTACATAAAGGACGTTATCAAGATATTTCTGCTGCACAACGGTTATTGATGGCAGCTTATTTACAAAATCCTAATGATCCTACGTTGGCTGCGCACTTAGGGTTTTTACACATCTGGAAAATCACAGAACGGCAACGCGAAAAAACCATTCCACCCACTATTGTGGATGAAATTATTTTAGCAAAAAATTATTTTGCGGATGCTGTTGCGCTTGATCCTAAGGATGCACGTTATCTTGGTTTTTTAGGGGATAGTCAATTGGTGATAGGAAATATTTTTCATGATGAGCGTGAAAAAGTGCATGGCTATTACACTTTGAAGCGCGCTATTCATGTATGGCCAGAATTTAATTATTTTACGGGCGGATACGTGATGAGTGTTTTGCCGTCACAATCAGATAGATTTAAAGAAGGATTAGAATGGCAATGGCGGACATTGGATTTATGTGCAGATGAAAAAATTGATAGACATCATCCGGATTTTAGTCCTTATATGCAGCGTGAGACCCAGCAAGGACGAGAACGTGCTTGTTGGAATTCCTGGATTGCGCCTTTTAATTTTGAAGGTTTTTTTCTTAATATGGGTGATATGCTAGTAAAAGCGGGGGATTGGCAGACGGCTATCACAATTTATAATAATGCTAAACTCGCTAAAAATTATTCATCTTGGCCTTATCGCACATTGTTAGAAAACCGGATTGCTCATGCTCAAGAAAATGTAGCGAATTTTCAAAAAGATTATCTTGACCCTAATAAAACTATTATGTTTAATTCAAGTTATGGCTGTGTCGCATGTCATCAACAGGCGCGGTAATGGGTATAATATGTTAAGTACAATTGGGAAATTAATTTTTTTTATAGCCATTATTATTTGCCAACCCGTGTTGGCGTCATTGACTGCAGTCCAAACACTGCAAAATAGTAAATTTATCGGAATCGCTGATATTCATTTTGATCCATTTTCAGGATGTGAAAAAGCTGCGACCCCCTGCCCGATGTTGAATAAATTACGTGCCGCAAATTATTTAAAATGGGCCAGTATTTTTGAGAGTAATCCTGATATTTCAATGACAAAATATTATCATGATACAAATTATGTTTTATTAAAATCAACTCTAACAGCGCTGAAAGAAATCAGCCAAATAGAGCAGCCAAAATTTGTCATTATGCTAGGCGATTATCTGGCGCACGAATATCGTAAACAATATATTAAATATTCAGGAGATCGATCATTCTCTGGATATAAAAATTTTGTTAAAAAGACACTACAATTTTTAATGTACCAGATAGCACAAACTTTTCCGCAAATTGATGTTTATCCCATGATGGGAAATAATGATACGTACAGTAGCGATTACAAAGTGGTTCCTAACGGCGAGTTTTTAAAAGACACAACAGATACTTTGGCGCAGTTAATTAAAAATCCAAGCAATCTACAGAATTTTTTGCGCGATTTTCCGAACGCTGGTTATTATGCAGTAAACATCCCGACCAATAGCAACCAGCGGATTATTATTTTAGATACCATGTTATTTGCGAAACAAATGGCTGGCAATAAAGTCATGCAAGAAGCTGCAAAAAATCAATTAAGATGGTTACACCAACAATTACTATTCGCTGCCCAGCAAAATCAACGCGTATTAATTGCTTTTCATATTCCAGATAGTATTGATGTGTATGCAACATTTACAGGAAAACTTGGAGTGATTTGGACATTTTGGCAGCCCGACTATTACCAAGCTTTTCGTGCGGAATTAAAAGAATTTGCGTTTACAGTGATGGGAATTTTTCCAGCGCATATTCATCTCGATGCTTTTCAACGTATTGATGCAAACCAAAATGTAGAAATTCCAGTGATGTTTACTCCATCGATCAGTCCGATTTTTGGAAATAATCCTGGGTTTAAAATTTATGCGTATGATGAGAAAACCTTACGCATTACAAATATTGATATGTATTATTTTCCATTAGCTGCGAATCCACTGAGCCAGCAATGGCAAAAAGAATATAGTTTCGAGCGTATTTATCAATCGGTAGGTTTTTCTGACAATAGTTTCTTTAAATGGGTTACCCACTCTTCCGTTTCTTTAGATTCTGGATCGAGTCGCAATGCATGGTTGAAATTCACGAGCGCCTCTTCATTTTGACCCACTTGATGTTGACACAAGGCCATATTATAAAATAAACCAAATTGCTCACCAACGTAAGCTTGCGCTTGTTGGTAATAATTTAATGCATCTGCATGACGTTTTATTGCGTGGAAAAATACAGCGATCTCAAATAAAATACATTCTGATTTAGGCATGAAATAATAATTTGCTGCCATGTTCGGCATGTTTTGTGCCATGAAATTAATGGTATCGCTATCTGTTTCATCGACTAATGATGTAACGCGACTGCTTAATTTTAAATAAATATGTGGATCCCATTTTGTTAATTGCATATGCGCAGCAATTGTTTCTAAATTACATTCTTGGAAAGAATCACTCATGCGACGATGTAAAGTGAAATAATCAGAAGGGCTGAATTCTTCGACGCGCTCTTGAACAGTGAAAGAAGTTTCTGGCAGTTCATCTAAGCGAACTCCGCTCATGAAAATCGAAGTTTTAATTCCTTTGCGAGAAGTTTGTAAGAAATAATCACCACCACTATTTTTAAAATAATTAGCCAGCGCATGGAAGTTTACCATCATGGAAAAGCTGCCATGGAATGAAATTGAAGGATGACCTAAATTATCGAGCGCATCAATCGTGCTGTAACCTTTATCGGTTGATATTATAAATAATTTATTATTGGATAATTTTTTAAGAAATTTGATTGCATGTATTGAGCCAATTGGAAATAAGAAACTTGTCTCGCGCAACGTTTTTTTGTATTCGTCGAGAATACTATCAAGATGCGGGTCTCCGTAATATGCACCTTTCGCTTCATTCACGCTGTAATCAACAGATATTTTTTCCATGTCTTTTGGACGACCGCTTTGCATGTTGGTTTCATCGGTGCTGAGAGTGAGTAATAACTCATAAAACTTTCCTTCATGTACAGCAAAAGAGTCGTGAGAAACTGTATCAAAAATATAATTAGCAAATACGATGAGTGGATTAACCAGCACTTCGGGATTTAAGCGAATATTTTTTTTAATTAATGTAATAGGACGTTCAGTTTCCATATCAAAAATAGCAAAGTCGACTAATCCTTTTTCAATAAAAGGTTTTAATGCAGGATGTGTTTCGTAGTATTTAATATTATTTTTAGTGAAATCACTCATGACATAGCAAACAGAAATATCATTCATCCCGAATTTTTCTAGCAGACTATGTAAGGTTTTTAGTACGTAATAACTGAATCGCCCTGACCCTGTACCCAATTCCATAATGTAAAAAGGATGATTTTTTGCGTCAGGATTTTTCTTAATCCAGTCACGAATAAAGGACAAGACGAGATGAGCATAGCAGTCAGCAATAAAGGGATTACTGGTGATATAAAACGGGACTTGATTGACCCATGCATTGATCCCTTCTTGATCAAAATACTCGCGCTGTAGACGCCAAAGCGCGGATTGGGAGAATTTCTTGTGTTGTTCAATGACAACTTTTCTATCAGTCGAATCCGGTTTCACAGGGTTAAGCCTCGTATTATTATGGGGTCAGGCTTGACAAAAGGACTTATTTAACTAGATAAGTCCTTTTGTCAAGCCTGATCCCCCTCAGGTTACTGAATTTTATCAGTTTAGCTAAGAAAAGGCATCTTATTTGTTAAACATCAGCTATACTAGAATAATAGGCATAATCTTTTAATTTACTCATAGTAAGGAAACGGCAATGATAACGAGCTTTATCAGGCGGCTGGTAGGTTTTTTTATTGTTTCATCAATAATGGTAGTATTTTCAATCTCATATCCCGCATTTGCTTATGCCGCTGATAAAGATGCGCCTCCACCCGCCATGGTGACCCCGGATAAAGACAGCAAGGATAAAGATAAGTCGCTGCAAGAAACCGATGTTTCACGATTTACCAATACTATTGCACTGATTAATGAATTCTATGTCAAACCAATCAGCGAGCAAAAGCTATTAGAAGACGCTATTCGTGGCATTGTCGCTGGTTTAGATCCACATTCAGAATACCTTGATCAAGATGCTTATAGAACACTACTCATGGAAACCAGTGGTGAGTTTGGTGGCATTGGTATTGAAGTGATGGGTGAATATGATGTTCTCAAAGTCATTAGCCCTGTTGATGATACTCCTGCAGCAAAAGCAGGGATAAAACCCGGTGATTACATTGTTGCTATCAATGACAAGATGGTAAATAACATGTCCTTGAATGAAGCGGTAGATGCCATTCACGGGAAAAAAGGCACACAAATTACTCTTACTATATTGCGCAAAGGCGCTGAAAAACCACTTAAATTCACTTTAACACGCGATATGATTCATATCGATGCAGTAAAAAGTAAAATGTTAAACAATAACGTAGGTTATATACGCATTAGCCAATTTCAAGAAACAACGCCAACGTTAACTCGCCAAGCTATCGAAAGTTTACAAAAATCTACCGGTGGGAAATTGAAAGGATTGGTTATTGATTTACGTAATAACCCAGGCGGCTTGCTTGATAGCGCAGTTAAAGTTGTAGATCTCTTTCTAGATAGTAAAAACTTGCATTCCTTTAAGAAATTGATTGTTTATACACAAGGCCATTTACCACAATTACAATATGAAGCTAAAGCCACGGGTGATGATATTGTAAGTAATGCTCCCATTATTGTGTTAATTAATGAAGGCAGCGCTTCGGCTTCTGAAATTGTAGCGGGTGCTTTACAAGATTATCGTCGTGCTGTGATTGTGGGAACCACTAGTTTTGGTAAAGGTTCTGTGCAAACAGTTATTCCCTTGGATAAAACCCATGCGCTCAAATTGACGACCGCACTTTATTACACACCTGCAGGACGCCAAATACAGAATAAAGGTATTATTCCCGATGTGGCTGTAGAGAATTTTAAAGTGACTAGCAATAACCCTGACGCACTTATTTTGGGGCCAATCAGAGAGTATGAATTGAAAAATCACCTCAAGAGCCAAGCCAATGCTCCAAGTGTTGTAGTCAATACCGGCGATTATTCTGATATTGCTACACAAGATTTCCAATTGTATGAAGCACTTAAAATACTACAAGCTATTTATACGGTTGATAATAAGATACAGAGTTAATAGACCCTAATTCTCTCCTCCTTAACAAAACATCTCCCGTGGCAGAAAGTGCTGCGGGGTTTCCTATAACACCATGATAAAAAATCAAGTTTTTGCATTATTCTTTTAAGGATTTATTAATGTAATATCACTTATAATAAAACTAAGGAATAGGGTGTTTCGCTTTCTTAATTTTAGATTGAGATTTAAGCATATGAGTGATAGCCGCAGTTCAGATTCAAAACGAGATGAAAAGCCAAGTTTAGCAGATGATATAGACGCAAAACATAATTCGGTTGCTGCTCGTCGAGTAATTTCATATGCAAATATTGAAAGCAAATCGGCAGAACCGGAAAAAGAAGAAAAGGTAATACAAGAAAAGATAATAGACGAAATGATAAAATTAGCAGGGACAGGACCAAAAGCTAATCCAACACTACTTGCAATATTATTAGACCCTAATAATAAAAAAACAATGGATGCATGGCATTTCCCGGTTAATGAAGCTCCCAAGGAAATTCCAGTGGATGACTTAGTTAAAAATCTAGCTAAGGATCTATATAATCAACTTTATCAAGATTTAGAAAGACTTTCTAAAGAAGTAGATAGTTTTTGTCGAAAACCTGTTTTACCTGTTGCCGTGCCTGTGGGTAAAAGCACTAAGTTGAAAGACGTGGGCGAATATTTTTCTACCTGGATTAAAAACCGTCTTGGTATGGATGATAAAGTGCCTAGTGATGTTGGAGTTTTAAAATATTTTTATAATCGTTTTAAAGATTTTTTCACTCTGAATGTTTTTGGCATGTCCCGACAGGGTGATGCGATTATAAATTACAATGTCAAGTATCCTGTGCTTCAACAACAATTGTTACTTAATCGGGATTCCGTGGTAAAGCCTTTGATTATGTTTAGTGCTAATAGAAGATGGAAGAAGCCATCTTCAAAAACGGAAGCGATTGTGACATTTAAAGAAATGTTACAAACGCGTCTCATGCCTTCAAGTTCAAGCAGAGAGGGTTGTGTATCCGCAATGTCGAGTTTAGGTTTTTCTGCTGGTAATGAACAAGATAAAGTTTTTGCTGAAATTTGTTTAAATCGTAACATAGAAACCATCCGAATTCTGGGACGTAGGCCGTTGTTATTGTCATTATTGCTGCGGGAACGCCAAACTTTACAGAAAGTATTAGCAGACAACAAAGAGTCTGTAAAAGACTATATCGATCTATCAATGGCTCTAGGGGGAGCATTTGATCTCCATCAAACGCAAAGTCAAATCTCGGCTGAGGAAGAAAAGAGAAAAAGGGCTAGGGATAACAAACTATTGTTCGATGAAAAGAAATCATTGTTCGAAAAAAATGATTCTCTTGCCAGAAGAATAAAAAATTGTGGTCTCAAAATCACGAATAATGAAAAAAATAAATTATTTTCAGAAAATCATTATGTCTGGATGCTGGAACAAGCCGAAAAAGAACAAAATTCTCAATTAGTAAAAGCAATAGAAGCGCAAGAAATATATCTTAAGAAATTTTTTGCACGTGCAGATATGGAGTTACATAAGAAAATTGGATTCATATGGGATGAATTTAAAAAGAATTCGGATAATGCTGTTATAAAATTGAAGCGTTGGGAAAAATTGAAGAAAGATTTTTCTGTTTCCTCTGTTGCATTATCCAAGGAAAAAAACATTGTTCGTTCTATGATAAATGGTTCTTTTCACGATACTATTTTCCAGAATTTTTTACTTTTAAATATACAGGATATAGAAAAAGTTATTAAAAACCTTAATGGGTCAAACGAGGATATTAAAAATGCGTATGAAAAATTAGGGCTTGATGCAGAGCAGACATTGAATATTTTACGACAAATGAATGAACACGAACCAAGCATCTCCACATCCGTCTCATTACAGAGCACTCAAATAGATCATGGGAACCGTTCTAGGACGAGTTCAGTTGATAGGTCTCTGACGAACTTCATTGGCACTGGCGGTAGCACAAACCACTCGTCAAATGGTCAACCAGGAGTATTTTTTGAAGATCACCATATATCTTCTCAAGATTTATTTGTATCATTTGAAGTGAGCCACAGTTCGCCAATAAAAATGGATGAGAGTGAGTTCATGGATAGCCTTCAAAATACTAAACCTACTTTAGTCTCTGCTGGTAGTACAGAGGAGGAGGAAGGAGAAGGGACATCAGAAGGTTTAAAGCCGGGTGAATGTATATTTTATTCCGTAGATAAACTGAGCCTTAATAAAGAAGTATTAATGACGCGCGCATCTCAGCAAACAGCGAATGATTACTGTTATGTTGAACGTTGTACGAATACAAATGGATATCAAACATTTTTGCTTAACTCACCTGTTAACAATAATATGTCACGAATTTTCGCGACGTTGCTAGCACGCTATAAAAATATAGATATAGAAAAAGTTATGGGAGCATTGAAGCAGCAAATTAAGTTTGAAAAGCCAATATCGAGAGATATGCTTTTGCAAGCGCTGAAAAAAATCAGTGGACTTAATGCAAATTTATTAGCAGATCAGTTGTTTAATGCTTATACAAACGCGCACTTGTCTTTTGCATATCAACTTTGTGCATCATTACGTAAGAACAGTAAAAATCAAACTATCATTATTGAAGAAATTGGTGATCCTGTATTTTCAAAAGCATGCGCCAGAATATGTCAGCTTAAAGGCTGGAAATATGAGGATAATTCAAACAAAAATTTTGATAAATTATTTGAAAACTGTCAGATAAAGTTACCCGAGACTACGATAAAAAGTACGAGTCAGCCGATTTCGCAAGCTCGCCGAGGTGGCCATCACTAGGGTGAATGTATATTCCGCACGATCACCATTTTCAAATAATCCGTTTCAGGAATAGCTAAATGCACCGGATGATCCGGTGCCTGATGTCCACGTTCCACCATTTGTAACAAGCTATTTGTATTTAAACCCGCGCGGCGTATGGATTGTACTAAATCATCATATTGAAAATGCATAGAGCAAGAACAAGAAATCAAAATTCCGCCAGGGGATAATAATTTTAATGCCGCTTCATTAATACGCTGGTAAGCCAATGATCCTTCTTTACTGTCTTTTTGTTTTTTAATAAATGCGGGAGGATCTAATATAATGACATCAAATTTTTCTTTCGCTTGATGTAAATTCTTTAATGCAACAAAAGCATCTTCACACAGTATCTTCGTTTTTTCTGCCACATGATTTAGCTTTGCATTTTCTTCAATCAAAGCGGTAGCGAAAGCGGAAGAATCCACACAATAAATTTCTTTTGCGCCAAACTTTGCGGCTTGAATTCCCCATGCGCCTAAATAACTAAAAACATCTAATACGCGCCGATTGACGACATAATTTGGTAAGCGCGAGCGATTTAAACGATGATCGTAAAACCAACCGGTTTTTTGTCCTTCCCAAAGAGGCGCATAAAAAATGGCATCATTTTCTTCAAGTTGAATTTTTTTCGGTGGCGATCCCAATCCTGCTGCCACATACGTTTCTAAATTTTCATATTGTCGTATCCCACTATCATTGCGTAACAAAATGGAATTTACCGTTGGGATGGCTGTTTGTAATGCGCTACAAAGCAAATCTTTTTTTGCCTCCATGCCAGCGGTATTAATTTGCATGACGAAATCATTTGCAAAACGATCAATGATGACGCCTGGAAGCCCGTCACTTTCACCGAAGACTAAACGATAAAAAGATTTTGAAAATAAGCGTTCTCGCCAAGTGAGAGCAGTCTTAATACGCGAAACTAACAAATTCTCATCGAGTTGTTCTTTAGGATTGCGAGTAAATAAACGCGCAGAAATCAATGAATGCGGATTGACATATGCAACGCCTAGAGGTGTTTTATCATGCGCGATCACTAACACTTCTTGCCCCGCGCTGAAATTTTTTAACGGTGTCGCTGCACTGTCTATCTCATTGCTGTAAATCCACACATGCCCAGCACGTATGCGTCGGTCTTCATTTTTTTTCAGGCGTAGTGTTGATAGTGTCATGATGGTTATTCCATAGCTCTTCAGGTAAATAAATTGTAGCTAACTGAACGAATACGCAGCAATCAGCACTGTTGGTTGTTAAATAATGATACCCCTTTCTCATGTTTTTTTCAAAATCTAGGTTCTTTGGTGTTATGTTACAAGACGCAACTACCATGTTCAGAATTTGTTAAAGCAGCGATTTGATCGCAAACCGCATTAAGCATTTCCCAACCTTGATATTGTACTTCAAGTAATCGTTCATATTTATCAGTGCTGAGATTTTTTAAAAGCTCTGCTCCCATTTTTTCATGCTCGCTGTCTACCTCTGCATGAATTTTAAAATAATCTGTCTCTCCATACGCATGCATTACCTTATGTGCTTCTTTGAAAAATATATTTGCACTGGTTTCTAGCACAAGATGCATTAACACAATTTTTTCCTCATTATCCAAGGTAAACATCTTCCAAGTAAACCAACTGGCCGTGGCATCCAAAATAGGATTCCATGTCGGCGGATTATAACTTCTATCGGCCAGAAGTTTAAGATTGTGGCAGAATTCTTCTTGAAGGTGCAGCTGCGTTACTGCTAGAAATTTTCGGTTATCACAAAGAGCATTTCTTAATATAACTGTTTTTTGAAAGTAGTCAGAGAAAGTTTGTATACAATCTAACAGTCTTTCTCTTTTTTTCTTCTCCTTCATGTCATTACTTTTAATAAGATGCATGATAGGACTTGTTTTATAATGATCTGCAAATTTTTGGTTTTTTTGCAACAATAGCTCTAGGCTTGCTTTTTCTGGGGATTTAGCTTTTATCATATTGATATCCTCAGTTTTATGCATTGAGATCACCTACTTCAAAAGCAACTTCGCCTTCCTCGATTTCTTTAATCATATTTTCGGTTCGAGCGGGATCACTGATGTGAGGTGTATTCGCTAACTTATCAGCAAGCGCCGGTGATTTTGCTTAACTGTTTTCTATTATTAAATAATGATATTTGGAATCGTTTTTTTTAAGAATAAAAGCAAAATGTGAATTTGGCTTGTCCCATACTCACTGGCAATATGTTTTATTGATTTCTCCATTACTATAAGTAAAAATAATTATTTATTAAATAATTTATTTCTGCTTTTTATTTTGATTTTCTGGTTTATAAGACGAGGCTACACAAGCTGCTTCTTCATAAATGCCTTTTAACTTCATTAGCCCGTTAGTGATTTCCTCTAAATTAATTTGTTGCAAATCTTTTGTAAATTCATTAATAAAAATACTCCTGCGTGCTTCAGTATAAGCATTTGTATTTTTCATACCTTCCTCAGTAATAGAATACTGATACTGCTTCTTGCTGGCTGTTGGGATTTTTTTGACTAATCCTAATTTTAGCAGCTTATTTATATTGTAGTTAATGCTGAAAGGGTTATCTCTATTTAGTAATCTACCGATATCTGCTATTGTTTTAGGCCTATCTTTCATCCTAATGATATGTAGTACAGCCAGCTCGTCGGACGATAGCTCGTTATTATTAGCCATTTTTTCGCATTCTTCTTGCCAGCGCATAAAACCATGAAGAACTCGCCACAACTGTAATTCCAATTTGGTCACTTTTGTTTCTTCTGTAGATTCAGCGAGATGCCATATTTTATCAGTCATAGTAATCACCTTTAGTTGTTATAAATCATGCTTATTAAAGCACTATATTCTCTTTCCTATCACCATATTTATCTAGATAGAATTATTTTATAAATCAATAACTCATCTTTTTGATAAAGTTATTATAGCAATTTGATTACAAAATATACAGATTTATGCTGTATAAAATCACGCCTATTAATGGTAAAATACTAAGTAAATTAGTTTAAATATTTAAACTTACATAGCAATAGATTACTAACACTATATATACAGGTTACAAGGAGCAACATATGAATACTATCAACCTTCCAGTAAACCGCCAGGTACTAAGTCATAATCTTCTTACCCCTTTAACTGGCATTTTAGGATGTATTCACTTACTTAACCATGAAAAACTACCATTAAGCTCGGTGCAAAAAACTTATTTTAAAGACATAGCTATGCTAGGAAAAGAGTTACTCAAGTTTGCCAATTATTTAATAACAAATGCACAAAACACATCTGGTGATAACTCTTTTATAAAATCATCCGAATGTAAAAAAACCAAGAAGTTATCAGTGCTATTAGTCGAAGATGATCTCATCATACAAAAGATACATAGTGAATTGTTAAAAAACATTAATTGCAAAGTTGATATAGCTAATAACGGTTATGAAGCACTAGATATGTTATGCAAATCACATGATGTGGTTCTAATGGATATACAAATGCCCGGAATGGATGGAATCCAAGCTGCAACTAAAATACGAGAAAATATCTTATTAAAAGATATACCAATCATCGCGATTACTGCGAACCCTACAACAGAAGTTAAAGAAAAAAGTAAGAATGCAAAATTTAATGCCATCATGCAAAAACCCGTAGATATAAGTGAACTTAAAATTTTATTAAAGACTTTAGTAAGAAAACAATGATTTTTTTAAATTAATATATAGGTGAAATTATTATGAAAAAACATTCTCTAGCAAAAAGCTTAATCGAATTTCTAGGTAATAAAACACCTAATAAAAAACAAATTAAAACAGTGGAGTCTATGCTTTTTAATGTTGGGCTTAAGGCAAAAATGCTTTTTGATAAAAGACTAACTAAACGAGAAAAAGAATGTTTATCTCTTGCCGCATTGGGACATAGTTCAACCGAAACAGCTGAGTTATTAAAAATAAGTCGAAAAACCGTTGAACAATATAGAGGTGAAATAAAGAAAAAACTGAAATGTAAGAATATGACACATGCCATTATACGAGGTATTAAATATGGTTATATCACACCAACAGAAGAAGGAAACACAACCGTTTTAAAAGAGCAAGTAGTTGGTTTTGATGTTTAAATAGATTTACAAATATTTTTAGGAGGAAATTAAAATGTTGATATTATCAAGACATATCGGAGAAGAAATTGTATTAGGTGAAATGGGTGAAATCAAAATTATATTAGTCGGTTTTGAAAAAGGTCAGGCTCGTATAGGTATTAGTGCACCGCGTGCTATGCCTGTTGATCGCAGGGAAATCTACGATCTAAAACAAAAAGAAAAACAAATTAAAAAGGCTGCATAAAGAATTAAGTCTTGCTTTTACAACGAGGAGTTGGATGTGCTCGGCGGAGCGTTAGGTTTTGAAAAAATATTAGGTGAAGAATGCGAAAAACGTGTCATTTAAGTTCGATTGAAGAAACGACTTGGCAAAATATCAGAGCAGAAGTTTTATCTCTTAATCCCGAACTTGCAGAAATTATCGATTATTTAAATCCAGGTGCGTCATTAACTTTATTTAAAGTACGCTATCCTTATGGCTCTGAGATATTAAAAAGCGGAACATTATATTTGCCCAATAAATTAGGTCAGCTTGTTCCTATCACAGATTCATCCATTTTATCTCATGTCAAAGAAAATCTTGGTTATAATTTATTTTCCAAGCCTGTGACTTTTGTATTAAAAAACGTACTGGAACTTTTTGTTGAAACAAAAGGCCGTGATGTTGCAACCATACCGCTTTATGGGCATGAAGCCGCGGCTCCCGGCAGATTGTTTGGCACACAAAGTGTATTGAGTGGCAATCCATCCTATTACCCTAAATTTATTTGGAATATGACAGCAGGTGCACGGTCCATCTTTATGTTGCCAAAAATTTCTGAGGTGGCTAGGCATAATAGACTAAAAAAATTATATGGCTTACAAGTAGATGTGCCTAAAAGTTTAATTAATCATTGGCAAGTATTTCGTGAAATTTCTGCAAGTGAAGCATTTTTGGAACCCTGGCATGTTGAGTTATTGTATTTTTCAAAGAAATGGTTTAATCGTTTAAATGACCCTGCGTGGTTACGCTTTAGCAATTATTTATATAAATTGGCATGGAAAGAAAGTGCTTTTTGGCGTAATCGTCTTTGTTGTGATTTAATTTTTCCTCTGATACATCAATCCAGCTATGTGAAAGCGAGTCGTTATATTGATGAAACCGTTCGACATCTTTTGGCAATGAGCACGGGCGCAGTATGTGGTTTTGCACCTGCAACTGAGAGTTCGATGGCTCCCATCAAAGGGTTACAAGAGGTTTATTTGAATGAATATAATTTAAAAGAGTATCATCCTACTATTATGCAACCCAGTTCAATTGATTTAAAAAGTAAAAATACTCTACCCATTTATTATTCTTTACGCTTTGCAAATGCAGCTGAATTTTCCAGCAAGTCCAATGAAAGAACCAGTTTAATTACAGAAATGTCGCAAATAGCATCGTTATTGAAGCGTTATATTCATGAGTTGTTATCAGGAAAATTTAATTTAACAACGACACTACTTGATCAAGCGATTCGTCAAGTGGCTTTTGATTTTTATCATATCAATCCAGAAAACCACGGTAATGTTATTGAAAGTAAGCACTTAGAGAAACAAGACAATCGATTTTTACAAACACTGCAAAATGATTTTGTCGGGACTTTTCCGGAACATAGTCCATTTTTTAAAGGGTGTATCAAGGTTTCGAGAAAATAGTAAATTTATTTTGAAGAGCTATAGCACAAAATGCACAAATTCAGGAATTAATGCTTTTGATGCAGGATAGAAAAATATAGCTTCATGCTTATTATTAAAAAGATGAATAACTCGTCCTCCTGGAATTGCTTGAAATTTTTTAATCACTTCCAGATTGGTTTGGCCTTGTAATTTAATAGTAAAAATAAATTGTTTTACTTTATCCGCTGCTAACCATTTTGTTACGAGTGTATAAAGTCGTTCCGGATAACAGGCGACATCACACAATAGCCAATCAATGGGGTGATTAAAATCTTTTGGATCCAGTGCAAAAGCACTTTGTTGTAAAAAAGTTAAATTGGATAAACGTTGTATGCGTGGGTCAAGCAATGCTTTGTCTACAGCGATTACGCGCACTCCCAAGGTGTGCATGACATAACTCCAGCCACCGGGTGATGCGCCTAGATCAATCGCTAATTCATTCTGCTTAGGGTAATGATCCAGTAACGTGAGTGCTTCCCACAGTTTAAGATAGGCTCGATTCGGCGGATTTTTTTTATCTTCAATAAAGTGATAATTGCCTAGCGGCGGTTTTTTCCAGCGTTTCGCACTGTAAACTAAAGTGTTTTTATCCAGTAAACTAAAACAGCCAATTTCAGGAAGTGTTTTTTCAAGAGGGAAAGAATGCGTCAATTCAGGCAACTTACGTAATTCACTCGCGATTAAATGTGAGCGACGTATATTGGCAATAGGATTTAAATACCAATATTTACCTTCAGCACGTAAAATTCGTACGGCTTCGGAAATGGATTCAAAAGTGGCAATTTTTGGGTTGAGCCAAATATCTAACGCAAAACACACATCACTTTTTTGTTGTGATGAAAAAACAAGATTGCCAATGACTTGGGAAACATCACCTAACTCAGCACAAAGCTCAGCAATGTATTCTGGCTTGGCAAGGTAGATGACACTAAAAGGTTTATCAGTTAGCATGGGTTAATACTCTAATATATATATATATGTATATATGCCCCCTTTTAAAGGGCGTTGTTGCGTAAATCAACGTCGTCATTGCGAGGAGTGCTTTTTACGACGAAGCAATCCAGGAGAACGGTGCAACGTTCTTGTTTCTGGATCGCCACGGCCAAGCGCTCCGCGGCCTCGCGATGACGAGTTACTTTTTATTAATGTGAATACGTCACATTTCTGCGTAAATTTTGATTTATGCAACAATACTCTGTTAAAGGGAGCATCAGCATTCAGGACAACTTATCATGCCAACAATTCTACCCAATCCCTTTACCCATTTTAATCTGCTTGATCTCACACATCTATTAAATTCTTCTGTCCCAACTTGGGAAGGATATTGCGGTTTTCGCCATCAAATTTTACTGGATTATGATCAAGGTTGTCGCGTGCAATCAGTTCATATGCGCTCGGGTGCGGGGACACACATTGATGCACCACTACATTTTATCCCCACAGGAAAAGATGTGGCGAGTATTGCACTCGAAGAATTAATTGCTCCCGTGTGTGTGATTGATGTTTCTGTTAAAGCGCATGCAGATTATTATATTACTTGCGACGATATAAAAACCTTTGAAAATAAATATGGAAAAATTACCCCAAAAAGTTTTGTGATTGGTTACACCGGTTGGGATAAGCATTGGCATAGTAAACAATTTCGTAATGTCGATGCGCAAGGTCAAATGCATTTTCCAGGATTCACTCGAGAAAGCGCTGAATTATTATTAGAACGTGAAATTGTTGGCATTGGAATTGATAGTTTATCACCTGACTGTTTTGATTTAACTTTTCCTGTACACCATCTTATTTTAGGTGCGGGAAAATATATCGTTGAAAATTTAGCAAATTGTGCAAAATTACCCGCAATAGGTGCTTATGTCATCCTTTTGCCGCTGAAAGCACAAGATCTTACTGAGTCTCCGCTTCGAGCTGTGGGGCTGATTCCGAAAAAGTAGGATTATCTCTCTGATACAAATCATTCCTGAAATTGACTGTGCCATCATTATCTACCCACGCTGTGATATAAGTGACATAAATTTTTATTGGGTGTTGAATCCTAATGTAAGTAGTGTTGCCGCTCGCTAAAATGTCATTAATTTTATTTTGAGTCAGTAAAGTATCATTTTGCGCTAAATAATCGACTAAATCGAACGGTTTTTCCAAACGTATGCATCCGGAACTAAAATCACGAATATCTTTTTCAAATAAATTTTTTGCCGGCGTGTCGTGCATGTAAATATCATAAGGATTATAAAATTCAAATTTTACTAATCCTAAAGCATTCTTTTCTCCGGGTTCTTGACGAAAATGGTATTTAAAACCATTTTCCTGTGCTGCATCCCAATCCACATCACGCGGATCAATTTCTTCAGTATCTTGTTGGTTAGCGTAAATTTTAATGTTTTCATCATCTAAATAAGATGAATTATTTATAACTTTTGGAACAATATCTTGATTCGCAATTAATTCCGGTACATTCCAAAAAGGATTAAATACAATAGTCGTGACTGTTGATATTACTTCGGGTGTGGGTCGCTCTACTTTACCGATAATAACTTTCATATTTAAAACTTCTTCACCATTTTCAAATAAATGTAATTGAAAATCGGGGATGTTTACCCAAATATAACGTTTAGCTGGATGAGCTTCTATATATCTCCAACGTTCCAGGTTCGTGCGAATTTGTCTAACACGTTCCTCAGGTGACACATTAAGCTCAGCGCGTGTTTGATTGCCTACCACACCATCGGGGTCTAATCCGTGACGTGCTTGAAAAGCTTTTACCGCTTCCGCAAGATCTTCATCAAATACATGTCCACCATTATTAAAGTCAGGTAGTAAATCTTGTGTGCGTGCTAAACGTTCACGTAATAAGGGTACTACTGAATTTCTTGAACCCCTTGCTAGGGGTCTACGAGTTGCGGGAATCGTTGGCCATGGATTTGCAATAGCATTTTCATAAAGTGGTAACGCGGCGCTCAATTTTTCATAATTTGAATAGTGAGCGTTTTCGCTCGTTGCGGTGGTTGGCGTTGTTGTGTCAGATGAGTCTTCGCTTAAAACTGGCTGACAAACAAACAGCGCTACGATCGCGCTAGCGAGAGCAAGGTGTTGCATGAACAATCTTGTACGATTACTCATAGCAGACTCCTTAATGCTTTATCCTTATTTCAAGTCTAGCAGGCAGATATAAATTCGCTTGGAAATTGTATTTTAAATAAACAACTTATGTTTCTTAGATGCAATTAAATCCAATAAAAAATGGTCCAGCGTCATTGCGAGCCATGCGTTCTTTGCATGGCACCACGGCTGATCCCGCTTGAAAAGCGTCGCTGGACTTCGCAGCTTCGCGATGACGGATGTAGCTTGACTCCATATTGGGCACTCGGTAACCTGGTGTAATTTTTAAAGTCATGGGAAGGAGCATTCATGTGAAGGTTGTTGCACGCTTTGAAATTCCTTATTACCAAATTTTGAATGAAGAAAGCCAATTGGTTGCTGAATTACCTGCTTTTGCTAAAGATCCAAAACATCTCATTCGTTTATATCGGCTAATGGTACTCAATCGAGTGTTTGATACCAAAGCAATTGCCTTACAGCGAACGGGAAAACTCGGTACGTATCCATCAACGCGCGGCCAAGAAGCTGTGTTTGTTGGCATGGGCGATGCGCTACCAAAAGAAGATGTTTTTATTCCGTACTATCGTGACATTGGTACATTAGTGCAACGAGGTGTGAAATGGTCTGAAATTTTATTGTATTGGGGCGGTGATGAACGTGGAAATTGCTATGAATCAGGTGGCGAAGATTTTCCGTATAGTGTTCCAATTGCCAGCCAAACTTTACATGCAGTCGGAGTTGCAACCGCGTTTAAATTGCGCCATGAGAAGCGCGTTGTGTTGGTAACGTGTGGTGATGGTGGAACATCGGAAGGCGATTTTTATGAAGCAATGAATTTAGCAGGTATTTGGAAATTGCCAGTGGTTTTTGTTGTCATGAATAATCAATGGGCGATCTCTGTTCCTCGTGCAGCGCAAACAGCTGCGGCTACTTTGGCACAAAAAGCGATTGCAGCAGGATTTTCTGGGGAACAAGTCGATGGAAATGATATAATTGCTGTGCGTGATCGTGTTGCTGTTGCAGTTAAAAATGCGCGCGATAAACAGGAACCGACCTTATTAGAAATTTTATGTTATCGCCAAAGTGATCATACGACAGCAGATGATGCCAGTCGTTATGAACCAAAAGGCATGCGTGAAACAGAATGGAAAAAAGAGCCTGTTGCACGTTTACGGCGTTATCTTGAAAGTATTAATGCATGGACATCACAGACGAACAAAAGCTACAAGATGAATGTGCTGCACAAGTTGAACAAATTGTACAAGAGTATTTGAGTGTTAAACCCGCTGCGCTTGAATCCATGTTTGATTATCTCTATGCGAGCTTACCTAAAATTTATGCAGATCAGCGTGCAGAGCTAAAACGCAAGGAGGAAATGCGTCATGGCTGAAATTACTCTTGTTGAAGCAATTAACCAAGCACTCGCTTATGAAATGCGCGCGGATCCCGAAGTGATTTTGTTGGGTGAAGATATTGGTAAAGATGGTGGTGTTTTTAGAGCCACTGTTGGCTTAATCGATGAATTTGGTCCAGAACGCGTACGCGATACACCTTTAGCAGAATCAATGATTGCGGGTGTTGCAATTGGAATGGCGGCACAAGGTTTTAAACCCGTGGCTGAATTTCAATTCATGGGATTTATTTATCCAGCGCTGGATCAAATCATTAATCATGCAGCGCGTATTCGTAATCGTACGCGTGGACGTTTAAGTTGCCCAGTTGTGTTTCGAACACCTTATGGTTGTGGTATTCGCGCACCCGAACATCATTCTGAAAGTACTGAAGCAATGTTTGCGCATACTCCAGGTTTGCGAGTCGTTATTCCTTCTTCACCCGCACGTGCTTATGGTTTATTACTTGCATCCATTCGTGATCCCGATCCGGTTATTTTTCTTGAGCCCTCACGTTTGTATCGTTGGGCAAAACAAGAAGTGCCTGATGATGGTAAAGCATTGCCGCTCGATGTGTGTTTTACTTTGCGTGTTGGAACCGATGTCACTTTAGTGACATGGGGTGCAATGGTTAAAGAAACACTGGCTGCAGCAGATGCCTTAGCTAAAAAAGGTATCAGCGCGGAAATCATTGATGTTGCAACTATTAAGCCACTCGATATTGATACTATTTTAACATCCGTTGAAAAAACGGGACGTTGTGTTATTATTCATGAAGCACCTCGAACCTGTGGTGTTGGAGCTGATATTTCTGCACAAGTTGCTGAACGTGGCTTAATGTTTCTTAAAGCTCCAGTACAGCGTGTTACAGGTTATGACACAATCGTGCCGTATGCGCGCATGGAAAAATTTTATTTACCCAATGAACAACAAATTATTGAAGCTGTTGAACAAACTATGGAGTTCGCATGAAAATTTTTCATTTACCCGATTTAGGCGAAGGTTTAGCAGAAGCGGAAATTCATGAATGGTATGTGAAAGAAGGTGATGTCGTTAAAGTCGATCAACCCTTGGCAAGCATGGAAACCGCCAAAGCTGTTGTCGAAGTGCCATCGCCGCAAGCTGGACGTATAGTCAAATTATATGGAAAAAAAGGGGATATTATTCCAACGCATGCACCTTTAGTTGAATTTGAAGAAGGAGATACAGCTAATCATACTGCTAAACAAAAGATAAAGGTTCAGTCGTTGGTAGCTTAGAAGAAAGTGACCACAGCTTAGATGAAAACGATGTGATTGTCGGTGCGGCAAAAACCACTGCAACCAGTGTAAAAGCAATGCCAGCGGTGCGAGCGTTGGCTAAACAATTAAACGTAGATTTAATGTTAGTGAAATCCTCAGGACCGCAAGGCCAAATTACTGCAGAAGATGTGAAAAAATTTGCGAGTCAAAAAGGTGGAGCAAAAAATGGTGCAGAAGCATTGCATGGAGTGCGCCGCTTTATGGCCATTGCAATGGCACAATCGCATCAAGAAATTGTTCCAGTCACGATTCTGGAAGATGCAGACATTACTGAATTGCCAGCGAAAGCAGATATTACTGCTCGTATCATTCAAGCTATTGTTGCTGCAGCAGCAGAAGAGCCTTCATTGAATGCTTGGTATGATGGCAAAACGATGGAACGTCGTTTATTTAAAGAAGTGAATTTAGGTTTGGCGGTTGATACAGAAGAAGGGTTATTTGTGCCGGTGATAAAAGGGGTGGAGCAAAAATCAGCGGAAGCATTACGTAGCGCAATTGATACTTTCAAAAAATCTGTGAAAGCACGTACTGTTGCGCCGAGTGATTTACAAGGTGCAACCATAACCTTATCGAATTTTGGGATGATTGCAGGACGTTATGCTAATCCAATTATTATTCCACCTACGGTAGCTATTTTAGGTTGCGGAAAAATTCGCGATACTGTTGCTGCTTATAAAGGTAACATGGAAATTCGTCGCATCATGCCTTTGTCATTGACATTTGATCACAGGGCAGTGACAGGCGGAGAAGCAACGCGATTTTTAGCGGCGCTTATTAAGAGTTTGGAAAAATAGTAACTATTCACGATCCTAAAAAGAACTCGTCATTGCGAATCCCGACCCGCAATGCTTCTATGCGGGACGGGATGAAGCAATCCAGGGGAACGTTGCAGTGCTTTCTGGATTGCCACGCCTCACATAAAGCAAAGGCGTGAGGCTCGCAATGACGATTCTTTTGTAAGAATTGTGAATAGTTACGAAAAATAGGATGGTTTCAAAACAATGACGTCATATCTCAATTTCAATCTAGGTGAAACCGCTGATATGTTACGCAATGCGGTACAGGATTTTGCAGCCAGCGAAATTCTACCGCATGCTGCAAGCATTGATCACCAAAATAAATTTCCCTCACATCTCTGGAAAAAATTAGGCGATATGGGATTACTCGGCATCACCGTTGAAGAAGAATTTGGTGGTGCAGGTCTTGGATATCTTGAACATGTCATTGCTATGGAAGAAATCAGTCGTGCTTCAGCGTCGGTTGGATTAAGTTATGGTGCGCATTCTAATCTTTGTGTAAATCAAATTCGTTTAAATGGTACTTTAGAGCAAAAGAAAAAGTATTTACCCAAATTATGTAGTGGTGAATGGATTGGCGCATTAGCTATGAGCGAGACACAAGCGGGTTCCGATGTAATGGGCATGCAATTGCACGCAGAAAAAGCAGGTGATCATTATATTTTTAATGGTACAAAAATGTGGATCACCAATGGACCCGATGCAGATGTGCTGGTTGTTTATGCGCGCACAGATAAAAAAGCAGGATCGCGTGGAATTACTGCATTTATTATAGAAAAGGAATTTTCTGGATTTTCTACCGCACAAAAACTGGATAAGTTAGGAATGCGCGGATCCAATACGTCTGAATTGGTATTTGAAAATTGTTCTGTACCCGCAGAAAATATTCTAGGCACAGTCAATCATGGAACAAAAGTATTGATGCAGGGACTCGACTCTGAACGTTTGATTTTAGCAGCAGGTCCAGTAGGCATTATGCAAGCGTGTCTTGATATCGTTATTCCTTATGTTCATGAGCGTAAACAATTTGGTAAACCAATCGGAGAGTTTGAGTTAATGCAAGCTAAGCTCGCTGATATGTATGTTGCACTCACGTCTTCACGTGCGTATTTATATGCGGTTGCAGAAGCATGTGATAGAAATCAAATGACGCGTAAAGATTCTGCAGGTGTTATTCTATATACCTCAGAAAGAGCAACTTGGACGGCGTTGCAAGCCATTCAATGTTTGGGTGGAAATGGTTATATTAATGAATATCCAACGGGGCGGCTATTACGTGACGCGAAACTATATGAGATTGGTGCGGGAACATCAGAAATTCGCAGGATGCTAATTGGCAGGGAGTTGTTCGAGGAATTTAAGTCATGACGTTTCAAACGCAAATTGATTCAAAAAATGAAACCTTTAGTCGTAATGCGGAAGTCATGAAAGGTTTAGTTAGTGATTTGAAAAAAAAATTGGCTCATATTTATAAAGGTGGAGGCAAAACCGCACGTGAACGTCACCAGCAACATGGAAAATTGTTGCCACGCGAACGTATTCAATTATTGCTTGATCCTGATTCAGAGTTTTTAGAACTATCTACTCTCGCAGGTTTAGAATTATATGAAGATGAAATTCCCGCAGCTGGAATTATTACTGGTATAGGCCGTATTCATGATATTGAATGTGTGATTATTGTGAATGATGCAACAGTGAAAGGCGGAACGTATTATCCTATCACGGTAAAAAAGCATTTGCGCGCGCAAAAAATTGCGCAAATGAATCACTTGCCGTGTATTTATCTGGTTGATTCAGGTGGTGCTTATTTACCTAAACAAGATGAAGTTTTTCCAGATGAGCAGCATTTCGGCCGCATTTTCTTCAATCAAGCAAATATGTCTGCACAAGGTATCCCTCAAATTGCAGTTGTAATGGGTTCATGTACAGCGGGTGGTGCTTATGTGCCCGCAATGGCTGATGAATCCATCATGGTAAAAAATCAAGCCACTATTTTTTTAGCAGGACCTCCCTTAGTTAAAGCGGCAACGGGGGAAGTTGTGACTGCTGAAGCGCTCGGTGGCGCAGATGTGCATTGTCGTATTTCAGGTGTTGCGGATCATTATGCAAATAATGATGAGCATGCGCTGCGAATCGCGCGCAATATCGTAGCAAATTTAAATTACAAAAAAACTATTTCACTTGCTTTGCGTGAACCTAAAGAACCTCTGTTCGATCCTCAAGAACTGTATGGCATTATTCCTGCAGATGCACGCTATCCATTTGATGTGCGTGAAGTCATTGCGCGTGTTGTTGATGGATCAGAGTTTGATGAGTTTAAAGCACAATATGGAAAAACATTAGTATGTGGTTTTGCTCATTTACAGGGAATTCCTGTCGGAATTATCGCTAATAATGGAATTTTATTTTCTGAATCTGCATTAAAGGGCACACATTTTATTGAGCTGTGTTGCCAACGCAAAATTCCGCTCGTATTTTTGCAAAACATTACAGGTTTTATGGTAGGAAGTAAATTTGAAGCAGAAGGTATTGCTAAGCATGGCGCAAAATTAGTAACAGCTGTTGCTTGCGCGCAAGTTCCTAAATTAACAGTTATCATTGGCGGTAGTTTTGGCGCAGGAAATTATGCCATGTGTGGCCGTGCATATGAACCGCGGTTTTTATGGATGTGGCCTAATGCGCGTATCGCGGTGATGGGTGGCGAACAAGCAGCCAATGTATTAGCACAAGTGACACGCGAGAAAAAAGAACGTTTGGGTGAAGCGTGGAGTAAAGAACAAGAAGAAGCATTAAAAACGCCGATTTTAGCTCAGTATGCTAAGCAAGGGCATGCATATTATTCTAGCGCACGTTTGTGGGATGATGGTGTGATTGATCCTGTTGATACACGAAAAATTTTAATAAGTGGTCTTTTGGCTGCCTTAAATGCGCCTATTTTACCTACACACTTTGGCTTGTTTAGGATGTAATATGCAAAAGAAATTTGTGACTCTGCAAGTTGAACAACAGAACAAACATATTTTAATTGTTACCCTCAATCGCCCAGCATCGCGCAATGCAATCAATAGTGAAATGATGCGCGAGTTGCGTGATTTGTGGCAAGATATTTTTGTGCATCACGAACAAATACGCTGTATTATTTTAACGGGCAGCGAATCGGCATTTTGTGCAGGCGCAGATTTAAAAGAGCGAAATAACTTAAGTCTTGATGTATGGCGTGCGCAGCACGCCGTGTTTGAGCAAGCGATACTAGCTATGTTGGATTGTCCAGTGCCGATTATTGCAGCGGTAAATGGCCCTGCATTTGGCGGTGGATTAGAATTGATTTTAGCAAGTGATTTTGCTTACGCAGTTGAGACCGCGACATTTGCACAATCAGAAGTAAAATTAGGAATTATGCCAGCAGCACTTGGAACACAACATTTACCACGCGCGTGTGGTTTAGCACGTGCAAAAGAACTCGCTTTCACAGGGACTGTTTTTTCTGCACAAGAAGCTTTTACTTGGGGCATGGTTAATAAAATTTTTAAACAAGAAAAACTCATGGATGAAGTTTTAAATACGGCAATGCAAATTTGTACAAATGCACCTTTAGCGATACGGCAAGTTAAAAAATCATTAAATATGTCGCAGCAGGTGGATATTAAAACAGGTTTTGCTTTCGAAATTGAAGCTTACAATCGATTACTGCCAACCAAAGATCGTGTTGAAGGGATTCGTGCGTTTAATGAAAAGCGTAAGCCTGAGTTTGTCGGAGAATAGATATCATGGCCTTTCCAACCACAGTCAAAATGGTCGAAGTCAGTCCTCGCGATGGCTTGCAAAATGAAGCTAGAACGGTACCGACGAAAATTAAAATTGATTTTATTAATCGTTTATCCGATACAGGGTTAACTGTCATTGAAGCAACTAGTTTTGTTTCGCCTAAGTGGATCCCACAATTATCGGATCATAAAGAAGTTTTTCAAAGTATTATCAAAAAAGATCACACTCATTATCCCGTGTTTATCCCTAATGAAACAGGATTCGAAAATGCATTAGCAGTTGGTGTGAAAGAGGTTGCTGTTTTTACTACTCCTTCAGAAGAATTTTGTCATCACAATATTAATTGTTCAGTCGCTGAAAGTTTAGAGAAAATTGCCAATATTATCACTGCTGCAAAACCACATCATGTGCGTGTGCGCGGTTATATTTCATGTGCACTAGGGTGCCCTTATGAAGGTGAAATTTCTCCTGCAGCGGTCGCAAATTTAGCAGAAAAATTATTTAAACTGGGGTGTTATGAAATTTCACTCGGTGACACGATTGGCGTGGGGACGCCACGTAAAGCCAAAGCTATGATTGAAATGGTTGCAAAAAAAGTTCCACTGACGCATTTAGCTGTGCATTTTCATGATACTTATGGCCAAGCACTGACAAATATTTATGTTGCACTAGAATGTGGTGTACGCGTAGTTGACAGCTCTGTTGCTGGGTTAGGCGGTTGTCCTTATGCAAAAGGTGCCTCCGGAAATGTCGCTAGCGAAGATGTCTTATATATGTTAAATGGCATGGGTATTAAAACGGGCGTAGATTTGGAAAAACTAGTAAGCGCGGGGCAATTTATTTTAAGTTATTTGAGCAAAGAAACACATTCAAAAGTAGCGTTGGCACAAGTAAAATCAATAAGATAGAAATTCTCGCAAATTTATCTTTCATTAAATCGAAGATCTTTTAAAATTTGTTGCTAAACTTAATGCTAAGGAACCAAATTATTGTAAAAATAAGGAGGGAGTTATGCATACCGTAACGAAAAGAAATCACTCATCTAAACATCTTCAAAAAAATATGGCTCGTTATGCTGATCCACGCTTAACGCAGCAACTTGAGAAGATTTATTCTCGATCGTTAAAGACCATAAAAAAGAGACCTTTCCAAACAACGGGAGTTCTTTTAGGATTGAGTGCAATTTCTGCGGGTATTTTTGTTTATTTTCGTTATATAAAATAAAATATACTGCAGTAAATGCGATTATTCACTATTCTTGCAAAAAGAACTCGTCATCGTGAGCCTCATCCGTCCCGGCGTGCTTTTAGCCGGGATCTAAGCGCGCGGGGACAAGCTCCGTGAGGTGTGGCAATCCAGAATGGTGATAAGATATTGTGGGGGTAGGCCCAAGTGTCTGCCCTTGTTGAATAGGGCGCACACAAGGGTGCGCCTCTACAATGTAAAAAACGCTCCTCGCCATGACGGTGTGAATAGCTATCAGTAAATTAAGGTTTTTTATTTGCTAAAATCTTATTAGCCTTAGCGTCGATTTTTCTTTCAGCGGCGCCACTGAGTTTACCTTTCTTTCTCATTTCTGATGCTCGTGCTTTTGCATTTGCCGCATGCTTTCGATCTGGCATAGGATATTTTTTCTCAGCGGGTAAACCATATTCATTTTTTGGAATTTTTTTTCTTTTTGCAGCTGTTAATTTGACCATGGTTTTTTCTCCTTGATTGATGGTAAAAATTATTCCTTTTTTCTTAAGAGATCAGATAAATCATCTGCATGATCTTCTTCATCTTTTAAAATTTCTTCCAGCATACGTCGTGTGGTAGGATCACTTGCACCAAACCATTCAATTAATTCGCGGTAAACCATAATAGCGATTCTTTCTGCAACTAAATCTTCTTTAACTAATTTTAATAAATCATTTCCTGTTCCATATTCTGTAGCGGTTCTTTGGAGTACAGTGCCGGGATTAAAATCAGGATTTCCGCCTAATTGGTTGATCCGTTCGGCGATCATCATCATGTGACGTTGTTCATCATCTGCATGTTCTTTAAATTCTGCAGCGACTTGCGGTCTATCAATGCCCTTCGCAATTATTTGATGATGACGGTAACGTAGAACGCACATGATTTCTGTTGCTAAAGCAGCGTTTAAAAGTTTATAAACTTGATTAAGATCCAGGGAATAATCTTGAGTAACAGCACCTTGTTCGATGGATTGTTTAGCTTGTTTTCTTATTTCAGCGAGACTGTATGGCAATTCTTTGGTTGATTCAACCATGGCTATCCTTCCTTAGATAATTTAAGTTGAAAGAGTTAATTATACCATTTTTTTCAGCATTTAAAAAGCGAGACAAAAATGGTATTATTAATTAATGCCAGCAGCTTGTCATTGCGAGCCTCATTATTCTTATCAAGGAGTTCATTAATATGGATACATCTAAATTTTTAAGTAAAGTCATTGGAATTTATTTGCTTATCATAAGCATTGCCATGTTTGTCAACACTCAACAATTTACCAGTTATGTGAATGCCTTAATTAACGATACACCATTAATGTTTGTCGTTGGTTTTTTTACACTGATTTTAGGAATATTAATGGTTGTGAGTCATAATATTTGGCAATGGAATTGGCGAGTTTTGATAACCCTTATTGCTTGGATCACTTTACTTAAAGGCGCGAGCATTATTTTTTATCCTTACTTTATTGACAGCGCAACTATCGTATTCTTGCACAACATGACGGCTTCTTACGTAGCGATGGCTGTTGATTTTATCCTGGGTTTGATACTTTGTTATTTTGGGTTTAAAAGAGAATTCTCATATTAGTTAGTTATTACTTTATCAATATTTTTCCAACCAATAACATTAACATGAGTACGTTTTTGTTCTTGATTACCTGCATAAATTAACCAAGCGGGATGAGTTTGATGGCTCATTGCTTGCCAATATTGTAGTCCAGTAAAATAATCCGCTGCGATAGTTTGGCCTGCTTTGATTTCAACAGGAATCAGTGTATCACCATTTTCAATAATGATATCTACTTCGTGTCCTTGGCTATCGCGCCAAAAATAAAGATTAGAAAGTAAGCCTTGATTAAAACGGTTTTTAATTAATTCGCTGGCTACCCATGTCTCGAATAACGCACCTCGCATTGGGTGTGTGGTTAACTGCTCAGCTTTTTGTATTCCTGCTAACAAACAGGCAAGACCTGTGTCATAAAAATAAATTTTGGGTGACTTAATTAAGCGCTTATTATAATTACGATGGTGAGGAAGTAAAAGAAATACGATATAACTCGCTTCCAATACAGAAATCCAGGCTTTAGCAGTATTATGAGTAATGCCACAATCATTCGCAAGACTGGAAAGATTTAATAATTGTCCTGTACGTACAGCACACATTTGTAAGAAACGATGAAACAAATGAAGATCTTGCACTTTAATCAGTTGTCGTACATCGCGCTCAACATAGGTCATCACATAATCACCATACCAGCTTTGGGGTGGAACATTTCTATCATAAATAGGAGGGTAGAAACCGTTAAACAACATTTGTTCGACGTTTGTTGGTGTTTGATTTCCTTTTTTAAGCTCGCCTAAAGTAAATGGTAGCAACTGAATAAACCCAACGCGACCCGCAAGTGATTGTGTAATCTTAGCAGTAAGACCAAATTGTTGTGATCCAGTGAGAATAAACATGGCTGATTTTTTCTGGGAATCAACAAGAGTTTGCAAATAAGAAAAAAGATCAGGGCAATGTTGCACCTCATCAAGAATGCCGCCTTCAGGAAATTGTGATAAAAATCCCCGAGGATCTTCTATTGCGAAACGGCGGTGGTCCAGGTCTTCTAAACTAAGATAAGGTTTATTTGGAAATAAAAGTTTTGCTAAAGTAGATTTCCCGGCTTGGCGTGGACCGGTTATAGCAATAATTGGATAATGTTTTGCTTTATCAAGTAAAGCCGCGGTTGCATTTCGTCTAAGCATAAGATGGCCTGTCGTCAAATTTAGGATAATAAATAAAGTTTAAATTAATATTTGTAAATTGTCAATTTGATTTACAATTTACAAATAAGTATATGATTTATTATTTGTACCTTGTAAATCTAACTTCTAATCTGTAATTTTTTAGCCATTGATGGTAGTTCGGCGGGTCTACTGGCTCTGCGCAAAGATCTCTGTTTGTTTTTCAAAAAACTACATGATGAGACAGGATGCCTCATCATCACTATCATAGATATTAATGTTATTATGGTTATCATCGCTATAGTCATCATCGCTATCATAGTTAACTTTAATCGCACTTAAATATCTTTGACAAATACTTCTGAGTTTTCCATCATTCAAGGCATGATAGTATTTTAATAATTTAGATATAGATTTTTCACCATAGTTTGCTCTAAACGCTTCTTCTAAAACATTTGCCGCTTCTAACATATCACTTTTTTCTTTTTCTGAGTGACTAAAAAAAGAATGCTTTTTTTGCTCTTCTATAGTTGAAATAAACCTATTAAGTTCTCTTTTAAGTTTTCTAATTTTTCCATATTTGCTGTCATGCAGCATATCAATTAATCTGTCACTATGCTGATCCTTAGCAATATCAACAGCTGTTTTTTCATCTTCATCATCTGTACGTGCATTCACATCTATTCTTTCATGCCTAAGCAGAAGATCAACCGCGCTGTCGCAGCCGCACCGTGCAGCAAAGTGAAGTGGTGTCAATCCATGTAAACGTGCATTCACATCTATTTCTTTTTTCGCTAGCAAAAGCTGAATCACTTCTGTCACTTGTCTCTTTCCCCACCGATCGAAACATGGTAAAACTTGAATAACTTCTTGAAGCATCGTTTTTCCAGAAGTTCTGGCATTCACATCAATTTCTTCCCTCTCTAGCAAATGCTCTATCACTCTTTGGCTTCGCTCTACTAGAAGGCTATTGCCATTACTATGAATAAGTAGCGTGGTCGCCAGGTAAAGTGCTGTCTCATCATTATTTGTACGTACATTCACATCGATTCCCTTCACTTCCAGCAATCGCGCAACCACTTTGTAATGACCCTGCGCAACAGCGTTGTGAAGCGGCGTCCATTTACTATCAAGTGTTTTTGCATTCACTTTTGCGTTTGCAGCTAACAACCGAATAGTCATTTTTTCATCGCCTGCCCAACTAGCCTCGTGTAGTGTCGTTTTTCCGTTATCTCCGCATGCATGCACATCTGCTTTCGCATCTAGCAGTTGATCAACCACACCGACATGACCCTCACGAATAGCAACGTGAAGTGGTGGTTCACCTACGCAATTTGTATTCACGTTAATTTCTTTATTCTCCTGCAATAAACGATCAACATTTTTGCGATTACCATTTCTTGCATACATATAAAGTAAGAGAGCATTTTTATCTGCTAAGCTGGCGATGTTAAATGTGCTCATTAAGTTTAGCGCTACATCAACATAGCCACTTTTGACAGCCAATAAAAGAGCAACAAGTGTGTAACTAGCAGGATTTTTTGTCGCGATGTAAAGCAAATCCTCATCATTCATTTCTGCGCTGATATTAAGTGCTTTCATTAGGCTGCCAACGTTTGTGATTTCACTATCATTCTTCCTATCTTTAGCCCATTTACTAACAGCTTCAACCTGGTTAAAACAAGCTGCTAAACAAATCAGTGATAAAGAATTAACGTCTAATTTCTTATGTCGAATATGTATTTGATCTTTGTGTTCCTCTAAAGAAAATTGCTCCTGTCGTTGCGCCAATAAGTAGAAGTAATCGAGTAAAGATTGATATCGATTTTTCTTAGCCCAAGTAAATAAAGCACTACCTTTGCTATCTCTATAAAATAATTCATTAAATTCAAGTTTTGCCTCTTTTTGTAATTTTTCTGGGTTATTTTCTCTTATAAGTGGGAGTAATTCACGCGTACGCGTAAGCAGCATATGATCAGTTTGCTTGTAAGCTTGTTTGAATTTTGCTTTGTTAAATCTTCCGTAGCCATATTCTTCAGATAGCAATGCATCATAATCAGGAAAATTAAGTTTAAGAAGGTTACCCCATATTGTTTTCTCATTATTTTCTAGTTTTTTGTTCAATTCTTTATTAGAAGCTTGGCTCAGCATGAACACAGAAAAAGAATCAAGAAAAGAAACAGTTTGAACTAATACGTCACCAGGCAAAGATGACAGTGTTCGTGGTTTGGCTTGTTGGTTGTTAGTGTTAGTTTGGCTTTTCATTTATCAACCGCTCGTCGTTAATAATTTAATAAGGGTGCAATTATATCATTGTGTTCATTATTTAGTCAATGCAACGGCCTTACTCCGACCACCGTCATTCATTCAGCGTACTACGCTTGATTCCATACGAAAAATAGATAATAAAACCGATCGCCATCCAGATAATAAACCGCCACCAAGTGACGGCAGGAAGGTTTAACATGAGATAAACACAGAAAAAAATGCCAAGTAATGGAATGAGTGGATTCCAAGACAATTTAAATGGTCGCGGCATGGAGGGTTGTGTTATACGTAAAATAATGACACCACTGCACACGAGAGTAAACGCAGCGAGTGTTCCAATATTAACAAGTTCGGCGACTTGATCCATTGAAAAAAATCCAGCGACAGTTGCGATGATCAAGCCCGTTAATAAAATAATGCGGACAGGTGTTTTCGTTTTTTGATGGGTGTGCGCAAAAAATCGCGGTAATAATCCATCGCGTGAGATAGCGAGAAATACACGCGTCAAACCGTAATACATGACTAACATAACTGTGGTGAGTCCAGCAATTGCGCCCGCAGCAACCATACCCGCAGCGAATGGATAACCGAGATTTAATAATGCTTGAGACACGGGAGATTTTACGTTCAATGTCGTATAGGGAACGATTCCAGTCAGCAATGCAGAAACAATAATATAAATTGTTGTGCAAATTATCATGGAAACAATAATACCAATCGGAACATTACGCTGAGGATTTTCAGTTTCTTCAGTCGCAGTTGAAAGTGCATCAAAACCAATATATGCAAAAAATACTAACGCAGCGCCTTGCATCACACCTGTCCATCCAAAGGGAAAAAAATGCTGCCAATTATTAAAATTAACATGCCCTATCGCAACCACGACAAAAATTGCAATGGCGAATAATTTGATAAATACAATCACAATATTAAAGCGCGAACTTTCTTTGGTACCGATGCAGAGCAGTGCGGCCAGTACAAAAATAATAGCAGCGGCGAGAATATTAATGACGCCACCTTCAGCAGGATTTTTAAGTAAAATAGATGGAATAGATATATTGAGAGATTGTAATGCGTTGTTGACATATCCAGACCAGCCGATAGCAACAGTTGAAACACTTAACATATATTCCAGTAACAAATCCCAGCCAATAATCCATGCAATGAGTTCACCAAAACCAGTGTAAGCATAATTGTAGGCACTGCCACAACCACCAATACTGGTTGCAAGTTCAGCATATGCAAAAGCAGCAAACATGGCTGCAAATCCAGCAATGATATAAGAAATGCAAACACCGGGTCCGGCTTTAGTCGCTGCTGCAACACCGGTTAGCACAAATACACCTGCACCGATAATGGCACCGATTCCAAGTAGCACTAGATCAAAAGCAGTAAGACAACTACGCAACGAAGAGTCGGTGTTAATTTCTTGAGTGATGGGTTTTTTGCGGAGGAGGTTCATTACGGGACTCGCAAGGGTTTAATTGCCAAATTTAGGATTATACAAGACATTATTTTTTTTGTCTCAATTCTGTGAGATACTTTATTTATTTTGTAAAATTAAGTAATTTTCCCTTCTGCTGATCACTATTTATTCATCGCAATCTGTTTTTTGTTTACCTTCATAAATTTAATGCTGTAATGAAAATAAAGAATAATCCTAAATTCGGCAGTTAAACCCGTAGCGAGAGAGGCTAATGCGTTGAAGATAGGAGTTTTTTTCGGTCTTTTTTGGCGAGGCAGTACTCACCTGTACGGTGAGCCAAAAAAGATCGAAAAAAATTCCTAGATTCAATGCAGTAGCCTCTCGCAGTAGGGTTTAACTGCCGAATTTAGGATAATGTGCTATAATTTACAGGAGATACCATTTTATGGTATATTATAAGAATTGGGATGTAAAAATATTAAAAAAAGCATATATGCAACTGAAAAAATTACCGCGTTCTGTTCAAGATATTGTTGATGAGGCGGTGGCTGATTTAGAGAAGGAAGGTCCACACCCTCGTTATTGGGATGTAAGAAAAACGGATGAAAATGAATATCGAATACGTCTTAATTACCGTTATCGAATGAGGTATGTAGTAAAAGAAAAAGAGTTATTTATTGAAATATTTTATCTTGGTCATCGGAAGGATGCTTATCAATGAAAGAAGTTATAGTACTACATCATCCACTTGCGGATATTCGTATTAAACCGTTTGAATATCATCAAGCCAAAAAGATCAGACAAGTGATTCATGCTGCATTGAATGAGTATCTTGAAGAAACGAGTATTGCTGCATCTACGTTACATGCAGAAACAAAAGCGCATCATGGTAAAACATACAAAACACCAGGTTATTATTTACGTATTTATCGAACTCGTTCGGATTTGACTCAAAAAGAACTCGCTCATCGTCTTAAAGTGAGGCAGCATCACTTATCAGAAATGGAAAATAATAAACGGCCTATAGGAAAAGCATTAGCTAAAAAACTGGCTGAAGAATTGCACTGTGATTATCATAAGTTTCTGTAAGTGAATAAATGACGCCGACTCGATTTTTGATTACAATGTTAAAAATATTATTTGAAGGAAGGGAACTCCATGTATCAAGTCACACACTTCATCAACGGTAAACCTGTTATCGAACAAGGTAGAACGCAAGATTTATATAACCCTGCAACGGGCAGTGTCATTGGCCAAGTTGCTATGGCGAATAAATCCGCAGTAGAAAAAGCCATTGCGGCAGCAAAATCAGCTTTCCCTGCTTGGTCAGCAACAACGCCCTTGCGACGTGCACGCATTTTATTTCAATACAAATCATTGTTAGAAGAACACACCGATGAATTAGCACGATTAATTACACAAGAACATGGTAAAACTTTAAGTGATGCGCGTGGATCGGTGCAACGTGGTATCGAAGTTGTCGAATTTGTTTGTGGCATTCCATATCATTTAAAAGGCACGTACGCAGAAGATGTTGCGACCGATGTTGACAGCTACTCAATACGTCAACCCTTAGGAGTGTGCGCTGGTATTACACCTTTTAATTTTCCTGCGATGATTCCTTTGTGGATGTTTCCAATGGCAATTGCTTGCGGAAATACATTCGTATTAAAACCCTCGGAAAAAGATCCATCTTGTCCGGTACGGTTAGTTGAATTAGCAAAACAAGCGGGTGTGCCTGATGGTGTCATTAATATTGTGCAAGGTGATCAAGAAGCTGTAGAAGTGTTATTAGCACATCCCGACATCAAAGCAGTGAGCTTTGTGGGATCCACTGCAGTTGCAGAACATGTTTTTAAAACAGCGACGGCTCATGGCAAACGTGCGCAAGCATTTGGTGGGGCAAAAAATCATTGCGTAGTGATGCCAGATGCCGATTTAGATCAAGCAGCAGATGCCATTGTAGGCGCAGCGTATGGCTCAGCGGGTGAACGTTGTATGGCAATTTCTGTTGTCGTTGCTGTGGGTGATGCACTAGCAGATCAATTAGTCAAAAAAATAACACCACGCGTGCAAAATTTAAAAATTGGTCCTGGCACTGTACCTGATATTGAAATGGGGCCATTAGTGACGAAACAGCATTGGGAGCGAGTGCGTTCTTACATCGATTTGGGAGTAAAAGAAGGCGCAGATCTTGTTGTAGATGGTCGAAACTTAAAATTAAAAGGCCAAGAAAAAGGGTTTTTTATGGGTGGCAGCTTGTTTGATCATGTGCAATCTGACATGCGAATTTATAAAGAAGAAATTTTTGGTCCCGTGCTTGCCATTGTGCGTGTGCCAGATTTTGCAACAGCATTAAAATTAGTGAGTGAGCATGAGTATGGTAATGGCACCGCTATATTTACGCGTGATGGCAATGCTGCGCGTACGTTTGCGTCAAAAGTACAAGTTGGTATGGTGGGAATCAATATTCCAATTCCCGTACCAGTTGCATATCACAGTTTTGGTGGTTGGAAACGTTCTGTCTTGGGTGATATCCCCATGCACAGCAGCGAAGGCATGAGATTTTATACAAAAGTAAAAACGATTACACAACGTTGGCCACAGAATGTAAAAGGTGGTGCGGAGTTTACTATTCCAACATCGAAGTGAGTTCTCGTCATTGCGAACCCGCGCTCTTTGCGGGTGAAGCAATCCAGGGAAACGTTGTACGTTCTCTGGATTGCTTCGTCGCAAAAAGCGCGCTCCTCGCAATGACGGGACTGCGAGTTATAGGAGATTTTTTTCATGACACACATTAGCTTCATTGGTTTAGGTCACATGGGAAATCCCATGGCACAAAATTTATTGAAAGCTGGATTTAATGTAACTGTTTATGACGTGGTACCCGCAGCAATAAAAGAACTCACAACGCAAGGAGCAGTTGCTGCAAAATCACTTGCCGATGCTGCAAAAAATGCGGATGTTATTATTACTATGTTACAAACGGGACAACAAGTGAGTGATGTGTGTTTACAACTCGAAGGCTTATTTGCCAACGCTAAAAAAAATGTTTTATATATTGATTCTTCATCCATTGAAATTACGACTACAAAAGAATTACATAAAATTGCAGAGAGTAAAAGTATTGCCATGCTGGATGCTCCTGTATCCGGCGGTGTGGCCGGTGCAAAAGCAGCAACACTCACTTTTATGGTGGGTGGCAGTGAAAAAAATTTTTTACAAGCGAAACTATTATTAGAAAAAATGGGAAAAAAAATTGTGCATGCAGGAAGTGCAGGGCACGGTCAAGCGGCAAAGATTTGTAATAATTTAATTTTAGGCATTTCTATGATTGCAGTAAGTGAAGGGTTTAGTTTAGGTCGAAAATTAGGTCTTGATCCGAAAAAATTTTTTGAAATTAGTTCTAATGCTTCAGGACAATGTTGGTCTATGACGAGTTATTGTCCCGTGCCAGGCTTGGTTGAACAAGCGCCTTCAAATAATGATTATAAAGCTGGATTTATGGCGAAAATGATGTTGAAAGATTTACGTTTAGGCCAACATGCTGCAGAAAGCGTAGGTGCTTCTATTCCTCTGGGCGCAGAAGCATCGGAGTTATATTCTTTTTTTGTGAATCAAGGTAATGGTGAAGTCGATTTTTCTGGCATTATAAAAATGATTGCTGGTTTCTAAGCACGCTTAGGCGCAGAAAAAAATCGTGTGCCAAGCAGGCTTATACATAGGCCACCAATAACTAACAGCCCAGCAGCTACTTTCCAAAGATGGAAAGGTTCATCTAATATTAAAACGGAACCTAATATACCTACGATTGGTACTAACAATGTGAAAGGCACGATGAGTCCAACAGGATAACGACCCAGTAACCAATTCCATACGCCATATCCAACCCATGTTGATCCGTAAACAATATAAAGCACAGAGGCTGTGCCCAACCAAGTCAAATGATGGTAACTAAAAACAATACTGCTAGGCCCTTCGAATATTAAAAAGGCGATTAACATTGGAATCCATGCAGTGAAACTTCCCCAGACGACGAGGGCAATCATATTAATATTGCTGGATTTTCTGGTAATAAGATTACCTATTCCCCAGGTCGCTGCTGCAGCAAGTATAAATAAAAAGCCTATCAGTGAGATTTCATCATTATCGAAATGCAAAGCAACAACCCCGATACCCGCGAATGAAACCAATGCTCCGATAATCTGCCAAACATAAGGTATTTCACCTAATAAAATCGCCGCGAAAAACATGCTAAAAAATACTTGAACTTGCATGAGCAATGACGTTACGCCGGGTGTCATACCTGCTTGCATCCCTACAAACAGTAATCCAAACTGTAAAGCAAACATCACTAACCCATAGAGTACTACTGTTTTAAAGGAAATAGCGGGAGGTTTTATAAAAAAAATAGCTGGAACACTTGCAAGAATAAATCGTACTGTACACAGTAATAGGGGAGAAATTTCTTCCAGTGCAAGTGTAACAAAGAGGAAATTGAGTCCCCAGACTACAACTACTAATAGAGCTAATAAAAGATGAGTAATTGGCATGATTATTCTAATTGGTTATTAGTGGTTATTAAAAGAACTATTCTACCGTATAAATTTTAATATTGCGATATAAGATAGTTTTTCGCTTATAAATGCAAGATACTGTCAAAATATGACAGTATTATACATAAATTTGCATATTGAATCTATTATATGCTACAATAAGAATGAAACTGTCAAATTACGACAGTATCGTTATAGTATTTTATGACTAAATCATTAGAGAATACATTGCAAAGGTACTCTAGACCCTATCTTACAGATAGTGAACTTAAGGTACTATTAGATGGAACCCCAGACAGTCGTTATGGCAAGGTAAAACGGCTGTTGGCTCAGGGCAAGTTATTGCACATTCGCAGAGGATTATATTGTCTTACTGATAAAATGGGTTATTTAACCAAACCTCACCCATTTGAGTTATCCCAATATATTTATGGTCCATCTTATATCAGTCTTGAATCTGCGCTCAGCTTTCATAAATTAATTCCGGAAACCGTTTATACAGTAACGAGTGCGACGAGTAAGCGTTCTAAAGAATTTCAAACGCCAGTAGGAGTATTTAGTTATTTACACTTACCTCGCGAAAATTTTTACACTCTGGTAGAGCTGATTAAAGAAAATGGATATCAATTTTTTATGGCTAAACCGTGGAAAGCGATTTGTGATTATGTTTATTGTTACAAGAAAGAATGGAGCAATCTTGAGCCTTTGTTAAAAAGCTTGCGCATTAACAAAGAAGAGTTACTTTTTTTGCGCGATGAAGAAATTCAATTGCTTGATGAATATTATCATCATACGCGAATGAGTCGTTTTTTGAAAGGTATCAAAAAAGAATTAATCTGAATATTGTGTTAGGGTAAGTCGGGAGCCATAAGCTAAAGTGAGAGAGATAAAAAATGAGTGTTGAGATTATTCAAGATAGATTGCTAACTTATCAATGCCAAACTGTTCTTGAGCAAGAGAATGCTTTAAAAGAGATTGTACAAGAAATTGCATTGATGGCACTTTCCCGTGCTGGATTTTTTCAAGTTGCTGCTTTCCAAGGCGGAACTTGTCTTAGAATTTTATATGGATTAGAAAGGTTTTCTGAAGATTTGTATTTTGTTTTAGATAAACCAAATAAAAATTTTGATTGGGATGTATATGTTAAAAGTATGCGTGAAGAATTCGATGCGTATGGCTATGTGTTAGAGGTAGTTAATAAAAAAAACTTAGATAAAGCTGTTAAGTCTGCTTTTTTAAAAGCAGATTCTACAGGTGGTCTTTTAATCTTAAAAGATTTAAGAACAAATCGACCCAAGCTGCAAATTAAATTGGAAGTTGATACTAATCCACCAGCAGGTTCTAAAAGTGCATTAAAATATCTAGATTTTCCTCTGCCGTATAGTGTCCAAACTCAAGATTTACCGAGTTTATTTGCGAGCAAAAGCCACGCTTTATTTTGTCGTGATTATGCAAAAGGCCGAGATTGGTATGATTTTTTATGGTATGTATCAAGGAAAACATCGATTAACTTTTCATTATTAAGTCATGCTATCGAACAAAAAGGTCCTTGGGAGAGCCAGAATATTTTAGTCACTCCAGAATGGTTCCTAAAGGAATTAAAAACAAAAATTAATAGTATCGATTGGAATGATGCAAAAAAAGACGTTTCTCGATTTTTGAAACCACGAGAGTTGGCCACGCTTGATTTATGGTCTAAAGAATTTTTTCTATTGCGAGTGGATAAGTTGAGTAGTTATTTGGTCTAATTACTCAATCACAAACTCTTCACTCAACGCACGGCGCGAAATAATCAGTCGCATAATTTCATTTGTGCCTTCTAAAATAGAATGCACACGTAAATCACGGAAATAACGTTCAATAGGATATTCGCAAATATATCCATAGCCACCAAAAATTTGTAGAGTGCCATCGCAAATTTGAAAGCAATGATCTGTGGCAAAGCGTTTTGCCATCGCGCAATACATGGGTGCATTGGGATCTTGTTTATCAAGCGTAGATGCAGCGCGGTAAATCATTAGACGTGCTGCTTCTAAATCAGTTAACATATCAGCAAATCTAAATTGCAATGCTTCAAATTCAGTGAGCTTCTTTTTAAATTGTTCGCGCTCATGCATGTGTTGTTTTGCATAAGTCAAACATGCTTTAGCACCACCCAGAGAACATGCTGCAATATTAATGCGGCCACCGTTTAATGCGGACAATGCAATATTAAATCCTTGCCCCTCCGCTCCAATACGATTTTTTACAGGAACGCGGCAATTTTCAAAAAATACCATAGTAGTGGGTTGACTATGCCAACCGAGTTTTAATTCTTTTTTGCCAAAACTCAAACCGGGCGTATTTTTTTCTACTAAGATGCAACTAATTCCTTTGGGACTGTCACCACCGGTGCGCACCATGCAGACATATACATCACTGATTGAGCCACCGGAAATAAATGCTTTAGTACCATTTAAAATATAATCATCGCCATCGCGTACGGCTGTTGTTTTTAATGCTGCAGCATCTGAACCGGAACTGGGTTCTGTTAAGCAATAGCTACTGAATAATTCCATAGTGACTAATCGTGGTAACCACGTTTTTCGTAAATACTCATCACCATAGCGATCAATCAGTCCTGCTACCATATTGTGGATTGAGAGATAAGCTGCTGTTGAAACACAGGCAGTAGCTAATTCTTCAAAAATAAGAGCACCATCTAATCGCGATAGCCCTGTACCGCCTACATCTTGACGCACAAAAATGCCTGCTAGGCCAAGTGCGGCAGCTTTGCGTAAAGTTTCAATAGGAAAAATATGTTTTTCATCCCACTCTTTTGCAAAAGGTAACATTTCATTAGCAGCAAATTCACGTGCTACTTTTTGAAAAGCACATTGTTCTTCCGTGAGTTCGACATTCATATTAATTTTTCCTTGGCAAATAATTCTTGGATAGTTTCACGCTCGCGAATAAGATGAGCTTTATCTTTATCTACCAATACCTCAGCAGCACGTGGACGCGTGTTATAATTGGAGCTAGAGACAAATCCATAAGCACCCGCTGAACAAATTGCTAATAAGTCATTTTCTTGTAGTGCAAGAGAACGATTTTTTCCGAGAAAATCCGCAGATTCGCAGATGGGCCCTACGACATCATACATTTTTTCTGGGCTATCTCGGCGTTGCGTAACAGATATAATATCATGCCATGCACTATATAATGCAGGGCGCATTAAATCATTCATTGCAGCATCAACAATAGCAAAATTTTTATTACTGTGTTTAAGATATCCCACTTTAGTTAATAAAATCCCAGCGTTAGCCGTAATTGATCGACCCGGTTCAAGAATAATTTCAAGTGGAAGCGCGGCTAATTTTTTGCAAAGCGCGAAGACATATTCTTCAATTGTGGGCGGTTCCTCATTTTGATATCGAATACCAAGACCACCACCGATATCAAGATGCTGTATTTCTGCTCCTTCACTTTTGAGTTGTTGCAAAAGATTTAACAAAGAATCGATTGCTTCTTGAAATGGACTTAGCTCTAATAATTGTGAGCCAATATGACATCCTATTCCAATCAATTTAAGACTCGGCATGGTTTTTATTTTTTGAAATAGCGGTAGAACGTCTTTTATTTCGATACCAAATTTATTTTCATGCAATCCTGTTGATATGTAAGGATGTGTGCGGGCATCGATATTAGGATTAACACGTAATGCAATATTTGTGGTTTTTTTATGTTTGTTAGTAATGGCATTTAATCGTTCGAGTTCATTGATAGATTCGATATTAAGACAAAAAACACCTACTTCTAGAGCACGCATTATTTCATGCGTTTGTTTTCCTACACCCGAAAAAATAATTTTTTTCGGATCACCGCCCGCTGCTAGTACGCGCTCAAGTTCTCCAACAGAAACAATATCAAATCCAGAACCAAGACGCGCAAATAGATTTAAAATTCCAATATTTGAATTTGCTTTAACTGCATAACAAATTTTATGTGGTATTTTGCCAAATGCGTTATTGAATCGATGCCACGTTGTTTCAAGAGTGGCGCGAGAATAAACATAACACGGAGTGCCAAATTGCTCAGCAATTTGGGGTAGCGGTACATCTTCAACAAACAATATATTGTCTTTATACTGGAAATAATGCATATTTATCTCATATCAAAAGTTACTAAGGACCCTAATGATGTTAGCAATATATAAGGTACAATGAAACCTAATTTTATAATTAATCAACATGAAGTTCATCTCTGGCGTATCCGAGTACAGGATTTGGTTCCGCAGGAGGCTGAATTATTGTCATTACTAAACCCGGATGAGGTCGCGCGCGCGGAACGTTTTTATTTTCCTATTCATAAGCAGCGCTATATTATTGCACACGGTATTTTACGACGAATTTTGAGTCTTTATCTTAATCAAGCACCACAAACAATTGCTTTTACCTTTGGGCCGCGTAAAAAACCTTATCTAAAAGATAATGATTTAGGTTTGCAATTTAATCTGTCGCATTCTGACGATATGGCTGTGTATGCATTAACGCGTGGTGCCGAAATCGGGGTAGACCTTGAAAAAATTAAAGAGGATTACCAAGATAAGCAAGGTATCGCTGAGCGCTATTTTAGCCATGATGAATTTTTACAATTGTCACAATTACCCGAAAATGAAAAAGCAAAAGCATTTTATTATTTGTGGGCATGCAAAGAAGCCATTACTAAAGCATTGGGTGAAGGATTGTATATATCACTGGGAGATTTTTCAGTTTCTTTAGCAAAAAAAAACCAATCGATTGTGTTACGCCATCATGACCAAGAATATCATTTGCATGTAGAAAGTTTTTTTGTGGATGAGCATTATCAATCAGCGTTTGCTGTCAATCAGAAGATAGATAAAACTTTTAATTGGCAGTGGTTGATAGATGGGCCTCGCATTTTTAGCTTTAAACCGTAAAATGTTAGCTTTTTGCTGGCGATAAGTTTGACCAGATTCATGGCATAACAATAAATTAACAATTTGGGTGAGTGCTCATCTGCTATTACTAATAATTTGATTTTGAGCTGGAGTTTCAGTGGTTTGAGGGCTTTTAGATTGAGCAATAAACCTTTTTTTTACTGTTGCCATAAATGGAGTAGTTCCATTTTTTAATAAAGATTCCACTTCTACATGCCCATTTTGAACAGCTTTAAGAAATGGAGTTACGCCATTGTTCATGGGTTTATTGACTTGAATGTAACGCGTAGCTAAGAGTAACTGGACCACCTCAATATGCCCCATCTCGAGTGCCGCGCAGAGTGAAGTTGCGCCACTTTTGACAGTCACATTGACATCAATATTATCCACAGCTAAAAGCAGTTTAACCACTGCAGTATGTCCATTCTTAGCTGCTACATAAAGTGGAGTTGCGCCATTTTCGGGGCTTACAATAGTTTCATGAGTACCTTTAGAAGTTGAAATAGTTTCAGTCAAACTAGCACGTATATTGACTCGAATATTTGGATTAGCCAAAAGTGACTTGACTGCCTCTGTATTTCCTATTTCAGCAACTCTATAAAGTGCCTCACTTGAGTTTTGCACTTTCAATAATAGGATGATCATTTTAATATCTTGTCGTTTTGCTGCATAATCAAGGGCTGTTTTTCCTTTCTTACTTGGAAGGTCTACATTTGCGTTAGCACCTAATAACAAATTAACAACGTCTGCGTGTCCATGAGCAGCAGCCAAGATGAGTGGGGTTGTGCCCGTTTGCTCATTTGCTTTATCTGGATTTGCCTTGTATTCAAGTAACAGCTTAAGGCAATTCGTGTGACCTTTGCGAGCAGCATGGGCAAGTGCCGTTCCGCCCGTTTTCGCATCATCTATTAAATCAGGATTCGCTTTGTGTTCCAGTAGCAGCTTAACATAATTCTCATGGCCGTTATAAGCTGCCCAAGCTAGAAAAGTATTCCCATTCTCATCTCTGGCATCTAGACTGATATCATTATCAAATTTGATTTCTTTATTTAGGGTTTTACTTAATCTTTCATATTCTAATTTTTTGAAGTCTCCTATCCGTCGAATTGTTTTTATGAGCGCTTCAACTTGGACAAGTGCTTGTTCGGTTAGTTTTGGGTCTTTTAGCGGGTCTTGCTGTACAAGCGCAAATAAAAGTTCGACTGCAGGTTCTAAAGCTCTTGTCCCTCTCATAAGATAAACACCCTTTATTCTTATTATTAATTTATTCATTATAATTAGTAAAATTAGGTACAACAAACATATTCAGGAAAGCTTTCGGCTATTGTGACATTTTATGCCGCAATACTTTTTATTGTGACAGAATTATGCTATTATTAACTTGAAATGACAATATTGTGACATGTTTTGTCACAATATAAATAGTTAAAACATAGGTTTTGAATATGAAAACTAATCTTGAATCGCTGATTTTAATGCTTCTGGAAAAGAAAAGTGAAACTAGTCTTCGAGAAATTGCTCAAGCGTCCGGATTATCGGCGGATGATTCTACAGATCGCCGTGCTATTCAGCGCGCACTCGCAAACTTAATTAAGCAGGATATTATCCAGGCTCACGGTAAAGCGCGAGCGCGTGTTTATGTTCTTACAACGAAAAAAGAGTCATCCATTGAAAATAAAGATGCATTTAACGATCTTTCCCTTTCTGAAAAATCTATGCAACTTCTGCACTATGTTTTATTGCCGGCTCGTGCAAGAAAACCTGTCGGATGCAATCAGGATTTTTTAAGATCCTATGATCCTTCTCATACTTTCTATTTAGAGTCTTCTCTACGAGTAGATTTGCTTAATGTCGGAAGAGTTGAAAATATTGAGCGCCCCGCCGGGACTTATGCGCGTAATATTTTAAATCGATTGCTCATTGATCTTTCTTGGAACTCCAGCCGTCTTGAAGGAAATACCTATTCACTTTTAGAAACAAAAAGGCTTATTGAGCTAGGTGAAAGTGCCGCAGGAAAGGATGCTGCAGAAGCACAAATGATTCTTAATCATAAAGATGCTATTGAATATATTATTGAGTCTGCGAGCGAGGCCAAGATTTCTTCTCATGAGATTCGTAGTATTCATGCATTGTTATCAGAAAATCTTTTAGGGGATTCGAGTGCTTCCGGTCGAGTGAGGGAGATTGCTGTTGGAATTTCTGGAACGACTTATATTCCTCTTGAGAATCCTCATTTATTAAGAGAATTTTTTGATATTTTTATTAAAAAATTAAATCTTATCAAAGATCCTTTTGAGCAATCTTTTTTTTCACTCGTGCACTTGTCTTATATGCAAGCATTTGAAGATATAAATAAAAGAACGGCAAGACTGGCATCTAATATTCCATTGATTAAACAGAATCTCAAGCCACTTTCTTTTATTGATGTAAATCAACAAGATTATATGCTGGCTTTGCTTGGAATTTATGAAAAAAATGATGTGAGTCTTTTACGTGATTTATATGTGTGGGCTTATAAGAGATCTTCACAGCGATATTCTGCGTTGCAGCAAGCGATGGGGGAACCCAACTTATTTAAGTTGAAATATCGAAATGCAATTCAAGATATTGTTCGAGAAATTATTCTTAAAAAAGTGACTGGTTCTCTGATTGTTCCGACTATTAAAAAATTAATAACAGCGTTAAATCTTTCAGAAGTTGACTCAACGCGATTGTTTCAAGTTATTGAGACAGAGATCATGAGTTTACATGACGGAAATATTGCTAGATTCAAAGTTCGTCCTAGCGAGTTTCAAGCATGGAAAAGCGTATTTTAAACATCAATTTTAAAACCTAAGTCAACATCACATGAAGCTTGTCCACCACGTATTCCCCAATTTTCTTTAGTGATTTCTCTTAGCTTTTACCACAAAATCTCCGCAAAAAAATCTTTCATTTCTATCCAGGAGCGTTTTTCCGCGGTACTGTTATATACAATTCCAGACGCGTGATCATTGGCCAGAGGATTAGAAAATCCATGCATAGTATTGCCATAAGTGTGAAATTGCCAATCAACGTGAGCAGTAGTCATTTCTTTTTGAAATGCAGCAACATGGTCTGATGTTACCATGGGGTCATCGTATCCGTGTAAAGCTAGAACTTTTGCATGGATTTTTTTATTTGCGTTATGTTTTGGAGGAATTAATAAGCCATGAAAGCTGACTACGCCGCGTACATCTGCACCACTGCGCGCAAGATCAAGTGCACATAAACCACCAAAACAAAATCCAATTGCTCCAATGCGTGAGGAATTCACGTTTTCAAGTTTATTGACAACATCCAGTGCAGCTAAAATGCGTTTGCTTAGTAAAGTTCTGTCTTCCATCAAAGGTGCGATGAGTGCCATTTTTTCTTCTTTTGTTTTGCCCGATTTGCCTTTACCAAACATATCAATGGCAAAACCAAGATAACCGAGTTCTGCAAGTTGTTCCGCTTTCTGGCAAGCAAAATCATTGCGTCCAGACCAATCATGAGCAACAAGCACAGCGGGTTTTTTCACAGGGTTGCTATCATCGAATGCACAATAGCCTTCTAATAAAGTGTCGCCGGCGGTATATTCTATTTTTTTAGTTTTTAACATGATATTTATTTCTCCTAAGACCCTTTACTTAATGACATGAGTTCGCGATTTAAAGTGAAACTTAAAAATGTTCTGATCACAACAATGATGGCTAAAATGCCAAGCGCATAATAATCTGGAGTGGTTGTGGTACCAATTAAATCTGCGGCAATGATAAATTCTAATCCTAAGATGAGAATGCGGCCTAAATTGAGGCGGATGGTATTAATATTTGTTCCTTGTGTTGCAAGCTGGCCTTTTGCAAGATAACTAAAATATTGATAAAGCGCTAGAATAACGCCGGTTAGAATGATAATGACGCCTACAAAAGAAATACTTTTTTGTATGAGCAGTAAAATATTGTGAAAGTTAAGCCAGTCCATAGCTGATTCCTAATATATAAAAAAAATCCCGGGTGAGGGTCTTGACGGCGACTCATGTCAGAACTAAGGTGGGCACGCTTTGTCCCCGCAAGAGCAGGCGGGGACAAGCTTTGCCCACCCTACATTTAGCTTTTTAATCTTTTATACTTTATCCTATGCGGCTGTTTCGCTTTATCACCCAACCGTTTCAAGCGATCAGCTTCATAATCAGAATAATTTCCACTAAAAAATATAACTTCACTGTCACCTTCAAATGCCAAAATATGTGTTGCGATACGATCCAGAAACCAGCGATCATGTGAAATAATCATGGCGCAACCTGGGAAGCTAAGCAGAGCTTCTTCTAAGGCACGCAATGTTTCAACATCTAAATCATTTGTGGGTTCGTCTAGCAATAATACATTGCTGCCACTGCTAAGCAATTTTGCTAAGTGGACACGATTACGTTCACCGCCGGATAAATCACGAATAATTTTTTGTTGGTCAGAGCCTTTAAAATTAAAGCGTCCAACATAAGCACGTGAAGGCATTTGGAAAGTTCCGATAGTCATAATGTCTTGACCATTGGAAATTTCTTGCCAAACAGTGTTTTGACCATTTAATGAATCGCGACTTTGATCCACGTAGGCTAATTGTACGGTTTCTCCAATACGAATAGTGCCACTGTCAGGCGTTTCTTTACCCATTAAAATTTTAAATAAGGTAGATTTTCCTGCACCGTTGGGCCCAATGATGCCGACAATTGCACCCTTAGGGATATTAAATGTTAAATTTTCAAATAATATTCGATCACTAAATTGTTTGCGAAGATTATCTGCTTCAATCACCATATCCCCGAGACGTTGCCCGGGTGGGATGTAAAGTTCTTGCGTTTCACTCCGCTTTTGAAATTCTTTTGAACTTAATTCTTCAAAGCGAGCGATGCGAGCTTTACTCTTTGCATGACGGCCTTTTGGATTGCTGCGTACCCATTCTAATTCAGCTTGAATTGATTTTTTATGGGCAGTTTCTTCACGTGCTTCCTGTGCTAAACGTTTTTCTTTCTGATCCAGCCAAGCGGAATAATTTCCTTCGTATGGAATACCATGGCCACGGTCTAATTCTAAAATCCAACCGGCTGCATTATCTAAGAAGTAACGATCGTGTGTCACAGCAACCACAGTGCCCGGATATTCATGTAAAAACTGTTCTAGCCAAGCAACACTTTCTGCGTCTAAATGGTTAGTGGGTTCATCGAGTAATAACATATCGGGTTTAGATAATAGCAAGCGACATAAGGCTACACGTCGGCGTTCACCACCAGAAAGTTGGGTGATATCAGCGTCCCAGGCAGGTAAACGCAATGCATCAGCAGCAATTTCTAATTTATGCTCAACTTCCCAACCGCCTACCGTATCAATCTGAGTCTGTAAATTGCCTTGTTCTTCAAGCAATTTATTCATTTCATCATCGCTCATAGGTTCAGCAAATTTCATGCTGATTTCGTTAAATCGATTGAGCAGTATCATCGTTTCGCCCAGGCCTTCTTCCACATTGCCGCGAACATTTTTCTTGGGGTTAAGTTGGGGTTCTTGCGATAAGTAACCAATTTTAATATTGGGTTGCGGACGTGCTTCGCCATTAAACTCTTTATCTATACCCGCCATTATTTTTAATAATGTGGATTTACCGGAACCATTGAGTCCCAATACACCGATTTTGGCGCCAGGGTAAAATGATAACCAAATGTCTTTTAAGATTTCTCGTTTAGGTGGGACGGTTTTGCCCACTCCTTGCATAGTAAAAATAAATTGTTGTGTCATGTATGTACTTTAATAAGTAAAAATTTGAGATACGCATTATCAAGGAATTTAAGAATTGCTACAAGAGGTGTTATAATAAAATGGAATCTAATGTAGGGGCACACCCATGTGTGCCCCTACCTAATAGCATAAGGAATTGCACATGAAACAACGACCTGTATATATCATTGGCGGTGCGCGTACACCATTCGTTAAATCAATTACTTATTATAGTGATATCAATGCTCAAGAATTAATGACGGCAAGTTTGACAGCACTTGCGGAAAATTTTGGCCTTAAAAATCAGATAGTCGGTGATGTCGCGATTGGTAGAACGATAGAAGATCCTTTGGCGTGGGATTTTGCACGCGAGTGTGTTTTGGGATCAGGGTTGAGTCCTTATACGCCTGGATATGCTGTGCAGCGTGCATGCGGTTCGGGTTTAGAAACAACGCTGGAAATCGCTCTCAAAATTTCAGCGTATCAAATGGACAGTGGCATAGCGGGTGGTGTGGATACCAATAGCGATATTTCAATAACACTTGCAAGACCCGTCGCAGAAAAACTTCTTAAAACGAATGTGGCAAAAAGTTTTGCTGACAAAATGAAAATTGTGCTTTCGATACGTCCTTGGAATATTAAATTTAGTACGCCTTCGGTAAGAGAACCTCGAACGGGTCTCTCCATGGGAGAACATTGCGAAAAAATGGTAAAAGAATGGAAAATTCCTCGTCTTGATCAAGATGAACTCGCTTTTAAAAGCCATCAAAATGGTAATAAAGCGTATGCCGAAGGATTTTATGATGATTTAGTTTTCCCCTTTCATGGGTTGAAAAAAGATACCATACTGCGTGCAGATACCACACTTGAAAAATTATCCAAACTCAAGCCGGCATTTGATTTTTCAGGTCAAGGAACCTTAACTGCTGGAAATAGTACGCCACTGACAGATGGTTCTTCAGCCGTTTTACTTGCCTGTGAAGAAGAATTAAAAGAAAAAAACTGGACTCCCCTCGCGCGTTTTGTTGATGCACAAGTAGCGGCAGTCGATTTTGTACACGGAGATGGATTATTAATGGCACCGACTCTTGCTGTGCCAAAATTATTGGATAGAAATAAATTAACTTTACAGGATTTTGATTTTTACGAAATCCACGAAGCATTCGAAGGTCAAGTGCTTTGCACGTTGAAAGCATGGGAATCAGAAGAATATTGTCGACGCGTTTTAAAAAGAGATAAGCCTTTAGGAAAAATTGATAGAACAAAATTAAATATCAAAGGTGGTAGCGTGGCACTGGGTCATCCCTTTGCAGCAACGGGGGCAAGAATGGTGGCATCTCTTGCAAAAATGTTATATCAAAACAAAAAAGGTCGTGGATTACTTTCTATTTGTACGGCAGGTGGGATGGGTGTTGTCGCAATATTGGAATCAGTTTAGGGGCTATTTACATTTCTACTCTGCCGGTCATAAAGCATCGCCAGAAAATATCAATTTTCCTGCGACCCGCTGCCTACATACCACCCACGTATGCTCCGCTGCGGTTCTCGAAAATAGATGCTTTCTGACTCGGCATAGCGAAATGTAAACAGCCCCTAGTGTACTATAGTTTCACCTCCCGCAGTAAAAGGAGGGCGTGCGAACCAGATGAAAACAAGCAAGCCTAGAAATAATATGGCAGAAATCCAAAAGAGATCAGCGGTTGCTAGCATATAGGATTGATTGACTAGCAGTTGAGTGACTTTTGCGTAGCTTGCTTTCTCGGTCAAGCCAAGCGATTGAAGTTGTTGCACGGCTTGTAACATGTTAGTACTGTAATTAGTGATGCTTTCAACTAATTTACTTTGATGCACTGCTTCGCGATGGTCCCATAAGGCCACACTGATAGAAGTACCAAAGCTACTTCCAAGGATACGTAAAAAGTTAGATAATCCTGCAGCATTCGCAATTTGGTCATTGGGTAAACCCGATAATAAAATGGCGATTAAAGGAATAAAAAAGCATGGTACTCCTATTCCTTGAATGAGCCGTGAAAGCGCTATTTGATTTATATTTACGTTAGTATCAAATCCTGCAACCCAAAAGCTACAGTAAGCAAATAGAAGGAAGCTAAAACTAACCAATATGCGTAAATCTATTTTATGCATTAGGCGTCCGACTATGGGTGCTAATACAATGGGTATTAATCCAATAGGTGCTATAGCTATTCCCGCCCAGGTGGGTGTGTAATTCATTTGTGTTTGCAGCCACAAGGACATGATAACCACGCTGCCAAAATAAGCCATAAATCCCAGGCTTAATGCAATTGTTCCAACAGTAAAATTTCTACTCTTAAATAGTGAGAGATCAATAATGGGATGTTTTTCTGTCAGTTCCCAAACGATTAAAAAGCTCAAACAGATAACGGAGATAATAGCGAGAATATTGATTATGTGAGAATTAAACCAATCTAAATCTTTTCCTTGATCCAATAAGATTTGTAAACAACCAATACCTATCGCTAATAGAATTAAACCCACCATATCGATAGGTAGTTTGGTAATTTTTGTTTCGCGATTACGTAAAATAGACCAAGTAAAATAAGCAGAAAAAATACCAGCAGGAACATTAATATAAAAAATCCATGGCCATGAGTAAGTATCGGTAATATATCCACCCAAAATTGGCCCGAGAACTGGCGCAACAACTGCAGTCATTCCCCATAAACCTGTTGCTAATCCTTTTTTGTCGGGGGGATAATTAGCCAGGAGTAAACTTTGTGAGAGAGGAATCATGGGGCCGGCGGCGGCACCTTGTAAGACACGAAAAAAAACTAACATGGGCAAGCTAGTGGATAAACCACAGAGCACTGACGTGAGGGTAAATAAGACGGTAGAAATTACAAATAAACGCACTTCACCAAAACGTCGAGCTAACCATCCTGTTAATGGCAACACAATGGCTGTGCTTACGGTAAATGAAGTGATTATCCAGGTTCCTTGGTCTGCGCTAACTGCCATATTGCCAGCAATCGTAGGAATGGCCACATTCGCAATCGAAGTATCAAGGACATTCATAAATACTCCTAATGATACTGCAAGAGTTAGCAGAACAAGCTGTACTCCTCTAATACATTCCATATATTTTGCCTCTTCGGTTTCGTACCGATGCCTGATTATTGAGGATAACTAATATTAGGCGCATTTTTCTGCAAGATATCATTAATAAGCGTGTTTGCTCGCTCTAATTCGGAACTATAATCTTTAGTTTGATAAATAATATTTGTTTGTGGTACTTGAGATAAGGATGGTCCATTTCGATCGCGTGTGCTCACGCTAACGGTTATTGATAGTCCAAGACGTAATGGGTGTTCCGCGAGTTGTTCGGGATCGATGCCAATACGTACTGGAAGACGTTGCACGATTTTGATCCAATTACCTGTAGCATTTTGTGGTGGTAATAAATCAAACGTGTTTCCTGCACCTGGGCTAAGACCAATAATAGTGCCATGGAATTTAACACTGTTGCCATAGGCATCGGCAATTAATTCTGCTGGTTGATTGATACGAATATTTTTTAATTGCGATTCTTTAAAATTGGCATTTACCCAGATTTGATTTAACGGCACGATGACCATTAATACGGAACTAGGATTCACTTCTTGTCCAACTTGAACAGGACGTTTAGCAATATAGCCCGTGACAGGAGCTTGAATCGTGGTGCGTTGCCAATTTAAATAAGCATTTCGCAAATTCACTATAGCTTGTTGGACTTGTGGATGATTATAAAGATCGCTGTTCGCAACAAGTGCAATAGCTGCTGCGAGTTGATTCTTTGCTAATGTTAATGCGGCTTGAGCACTGTTTACCGCAATTCTGGCATGTTCTAAATCTTCACGTGAAATCACTTTGTTTACTACTAGCCCTTCACGACGTTTTAAATCATCTTGAGCTTTTATTAAGTTTTCTTGTTGTAGCTGCACATTTGCTTTTGATTCATCGACGTTTTTATAAAATTGGCTGACTTGTCGTGCTGTTAATGCCAGTCTAGCTTCAGCGTTTCTTAAGGCGACGTCTGCATCTGCTTTATCAAGCAAAACTAAAGGATCATCTTTTTTTACTAAATTTGTTTCATCTGCATAAATTGCTGTCACATGCCCCGAAATTTGTGGCATCACTTGGATGAGATTGCCACCGACATAAGCATCATCGGTGGTTTCGTGAAATTGGCCGAAGAAAATCCAATAAAATAAGACAATGATTCCTATAGAGAGAAAAACCACAGTGAGCCCAATTAATAACTGTTTGCGCAACGCACTGTTATGACTGGCATTTTGTTCAGCGGACATAATTTTCCTTTACTTTACTCTTTTGAATTATAGGCGTCATGACAATGCTTATGCAATACGAATGTGCTTTTACACGGGTTTTGAAATTTCAGCGTAGCAACTGTCTTGAACTTTGCGTTCCCTCCCCTCCAACGTTTTTTGTTGGAGGGGAGGGTCAGGGAGGGGAGGTTAAAAAATTTTCTTTATACTAGTTGACTAGAGAATAAAAATCTATATTATTTGTTATTCTGCAATTTCTCGAAATCTCGTCAACCTATCAAGCAATTCCTTAATATGCTATTCATAATCGTAGAACAATTCCCCATCTTTATTTATATCTCAGTTATTTCTCAGAAGTGATTTTTTTATCGCTTTAGCTACAACTCAATGCAATCTCAAATTCAATTTTTTACTTCCCTATAACAAAAATGAGAGGCTTTTATGATAAAAAATATTGCAAATTGGAAAAAATGGAGTCTTGCTAGTTTTGTGGTAACAGGATTGGCATATAGCTTTACGGCAATTTGGGGGCATGTGCCAATTATTGATCATTTAGATATTGGATATCGAATATGCGTGGGAATCTTTTCATCGATAGTATTTTCTAGTGTAACAGGAGGGGTAGTCATTGTACTTAATTATTGCCATCAGAGGAAAATGACTTATCAAGAAAAGTTATTAGAAGAAATCAGTGCTGCTAATGATGATATTATGTTGCAAGTGAATCCCACTCATGCACGTGTTTCTATAGCACTTAGTTCTTCTCCTTTTAATGTTCGCCAACATACGAGAGAGTGTAATAGATTAGTTGAAGGTTATTGTCACGAAACTCATGCTACCCCAGCGGATGCAAATTTATATTTGCGGCAAGCGAATAGCTTGCAACAGCAATATTTAGCTACTCACCCTGTTAACGAGGTTTCATATCTTGAAGAGTTAAGTGTGAATGGGTATCGGTACAATCAGACTCCGCGTGAAATCATCCAAAACTCCAAGCCGAGTTGCCACAAAATCCAGGTTAGCAATTCTCTTGAAATTAGTCCTCCTGAGATTTCTCCTGGTCACTCCAATATATCTTTTAGTTTTTAGCAGAGATGGTTCCTCACACTAAATAAGGAGGTTTATTATGTCAGATTTTTTATTGCTCCAAGAGTTGAACAATAAGCTTGATAATATGGTGAAACAATTTAGGAAATTTTTATTTCTATACTACAAATATTCGTGCCCGAAGAATAATGATGTGGCTATCAATCTACTCGTTTTGGATCAACTTGATGTTATTTTTAAAACGAGAGAGGATGATATTTTTTTGCAATATAGCTCAATATTGAAATGGTGTAATAGGATAGCTGAAAAAGATGAATTTAAGGTTATTAAAAAAGCATTTATAAATTTGCATAAAAAAATGTTTTCAGATCGATTACATGTACGTGCAGAAGCGCAAGCAGAGATAATGAAAAAATTGCGATGCGAGGCACAGCAGCTGGAAAAGAATTATGCTGCGAATATTGCTAGTGTTAATCAACAAATTTCTCTGCATCGCGGATATTTAAAAAGATTACAGCAAAGAGCTCAATGTATTGCGAATGAGACTTTTCCGCAGCGTCAAAATCATGCGGAATTCCAGCAAACAGTGATGCGATTAAAAAAAGTAGCAAATAGTGTGCGCTTTTGCTCGCTAGGTGCGTGCGCTCAACCTATGCTTCCACATGATGCTCCTCATTGTCCCAAACTTATTACGACGAGGAAGGAATCTATTTTGCAGCAATTAAGCAAAAATATTAAAGCATATAAAGAACAAATTAAACAAGAAGGGGTGTTTACTAAAATGATAAAGTGGTTTTCATTCGCGCGTCGTCGGCGAACTAAAGCCATAGAAATGTATGAGCAACAAGTGCATAAATTGAAGGATTCGGATTCTTGCTTTGATGCTGCGATTAAATGGTTAAATGATCAAATAAGTCAATCTGAATTTAAATCAGGTAACAAGCAAAGTCGATTTTATCAAAAATGTATTGCCCCTTTTGTTAGCGCAAATAAGCAACTTATTTTTGAAAAACTACCGGCGCTTGAACATGAAAATCAATCTGAAATTGACGCTTTCGTTGGAACTATACAAGAAAACACCAAAGCATATAATCGGCAGCTTGAGGAATTAAAATCTATTCTTCCAAAGTTAGGCTTAGAGTCACAACAACTCGATCATGCTATAAATGGTTTTATCACCAGTATTGATAGTCTTAAAGACGATGGTTTTGGATATCCACAAAATAATGCGAGTACTATTTTGCAAACGATGACTTCAATTTCTGTTTATATTGAGCAAATCAATAAAAATAAACGACTTGAAGATGCAAGAATACTAGCCGAAGACATTGGTAATATTCATAGGCAAACACCACAAGTAGAGATTACGCAACTCGCAAATCGTTTTGCAATTATCAAAAAAGATCCACACGCATCCGCTATTATTGAATCTGCGGTAAATCATATTTTACAAAATACTATTCAAGATGGCGGACCAGGTAAGCATTTTTGTTTCAAGATGGGTGCTTTGCAGGTAGAAATGATTGTTAATATATTTGGTACGCCAAAACAGAGAAAGCGATTTCAAGAAGTTAAGCCAAAAATATTAGAAAAGGTAAAGCAAGCTTATAAGCGTGTAGAGTGTGATTTGGTAAATTTGTTGAGAAGAGAAATTGAAATTGGCACGTTACAAAGAAAATTAATGTGTTGGCGCGAGGCGTATCTCAAGCATAAAAAATTAGAAGGTCACTTACCTGATGCGCAATCTGAGAAAATTTATAAGCAAGAAATACAACCAGCGCATGATGCAGCATTACGATTGCATTTTCATAATGGTGCTGGGGAGTTGGCACAATTCATAAAAGAAGTCATATCAGCAACACGCAATGCGAGTTGTTTTAATAAAACCGCCAAAGCCGAAGCGACCCCAATAGAGTTGCTAAGCTGGGAAAGTGTAGAAATGTTAGTTACTATTTATGGAACTCGCGAGCAGATTTGTAATTGGAACCAAATTTCACCATCAATTCGTGAAAATCTGGGGTGGGTAAAATCCAATTCAGCAATGGAGTCTCTTGCAGTAGGGTTGAGTCGCTAAAATAAAAAAAGGGCAGTTTTGGGGCTGCCCTTTACTAAAACATTTAGTAATACATCCGTGCAAATCTTGCATCCATGCCATTTCAAAACGAGGAGTGGTTTCAGAATCCTTCCTATTACCAGTAATCAATCCTTGACTACATAACTAGTTTACCGCTATGGGCTTTGTTTGAGTATCCTAATTAAGACAAGTTTTTTGTGAGAGATCCAGAGCTTGTTTTGTAGGAAATTAGCCATAGCACAGCAATCATCTCCGTCATTGCGAGGAGCGCCTTTTGCGACCCCAGCTAAGAACATGCTAGGGCAGGCTGCGCAATCCAGTACTGCATACAACTTATCACCATTCTGGATTGCCACGCCTTACATAAAGCAAACGCGTGAGGCTCGCAATGACGAGTTCTTTTTGTAAGAATCGTGAATAGTTACATTGATAAATATTACTTGATGTAGTTTAATGTAATTTATCATACGCAGGCCCAACATGACACTCGAAATTATTTCTTATCACGATTTACTTGATTCTAATATTATCGCTGATAATCGAATTAAAGCCGCCCTTTTTAAAAGTGGCATCGTTGGTGTTGAAGGTGTGCCCAATTTTCAAAAAACCATGCAAGCTTATATTCATGCTGTTAGGCAATTTTCAGCGCTGAGTGAAAGCACTAAGCAGAAATATGCACCTGATCGTGATAAGGGTGATACAGAAGGTTATGAACTGGGTGCAGAACAATTTAAAGATCAACATGGAAATTGGCTGCCGGATGATAAAAAAGCTTCTTTTTATGCGTTTGTTCCAAATGATCGTCGTAATAAATGGCCACGCGAAGTAGACCTAAAAACTCCTTACCTCGAATTAGGACAATTGATTTTTGAAACCGGGAAACGCGTTCTTAACTTTCTTGGTTTGAATGAAACCATAGGAGTGCATCACGATGATTTAAGTGGCTATGGAAGAATGCTGCATTATCAAAAAGAGAGTGAGACAATTAAGGTCAATCCAAATTGGTGCGGCGCTCATTTTGACCATAGTGTTTTTACGGGGTTGGCTCCTGCGTATTATTTCAAGGATGGAAAAGAAGTTGAAGAACCTAAAGAATCGGGTCTTTTTATCCGGCCAACGAATAGCGAGAATTTTATAAAAATTAATTCATCTAATAAATCTATCTTACTTTTTCAAGTAGGTGAATTTGGTCAACTTGCTGCTCATGATAGTATTTGTGCTACCCAACATTTAGTAAAAAAAGCGCAAGGAAACATTGAACGCTTTACTTTTGCTTTATTTTTCAATGCAAATGAGAATGTGGTGATTCACTCCAAATCGAAGCTATCTAGTGATCTGCGCTATACTAACAATATGTCTGCTGATGGGAGTATTAGTTACCGTAAGTGGCATGAGGCTTCTTTTGCAAGATACCGAGTTATCCCTACTAAAGAAGAAAAAATCCTCTTGTAATTGACCAAACACTCAATTACCATTCACCTCATGCCTCCTTAACAAACAAAAAAGGACTCTGTATGAAGCATCTTGGTTCATATTCACTTGATCAGATTAAAAATAAAAAACTCAAAGCCTGGGTTAACGAAATTGCAGCACTTTGCGAGCCAGAAGCCGTTTATTGGTGTGATGGTTCAGAAGAGGAATATGATCAGCTCTGCGCTAAAATGATCACAAGTGGCATGCTCAAAAAACTCAATCCTAAACTTAGACCTAATAGCTATCTCGCACTTTCAGATCCAAGCGATGTAGCGCGTGTCGAAGACCGTACTTATATTTGCAGCAAAAATAAAGATGATGCAGGTCCCACTAATAATTGGGTCGATCCAACAGAAATGAAAACGAAATTAACTCACTTATTTCGTGGCTGTATGCGGGGACGCACGCTTTATGTCATTCCATTTTGTATGGGACCTTTGGGCTCACCCATATCACAAATTGGAGTTGAAATTACCGATTCACCTTATGTTGTGGTGAATATGAAAATCATGACTCGCATGGGACGTGCGGTTCTTGAGCAGTTCGGTGAAAAAGATTTTGTGGAATGCTTGCACTCGGTGGGCATGCCTTTGCAAGCGGGACAACGTGATGTCACCTGGCCTTGTAATAAAGAACATAAATATATTGTCCAATTTCCGGAAGAGCGAGCTATTTGGTCTTTTGGTAGTGGTTATGGTGGTAACGCTTTGCTCGGTAAAAAATGTTTTGCATTACGCATTGCTTCTGTCATGGGGCTAGCAGAAGGATGGCTTGCTGAACACATGTTGATTTTAGGTGTGGAATCTCCGCAAGGTGAAAAAACCTATGTTGCAGCAGCATTCCCCAGCGCTTGTGGTAAAACTAATTTTGCTATGTTAATCCCGCCGCATTCTTTTGATGGTTGGCGCGTAACGACAGTGGGTGATGATATTGCTTGGATTAAACGTGGCTCTGATGGTCGTTTACACGCGATTAACCCAGAATCAGGCTTTTTTGGTGTGGCACCAGGAACATCGTTTAAAACGAATCCAAACGTTATGCATTCCATTGCTAAAAATACTATTTTTACCAATGTTGCATTAACACTGGAAGGCGATGTTTGGTGGGAAGGGTTGACTGATACGCCACCTGCACATCTTATTGATTGGCAAGGGCAAGAGTGGACGCCTAACTGTGGTCATAAAGCAGCTCATCCGAATGCGCGCTTTACCGTACCTGTTTCACAATGTCCATCGACTGATTCGGATTGGGAAAATCCGCAGGGTGTTCCAATTAGTGCTTTTCTTTTTGGCGGACGCCGTGCAACTACGATTCCTTTGGTTTATGAAGCGCAAAATTGGCAAAGAGGTATTTATTTAGCGGCAACAACAGCATCCGAAACGACCGCAGCAGCAACTGGAACAGTGGGTGTGATACGTCAAGATCCTATGGCTATGCTGCCATTTTGTGGTTATAACATGGCGGATTATTTTCATCACTGGCTTTCCATAGAGCGTCAACTCAAGTATCCACCTAAAATTTTTAGTGTTAATTGGTTTCGAAAATCCAAAGAGGGTAAGTTTTTATGGCCAGGATTTGGTGAAAATATGCGAGTGCTGAAGTGGATTGCGGATCGCGTTCATCAACGTGCAGATGCAGCGGAATGCCCGCTTGGATTTATTCCACGTCATCAAGACCTAGAATGGGAAGGGTTAACGGATGTTTCTTTAAATCAGTTTACTGAGTTAATGTCGATTGATCCGCAACAATGGAAAACTGAATTGTATTCACAACGTGAATTTTTCAAGAAATTTGGTGCGCGTTTGCCAAAAGAATTTCATACTATTCATGATCAATTATCTGCTGCATTTGGTTGCCGTTGTTTGTCAGAAGAAGTGAAGGAAACAAACTAACTTATTCTGGGGCGGGTATGAGAAAAAAAGTAAATCGCCAAGTAGGCGACAAAACACGTGCTGATATTATTAAAGCCGCATATAAATTATTCGCCAAATTTGGATTTTCGGGTACTACCACGCAAGCCATTGCAGAAGCTGCAAAAGTTAACGAGACATTAATTTTTCATCATTTTGGTAGCAAAACAGAATTATGGAAAAAAGTTAAAGCGTCGGTGATTGATTCGGTTCCAATTGAACCGTTAGATACAGAACCAAAATCTTTACGTGCATTTTTAGAAACCCTCATCAAGCAACGTCTTTTGGTTTATCAACCTAGACCTAATCTCATACGATTATTACAATGGCAACGTTTGGAATCGAGACAAAATGAATTATCTGCAGGAAATATTTTAGCTCCTAAAAACTGGTTAACCTCCATTAAATATTTGCAAAAAAATGGAAAAATCAATGCAACTGTGCAACCCGAAATTATTATCACTTGGTTGCAAGTCAGTATCAATGCAATGATTTTTGATAACATTCCTTTTTTACAATATGAAAGCAATCGTGCTGCCTATATAGAATGTCTTTTGTCTGGGTTTGAGAGAGTATTTGAGTGACTTAACTTCGATAGAGCTCAAATTTTTTATTTATCTAGACAGATTTTCTGTTTCTTCAGGCCAAGATGCGAAACCAATAGGGAGTTTTCTTGAGGGAGTAGGAGGTTCCATCAGTTGATGAATAGCAGTGATTAAATTTCGAATCGCTCCGTCGTGATCATCGACCTTGCGTTCTAAATCAGCTAACTTATGTCGTAATTCTTTGTGTGCAGCGAGTATCTGTCTTAATTTAACGAATGTTCGAACAACTAGGACGCTCACTTCAATTGCGTGTTGTGTGTTAAGTACGCTGGCAGCCATAATGGCACCATGCTCTGTAAAAGCATAAGGGTTAGTGCGGGAGAATTTGAGACTGGAAAGGTGGTCGCAATTTGCGACCACCTCCTGTTTCTCAGCTGATGTAAGCTGAAACATAAAATCTATTGGAAATCTTTCCTTATTTCGTTTAACTTGCTCGTTGAGTCGCTTAGTGGTGACTCCGTAAAGAGCAGACAAATCAGCATCTAAAATAATTCGGTGTCCGCGTAGCATTAAAATGTGGGTTTCAATCTGCTTGGTGAGTATTGTTGCAGTGTTTGCAGGCATGGATAATCCCTTATTATTATTTATTACCCCAACTCTAACATGAAATATTTATTCTTAGAATAGTACCCGCGCATGATTCAGAGAAAGCAATCGTGTTGCCTATATAGAATGTCTTTTGTCTGGATTTGAGCGCGTGTTTGTATAAGAGTATTAGATGTAATTAAGAAGGCTCGCTGCATAAGCGAGCCACGTATTTAACGGTGTTATTGTTTAGTGTTACCAAACCAGCGATAAGTGATCCCGGCGATTAAAGCGCCTAATAAAGGTGCAAGCCAGAAAAACCAAAGTTGTGCAAGTGCCCAACCACCAACCATCAATGCGGGACCTGTGCTTCTTGCTGGATTCACAGATGCGTTAGTGACAGGGATGCTGATAAGATTAATTAGTGTTAAAGCTAAGCCGATAGCCAATGCAGCAAATCCTTTTGGTGCTCGTTCATCAGTTGATCCTAAAATGATAATCAAGAACATGAATGTCATAATAACTTCAGTCACGAAACCAGCCGCCATAGAATAATGGCCAGGTGAGTGTTCTCCGTAACCATTATTAGCCAGCCCGTTGGCAATATTAAAATCAGGATGGCCACTTGCAATGTAATAGAGCACCGCTGCAGCAAGTATGGCACCAAGAACCTGTGCAATAACATAAGGGATGAAATCTGCTGCTTTAAATCGGCCACCCATCAGTAAGCCAAATGAGATGGCAGGGTTAAAATGTCCGCCTGAGATATGTCCTAAGGCATACACCATAGTTAATACTGTTAAACCAAATGCTAAGGAAACACCTAATAAACCTATGCCGTTACCACCAAAGTTTGCTGCGAGTACTGCACTGCCGCAACCACCTAATACTAACCAAAAAGTTCCAATAAATTCCGCACCCATGCGCTTTGTTAATGTCATCATATTCTCCTTTATTAATGCTACCTTTGCCCTCTTAAAAAAGAAGCAAAAAACTGCATGAAACCGTACTAAATGGCAGAAATCAGGAATAATAAAAAAGCAGGTATGATCGAAAGCCGATCTAGATAAGTGGACGTCTCAGTGGTGTTTTAGGCTTCCTTGTTACCAAGGCATGCACACCGCACCCTCTCTCTGACTTCCTCGGCTTGTTTCGTTGGGCAATCGATTCTATACCTGCTCGCCTTTTAGTATATTTGAGGATATTAATTTTGCAAGCATAAACGTAAAAAACCTGATAGCATAGCGGTTGCTTTGAAGATTAGGCTCTCTTGCCAGTCATCAAAGCCATTTTTTTTAATTTTTAAAAGGTATAGTCGTTATGTCAGAACGTGAAATCGGAACTGTTAAATGGTTCAATGGTAGTAAAGGTTATGGTTTTATAACACGCGCAAAAGGTGATGATTTATTTGTGCATTTTCGCTCAATTATTGGTGATGGTTACCGTACTTTAGAAGAAGGTCAACGCGTAGCATTTACTGTCGCCAAAGGTGATAAAGGTCTACAAGCCGAAAATGTCACTGTTGTTGCGGGTGAAGAAGAATAATCTTTTTCTTTCTCCCTTCTCCCGGAGTGTTTTTTTGCGAGGGGAGAAGGGTTGGGGAGGTTTTTAAACCTCCTCTCCCGTCTCGGCACTACAAAAAGAGTAGTGCCGAGCCACCCTCTCTTTCAGTAAGGTAGGGTAGATTAGACGCGCTTTTTGTGTCGTAATCCACGGTATATAGTATATTCAATCGGTTATAATCCATTCTTCCAGTACTATCGCTTTTTTCATATCCCACAATGAGCAAATTTCCTACATGCTTTATAGAAGCTGCCTATAAACTTGGCATGCCTTATTACTTTATAATGATCTTCCAGCAATGAAAGAGCGAAGGGTTTAAGAGTCAAGGAGGTATAAAGTCATGTTAAACCAATTACCGCATTCTATACAGGAAGAAATTAAGAAATATTTACTTTTGAACGATTTTGTCAAAGCTAAGCAAGTGTACGACACATGGAAACAAGTCTTAGCTCTGTAATTTTACTCCGTCATAGCGCACATAGTTGTTCCGCAATTTGGGTACTTTATCCTATACGCACGCAATGACATGGATTTCTAGTTTGATTATATTTGTGGGAGGGAGTGTTATGAGTAAATGTTGCCAAGCGTTAGTTTTATTATTTGAAACGGAAATTCAATATTATCTCTGCAGCTGTTGCAATAAACCTTGCGATATCTGCTTTTCAGCGGAAGATGTTAGAAAAGATATTAAAGCAAATTAAGCGTGTCGCTCTAACGTAGTCCCTGAAACCCCTCTTTAAGAGGGGTTCCTAAATACTAAGGTTGTTTTCCTCTGTTATTGACGGTTGGCTCTGGGTACTCCTCCAACGGTGGTTGGTGCTAGAGGTGGAACTTTGCGTGGAGGCGGAGGTGCAGCTGATCCTCGTGCTGGCGGCGATGGTGGATTTGCTAATGCAGCAGCAGGAAACATTCCTGATGCGCTTGATGCGCTCCTTCTATTAGTTGCTCTTCTAGTTGCTGCGGCAGCGCTAGCACCTATTGCTAAAGATTGACGGCCTGGCTCTCTATTGGGCATTTTTTTTATGGCTTTGACTAAGTTTTCATGGGCCTCGCTTACTAGCGGTACCATTGTTGGGTGTATGGCTTTTTTTAATTCGGCTTGAGCTGCAGTTAATTCTGGGTACAGATCATTCGGGTTTGCTTCGGCGAGGTCGTTTAATATTTTAAGAAGATTATTATGTGTAGTTTTTCGATAACCCAACTCTACGTTTTGAGGCATGCCCAGTAGTAATAACTTTTCAGGTTCTCTTTCATTGTCTTTGCAAGGAATTGTTGGACGTGTATTTTTAACGGGCACCATCAGAAAGTTTTTGAGGCGAATTTTGACATCACCTAAATTTATCTCATCTCGCAATGTCGTTCTAATCAGTAAAAGGACATGGGCCGCTGCATAGATATGTACTGCAGAGGCTGGATTGTCGTCGCTAAAATTGGTATCGCTAAATAAACATAATACATTAGCTAATGCAATCTGTATATTAGCTTGAACAGGAGTTGCGCCCCTATAGTATAAAGGTGATTTACCCGCTACTACATCATTGGTTTCATTGGATATGTTTTTTGGAGTATAAGCCAGCGATATGGCAGCTATTATGGCTTTTTGAAGTTCCGGATCCTTTTCCAAAAGATTTAGTACATGTAAATTAGCAGCTTCTAATTTTTTCTTGGCTTTTTCCTCTGCTTGATTGAGCTCATCTTTTTTATCTTTGTCGTCTGGTTGACCAGATGGCTTTGGAATGTCTAATGCGTTTTTTGATTTATCATCATGAACAACTTTTTGTGCATGGCTTGTGTTGATGGCATCTTCGAGTGCTGTTAATCTTCTTCGATGGCTTAGCATACCGTCTTTTAGTTCACCGAGTTCACTTCCATCGAAATCTGTATGTGGCCTACTTTCCTGGTTTTTTTTCAGATGGTCATTTTCATCATTCAGTAATTCTATTGTTTCAGCTTGAGCATCAATTGTTGCAACATGAGCATCAATTATTGCTTCTAATGATCGTGAGCGTGAAAAAGCTACTTGAAGACTTCTTATAAATACAAAGGCTACTAAAGCTATAAAAATAATCCCCCCTATAAGATAAGCAGCCCACCCAAACCCAAGGGTAGCTACGGAAGCTTGTCTATCTGCAGGGTTCGTGTTGTTCGGGTCCATGGGAGTTGCATTGTTTACTTGACCTATGCGGTCATTCAGCACATAAAGACTTCCTACAACGACACCTGCTCCGATTCCTGCTGCCATAATGCCACCATCTCGTACTACAGCTCCCACTCTTCGTCTCCATCCTGGAGTTGTTTGTATTTGAGATGCCGATCTTGGCACTACTGCTCTCGATGCTTGGCCTCTTTCAGCAGCATCTAATTTTTGATCAGCACTTAATAAAGGTGTTTTTTGCTCAGAGCCAGCTGAGGAGGCTGTTTTGGATGGGAATTTCATTTGTCGGTCTCCTGTTAAGTATTAAAGTATATTTGTATTTATTTGTAACCTCGTCATTGCGAGCCTCACGCTCTTTGTGAGGCGTGGCAATCCAGGCGGCACGACAACGTTCCTCTGGATTGCTTCGCTATGTAAAGAGCACATAGCTCGCAATGACGGCGATTTATTTTTTAAAATTAAATTTGCATTCATCTTGAGGCAATTTGCATACTTCTTTAGTTTTTGTTGGATCGTCACCGAAGTACATTCCCTCAGGTACGGGGTCATATACATAGGAAATAGTTGGAGATCGATCAAAGATGCTATTGTAGGAGCAAGATAGCCCGTTGGGATGATTAGTGGGTCTTAGCGCTGATCCAGCAAATCGAATAGGTCTTACTATCTGAACAGGAGCTTTATCTTTTTTAAATTTAAAATCAGGCGCCGATTTTGAAGGTGCTTCGTCGGGCAGCTTATTTTGGTTTTCACTGACTAACTTGTCTAGATCAGGACACGTCACAGTCACTATCGTCGGCTGTTTATCAGAAATAGAAAACGTCACAGTTAATTTTTGTGGGCTCCAGCCGGCAGAATTTTCCGCTTCAACATGAGAAGTAAATACTCCTGTCTGCTCGTACTTACCACTGAAAACACCCGATGTATTATCGAATTTTATTCCAGATGGTAGTGTGTCAACTCTGTAAGCCGTGATATTTCCGGCACCCTCTGTGGTGTGAAAGAATTTGCTGATATCAACCTTTACGTCTTTTTCATCTAAAGATCCGGTTACTGCATAACTGGATGGATCAGGGTAAGGAAAATCAGTAATCACATAGATAACAGCTTTTGAGGAGCTCCAACCCTTGTCGTTATGTGCTTGCACGTTCACATTGTAATCTTTTGTGCGTGGGCTCTTATCTGACAATACACCACTGATTTTGCTGCCATTCAAACTTAATCCATCCGGTAGTTGATCAGCGTCAGGTGAGATTTGGAACTTATCAGTTTTAGGACTGTATTCATCAGTACAGAAATAAGGTGATATCTCTAGTTCTTTAGTTTCTCCAACATGGCCTGTTTGTTTGGCAATATCATCGCCACATGGATAAGGTGGACGACCTGCATTTTTTTCCGTGATAGTAAAAGTGACTTTCAGTTTATTTTTACACCAGCCAGCAGCGTTTTCTGCTTCAACTAACGTGGTGTAAGTGTCTTTTTTAGTGTAAGTCCCGTTGAAAGTACCTTTTAATGGATCAAATCCAACGCCAGGAGGAAGAGTGTCTACTCTATAATAATGAACAGGTTTTGCCTTAGGATGTGTATGGAAGTAACTACTAATGCTTTTATCTGCAGGATCTCCTTCTTGAGCTTGTATTTCGAGGTGATCAGGATCGAGATAAGGCAGGTCGCTAATATAATAAGTAGCAATTTGTTCAGTACTCCAGCCTTTATCGTTACGCGCTTGTAGACTTATATAATAAGGATCCATGCGTAAACTAGTTTTCTCCAATTTACCGCTAATAATGCTACCATTTAAACTCAATCCAGCAGGCAGTTGATCTTTAGAAGTAGGTGCGACGCGGTACTCATTGATGGGTGGACTGCTGTCATCTACCTTGAAGTAAGATGCTATACCGAGAATTTTAATGTCATCAACGAGACCGACCTGTATAGGAATAAAATCAACTGGATAAGGAGGATGGCTTTTATCTTTCTTAGTAATAGTAAATGTTACTGTTAATTTTTTTTCACTCCAGCCAGCAGAATTACGTGCTTCAATAAGACTTGTATACGTACCTTTTGTAGTATAAGTGCCACTAAATATACCTTTATCTAAATTAAATATAATTCCGGGAGGCAGAAGGTCTATTCTGTAGGTATTAATGTCTGTTGTTGCGCCTGGATTTACTTTAAAGTAATTACTAATGTTTTCATTTATTTTGTCTTCTGTTTGCGCGGATATTTCGTAGTGAGATGGATCTGCAAAAGGAATATCATTCACGGTAAAAGTAACAATTTGTGATGCACTCCAACCTTTATCGTTATGCGCTTGTATGCTCACTCTATAAGGTTCTAAGCGTAAACTATCTTCTGAAAACGTACCGCTGATAACACTGCCGCTTAAATTTAATCCGGGTGGTAGTTGATCATCCGAGTCAGGTGCGATTTGGTATTCACCATCCATTGGAGGGCTGAACTTATCGACACTAAAATAAGGTGACATATCTAGCGTTTTAGATTCTCCAACCAGACCTGCTTGATCAGGAACTTTTCCAGTAGGATAAGGCGGACTCATATCGTGTTCAGCAATAGTAAAAGTGACGATTAATTTTTGTGGGCTCCAGCCGGCAGAATTTTCTGCTTCAACATGAGAAATGAATACTCCTTTCTCTTCATACTTACCGCTGAAAACACCCGATGTATTATCGAATTTTATTCCAGGTGGTAGTGTGTCAACTCTGTAGCCAGTGATACTTCCTGCACCTTCTGTGGTGTGAAAGAATTTGCTGATATCTTCTTTTACGTTTTCATCACCTGAATATCCGGTTACTGCATAACTTAATGGATCAGGATAAGGAAAATCAGTTTTTCCCGTGATAGTAAAAGTGACTTTCAGTTTATTTTTACACCAGCCAGCAGCGTTTTCTGCTTCAACTAACGTAGTGTAAGTGCCTTTTTTAGTGTAAGTCCCGTTGAAAGTACCCTTTAATGGATCAAATCCAACGCCAGGAGGAAGGGTGTCTACTCTATAATAATGAACCGATTTTACGTTCGGATGTGTATGGAAGTAACTACTAATGTTTTTATCTGTAGGATCTCCTTCTTGAGCTTGTATTTCGAGGTGATCTGGATCGAGATAGGGCAGTTCACTAATATTATAAGTAGCAACTTGTTCAGCACTCCAGCCTTTACTGTTATATGCTTGTACACTTACATAATAAGGATCTATGCGTAAACTAGGTTGCTCCAATTTACCACTGATAATGCTACCCTTTAAACTCAATCCAGCAGGCAGTTGATCTTTAGAATGAGGTGCGACGCGGTACTCAGTGATGGGTGGGCTCTTGTCATCCACCTGGAAATAAGGTGCGATATCGAGAGTTTTAATTTCTTCAACGAGGCCGGCTTGCACAGGAATAAAATCTTTTGTAGAAGGAGGGAGGCCTTTATCTTTCTCAGCAATAGCAAATGTTACAGTTAATTTTTTTGTACTCCAGCCAGCAGAATTACGTGCTTCAACAAGAGTTGTATATGTACCTTTTGTAGTATAAGTGCCGCTAAATATACCTTTATCTGAATCAAATCCAATTCCGGGAGGCAGAGTGTCTACTCTATAGCTATTAATATCTGTTGCTGCGCCTGGATTTACTTTAAAGTAATTGGTAATACTTTCATTTATTTTGTCTTCTGTTTGAGCGGATATTTCATAGTGAGATGGATCTGCAAAAGGGACATCATTAACGGCAAAAGTAACAATTTGTGACGCACTCCAATCTTTGCTGTTATGCGCTTGTATACTGACTCTGTAGGGTTCTGAACGTAAACTATCTGCTGAAAACGTACCACTGACAACACTACCATTTAAATTTAATCCAGGTGGTAATGGGTCATCCGAGTCAGGTGCGATTCGGTATTCACCATCCATTGGAGGGCTGAACTTATCAACACTAAAATAAGGTGACATATCGAGCGTTTTAGATTCTCCAACCAGACCTGCTTGATCAGGAGCTTTTCCGGTAGGATAAGGCGGACTCATACTGTGTTCAGCAATAGTAAAAGTGACGGTTAATTTTTGTGAACTCCAACCGGCGCCATTATGCGCTTCAACTTGTGTTACATAAGTGCCTTTTTGAGTATAGGTTCCGTTAAAAGTGCCATTCACTATATTAAAACTAATTCCCGGAGGAAGAATATTTACTCTGTAGCTATCAATAGATGATGAACCAGGGTGAAAATAATTGCTGGTACTAATATTATTTGCTGAATCTCCTTCCGTGGTTTGTATTTCAAAATGAGTTGGATCAGCATAAGGAGGACGTGGAAGCGTTCCAGTAATATGTATTGTCAAATATAGCGCATTACTCCACTGATTCGTTTCTTCATCTTTGGCGATGAGGGTTAATGGATAATCGCCAGGTGCTGCAGTGGGTGTTCCGGAAATAATAAATCGATTTTGTACGGGATGATTGATATCGATTATTTGATCAAATCGCAAACCTAAATTATTAGGCATGGTAGATCGAGCTGTGTCTATGGTGACGTAGCCTTTTGTTCTATCAGTGGTGTTAAATAAGCCGGTTCGTTTTGGGCTGTTTAAGATGGGTAATGCATAAGTATCAAAAGGAACATTTTTTCCTATTGTAAATTCATGTCTTTTTTGAAATGTATCATTAGCAGAGAGTTGCTGGCTTTGGAGACGCTGCGCAGCATTTGTAGTACCCATTAAAACCACGCAGGTGACTAGCAAGCCCAATAGACAAGTTATGTTTCTTATTGTTGGCAGCATATTATTTCAACTATTCCTTTTGATGTGGTTAATTTATATCATTTATGTGCATTAAGCAATCGGCACGATTAAACCAATAGAAACAAAATAATCACGCATTGAACGCGCTGCAATATGGGGTTCTCTGCCGTCGATGGAAGTAAGCGTAACGGATTGTGGCACAAATCCCCATTGGTCTATACCCAACAATAGTGCGAGCTGTACGCTGTTAGGATCATCTACACCGGTAAAATAGAAATTGATACCTGTAGATAAAAGCGCTCGATAGGTTATGCGATTGTCGTAAGAAGTAATGCGCACATTATTCTGAAAATTACTGAATGGACCTGTTGGATTGACTTCAGAATCAGGAATTTGGTTGGAAACAAGGGATGTGCGCGCATGCAGTAAATGTACTTTTCCATCGATAATCCAAGAAATCCATGGAGTAAAATTCAAATTAAAACGATCGCCTAATGCGATTCCCAAATACTGAGAAAGCAAACGGCTGTTGCCGCTAGTGAAGACGGGTGCCTCTAAATTGAGGGTAGAGCTCTCAATGGTATAACCATAACGCTGATTAAGTGCCGTATAAACAATTCCGACACTTGGGGTACACATGTATTTTGTTGGATTGCGTGACATTTTAACTTTGAAATCAAGACTTCCACTTTGATAACGTACGGAACCGTTGACATCGGTTTTTAAGATATTTTTTGAACCTAAATTATATAAAGGCGCATCTGTTTGGTCGATTTTCCAAGCGACTCCTTGTGTTCCTGAAAAATGAGTTGTTACGCTTTTTGAAGAATAAAATTGTGTATAGCTGAGTTCAATAGAGGGTTTAAAGCAAGTTGGGAAAATACTAAGACCATCTAGATTATATCCAACTTTTATTTCGGGTACCCATACAGCGTTATTAAGAGTGAGTCCACGTGCTTTTGTTGTGGGTGGTGGAACCATATCAAAAGCATCCCAACTGCCTATGGTTAATGGTAAAAAATAAGTCGGTAAATTCAGCGTGGAACGCGTAACTTCAAATTCTATGTACCATTTTTTTGAAGCTGGAGTAAAAGCGAGTTCGGCTTTACTGGGAGCCCGCATGGGGCTCAATGAGTTTTTCTCGAGTGCTAAGTCATTGACAGGCTTAGGGTCTGTTTTTGGTATCGGCGTTGCATGAGCAGTTTTTTTTGCTGTAGTAGTAACGGGCGCAGGTGTTTTTACTGCGGCTGTGAGTGTTTTGTGTGTAATAGGAGGGGGATTGCAAGAAGTACACGGTGGCGCTGGATTTTGATTAGTGGTTTGTTGTACCACGGCAGTTGTAGATGGCGCAATATTTTCTACGACTGGCGGTGGGGTTGTTGTATTTGGAAGATCCTTAGGCGGCTCAACGGTGACAGCTGCTGGTGTGGTATTGTTGTTATCAGCAGGTGAACTTAGTGTTGTGTTCACAGCTGTAAGCGGCGGTGTATTATTTGTATTGGTGGAGGCTGTTAAGTTGTTATCTTTTTGATTCATCATTGATTTTCTACCTAATATCAATGATAAAAGAAGCAGTAGCAATAAAAAAATTAATAAAATCGCAACAGTCCGCTTAGTCTTTCTTCTATCCATAATTTCCTCATTTGAATTATTTTTTATCTAAATTGCCGCCTCATTATATATATTTAATTTTCTGGGGATGTAATGATAGCAAGGGATTTGAATTGTGGCAAATTTCATTCTTGAATGAAGGGGTCACGTCTCATCGTATACTTAAAAAGTTACTAACTCCACTAACCTACACATCAACTAGGGTACCCAGATATAATCAAACTAAGACAATTTTGGGGTTAAAACTTCCCCTATAGATGAAAAACGTGATACATTGTGCTACAATTAAAGAAACGAAAATATCTGAGGTCAATATTTATGAAGCATCATACACAATCAAGTTTTCATGACGAGAAAGCCAAAAGCAGTTTTGTTCATTCACGTATCGATGAAGACATCAAGGAACAAGCATCCTTTATTTTAGAAAAAATAGGGTTAAATGTTAGCGATGCTATCCGCCTCTTTCTCAATCAAGTAGTCATGAGAAAAGGCATGCCTTTTCCAGTATGCATTCCAAATGAAGAAACAATAGCTGCAATGGAATCTGCTGATAGGGGAGAGGGTTTGGAAGAAGTAACAATAGATCAGCTGCGAGCGCAATTTAAAAATGGAAGAAAAAAATTAGCCCGCTCAAAAAGAAAATAAGGATATCCAAAACTTGCTAAAGATATTTCGTCACACCAAGTTTAAAACTGATACTAAAAAACTTATTCGATCAGGCAGGTTTAGCAAAGAAGATGAGGAAGAGTTATTTAAAATTATTGAACAGATAGCGCAGAGCAAACCATTGCCTCATAAATATAGAGATCATCCGTTAACAGGAAATTGGAAACATCATCGAGAATGCCATGTAAAACCTGATTTACTCCTTATTTATAAAGTTGAAGGGAGCCTATTAAAATTGATTAGAATTGGTTCGCATAGTCAACTGGCTCTCTAGAAAAACATTGCCGAGCAAAACAGCATAAGGTAGCAATGCTTCATAATCAGCAATAACCTTGCAGTTTGGCAGCTCTTTAAAAACATGGGTAAGATACTTAACTGTAAAGATTATGAGAAATCGTTTTCTAATAGTAAAAGTTATTCTTCAAAGTAAGCATATGGCGAATTCTATCAATCACACCCTAAATCAAACTTCGCTAAACCTTCTTCTAAGTAATCAGCCAACATCGGTTTTGCAATGAGGTAATTTGCTCGACTGTTCGGAGAAATGCTGTGAGCTTGCTGCAATGCCTCTTGCCATTGGTCTTTGTCAAAATCACCGCGACCAATATACATTAACGCGATAACTTCTTTTTGTTGATCAGGTTCGAGATCATTGATTAAATCTTTTAATTCAATATAGCTAAAATCTTCTTGATACTCGGCGAGTATTTGTTTCCATTCCGCATCGGATAAATTATCTTGATCATCAGGGATCACAAGATCCTCTTCAATGCTAAGTTCGTGTGCCTTTGAAATAATGTTGCAAATGATTTCAGGATTAAGGTCGAACATATTTTATTCCTCTTAAAGAAGTTCAACTGCAACTGCTGTTGCTTCACCGCCACCAATACATAAAGCAGCAACGCCGCGTTTTAAGCCGTATTTTTGCAGTGCTGCAATCAATGTCACAATGATGCGTGCGCCGGTTGCGCCAATAGGATGACCTAAAGCACAACCACTGCCATGAATATTTATTTTTTCATGTGGAATTTTTAAATCATGCATTGCGGCCATTGCAACGACAGCAAAAGCTTCGTTAATTTCAAAAAGATCGACTTGTTCAATAGTCCAGTTAACTTTTTTAAGTAATTTGCGCACGGCATCAATAGGCGCAGTCGTAAATTGATCAGGTGATTTTGCATGACTCGTATGATGAAGAATGTGAGCGAGAGGTTTTATCCCACGTTTTTCTGCTGTATGTAAACGCATTAAAACCAGTGCTGCAGCACCATCCGCGATTGAACTGGAGTTTGCTGCAGTCACCGTTCCATCTTTAACAAAAGCAGGAGGAAGCTCCGGGATTTTTTCAATTTTTACGCTGCCGGGATGCTCATCCGTATCAACAATTATTTTTCCTTGTTTTGTTTCAATGGTCACTGGCACAATTTCCGCAGCAAAACTTTTTTCTTTAATTGCTTTGAGCGCACGTTCAAGAGAGTGAGTGGCATATTGATCTTGTGCAGCACGAGTGAAGCCATATTGTTTTGCACAGTTTTCAGCGAAGTAACCCATGGCGCGGCCTTTTTCATAGGCATCTTCAAGCCCATCAAACATCATATGATCGACTAATTCACTATGCCCTAGACGATAACCGTGGCGTGCTTTGGGTAGTAGATAAGGCGCATTCGTCATGCTTTCCATGCCACCGGCAACAATGATGGAATCAGGGTCACCCAGCAAGGTATCGTGAGCAAGCATGACAGCTTTCATACCGGAGCCGCATACTTTACTAATAGTGGTGCAACTCGTGCTTGCAGGAAGACCCGCTTTTAATGCGGCTTGACGAGCAGGGGCTTGTCCAAGTCCTGCTGGAAGAACGCAGCCCATGAATACTTCTTGCACGTCATTTGGATTAATTTTAGCGCGTTCTATTGCGGCTTTAATGGCGACAGCACCCAGTTGTGTGCTAGTCATATCTTTGAGTGCGCCTAAAAAATTTCCTTGAGGCGTTCGGGCCATGCCGACGATGACGATGGGGTCGTGTTCCATAAGGTGCTCCGTAATGAAAGTAGAGTATATTTTATTTAATTATAACAGTAATAATCCACCTTACTACTCACTTAAAAAAGCAATTGACAAATATACGCAACCTGTTACACTGTGCCAGTGTATTAATGTATTAATACATACATGCCAGGGTCTATGAGGGGGATATGAAAAAAATACAGGTAATAAGCGAAGAGCCCGAGCATAGACTCTATGAAGCCTTTGCGGCAATTAAAACAGCAGCAGAAGCGAAGCAGTTCTTTCAGGATTTATGTACGCCAACGGAATTGCAAGCCATGGCGGATCGATGGCGAGTGGTTGATTTGATTAAGACCCAAAAACCCTATCGGCAAATTTATACTGAAACTGGGGTAAGCGTCACAACCGTAGGTCGTGTAGCTCGCTGCATTTTGTTAGGCGCAGGTGGTTATAACTTGATTTATGAACGATTAGAGAAAAAAACACATGAAAACAAAGCTAAGATTAAGAATCGCGGTACAAAAAAGCGGACGCCTAAATAGTGACTCCATGGATTTACTATTGAGGTGTGGATTAAAAATAAGAGCAACGAAAAATGAGCTTTTTTGTCACGTCGAGAATCTCCCTATTGATATACTTTTTGTACGTGATGACGACATTCCAACTTTAGTCATGGATAATGTATGCGATTTAGGTATCGTAGGTGAAAACGTACTCTTAGAGCAAGCCATCGAACTGAATGCCAATAAATCAAAAAAATCTTTTGTCACAGTTAAAAATTTAGGTTTTTGTCGTTGCAGATTAGCCATTGCATTGCCCAAAGACATGCCTTTCAACGGACCTGAATCGTTACAAAATTTGCGTATTGCCACTAGCTATCCACATTTGTTACGTGATTATTTACAACGTAACAATATCAATGCAGAAGTCATGATGATTTCTGGATCGGTTGAAATCGCACCTCGACTCGGTATGGCAGATGCTATTTGTGATTTAGTCTCTACTGGTCGCACCCTAGAAGAAAATAATTTACGTGAAGTGGATTCTGTTGTTCAGAGCCAAGCAGTTTTAATTAAAACAAAAAATGATTTTAATGCAGAGCAAATGGAAATTTATGAATTATTGTTAAGACGCATCGATGGGGTGTTGAAAGCACAAGAAAGTAAATATGTCATGTTTCACTTGCCTAAAGCTTCATTGCCAGAAATTAAAAATATTTTACCAGGTTGCGAATCGCCTACGATTATGCCATTAGAAAGTGTGAGTGATAAAGTGGCTGTGCATGTTGTATCAAGTGAAGGAATCTTTTGGAGCACGTTAGAAAAGTTAAAACAAATTGGCGCGAGTTCAATTTTAGTTTTGTCGATTGAGAAAATGTTGGGGTAATAGGAGTATAGAATGAAAACGTATTTTTGGAATAAATTATCTGAAGTAGAAAAGCAAAAAGTACTGTTGCGTCCATCGTTACCTGATCATGGCGATTTTTTGAAAAAAACACAAAATATTATTGACCAAGTCAAACTTAATCGAGATCAAGCTTTGTTTGAGCTGACTAAAAAATATGATCGTGCAGAGTTAAATACCTTACGTGTGAGCGCAGAAGAAATGACAGCTGCTTTTAAAGCTATAAGTAAAGAAGCGCGAGCAGCCATCGATTTTGCTTACACACAAATTGAAACGAATCATAGTGCACAATTACCGCGTAACCAAACAGTTAAAACGTGTGAAGGCGTTTTTTGTGAAAGACAACCACGACCTCTAGAACGCATTGGTTTATATATCCCAGGAGGTACAGCACCTTTAGTGTCGACAGCGTTGATGTTAGGTGTTCCAGCCCAAATTGCTGGATGTCGCTTAAGAATTTTATGTACGCCACCTAATCAACAAGGTGAAATCGATCCGCATCTCTTAGTTGTCGCAGAATTATGTGGGATTGATTTTATTTGTAAGGTAGGCGGTGCGCAAGCAATTGCAGCGATGGCATATGGCACTGAAACAATTCCCAAAGTGGATAAAATTTTTGGGCCAGGAAATTCTTGGGTAACGCAAGCTAAAATATTAGTGGCACAAGACCCCAAAGGCGCAAGTATTGATATGCCAGCAGGTCCTTCGGAAGTGATGGTGATTGCAGATGATGCAGCGGATCCAGATTACGTGGCTTCAGATTTGCTTTCACAAGCAGAACATGGGACTGATTCACAAGTTATATTGGTTGCTCTCTCAGAAGAGTTTGCCGTGCGTGTTGAACAGGCTATTCAAAGACAAGCTGATGTATTGCCAAGACGTGATATTGTGAAACAGTCATTAGTGCATAGCCGAATTCTTATTGCAAACAATGTGGAGCAAGCCATTTTAATTAGCAATTTATATGCGCCTGAGCATTTGATTTTGCAGATTATAAATTCTGAAAAGTATTCCGCATTGATTCAAAATGCAGGTGCAGTTTTTCTGGGCGCTTGGACACCCGAGGCAGTGGGAGATTATGTGACAGGTTCCAACCATGTATTACCTACCTATGGTTATGCCCGTAATCACAGCGGACTTTCTTTAACTGATTTTATGAAATTTATTAGTTTTCAAAAAGTCACTAAAGAAGGCTTAGAAAAAATTGGGCCGTTTGCGGAAAAATTAGCCGAGATCGAAGGGCTGCAAGCACACAAACGAGCAGTTTCATTGCGTTTGGCAGAAATGGTGATAAGTGATGAGTAGTGTGGCGCAATTGATTAGATCTGATTTGCGTAATTTTAATCCGTATAGTTCGGCGCGTGATGAAGCAAAACGAGGAAAGATTTGGTTGAATGCAAATGAATCACCTTACGCATTAGAAATGCTAGATAATATTTTGCTGAATCGTTACCCAGAAAGACAACCGCAACACTTGGTTTTAAAAGTTGCTGATCATTTTGATGTAGATAACAATCAAATAATATTGTCGCGTGGTAGTGATGAAGTGATTGATTTATTGACGCGTTTATTTTGTAAAGCAGGCGAAGATGCAATCATGTTATGCACGCCGACTTTTGGTATGTATTCAGTCTGTGCACAATTGCAAGGGGCAAGTGTAATTGCGGTACCTTTGGATAAAGAAAAAAATTATCAATTGGATTTGGAATTGGTTACAGCTGCTTGGAATTCCAAGGTGAAAATTATTTTTTTATGCTCACCCAATAATCCAACAGGTAATTTATTAAAAGAAGAAGATATTCTATTTTTATGCCAAAAATTTTCTCGTAAAAGTATGATTGTTGTTGATGAGGCCTATTTAGAATTTTCTGATGCAAAAAGCATGTCTCGTTATATTAATCAATACGATAATTTGGTGGTTCTGAAAACATTTTCAAAAGCATATGGATTAGCGGGCGCACGTTGTGGCTTATTATTTTCTCATGAAGAATTAGTGAAATGGGTGTTAAATATTATGGCACCTTATCCGCTTCCAGCGTTTACGATGAAAATTATATTAGATGCATTATCAGTAGAACAGCTAATAAAGATGCAACAGCAGATAGCATGTATTAAATCAGAAAGGAAAAATTTATTTAATGCATTGCAGTTAATGCCTTGGGTCAAAAAATTATGGCCTAGCGATGCTAATTTTTTATTGATTGAAACAGATAATGCACAAAAAATCATGAGTGAATGTGCTAAACAGGGGATTATTTTGCGTAATATGCATAATAAACCGGGTTTAGAAAACTGCGTGAGGATTAGTATTGGGTTGCCGGAGGAAAATGCGGAGTTGGTTGAAGTTTTAAAAAATTGCTCTCTTTGAAAGGGGAACGTTGCTGTGCCGCTCTGGATTGCTTCGTCCCCCCTGCGAAGAGCATGCAAGGGTCCTCGCAATGACGGGGCTTCGATCTAACTTCAGCACCCGCACTAATTGGCAGAAATAAAGAACTCGTCATTGCGAGCCTCACGCCTTAGCTTTATGTGAGGCGTGGCAATCCCGATGGTGATAAGTGACGGCGTGAATAGTTACAAAAATAGGTTAATTTAATCATGACACAGAAAAAAATATTATTTATCGACAGAGACGGTACTTTAATTCAAGAGCCGGCGGATTACCAAATAGACCATATTAAGAAACTGGTTTTTATGCCAGATGTCATTCCTGCTTTACTTGAGCTTAAAAAAGCCGGATATGTATTTGTCATGATTAGCAATCAAGATGGTTTGGGGACAAAAAGTTTTCCAAATGAAGATTTTTCTATTCCACATGAATTAATGCTAAATGTTTTTGCATCACAAGGCATTTATTTTGAAGCAATTCGAATTTGTCCGCATTTGCCAAATGATGGCTGTGATTGCAGAAAACCAAAAATTGGTTTGGTATTGGATTATTTAACAGAACAAAAAATTGATAGAGAATATTCTTATGTCATTGGCGATCGAGAAACAGATATCCAATTGGCTAATAATCTTGGTATTAAAGGGATACGCATTACACAGCCAGGTGCGCTGACATGGAAAGATATTAAAACACAAATTTTAACTCAATGTCGTTCTGCGATCGTATCTAGAAAGACAAATGAAACAGATATTGCATTAGAAGTTAATTTAGATAATCAAGAAAAAATACAGGTTAATACCGGGATCAATTTTTTAAATCATATGCTAGAGCAACTCGCAAAACACGGGGCATTTGGTTTGTCTCTTTCGGTAAAAGGTGATTTAGCTATTGATGATCACCATACTGTGGAAGATGTTGCAATTGTATTAGGTGAAGCGATTCGCAAAGCCTTAGGTAATAAATGGGGTATTGGCCGCTATGGATTTTTACTGCCTATGGATGAAGCACTTGCAAAGATCGCTATTGATTTAAGTGGACGCGCCTATTTTATGTTTAATGGCGAATTTAAACGTGAACGAGTCGGTGATTTATCTACAGAACTCGTACCCCATTTTTTTCGTTCATTTGCTGAAGGGTTGAAAGCGACTTTGCATATTGATGTAAAAGGTGAAAATGTTCATCACATGGTTGAAGCTATTTTTAAAGGTGTAGGACGTGCTTTGCGCCAAGCGACAAAAAAAGTTGATTATGACTTGCCAAGTACAAAGGGGATATTATGATTGCGATTGTTAATGGCTGTGGTAATAACATTGCTTCCGTGCAATTTGCTTTAGCAAGATTGGGAAAAGAATCTGTGTTGACGACGGATGTTAACGTTATTCAATCTGCAAGTCATGTTATTTTGCCGGGTGTGAGTATGGCAAAGCAAGCAATGTCACAGTTACAAAATTTGCAATTAATCGATGTGATACGTCATTTAAAACAACCGGTATTAGGAATATGTTTAGGCATGCAAATATTATATGAATTTTCTCAAGAAGGAGAAGTGAATTGCTTAAACATTGTGCCTGGAAAAGTTGCCGCATTGCCACAAAAAGTGGGTTTAACTCTGCCTCACATGGGCTGGAATAAATTGCATATTAGACAAAATAAATCTGTTCTTATGCAAGGAGTCGCAGAAGGAAGTTATGTATATTATGTTCATAGCTATGCTGCACCATTAAATGATTATACAGTTGCTGTTACTCAGCATGGAGTGGAATTTTCTGGTATTGTACAGTACAAAAATTTTCATGGTGTGCAGTTTCATCCGGAGCGGTCGGGGAAGGTGGGGGAGCGGATTCTACAGAATTTTTTATTATTAGAGATCACTACTTCTCCGTCATTGCGAGGCCGCGAAGCGCTTGGCCGTGGCAATCCAGAAATCCTGGATTGCCACGCCCCGCAAAAAGCGCGGGGCTCGCAATGACGTTGAGTTACCATTAGAGTAAATTAAAAATGAATATCTACCCCGCAATCGATTTAAAATCAGGTAAATGCGTAAGACTCTATCAAGGATCTTACGAGCAAGTGACTTTATATGCCAACGACCCTGTGGATGTTGCGAAAACATTCGCAAAACAAGGTGCTACAGTTTTGCATGTTGTTGATTTGGATGGTGCTAAGCAAGGTAAATCCGAGAATTTAGATTTAATAGAAAAAATTTCCCGCGAATCAGGATTATGGGTTCAAACCGGCGGGGGAATCCGTACCCGACAAAATGTATACGATATTTTAAATAAAGGCATTGCACGAGTGGTTCTCGGAAGTATTGCTATCTCACAACCCCAAGAAGTAAGAAAATGGATACATGAATTGGGTAGTGATCGTATTGTATTAGCTTTGGATATTCGCATGGATGCAAATAACGAGCCTAAACTAGCATTACATGGTTGGCAGAAGCCGAGTGAAAAAAGTTTGTGGCAAATATTAGATGAGTACCAAGAATCCGGATTACAACATGTATTGTGTACCGATATTCTTTGTGATGGAACATTGCAAGGACCGAATATTAATTTATATAAAGAATGTATGTGGCGTTATCCCAACTTACATTTGCAAGCATCCGGTGGCGTGAGTTCGTTAAATGATTTGCGTGAACTTGCTTTAATTCCGGTTTCTGGAGTCATTATTGGTAAAGCACTGTATGAAAATAAATTTACGTTATCTGCTGCATTCAATGAGGTAGCTAAGAGCTCTATATGTTAACCAAACGTATTATTCCTTGTTTAGATGTTAAAGATGGAAAAGTTGTCAAAGGAGTGCAATTTAATAATCATCGTATTGTGGGAGATATTCTTGAGCTCGCAACACATTATTGTGAGTCAGGTGCGGATGAGCTGGTATTTTATGACATTACAGCGAGTTGTGACCAGCGTACGGTGAATCGAGAATGGATAACACAAGTTGCTCAATGCTTGAATATTCCATTTTGTGTTGCGGGTGGAATTAGAACAGTGTCAGATGCAGAAGAAATTCTAAATGCAGGTGCGGATAAAATTTCAATCAATAGCCCAGCGATAGAAAATCCAGATTTAATAAATCAATTATCTGAAACCTTTGGACGTCAATGTGTTGTGGTAGGAGTAGATAGTTTCAAAGAACATAATGAATATAAAGTTTTTCAATACACGGGCGATAGCAAAAAGACACGTAAAACAGAGCGTTTAACTATAGAATGGGTTCAAGAAGCACAAGCGCGAGGCGCCGGAGAAATAGTATTGAACTGCATGAATCAAGATGGTATGCGAAAAGGTTATGATATAGAGCAATTAGCGCAAATTCGTAAAAAAATAACCTTGCCACTGATTGCTTCAGGTGGTGCTGGATCAATCAATGATTTTTTGTCAGTATTTCAGCAAGCACAAGTAGATGGTGCACTCGCGGCAAGTGTTTTTCATTCAGGTGCAATTACTATTGCTGATTTAAAAAAATTTTTAGTCATTAATCAAGTTGAGATACGCCAATGAAATTTAATATCCAAGATTTAGCATGGGACAAAATGCGAGACTTAATCCCTGCTGTGGTGCAAGATGCAAAAACCCAATCAGTTCTAATGTTGGCGTACATGAATCAAGAAGCATTACAAGAAACGATAAAAACAAAATGGGTTACATTTTATAGCCGTTCTAAAAATAAATTGTGGACCAAAGGCGAAACGTCTGGAAATAAACTCGCGCTGGTTGATATAAAAACAGATTGTGATAAAGATACTTTGTTGATTCACGCTAACCCTGTTGGACCGGTTTGTCACACAGGAGTCACTACGTGTTTTGGTGAAATTGATCAATCTGATTTGAGTTTTATCCATGATCTTGAGGCGACTATCCAAGAACGAGAACAGCTAAGACCGGATGGCAGTTATACCACATCACTTTTTAATGCAGGTATAAGTCGGATGGCGCAAAAAGTGGGTGAAGAAGGTGTGGAAGTTGCGCTGGCTGCGGTTGAAAAAAGTAATATTAAACTTTGTGAGGAAGTTGCGGATTTATTCTTTCATGTTTTAGTTTTATTAAGAGCAAAGAATTTGAGCTTTGGCAATGTGATTAAAGTTCTTAAGGAACGGTAACAGCTTTTTTTGATGTAGCTTTCCTTGCTGGCACTCCAACATAAGTCCCTGGTTCAGATATATGATTTACCACCGCGGCGCCTGCGCCTATAATAACGTTTGAGCAAACATTTATTTTATCGATAATGGTAGCGCCTGCGCCTATCGTCACATAATCTCCAATCTGACATTTTCCAGCTAGAGTAGTGTTTATTGAAACATGGCAGTGACTGCCAATAATGCAGTCGTGCTCAATTAAACTGCGAGTGTTAATAATAGTATTTTCACCAATTTTAACATTAGGCCCCACATAAGCTTGATGACCAACAAAAACACCTGGATTAATGTGTGCCATCTTACTGATATAAGAATGGGTAGAAATGATAGAAATTATTTTTTGATTCTCTTTTTTTAAAAGATTAAACATATTTGCTCGTAGCGTATTATCTCCAACGGCAACGAAATGCTCATAATCTTCTGTATTTAATAATGAGGTATTTGAATGTACGGGAAAACCAAATAACATTTCGTTGGGTTTTGCAGCATCATCTATAAAAATAATTTCATTGATTCCATTATTTATTGCTACGTCGGCAACACTACGTGCATGTCCACCACAGCCATGAATAATTAAAGAATGGTGATTGCTCTTCTTCATGTCGCTGCCTGACTTTGTAATAAATCAATATACTCTTTTGCAACCTGATGCCAATCGCGTTGTTTGAATTTCGCAAATAAGGGCTCTTGCATATGATATAACGATTCCCTGTTTTTAACTGCCCACTCAATTTTATTGACTATATCATCAAGATCGTAAGGATCAAAAAGCATTTTAGAGCGTAATTTCTCATCTTCTATTTCTGCAGTGACAACGGGAATAGAACTCATCACTGAGGGTGTTCCAACAGAGTAAGCTTCGGTAAAGGTAAATGGAAATCCGCCTTCAAATAGCGTTGGGTTGACAGAACAAACTGCTAGATGATTGAGTGCTGCTAACATCGTTGATGATACATTGGGTAAAGAAATAATATCGTATTGCAAGCGTTTATTTAAAATATAACTAAGAATTTCCTGATGGTCACTCAAGTTGCCCGTTACAATGAGTTTAATATTTAAAAAGCGCTTTCTCAATAAAATTTCATACGCTTTAATGAGAGATATGTAATTTTTGTGATGGCGCACTTGGGAAGAATAAAAGATAAATTGCACACTAGTGAAATCAAAATCCCGTAAATAAAGATGGTGCTGTAATGATTTTTGTTGGTACTCAATCAGTATTTGCAGCGCCTCCTGTCGCATCTTACACAGTTGGCTTGGCCCGGTATTTTTTATTAAATGGCTACTTAGATCAACAAAGCCGTGCTTTATGAGTGATACTTTGCTAGGTTCGATCCCGAATGGTTCCAAAATGTGTTTTTGTCTTACATGCTCGCTATAACAAACCAAATGATTGGCTGCTGACAATGTCATAACCATTTTCTTGTAAGCTGAGCTTGTGAAACTACATGTAAATAATGTCGGAAAATCTAAATAAATAATATCTGGCGCGATCACAACCGTTTTTGCATTTATGGATTTTATTTCAGGCCAGAAAATCGTTGGAACCAGCCACGCTGTAATATCAGTTCTCTTATTTATTTTTTTAATGAGGCGCTTTATTTCGTAGCCGAATAATTCTTGATATATTGTATTCTCAAAATGTGCTATACGGCCAAAAAAACCATTTTTTAATTTTCTCCAGAAGATGTGTGAAAAATATCTAAGCCAACCTAATCGAACACGTAAATTTTTTTCGATTTTATTAGATAAAGCCTTGAGCTCTGGACGAGCACGTTTGTACATTTTAAATAAAAGTTCGCATATAAATAGAATGAGTGCCAGAACTAATATTGGATAAAACCAAAAAGCTAAGACTAAAGCGGATAAGCCAATCAAGAAAAATTGTGTGGTTGAGGCCATTGATAGCCATCGTGTTAAGGCTTTAAATCCAAAAGATTTAATTTTTTTCCAGAGAGATCCAAAAAAATTTTTTATGGCCGAGGGCTGAACAGGTTCGCTGGAAATATTCTTATTGGTAAGTTTGCTAAAAAAATTATTGATTCGTAATAAATAGGGTGCCCGGAAGTAGTGATTATCTGAATTTTTTCAGCATCGATGTTTTCATTATTTAGGAATTCGAGAAGTTTATTTCTATACCAAGCGGGTGTTGCAATAACAATGGTCGTATTGTCTTCCTGTGCCATGCCAGATAATAAAAATGGGATGAGTCCACTGAGGCTCTGCTCTTTAAGCGGTAGCGTGGGTGCAAAAGTGATCAATATACCAAATTTATTCATATAAGATCCCGGAAGATTTGCCAGAAATTTGGCGCTAGCTTTTTATAGCTGAACTGCTCAAGAAATTCTTTGTTAGGTAAAGAGTCGCGCCTTTTTTGGTATTCTTCTTCCATCTCTTTTAATTTTTTAGCCAGGTTTTTAGCGCTGCTAGGGTCACAAAAATTTAGATTTAATTTAAATCTTTCATCAATAAAACGCATTGCTGGATAATCACTGCTTAAAGAGGGAATGCCATAAAATCCTGCTTCAATTACGGAATAAGTCCCGTTATCAAAGGAAGTTGGATGCCAAAGAAATTTGGCTGATGCAAGAATAGAAATAAAATCGTTTGTGCCCGTGTTGCCAACAAATGTTAGATTTTTTTTCAGCACGGGTTTTTTTTCAATAATACTCCTGACTTTTTTAATATTGGGGCTAATATCTTTGTGTTCTGGTAAATTTACATTGCATTGATCCGTATCAATGCCGGTGATGACCACGCTAAGCTTCCCTTCCAATTCTGTGTAATATATTTCCAGCGCATCTAAAGCACGAAAATGATTTTTATGATATGCCAAATTAGTTGTCCAGAGAAAATAATCTTGCATTATAGATGTTGGTTGTGGAGTGATATAGAAAGGATTAAATTCCATTGGTATCAAATGAACTCGATCTTTGGCAACACCAGCATATTGTATTGCGTCAGCATGTGTGCTTGGAGTGGTTACCATAACATATTTTGCATTGCGCGCAGTTGCTAAAAATGCAGCTTCTTCAAAAGTGGTAAATAATTCCGGTACATAGCGTTGTATGTAATCATAAATCATTGCTCCATATGGTTTAACTGGAGCTAAAGGATAAGATGTTCGATCAGAAATAATTAACCAAAAATCACAATCATTGAAATTACATATTCCATCAGCAGGATACATATAAGTAGGATGATTTAATACGGACTTTGCATTTTGTAAGTTCAGAACTGATTGAACTTCTTCATTTGAGAAGGTTTTCCAGGTTGTTTCTCGTACCCTAATTCCTAATTCTAATAAATCAGAGAACTCTACTTCTATTTCATAAAAATCAGCTATGCAGGAAAATATAACATTTACTGGCTCGTTGTTTGCGCGACTACCGAGATGTAGCATTTTTGCAATATTTTTTGCGGCGTTTAAAGTGCCGCCACGATAATTAACAGGAACAAAGACGCCAATTTTATCCATCCCTAGCTTCCTATGCCCATTACTTTATGATAATGATTAATTGCACTTTCTGTATCGCCATCAAAAATAATATCTCCATGATGCATGACAATAGCTCGATTACATAATTCGCGAACGGAAGCGAAATCATGGGAGGCAAATAACATTAACTCAGCATTTTTGATCAAGTTTTTAATCCGTTGTTTAGATTTTGCCAAAAAGGCAGCATCGCCAGCTCCTATGACTTCATCTAGTAATAATAATTCACCCGGAACAGCCGTCGAAATAGCAAATGCGAGTCGAACAAGCATTCCAGCAGAATAAGTTTTAATTGGGTATTCAATGAATTCTCCCAAATCGGCAAAAGCAATAATATCATCCATATATTGATGCATTTGGCTAGGTGTCTGTCCGAGCAGCAAGCCGCGGTAAAGAATGTTTTCCCGCCCAGTAGCTTCGCATTCAAATCCTAAGCTTAATTCAAATAATGCGCGCACTCGACCCGTTATTTTGCGCTGGCCAGAAGAGATAGGATAGAGCCCAGCAATGGTTTTTAGTAAGGTGCTTTTACCTGCACCATTATGACCAATCAATGCAACTCTCTCGCCCGCTTTGATTTCCAGATCAATGTTTTTAAGAGCATGAATACTGCCTATAGATTTGTTTTTTTTGAGTCCCATCAAATTAAAAATATAAGCTTTGAGTGAAACTTCACGGTAAGCTAGCGAAGAATAATGTAAATTTACTTTTTGCAGTTGTACCTGGCTCATAATTTTTCTCTATAAATAAAATATTATTTTGTCTTCGTTGCGATTTACTAAGCGCCAGACACATAACCAGAGTAATGCCGCAGTCGCTAATACATATAGATAGCTTATTAAATTAGGCCAGCTGCCTTCTAGTACAGGATTGCGGAACAAGTTTAATAAATGAGAAATAGGATTATACTCGATTAAAAATCCCATATTAGCATTGGCAAACATGGCGGGTAAGAAAAATATGGGTGATACAAAATAAAGTGCCTGCAACAAAATTACAATCAATTGAGAAAAATCACGAAATCGCACACCAATGAACGCAGTGATTGTGCACAATGGCCAAGCAAATAAAAATAGCATTGGAAAGCTAATTAGCAATCCAAACCATGCATGGCCAATGTTTTCTGGTTTCCAGCAGAGCGTCCAAATGACTAAGCCCATAAAAGCGCACAATAGATTGATCATACAAGGGATGACGCTGCGTAACGAGTAAATAATAAGTGGATGGTTAAACTGTTTAATATAACCTTCGGCATTGATAAAAGATGAGCAGCCATTGACTGTAGATGAAACGATAAATTCCCATAAAATTAAGCCAGAAAATATAAACGGTGCATAATCCTTTATCGGAGAATGGAAAAAACGACCCATTACAAATGCGAGTAACAACGTAAGGGCTAAAGGTTGAATGAATGCCCAGGCTAATCCTAATAGCGACCGGCGATACTTAGTTCGGATATCGGCAAAAGCGAGGTGCAGCCAAAAGTACCGCGCTACCCATATATTTTTCAGGTACGATGCTTGTTCCATGTTCTCCATACCATTTAATATAATACGATTCGTTCAAAAATGAAGTCAAAGTGCCAAATTATGGAGTTAAACAACCCGTGAGTCAAGATGAAACCATTGGCTTATATTGGGCGTGAGGCAACGAGGGTGTAGCGATGCTTTAACTTTAAAAAGTGTTTCTCAAACCCATAATAAGAAATGGTAGCACATAGTATTGTGACCAATAAACCGGCTAAAAAAACAAGTACCCAGACGAAGAATGAATACTCAGATAACTGCTTGTGACCCAGATATGGAATGACATAGCTGGTCATTGCTGCAATGACTATAGCGTGAAACATATAAAGACCAAATGATATTTTGCCCAACCATCGTAGAGGCTTAATAGACAGAATTTTCCCCAGACGGGAAGAATGTAAGGCTGAATAAATTAATAAACAACTTGCCACATCAACAGCTAGTAATTGCCAAAAAGTATTTTTTGCACCTATCCCAGTAGAACAACAGATGGCTAGTTTGAATAAAATTATGGCTAAACCTAAAGCAATAAGAGGACGAGCTTTAAACTTAGGATTCAAATGTATGTGACTCAAAATAGCGCCTAATGCAAAAGGATCGAGACGTGCCAGGGTAAAGACCCAAACGGTAGGGTAAGGGATGTTATTTTTTAATATATATAAGCGTACAATCATGCTGAAGATTACTATGCTACCTAACGTACAGAAAAACCATTTTTTATCACGGGGCAGAAGAATAAAAAGCAAAATTGGCCAGAATAGATAAAACTGTTCTTCAAGCGATACAGTCCACAGAGGTCCAATTGATGCAGTTAGGGAATCTGTAAAATAAGCATAAGAAAAATTTCCCATAAATATAGCAAAAGGAAAAAAATGTTGCTTGACGAGTAAACCATGGTGGGCCGAATGAAAGCTAGGCGAAATAAATTTTAAGCAAGGAAATATAACAAAACCCAAGATAATAAGTAAATAATACAAAGGCCAAATTCGTAGCGCGCGTCGAATAAAGAATTGTTTAATTGAAACACTCCCAGTGTTTTGGTGTTCCATGATAAGTAGGGAGGTTAATAAAAATGAGCTTAAGCACAAGAAAATATCGACTCCTATCCAACCATAAGTGGCTGCTTTTAGAGTAATAAAGTAAAGAATGGTACCTTCAGTAAAGTAAACAGCGCCCGGAGGGAAGTGATGTATGAAAACGAGGAAAAAAGCAATAAAGCGTAAGCCATCGAGCTGTGGAAAATAAAATTTAGATGGTATAGCCATTATTATATTCCAATGAATAACTCGCGTTGCTGGAATGTTTTTGCTAGAATCTCAGCAAGCAGTATAGCATGACATGGAGTAAATACATTGGCAATTTACTATATTTCCTTATTTGTAGCAATTTTAATTGGCATTGGTGGGCAAATTGCGATTAAAGCGGGTTCTCTCAATGCTGTTGCAGCTTTGCAAAGCTTTTCTTTATTTCAACCTTATACCATTTTAGGTTTATTTTGTTATTTTACTTCCGCACTTTTTTATATTTATGCGCTAAAACAAATTCCTGTATCGGTTGCATTTCCTTGCGTATCAGTGAGTTATGTGGCTGTCGCTTTGCTTGCACATCTGATATGGCAAGAACCGTTTGGGTTGCAACATATGATGGCTATGTGTTTTATATTGCTGGGTGTTTTTTTGCTAGTTAAGGCTTAGGTGGTAATTCATAAATGTATTCATTAATAATTCCTGTATATAGAAATGAAGAATCCATACCAAAGCTACTTAAAGCCATCGATACCATATCACAAAAATTAAATAGGCAGCTTGAAGTAGTATTTGTTGTCGATGGTAGTCCTGATCAGTCTTATGCAATTTTGAAAGAGCAATTACCTCATACTACTTTTACTTCTAAATTAATATTGTTATCAAGAAATTTTGGATCCTATGCTGCTATTCGCTCTGGCCTAGAAGTAGCGCAAGGACAATTTTTTGCTGTGATGGCAGCTGATTTACAAGAGCCCCCTGAACTGGTTACTCAATTTTTCGAGTGCCTTACAACAGAACCCATCGATGTTGTTTTCGGCATTAGAAAAGGCCGAAAAGACCCACTACACCAAAAAATTCCAGCAAAAATTTTTTGGTTCCTGTATAAAAAATTAGTGCAAAAAGATATGCCGCCGGGTGGGATAGATATTTTCGGATGTAACCTTCAATTTAGAAATCAATTGTTGATGCTTAACGAATTAAATAGTTCTCTTATCGGCTTAGCTTTTTGGCTAGGTTTCAAACGTAAGATGATTGGGTATAAACGACTGGAGCGAGAGTATGGAAAAAGCGCATGGAAATTTAGTAAGAAACTAAAATACGCTATGGACAGCGCATTTGCTTTTTCGGATCTTCCTATCAAATTATTGTATTTCATTGGACTCGTGGGTATTGGTCTTTCTATCCTATCCGTGGTTAGCATCTTCCTAGCAAAATTATTTGGCGCTATTTCTGTGCCTGGATATGCCGCAACGGTTATTGTTATTGTTTTTTTTGCTGCATTAAACCTAATGGGATTAGGTATTATAGGCTCTTACGTTTGGCGAGCATTTGAGAATACTAAATTACGCCCGCATAGTATTATCATGTCTCAACTAGAGTTCACTAAATAATATGCAAATTTCAAGAAAATTTTATTCAAAAACAGAATATATTCTGATTTTTTTGTTTTTTGGGTGGCTTTTAATTAATATATTTTTTGGCGAACGCATTCCGATAAATAACGGTGCTGGTTGGGATGGTCTCCGTTATTCTGCTATTGCTCAACATTTTACTGATTTTGTATTACATCATCAGTTAACGCAATATTCATTGCAAAGAATTTTTCCATCAACCATCGTGCATTTTTTTACAAAGTTAGCTCATATTCCAATTACGGATTTACAAGCGCCTGTCATTTTTTCGATTTATAATGCGGTGATATTATTTTTTGCTGTATTTATTTGGTATGCCATTGCAAAAAAACTCAGGTGGAGTCCCGAAGTAAGATTAATTAGTTTTGCTGGGTTATTTTTCAATTATGCGATTTTAAAAATGAATGTCTATTATCCTATACTCACAGATACGAGCGCTTTCATGTTTGGTCTTTTGATGATTTATTTTTTCCTCATTAATAATAACTATGGTGTGTTATCCACTGGGATAATAGGCGCGTTTATTTTTCCAACTTTTTTATACATGGGATTGATTTTGTTTGTTTTCCCCTTGCAGGAAAATCGGGAAAATGTCGCTCACATAAATTCAAAAAAAGTAATATATTTAACACTTTTTAAGGTAATAGGTATAGTTGTCGCATGTCTTAGTATTTATCTCATTTCCGGGAAAAAAATGCTTGGAGGATACTATACATTTCCAGTTTTATTTGTGAGTGTAATGGGATTGTTTATATATCTTTTCTTAGCCATGTATCCCATCTCCCGGCACTTTTTCAATGTTTTTCGCGAGATAAAACGCTCACTTAACCATCGTATCTTGTTAGCTCTGTTGATCGTTATTTTTTTAAAAAGTTTTATTCATTTTTTCTCTAATAAAGCTGCAAGCCAGTTAACTCCTTGGAGTTTCATTATCAATGTTGCTGCGCAAGCTTTAGCATATCCGTTAAATTTTATAATCAGTCATGTTATTTATTATGGTCCTATTATTTGTCTTTGCATCATTTTTTGGAAAGATATTGTAGAGTATATTAAAAATAAGAGCTCTGGATTATTTATTGTAACTGTGCTTTATATCGTGCTATCTATTGGGTCTGAGTCACGTCAATTTATAAATTTTTTCCCAATAATTGTGGTTGGCGCTGCAGAAATATTAAATCGTAAAACAATAAGTTGGAGGTTCACTTATATATTTATCCTGCTTAGTTTAATTGTGTCAAAAGCATGGCTACCCCTTAATCATGGGGAATGGCTATCTTTGAATACACATCCGCCTGAACTTACTTTAGCATTTCCGATGCAGTGGTATTTTATGAGTCTAGGTCCTTGGGTAGCACATCCCATATATGCTATTCACTTTATAGCAGTAAGCATGTTATTTTTATTTACTTATAAACTTGCAAAAAATGGAATTAAAAATGTTAGCTGAAAAAACCATACCTTTTTTAGATTTAAAAGCAGCCTATATTGAATTAAAAGATGAGCTAGATGAAGCTTATCGACGTGTTATGAATTCAGGTTGGTATTTGCTAGGTAGCGAATTAGCTGATTTCGAAACAGAATTTGCTCGTTATTGTAGTACAAAGTATGCAATGGGCGTCGCTAATGGTTTACAAGCATTGGAACTTATTTTGCGCGCTTACGATATTGGACCTGGTGATGAAGTCATAGTGCCTTCTAACACGTATATTGCCACTTGGCTTGCTGTCAGCTATGTAGGTGCACAAGTGATACCTGTTGAGCCCGATATTAGAACTTATAATATTGATCCTAATCGCGTTGAAGCAGCTATTACCCCAAAAACAAAAGCTATTATGCCAGTACACTTATATGGTCAAACTGCTGATATAGATCCGATTATGCAATTGGCACAACATTACAATTTAAAAGTCATAGAAGATGCTGCGCAATCTCACGGTGCAACATACAAGGGTAATAAAGCGGGTGCTCTTGGACATGCAGCAGGTTTTAGTTTTTATCCAGGAAAAAATTTAGGAGCATTTGGCGATGCGGGTGCTATTACAACGAATGATGCAGCGCTTGCGGAAAGAATAAAAATGCTGCGCAATTATGGTTCTAAAATAAAATATCATAATGAAGAACGCGGTGTGAATTCACGGTTAGATGAGTTTCAGGCAGGAGCTTTGCGTGTTAAATTAAAATACCTTGATCAGTGGAACGCGAGAAGAGCTCGACTTGCTCAATATTATACAGAAAAGCTCAAACATCATTCTGATATTATCTGTCCTTATGTGATGGAGACTAATCAACCTGTTTGGCATTTGTATGTTATTCGCTCTCAAATACGTGATGTGTTACAAAACCAGCTTAAAGAAGAAGGGATTAATACTTTGATTCATTATCCTATTCCACCGCATAAACAAAAAGCTTATAAAGAAATGCATGCTTGGCAATTGCCTATTAGTGAAAATATTCACAAAGAAGTGCTGAGTTTACCAATGGGACCCCATTTGAGCGAAGAACAGGTACATAGAGTTGTAACAGCGTTAGCGGGTTGTTGATAAGTGTTCTAAATGTTTTTTCACCATTCTGGCAATGAGCTCATCAAATGAAACTTTTGCTTCCCAACCTAAAAGTTTTTTAGCTTTTGACGGATCGGCTACTGTTGGACCTGTATCTGTTGGGCGCACAAAGCGTGGATCAACTTGAACGTGTTTTTCCCAATCGAGATTAACGCAGGAAAACGCTGTTTCACACAGTTGGCGAATAGTTCTAATTTGTCCAGTACCAATAACAAAATCACCTGGACTTGTCTGTTGCAGCATTAACCACATTGCTTCAACGTAATCACCCGCAAATCCCCAATCACGTTTTGCATCCAGGTTTCCCAATAATAATTTGCCATTTTTTACGATGGGCTCACCCGTTTCACTGAGTAAAGAAGAATTTTGTATACCTAACTTGAGGCATGCTGCAGCGTAAGTAACTTTTTGTGTAATAAAATGCAAGCCGCGACGTTCGCTTTCATGATTAAACAAAATACCGCAGCTAATAAACATATTATAACTTTTACGATAAATTTTTGCGATATTATGCGCATAAAGTTTTGCTGCAGCATATGGATTAATAGGGTTAAAGGGAGTGTTTTCATTTTGCGGTGTTTCTGAGACTTCGCCAAACATTTCCGATGAGGAAGCTTGATAAATTTTACAACTTGGCTTTAATTGCCTGATAGTGTCAAAAAGTAAATGTGCACCTAATCCATTGGTACGCGTTGTTTCAATCGCACAAGTCCAGGAATTACCAGGGTAAGATTGTGATGCTAAATTATAAACTTCATCGGGTTGTGTTTGATTGATTGCGGCACAAATTGCACTGGCATCTGCTAAGTCACCGAACACGAAGTCAATTTTACTTCTAAGCTGTAGTTGTTTGAGATTTTCGGGAAGATTGGAATGGTTATTCTTGGCTAAGCCAATAACATGATAGCCCTTATTGAGTAATAGATCCGCAAGATAGGAGCCGTCTTGACCTGATATACCGGTAACGAGTGCTGTTTTCGCCATTTTATCAATTCTCCTGCTCTTTGGATTTACTACGATAGTATACTTCGCGGCTCACGAAAATCATATTGATGCTGGTGTTTGCTACATATAAATAATCTTTTGCTTCCATGAAGTCAATAATAGGATGAAAATCACCGTATTTTAATGATTTCATATTGGATTCGATGCAGAAAATTTTTGGCCTGTATTTGCCCCAATTAATTGACTTAAGAATTCCTAGTTCAAACCCTTCGGTATCGATGGAAACAAAAGCTGGAGCTTTATCGTTCATATATTTTTTAATGACTTCGTTGACGTTAATCAATGGGATATCGCGTATTTCAGTTATTGTATGGCCGTCGACTTGTAAGGTAGCACTGCGCTCTTGTGAAAATGTGTTTAAACCGTGATTGTCGCACATGTAATATGTGCCTGATTTTGTTTTTTCATCAATGCTAATACCCATATTCAATACAATATCTCGGGGTCTTTTTTTCTTAATTTCTTCACACCAACTACTATTGGGTTCAACTAAAACGCCTTTACCGCCTGATAAATAGATTAAGTAAGTATTGTTATCGTATTCTGGGTCATTAGCACCAATGTCCAAGTAAGCTAAGTCTATAAAAGATTCTTTTATAAAATAATCACAAATAAATAAGAGGATACGGTCTTCACCAGCTTGTGAAAAGCTGATTTTTGATTTTAGGGAATTTATTTCATGGTGTAATCGGTTTGTGTTTGCATGAAGATAATTTATTTCATGATGTAATCGACCTGTGTTTGCATATTTGTGTGGAAAGAAAGATTTAAAAAGAAATTCAGATGTTCTTGGTTGAAATCTTGCTGGACAGATTATTTTATATATTCTTCGAATGATGTTTGATGACAATCGTATTATGTTTTTCATCGCAAGTTTTAAAATAAATTTAACTGAAAGAAGTTCTTGACTCAATGCCATTTCTCCTCTACTTGAGGTTACATTTGTTGCTCCATTCTCTATGCCTAGCATTGGCATTTCTATAGTAGAAAATATTTTATCTAATGAAGTTGGTAACGTACGTGCTTTTGCAACTAAGGTAGGTGCTGCCGCAGCAAATTGTTTTATTTGTTGTAAAACCGTATTGGGTGAAAACATTTTTTCAGCAATAATTCTTTGGTTTGCAGAAATTTGCTTTGCATACTCAATGTCATCAAGGCAGCGTTCGATAATTTTTTTTGCTTCCATGAAATTGCTACATATGCCAGAATTTTTCAATTCTGATTTTGGTATAGCTCGAAGTATTTCACCTGCCATCCCAGAGCTTTCTAAAAAGATAACTGGAATACCCATCATAATGGCTTCGAGAGGAGTGTAATGAGTATGGAAAGGACTCGTGCTTGGGTCAAGCAAACATCGACAGTCAGTTAGTAACTCAAGGTATTCGTAATCATTTTTGATAATCCCTGTAACACGATTATCTTGCTTAAGTATTTTATGTTCTTCTTTATTGTTTTTACCAAGAAAACGCAATGGAATGTCCTTAAACACGTGACAGAATTCATGATACATATCTGTCCAGTGTGGATTTTCATAAATGTAAGATAGTGCGATATTGCAAATTTGAGAAGCTGATTCGACTTTCCATTTACTGGTAATGCGACTTTTGGTAACGCATGGGCCTACATGAAATATATTCGATCCTAAAATACTCGCATGTTCAGGGCCATTCAAAGCGTGTAGCATGAGCATGGTAGCGTAGCGTGCGTCATACTTACGTAATACGCTTAGATCAGCACCACTCGTTTTTGCCCATTCATCATAGGTCATGATTTTGCCTTCGCCATAAACACGAAATAGCGTTAGACCTTTAAACCAGGTTAGTACTCTTGGCACAGGCGGAAGCAAATTAGGAATATAAATGATATCAATCCATTCATTGAGCAGAGCCGCTTCAGCACTAGAGACCTTACCTCCTTGAGCATTTAAATCTTGATATTTTAAAATATCAATGGCTTGAATTTTTTCAATAATGCTATCAGGAACTGTGCATGTTGCTCGCCAATTTGGATAAAGTGGATGTGCTGGATTATCTGAGTCAGGTTCCTGTATCTTGAATATTTTCCAGTGTGCTTTCACTGGGATAACTTCAAATCCAGCTTCAATAAATAATCTGACTTCTTCATAACGCAAAACTCGATGTGAAGCGCCATAAAGAATTCTAAGTTTTCTATTAATTTTTATTTCGTTAGTTGATTGATTTTCTTCAATCACTTTATTATTTGTTAGTTTGCTGGTTGCTTGATTGAATATTAAGTTTGCGGAAGCTGAATAAGAAAATTCATTGAGAAGCTTCTTATGTTCTTCTGGTGAAATAGTCATGTTGCCTCGATTATTTAAAATGGCTTCAGCCAGTTGCTCTGGTGTGATATAAGCAGGTAACTCTATAACATAATTTTTAAAACATTCATTTACAAATCCCTGTGTTGTAATACATTTTAACCCTAAGCCTAACATTTCACTGACAACTCCGGATGCTTGACCCATGATTGGCCAGCGTAATTGCACGGTCACATCTGCGCCTTTCATGAGTGATAACATTCGTTCTGAGCTAGGGGCTTCTTCGAAGATAATAAATTTCTGTTGAGATGACGGTAAGTTTTTTACATAAGTTTTTATGCCATATCCTGCTAACAATAATTTCGCATTATAGTTTTTTCGTAGCAATTCGACAGCTTTAATTAATATGCCAATGTGTTTAAATGCATTTGGTATACCAAAGTGCGCAACAATTAAATTGTCACCATCATTATAGTGGAAGGGAGTAACGTTTCGATAATCTGGAATAGGTAAATAAGCTTTTGTGTAGCTAATCTTATTTAAACCTACTTCATTTTCAATAATAGGAATACAGTTATCTGCATTAATAATGATCTGGGAGCAACCCGTTAATTGAATGAGTGGGCTAATCATATATATATTATTTTTTAATAAATCTTCTGAGGTTAAGTTGTGCGTAACATGAAAGTGAGGATAAGAATGTTTTATAAAGTTTTGCCATGAATAATGATGCCGAACGACCCAAGAAAACAATAAATTACTGTAAAGTCCATCATGGAAATAAAGATAATTACGGTCTTTATGTAAATGCAGATTGATTGCTGACTCCAATGTATTTAAATTGTAGAATGAGTCGCCTAATACAAAAATATTTGCAGCGTATTAAATTGTGCATCCATTTCTGGATAATTGCCAGCATCAAATAAAGAGATGTGGCTTTGATTTATCTCGAGAATTTTCGCGATTTTTTCTAATGCTTCATTCGCTTTAAAAGAGCAAGAGAATTCTGTAAAAATATGAAATTTATCGGGAAGCAAACCGAATGTTTTAATAGAAAATTTGCTAATAGCGCTTTTATCTAAATATTCGAGATCAAAAAATATGGCCACTTTTGTGGAAGAGCGTGCTTGCAATTTTTGATTATAAAGTCTTTGGTGCATGAGCAAGGGAATGCTAACTGTACTTTTAATAGTTGACGATTCTGGATACACAGAATGATATATTAATTTTTTGAGGCCGCTTTTAATATATGCAAAGAAGATATTGTTCTTTTTCATCTGAATACCTCAGTTTTATTAATCATGAGCGTTCATCCGCGTTTAATCATTTGGTCAATAGGTTTGTCGCGCTGCCAATCAACTTGTAACCCTTCTAAGTCTTTTTTATCAATTTTATTGGTACCCAAACTTTTTTTCCATCAAAATATACGATCCAAAGATTTTTATAAGGAACAGGGCGCATATCACCGAGACCGGCTGCGTTAATCACTCCTTTATCATCTGGACCAAATTGTATGGTCCAGTAACGCAGAAATTGGGGATTAGGTTTAACTGCAAAAGCACGAATTGATACATTATCTCGTCGCATCATTACAGAGCCATAATTAGGCATAAGAGTTGAAATAGTATTCATGTCTGGATTGGCATCTGTTGTCTTAGGTAGAAAGTAAGGGGTGATTTCTAGTGCAATGTAGTTCTTCCAATCCTTTTTTTAATGCCATTTCATAAAAAGTTCTTTTTACTAAATGATAATTATAATTTAAATTTAAAGTGACAACGGCCGCACCTAGTAATGAAACAGCAAGAAATAAAACTTTTTGCATTTTATCTGAATATTTATACAGAAAAAAATTCGTCAAAAAAAAGATAATGCCGATATATAAAAGTGGCTGCCATACTTGTTGTATCATAATACTTCTATAACCTGGAATCCATTCACTACTGGTGGATTCAATGATTACTGTTGGAACAGCAATCGCTAATAAAACAGCTACTCCCCAACCGATAGGGGCTTTCAGCTTAGTATCTAGAACTTCTCTTGATAAAAGTTTTGAAAACAGAAAATAGAGAGATAAAAAAGCAGTAAAGAAAATTCCAGCGACAGTCCACACTGACCATTCAAGTAGGATTATTTTAACGAATCCTTTGTAAGTTGCATGACAAATAAATTGTTTAATACTCGCTATAAATCGAGGGAAGAAAGTAGTCCATTTGATTTGATAATAGAGCTGTGCATTTCTGTTAACAGTATACCAAATACAATCATAAAGTATGAATAGGATGATAAAAAAACTGGTATCAATAATCGTATGTTTTAAGCGCGCTTTCAAATTTTGTGTATGTGCAGAACGAAAAAAAGCGAGCAATGCTATTGCAATAACAGCACCGGACTGCAGAGTATAAGTAGTGAATGCAACGAAATAACAAATTATTGCTAGAGCTAAATCAGAACCAGATCGACGTTCTTGATCTACATAACGACAATAAAAGAAAATACTCAATAAAGTAAAACAGAGAGCAACTAAAAATTCCCATACTATTTGTTCATAATAATAATTGAAATTCCACATTAGAACGAGTAAACCAATACTAAATGCAAACGTTCGGCATTGCCCTCGACCTAAACGATTTAGCAATAAGAAAGTTGTTACAGCTAGAAAAGGGTCAACACATTTTCTAACACAGTAAATACCCCAATCTGCATGTTCAATTAATGGAGAGGCAAGAAACCACCACCATGCTGAAAGCGGATTGCGATCATTTACTTGCCAAAACAATTGAGTCATTTTCATGCCAGGACCTTGACGCATGAATCCAATCCAATTTAAATCTTCTCCCATTGGCCAAACCATAAAACCAAAAGGTAAGCCACAGAGTTGTAGTACTCCTAGTATCAGTAGGTATGTCATCCATAGCGAAAGAAGAATAAAGACGATATTCTGAGTAGACTTTAAATTCTGTATGTTAGTCGGTACATTTTTCATTTTCCAGCAGCCCGTAAAAATGCATCATAATTCCGATAATAATCTGCCTCATCATAAGAATCAGAGGCTAACACCATACAAATCGAGTTATCACAAAAATTTTCAACAGAAGTCCAAATCATAGGTGGAATATACAAGCCTTGCCAGGGTTTATTCAATTGTAGAGATTGTTTTTCATGTCCATCATCCATTTTTATATCTAACCCATCACCAAAGCTAATAATAAATTGGTGTAGAGTTTTATGCGCATGAGCGCCACGTGTTTTCATTTTGGGAACGTTATAGAGATAAAAAATACGTTTAATTTCAAAAGGAATATGTTGCTTACCTTCAACAAAGCTTAGTAACCCACGTTCATCTGCAATTTTAGGCAGCGTGACTAATTTGCATTTTTTGATGCTCATATAACAACCTCACTTAATTTACTTTGTTCTAAATTGAGCTGGTATCGACGTCCACATTGACAGTATGCATGTGAGGTAACTACAGAAAGTCGTATACCGCATTTGCAAATCCACCCCTGCAATCTAGCTGGGTTGCCAAATACCAGGCCATTGGCTGGTACGTCTCGAGTCACAACACTGCCAGCGCCTACCATGGACCAAGGTCCTACCGTGATCCCGGGTAGCAGAGTTGCATTGGCACCAATGCTACATCCTTTGCGTAGATAGGTTTTTGGATATTCAGAAAGATACTGTTGGCTACGTGGATGTTTATCATTAGTAAATGCAACGCAGGGACCGATAAAAACATTATCTTCAATAATGATGCCTGTCCAAATATATACGCCTGATTTAACTGTGACGTGGTTTCCCAATATTACACCGTTTTCAATAAAAGTATGATCACAAATATTGCAATCTGAACCAATGACGACATCAGGAAGAATATGAGTAAAAGCCCAAACCCGTGTGTTGGCTCCTATTTTTGCGCCTTTTTCAATAAGCGCATGAGAATGAATTTTTGCAGAAGGATCAATCATTGTTATAAAACTCGATAGTTTTTTTCAGCCCGGTATCAAAATTTTCTGGTGTTTGCCAAAGGCCAGCCATTTTGAGTTTATTATTGTTGATTGCATAACGCCAATCGTGGCCTGGGCGATCTACAACATAGGTAATTAAATTCTTGTGAGATTTTTTTTTGGGTTTCAGTTTATCCATCATGGAGCAAATTTTTTCGATTAAAGTGATGTTGGCTAGTTCGTTTTCTCCTCCAATGTTGTAACTTTCACCTATTTTACCTTTGCAAATGACGGCTTGAATGGCTTTGCAATGGTCTTCAACGTACAGCCAGTCTCGGATATTGCTGCCATTGCCATAAACAGGAATAGCTTGTGAATTTAAACAAGCTAAAATAACGGTTGGAATGAGCTTTTCTTTATGTTGATAAGGACCATAATTATTTGAACAATTCGTCAAAGTCACTGGTAAACCATACGTTGAGAAATAAGCCCGTACTAAATGATCCGATCCTGCTTTGCTGGCAGAATAAGGAGAATTGGGTGCATAAGGTGTTGTTTCTGCAAAAGGGTTATCATGGGCTTGTAAACTACCATAAACTTCGTCTGTTGAAATGTGATGAAAACGACAAGTATTTTCAGCGAATTTTTTTTCAATTAACCAATATTGTCTGGCAGCTTCTAATAAAGTAAATGTTCCAATAATATTAGTCTGGATAAATGCATCGGGACTCGCGATCGAGCGGTCAACATGGCTCTCTGCAGCAAAGTGCACAATTGTATCGATTTTATGTTGTCTTAAAATAGAATCAACTAAAGCACGATCGCAAATATCACCTTGAATGAAGCGATGGCGCTTTTCATCGGAAAGTTCTTTAAGATTTGCAAGTGAACCTGCATAAGTGAGTAAATCTAAATTTACGATAAATAGACTAGGATTTTGCGCTAATAAATAACGTATAAAATTGCAGCCAATGAATCCTGCTCCCCCGGTAACAAGTATATTTTTAGGCGTATAATTCTTCATGTGTAAGTAACTGGTTATTATTACTAAACAAAATTTTATTTGCTTCAGCTAAAGAATCCATCGTTCCAGCATCGGTCCATTTTCCGTGGCAGATATCATAAGCTAACTGTCCACGCTTAATATAAGCATTGTTGACGCAAGTAATCTCAAGTTCACCGCGAGCTGACGGCTGAATTGTTTTAATGATGTCAAAGACTTGATGGTCATAAAAATAGAGTCCAACCACAGCATAAGGCGATTTTGGAGTTTTTGGTTTTTCTTGAATTTCAATGACTTGATGTTCGTCCAGCGCTGCTACTCCGTAACGCTCAGGGTCTCCTACTTCTTTTAACAAAACACGTGCGCCCTCTGTTTGTTGTTTGAATCTTTTCACATATGGTGCAATGCTATATTCAAAAATGTTATCTCCTAGGGCTACGCAAATTTTATGTTTATTCGCAAAGCTTTCTGCTAATGCCAATGCATGTGCGATGCCACCTGCAGTTTCTTGCACTCGATAAGTGAGTGTGCAGCCAAATTCTGCGCCGCTGCCAAGGCAATTTACAACATCACCCATGTGTTCCGTGCTAGTGACAACTAAAATATCTGTTATCCCCGATGTTTTCATTTGATTAAGTAAGTGGTATATCATGGGTTCTTTACCAACGGGTAGCAAATGCTTGTTTGTCGCTTTGGTGAGTGGGTATAGCCGGGTGCCTTTCCCTCCCGCAAGAATAACTCCTTTCATCGTAACCTCTTTAGATATTATTTTTTAAAAAATTGCTTTACCCCAGAAACACTTAGATTGTGATATTGTTTTGACTCTGATAAGCTAATAGTCGTTTATTTTTATCCAACAGCCCAAATGTTTTCAGTAACTTACTTTCCTGATTGTTGGATAAAAACTACTATACAGCAATACTGGCGAGTAAATAATATCATGATTCAAATAAGGAATGACAGCGGAAATATTAATCAATATCTTATAGCCTTTGCACTTTCTTTAGGTGCTTTTCTTATTGTTTCTGAAGCTTGGCGATATGATTTATCCACTCCTTATTTTTATTACAACGATGTGCTTTCCGTTAGTTTGTTTATTAAATCAATTATAGATACGGGTTGGTTCCTTACAAATCCTTATGTAGGCGTACCTAATGGCTATAACTTTATTGATTATCCGCTTGCTGAGCATTTTCATATGCTTATTTTCAAGCTATTCGCTCTCTTTTCCGCGAATTACGCCGTTATTTTGAATGTTTTTTATGTCCTTACATTTCCCAGCGTCGCTTTGACAGCATTATTTGCTTTAAAACGGTTAGGTCTTTCATTTCCTTTAGCACTGACAGCTAGCATACTATTTACTCTATTACCTTATCATTTCGAGCACGGGCAAGCACATTTATTCTTATCTTCTTATTATATTGTTCCACTCATGGTTTGGTTATCTGTTTCAGTCGTTATGGAAGAAAATCAAGCTGTTAGTCCAAAGAGACGCTTTATTAAATGGGGATCTTTGTTTTTAGTGTGTATGCTAGCAGGTTCTTCGGGAGTATATTACGCATTCTTTGGAATTTTTTATCTTCTTGCTTCTGGAGTAATCACAAGTTTTACCAAACAACAATGGGCGCCTATTCGAAAAGCTGTTCTATTGGTAGCAATAATAACTTTTTCTGGAGCTTTAAATATATTACCTAACTATCTTAAAAATCCTCCTCCACATCACATTAAACGTAGCGCTGTTGAGTCTGAAATATATAGTTTCAAAATAATGTCTCTTTTATTGCCACAATCACATCATAGAGTTCGAGCACTTGCTAAAGTCTCAAAGAAATATATAGCAAGAAGTCCGGCGAATGGAGGAATGACTGGTGCTTTAGGGATTGCGGGAGATATTGGTTTTTTAATATTATTAGGCGCTATTTTATTAAATAGAAATTCTGTAGCGTCAATCGGTAGTCAAGCAGAGAAATTTTATCAAATAGCCAAATTAAACTTATGCGGTATCTTGTTTGCAACTCTAGGTGGTTTTGGAACCTTATTTGCTTACATAGTTACACCCATGATTCGATGTTACGATAGAATGAGCATCTACATCGCTTTTTTTTCTTTATACGCATTTTTTTATGTTCTGCAAGGCATGTTGAATAAATCTGCTGTATTATCGCGTCAAAAAATGGTGTGGTTGATAAGTTTAATTATTTTATGCATTGGAGTTCTTGATGAAACAACTTCAAGAAGCATTACTAATTGGACATCTCTTCCATTTATGAAAATAATACAAACCACTGAGAAAGCCGATAAAGATTTTGTGCAACAAATTGAAAACATTATGCCGAAGAACAGTGCAATCTTTCAATTGCCTTATATTAGTTTTCCAGAAGTAGACTATGACCATCTTAAGGCATATTTGCATTCACATCATTTAAGGTGGAGCTTTGGTGCAATGTCTACCAACAAGGTCAGTAAATGGCAAAAAAACGTGTCCCGTTTGCCTGCACGTGAAATGCTTAATGCTTTAGTCAATAGTGGTTTTAGTGGTATTTATATTGATCGTAGCAAATATACTGCAGATTATGGTCACGATATTGAAACCCAAATTTCTGGTTTAATTAAAACAGCGCCTTTAGTCAGCTCTGATGGAAGGCTGAGCTTTTTTGATTTACGGGGTTATCGC
>CAVQBL010000016.1:0-634271 GCA_963710715.1 uncultured Gammaproteobacteria bacterium | reverse complement strand
CATGTTCCACGCTTTTAAAATTTTATAAGGTGGGCCAGACCAAAATATCCCTGAAATAAAAACATTCGTATCCAAAATAATGTGCATAATTATTTTTCTTTTCTGGTTTTTTTAATAACTTTTTGAATATCTGCTTTTTTTAAACCGATTTTTTTTGCTTCAGATCTTGCTTTAGAATAAGATGGTCGAAATCCTTCATGGAAGGAGGGGTTACTATCTTTAATATAATAACGTCTTTTTCGCCTAAAACAACAAACTGATTTCCCTCTGTTAAGTTTAATGTTTTCCTAATTTCTTCAGGAATAACAACTTGGCCTTTAGAAGACATTTTGGTAGTTGCAAGTGTTTTCATAAGAATCTCCTTTAATCTTACAAGTAAGATTATTATAACTGATCACTTGTCAAAAGAGCAACACATCCACCTTCGCCGCACAAATAAAATCATTTTTTGATAAGCCATTGATAGCATGTGTTGTATATTGCACTATGCAGTAATCGTAACCCACTTGCAAATCAGGGTGATGATTTTCCTGATTTGCAATCCAAGCAATTGCGTTGACAAACGCCATGGTTTTATAAAAACCTTTAAATGAGAAACGTTTGCTAATCGATTTACCGTCTTTGCTGACTTGCCAATCTTTGAGTTGTGTCAACAATTTATTAATTTCATCTTTCGTTAAAGGAGGTACGCCACCTTCACACGCCACACAACGTATTGTATGTAATTCCTGCATAAAATCTTAAACTCCTATTTTTAACCTAGATTCGGCAGTTAAACCCGTAGCGAGAGAGGCTAATGCGTTGAAGGTAGGCATTTTTTTGGTATTTTTTGGCGAAGGCAGTACTCTCCTGTACGGTGAGCCAAAAAATACCAAAAAAAAATGACTAAGTTCAATGCAGTAGCCTCTCGCAGTAGGGTTTAACTGCCGAATCTAGGTTTAATAAAGTGGCTGATGCATACCTAAGCGGCGTGCTACACGAGTCAAGCCAATCAAATCCATATCCGTCAATTGAAATAATACATCCATATTATCTATTACAAAATAAATTGGCTGCATAATATCAATTCGATATGGCGTTCTTAATACATCTAATACATCAAATGGTTTACGTTGTGGGACTGGACTTTCTACACAATATTTTGTTTCACTCATGGAAAAAAGAATACCGCCACCATACGCACGCAAACCCGCATCCGTTTTAATTAAACCAAATTCAATTGTGAACCAATACAATTTAGCTAACATAGCATAATCTTCTGGCGATGCTTTTAAACTTAATTTTCCATAAGCATGTGTAAAGTCAGCGCAAGCCTTATGCGTTAACAAAGGACAATGACCAAACATTTCATGAAAAATATCGGGCTCTTCCAAGTAATCCATTTCTTCGCATCTTTAATAAAAATCGCTGCAGGAAATTTTCGATTGGCGAGTAAATTAAAAAAACGTTCAAACGGAATCAATGCTGGCACAGGCTTTAAAGCCCAAGCTGTAGTCGCAATACAGCAGAAACTTCATGGCACTGCGGAATGCGATCTTTAGGTAAATTCAATAATTTTAATCCATGAATATATTCATCACAGGCACGCCCTTGAACGACAGGATTTTGTCGTATGATTAATTCATGCCAAACTCGGTTCTCATCTTGTGTGTAAGCAGCATTGCCATTGGCATCAACGGGTTTTGCGGTATAAGTAGAAGTCTTTTTGTACGCCATTTTTCACTCCTCAAAAACTTAAACATATAGCAAGTAGTAACTATTCACGATTCTTTTGAAAAGAACTCGTCATTGCGAGCCCTGCGCTCCTCAGCAGGGTGAAGCAATCCAGGGGAACGTACCGGTGTTCTCCTGGATTGCTTCGTCGCAAAAGGCGCTCCTCGCAATGACGGTGTGAAGGGCATATTTTATTTGTAACATTTTGATTTATTTGCGTATTGTTGCCTCGCCAGGAGGCGATAAGTTATCTGCCTAGGGCAGATTATAAGCGATAGTATGAATAAGATGCGGCATAGCCACACGCTAAGAGCGTAATCACGTTATTTTGCGCATTTAATGATTGGCTATGTGATTTCATAACAGTCTACAAATTGTTTAATTTATGTATGCTAGCAGAATTTTCAGCGGTATACTAATGGTTTAATTTTTCATGCTCTTGCTGCTGAAATGCAGTAAGAGGGAATCGATTAACTCAATGAAAACATTGAATTTTTAATTGACCGCCCGAGTAAGCGCCAGCTGACTTATTAAGGTGCAAAACTTAAGAGATAAGCCATTGAAAAATTAGGGTAATTTTACGCTGTTTTCTTAATATTTCCTTAATGTTATCATGGTAGCATTTCATAAGAAAAATAAGGAGTTTTTTAAACGTTTCAACATTTTAGGGTAATACACTATGGGCAATGAACAACAGGATTTCAGCAAGCTTATTGACGAAGTTTCCCGTTTTATTCCTGAGGATGCTGATAAGGCTGAAGGGTTGTATCTTATTGCAGTCGTACAACCTGACGCAAAGGGATATACAACTAATACAGCAAAAATTATATATAATATTAGTAGATCAGCCATATGGTTACTCAAAAAAGAGGTAATCGAGAATAACAACTCTGATGTATCAAGTATTCAGAACAATTTAAATGCCTTAGGTGAAAAAGATGTTCCTCCTATTATCAACATAAATACCAAAAAACTAGATGAGAAATTGGTTCATTACTTAATTAATCTTACTAACCTTCTGAGCACGATTAGACAACAGGAGCTAACCAAAAAACTTGTTAAAGAAGTTTCCCCTTTCATTCCTTCCGAAGAAAAATGCGATGAAAATGAGTTGTATAGTTATGCATCTCTAAAGCCTGGCGAAAAAAAATACACAAGTAATACAGCAAAAATTATACATAATATTGCTATATTAGCCCCACATTTACTCAAAAACGAGGGGGTGATCGAAGATGCCAAGAATGCGACGCGTATCCTTAGCAATTTACGTGCCTTAGGTGAAAAAAATGTTCCTTGTATTATCGACGAAGATACCAAAAAACTAAGTGAGACATTGTTTAATTACTTTATCAATCTTCTAAAGGAGAAAACCCTCAACCCCATTCTACAAAATGGCATCTCCACGGGATTGCAGCACATTAGAAATAACTCAGCCGACTATTTTCTAAAAATTCTTGAAAAAGCATCTACAAAAAAATTAGACAATGGTGATGCCTTGAATAAAGAAATACAGGATTTTGTGAGGCAGTTTAAAGAAGCGTCAAGTAATTTGAACAATAAGTTGAATAATAAAATAAAAAATTTGGTGAAAAACCTTAAAAAAAGCTGGACAAGCCTCGGCCATAACAAAGAAATACAGAGTTTTGTGGAAAAAGAACGTAAAGAAGAAAAATTAAGCGATGATGAATTCCTATTGAGTAAAAACACAGAGATTTTTCAGAGTTTTGTGAAAAAACTTGTAAAAGAAGAATTAAGCGATGATGCATTGAATGAAAAAACACAGAGTTTTATAAAAAAATTAGCAGGCAATGATGCGTTGAATAAAAAAATACAGGGTCTTTTGGAAAAATTCGAAAACCAATTAAGCAATAATGAAGAATGGGATAATCCAGCAAAGGATGCTATATTCCTTCACACTGTATGCCACATTATCCAAAATATCCTCCAACCGGGTGATGCTTCTAACATCCAAATAGATTATGCTAATTTAATAGCGCTAATACAACAACCCACTAATATTGATTTTTCTACTCGCTTCTTAGACGTGCTAAAAAATCTAAAAGATCCCACTAATACTGATATTTCTAGCTTCTTACCAGCGCTAAAAGATTGCATTAATACGTTTAAACGTAAAATGAATGATTTATTATTTTCTCTATATGAGCCTTTCTTTTTCTTATTTGCAGACGACAAAACAAAGCTAGCTGAATTCACTAAAAATTGCTGTGACATAGACAAGATGCTAGCAGAAGGTAGAGACAAAACTTTCGCCCAACATCTTATTGATAATCTCAATAAGATATTACAAGTCATTGGCAAAAATAAAAATCTTGAAGAGCTTAAGGTTAGCAACCAAGTCAACCACACAGGCAAAGAACTAGATAGCATTAATATAAAACTAGCTACCATGCTAGTAGGGTCTTCTGCAGCAGCAGTAGACTCTTCTGATAAAGCTACAGCAACAACAGCCAATGTTGCTGCAGCAGACGACAATGACGATCTTCTGGACTTTAAGAAAGATGATGAAGATATCACAGAGGATAAAGCGCAAGGACAAAGCGGCCATATTTCTCGCCCCAGCATGTCGATAGCAGCACCAACCATCATCACTGGCGATATGACATCAAGTGACAGTGACCGCGAAGAAAGCGGCTCAAGCACGCCAGTTTTTACTGCATCGACAAAAGTATCGACAGATGCTAACGATGATGTCCTTGATCTCAATGCTGCAATCACACATATGGGAACGCTGAAGCCCGAAAAACTCGCAATTTTAGATGCTGCGCTTAACCAGCAGCCTTCCACTAATATTGATAAACTTGACGGAACAAGTAGAGAAATACTAAAGAAAGTTCAAAGCGCTACAAACATGAAAGCATCTGAAGAAGACACAGAAGTAGAAAGTCTTACTAAATCAGCATCAACTCGTTCCTCATCAAGAACTTCTTCCTCAACACCCACCAGTCAAGAATCTTGGCACTCTGCAATCAACAGAGCAAAATCAGATTCTAATGGCTCAACCAGAGCACAATCAGGCTCTAATAGTTCTATGGATATGAAATCAACCGAAAACAAAATGACTGTTTCTCCTACTTTGGCTTCTTCACAACCTCGACCTGGTTCACCTAAATCAACAAATTCTAATGGCTCTTCCACAAAAAGCGATGAATACAACAAACAGATGCTACTTAAAGAAATCACTCATCTAAAACAAATTCATATCCACAAAGCCGGTGAAGCTAGAACGACGGCACAACAAAATCAAAAAATTTCCTTAAGTGCATTGAGAGGAACGATCAGGGAAATACTATATAAATCAGATAACTATTTCCGCAGGTCATGGTGGCAAAAACTACTTGGGCTTGGTCGACACAATGCTCTTCTTAGTGAACAACTTGAGAAACCTCTTAAAACATTAATTAATAAGCTTGATACAGCTTTAGAAATTGATGAAGATTATTATGAAAAAGTTTATAAAGACTCTATTTTTAACCAAATAAATAATATTATTACAATATTAAAACATTTATCTGACTCTGGAATCTTAGAAGGCAAGAAATACCACCTTTTCAAAAACATTCGTGAGTTCGGCAAAGATTTTATATCTGAGATTGATGACATCTCTACTAGTGTCGCTATTCTAAAAAAACTTGGAGCGGTAACCAATAAAATACAGGAAGAACCTCAATTCCAATTCAATAGTGATGATGTGAGAAAAGAAACTGGTAATAAAACTGATGTGAAAAATTCCTCGCCAAAAGATATCTTTCGGGGAGATTGGTTTAAATTGAGTTCTTCTCCTGAGCAGCAATCATCCTCTTCAATCAAACCAACAGAAAATCGTTCTAGCAAGGAACAGAATGCAGCTCGGAGTGAAACTTTTCTGCTTGCAGCTTTGAGGCGAAACTTCGGCTAATAATAACTTCAACCGCTCCCTATTAACAATAACAACGCTCCTATAGTCACTGTTATATTGGTAATAAATACAATTAAACTCGAAATCTGCCGCTCTCCTTCCAGTTTCCAAAATGGATGAAACATAACAACAGAAATAATAGTAAACGGAATTAATAACACGGCAGCCAATGTAACGTAAATTCCACAAATAATCATGACACCTGCAATGATTTCCCATGCAATACCTATAGGCAAAACCAGATAAGGGTGAGGAATATTTTTTTCTGTCATGGTTTCTAAAATGGGAAACCAATGGTAGACATTCCAAATACCAAAAAATACAAAATAAAAGCCAATAAAAGAATGCGCCAAGATTGTTAAAACTGAAAATAGGCTATCCATATTTTTTCCTTAATTAAAAATGAGCCGTCATTGCAAGGAGCGCCTTTTGCGACCCCTCCCGGCATGCTCTTAGCCGGGATCTAAGCATGCTGGGGCAGGCTGCGCAATCCAGTACTGCCTACAACTTATCACCATTCTGGATTGCCACGCCTCACATAAAGCTAAAGCGTGAGGCTCGCAATGACGAGTACAATTCCACTTCACATATTTTCTTTTATATGTGAGCCAACAAACTCGTGCGCCACTCATGCCATCTAGCGGTGACGACCGCCGCCATGGAATCCACCACCACGGCCATGTCCCCAGTAACCCCAACTACCATGGCGTCCATGGTAATAATAATTATTTGAATACCCAATACCCAAATAAACACCGGGATAATAGTAATAATCTGGGTAATAAGCATCGTAATAATCTGGGAAATCCGTGTAATAATAACCTGCTGGGTAATAGGGATAGCCAACGTCAACCCCACTTACACAACCTGTGAGCGCGCCTAAAATAAATCCTAGAAAGAGAAATAGTCGAATAGGTTTCATTGTCATATCTCCTGCATTACTTCTCCTCTGCAAAAACCCCTTATCCACATTAATTATAGGTGATTTACCAAGAAGCACTTGTAGCCCGTGAGAAAAAAGACTTCCATAAAATCAATTGCTTATTGAATACGGACGCAAGTATTGCAAAGGGCGCGCACGAATTTTTAGAGAAACAAGAGGTGCTATGCGCCCGAAGACAAGGGGATCCCTGTGCGGTATTGATAGAAGGATTTCGACTCGGGTCGGCATAGCGAAATGTAAACAGACCCTATTATTTACGTGGCGCCGTCCGCGGAACTTGCTGCTCTGGTTTTACTTCCACAGCAATAAACCATTTTGAATAATCCTCTGGGATTATTTGCCTAAAATAAAGAAGCTCACCTTTCTTACGTCTATCATCACTGAAAATACTGCTTGCTGCTCTATCCATCGAATCATCTATGTTATTCAAAATCTTTTTAGAAGTATTATCTATATAGGACATTATATTTCTTCGTTTACCCCATAATTGAAAAATTGCTTTACTTATGTCGCCACTATATTGCTGATTTTCATCTTTTAGCAACGATAAATAAAATTGATTCCTTAGGTAACGATAGGAACCTTTTTTTTCTCCCTGTATGACATCCTCAATCCTCTTCTTCATCGCATGATATGTAAAAAAACCAGTATCAGGATGAAGTGCAATCATACAAGCTAATAAAGATGCACGGCTATCTTCTTTTTCATATTTTTTATAAAGCACATTCAACGCCCAAAAATAACCGTCTCGTGCGGCTTGTACCACAAGGCTTTCCTTAGACGCTGGTTTTGGCAGGGAAGCTTTATTATTTATCTTTTCAAGGAAAAAATTACATTTGTATAGCAATTTTTGCACATCGATATTATTTTTGTGGGTGTCGCTATAGCTCTCGAGGTCTTCCTTTATTTTTTGCATAGTGTTCTTAACTTTCTTTATATCAACCTGAACACGACAAGCAGTAAAACGTTCATAAAAATTCTTTAAGATACTATCTTGCAGCTCTTGTTCTCGCTGCATTGCCTTTTTAATCGAATGAAGAGGTATAGCAAGTTTTTTGTCCCTGTCATTATTTTCAAAAATATACGCTTTCTCTGTACGAAAAAGTTGTGCTTGTTCATAAAAAAACATATCATCTAAACGATCTTTCACATTATGCTTCAGCAGATGACGATAAAATATTCTAAGCGAATAATCGCTAAGTTCGTTAATAATATAGTTAGCATAACTAAATGCTTTTTTGGGACCACCTTTTTGAATAACAATCTTATAAGCTAAAAAAGCTGCTGCATCCTCGTCTTTAATACTCCTGTAATGGTTGTAGCGCGCTTCGATAGACTCCGGTTTTTCATGGTCTAGGCTCACGTAATCACCTCGTTTGAATAGTATTTTTTATTTAACTTTTAATGTGTATGTCTTTATTAATGATTATAGTTCAAATCACTACTATTATACCCATCTAAACCTTAATGATTTATTAAGACGATCATTATTCAAAATATTGAAAGATATGAGAATTTTTATATTTAGCTTCTTCTATAAATCGCAAAAAACGGCAATGGCGCATTGGTTTCCATTGCTATGATATAAGCGGACACTTAATATTTCCTTAAGATTCATATTGTATTATTAACCGCAAAATTGAACAGGCAAAGACCTGTCATTACACGCGCAAAACACGAGGAGCAAGAAATGACAAGCAATCGACACGCTACAAATACGCACGAAAAACCCGAACTTTTCGCAGAACCCTATATTACCAAAAGCGGTTTTTTTGATCATGAAATACTAGCAGTATGCATACATGACTTGGGATTATTACCTAATCCAACAACTCTTGAGCTTATTCAATATAAAGAAAAAATTATAAATTATATGCTTAAAAGAATACGCCAATTATGTGATACAGCAACAAGAGAAACTGATCCACAAAAATCCATCGAAATATTAAATACTGCAATTTCCTGGCTTAATCCCATAAATCATGAAGAATATCGTAAAGATCATAAGAATCGACTCCTCGCTTGCATTTGTCATCAATTTGCTCTTATATTCTTCCAGCAGCTCTCTGATCAATATAAATCAGCGATCACCGCACTTCAAGCATGTAAAGATGCAGCGATGATGACGGAACTGGTATGTGAAAAATCAGCAGAAGATTATCTTAACTCGGCAGAAACGAATAATATTGAAGCAGGCATTTGCTTAGAACAGTTAGGATATCCCGATGATGCTAAAAAAGCATTTTCAAAAGTTTTAAAAAATTTGGAGACAGTCACAAAATATCAGGACAACCCTCTATCAGATCCATTTTTCGTTCTGCTTTCTGACACACAACGCATGCTCAGCTTTCTTTGCTACAAGTTACTGCATATATCAGGCATGCGAAAACAAGGCATTCAATATGCAAAAGATGCTCTTTGGAGCATAGAAAAAATAAAGAATAAAAATGCAGAGACTATAAATAAGCAGGAAGAAATTAAGGGTCTGCTGCACACGCTGCTTACAGTAATCACAAAACCTGTGTCTAAAGAAACACCTAAAGACATGCAAGAGCTTCAAGACTGTAATCGCCGTATAAAGTTTGCGATAATTAATGAACAATTCTTAGCTCAAACAAGTACAAGTACACCGACATTTTTTTCACCTGCAAGCAGTCCCCGTAGCTCAATATCTAGCAATGATTCGCTTAGCGCAACAGCGACAACTGCTGAACCATCTCCAGTATCTGTACAAGGGATAGAATATACTTATGGGCATAAGTAATAGCGAACCTAATTTACGCAACAAAGCCAATTCGGATGCTTAAGATTTCCTTAAGATTAATGGTATATAGTTGCAAATCGATCCGCTAATAAATCAAAAAATCATAATACAAATATATTCTTAACCACTAAACAGGCAAAAGACCTGTTATTACACACGCAAAACACGAGGGGCAAGAAAATGGCAAGCAATCGACAACAAGCCACAAATACGTACGCACTACTCATCGCAGTAAATTATATTAATGCCGACCCCAAATACGTTAAAATTACTGATTATGCAATACTAACAGCATGCAAAGAGGCCTTGTTGTCATCACCTAATCCAACTGATCCTGAGCTTATTCAATATAAAGAAGTAATTATAAATTATATGCTTAAGAGAATACGCGAATTATGTGATGAAGGAATAAGAGAACTTGATTCACAAAAAGCTATAGAAAAATTTGATACTGCAATTTCCTGGCTTAATCCCATAAATCATGAACAATATGGTAAAGATGATAAGAATCGACTCCTCGCTTCCATTTGTCATAATCATGCTCTTAGATACTTTGATCAAGATAAATCAGAGCTCGCACTTCAAGCATGTAAAAATGCGAAGTTAGTGATGGAATTGATATGTAAAAAATCAGAAGAAGATTATCTTGACCCGATAAAAACGGATCATCTTGAAGCCGACATTTATTTCAGACAGTTAAAATATCCTGATGCTAAAAAAGCATTTTCAAAAGTTTTAAAAAATTTATTGGAAGCAGTCAAAAACTACCCGAATAAACCTCTATCAGATCAATTTTACATTATGCTTTCTGACGCACAGCACGCGATCAGCTCTCTTTGTTGCGATTTACGGGATATATCAGGTATGCGAGACCAAGCAATTCAATATGCCGAAGATGCTCTTTACAGCATAGAAAAAGTAGAGAATAAAGATGCAACCATTATAAATAAGCATGGAGACATTCAGGATAGGCTGCGCATATTGCAACGCACGCTCGCAATAGTTACTAAACCATCTAAGCCTGAAGAAAAACAAATCATGCAAGAACTTCAGCGCCATAATAAAGAAATAAAACGGCAGATAAAACGACATGAAAAACTTGTGACACTTCGCGCTCTTATGACAATTCACGCTGAATACTTAGAATACACCACAAGTACACCGGCATTTTTTTCACCTACAAGCAGTTCCCGTAGCCGTAGCTCAACATCTAGCAGCAATTCGATTAGTCCAAGTCCAACAGCGACGACTGCGGAATCATCTCCAGTATCCGTGCAAGGATTAGGGAGGGGAGGTTTATTATAAAACCTCCTTTCCCGTCTCGTTTTCGCTGAGGAGCGCGATAACGATCCACCCTTTCCTCCAGTTAAAAGCACTGGAGGAAAGGGGAAAAGATCGTGGCTATCTAGGCAACGAAAAACTAAAAACCGCACCACCGCCCGGCCGATTTTCCGCCCAAATATCTCCGCCATGTGCAGTCACGATGTTGCGACAAATCGCTAATCCCAACCCTATTCCTCTTTCTGTTGTTAACAAACGTCCGCGATAGAATTTTTCAAATAATTTGTTTACTTCATCGGGAACAATGCCGGGGCCTCTATCTGCAACACTCACGATAACTTTATCTTTTTCAGCAAGCGCAGAAATTTCAATCAGTGTTTCCGGTGGAGTGAACTTGATCGCGTTATCCAGTAAATTAATCAACACTTCTTGGATAAAAACGCGATCAAATGGAACTTTAGGTAAGTCAGCAGGTAAATGAACTTCCACCGGATTGCTCCCAAATTTTTTCCTGGAAGTTGCAAGAACCAGACTAATTACGCTATCAAGCGAATGCGGCTTCTTTTGTAATGTTACCGCCTCCGCTTCTAAATAAGTAATTTGCAATAAATTATTAATCAGACGACTGAGTTGCTCCGATTCAAAATAAATATCATTGCCTAATTTTACCACTTCTTGTGTCGATAATTCTCTTACCATTTCAATGAGCGTGCTTGCAAATCCCATAATGGCAACAATCGGTGTACGTAAATCATGAGAAACGGATTGCAGTAAAACACTACGCACACGATCTGTCTCGGTTTTTAATTCTGTTTTTTGAGCTTGATCCTGCAAACGATCGACTTCTAATGCGAGCGCAATTTGATTGGCGGATGCTTCTATTAAATGCATTTGTTCTGGTGTAAACAGGCGTTTAGGTTGTGATGGACGTACTCTCAATACACCAATCGTTTCTTTAGATGCAAGCAAAGGAACATAAATGGAATCCGAATAAGGGAGTGTATCCGTTCCTAACCCAGCCACTTGTCCTAATTCATATACCCATTGTGCAACACCTTGTTCTTTCGCATTTAATACTGCTTCTGCCCCGTATTTTGCCCGCACAACTAAACGACCATCGTCTGGTAATAATGCTAATACACCGCTTGAAAAAACCTCAGACACATAGCGCACTGCAATATCGAGTAACTTATCCACGCCACGTGCACTCGCTAAACGTCGACTCAGAGAATGCAATGTTGCAATACGCTGTTCAGCAATTTGTGCAGCTGCCGCTTGACGACGCGTGATAATAGTTAAATGGCTAATCACCTGCGCTACTAACAACATCACGAGTAGCGTAAAAAAATATTGAAGATCTGAAACAGCAAAACTATAAAAAGGTGGAATGAAGAAAAAATCATATGCCAATACACTCAATACAGATGCTAAAAACGAAGGGCCCATGCGATCAAACAAGGCAACAATAGTCACCGCTAACAAATATACCATGATTAAGTTGCTGCTTCCCAAATAAGGGTACAGCAAGAAATTAATCCCCGTCGCCAATGCCACAATTCCTAGCATAACAAAATAAACTTTCCAGGGTGCTGCACGTTTCAATTGCTTCAAGCGTGAAATTTTTGGAGTAGAAAAATCTTGACTCGTAATAATGTAAACATCAATTTCACCACTATAGCGAGTTAATTCATCCGCTAAATTACGAGAAAATAATCCTCTCCAGCGCGGACGAACACGTTTACCTATCACCATAGTCGTAATATTTTGTTCACGCGCAAAACTAATAATTTCGTCTACAATATCCACGCCTGCTAAAATTCTCGTTTCTGCTCCCAACTGTTCAGCTAAACGTAAATTTTGAATTGCACTATTATGCTGTTCTTCAGACAATCGCAATCGCGCTGCATCCACATGCACAGCAACCCATTCGGTTTGTAAACTGGCCGCCATGCGTCGCGCTGTGCGAATAATTTTTGCCGATTCAGCGCTGGATCCTACACAAACCAGTATTTTTTCTCTTGTTGGCCAAACATGTTTAATACCTTGCCCCTGCCGATACAACAGCACTTGCGCACTCACACGCTCTGCTGTGGCGCGCAAAGCTAATTCACGCAACGCTATCAAATTACCTTTACGGAAAAAATGTTCCGTTGCAATTTCTGCTTGCTTTGGAATATACACTTTTCCTTCTTGCAAACGTCTTAACAGTTCTTCAGGTGGCAAATCAACCAATACGATGGTGTCTGCTAGCTCTAACATGGAGTCAGGGACAGTTTCTTTGATAGGCGCATTAATTATTTGTGCGACGACATCATTGAGACTTTCAATATGCTGCACATTGAGGGTGGTATAAACATCAATTCCGCGATCTAAAATTTCTTTTATATCTTGCCAACGTTTAGTATGGCGTGACCCGGGGGCATTCGTATGTGCCATTTCGTCAATCAAAATCAAGCCGGGTCGACGTTTCAATGCTGCATCTAAATCAAATTCTGATAGTTGCTGCCCTCGATAATCAATCATTTGTCGCGGTAAAATTTCAATATCTTTAAGCAAAGATTCAATTTCACGACGCCCATGCGTTTCAACCAAACCGACAACCACATCGAGTTCTTGCGCACGTTTTTCGCGTGCATCTTGTAACATCGTATAAGTCTTTCCTACACCCGGTGCTGCGCCTAGATAAATTTTTAATTTGCCACGTTGCTCTTGGCGCTCTTCTTCTTGCACACGTTGCAATAATTTTTCAGGACTAAGACGGCGTTGGTGTGACATTATTTTTTATCCTTGATCGCCACAGCCAAACGCTTCGCGGCCTCGCGATGACGGGTTAAAGCAAGGTTCAATTCCAACACATTCACTCGGGGCTCGCCTAAAATTCGAAACGTTCTCTTTTTAATTAAACCTTCTATCAATTCATGAATATCTTTTTCAGGCAAACCACGCGCAACTGCAATACGATGTGCTTGATAAAAAGCAGCTACTGGACTTATTTCCGGATCCAAACCACTACCGGATGCAGTCACTAAATCCACTGGAATTAAATTTTGATTTTGTGGATCTGCTTTATGTAAATTTGCAACCCGCTCTCTAACTGCAGATAAAAAATCAGGGTTAGATGGCCCTAAATTAGAGCCTGATGAGTTTTCAGCATTATAAGAAAATGGTGTTGTAGCCGAAGGTCGGCTCCAAAAATATTTTGGATCGGTAAACGCTTGACCGATTAATGCTGATCCAACGACTTTGCCATTTTGCTGAATAATACTACCATTTGCTTGCCATGGAAATAACAGTTGTGCGAGCCCGGTTACAACCAGAGGATAAATTAAGCCAGTTAAGATGCTAAAAAGAATAAGCAAAATAACAGCGGTTCTTATTTGTTTGATAATATTTGCTAACATTATGTCATTCCCAAACCTATTTAAGATTAAATCAATAATCTTTATCCCTATAAACGGAATCACCAATCCGCCTAAACCATAAATAAACACATTATTACGCAATAAACTCGCAGCTGATACACGCCGATATGTGACACCGCGTAAAGCCAGCGGAATCAAAAAAATAATAATTAAGGCATTAAAAATAACGGCAGATAAAATTGCGCTTTGTGGTGTTTCAAGATGCATGATATTTAAAGCATTGAGCGCAGGATAGGTGCCAGCAAATGCCGCCGGCAAAATTGCGAAATATTTTGCGACATCATTTGCGATGCTAAACGTCGTTAATGCGCCACGTGTCATTAATAATTGCTTTCCAATTTCTACCACTTCAATTAATTTGGTTGGATTCGAATCTAAATCAACGAGATTTCCTGCTTCTTTTGCTGCTTGTGTGCCTGTATTCATTGCTACAGCGACATCTGCTTGCGCGAGTGCGGGTGCATCATTCGTCCCATCCCCTGTCATAGCAACCAAATGACCTTCCCCTTGCAAGCGACGAATCAATTTTAGCTTATCTTCCGGTGTTGCGTTTGCTAGGAAATCATCAACTCCGGCTTCTGCAGCAATGGCAGCTGCTGTTAACGGATTATCTCCTGTTACCATGATAGTTTTAATACCCATTTTACGCAGCTCAAAAAAACGTTCGCGAATTCCACCTTTTACAATATCTTTGAGATGAATCACACCTAAAACATGAGATCCTTCAGCAACCACAAGAGGAGTTCCTCCTTTGCGTGCAATCAATTCCACACTTTTTTGCAGGGAAGCAGGAATGCATCCGCCTAACTCTTTGAGATAATTTTCAATCGCCTCAGCCGCACCTTTACGAATTTGTCGTCCCGGTAAATTCGCGCCACTCATTCTCGTTTGTGCAGTAAAAGGAATAAATGTTGCGCCCAGCTCCACAATATCTCGACCACGCAATCCATATTTTTCTTTAGCTAAAACAACTATACTGCGCCCTTCAGGCGTTTCATCCGCGAGTGATGCAAGTTGTGCAGCATCGGCTAATGCATCGATGCGCACCCCCTCAGCGGGAATAAATTCTGTTGCTTGCCGATTACCAAGAGTAATCGTACCGGTTTTATCTAAAATTAAAATATCAACATCACCTGCTGCTTCCACCGCTCGTCCAGACAACGCAATAACATTGGCGCGAATCATGCGATCCATTCCAGCAATGCCAATCGCAGAAAGCAATCCACCAATTGTTGTGGGAGCTAAGGCAAACAAATAAAGCAACTAACACCGTGATTGAAACAACTTTTCCTATTCTAACCGCGGCTGCACTGTATATTGAAAACGGCAATAACGTTGCACAAACTAATAAAAAAACCAGAGTCAGCGCAGCCAGCAAAATCGTGAGTGCTAATTCATTCGGCGTTTTTTGACGCTTGGCGCCTTCTACCAGTGCAATCATTTGATCTAAAAATGTTTCTCCCGGATTTGCAGTGATACGCACAATCAGCCAATCAGAAATAATTTGCGTTCCACCCGTAACAGCGCTACGATCACCACCACTCTCACGAATAACGGGTGCACTTTCACCGGTAATTGCACTTTCATTTACCGATGCGATACCTTCCACCACTTCTCCGTCACTCGGAATAAGATCCCCCGCTTCAACTAATACAATATCATCCGCACGCAGACTCGCGGATTGAACCAATGTCACTTTTGCGTTTCGAGCAGGCCGGGTTAATTTTTTTGCTTGAATTTCACGTCGTGCTTTACGTAAAGCTTGTGCTTGCGCTTTTCCACGTCCTTCTGCCATGGCTTCAGCAAAATTAGCGAATAGTAATGTGAACCAAAGCCATAATGTAATTGCTAAAATAAAACCGGCTGGCGCATCTTTGTCTCCTATCAACGCTTGGATAAAAAGAGCGGATGTCAGAATAGATCCTACATAAACTGTGAACATGACAGGATTACGGATTTGATGACGAGGAGATAATTTTAAGAATGAATCGCGTATTGCTAACTTTAAAATATCAATATTCCAGGATGAAATTTTAGTGCCCATACTGCCCCCAAAGCATAAGCGCTTCAACGATGGGACCCAAAACTAAAGCCGGGAAAAAACTCAGTGCACCTATTATCAGTGTCACACTCACTAAAAGAGTAATAAAAAGAGGCGTGTGTGTTGGAAGAGTTCCAGAACTACTCGGAACAATTTTTTTCTTTACCAACGATCCAGCAATCGCTAACATAGGAATTGCAATCCAGAAACGTAATACCAATATTTCTATGCCACCCACGATATTATAAAAAGGTGTATTCGCATTTAAACCTGCGAAAGCGCTGCCATTATTATTTCCCATAGAAGTAAATGCATAGAGAACTTCAGTAAATCCGTGCGCCCCCGGATTTGCAATAGAACTTGTTCCCATGTTGGTGACAACTCCAACTGCAGTTAACAACAATACAATCATCGGCATCAGCAACACAGCAATGGATGCCATTTTCATTTCATAAGGTTCTATTTTTTTACCTAAATATTCCGGTGTTCTTCCCACCATAAGGCCTGCGACAAAAACGGTGATGATCACTAGCATCAACATTCCATACAATCCGGAACCTACTCCGCCAAATACAACTTCACCCAAATGCATTAGCCATAATGGTATTAAACCACCCAGCGGAGTAAAAGAATCAAGCATAGCATTCACTGAGCCATTCGAAGTCGTTGTAGTCGCTGCAGCCCAGAGACCAGAATTTACAATACCAAATCGCGTTTCTTTACCTTCCATATTCCCACCGGGATATGCATGCTTTTGAGGCGCTGGATCAATACCCATTTGTACGAACATAGGATTCCCTTTTTGCTCCACAGCAACAACAACCAACATTAAAGGCACAAATATTATTAGCATCGCAAGAAACACTGCAAAGCCCTGTCTAACATCTTTGATCATCACACCAAAGGTATAACAAAGCGCGGTAGGAATAAGTAATATTGCTAACATTTCAAGAAAATTGGATAACGGTGTAGGATTTTCAAAAGGGTGCGCTGAATTGGTATTAAAAAATCCGCCACCATTTGTCCCTAATTGTTTAATTGCAATTTGTGACGCAACTGGACCCATTGGAATTGTCTGCGTATTGACTTGAGCATCTTTGATAGCCTGACCTGCCGCATTGGTTTTCGCTTGTTGATAAGTAATGGGCTGTATCAAACTCATTTTTTGATAAGGCTTATAATTTTGAATAACACCCTGCGATGCTAAAGCAACTGCAAGTATTAATGAAAGTGGTAATAATATATAAAGTGTGCCACGCACGATATCCACCCAAAAATTACCTAGACCAGCCGCCTCATGTCTTATCAAACCACGTATTAAGGCAACCAATAATGACATACCCGTTGCTGCAGAAAGAAAATTTTGCACTGTGAGTGCGAGCATCTGAGTTAAATAACTTAATGTATTTTCACCTCCATATGCTTGCCAATCTGTATTCGTAATAAAACTTGCTGCCGTGTTAAAAGCAAGATCGGGAGATACAGATGAAAAATTTTCGGGATTGAGTGGAAAAAAACTTTGTAATCGTTGAATCGCATAGACTGCCAGCAATCCAAATAAATTGAAAAGCAACATTGCTATTAAATAATTTTTCCAATTCATTTCATGTCGCGGATCAATGCTACAAATTTTATAAATAATACGTTCTAATGGGCCTAGAATTCGATTTAATCCGCAGGGTTTATTTTCATAAACTTGCGCCATGTACCAGCCGAGTGGTTTAACGAGGAGGAGGACAATGAGCAGAAAGAGTAGTATTTGGAGTATGCCATTTTCGGTCATCGCTAAAACAACTCCGGCTTAAACAACACAACTAACAAATAAATGAATAAACCGAGAGTAATTAATCCACAAATTAAATAAAGGCCCATCACTCACTCCGTGATAATGAATCAAAAAAGCTAATTAGCCCAAAGCTGAGAATAAAAAAGATAAGTATGATTGCAATAAAAATAAGGTCTGTCATAGAAATAATTTCGTCTCATTAAGTAACTATTCACGATTCTTACAAAAAGAACTCGTCATTGCGAGGAGTGCTTTTTACGACGAAGCAATCCAGGGGAACGTTGCAATGTTGTCGTTTCTGGATCGCCACGGCCAAGCGCTTCGCGGCCTCGCGATGACGAATAAAACTCAATACCCAATCGTAAACCTCCTACGCACATGCTTAGGAGATTCCAACTCATCAATCATTGCCATTGCATAATCTTGAGTAGAAATTCTGCTCTCGCCATTTTTATCTGCAATCAAATGATCACTACCTAATCTAAATTTTCCTGTTCGACGCCCTGGTTCTAAAAACGCAGCCGGACTGAAAAAAGTCCATTCCAACGCATTTTCTTTTTGCAAAATTTGCAGAGCTTCGCGTGTTGCAAGTGCTCCCTTTTTCCATTCTTTCGGAAAATCAGGCGTATCAACTAACTGCACTCCCGATTCCACTGTGAGACTGCCCGCTCCACCCACAATCAAAAAGCGTTTGACCTGAGCTTTTTTAACTCCGCAAATAATTGAGCGTATGCCTTCAACATAATGATCATAAATATTGGGATCCATACGCTTAGGGCTAAATGCGCTGATGACAGCATCATGCCCTATCACCATCTCTGAAAGTCCTTTTTCATCAAAAACATCACCTTTTTTAGCGTTAACTTTTTGATGATGGGGTAATTTTTCAGGATGTGTAACAATAGCGGTTATCTGGTGGCCGCGACTTAATGCTTCGGTGAGAATATATGAACCTATGTACCCTGTAGCGCCAATTAATGCAATGTTCATCCTTGCTTTCTCCAGTCTTGATCTGTTGCTTTTCCAACGCCCAATTTCTGGAATTATATATCTCTACATATTATTTTAGCATATTTGGCAATAGGACATACACTTAAATTGGCGTTTCACCGAAGCAGACGGGCTCGGGCTCGTTCACGATTTGGACAGTGGTTTATCCAAGCTCCACTTAGGAGTATTACTAATGTCATTCAGCTTCATATAGTGATAAATTTATATTACACAATCAACAAAAGGAAAAGCGTCATGAAAAAGAAACGGAAGACAGTAGCAAAGAAAAAAACAGCTAAAGCATCTAAAAGAGTAAAAGCAAAGAAAAAATCCACACGGGCCAAAGCAAAAAGAAAACCCGTACGTAAAGCGAAACGTACTGTACGTCGAGTTGCTCGTCGTGTTACCCGTCGTAAAGCTAAGAGAAAGTAACATTCGGCGTCATTTCCCAGAAAATATTGGATACTCCCCCTTTTTTCAAAGGGGGATAATTATTTAGTTCCAGCACTACAACAAACCTTAGTTTCCTCAGGTATATTTGCTGCTGCACTAGAAACATCTGCCACAATACCCTGTAAGTTATTAACTAGTGCAACTCTTGCGGTTGCAAGACTTACTGATCTCACGACAGGAGGTGAGAGAATTTTATCTATGCCGATATTATTTAAGCAAGTTGCAACAGCTTCCGCATGATTAGCAAGAGCAATAAACCATCATTTGATAATAAAGAGTTTTCAGAGTGTAAGTGTAATGCCTTGTAAAAGGACGTATTTAGAAGCGAGACTTTTTTGATAGCTTTGTCATTTGTTTGTCGCAAATATTGAGAAATAACCTGTTTTGATTCTTTAATGGCTTCTGCTAATGTGGCTCCGTTAATCTCTCTTATACTATTATGCGCAAACATAGCCCGCAAATCTTCCTCTACAATCCCCCTTTCTTTTCCCAACATCCGTGAGCTAACGACAACATAACGAAACGCATTGAAAATCAATGCAAAATATACACATTGCCTAACAACATTATTCGTAAAATCAAATTTGTCTCAGCGTTTTCCTTTGTCATCTCTTTTGCTCTTTTAGCTTCTGCTGCTTCTCTGTCTTTTATTTTTTTCTCTATTGCTGCTTTTTCTTCTGGGCTTATCGTCTGTGCTGCTTTTATTTTTTCTTTTTGCTCATCTTTCCTTTTCTTATTTTCTTGTTTTCTTACGTACCGCTCGTACCGCTGTTTTGCTAGGAAATATTGCTTTTCTTCTTGTTCTTCTTCTTTAATACTTTTAAAGAGCCATACGAAATATATGGTAGTTACATGCACAAAGAAAACAAGCGCGGCGGTCAATTTACTGTGTAGAGAATTAACTTGACTAGCAGGTTCGATTAATTTGACATTCACTTGGTTAGATTCGTCATATTTTTTAAAATCTCGACTCGATTTATCATATTTTTTTAAATAGTGTATAAGGAAATTCATTACTTGCTCCACGAAGTCGCTTATATAAAGACTTAGGATACTTTTCGATAAATCTTTTAAGAGACTCAAGGTCATTATCTTTAGATTCAATTAAATTTGATAACGCATACGCATCGTTTCTACGATAAGACTTCATTGGCTGTGGATTGTAACGCTGCTCAATAGCTTGTTGTATAGAATGCAATATTATAATACCCTCTCGTTTAGTTATGAGGGGCATTTTAACAATAATGTCTTAAAGTAACAATGAATAGAAATTGACCACTGCGTCAAAACGTACACGCGCATCCAAAGAACTTTTTGCTGCTTGGATCAACACAAAAAGTTTGATGGGCTTCATGTATGAATGGAAAATTTAGGATGCGCACACCACCGTTTGTGGCTGATGACCAGATCCGTTTTCTTGTCCTGAAACAGCAGACCGCGCAGCGCAAGGATTTGATGATTTAGAATAAAGCCCTGCCTGACTAGGAATTGAATTTACGAAATTTTGAGTATTTTGACTGGGATTGGGGTCTCGGTTTTCTTGCTTGGCATGATTAGTAGCAGTTATTATTTGGGTAAGTGGTGGGGTTACGTCGTCATTATAACGTATACATAATCTGTTTCCATCAATGATTAAACTATGGAGAAATGCCTTAGCGACAGCATCATTCATAGTGACAGGCGGCATTTCATGCCTGTTAAATTCAGCGAGAGCTTCTTCATAAGGCTTCTTTAAGTCTAGATCTTGTTTTGCGAGCTCAGCAAATTTATCTATTATTTCTTTTCGAGTCTTGGGTTTACCATTAAATTTGGGGAGCTTCTTGAGTAAATCAGCGTATTTTTGAGGGGCGCTACCATTCGCATCGGGTATTACTAACTCATCATCAAAACGAAATTCTGGCATGCTTATCTCCGACTTAATATTCTGTAACATAGGCTGCTAGTCTAACATTTTTTTACTCTCTTTGTCATGCTTTGAATCTAACAAATTCATTATGCCAAATTGAGTAGGGGCGCACCACAGCCTGCCCCAGCGCGCTCTTAGCTGGGTTCATATCATTCCCCACATCTCAAAATTTCTCCTGACTATGCCAATGAGCGCGGTGGGCGCTGAAGTTAGATCGAAGCCCCGTCATTGCGAGCATGTGCTTTTCATGCGAAGCAATCCAGGGGAACGTTTTTGTGCTCCCTGGATTGCCACGCCCACGCAAAAAAGCGCGCGCGGGCTCGCAATGACGGGGCTTCGATCTAACTTCAGCGCTCGCACTCATTGGCAGAAGGAGATGTGGGGAATGATATGAGCTGGGTGTGCCCCCCCTTGCTCAACATGGGCAGTCACATGGGTCTGCCCCCTACATAAGCATGCTCGCATAAATTCTATTTTAATCATCCTCTTGTGAGAGTCACTGTATTGGCAGGTTGATCTTCTTTCTTTTGCTTAGGGGAAAATTCAAAATTTTCACTGAGTTTCTCTATTTGGCCATGGCCTAAGAAAAAAACATCACTTGCAGAATTTGCCAATAAAGCTTCAATGGCTTCCCCATAAAATAACATTTCCATTAGAGTACCAGTATTATGATTCTTCTGTCTAAAGCTGTTAAACTTCATGCATTTATTTTTGTATGCCGCATAAGATTCCCCACCACTGGTGACAATCATCTTTGAGGTATCATGTTTTTCTTCATAGTCATGGTGAAAAGAAGCAGACTGGGCATTTCTTACATATTGTCCTGGTAAATTCAACCAAGATACAAACTTTGGTAGCTCATCATTCTTTATTTCTTCTTCCTCTTCATCTCCCTCTTTCGCTTTTTCTTTCTCTAACTTTTCTTCTGGCTCTTTTTTTTGCTCCAATAGGTCAAATAAGCCAAAATCTTTTGAAGATGCTACTGCCAAACCGTAAGCAAAAATAGAGCAGCTGAATTTATCCAGTTGAATTGCTTCGCTATCTTTACCTGCTATATAAACTTTAAAACCTTGATCTGAAAATACATGATAAACCGCATACAGTCTGGGATCCTGCGCAGCATCCATGATAAAACATTTTTTCTTCATAGCATTTGATTGCGAATCACGATCCAATTGAACATCAACAACTGTATAGTGCGAACGATTATTGATTTTAATTTGAAATCGGCTAGAAGATTGTTTACTTTTTTCTAGAAACTCAATACAGCGGCCTTTAACAAAATCAGTTACACATCTCAAGCCTGACTCGTTGTTATAGTAATTGGTTATACCTTTTATTTTGAATTCTAATTCATATTCCGGTTCCATTATCATAAAAAGAGTACAATCAAAAAGAATACCCTCTCTTTTACATTTAAGCTTTTGATACTCCAAAAGAAATTCGATTAAACTTGCTATCGAAGTAATACCCTCTACAGAGCGAAGATCTTTATTTTCAGCATCAACGTTAAAGCGCTCTTTAGTAAAATATTTTACCGATTTATTTAATCCAGTCTTATAACACTCATGAATATCTTGAGTGAGCATTTTATTTAAATTTTGTAACACCCCATTTTTAAGATTAGAACAAACATCTCGAAAACGACACTCATGTTTTAATGTAGTGGATTTAAAATCGTCTAATATTATGTCGAATGCTGCAGATAATGACAGGACTCCTTCTTTTAATGGACCTTGAAGCCTTTCGTACTTCAACGCCATCTCTTCATTGAGTTGCTGATTTGTAACTTTAGACCACGCAAACGCTGCAATAACATATCTGTCTACTAAGTTAATTATTATTTTTCTGATATCTTCTATTGTTGCATTTGCATCAAGTTTAAAATCAAGAGGATATTTTTTTTCAAAAACTTGGTTAATAAATTCATAATCAGCGCGGCACATCCCTGCATCACGAACATCAACTTCTTGTTTCTCATCTAATAAAATTGCATTCGAAACAATTTCATCACTACGAAAAGCAAATAAATAATTCCGAAAACTATTATCTCTAGCAGACCTATTACCTTCTTGCACTGCTGTGTTTTTACCAAAATTATCCAAGGCGCTTTTAATCGTAATTTTAGGGTCATCCAATTCTTTTTGAAAAGCTTCTAATATCGTAGCTAAAGAGAATTCTTTCTTTAGTGCTTCAGGTGAGTTTTTATAGTCATTTAAATAACTCGCTGTTCCTTCCCTTATCTGCCTTCTAATCTCGCCAGGAAGTATGCTGATTTTTCCTTCTTCTACTTTTGCTTCACCTATTTTCTTCAAGCTCAGCAATGCTGCTTGCAGCATTTGTTGCTGTGAAGAATCTAATAAATTCTGTAGCCCGTTTGCTGCTAACATATAGTTACCACTCCTCGTATCAATCTAGCTATAAATTTATAACTCATTGATTATAATTAATTTTTATAATTTTCGTTTAAATCCAACGCATTACAAAATACCTTGTATATAATTTTATCATTACCACCTTAAGATATTCTTAATGTCACTCGTTTTCTTGTGAAGATTGCCATTAAGCAAAATGGACTGTTGCTCACAGCACATAGATGGTATTTCGGAATGAAGAAAATCGATTTTATAGTCAAAGGGAAAGGATAAAAGAGCTTAGTTTGAATTGTTACTTTTGATTTGTCAAATCCAAAATCTTCTTATGAGATCAGCATTTTTTATCGGATCTTAAGATTAACTTAATCTTTATCCTGTATCTTATTAGTACTATCATTTTAAATTCAAAAACTTATACAAACGAGGCAAGGTAATGAGCGGTACGAGAATATACAATAAGGTGCCAGAAAAAATAAATCCGGACAGTGGCGAACATAAAATCGATTTATCTTTGCTGAATAATTATCTTACTTTTGTCCTAAATTCAACTGATATAAAACCAGATCACAAAGGTGTCATACTTAAGGTGATCAATAGTTTAAAGTTCATTAAAGTAAATAGCCAATTTATTGCTTACGCAGTTGAACATTATGATCAACCTGAAGTTTATACGTATAGAACAAATAACACATGGAAAATAAGCAAACAAGATAAAAAGAAACATGTGATTCGTGATTTTAACAATACCTCCATGCATTTTAATGCTTACAAAGATCCGCAAAAAGTTGTAACAGCAATACAAGAGTTAGTAAGCGCGTTTGAAAAATCCATTGTTGAAATGGAAAATAGAGGGCTCTTGCTGGAATTTTCTCATCAAATAAAGGACAGCGATGTTGGATGTATTGAAGCTCGCACTGCAGATGCGCTAGTGTTCGCCGTTAAAAACATCAGTGGCACACTTAATTTTGATCGTTTAATAGAACGATGCTTTAGAACAATAGAAAAAAATGATGATGAAAATGTTGTCACTAAAAAAGTGGTAGATTTTTTTAAAAATTACATTGGTCAAAATTGTGTTTTTCGGGATCGTGACGCTAAAGATACAGATCAAAATAAGGAAATTACTTGGGAATTTATAAAAAAATATTGTGAAGAACTATTTAAGCATTGCTTTAAAAATAACACGTACAGAAGAAATTACGAATCTTCATCCTTAATGAGTATCGAAGAAAAATCTTTTACAACTTGTGCATCAACTCAGCCAGCTGGACCCACGTGATTCTTGCTGACTTGGCAAGCAACATTAACACCAGAACAATTTCATCAAATTTTTCAAAGTGCATTGCCAATTTTCAAAATGAAAATGGACCCTGTGGCAGAATTTTTCAACACTGCACTGTTATTATTACGCTTTTATCGAATCCTCTTCATGCTTCTGAATGCACGCCTTATGATAAAAAATAAATTGTCACCCGTTGCCCTGACGAAGCTTACCATTAACTACATGAGGAAAGAGTACCTACTTCTAGATGTTATGGCTTGTTTTCAAAATGACGAAAATTTTTCTTTACTTATTAGCAAAATAGAAAATAAGCAATTGACTGTTAATTAAACTATCGCCAATAGAGCTTCTCTTGATTTGAACGATTAATGAAATTACAACCCGCCATCAACATTGCTCGCTTATTAAATAAATATTTTTCATCAAATCAATCCCATAGATTTAGAATACCTATATTTTTACCATCAAAAATGGCTGAATTACTAGCAATTCCAGAAGTTTGGTCAGATGAGAAAATATTGAAAAAATTTATTAATTCGCAACCGAAAGAAAATCATTTTGTCATTGCCTCATTATTAAAAAAGCATAACGAGGAAAACAAAATGAATAACTGCCCTGCTTTAATAAAATGGATTGATGAAGTATTACCAAAAGATCAAAATATTAAGAATGTCAAAAGTAATATTTTTCGACAATTCAGCATAGCGAGCCCAGAAATCAAGATAGAAGTTAGCGAAAAACAAAATGACGCAGCTCTAGATCAAAAAGATCGAGAACTTTATCAGCGAGCTAAACAATGTTTGGAAGACAAGCGTGGCTTAGGGAAAATAATATCGCCTCACAATTGGAAGAAATATGTGGCTGAATTTAAAAATCATAACATAAGAGATGCTAAGCTTAGACGCCCTGTTCCAGAAGGAAAAGATATAGTTAAATTCATTCATCTGACAGAGGAGATTGTTCCTTATCAAAAGAAACGGCGAGCTAAATCAGTTCACGACTACATGAAAAAAAGTTCTTATACGTATTTATCGTCTGATTTTGCCACACCCCCATTTGGTAGGCATGATGCTAGCAGGCATCAAGTGGGTGTTTTCTATGATAAAAATGAAAGTTGTATCAAAGCCATGTTTACAAAAGATCGTGGTACTTATTTACATAAATGGATAGGAACAGAATCTCAGGTAAAAGAATATGCCAAAAAAATAAAACCTTATAATTGTTTAACGTATGAAAAATGGACTCAAAGCGCAGAGAAAAATCGAGAAGATACGAATGAAGGATTAGTTAAAACTAAACAATCTGGATTACGAGCCATTTTGATAGGCAAGGATGATGCAAGGAATCGAGCTATAGCACGATGTTATAAAGCAGACATTAATGAAGCAGGAGTTGCAACGTGTATTCTCATCTATGACTCTTTCAAATGCGAAGGAAGGCACTATACTTTAGCCGAGCAAGAGCAAGATAAGAATATTGATCTGCAAGCAAAGCAACAAATTCTTAATATAAAAAATGAATTAGAAAAAACAACATGGAACTTGTCCTCTTCTGCAAAATTCTTTAAAAAGCTGAACCAACCAAAAGGTGTTATTCATATTTTAAATAGAATTAATGATTCTCTTGTACGAGAAGAAAAAAATGATGTAACGAACATTATTCTTTGGACTGAGTTAAGAGTCGAATTAGAAAGATATTTGATAACCCATATTAGATCATCTTCAATTGGACGAGCATCAGAAACATCCAAAGTATATCAAAATCTATTAGAGTCACTGTCTTTTGGTGTATTCTCTGAATCTAATTCGTTGAATCGTCACCCTTAGCTGTGCGACGAATTGGATTGCTGGATCTCGCATGCTTTAAGCGGGTTTAAAAACTATTCTTCCACTCCCGCAAACACGCAAACACTTCCACGGGATTTTTGAGTGCCCTATTTGCATGTTTTTCTGCGGCGCGAACAACATCTGGCACATCGCAACGTAAAAATGGATTAAGCAGCTTTTCTTCCTGCAGAACCGAGGGAAGTGTTGGTTTGTTTTCTGTAAGCAGTTTTTTGACTGCGCAAATTTTTTCAGCAATGTGTGGGTTATTCGGTTCTACATGTTGCGCAAATTGCAAATTCGCTAGTGTGTATTCATGTCCGCAATAAATTTTTATGGTGTCAGGTAATACATATAGCTTCATAAGAGAGTGATACATTTGTTCCGGCGTACCTTCAAAAACTCTTCCACATCCCACGCTAAACAATGTATCACCACAAAATAATATTTCATTATTATAAAATGCCATATGATCTAAAGTATGCCCGGGAATAGCGAGCGCTTTTAAACGCACGGCTCCACAAGCAATCTCAGCACCGCTTTCAACAGGATGTGTGATGGATGAAACTTGACTTATTTGCGATCCAACAACGTCGATATTTTTCCAGTGAGTCAGTAATTCAGCGACCCCACCAGAGTGATCATGATGGTGATGCGTAATTAAAATTCCTGCTAATGTTAAATCATTTTGTTTGAGTGTTTGTATCACAGGCTGTGCATCACCTGGATCCACTACCCAAACTTTTTTCCCTTCGGCAAAAAACATCCAAATGTAATTATCTTTAAAAGCTGAGATCGGAATAAGAGTTGGCATATATACCCATTCACCTCAAGATGCGACTTTTAACAATAGAGTTATTTTTTCTTTGACGCTATTTCTGCGAGCGCATTTACCGCAGGTGGATAACCTTTATACGCTGCTTTTTTAATCCAAAAAATGCCTGATTCTGTGTCTTCTGTTACACCCAGTCCATAGTAATACATATATCCTACTGCATATTGAGCTTGCACATCTCCTTCAACAGCAACCGGTAATAATATGCGGAATGCAACTGTGAAATCACCTGCATCAAAAGCTTTTCTGCCTTGCTTGAATTGAAAAAACATAGTCTTAGCAGGGCGAGATGCACAGGATTGCAAAGAGATACAAATTATTATTATTATCAAACCGCGTAAACACATTCTCAGTAACACGATTGATTCCTTATTATATTATTTCTGCTCATTCATTGATTTAGGCATTCCTTGAAACGATAACTTGGACCGTTCTAAGAGCAACTTCTCCAGCTGCCCTGAATTATCTAATATTACCCCATCTGGGGTAATAGCATAAACCCTTACTCCCGATGGCAAACTATCACCAATTTGATAAACCTTACCTGGACCTCCCCTCTCGGAGATAATAACACTTGAGCGACTTTCTGGATTGGCTTTAATCACCCCCAGCAAGCGTAACTGTAAACTTGTGATGGGTAAAATTTCAGACCTTGCTTTCGGGTGTTGGCCAAACAAATGCTGAGCCGGGATTGAAGCAATCAACTTATTGATGTCATTGGTTATTTCACCATGACCTGCTGCTTTAACTCGTGCTTTGCGGGTTAAAATAAAATCATCCTGCCAAGTAGAAAAAGTATCCACCACCGTAACCAGCAACAGTAGCCCTGTCACAATACACAATCCCAAACCCAGCCGACGACCCAGTTCAGTGGTAAACAATTGAGTTAAGATATCCATCTTTTTAATTACCTAGTGCAAACAATCAATATTTAATATACTTAACGCCAGTTAGCCGGGCCGGGATCCACAGGAAATACCTTCGCATGACGGCGTAATACCGGCGTTACTTAAGCTATCCTTAAGGTTCCGCGATTACAATTTACAATATTATCAATTTTCATACATTACAGAAAGGAAAGAACCATGGCCAAGACAAGAAGAGGAGAATTTGGAGAAACCGCCCTTACCATTAGTATTACGGATGCACGGCCATTCACACCACCTCCAAGCTCACTTTCCCAATCACACGAGAGCCCTGACACTTCAGGGGATTCTTCTGATGGCGATTTATCGCAAGAAGAAACAAGTATGTCTGATGACGATTCATCACCAGAAACAAATGACAATGGTAACTTTGGTCCAGAGCCAGTTTTAAAAAACGAAGATGTTCTTCAACCCTTAGAAAAAAAATTATGGAATGCAAAACGTAGCTCATTTGAAAGTCTTTTCAAACAACTTAATCCATTCATTGAAGATCTACAAAATTTATTCGATACATTCAAAGACGAAACTGAGCAAAAAAAACAACTTGAAAATCTTTTCCAGAGGTATCAGATTTTTACTCGAGGCCAACTAAATGCATTTAAAAAACTTCCTCGCGCGAAAAAAACTCTAGAAAACGTTTTAAACCTTATAATTAATCTCTACATGGAACAACCTGACATCACTCTACAAAGTGACATCGTAGAAATTGGCCCATTTCCACTCAGTAAACACGGAGAAGCACCAAATCGCAGATATCTTGGAAATTTACTTGATGATGCAAAAAATTGGCTTAACAAAGTTGACCCGAATCATATTGTGCTTAATTCATTACTTCTAACGCTAAAAGAACATAAAAGCAATACGCTAATAAACTCTGGTGAAGAGGCTTTTATAGATTTTATGGAAAAATTAGAAGAAAATGAGGAATTCAGTGGCGCTGCCGGTGAAATAATATATTTTATGTCAAATTTCAAGTCATTATTAAAATTACCTGATGCCGAAAAACCCCTACATAATATAATTCAATATCTCATGGGTACCCAAAAAACTGTTGATGACAAATATTTTTCAGTTCCAAGTGATAAAAATTTTATTGAGCTTATATTTAAACATCACATGAATACGTTTCAGCTTAGCGCACAGCAACTAATAAACCAAGATAACAACTCACCTCAGAGAAAGAGAAACTCTTCAGCAGCTGCGGAAGCAACTCAAGAAGAGCCTACTCAACAGTCTACACCAGAGCGCATTGTCCCAGAACAACAAAAAGTAATAACTGCAGCTACAAAAGAAGTCGCCGCCACTCAAGCTCAATCATCGATGACTAGCCCTGCTGTTCTAAAACATACAACCATCGAAAATGGTCAAGCTAGCGGCCCTCTTGCAAACAATATGCCTATGCCACAGTCTAAATCACCATCCTCTGTGGAAGTAAATCCAAAGGCAGAATCCGCAACAAATCCTGAAAATAAATCCCATGCCCCCGCTGAAACTGAAGTTAGTAAATCAAACCTGGTTCCTGTAGCAAAAATAGACCCTCGAAAAACAGCGATGTTTCAACCGAAAGGAAAAGCTTCCTCGGTCAATAAACCGATTACATCTCAAGACCTAGCTGCGGATATAGTTCGGATGCTCGAACAAATAGTATCTTTCACGATGTGCTTATCATTCTGGGGAGATCAATTAAACAAAGGTAAATGCAAAGATAGATCATCGTGGTGGGATACCTTGTGTGCGGGTGGTATAGAAATTATTGATGATAAGACAGCTACCGTTACCCTTGTCCCACATCGAGTTAAAAGTTTTAAAAAAATTGTTGATCAACACAAGAACAACCCTCTTGCTATTTTAAATCTCCTAAAAACAGATTGGCTAGATATAAATCAAAAAGATTTTGAGAAAATGCGCAAGGTAAAAGAGAAAGCATATGGGTTTTTTAGTGGGATTTTTGATGGACATGATTATAGGTCAGATAGCACTAAAGATTTTTACCTAGTGTTTCTAGAGCATTTAAAGTATATCAACCCGCGCAATCCCAATACAGATCAGCTTACAAAGTTACGAGACAGCCTTGTCACATGGGTAGAAAAGTATCAGGCATTCAAAGATGTTGCAGGATACGATACTGAGATAACATCTGGACTCGCCGCACCCAGGGTATGAGCTTACATCGAATTGGTGGGCGCGCTTCGTCCCTGCTAAGAGCATACGGGGACAAGCTTTGCCCACCCTACGTTTTAGAAAAAGATATATGACCACTACTCACCTCGCTGTCACAATCACTACCCCGCAATTACAGCAACAAGCAAAAGCTCTTGCCAAACAATTACACCTACCTTTCACAACAGAAGACTCAGCAGAATTTAATTATTTACTTGTTATTACACCGGATTATCTGGGCTTACAAAAAACCGGTGAAAAATTTCATCCTTTATATGTCGACTTTCTTTCTGGCAAAATGATTTATCGCTACCAACATGCGAGTCTTAAACGAGAAGCGCTAGCACGTGCATTGGGATTAAAAGGGAATACAACACCTAAGATTATTGATGCCACGGGTGGTTTAGGGCGTGATAGCTTTATCTTAGCGTGCTTAGGTTTTAATGTTCAAATACTCGAGCGTTCACCGATTATTTTTGCCTTACTTCAAGATGGTATTGCTCGCGCTGCAAAAGATAATACAATGGCAACCATCATAAAGCGTTTGCATATTATCCAAGAGAATGCGATTTTCTGGCTACCCAGCTTAACTAGCAATGAACGCCCTGACATGATTTATCTGGATCCTATGTTTCCAGAGCGCACGAAGTCTGCGCTAGTTAAAAAAGAAATGCGTATTTTTCATGATATTGTGGGCGATGATTTAGATGCAGATAGGTTGTTAACTACCGCTTTGTCTTGTGCCACCCAGCGGGTTGTGGTAAAAAGACCTCGCTACGCTAAATCGCTAAGCAATATTGCACCGAGTTTTACTCTGGCTGGCAGCAGTAGTCGATTTGATGTCTATATACTATGAGAAGCACATGGAAATACTCAGTCATTTACTGAATTTTATTTTACATATTGACCAACATCTCATTGCTTTTGTCAGCGACTATGGGGTTTGGGCGTATGTCTTACTCTTTCTCATTATTTTCTGCGAAACGGGATTAGTCGTTACCCCTTTCTTCCCTGGCGATTCACTTCTTTTTGCAGCGGGGGCACTGGCAGCAAGCAGTGACCAGGCTATCAATATTCACTTACTCTTTATTTTATTGGTTATCGCTTCTATTTTAGGAAATGGCCTTAACTATTTATTGGGTAGATTTGTTGGATCTAAGCTATTTCGCTCCGAGAATTCATTATTATTTAATAAAAAATATTTAGAAAAAGCGCATCGCTTTTACGAACAATTCGGTGGCAAAACTATTATTATCGCGCGCTTCATCCCTATCATTCGCACGTTTGCACCCTTTGTTGCAGGAATAGGTTATATGACTTATCGCCGATTCTTTATATATAATATTATTGGCGCCATAATATGGATTGGAAGTTTGCTATACGTTAGTTATTGGTTTGGCAATCTACCTTTTATCAAAGACCACTTCTCATCCGTAATCCTTGCTATTATCGTCATTTCATTGTTGCCACCTGCCATTGAACTATTGCGCCGCGCTTGCGCCAAAGCCTCCTCTTAGTTTATGTACATTAAAATGTCAATATTGTAGCGAACTGCAGCTAACTTGCAGGGATCTGCTGGTATCTAGACAAGATAATTAAGTTCGTGCAAAATGCTAGATTGGATTAAATATAGGAGCATTATCCTTTATGGACATGCGAAAAATCAGAAAATTAATCGAACTTATACAAGAAACCGGCGTTGCCGAAATCGAGATTCGTGAAGGAGATGTTTCAGTACGCATCACCCGAGAAATTGCTAAAGTGACACAAGCCATGGCTGCCCCTGCAGTTATGCCTACTGTCATACCCACTACACAAACTGCGCAAGCTGCCCCAACCGATCCCGCACGTGCGGCAACTGAAAACAGCGCCCTAGGAACAGCAGATGCTGCTGCAGCGGCAAAACATACCGTTAAAGCACCTATGGTGGGCACGGTTTACCTCTCCCCCTCCCCTGGCGCCAAACCATTTGTGGAAATTGGCCAAACAGTTAAGCTGGGTGACACACTCTGCTTAATTGAAGCCATGAAAATGTTCAATCAAATTGAAGCTGATAAAGCAGGCACCGTCACTGCTATCCTCGTTGAAACCGGCGTACCCGTCGAATTTAACCAACCCTTGTTCGTTATTGAGTAAATAAATTATGTTAAATAAAATTGTGATTGCCAATCGTGGAGAAATTGCACTGCGCATATTGCGCGCTTGCAAAGAACTCGGCATCAAAACTGTTGCTGTACATTCCACTGCAGATAGAGATCTTATGCATGTTCGTCTAGCCGATGAATCCGTTTGCATTGGACCACCGGCAGCTGCAAAAAGTTATTTAAGTATTCCTGCCATTGTCAGCGCCGCAGAAATTACCGATGCTGTAGCAATTCATCCCGGCTATGGCTTTTTAGCTGAAAATGCTGATTTTGCTGAACAAGTTGAAAAAAGTGGGTTCATTTTTATTGGCCCACGCCCAGAAACCATCCGCCAAATGGGGGACAAAGTTTCTGCCATTAAAGCGATGAAAGAATTAGGTATTCCTTGTGTACCTGGCTCTGATGGTGCTGTTGGCAGCGATGATGAAGAAACGTTACGTATCGCACGTGAAATTGGCTACCCTCTTATTATCAAAGCATCCGGCGGTGGCGGTGGTCGTGGCATGCGTGTTGTGAACACGGAATCACATTTACTAAACGCGATTGCTATGACACGCACTGAAGCACGTGCGGCATTTAACAATGACAACGTTTACATGGAAAAATATCTGCAAAACCCACGCCATATTGAAATTCAAGTCATGGGCGATGGTCAAGGCAATGCGGTATATCTTAGGCGAACGCGACTGCTCCATCCAACGCCGACATCAAAAAATTATTGAAGAAGCGCCTGCACCTGGCATTACCCCGGAACAACGTCAAGCAATTGGCGAACGCTGTGCAAAAGCATGCCGTGAAATGCGTTATCGTGGCGCAGGGACATTTGAATTTCTCTACGAAAACAAAGAATTTTATTTTATTGAAATGAATACTCGCATGCAAGTTGAACATCCCGTCACTGAATTGATTACGGGTATTGATATCGTTAAACAACAATTGGATATTGCTGCTGGAAATAAACTCACTTTAAAACAATCCGACATTAAAATCACTGGCCATGCTATAGAGTGCCGCATTAATGCCGAAGACCCACGAACATTTCTACCCTCACCTGGTACGATTTCCCATTTCCATGCACCGGGTGGTCCTGGAATTCGGGTCGATTCGCATATTTATAGTGGTTACAAAGTGCCACCTTATTACGATTCATTGATCGCAAAAATCATTGCCTATGGAGAAAATCGTGAAATCGCTCTGGCTCGTATGCGTGAAGCACTGGAAGAAACAGTCATTGAAGGAATTAAAACTAATATCTCGTTACATCAAGATATTTTACGCGGTAATCCTTTCAAAAAAGGTGGGGTTAACATTCATTATCTTGAGCAATGGTTGAATATGTAATCGTAACTATTATCACCATTCTGGATTGCCACGCCTCACATAAAGCTAAGGCGTGAGGCTCGCAATGACGAGTTCTTTTTGTAAGAATCGTGAATAGTTACATGTAATCACTAGTGAAAGTAAATAACGATATGCCCTGGACTGAATTACACATTTATACCACCGCCGAGCACGCCACCAACTTAAGCAATCAACTGGCTTTACTCGGCGCACAAGCGCTTACATTACAAGATGCAGGCGACCAACCTATCTACGAGCCTACACCCGACACACCGCGCTTATGGCAAAAAACCATTGTGACGGGTTTATTTGATAGTAATCAGCCCATGGATGGTATCGTTGAATATTTACAAAAACAGCAAGCTCTTGGTTTCCTAGAAAGCTTTCAACTGCAATCTTTAGAGGATGAAGATTGGGAACGCCGTTGTTTAGAAGGGTTCAAACCTTTGCGTTTTGGTAAGCGTTTGTGGATTTGCCCAAGCTGGCAAACTCCTCCTGATCCCAAAGCTATTAATGTCATTTTAGACCCAGGACTCGCTTTTGGGACTGGCACACATGCCACAACTGCACTCTGTTTGGAGTGGTTAGATGAAAATATTAAACCTGGCATGACAGTAATTGATTATGGTTGTGGCTCTGGTATTTTAGCCATTGCAGCTTTAAAACTGGGTGCTCGCAAAGCTTATGCGATTGATAATGACCCCCAGGCTCTGGAAGCAACTCAACAAAACGGTGAACGCAACCAGCTGATATCACCCCTGTTGGAAACGCATTTTCCTCAAGATCCTTTACCGCAATTGGCGGATGTATTAATTGCCAATATTCTTGCTAAACCCCTTATTGAGCTCGCACCTAAGTTATTTTTATTGCTACATTCGAAAGGAAAAATTATACTTTCTGGCATTTTGATGGAACAAGTACAAGACGTTATAGAGGCTTATAACCCTTGGTTTTACATGGAAAATTTTGTTGTCAAGGAAGGTTGGATACGACTAGAAGGGGTTGCTAAAGTTAACTTGAAATCTAGTTAAATCTATGTCAAATTGCCAATGAAATGTTTCAATACATAAGAAATGGCGGTGAGTTCCATCGTGACAGTGACAGCCTGTGGAGCATCCTCCGTCAGGACAAGACGAACGGATTCGCAAATAAACTTGATTTAACTATTTGATCGAAGTAAGAACAGCTGGTATAATATCAAGCTGTTAAAACAATGGACTATATTTGTTAGTATTATCTTTTTTTGAGAGAAAATCATGGCTATTAATAACACACCAGAAACAACTGAAACTACACAAAAAGCGTCTTCGCCATTTACTGTTGCTCACAAAAATCAACCGTTACATGATAGCGTAAGACAAGCGCTTGAAAGCTATTTCATGCAATTAAAAGGCCAAGCCCCCAGTAATTTATATGAAATGGTTCTCACTGAAGTTGAAGTTCCTCTATTGGAAGCAGTAATGGAATACACTAAAGAAAACCAATCTCGTGCCGCTATTTTATTGGGCATTAGTCGTGGAACACTTCGCAAAAAGCTCAAAATTTACGGGATGCTGGACTAGGGTCTGCTTGACATTTCGCTATGCCGAGAATGTCAACAGAGCCTGAGATCCCCGGTTTCATTAATTATACATTCCCTTTCTCTAGGGCATCTTTACAATAGAGAAAGGGAATTATTTTTTTGTCCTTCTAGATCTCTACCCGTGACCTGCCTGATTTGTTTGTATATAATCCGTATTAACTTATACGGACAGGGCAGCGATGAGCAACGAACAAGCCACTAACAGGGAAATACCCATACGGCTACGTCAGGAAACTAAAGTTTCTGATGGGAAACAACCCAGTTTAACTGCAACCACAAACGATACTACGCAACAATTATTGCCATCGAGTAAATTTATTACTCATCATCCCAAAGCTGGGGTTAATCCCTTGGTTGATACTGCTGCTTATTTGTTTTCAATCATAGGCAAATTGAAACAAATCAAATCCTATCGGCACTTGCAGAAATTACACAAAGAATTGGTCGCTGAAATCAATATATTTCAAGACACAGCGAAAATTCAGAATTACAGTTCAGAATATATTCTCGTCAGTCGCTATGCCTTATGCGCAACTCTTGATGATGTTATTTCTAATACGCTATGGGGTGCCCAAGGTCAATGGGATGGGTATAGTTTATTAACTGCTTTTAACCAAGAAGCTGCTCATCAAGATCGCTTTTTTATTATTCTAGAGCGCATCGTTAAAGACCCTTCTATATATATCGATCTCATGGAGTTTATGTATATATGTTTGAGCCTGGGCTTTAAAGGACAGTACCGCGCCACGGAATTCAGTCACAATCAGCTTGAGCAAATCACCCATGCGCTTTACAAACATATTCGTACGCAGCGTGGAAATTTCAGTAAAGTATTATCACCTTTTATGGCTAAAGCGTCCCTGTCAAAGCCATTCGCCAAGAGTATGCCCCTATGGCTGACAACATTACTCGCTGCGAGCGTCGTCGTTACACTCTTCATTAGCTTTGGTAATAGACTGGATACAGCGGCTACGCAAACTTATCATGATTTAATGCGAATTGGACAACTGACGCCCTATGAAACAATCGAGTGATTTTCCCTATTTCAAAAAACTCACCTCATTAGCTGTTTTGCTGATTATTTCTCTGGTCATTTGGTTTTTAGGCCCAGAGCTCATCATCGCAGGACATGCCCCACTTGCACACTATCAACAACGTTTTTATATCATTACATTATTTTTTTTAGTTTGGTTTTTAAAACTCACTTTGTTTGACATGTCTCCTAAAAAAGAAATTCCTTTACCTAAGGATAATCCCGAAACTGTAAAAAAATTGCAGGCTTTATACGGTCGCTTCAAAGGAGCGACGTATTTTCTTAAAAAAACTTCTATTAGCAAGCATGGAAGAAATTTTCGGCTTTGCTATTTTCCTTGGTATCTATTAATCGGACCGCAAGGATCGGGTAAAACTTCGCTACTCACAAATGCAAATATTAATTTCATTTTGGCAAAACAAGTCAAAACCAATAATCCAAATCTACCGCCCTCTTCCGACGCGTGCGATTGGTGGGTCACACGGGATTTAGTTTTGATTGATATCCCCGGAACCTATGTTACGACTAAAGAAGCCAATACGAAATACACTATATCTTACTCACGTCTTTGGCATACTTTGCTCAGCCTCATTAATAAATATCATGGCAAAAATACTCTGGGTGGTATCGTAGTCGCATTAAATCTACCCGAGCTACTTGGACAACAACATAATAAAAAAAGCGAACATACCATTTTCGATTTAAAACAACGCATAGCTGAGCTAAAAGAAAAATTTGGCCCTGAATTACCTTTTTATTTCGTCATCACGAAATGCGATTTATTACCTGGTTTTTTAGAATATTTCAGCGAAAGTAGTAGCGATGAATTGTCACAAGCATGGGGAATTCCTTTACCGCATTTAAAAGAAAATGAAAGTGAAAAATTACTTGATCTTTTGACTCATCGCTTTAATGCCCTGATTAGCCGGCTTAACAAACAATTAATTTCGCGTTTACATCACGAGCGAAATCCACTGGCACGTCCTGCCATTAAAGATTTTCCCTTACAAGTTGAACGCTTAAAAGAAGCGTTGACCAATCTTCTTAAAGCATTAGCGGGTGCTAAAATTGATTTTCATCTGCATGGTATTTACCTCACCAGCGCAACACAGCCTCCTTTCGAAGAACAAGTTCCACAACTTTCAACCACGACAGCCCAGCAGCAAACATCAAAATTCATGCGTGCTCCAGCGATACCATCAAGAGCATACTTCACAAAGCAACTTATTTTACAAAGATTATCTGACAACACTGAGCAACATGTTTTGCTTTCCCACTCGCCTAATCTCGAACGTCGTCGCAGGGTAATACATGTAGCACTGGCTATACTGATCACAACTGCAACTATTTTTCTTTATCGCGATTTTTTACAAAATTTAAAGCAAACAAAATCCATACAAAACGGACTTGCACAGTATGAGCTCGCGATACAGCAAGTCACTCAGCATGGAACACCTTTAGCCAAAGCATTACCTCTGCTCGATTCTTTACAAGATGCAACGAATAAATCTTCTCCCCAATTAGCGCGTGCATTATCTTTTTATGCTGATAAATCACAGCAAACCGCGGCGACTGTCTATGACCAAGCATTACAAGTTATTGTTTTACCTGCTATCAAAAATTATTTAGAGAAATATATAAAAACACTGGGTAATAATCCACAGCGCTTATATCCGACATTAAAAGCCTATTTAATGTTAGGCGATCCTCAACATTTACAAGTCGATTTTGTCGTCAAAATCTTACACCAAGTATTACCCAATTATCTGAGCCAAGAAAGTTGTGAAGATTTAATGAAACATATCAAAGCTGCGTTTAATCCCACTTGGCAACCACTCGCGCTCAATGAAAGCGTGATTGCAACAGCACGTAAACAATTAATAAGCTTGCCACCTCCTGAATTGAGTTTTGCTATCTTAAAAAACCTAAACAATAATGATAGTGAGAAAAAAATTGCTGTGGGTACAAATGTTGGCAATCCACCTGCTTTAGTCAGTAAGACAGGCTCTACTCAGATTTTGCATTTATTTACCGCCGATGGATTACAAGCAAATTTGGCAACACAAATTAATATTGCAGCCAATGAAATGTTGCAAGATAACTGGGTGTTGGGCACCAATAATTTAGCGATACAAAATCAATTGTCCGCTGTTGCTCTCTCTGAACAAGTGCGTCGTCTTTATATCATGAATTATGTGGATATTTGGGAAAATTTACTGACGAATATTACATTATTTACTCCAAAAAATTTAGCGCAAACGGATGCGCTAATTGCTGATCTCTCGCATGATCATTCACCCCTATTACAATTATTAGAAACTCTTAAACAACATACCTATTTTCCAGAAATTGTTGCTGCTAGCCCAACAATACAATCCTTGGATTTATTATTGACTCATGCTAATCATCAGCAAGAAAACGGGTTATATAAAATCCTGATTACTCTGCGCGAGCTACACACTTATTTACAATCTATTTTAAATACGCAAGATAGCAATAAAGCAGCATTCTTAGCCGCCGTAAAACGCATGCAAAATTCGGAAGATCCTATCAGTAAAATACGTGCTCTTGCCGCAGAAGCTCCTCTGCCACTTAAAACATGGTTAACGGATATTGCAGACAATAGCTGGCATTATGTTTTACAAGCAGCAAGTCAATTTATTGAAACTGCTTGGCAATCAAATGTAATAAGCGTTTACAACACGCAAATTTTGAATCGCTTTCCTTTCACCGCTGGAACAACAAAACAAGAAGTTGATTTAAATAATTTTACCACTTTCCTAAGTAAACAAGGCATATTAACGCAATTTTATCAAAATTTTTTACAGCCTTTCGTTAATGAATCCGATAAACAATGGCAATGGCGCAGTTTAGATAATCAGAAGTTACCCTTCACCGCAACAGCATTAATTCAATTACAAGCTGCCAGTCAATTTCAGGATATATGGTTCCCGCGTACGGGTAGTAAATTCGTTATTCCATTTACCTTGCAAGCTGTGAGTTTGTCAAAAAATATTAAAAACTTTAATTTAACTATCAATGGTGAGCTGGTAAAACATGAACAAGACATGCCACCTATTCCACACAGTATTGTTTGGCCGAATGCGAAAAATTCACATAAAACATCCATCCGCATTGTGACGAATAAAAATCGCGTGATTAACAGTACACTCAACGGCGATTGGGCATGGTTTAAATTAGTTCATGACAACACACAAAAAGTGATGGCGAATAAAAAGCAATTAGTTGTGGCTTTAAATATCAGCGGCTATAAAGTGAAATATTTCCTGTTCACGCACGGCAACACCAACCCATTTTTACCTGCTACTTTTCAGCAATTCCGTTTGCCTGAGAAATTAATCGAACCAAGCGAACATTCTTGATTCACACCGTCAGTTACCAATTTAAGTTTATTTTAAGTATTCGTTAAGCATCTCTTAATCTTACTAATGTATAGTAATTGTACATTATTAGAGTCTTAGTAAGAGGAGAGAGCAATGCAGCAGAATCGACCCACACCGCAGGAAAATAGCACCCCAGGAACAATCGCGGGAGAAGCTGTCAAAGTTGCGACAACTAGCTTCATCATTGCTACATTCATGCACCCTGTTGACGTAGCGCTACAGAACTTACATACAACAGATTCCAAAGGTAATTTTGGTAAAACACTTCACACAGGAGCATTAGCTGCACTTGCCAAACCCTTTGCAAAGGGCTTAATGAGTTCAATAAAAGGGTCCACGTTGAAAAACACATCACTCTCACAAAGAGGAGGTGTTCACGAGTTTTTAGGGGGGAAACAGGAACTCTCATTAAAACAGGAAGCCCCACTGGGGGAATCAGAAGTTTCTGGTCAGCTTGAATTAGAAGCCAAAACAGGGTCAAAGTTATCCTCGAATATTGCTACTTCAATAGCTATTGGTGGTATGGATACAACGATAACACAACACCACAGCAACCAAAAAACATTGAATCTACATAAATTTAATATGCTACAAAGAGGTCAGGACTTTGTTATTCCGCGGCCACGAACTTATTCAGAATCTTATAAGGTATTCAGGGCAGGGTATGATATGCGCCTTATTCGAAATACTCTGTTTGTTGCAGGCCTTTTCTGGACACCGCAGTTAGCAAACACATTCAATACATTTTTTCCTGGCCATAAACCTATAAACACATTTACAGCCTCTCTCGTGAGTGGCTTGGGTATAGGCTTCATTGGCAATGCTTGCGACGTTATTGGCAAGAATCGAGTTATTCGAATAAACCCAAATAATTTTCAGTCACCATCTACGCTAAGTGTCGTGAGAGAACTCGGGATAAAAGCAATGACGCGTGGATATAAAACATCAGGACTCTACACTGGGATGATTTACTATGCTCTTCCCTGGGCAGAAGAAATTGCTACCAAGGTTGAAAAAAGGACAAGGGCTATGTCTTGTAGCTTTTTCAATAATGCTGCAACTACAAACTCTATATCTTCTGAAAATAATTATGATAGTACAGCCCAGTTATCTAGATTTTGGAGTAGTTAATGTGGTATTGCCCGAAGTAGGAGCTGTAAGAGTATTTCCAGATTGCTGTTGCTGAGTTTGGTTCTTTTCCGCATGTATTTTCATCGCGGTTAGAATGCCAGTTTGAGCTGCTAAACTTAACATATTTGGGCGACTAAAAAATCCTGAGTTTATAATGAGTCTTGATAGCATACATCCCTTGCGAGTGTTGAGAAGTTATTAGTGCGAAGAATACCTTAAACGCCCTTGTTTGTCCATATTTTTTACAAAGCTATGCTTAATAAACAAATATCAGATCTTTTCACACACTACACTTCATCAACGAATTACCTAACTTATACAGCAATGACACTAGCGTAATTTCATTTTTTTCGCCGATGTGGTGAGGCAGCGCTATCTACTTGCTGCAATTGAGTGGTCACTGCATTATTAGTGCTAGACGTTCTTACCCGTGAGCTCCTCATTAGCGAGTCAGCTTCAAATTTAGCATCCTGAGCACTTTGCATATCACCATATTGATGGAGCTCGCTATCAATTTTACTTAGTACTGAGCCCCGCTCAGCGGGACTCATTTTTTGAAATTGTCTGTAAATTTCTGACAGATTTTCCAAGGCGTCATCTGCGCCAATTTTTTTTAGAAGCTTAACAGTAGTATCTTCTTCTCGCTGCATCTTCTCATGAGTTGACTTAATCTTTTCCCATTTAGACAATGATAACGATGGGGATCGCTCTTCAAGAAGTTTTAGTTCGTTTTTAATAGCAGCTCTTTTACGAACATTTTTTTTGCCAGGTTTATTACTAGCAAGCTCAGCATTGAGCTTGTACATTTCTGTAAGATCATCCAGATACTTAAACACTTGACCTTTTAGCTCCTCAGGATCACGGAATAGACTCATTCCGCTTCCGCGCATATGCTCATTTAACTCCTTATCATACTTGTGTTCTTTAGCAGCAATCTGTCTCTTATTATGCCTGCGTAAACGACGACTGTGATAATTATGCATCTCTTCAGTACATTTTTTATTTCTATCTTTAAATTCCTTACTTTCCATAAGCGTTTTCAATACGGCGCATGTATCATCACCTTGATTATTAAAAAATTGAGAAGCAATCATGTGTCTTCGTTCACTAAGAAAACGATTTCTAGATGATTTTATTTGCTTACGAATGAAGGATGTCTCATCATTTATTTCCTGATTAGCAGCTAACAAAGCATTATTCTTTGAAGGATCCGGACAATTCGCAAAACTATTTATAATAAAAGAGCATAACGCATAAGCAAAGCTTGGAGATCCACAAGTAATTTTATAATTCTGATCGAGCGCAACTCGAAGTGGGTGTCCTAGACTTCGAAGAATATGATAAGCTATGGGTAAACCATCACCCGCATCAATAACAATTGACGCTCCATACTTAATAAGTACAGCCAGACAATCAACATAATTTTTTTCAAAACAGTGCAATACAGGTAATTTACCATCTACTTGCATAGTGTTAATAGGAAAATCACAGTTTTTCAACAAAAACTCTAATAAACTGGCATTCTTTTTTTCAAGGGCCTTTGCAATCAATTTATGAGAAAGCAAATTAATATATTCTCTAAGCTGTAAAGCTTCCTCAAATTTTTCTTCAGAAAATAAACCACTTAACAAAGTTATAGCTTCTATTTTACATTCCGAAAGCAAACGTAAAACGATGCGAAGATTATGCTGCTCTGTTAAAACAAGTGCCTCTTTTACGCTTTCATCAAAATTAAGAAAAGGACGTATCTGATCTACATAAGGCTTTTTTTCACTTTTAATTTTTAAAAAATTTTCCTTAGCACATTTAGCATCGTTAACAAGCTCTTGGATAGATTTTACAAGACTTCTTTGAGACGTTGGAGTTTCTTGTGTAATCTCCTTCACTGCAACATCACTATCATCCTTAACTTCCACTGGATCCATGCATTCGAAATCTTGTCTAGCAACAGGTGCAGATTCCATACTTCTTTTAATTCGATTAAACAAAGTAAGTAGGGGTATATACTGTTGTCGATGAGGTGATAATAACTTTAATATCTCAATAGTTTCATTCAATTGACGTATATATTCATCCCGATTACTGTTAAGATCCTCGGATAAATGACTTAATTTTGCTTCATATTTTATATAGCTTGCTTCAAGTGCGTTAAAAACTGCTTGATATTGACAGCGAAGTTCAATCATGAAATCACGCGTTTTATCGACAGCCAATTGAATAAGATCATTAGAAAGATCCGCTTCTAATACTTTTTGTACAACCCAGGTATCTTCACCTGACTCTCTATGCACTAATTGGGATAATTGAATTGCTTCAACGCCATCTTTCTGATTTAAATAAACATGTAATCGATACTTTTTTCCCGACTTACCGATAAAATAGGCTGTATAGTGATATTCCCCTAGGAAAGGGTCATCTTTTTTTTGCTGACTATAGAAGCTTATATGATGCTCTTGCAGAGCAAATGTTTCATCCCGCGCTGCTATCTCCTCCTTTGCCTCAGGCAAATTATAGATAACATATTCAGGCTGTTTTGTTGTTTTGAAAACAAAATTTTGTTTCTGAATTTTTTTATTACTCTGACGAAGCTCTGTTTCAATAAGCTTAATTCGCTGATTATTCTGAAGAAGCTTAGTCTTAAGATATTCGTATAATTCATTATTTTTAAATGGCATAAGCCTCCTCGCTTGTACACTTAAGAGAATTTTTTCTACTGCACCTGAATATAATCTGGGAATCGTTATAATAAAAATTTAACATTAAGGGAATATTGAGTTTTAGAAAATATTATAATTCTGATAAATGCTAGTATAATCAGATTAAATCGTTGGAGCAATAAGCACTCGCCTTATTTACACAGCGCTTACTCAAAACGCGGGTAAGGACCTTTATTACGCCAAAAGGCTTAAGAAAACGCATCGCTCTCCCGGTTAAGGCAAATTTACCTCACGAAATGCAAATAGATGATTAGCGCTGTACTTTCTATTGAGTTCGGTCAGAACAGCTACGTCAAGGTCTTCCTGTCCTGGTAAGAGATAGGAATGCCCTCCAGCATATAGCACAGACCAGCAGCTACTATTCTTGTATCGACAGCTAGGTGGCTATCTCTATTAAAATACCAATTAAGTACATAGGTTACACAAGCGAAAAGGTGGACTATATCGTTTGGCTAATATAACATACTCTACGCAAGTGGAATTACTCACGCCGTTGCTTTTTAAAGCCAATACCTCATCGCAAACAGCCGTGATGTCTTTTTCCAATCTGGCCAAGTTTTCTTGATAATGTTATTTACAGCACTCTTTTCAGACGTACATATACAGTTACTTCTTTGAAGCGCCATAAAAGTTTCAATGACTGCGTCGCGTCCGTTGTTGCTCACAGACATAAGTTTGGGGTTTAAGAGGTGCTCGGCGTTGTGGTCTGTCGTCACGCTCAGTAAGTCAGCGACGATGGGGTGCACAGAGACGCGCCTATTTTATGGTTTTTGGCCAATCTAACCATTTGGACTGGAAATTAAGCCCAAATTCACCTGGCTACTTCCATCCAAACACGCCGACGACTTCATTGTCACAGCTCAACTTTTGGAATATACCCAAACAGTGTTCTTCTCTTAAATAAAATCGTGCTCCCAATACGCTTTTTAGTTTATCAATGCCGTTTTCAGTGCTCATTGGAATGTAATATTTACAGATTGCGGAAAATAAGCTCAATTGATCTGGAATATAGCTAATAGCGCGCGCGCATACTTGTGCTAAGACATCGTTAACCAGGATTTGAAGATAACTGTCGGTGAGCATTCTCGCGACAGAGGGTATCTCAATTAATCTTTTGGAATATAACCTTCGGTTGACAGCAAATTGATAGGTAACTCGCAAGGCTGTGTCAAAGGCTCCCAGTGAAAACCCAGCGCATAAAATACGTGAGATTTGCAGGGTCTTGAAGATAGTGTAGATATCCGGTTCACTTGCCGGTATTAACGCCGTCTTTGAAATAAGACAGTTGTTAAAACATATGCCACTGATATCAGCGCCTCGAATACCGTGCGTGAGTCTTAACTTTATCGATATTACGAAATTCTCCGGGAGCCAACTTGGATTTTTCCACAAAGAAGCAAGCTAATTTCTCCCTACCTGTTTGGCTATGCAGGCGAGCAAGAATTGACATGGTTGCGCCGCGCGTCGCATTATTGATAATCCATTTTTCACCGTTAAGCCGATAGCCTTCGTCCGTTTCTGTTGGCGGTGACTTTAGTAGAGAGAATATCGCTACCGTTGTCTTTTTCTGTGAGCGCCAAACACCCAAGTTGCCCTTTGGATATATATTTTGCCAAAATCTCTTTTTGCTCATCCGTTCCAGCAATCCACACAGGCAAAAATCGCTTTCATCGGCATTCATCCAAACAAGCGTTCAAACTTGTCAACTTCGACAAGTTGAAATCTTTTATAGGGCTTTGCGACAGAAGCTAGCTTTTTCATACCATTAAGTACCTATTCTCGCCCCACAATAAAAAATCTGTAGCGCGACTTAGTCCCATCAGACGTGGTAGTTTCTATCTCCTCATTGTTTACTTGGACTCCAAATGTTTTTCCACAAAATCTATCAGCGCTGCAGCGGTGAGTTCATGAGGATCTTTGGCCGCAGCAAAAAATCTTGTAATTCAATCGCAGTATCAAACCTCTCATCAATAAGAAGGGAGAGCGCCGCAACCTTCAGGGAATCAATATAGTAGTCGTCAATAAGTGACGATTCGAGACCAAGCTTTTCTGACGCGCTTTCCGGATACATCTCGGCGAGCATAGCCAGCACATCCGTAGCGATCTGTTCCTTTTTGATTACAGGTTTGCTCATACGGTAACGGTCTCCTTTTTACTTTTGTGTTATCCATTTTCTCTAGAATTTCTAGGAGCCTTTATCTGAAAATTATAGCACATAATATGGTCGCAGCAGAGGCATCAAGTGATTGATGTCCCTGCTGCGACCATATTATGTGCTATAATTTTCAATATAAGCTCGAGAAATTCTAGAGAAAAATAGGGACAACATAAATGAAAACAATGAGGTCTAATGAGTAAGTCCACAGTCAAAAAAGAAGAGATTGCTGAGAAAATAATCGCTATGCTTGCCGAAGTGTCTCCGGAAAGCAAATCGAAAACACTGGGTCTCAACTCGTTGCTTATTGATGACTATCAAATCGATTCCCTGAAAGTCGCCGAGCTTTCTTTGCTTCTTGATGAGAGATTGGATACCACAATTGAACTGCAAGATTTTTTTGCTGCGGCCAAAGATCCTCATGAACTCACTGCTGCAGCGATGATAGATTTTGTGGAAAAACATCTGGAGTCTAAGTAGGCGGTAAGGAGGTAGTCGATGTCTGCATTTTTTTCTGTGCATAAAGAAGGTCAGATCTTTTTTATTGAGTTTAATACACCCGGCTCAACAGTCAATATTTTTAATCGAGCTACTGGTTTGCAGATCCAGGAATTTTTTGGATCATTACGGCCTGATTCCGCTCGACTGATTGTCTTTAAAAGTGGCAAGCCTTACAGTTTCCTGAACGGAACCGAACTACTCTCAAGCAAATTCTGTGACGTCGGATGAAACAATGAAGATGCTTATCAAACCCATGAGCGATGCTTACCATGCAGTCGAGCAATGTCCGATTCCCACTGTTTCTGCCATCGAAGGTTCTTGTTTTGGCTGCGGCGTAGAGTTCGCACTTTGCACTGATTATCGAGTCGCATCGAACTCCTTTGATACTTATTTCTATATGACAGAACTGGAAGATTATTATTTTCCGCCAGTCTACGGTGGTATGGGGAAACTACCACGTTTGCTAGGATTAAGTGGTGCAACAGATTTTTTATTGTGGGGTGAGAAATGGCGTGCGGAGCAAGCTCTCAAAAGTGGGCTCATCGATCAAGTCATATCGTCGGATAAGTTTGAGTCAGAGCTCCGGGTATCACTCGAATTGCTTTTACTTAAGAATTCAGTGAAGCGCCCCATTTTGAAACGATCCCTCCCAATTACCCATGAGGGTCGATTTAACACGGGCCAAGAAGCAGATTAAAACGCTCCCGCCCGATCAACAGACTCTCTATTCTCTAACCTTTGATGCCATGGTCGAAGGGTTGAAATCTCCCGAAGCCTATCAATCCGATGAATTTCTGCGTAAGAATACTGAAGCTTGTCTTTCTGTCTTCCAATCAAATGCTTGGAAGAAAGCGACCGCATTCTTTTTTACTCGCACAAAGGCACTTACGGCTTCTTTGGGCACCCCATCAGTGATTCCTGGATCTCCAGTAACGCTGCGGTTTCCTGTCTCTGCCACATCAGGATTTTACCGTGTTCTTCGTGATCGCAAAATCAAAGGGCTCACTATTGATTCCACTGAAACCCAGATGCAATCCGGGCGCCTAACTTCCTTTGTGCTCGCGAAGATAGATGGATTCCGTTCGATATACAATGGGGCTATTTGAATTCTCTAAAGCCCCCAAAAGTACCCCTGATTTACTTTCCATGCGAAGACCGAAGTGATATTTGCGAAGTGTTTATTTCTGAGTGTTTGCAAGACTTTCTTCCATTGCTAATGTTTTTAATTCATCTTGGATGGCAGCCGATTGTACGATCTCTTGAAGGAACCAGTGTATTGAATGCTCTTATCGATGCATATGATACTGCAGCAAAAACGTTGGCACGGGAACAAGGCGGCGATGATAAGCTTAAAGCCGCGCTGTGGAAAGAAGGGTTTGAATTTCTTTTTAAGATTGGCCAGGTGGGTGAATCGACTCTTTCACTCAATCATGAGTCTGATGGAAGTGAAAATCAGCTCAAGCGCTTGTTTTCCCCAGTTTGTGAGCAGGCTCAGGCTATCTTACTCGCCGAGGTCTTGCGTCATCGATCACAGATTGACTTGGCTGTTCAAGCCTTGTTTGGTTTTCCGCTTTCGAAGGGAAGTTTCTCTGAATACTTCAAGGTATCATTATGAAAACTGTGATCATTACGGGAGCTGCTGGGGGTATCGGTCTCGCTACTACAAAATTCTTTCTTAGCCGAGGGTACAAGGTTTGTGCGACTGATGTTGCAGATAAGAGGCTCAAGTCACTGAATAACCAGTTTCAGGACGAAGTGACAGAACATCGTCTGCTTCTGACAACGATGAATGTCGAAAATCAAGGCAGCGTTGATCATGCTGTTTCATTCGCACAAAAGGAATTTGGCAGCATAGATATTCTCATCAATAATGCGGGTATCTTTGAGATTTGTTCTTTTTTGGAATTGGACGAACAAAAATTCTTAAAATTATTGAACGTAAATTTGTTAGGCGCTTTTCGTGTGGCCTTATCTGTTTCAAAAGAAATGGTAAAGCAAAAATCAGGCCGAATCATCAATGTCGGCTCTGTGGCTGGTCTCAAAGGTGTTCCAGGCGCATCTCACTATGCTGCAAGCAAAGCAGGGCTTAGCGCTCTCTCGGGCACGATGGCTTCCGAGTTGGCAACGCATAATATTCAAGTGAACATGGTCATTCCCGGCTTTATCGATACACCGATGATGGACAAGATGGCGAAAAAAATGGGCGCATTAGCGGTATTCCGAGTCCCAGCTAAAAGGCTTGCGAAGGCTGAGGTAGTTGCAGAAGCCATTTAGATGCTGGCATCTCCGGAAACACCTTATGTTACTGGGGCAGAGCTTTTGATCGATGGAGGCTTCACTCATTCATAACGGGACTTTAGCCATGGCTATGTTTGTAGTCAGCTCGTTTTTAAAAAAGTCTGTAGTTTTTATAATTAAATCAATTAAATAGATACTATCACAGCATAATGTATCATCTGATTTTTTCCTCAATTTTCCTCAATATGAGTTATAATTTAAATGTAGCTTAAAATTTTTTTAACGTATTGAATCGGAAAGAAAAATTAATAGTGGTAATGGTGGTATGTATATGTATATGACATCCCCAAAAAAGGCCAAAAAAAATCAAAGGTCAACTTAATCCAAGCGGATTCTACTAGGCAGTCTAATCGAGACATTGCCATCATAGGAATGGCTTGTCGTTTTCCAGGTGCTAAAGATTACAATCAGTTTTGGGGCAATCTGGCAGCAGGTGTAAATAGCGTACGCGAAATCACACCAGATAGATGGGATGTCAACACGTTTTACTCTAACGACCGCAATGCACCCAATAAAAGTATCAGCAAATGGGGTGGATTGTTGGATCAGATAGATTCCTTTGATGCACCTTTTTTCCATATTTTGCCTCGTGAAGCGGTCAACCCATGATCTTAACAACGATTGCTGCTGGAAGAAACTTGGCACTGTATTGAAGATGCAGGTGTTTTACTCCAGGAATTGCAGCAATCAAAGACATCTGTGCATGTTGGCGTTATGGCGATCGATTATCAGCATCATATGTTTAATGCTGAACACAAGATTGATAGTTATGAATGTTTGGGAAATTACGAAGGCATTTTAGCGAACCGTATTTCATATTTTTTTAATTTAGTGGGCCAAAGCCAGTCGATTGATGCAGCGTGTGCTTCATCACTTGTCGCTTTACATGATGCAAGGCGCAGTTTATTAAATGGCGAAAGTGATTATGCGTTTGCTGCAGGCGTCAGTGTGATTTGCCATCCATGGCAGCTATATTTCATTTTCTAAATCAAACATGTTAAGCCCCGAAGGGCAATGTAAAACATTTGATGCAGAAGCCAATGGTTATGTACCTGGCGAAGGTATTGGTGTTGTATTGCTTTGTTCATTAGAAAAAGCCATTGAAAAAGGATATCACATTTATGGCGTGATAAAGGGCTCCGCAGTAAAGCACACAGGAAAGAGCAAGTCGATTACCGCTCCCCGCGTTGAAGATAGAACGTCAAGTGATTGAAGACGCACTCGCAAGCAGCCAAGTTTCTCCAGAAAATATTACATATGTTGAAGCACATGGCACAGGTACTTCATTGGGAGATCCCATTGAAGTTGAAGCGTTAACACAAGCATTTCATACGGATAAAAAACAATATTGCTACATTGGATCTGTGAAAACGAATATTGGTCATCTTGAAGGTGCTGCTGGGATTGCGGGTGTAATTAAAGTGTTGCTGATGCTGCAGCATAAACAAATCCCTAAAATATTACATCTTAAAACAGTCAATCCTATTATTGATTTTGAGCATTCACCTTTTCGTCTTGCGCGTGAATTGACAGATTGGAAACTGCCCCAAACGATCCCTCATCGGTTTGCAGGTGTAAGTTCATTTGGATTTGGCTGGTGCGAATGCACACGTTGTTTTGGAAGAATATATTGCAAAAAGTAAACGCAGCCTAAACCAGCCGCATCACCATTACCTTTTATTTTATCCGCGAAAACAGAACATAGTTTGCAAGCATTATTAAAACACTGGCAAGAATATGTGGAAACACAACACTTCCAATCGCAAGCCCTTGAGAACATATGCAGCACGTTGACGCAAGGGAGAGAAGCATTTAGTCATCGATTTGGTGCAATTATCTCAAATAAAAATGATCTTGTTCGTGCTATTAAAGGAACTAGCCACGCACTTCCCGATACGGAAGCTGAACTCAAAAAAAAGTCGGTGGTATTACGTTTGCGTCCTATATCGAATATCACCTATGCTGAATTTCATAACGTGTGTCAACAGTATCCTATCCTCAGCCAATTAGAAAATGAATATAGAGAAAAAATTGGAAATTCATACCTAAAACGAAATGGAAAACGGTTTCAGCAGTTAAGAAGTTTTATAATTCTTTTTGTGTTAGGTAAAGCATTATTAAAAAGCGGTGTACATTCGCATTATCTAATGGGAGAAGGAATAGGCGCATTTACACAGACCGTATTGAGTGGCATGCTCGATTTTGATGTGGCCATAGAATGGTTATTGGGGGAAAAATCCCATATTCATTTAAGACATCCCAGGATCAGTTTTTATGATGGCCATCAGAAAACCATCATTGAGCCTTATGAGATTTCAGAAACGTATTGTCAGACATTAGTTGATAATTTAGAAATTGATGATCAAACAAGTAATACACTCTTTGAGAAATATCGTCAATTGCTAATGCATCAATTTACTTTTAAACATCTTGTACACGAATGGAATAAAACTTTAGAGAAACATGGCATCTCCATCAAAAAAGCGTTAGAAAATCCTGTTGCCCTTAAAAGAAATCAACGATTGTTATTTTTGATAATTCTGCATGTTTGCATGAAAGAGTTAAATAAAAAATGGGATTTAGAAGAAAAAATTATTATTAATAATGCGAGTTTTAAAGAAATTGTTGATTTGCTGATAGATGAAGCATTGACCCATGAAGATATTGCTCAGTTGCTGCTCGCGTCCAATGAAGCGACACATCGATAGCTGTTCACATCCAAAAGCATCAGCATAGAATTAATCCGTTAAAACCTTACGTTTTACTGAATCAGTTTAATAAGAAGATAAACGCAATCCCCGATGCAGAGGTATGGCTAAAAGCTATGCTTGAAACAAGTTCTGATTCTTTAGAAACACATCATGAAAACATGCGTCATCCTTGGTATGTGGATATAGGTGGAAATTCATCTTTGAATATAGAAGATTTGAAAAATACCTTCCCCTCGTTTTTATTAAATTTATGGTGTGAAGGTATTTCTGTTGACTGGAAATTATGGTATGCAGAGACAAATTATCAGAAGATAGCATTGCCAACTTATCCTTTTGCCAAAACTCGTTATTGGTTGGATTCATATAAAGAAGATAAAGATGCTTCTCCTAGCTACTTGCCTTACGAAGGCAAAGAAGTCGTACTTGAGATTGTTCGTGATCATATTGCAATTATTAAAATGCAAGATGTTGAACACCATAATTCATTCACCAAAAAATTATTGCATGGATTGCAAGCTAAATTTAGAGAAGCTAGCCAAAATGATCAAGTTAAGGTAATTATTTTGACAGGATATGAAAATATATTTTCAATGGGTGGTGACGAACAATTATTAGTTGCAATTGCAAATGGCGAAGCTAAATTTAGTGACATACCATTTATTTACAAAGGGTTATTAGAATGTAGAGTTCCTGTTATTTCTGCTATACAGGGCATGCTCATGGCGGTGGATTTACATTTGGTTTATATGCGGATATTGTTATTTTGTCGGAAGAAAATACCTATTGTGCGAGCTTCATGAAATATGGATTTACTCTGGCGTAGGTACTACCTTTATTTTAAAAGAAAAACTCGGTTCTGTAGCATCAGAAATGATGTTGACTGCGCGATCATTTACGGGTTTAGAATTAAAAAACCGTGCTGGTGGTGTAGGTGTATTAATTAAGCCTCAAGTAGATGTTTTAAAAGAAGCTATTTCGATTGCAATGAATCTTTCTGAAAAGCCATTACCTGCATTGATAGCATTAAAAGGAGAAATGGCAAAAAAAATACTAGCCGAATTACCTGCAGTGATTCAAAACGAATTAGCGATGCATCAATTGACATTTTCAACTGAAGAAGTCAAAAAACGTATTGATACAGTTTTTCACCCTGATAAGCAGGATGATAAAAAAATAATTTTACAACCTAATGTAAAAAATAGTCACTCATTACCGAAATACGACAATGAGTCCATTCAAGATAAATTCATGCAGATTATGGCAAAAAAAACCTATCTTTCTATAGGAGCTATTTCAGTAGATGTTAGTTTTAATGACTTAGGTATTGATTCGATCGCTGCCGTAGAAATAATAAATGAGGTGAATCAATTCTGGGGGTTAAATATTGAAACAGCTAATTTATATGGGCACCCCACTATCGAAAAATTGATTCCATTTATAGCTGAAAAAATAAATGAAAAACAATCAGTGTACTCTGATGTGAGCCAAAATATTCAGGTGGAAGATGTAAAGCAAAATGTTCCATTAAAAAATGAAATTTTACATAAAATTGCATTAACTACTGCGACCGAGCGAAAAAACAAAACAACAGAGACGATACCGTCTAGTTTTATATTAAAACCCACAACACAAGAAACAGATATTGCAATTATTGGATTATCTGGACGTTTCCCTGACGCACAAAATGTGGATGAATTCTGGAATAATATTGCTAAAGGGATGAATTCAATTAAAACCATACCGAAAGAACGATGGGATGCAGAATATTATTATGATTCTGATCCAGAGGCAAAGAATAAAACGTATAATCGAGCAGGCGCTTTTATCAAAGATGTTGCTGAATTTGATCCCCTATTTTTTAATATTTCACCAAAAGAAGCGGAATTAATGGATCCCCAACAGCGTCTTTTCCTTGAGGAGGCATGGAAAGCCATAGAAGATGCAGGCTATACTCCTCACACTATTTCTGGAATGAAGTGTGGAGTCTTTGTTGGAGCAAGTGCCAGTGATTATGCTGATTTATTAACAGCAGCAGGGTTGCAAGATAGTGCTTATGCATTTACTGGGTTATCTGCTGCTATTTTACCAGCGCGTATTTCCTATTTCTTAAATTTAAAAGGGCCGAGTTTAGCGATTGACACGGCGTGCTCCTCTTCGCTCGTGGCCGTTCATGAAGCATGTGAGAGTATTTTATCGGGAGAAAGTGATATTGCATTAGCCGGTGGAGTCGCTTTAATGTTGACACCCAAAATGCATATTTGGACATCCAAAGCCGGGATGCTTTCTCAATCAGAACAATGCAGGGTATTTGATCAGTTATCGGATGGTATTGAGCTAGGAGAGGGAGTAGGTGTCATTGTTTTGAAACGGTTATCGCAAGCGATACAGGATCACGACTTTATTTACGGTGTTGTCAAAGCTTCCGGTATTAACCAAGATGGTGCTACCAGCGGAATTACTGCACCTAATCCAGAGTCACAAGCTGCATTAGAAATGGATGTTTATGAAAGAGCAAAGATAAATCCAGAAACAATTACTTATGTAGAGACGCATGGCACAGGTACAAAGCTCGGTGACCCGATTGAAATTTCTGCATTAACAAAAGCATTTCGTCATTTCACGGATAAAAAAAATTACTGCGCTGTAGGGTCAGTCAAAGCCAATATTGGTCACACCACTATGGCTGCAGGTATTGCGAGTGTTATTAAAACATTATTAGCTCTTAAACATAAACAAATCGCACCGCATTTAAACTTTACTCAATTAAATGAGCATATTCAATTAGAAAATAGCCCTTTTTATATTACAACAGAATTAAAAGATTGGAATGTAGATAATATACCAAGACGTGCAGCAGTGAGTTCATTTGGTTTTAGTGGTACGAATGCACACCTTGTGATTGAGGAAGCACCCTATCAAGAGATCAAAGATACACAGATAAAACCGTATTATTTATTAACATTATCTGCAAAAACAGAACAATCACTCCATCAGCGAATAGATGATTTAGATGCGTGGCTTAAAAATAAGAATAATAATAACCGCCAAATTCCATTATCAGCCATTGCTTATACATTGAATATGGGGCGTAGTCATTTTAACTATCGAATATCCTTGGTAGTGGATTCGATAGACACATTAAAAAAACAATTAGAAAAAATAAAAATAAAACAAAAATCAAACTGTTATTTTTACGGGAAAGTGGATAAAGAAATTGATGATGCAACGATTTATCAAAGAATATTAAAACAAACGTTAAATGAATTAAATATTCAATTACCAGAATATAAAGAGAAGTTATTAGCTTTAGCTAATCTTTACGTCAAAGGATATGATTTTGATTGGGAACTATTACATCAAGGTGAGTCAAAACAAAAGATCTCATTGCCAACGTATTCTTTTACCAAAGAAAAGTATTGGATACCTGAAGGAACATTTGTCGAAGAAAAACAACTACGGTTCCGCTGTATTGCACCCTTTGCTAGATAAGAATGTCTCGACTTATTCGCCGAAATTTTTACCAAAGTATTAACAGGGAATGAGTTTTATCTGGCGGACCATCATGTCAAAGGAAAAGCCGTTTTGCCTGGGGCTGCCTATATTGAAATGGCAAGAGCAGCAGGCATGCTCGCAATGCCCGATGAACATGTGGTGCGATTACGTAATATTATTTGGGAACGCCCCATTGTGATGGGAACTGAGCCGCAAACAGTGACCATGAGTCTTTATCCAGAAGAAAACGGCGTGACCTTTGAAGTAACCACTGCTGTAAATGAGAATGAACTGCAAGTACATGCGCAGGGAAAAATCCTGACTGTCGCCCCCCCTGTTGAACCGCAAGCGCTAGCTCTTGGTTTAATTAAAGCACGTTGTCTACAGCATCAAAATCGTGAAGATATTTATACTTACTATCGCTCGATGGGACTGGAATACGGGCCTGGTTTTCAAGTGATTCAGTCACTTTCAAGCAATGAACGTGAAGTACTAGCAAAGATACAATTGCCTGCGCATTTGGAATCAGGAAAAGAAGCATTTGTGTTACATCCCAGCTTGCTCGATGGAGCACTGCAAGTGATCATAGGATTCATGCAAGAAGAGCATGCGTTGTCTCTGCCGTTTAGTCTTGGCGAAATTGAGATTTTTGGGACGTTACCCTCGACTTGTTATGTGTATGCGAGCTTGCTTGCTGACAAGGAAAAAGCGGACCTGAAGAAATTTCAAATTCAAATGGTGGATGAAAGCGGAAAAGTAAAAGTGGTTATCAAAGATTTTACTGTTCGTGTTTTCCGCGAGGAAGGAAGCGAAGAAAAAGCGCAAGTTTATGCTTATCACCCGGCATGGGAATGCAAACCAATAACCAATGAATCGGTTGCACTCAAAGGGCCCATCTGGGTTTTTGATGAAGAAAGCGGTCTAGTGGATGAGCTACGCAAGCAGTTTCCCGCAGAATCGATTCTTCCTATACTCCTAAGCGCTGAAAACGATGTCACGCAGGTTCAGCGCTTAAAAGAAGAAAAAGGTTTACCAAGGTATATTATTTATCGGCATCCGTCAGAAGAAGAAAAAGTTGGGGCCGAGATATTGTACCCGCTTTTTTACTTAGCCCAGGCGCTGAGTCAAGAGCCGCTAAAAGACGAGATTCAAGTGTGTTGTGTGAATGAAAGAGAATCGCTATTTACGCAATCGTTAGCTGCTTTTGCCAAAACAGTGCGCTTAGAACATCCTAATCTCAAGTATCGAGTGATTACCCTTCCCATTTTAAAGAAAAAGGCATCACAACGCTTTTATCTTCAACTTTCACCCATAGAGAAATTGAAGTTAGTTATGATAAAGAAAATAAACGTTGGATTATAAAACCTACCAAAAAAAATATTCCGCCAAAAAAATAGAGTATAATATTTTACTCAAAAAAAGCCGGCATTTATTTGATTACGGGCAGGGCTGGTGGATTAGGACTTATTTTTGCACGCTATCTAGCGAAACAATACCAGGCAAAACTCATATTATTAGGACGGTCTGAATTAAAAGCGGCACACCAAACCCTATTAGCTGAATTAGAAAAGCAAGGTGCAGAGGTGATTTATCTGCGTGGTGATGTGACGAAACGTACAGACATTGAAGCGGTACTAAAAAAAATCAAGGCCCGCTATGGATTCTTACAAGGCATTATCCATAGTGCGGGTGTGTTCGTGATGCGTTCATCTTAAAAAAGAACCCAGAAGAAAGTGAGGCGGTATTAGCGCCTAAGATAGCCGGCACGCAATATTTGGATTAAGTGACAAAAGAAGAGCCGTTAGATTTTTTCATTTTATTTTCCTCGGTTGCATCAGTCTCCGGCAATCTCGGTCAAAGCGATTATGCGTATGCGAATGGTTTCATGGATGCTTATGCCGAATGGCGGGAAACATTACGGAGAGAGCAAAAGCGGCAAGGCAGGACATGATATTAACTGGCCGCTGTGGGCAGAAGGCGGCATGCATATCGATGCTGCTTCCCAGCAGGGTTGGAACAAATACTGGAGGCAAACCGCTTAGTACAGAAGAGGGAGTGAAAGCATTTATGACTGCGCTGATTAAAGAAGGTGCACAGCAGATAGTGATAGCAGGACGCAAGAAAATAAATAAACACCTTGGTTGTCCGCCGATACCAGCTCAACCTTGTGCCGGTCAAAGAAACCAGTGATGAAGAATTTTTACTAGAGAAAGTCAAAGAGCAGCTCTTAACCCTGGTGTCGCAAGTGCTAAAACTAGAGGCAAGGGAGTTGGATACGGATACCGATCTTAGCGAATACGGTTTTGATTCAATTAGTTTTACCGATTTAATTAATCAAGTAAATCGCTATTATCAATTAGAGTTAACCCACGATATTATTTGAGTATAAAACCTTATCGAGCTTTGCCGAACATATTAGTTTTTAATAGAGAAGCAATGTTGCCCGTCATGGCACGGTGTTGAGAAAAAACGACTCAGCCAAGATATCGTTTCTGAACAGCAAAAGTGATACCGAAATCGAGACAACATCACTAACAAAAACTCCGTATCGGCAGCAACGGATAACCATGCAGATATTGCCATTATAGGCATGAGTGGTAAATTTCCTGGATCGCCTGATTTGGAGGTCTTTTGGAAAAATTTAAGAGCCAAAAGATTTAATTACAGAAATTCCCAAAGATCGTTGGGATTGGGAAAAGTTTATGGGGATACGGCTGATAATAAAACCAGAGTGAAATGGGGCGGGTTTATTGAAGTATCGATAAATTTGATGCAGGATTTTTTGGTATTTCACCGCGTGAAGCAGAATTGATGGATCCACAGCAACGTTTATTTTTAGAAGCGGTATGGAAGGCGATGGAAGATGCAGGTTATACGCAGAGGATTTATCCTCCTTAAAACAGGATTGTTTGCTGGGGTTTCAACCACGATTATGATGAAATGTTACAACAGATAACGAAGCCTCAGCCTATGTATCAACAGGCAACGCGCATAGTGTATTAGGAATCGTGTTTCCTATCTATTGAATTTAAGTGGGCCCAGTGTAGCAATCGATACCGCCTGTTCCAGTTCATTAGTAGCGATTCATAAGCCGTCAAAGCTATCCAAGATGGTGATTGCGAACTGGCTTTAGCAGGTGGTGTCAATGCCTTGCTAACGCCCACCTTATCTTGCTTTTAGAACGCAGGCATGTTATGTGAAGATGGACACTGCAAGACATTTGATAAATCAGCAAATGGTTATGTGCGAGGGGAAGGCGTAGGAGCGATTTTATTAAAGCCACTTAGTAAAGCATTACGAGATGTGATACGATTTATGGTGTGATTAAAGGCAGTGCTGTTAATCATGGTGGCCATGTGAGTTCGTTGACGGTGCCTAATCCGAATGCGCAAGCAGACGTGATTGTCACCGCTTGTGAACGTGCCCAATGGATGTTGATACCATGAGTTATATTGAAGCGCATGGAACGGGGACATCGTTGGGTGATCCGGTCGAAATGAGTGGCTTAAAGAAAGCATTTGAGGAATTAAGAAAAAGAAGGTAACTAAGCAAATTCCTGCTATTGTGGATTAGGCACAGTCAAAACCAACATTGGACACCTAGAAGCAGCGGCAGGGATTGCTGGCGTGATTAAAGTATTATTGGCAATGCAGCATGGCAAATTACCTGGCCCGGTGCATTTTAAAGAGTTAAATCCTTATATCGAAATTAAAGATACGCCATTTTATATTGTTGAGAAAACCAAGTTGGGAGCGATTAAAAGATCAGGAAGGCAGAGAAATTCCACGGCGGGCAGGCGTCAGTTCCTTTGGATTTGGCGGTGCGAATGCGCATTGGTGATGGAAGAAGCGCCGGCACAAGTCAGCAGAGAAAACTATGTAAAGCCCTCATATCTTGTAGCCTTATCTGCAAAAGACGGACCACGCATTGACAGAATGTATACAAGCGTTATCAAATTGGCTAAGCCAAAAAAATCATTTATCAATTCCATTATCTGCTATTGCCTATACATTAAACGCTGGGCGCAGTCATTTTCCTCATCGTCTGGCTGTGGTCAGCAGATTCGATTGGAAGTTTGCAAGAATTATTGAAAGAAGCACAGCAAAAAATAAAAAATCAAAATTATTTTATTGGGAACGTGGAAAACAAAGCACTAGATGATGCGGGAATCGACGAAAAAGTATTGGAAGGCACGATAGATGAATTTAAAAACTGCGAGCGGCCACAAGATGTGGTCCGCTATAAGAAAAATTTACGTGCTTTGGCCAATTTATATATTAAAGGATATGATTTAACAGCTGGGATTTATTACATCAAAACGAATCGAAACAGAAAATACCGTTGCCTACGTATCCTTTTGCTAAGGAACGTTATTGGGTGCCGGCAGCGATAGCACCTCGTGTAACAGTGAGCAGCGAGGCTGCTTTACATCCGTTGCGGGATAGCAACTATCACTTTATCAGCCGAAGTTTTTGACGAAAATACTCACGGGTAATGAATTTTATCTGGCGCATCATCCGGTGTCAAAGGAAAAGCCGTTTTGCCTGGAGCTGCTTATATTGAAATGGCAAGAGCTGCCGGTATGCTGCGATGCCGGATGAATACGTTGTAGGGTTACGGAATATTATCTGGACACGCCCTCTCGTGATGGAAAGTGTATCTGGAAAGAGTTACAATCGGCCTGGATCCCAGAAGTGAGTCTGGCTTTGAAGTCGCCACGGTTGTAAACGACAGTGAACCGCAAGTGCATGCGCAGGGAAAAATTCTGTATGCTGCATCACCCATTGAACTTCCCGCGCTCGGGCATCCGCAAGAATAATTGCTGAAGAGTCGTTGTCTCAATCATCAAAGCCGTAAAGATATTTATACCTATTATCACTCCATGGGACTTGAAATGGCCGAAGTTTCTGAGTGATTGAATCTGTTTCCAGTAACGATCGCGAAGCGATCGCTGAGATTCGATTACCGTAACATTTACAAATTAATAATAAGAGATGACTTGTTCCACCCCAGTCTTTTGGATGGTGCTTTGCAGTCAATCGTGGGGCTGATGCATGAAGACCCTGCTTTGGCGCTGCCTTTTAGTATGGGCGAGATTGAGATTTTGGGTACGTTACCTTCAACGTGTTACGTGTATGTGAATTGGGTCTGGCGAAACGGCAGGGCTGACGAAATTTCAAATTCAAATTGCAGATGAAAGCGGTAAAGTATGGGTAGCAATTAAAGATTTTATGGTGCGTGCTTTCCGCGAAGAAGGCGGTGAAGAAAAAACGCAAATCCATGCTGGCCAGCCAGTATCGGAACCCATTATATCAAGTGATGAAGGATTGCTATTAGAAAAAGTACAAACACAAGCAGTGAAAATAATTTCTGAATTATTGAAAATTCAAAATTTAGATGCGGAGACAGAGTTGAGTGAGTATGGAGCTGATTCCATTAGTTTGACCCTGTTTGCCGATGAAATCAATGCGTATTATGGCTTAGAATTAACGCCGGCGATTTTGTTTGAACATCAAACATTAAGAAGTTTTGCCACGTATTTAGTGAATGAACATAGAGAAGCAATGTTAGCCCATCATTCTGTGGTGAAAACAGTTGCCAAAGATATCGTTTCTGAAACAGCAGAAGTGATACCGAAATCGAGACAACGTTACGTAAAAAAAGCTGCTGAATTGCCAGCAGAAAGAAGAGAAGAAGATATAGCGATTATTGGGATGAGTGGTGTATTTCCTGGCTCACCGGACTTGGATGCATTTTGGAAAAATCTGGAAGAGCAAAAAGATTTAATCAGTGAAATACCAGCGTCACGCTGGGATTGGCATGCGTATTATGGAGAAGGAGAGCATCAGACAAAAGTGAAATGGGGTGGGTTTATTGATGGCATCGATCAATTTGATGCAGGTTTTTTTGCAATCTCTCCTCGTGAAGCTGAATTGATGGACCCGCAACAACGCTTATTTTTAGAAGCGGTATGGAAAGCAGTAGAAGATGCGGGTTATACCCCAGAGGTGTTAGCAAAAGCAAAAACCGGCTTGTTTGTCGGCGTTTCAAGTAGTGATTATACAGAGCTTTTGCAACAGATACATGAAGACTCAGCGTATACCCCGACAGGTAATACACATAGCGTGTTAAGCAACCGTGTTTCCTATTTACTTAATTTGCACGGACCGAGCGAAGCAATTGATACCGCTTGTTCCAGTTCACTGGTTGCGATTCATCAATGCTGTGAAAGCAATTCGTGATGGGGATTGTGACATTGCTATTGCGGGTGGTGTGAATGCTTTATTAACTCCAACTCTGTATCTGTCTTTTACTAAAGCAGGCATGTTAAGTGAAGATGGTCGGTGTAAAACGTTTGATAAATCAGCCAATGGTTATGTCCGAGGAGAAGGCGCTGGTGCAATTATATTAAAGCCCCTTAGCAAAGCGTTGAGAGACGACGATACGATTTATGGTGTGATTAAAGGCAGTGCGGTTAATCACGGCGGTCATGTAAGTTCGCTGACAGTACCCAATCCGAATGCGCAGGCAGATGTCATTATCACTGCTTGTGAACATGCACACATCGATGTAGAAACCATTAGCTATATTGAAGCGCATGGAACGGGCACATCGTTAGGCGACCCAATTGAAGTCAACGGATTAAAGAAAGCGTTTGAGGAATTGAGAACGAAGGAAGCTAACCCAAAGCAAACGACAGCGTATTGCGGATTGGGAACAGTGAAGACCAACATAGGGCATTTAGAAGCTGCAGCTGGAATTGCAGGTGTAATTAAAGTATTGCTCGCGATGCAGCATAAGAAATTACCTGGTCTGGTGAATTTTAAAGAATTGAATCCGTATATTGAAATAAAAGACAGTCCATTCTATCTAGTTGAGAAAACCCAAGGTTGGGAACGACTAAAAGACAATGAAGGCAGAGAAATTCCTTATCGTGCAGGCGTGAGTTCATTTGGGTTTGGTGGAGCCAATGCGCATGTGGTGATCGAGGAAGCACCCGAACGAGCCAACAGAGAAAACCGTTTAAAGCCCTCTTACCTTTTGGTTTTATCTGCAAAGACAGACCATGCATTGAGTGAACGTATGCAAATTTTATCAAATTGGCTAAGCCAAAAAGATCATTTGTCAATTCCAATATCTGCTATTGCTTACACACTAAACTCTGGGCGTGGTCATTTTACCTATCGTGTGGCCATAGTCGCGGATTCGATTGAAAATTTGAACGAGTTACTGAAAGAAGCACAACAAAAAAGGAAGAATCAAAATTATTTTATTGGGAGCGTGGAAAACAAAGCATTAGACGATGCGGGAATTTATGAAAAAGTACTAGAAAGCACGATAGATGAATTAAAAGCAGTAGGTAATCAAGATGCAGTCCGCTATAAGAAAAATTTACGTGCTTTGGCCAATTTATATGTTAAAGGATATGAGTTAAATTGGGATTTATTACATCAAAATGAATCGAAACAGAAAATACCGTTGCCCACTTATCCTTTTGGCAAGGAACGCTATTGGATACCTGCGACGATACCCCATGTTACTGTGAGCAGTGAAGCTGCTTTACATCCCTTGCTAGATAAGAATGTCTCGACTTTATCCGCCGAAATTTTTACCAAAGTATTAACAGGGAATGAGTTTTATCTGGCGGACCATCATGTCAAAGGAAAAGCCGTTTTGCCTGGGGCTGCCTATATTGAAATGGCAAGAGCAGCAGGCATGCTCGCAATGCCCGATGAACATGTGGTGCGATTACGCAATATTATTTGGGAACGCCCCATTGTGATGGGAACTGAGCCGCAAACAGTGACCATGAGTCTTTATCCAGAAGAAAGCGGTGTGGCTTTTGAAGTGACCACTGCTGTAAATGAAAGTGAACCGCAAGTACATGCACAGGGAAAAATCCTGACTGTCGCCTCCCCTGTTGAACCGCAAGCGCTAGCTCTTGGTTTAATTAAAGCACGTTGTCTACAGCAGCAAAATCGCGAAGATATTTATACTTACTATCGCTCGATGGGACTGGAATATGGGTCTGGTTTTCAAGTGATTCAGTCGCTTTCAAGCAATGAACGTGAAGTACTAGCAAAGATACAATTGCCTGCGCATTTGGAATCAGGAAAAGAAGCGTTTGTGTTACATCCCAGCTTGCTCGATGGGGCACTGCAAGCTACCGTAGGATTCATGCAAGAAGAGCATGCGTTGTCTCTGCCGTTTAGTCTTGGTGAAATTGAGATTTTTGGGACGTTACCCTCGACTTGTTATGTGTATGTGAGCCTGCCAAAGTTTCAAATTCAAATGGCGGATGAAAGTGGAAAAGTAAAAGTGGTCATCAAAGATTTTACCGCTCGTGTTTTACGCAAAGAAGGAAGCGAAGAAAAAGCGCAAATCCATGCTGGCCAGCCAGTATCGGAACCCATTATATCAAGTGATGAAGGATTGCTATTAGAAAAAGTACAAACACAAGCAGTGAAAATAATTTCTGAATTATTGAAAATTCAAAATTTAGATGCGGAGACAGAGTTGAGTGAGTATGGAGCTGATTCCATTAGTTTGACCCTGTTTGCCGATGAAATCAATGCGTATTATGGCTTAGAATTAACGCCGGCGATTTTGTTTGAACATCAAACATTAAGAAGTTTTGCCACGTATTTAGTGAATGAACATAGAGAAGCAATGTTAGCTCATCATTCTGTGGTGAAAACAGTTGCCAAAGATATCGTTTCTGAAACAGCAAAAGTGATACCGAAATCGAGACAACGTTACGTAAAAAAAGCTGCTGAATTGCCAGCAGAAAGAAGAGAAGAAGATATAGCGATTATTGGGATGAGTGGTGTATTTCCTGGCTCACCGGACTTGGATGCATTTTGGAAAAATCTGGAAGAGCAAAAAGATTTAATCAGTGAAATACCAGCGTCACGCTGGGATTGGCATGCGTATTATGGAGAAGGAGAGCATCAGACAAAAGTGAAATGGGGTGGGTTTATTGATGGCATCGATCAATTTGATGCAGGTTTTTTTGCAATCTCTCCTCGTGAAGCTGAATTGATGGACCCGCAACAACGCTTATTTTTAGAAGCGGTATGGAAAGCAGTAGAAGATGCGGGTTATACCCCAGAGGTGTTAGCAAAAGCAAAAACCGGCTTGTTTGTCGGCGTTTCAAGTAGTGATTATACAGAGCTTTTGCAACAAGCTATACATGAAGACTCAGCGTATACCCCGACAGGTAATACACATAGCGTGTTAAGCAACCGTGTTTCCTATTTACTTAATTTGCACGGACCGAGCGAAGCAGTTGATACCGCTTGTTCCAGTTCACTGGTTGCGATTCATAATGCTGTGAAAGCAATTCGTGGTGGGGATTGTGACATTGCTATTGCGGGTGGTGTGAATGCTTTATTAACTCCAACTCTGTATCTGTCTTTTACTAAAGCAGGCATGTTAAGTGAAGATGGTCGGTGTAAAACGTTTGATAAATCAGCCAATGGTTATGTCCGAGGAGAAGGCGCTGGTGCAATTATATTAAAGCCCCTTAGCAAAGCGTTGAGAGACGACGATACGATTTATGGTGTGATTAAAGGCACGTGCGGTTAATCACGGCGGTCATGTAAGTTCGCTGACAGTACCCAATCCGAATGCGCAGGCAGATGTCATTATCACTGCTTGTGAACATGCACACATCGATGTAGAAACCATTAGCTATATTGAAGCGCATGGAACGGGCACATCGTTAGGCGACCCAATTGAAGTCAACGGATTAAAAAAAGCGTTTGAGGAATTAAGAACGAAGGAAGGTAACCCAAAGCAAACGACAGCGTATTGCGGATTGGGAACAGTGAAGACCAACATAGGGCATTTAGAAGCTGCAGCTGGAATTGCAGGTGTAATTAAAATATTGCTCGCGATGCAGCATAAGAAATTACCGGGGTTAGTCAATTTTAAAGAACTGAATCCGTATATTGAAATAAAAGACAGTCCATTCTATCTAGTTGAGAAAACCCAAGATTGGGAACGACTAAAAGACAATGAAGGCAGAGAAATTCCTTATCGTGCAGGCGTGAGTTCATTCGGGTTTGGCGGAGCCAATGCGCATGTAGTGATTGAAGAAGGCCCAAAGTTGCTTCAGCTTAGCCATTAATAAGTCTGCGTATCCCATTACTCTATCCGCAAAAAATAAATTGCCCTCAACAGCGTCTGATAGATTTAGAAAATGGCTAGCAAATTATTGCAAGAAGAGCGTTCTCTGGAAGCAATCAGCTACACATTAAATATGGGCAGAAATCATTTTGCTAAGCGCTGTGCATGGGTAACAAGCTCTATAGAGGAATTGCAGGAAAGCTTGCAACAAATAAGTGAGGGGAAACAGCTTGCGAACGTGTTTATGAGTGTAGACAGTAAAGAACAACCACGAAATCAAGCGATCTTTAAGAAAATATTTAAGCAGACAATGCAAGAGATAAGCCAAGGAAAGCAATTGTCTGCAAGCGAATATCGCGAGGTATTATTAACATTAGCGAATTTATATACCGAAGGTTACGAGCTTGATTGGGAACAATTGCATGCAGGGGAAGCAAAGAAAAGATTACCCTTGCCATATTATCCTTTTGCCAGAGAACGACATTGGATTCCAGAGCATCAGTCTATGAGGACGATGGCAACATTGCCACAACCTATACCACTACAACAAGATGTTGCTGAAGAAAAGATAGGAGTATCTACTACCAACCCGTTTGGAAACAGCAAGCATTGGCAAGCGATAAAAAAAATAAAATCTCTCTCGCCGCTCCTATTTGGTTTTTTCTGAAAAGGAAAATATCGTTCAAGTATTACGAGAAGGTTCCGAAAAAAGCGATAATTTCTGTGAGATCAGGAGAAGTGTATCAAAAGATTGGTCAGTATGATTTTATACTCAATAAAACACATGCCAATGATTATGTCCGTCTTTTAGATGAGCTATTAGAGCATAGATTATTTCCTCGACAAATTATTCACTACACTGATTTATCTAACTCAATAATTCATCCGCAAATTGAGCATGGCTACTATGATTTATTTTATTTAGCGCAAGCACTGATTCGGCAAAATCCGAGCGAAGTCGTCCGCATACTTTCTCTAAACGAGATAGCGCAAGAACAATGTTCTCCATTCACAGAAGCGCTATCAGGTCTTGCTAAGACTATACATTTAGAGCATCCAAAAATTGTATGTCAAATTGTACATACACAAAAAATGGGAGAACAAAACATAGAGTTTCTTCTTCAAGAACTTAGCCACTACGATATAGAAGTTCACTATGACAGCGATGATAAACGTTCAATTAAGTGTTATGAAGAAGTAGCGCATCCTAAAGAATCAAATTCACAACCGGTCCTCAAAAAAAATGGCGTATACCTCATTACTGGCGGTGCGGGTGGGATAGGTTTGCTATTCGCACGTTATTTAGCTGAGCGCTACCAGGCAAAGCTTGTTTTGATAGGACGTTCAGAGCTTAACGAGAAACAAAACTCGAATATGGATGAATTAAAAAATCTGGGTGCAGATGTTTTATACGTTCGTGCTGATGTGACTAAGCAAAAAGATCTAAAGGGGCTGTTGAAAAAAATAAAACAGCGCTTTGGTGCATTAAACGGTGTGATTCATAGCGCGGGCGTGTTACATGATGCATTGATTTTGAAAAAGACACGAGAAGAAATCACAGAAGTTTTAGCGCCTAAGATAGCAGGTACGCAGCAACTGGATGAAGTGACACAAGCAGAACCATTAGACTTTTTTGTGATGTTTTCTTCGACTGCATCAATATTTGGTAATATTGGCCAAAGCGATTATGCCTATGCGAATAGTTTTATGGACGCGTATGCTGAGTATCGAGAAATAAAAAGAAAACAAAATCAGCGTCATGGCAAAACGATCGCCATTAATTGCCGCTCTGGGCGGAGGGAGGGATGCAGATTCACCCAGCCAGTGTAGAACAATTAAAACAAAATCTAGGTTTAATCCCGCTGCAAACAGCAGATGGCATCAATGCATTTATCGATGCCCTGACCCAAGAAACAGGTACGCAGTTCGCTGTGTTTTCAGGTGACAAGAAAAAAATTACACAACGTATATCTGAAGCAAATTTACTGATTGATCAGATCGAAGCTTCTCTTGCACAGCATATTATCGTAGACAAAGCACAATTGCTTCAGAAGGTGCAAGCTACGCTCACTAATAAAGTATCCGACCTACTGAAAATTAAAATCCAAGAGATCGATATCAAGTGCAATCTCAGTGAATATGGCATAGATTCTATTGGTTTTACTGAACTAGCGAACCAGATTAGCAAGTATTATAGCATTGCTATAACACCGGCTATATTTTATGCGTATAACAATATTCAAGCTATCAGCCAGCATTTAATAAATCAATTTACCAGTGCAGTAATGAAAATGTATGGCGATCAGAATACTATCTCTGCCATCTCCCCGCAGTTAACGGCAGTAAATTCGGAGAAACCACCCTCTCAATTTTCTCAGCTTGCAGCATCTACTGAACTTGATACTCAAATCCATCAGCCGATAGCTATCATTGGCATGTCTGGCATTTTTCCGCAATCAAAAAATTTAGCGGACTTCTGGAATCATTTACAAGCAGGCGATGATTTAATAACAGAAATTCCAGCGAATCGTTGGGACTGGCATAAGTATTATAGTAATTCCACACAAGATCTTCATAAAACTAATTCTAAATGGGGTGGCTTTATTGATGGAGTAGATTTATTTGATGCAAATTTCTTTAAGATTTCTCCTCTTGAAGCTGAGCTCATGGATCCGCAACATCGACTCTTTTTAGAAACTGTATGGAGAACAATAGAAGATGGTGGTTATGATCCCTATACTTTATCAGATCGTAATATCGGGTTATTTGTCGGCGTTCAATTTAATGAATATCAGGAATTACTGATTAAAGCGGGTATATCACACGCTTTTACAGCAACAGGTAACTCGCATGCCATGTTGGTTAATCGCATTTCATATCTATTGAATTTACATGGTCCAAGTGAGGCAATTGATACGGCTTGTTCAAGCGCATTAGTTGCAATTCATCATGCTGTAACCGCGCTGCAACGGGGAGAATGTACGCTGGCAATTGCAGGTGGTGTAAGTTTGATGTTAAGTCCTAACACATTTGTGGCAACTAGTCAGTTAGGCGTTCTCTCACCTGATGGGCGATGCAAAACGTTTGATAAGGATGCAAATGGTTATGTCAAAGGAGAAGGTGTTGGAGCACTCCTGTTAAAACCTTTAGATCAAGCTAAAGCAGATGGAGATATGATTTATGGCATTATTCGCGGAACTGCTGTCAACCATGGTGGTAAGGCGCAATCATTAACTGCGCCAAATGCGATTGCACAAGCGCAACTGCTAGAAAAAACGTATCGTGAAGGCAATATCAATCCAGCTACCATTAGTTATATAGAAACGCATGGTACAGGAACAGCGTTAGGTGATCCGGTTGAAGTGGAAGGATTGAAATTAGCTTTTAGCAAATTTAAGGAAGTCCGTAACAAAGTCTCTTATTGCGGATTAGGATCAGTTAAAACAAACATCGGTCATCTTGAGCCTGCGGCCGGAATTGCCAGCGTGATGAAAGTGTTACTCGCTATGCGTTATGGTCAAATTCCCAGTAATGTGCATTTTAACGAATTGAATCCACATATCAAAATTGAAGGCAGTCCATTTTATATTGTTGACAAGACTCGTGAATGGCAGCGTTTACAGGACGAGGAAGGAAGAGATATTCCGCGTCGAGCAGGAGTCAGCTCCTTTGGCTTTGGTGGTACGTGTGCACATATTGTTATTGAGGAAGCGCCCGAAGTAAGTTATGTGCAACCAACAAATAAACCGGCTTATCTGATGACACTCTCTGCAAAAACGGAATCATCGCTACAGCAAATGATAAAAAACTTAGAAGGATGGCTGAGCCAACAAACAAAAATAAATTCACTGGAAGATATTAGTTACACATTAAATGTAGGAAGGAGCCACTTTGCTAGGCGCTGTGCATGGGTGGTGGATTCTATTGAGGAGTTGCAAGATAGCATGCGGCAAGTTAGTGAGGGGAAACTACCTGCAAATGTGTTTATGAGCGTAGAAAGCAAAGAACAACCACGAAACCAAGCGATCTTTAAAGAATTATTTAAAGCATTAATGCAGGATATCACACAGATCGATAAATTATCACCCAGTGACTATCGCGACAAGTTAAGCGCCTTAGCAAATTTCTATGCGGAAGGTTATGAGCTTGATTGGGAACTATTACATCAAGGTGAGTCAAAACAAAAGATCTCATTGCCAACGTATTCTTTTACCAAAGAAAAGTATTGGATACCTGAAGGAACATTTGTCGAAGAAACAACGACGATTCAATCGACTGTATTGCACCCTTTGCTAGATAAGAATGTCTCGACTTTATCCGCCGAAATTTTTACCAAAGTATTAACAGGGAATGAGTTTTATCTGGCGGACCATCATGTCAAAGGAAAAGCCGTTTTGCCTGGGGCTGCCTATATTGAAATGGCAAGAGCAGCAGGCATGCTCGCAATGCCCGATGAACATGTGGTGCGATTACGCAATATTATTTGGGAACGCCCCATTGTGATGGGAACTGAGCCGCAAACAGTAACCATCAGTCTTTATCCAGAAGAAAACGGCGTGACCTTTGAAGTAACCACTGCTGTAAATGAGAATGAACTGCAAGTACATGCGCAGGGAAAAATCCTGACTGTCGCCTCCCCTGTTGAACCGCAAGCGCTAGCTCTTGGTTTAATTAAAGCACGTTGTCTACAGCATCAAAATCGTGAAGATATTTATACTTACTATCGCTCGATGGGACTGGAATACGGGCCTGGTTTTCAAGTGATTCAGTCACTTTCAAGCAATGAACGTGAAGTACTAGCAAAGATACAATTGCCTGCGCATTTGGAATCAGGAAAAGAAGCATTTGTGTTACACCCCAGTTTGCTCGATGGAGCACTGCAAGCTACCGTAGGATTCATGCAAGAAGAGCATGCGTTGTCTCTGCCGTTTAGTCTTGGTGAAATTGAGATTTTTGGGACGTTACCCTCGACTTGTTATGTGTATGCGAGTTTGCTTGCTGACAAGGAAAAAGCGGACCTGAAGAAATTTCAAATTCAAATGGTGGATGAAAGCGGAAAAGTAAAAGTGGTTATCAAAGATTTTACTGTTCGTGTTTTCCGCGAGGAAGGAAGCGAAGAAAAAGCGCAAGTTTATGCTTATCACCCGGCATGGGAATGCAAACCAATAACCAATGAATCGGTTGCACTCAAAGGGCCCATCTGGGTTTTTGATGAAGAAAGCGGTCTAGTGGATGAGCTACGCAAGCAGTTTCCCGCAGAATCGATTCTTCCTATACTCCTAAGCGCTGAAAACGATGTCACGCAGGTTCAGCGCTTAAAAGAAGAAAAAGGTTTACCAAGGTATATTATTTATCGGCATCCGTCAGAAGAAGAAAAAGTTGGGGCCGAGATATTGTACCCGCTTTTTTACTTAGCCCAGGCGCTGAGTCAAGAGCCGCTAAAAGACGAGATTCAAGTGTGTTGTGTGAATGAAAGAGAATCGCTATTTACGCAATCGTTAGCTGCTTTTGCCAAAACAGTGCGCTTAGAACATCCTAATCTCAAGTATCGAGTGATTACCCTGCCCGATTTAAAAGAAAAAGGCATCACAACGCTTTTATCTGAGCTCAGCCAATCAGAAATTGAAGTTCGTTATGATAAAGAAAATAAACGTTGGATTAAAACCTACAAAGAAATTATTCCGCCGAAAGAATCAAGTTCTAATATTTTACTCAAAAAATACGGCGTTTATCTGATCACGGGCGGTGCGGGCGGGCTAGGACTTATCTTCGCTCGTTATCTAGCACAACATTACCAAGCAAAATTAATTTTAACCGGACGCTCAGCATTAAAAGAGAAACAACAATCCATGTTGGCAGAGTTAGAAAAGCTTGGAGCGAACGTGTTGTATGTTCGAGCGGATGTGACGAAGCGAAAAGATCTTGAGAATGTATTGAAAAAAATAAAACAGCGCTTTGGTTCATTAAATGGCGTAATTCACAGTGCGGGTGTATTACGTGATGCATTGATTTTGAAAAAAACACGAGAAGAAATCAAAGAGGTTTTAGCGCCTAAAATAGAGGGCACACAGCAACTGGATAAAGTGACAAAAGCAGAACCGCTGGATTTCTTTGTGATGTTCTCATCAATCGCGTCGATATTTGGCAATATTGGTCAATGTGATTATGCGTATGCGAATGGTTTTATGGATGCGTATGCAGAATACCGAGAAGAAAAGAGAAAACAAAATCAACGTCATGGCAAAACGATCGCCATTAACTGGCCACTGTGGGCAGAAGGCGGGATGCGAATCGATGAGGCATCCTTGCAATGGATGAAACAAACATTAGGAGCAATCCCGCTTAGCACGCAAGAAGGTATCCAAGCTTTTCTTTCAGCTCTTACTCAAGAGAACGCAGAATATATTGTGTTATCTGGACGTCAATCCAAACTGACTAAATACTTAGGAAAAATGTCGGCGAAAGAAGTTGCGTTAGTGCCGCGTACGTCAAGTGATGAAGAATTATTGTTAGAGAAAATACAAACACAACTAATGAAAATGATATCTAGTTTATTGAAAATAAAACCACACGATATTGATGCAGATACAGAGCTGAGTGAGTATGGAGTTGATTCCATTAGTTTGACCAGTTTTGCCAATCAAATAAATGCTTATTATGGCTTAGAGTTAACGCCGGCTATTTTGTTTGAACATCAAACGTTAAGAAGTTTTGCCACGTATTTAGTGGATGAACATAGAGAAGCAATGTTAGCCCATCATTCTGTGGTGAAAACAGTTGCCAAAGATATCGTTTCTGAAACAGCAAAAGTGATACCGAAATCGAGACAACGTTACGTAAAAAAAGCTGCTGAATTGCCAGCAGAAAGAAGAGAAGAAGATATAGCGATTATTGGGATGAGTGGTGTATTTCCTGGTTCACCGGACTTGGATGTATTTTGGAAGAATTTGGAAGAACAAAAAGATTTAATCAGTGAAATACCAGCGTCGCGGTGGGATTGGCATGTGTATCATGAGGAAGGAGAGCATAAGACAGTGAAATGGGGGGGATTTATTGATGGTATTGATCAATTTGATGCGGACTTTTTTGGAATTTCAACCCGTGAAGCGCAATTGATGGATCCGCAGCAACGTTTATTTTTAGAAACAGTATGGAAAGCAATAGAAGATGCGGGTTATACCCCAGAAGCCTTAGCAACAGCTAAAACGGGTTTGTTTGTCGGTGTTTCAACCAGTGATTACATGGAGCTTTTGCAAAAAGCGGGTGTGGTATCGTCTTATCTGCCAACTGGTAATGCCCACAGTGTCTTAGCAAACCGGACTTCATATTTGATGAATTTTAGTGGTCCAAGCGTACCTGTCGATACTGCTTGCTCCAGCTCATTAGTGGCATTACATCAGGCAGTCAATGCAATACAAAAGGGAGATTGTGAGGCAGCAATTGTAGGCGGAGTAAATGCAATGTTGACACCGACCTTGCATATTGCTTTTGCACAGGCGGGAATGCTGTGCGAAGACGGACGGTGTAAGACATTTGATAAAACAGCGAATGGTTATGTCAGAGGAGAAGGCGTTGGCGTTATTCTCTTAAAGCGATTAAGTAAAGCGCTGGCAGAAAGTGATCGCATCTATGGTGTGATCAAGGGGAGCGCAGTTAATCATGGCGGACACGTGAGTGCATTGACAGTACCTAATCCCAATGCGCAGGCAGAAGTGATAATGGAAGCTTATACACGGGGTAATGCGAAGTGGGATACGATTAGTTATATCGAAGCGCATGGAACAGGAACATCATTAGGTGATCCGATTGAGGTGAATGGATTAAAGACAGCTTTTGAGGAGTTAAGAATTAAGGAAGGTAATCCAAAGCAAACAGCAGCCTATTGTGGATTAGGTTCTGTGAAGACTAACATAGGTCACTTAGAAGCAGCAGCCGGAATTGCAGGTGTAATTAAAGTATTGCTCGCGATGCAGCATAAGAAATTGCCTGGGTTGGTGAATTTTAAAGAATTGAATCCCTATATTGAAATAAAAGAAAGTCCATTCTATCTGGTTGAGAAAACCCAAGCTTGGAAACGATTAAAAGATAAAGCAGACAGAGAAATTCCTCGTCGTGCAGGAGTGAGTTCATTTGGATTTGGTGGGGCGAATGCGCATATTCTTATTGAAGAAGCGCCACTTCAAGAGATCAAGAACACGGATGCTAAACCGTATTATTTATTGACGTTATCTGCAAAATCTGAGCAAGCACTCCAGCACCGTATATTTGATTTAATTGGATGGTTGGAAAAAGAAGAGAATAAACAAATGCCACTCTCAGCCGTTGCGTATACCTTGAATGTAGGTCGCAGGCATTTCAACTATCGAGCATCATTGGTAGTCAATTCCATAGAAGAATTAAAAAAACAATTAGAAAATGTGAAAGAAAAACAAAAAGCAAATTATTTTTATGGAAAAGTAGATAAAGAAGCTAAAGACGCAGCCCTTTACCAAAAAGTGTTGAAACAAACGTTGAATGAATTAGACGCTCAATCAAAAAGCTATAAAGAAAATTTATTAGCTTTGGCCAATCTTTATGTGAAAGGCTATGATCTTGATTGGGAATTATTACATCAAGGTGAAGTGAAACAAAGAATTAAATTACCTACGTATCCATTTGAACAGCAACACTATTGGATTCCATCTCATCGAAAATGAACTGAAAAAATTAAGCGGCCTCTCGCTTAATCCAATGCTGGATCAATGACACTCACAACCCGGTTAACAATTTCATCGATTATTGCAGCATCCACTGTTTCTACGTATCGTGCAGTACCAGCGCGTACTCTTGCTTCAATATCAAATGAACGCACCTGATTACAAACTGCAACACCCGTTGTATCATGACCAGTAATAGATACAGTTAATCCTGTATTTCGCGAAAAAGTTCCACCACTTGTAATAGGTACAGTCATCGCAATTCCTAGCGCATTAATTTCTTTAGGCGTGATAACAATAAATCGGTGCCGATCTTTCATTTCTCGACCTGCAATAGGATTAGGGTCAATCCAATACACATCGCCTCGCTTTGGAATAGAATGTTTAGTCATGTTTTTTCGCGGCCAACTGATTTCCCTTCACGTGCCCACTGAGTCTTCTTATTAAGAGCTGCTATCTTTTTTGGGGTTATCCCATGTAACAACTTTTTCAATGAGTATCGCTTACGAGATGTTTTTTGCACTGCATGAGCAGTAAACCCTTCCTTAGTCACATCGAGTGCTAATACTGTGCCTACTCCAATGCTTAGCATTTTGAGAACATCAGACGGGATGGTGATAACAGCTGCTCCCCCTTGCTTACGAATATGTACAGTTATCATATTAATCACTCCAAGTTCTACCCTATATAAAATATAGCACATAAGTAGCACAATAACAAATACCCATAACCTACCAATTTCTACCAAATGGTTATCCGTTCGTTTTAGCAATGCCATCAGCCGCCATTTAGGGTTCGTGACAGGGGTGATCTAAAAACATTATAATGATGTTTTCCTGACTTCTGCCAATTAGTGCGGTTTGAGGATACCCGCCAGCCCGCTGTTATGATATTCAGTTAAGTTTGTTTGTAGTGTAATCCGTTTACCAGTAAGAGTATCCTCAATGTGAGCTTCGTGTACACTCCAGAGAATATCTCGGATACGCTGCAATGAGAGTCCTGTTTTAATTTCCAGAAATTTTCCTATCATTAGCGCCATAAAACACAGCAATATATGTGCCTTAATAGCATCATGTGCATAATGAAAAATGGGTCGTGTTTTAAGATCGGTTTTTGACATTCGAAACACCTGTTCAATACGCCAAAGATCATGATAGTAAGCAATGATTTGTTCGTTTGATATCTCACTCTCAGAAATGTTAGTGCAATACCCTTTGATGCCAAGTAACTTTTCTGTTTTTTCCTTAAGTTCTTCGTCTAACACAAAACTAGATTTTCCATCCAACGATTTTTTAACAAATTTGGCTCGCTTTCCTGGTTCTTTTCGCGCAACAAGCATCATGGCTTTTGTGACTTGCTTTTCAAATTGTCGCCTGTCCTTTTTTTCTCGTTGTGATGAGTAAGCACAAACAACATCATAAGAACGATTGGGATAAGGTAAACGTATTGCGACGCCATCTTTACGATCAAGCTTCACGGCTATTTTGTCGATGAATGATCGTTGTGTATTCGCTAATCGAGCGCCCACAATATATCGATAGCCTTCGGTCTCTAGAAATTGCATATTTTCACGCGAAAGCATTGCGGCATCTGCTACCACAATTGGTTTGGCATCTGCATGACGTTTTTGAAATTGCTTAATGACATCAAGCATTGTGTGACCCTCAAATTTATTACCTTTGTATACCTCATGCATAAGTGGAAAACCTTGTGGCGTTACTAGCAATCCAATAACAATCTGAGGTTGTTTGGATTTATCATCTTTAGAAAATCCTCTGGCTCGAAGTTCATCATCAGGCTCATGGCTTTCAAAATACAGTGTAGTAACATCATAAAGAATAAGTGCAAATGATTCGCCAAAGTATGTGCATGCTGTCTGATAAGCAGCATTTTCAATAGCTTCTTTCTGTTTTATCAACTTTGGAAGCAGACGGTAAACAGTACGTTCAGCGTAACTTATATTGAAATAGCGTTGTAAAAGTGTAATGGTGCGTAATTTAGAAGTTGGCTCAATGATGCGCATAAGCGCAATATCTTGATAAAGCGGAGAAAGAAAACCAAGCCCACATTGTTGATTGCACTTTCTAAGTGCCTCATGCGCAAAACGATGTGTAACTCCTTTCCAGACTCAAATGATCCATATGCAGGAGTCGCGTTGGAGATTCTATCGAAGAGAAAAGAAAGAGTTGCGGGGAAAGCTGCTCACGCACGCGTTCAGCTTCGCTACGAAGTGTAGCTAGCTCATCGTCTGTGTGCGCACTGCCGATATGTTTTACCACAATACGTTTGCTATTTGCGTATCGAATAATTTGTACTGCTGTTGCACCTGACGCAGTACGGACAGTTCTAATAATCAGGTCACCTCGCATGCGTGCAGAATACCACTTAGTGCGGTTTTTTGCATTCTACAAAAATATAATTTCTTGTAATCAAAGAACTTTTTTTTAGGGCTTTACGAATATTTTAAAATTGGCAGAAGTCAGGAGTATCGCTTACGAGATGTTTTTTGCACTGCATGAGCAGTAAACCCTTCCTTAGTCACATCGAGTGCTAATACTGTGCCTACTCCAATGCTTAGCATTTTGAGAACATCAGACGGGATGGTGATAACAGCTGCTCCCCCTTGCTTACGAATATGTACAGTTATCATATTAATCACTCCAAGTTCTACCCTATATAAAATATAGCACATAAGTAGCACAATAACAAATACCCATAACCTACCAATTTCTACCAAATGGTTATCCGTTCGTTTTAGCAATGCCATCAGCCGCCATTTAGGGTTCGTGACAGGGGTGATCTAAAAACATTATAATGATGTTTTTTTACCTATTAGGAAATATGCAAATGAGTCATTCTAGAGTTAGATATGCTTTAAGAGGGGCAAAAATATGTGCTGGAACATATGTGTGTTTCGCTTCACTCGCTTTACTGAATTTTGCTTACACATGTGGTTTTCGTGATGTTTATAGTGAGCCTCATGAGATCACTCCTGCACGATGTTATAATGACATGTTTTATAGTTTGGGAATCTTGGTGGTGGGGGGAGGTTTCCTTTGGGGTGCAGGAGCAACCTTTTTCTTTAGGCAACAACCACCACAGATAACGACCGAGGTTCCGCCGCCCCCCACCCTTGAAGCAAGACCGGTGCAATCCCCTGTCTAATACCAAATACCAATAACCTACCAATTTCTACCAAATTGGTAGACGAGGTTATTGCCGCCGCCGCACCGCATAATGATCCACCGTCGCCGCACACACTAAATCTCCCCACACATTCACCATCGTACGGAAACGATCCAGCACGCGATCAAAAGGTAACAACAATGTTATTGCTGAAGAAGGAACATTGACACTGCGCAATACCATGATCATCGTAACCAATCCTCCTTCCGGAATACCGGTTGCGCCCATGCCCGCCATGATTGCGGTGACAAAAATTCCAACCTGAGATAAAAGAGAAAGATGTAAATCTAAAATTTGACAAAAAAATAGCGCTGAAACAGCTTCATACATTGCTGTTCCGGCAAGATTAATTGTTGTTGCGAGTGGCAAAACAAAGCGCGCAACGTCTTCGTTAATATTTTGTTGTTTGGCAACAATGAGTGTCACGGGTAATGTGGCCATTGAGCTTGAAGTAGCAAAAGCAGTGAGCAGCGCATTGGACGCACTGCCGATAAACTCTTTCGTATTTCTTCGCGTAATAAACTTGATGACGGCAACTTGCCATAGGATTTGCAAAAATAATCCAAATAAAAATACGGCAATAAATACTAACACGCCTGTCAAACTTTTCATTAAACTCTTATGGATATATGCTTCAGCAACGGCAGCACCCAATAAAGAAAACAATCCCACTGGAGTAGCATACATTAACCAAACAATCATCTTAATGAAGATATTGCGCATGCCAATGAAAAAATCAATTACTGGTTTAGCTGACTCGCCAACTGCAAGACTCGCAATAGCAAAAACAATACTAAAAAGTACAATTGGCATAATTTCATATTTTGCTGCTGCTTCAATAATATTGGGTGGAAATAACGTGTATAAAAACGAAGAAAATTCTTTTGGCTTTAAGTCTGCAGGAGTTGCATTAACGAGAATAAGATCAGGAGACAAACCCACCCCGGGCTGAAATACATTAAGTAAGATTAATCCAATAATAACTGCAACTGAAACACTAAAAAATACATACCCAATTGTATAACCCCCTATTGCTCCTAAACGCTTTACCCCACCCATTGAGGCTATTGCACTCACCAGCGCAGAAAAAATCAGGGGTAATACAATTAGCTTAAGTAAATTAATGAATATGATTCCAATCCAACGGATAGCGAGCATTTTCTGAGGAAAAAATATGCCGCATAACACACCTAACACTATGCTCAATAATATCCACCAGAGCATGCTGTTTTTTTTCATTGTATGGTCCTTCTATCGCGCCATCAAAACTCTCACCCGTTTGTAACTCTCGTGCCGTCATTGCGAGGAGCATGCTCTTCGCGACGAAGCAATCCAGGGGAATACCCCGTGTTCCTGGATTGCCACGCCTCACATAAAGCTAAGGCGTGAGGCTCGCAATGACGAGTTCTTTTTTGTAAAAATCATGAATAGTTACACCTGTTTTTTATATTACTTAGGCAAACTTTTCACATCTGGATTTTTACTATACGCAGCCAATATTTCCTCAACCAACTGATTCACAATACCTATATTACTTTCTTCTTGAATAATACCTTCTTGCTCTTTCAAAGTCGCTAAACGCGCCTCAATTAATGCCTTCACTGAACCCGAGGGAAATAAATTAGCGAGGACGCGTCGCGCTTCTGCCGGACTAATTTTTTGATAAAGTTTATTACGCACTCGCGCATCTTCTGCCGTTGTACTAAATGCCCATAATTCAATTGGACCCAAGGTATTCGTCAGTAATTGTGTATTCATACCATTCTTTGTCGCAAACTGCGCTAAGAAAGTAGCACCCCCTTCACGAGGACCATGCACACGCGTTTTTAATGCAATACGCGCGGTTTCTGATAAACCGAAAATTTCTGTAGAGCGTTTGATGGCTTGTTCAGGACCTGCATCCATAATAAAAATGGACGTCGCAAATTCGACCATCACAGGATCAAAATCATCTAGCGATTGTGAAATTAACGCAATTTGCACATTCCATTTTCGTCCTTCACGCATATCGAGAATCACTTGATCGCGCACGGCGCGCGCTTTGGATGTACGGTGAAATTCATCATATACAATACGTTTTGCATCTTCACGAATTTCTGCAATACGCTTACGATGATATTCACGATAGGCTTCCGGAATATCACCTAAAACATCTTCTGTCAGATAATAATGTCGCGCCTAACACGTAACGCGCCAACATATACATCACAGCAGTTTGTCGCTCAGCTGCATCACCACCGCTTTTGGCTACTTCATCCAAATCAAGTGAGACGATACGCGCATCACCAATATCAAATTGCGTAACACCTGATAAAATCGGATATTCACGCACTGCACTCGACATCATACGACTAAAAGCTTGAATCAAAGGTTCACCCGTAGGTGCTTTCACTTGACCATATAAGATCTTCAACAACTTGGCGTACGACAAATTGCATTCAGCATCAGCCAATAGTGGCATTGCATAACGTTGCGCAAGCAAAGCTTCATGATGAAATCCCGCTAAAAATAAAGCATCTGTGACTTCCCACCACGTGGTATGTTCATCCATGACAAAACCAATTTCACTTAAAATATCATCGACTAAGTGATTCAATTCCTTTTGTATAAAGATGTGGTTTGCCATCATCAGCAAGATATTTATAAATCTCATCAACAATTAAACCCGCCATATCGGATACACCATCATAAGGCCGCTCTGCACCTAAAGGTGTTGCTAACAAGGTAATAAAATTAACTAAAAAACCACGTTCTTGTGCCGTGGGATAACGACAACCTAATTGCGTATCAAAAGGATTGATTGAATAATCGGGAGTCATGCGTAAACGATGATATGCAACCAAATGTTGTTGTTCCTTTCGGCAATGCTTCTTTCAATAAAGAAATCAAGCCGCTACTGGAAGGACCAATATCAATGATTGCAATGCGCGGTAATCGTTGAATACCACCCGAAAGACATAAAGCTAAATTGATTGCATTTGATAAAACCGATTTACCTGAACCCGGTCGTGCATACATTAAGTCAATCCAAGTCGTTTGCTGAGCAGAGCCAGGTTGATAAGGCCAAAGTTTTCCATCAGGTGAACGCAATAACAATGCGCCATATTGCCAAGCAGAAGCAGGACGAGTGAAAGGCAACATATAAACGACATCTGAAAGTGGAGCAACAGAAGGTGTAGCAACACTGTTAGCATGTAAATCCTAAAAGACTGGATGCCATACCCGCAAATACATCACCTGATACTTCAGAAACTTCGCATGTGCCCCAACCTTCTACTGCTTTTGCAAGTTCTGCAGCGCGTGTACGCAATAAACGAATATTGCCTTCAGGTGCCCAGGTAGCAAAACTCACTTGTAATTTTACAACTGCATCATCTGTATTAAGCTTCAATATCGTTTAATAATTTATACAGCATCATGCACTAATGCATTTTGTGCCGATGTCCAACTTAAAATTGCTGCCATCACCGATTTAAAACGTAAAGTGGCTAATCCACCGCTTTCAATCAAAAATGACATGCGCCAAGGAACCTGCGTTGGCAACGTGCGCGCAAAAAGACTAATAAATGATTTTAATTCTTGCGGAAATAAATCAATAAAAAGTGGCGTGTAAATTCGATCGCCTACACGTACTGTTCGTAAATCAATATTCACTGCATCACGTGGAAATATTTGACGCGCAAGTGGCGGATACATTAATCCTGATAATTCACTTGCCAGCTGGGCGCGTTTCACGCAGTGGAATTTTATCGCCAGGTAATACCGGTCGCCAATCTTTATCTGTAAAATCAGGATCAGCTGAATAACGCATTGCATAAACTGCCTCATGCACTTCTAATAAATGCGAATAAACATTTAATGCATTTAAGTCTGTGACTAATGAACGCACAAATGAAGCATGCGATTCACGCAAATCAGGAATTGCTGCAATAAGATTTTGACCATTTTTAAAGGGTGGAATTTTATTATCACGAATAAATTTTAATTTTTCTTTGGTTGCACGTTTTTGTTGTTCTGCAGTTAATGAATAAGGACGTGTCCACAAAACAAAATATAATTCTTCATGAGCACAATATTTTGAAAGATAATCAACACGTTCCTTGAATAAATCATCCAAATCTAATTTTAATCGCTTGCCGTGCCACTTGCGGGGGATAAAATATCTTCAATTTCAGGTTTGACTGCTGCTCTATCATAACTAAAATAAACTTGAACCACATGCCCTGGTCGTTTTAAAGTGGCTTGTAAACTTTGCGATAATGCCGTCATGAATCTGATCAAACTCTTCTGTTCCAATCAATTTAGTAACGCCATAAACACGAATAATAGAAACTAAAGAACCATCGCGTGCCACTAAGGTATGTTGTATCATCCGCTGTTTCTAAATCACAATAAGATTCTGTCGTTTGCTTAAGTTCAGTGCTAAACCAAGCAAGAATGAATCTATGCTATCTAATAAAGGATCTATGAAGCTACGCATTGTTTATATCCTTCAACATTTTCACCCCGCCTGCTGCAGCGAGCTTCTTCCAATGCGCGCTGCAGCCCACGCATCTAATTGAACCTTAAATTTGGTGTAAGATGGCAGCAAGCGCATATCCTTAAGAATATCTACTGCCTTATCCGGATGCTGGGCTTGATATTCCAAAATTAATTGCCCAAACATGGGCGGATTACTTGTTCCAGAACCAAATTTATTTTCTATGAGTTGGCTACGAAACTTCAAACTACGATAAATAGCTTGTGCAGTTTCTTGATAACCTGTTCCATTTCCCATCGCACAAAAAAGCACATGACAAAAACTATTTAAATCCGCTTGACTCATTTCAGGCAAATAAATTAATTGGCCTCCTCCCATTTCATCTACACCCACCGATTCTAGAAACAGACATTGGGAGCAAAAACAACAAGCAGTAATCAAGTTACTCAATTTATTATTGGTATAATTTCCATCTAAATTGACAACTTCTTGAAATTCTCGCGCTTGAAAACCGCAATATTGGCAAGTGTAATTATCACGTTCAAATACACGAGTTGCGACTGGCAGAAATGCTTTATCTTCACGGCGTCTTGATAAAAATACGCCAACCATTTAAATTCACTGCCAATTGAAGTTCATGCATAATAATTCATAAGCTTACGATGCTTTACTTGCACCAAAACCTGTTACACCGGACACACCGGCCACAAGACCGCTTCCACCAAACAACGTACCGCCTGATGCTTTAAATACGGATGGAATAAAGAGTAACGCTGCAGCAACAAATAACAATGCAATCGGTGTTCCGATTGGAATTTGCGTCGGGTTATCTTTGTGTGCTTTAAATTTCACAATCGCACCTACACCAAATCCCATACCTGCAACATAAGATGCGGCCGTAATCAATTTTGCGACATTTCCTAAGTTACTTGTTACTTGAGCAGCGACACCACCAATACCTGAAACAGCATATGCTGCCGTACCCAAAGAAAAACAAAGTATTCCGCCTATCAGTAACAACAGACTTTTTTGCACGCGATTAAAACTCATCATCACATCTCCTTTTTGAAAGTTACTAAACCACATCATTTTCACTACTATACCATTAATGTACCCTTTATTATCTGAACAAATTGATACAGGTTAATACATAATATTCCACCTAATATATGAGCAAATCCTTTACCCACTGTGCCTTGTTGAGCATGCCCAAGGTTACTTAAAATAATTAAGCCTCTGATAAATGCAATTGTACCAAGAAATTGAATAACTAAATAAGCTGCTTGGATGACATTTGTCCAATCATTGGTCTGATCCGGCGTGTAAGCAATGGGATTGGTTTCAGCAAAAACAGTTTGTGTTCCCGTATATACTGTCGATGGCAAATAGAGTAGTAATGTTCCTGCGATTATAAATCCCAAAGGAATTTTTAATTCGTGATGCTGTGACATCATTGTACGTGACTCACCATATTTTTTTAATTCCAAGAGCCCTTTGAAAATTAAATACATCCCTGCAACATATCCAAATGCTGTTACAAGCCGCATCAAATCAGGCACCGTGAGTGACAAGTTTTCTAGCATTGCTGCAACGTTAGGAACACCACTCATATAGCTGCATAGACAAAGCTACTGTAAAACAAACTTGCTGTCAGCGCCACGTAGATAATAGTATTTAAAATCCGTGGAACAAATTTTATGAATCTTATAATAGAGGTCATAATTTTTTACCTCAATCTATACCCCCAAGGGGGCTAAGGTCTGTTCCCTACCATTTTATTACCCACATCTCCTGACTTCTGCCACACGTGTGAGCGCTGAAGTTAGATCGAAGCCCCGTCATTGCGAGCCCGCGCGCGCTTTTTTGCGCGGGCGTGGCAATCCAGGGAGCACAAAAACGTTCCCCTGGATTGCTTCACATGAAAAGCACATGCTCGCAATGACGAGAAGAAACTACTCCGTACTCACTCCATACGATAACGTTACTACTTTTCTTCCTGTATCGATCTGAACAATTCCATCATAAGGATCAATTTTGGTAATGCGGCCAATACCTTTTAGTGCATCACCTTCCGCTACCGTAACCGTATCACCGGAATCTGATTTCAACCATGCACGTCCAGGAATAATTGCTTGTACTGTAAAAGCAATTTTTGGTTCTACAATTTTACGCACCACTTCTTCAAACACTCTTTCTATTCAGGCGAATGCTCGTGCTCATATACTATTTTCTCCCTTGGTGGAGTACGCTCATGTTCATATGTTTTTTCCATCGGAGAAGGATGCTCACGCTGATATCTTTTCCCGTGGGTGACTTTGTCGCTGTGGTTTTACTATTCAATCCTCGCAGTAATTGATTCATTTCAGCTAAACCCGTTTCAATATTGGCAACTCGGGTTGTAAGGTCCTGCAATTTGTCATTAACACATCGCCTTGTGCTTGATAGACACCAATTTTTGCGCATATTCAGATTGTAAGAAATTCATCATTTAGCATTTTGGTCCTCTAGTACAGCCACTCGATCTTGCATGCTTTTTTCTCCGATGGATGGCTCCTATCGCTAGAGCATATGTTGCCTTGCACACAGCTGTTGCCTGCAGGTTGCTGCGTTATAGCAACGGGGGGGCGCGGCCGGCTGCTGCTCCGTGGAGGCTTGTGGGGGCTTGTGGAGGGGCAGGAAGCTGGGCTTCAACCGGAGCAAGACTAGGGTTTACTGGCTCTGTTGCACACATTTTTTTGTACTGTTTTATGGGTGCTTTCGCAATCGGTTTCTGAGGAACAATAGGTACGCTTGAGTAATATCAGTCGCGGGAGTCGTAGATGCAGGAGTTAACATCTTATAAATCACGAAAATCAAAACAAAAAACACGGACAGCCCAATAATGGGTCGACGATATTGGTTGAGTGTTGCTAATATCTTATCCTTTACGGTAGCAGCAGAAGGAGCTTTTTGGTTGTTTCAACATCAACTTCATAGGCACCCTGGTCGTCGGAAAAGTGGTATTCCCCCTCTTCTTGCCCTTCGTATTTTTCATCTCGCCTTCATGCGCCATTTTACTTGCCTCTGTCAAAATTCCCGTATGGACACTCAAAAATTCCATTTATAATGCGTGCGGTTCGCGGCCATTTTTTTATTCTTCATATTAGTATACTGTATTTACTTATACTTTTTGCCCATTATTAACATCTTGTCAACTTTGAATTTTTCACTAAATGTTAGGGCGATCGGAGTAAGCCCTATCGTTGACCCACAAGTCTTCACCATCAAGTAGAAACAGCGAGATAGGCGAACGGAAGCCAAAACGAAACCTCCAGTAACCTTGGTATTGATGCCCCGTCTTACGCGTTATGCTGGGACCTCCGCCATGAATAATATGCCTATCCCTACACCGGAATTCACCTGAACAGTGGGTGGGTGTATTCAATATTGTTCTGGACAGTAGCGCTCAATGCAGTTCCCACCTGACCCAAACCGGTTAGGATATTCTGAACAATTGTCAACGGAGGTTTCGTATCGTGGTACCAAAAATACCCGTTGTTGCTGTACCAATAGGCTAAGTGCATTCGCATAGCCTGTAGGAATGCAGTGGCCATAATTCCGCCGTAGCGCATTAAATAATGATAGTTTACATCAGTCGCCATCACCGTGCGTGCTGTGTCAGGATCAATAGCAAATGCATTAATACTCTTAGTTGTTGGCCAACCCTCTTTATCCATTAAAGTGAAGGTTAGACTGACTCTATCTTTGCCTTGTGCAAGCTGCAATTTTCCCAGTAATTTAGCCCCTTTAAAATCACCATTTTGCACAATCGTAGCCATCACAGGAGTATCGGGAAAATCGCTATTAACTGCCGTATCTAAAACTGCAAATAGAATAGTACCTGCTTTGATTAGCGCTGGCTTTATTTCAGCACCACCAGAAGGAGCACCACCGGTCCACTACGCCGGCGCTAATCCAGGACCACCTTTTGCTGTCTCTGCTGCGCCTGCTTGACCCCCCATGTCGGTAGGTGCCCACACATTGATAATGTCCTTGTGCCTGCGTATTCATTGCTGCTTGTAAATCGAGAATTCTTTGTTGCCTTTGCTGTCGCGCTTCATTCGCCGCCTGTTCCGTGCCGCTGCAGCTTCCGCGTACTCTGCAGCAGATGGTGGTGGTGTCGTGACAGGAGTCGCTGCGGGCGGCGCTTGCTGTGCTAAATTTGCTGGAATTTCTCAAACTCTTCTGCGCCTGGAATATTCAACTCAGAGCCTGGCATCACTCCAGGTGGGCGCGCCAGGGATAACAAACTGGATTGATATTCTCTTAATAATTGCGCCGCCATTTCAGGGGTAATGATACCCAGCCTGAACTGCACGCTTTAATTCATTAATGTAATCGTCCAACGAAGCATTATTTCGCCTGCATATCCAATAGTCGCTGCGCTTCCGCCCTACCGCTCCACCTTGGGCCAATAATTTACCTAAAGTACCAGCTGCAGCAGACCGGTTTTTTGTTGTTTGTATTGATCCCGCAACCTTACCACCAGTGCGGGTATTAACTTTCCTGCTGCCACAAGACGATCTAGTTCTGCATTATATTCACTGGCGGGAGCATTTCTTTTTTGATATCCAATGAGATCATCTGCAACATCTGCAGGTATTTGTCCTGTCGCAGCCATGCGTCGTAATTGAGCTTGACCTTCATTGACCGCTTCGCGCGCATGTTGTTGCGCATATTGAGCTAACAATCTAGAAGAAAGTCCCGGTGTGATTTTTCCTTCTCTGACTATGCGATCTAATTCAGCCGCATACTCGCAAAGTGAAACATTTTTTTTCTGCAGTGCTAACAAATCATTTGCAACGCTTAATGGTAACTCTCCTGATTTAATCAGAGGATCCATTGCTTTCGCACTTTCTGCTAATAAAGCATTCTGATGTTGTAATCTATACTTATCTAATAGCTGTCTTGCTTGTTCAGGAGTTAACTTTCCTTGACGAACCAGCTCATCTAATGCTGCAGCAAAATCCCCTGGTACGGCATTATTTTTAGCCAAGGCAAGCAATTTATCTGCTTCGTCTTGTAAAAGTTTTCCAGCTCTGAGTGATTCATTAATATTATCTGCAACATTAGCCGCTTCTTCCCCTGGACATAACACAGTACAGTTATTTTGTTGGCCAGGATTAATGAGTGTTGGCACACTCGTGCCGCCAGTCATTTTGGCTTTTTCAGCGGCTTGAGCATTCGCTTGTATAACTGCGCGCTCATATGCAGGCGATAGCGTACCACCTGGCACAGATGGCCCAATTGGAGCCCCCGCTACTTTAGATGGACCTGTCGCTCCTTCTCGCCCGCCAAAAAAACGTACAGCAGCAAAAATAATGAGCCCAATAGCAACTATACCTGTCAAGACTAAAAATATTCTCGTTTTAGCATCGCTTGCTTTGAGAAAGTCGGGAAATTTGATTGCCATTAGAGTCTCTTAAAAACCTTCAACCCGCAGTTCTATGGGTTGTCCATATTGAGAAATTAAGATAGAAGAACTTTTTTGTATTTCATAGGCATTCATGCCATCAGGACTTACCATTCTACCCACCCATCCTGGAGAAAGAACCGTAAATCGAGTGCGAAAATACATTTTATCTCCTAGTAACCAAGCTTGACAATCACGACAACCATTGACTGCTAATTGCTTACTGCCAGGCGGAGCGACACCATCCAATATACTTAATAATAATTGGTTAGCGTTTTGTGGTAACCCTGTACCCGTGGGTAATTCTTTTGTATTTGGGCCAATTCCAGACACATGAATATCAGTTCTATAATCGACTACACGTTGCCCTGAAACTAACGCTAATGTAATCGGTGTCATTAATCCAACCAACCTAATCACTAAATCACTATCACCATAAGGAGAAACAGCTTGAATAAGTATGATATTACTTTTGCCATCCCACTGTATGTTGGCTGATTTTGGATTACCTATGACATACGCTGCAATTGGCCAAGGAGCCCCCGTCGAATCAACAAAAACTAATGACGTAACATAGCCTTGCGCTAACCGAATGGCAGGCGGTGTTGAGCCCGGGGCTAAATTTATCATTAACGTGGTAGAAACCGGTTTCGGTGGAATATTAGCAGGCGTTGCAGCTGCACGTTGTGTGGCATCAATCAATTGACGTAGCCTTACCACTTGCTCTGGTGTTAAAGGCATATTTTGTTGCATCAGGCTTTTAAACGCTTCTTTTGATTCAGGAAGCGGTTCGATACCTGGAGCTGGAATTTCTCTTAGTATCGCTCTTTGTTCTTCTCGATATGACAAAGGCGCTTTGCCCTCAACAGGTTTTCTAGAGACGTGATGATAATGATGTTTTAATTTATGCTCCTGAGTATGCTGCAGCACTTCTGGTCCTATTTGAGGAGAATTATTTAATGGAGGACGAGGAGTATTTAATAAAGGTGCAGGCGGCGAAGGAATAGGAGGCACCACAGTAGTCGCAACAGCGGCCGGTGGTGTCGTCTCTGCCGCTAACTCTTGTTTTTTATGACCTCGGTGGCTTTTCAGCCAATTCTGAAAGTGCTCCGCTTCTGCTTGAGTCAACGGCACGGCATTATTATTAGCAGGAGGAGGACTATTATAATTGCCAGGCAGCGGGACTTGTTGTTCTTGCGCTAAAATCAATTGACTATAGCTGCAACCTGAAAACAAAACCAAGGCAATTACTATGTGTTTAATTAGGCTGTTATCCATTAGGCTTAATTGGGGTGACCCCTCCTTTTACACTCACAATGATATTTTCTATGGTTAATCCTGTGAGATTTTCTAGTGTAGACATTCTCTGCACTAATACTTGAACAATAAAACTTTGATACGTTACTCTCTCAATGCTAGTAAAGGTAACATTGATAGGCATTTGTATCCACCAGCTGTATTTTCCTGATAACAATCCTTGATTTAAAATAAAAGGCGCACCTGCTGCACTACCATTTGCAAACAACTTTGAATTTTGTACAAAATTATAACTTATATAAAGATTCAATTGATCAATAAATCTTTTCTGCCCGTTATCAGTAAAATACTGCATCACTGCTTTTAACTGATTATTATAATTAATAAAATCAAGGGTAAAAGCAGCGGGAAGAACATTGCTGACCCATTGTATCAAATCAGAAGTTTTAACATAAGGTTGATCAAGAGGAACGTCGGGTAAAATACGCCATTCATTGTCGGTATAAAAAATGACTGGCTCAGGTTTTTGTAAGAATAAATAGACCGAAACAATAATGAGCACCACACCAGCAGCAAGAATAGTTGCCGTCGTCAGCAGCATTTTTTTAAAGCCATCTTGATAAAAATCATTTTTTAAGCGGATGGTTTGAAACTCTTGTGTGGCCATAAAATCCCCCTTCTACGTCGGTGTCATAGTAGACGACGTAGGTGCCAAAACAAAATTTCCTATCAGCTGTACAACACCAAGCCCTTGATAACTTTCTAAGATTTTTTGGCGTTGTACAACAATTGAAACTAATAAAGGATTTTGAAACCTACTTTTGTCATCATAAGGTGGTCTCATATAGGTTACCAGCAGAGGTATTTCAAACTTCCATGCTAAGGCACCAAGATTACCTAACGGACCTTGTGCGATCAGTTTAGGCTGACCCGCTGCTTTAGCAATAAAAATGTATCGTCGTTCAGTTAGCGCGATGAGGTTATTTGATGCTTTTAATGCCTGTAAGTAATTCTTCCACCCATAATCTGTAAAAAACTTCTGTGTTTCCTGTAATTGCGCACGATAATTCACAAAATTATATGTATAAGCAGCCTCTGTAGCCTGCACAGCCCATGCCGCAACTTGATCATTAGACATATTAGGCTCACGCACAGGAATATCTTGAATAAGACGCCCAGCTTGATCCGCTGCAAAATAGAGTGGATGTATTGGATGTCTCAGCAAATAAATTAGCATCACAAATAAAATACAAACTACGACGAAACTAAGAAAGTAAACACCTACCATGTAATGATATTTATTTTTATAAAAGGTATTGCGCAAATACACCATCATGAGCGCATCATCATTCACCGTTTTTTGTTCTTCTGTCGTTGCCACGCGATGTGTCCTTATGTCATCACAAATTGATCAATACCAATGGCATCTGGATTTTTCCAAGTTGGCACTCTAACAAGCGTTATAGTGATGGTAAAACGCCTTTGTGTAGTGGTTTCAGAACTCTGATACGTCACCAAAAAAGGTAATTGCACACGCCATACATATCCATGCCCTGGCAATGGGCCTTGATTCGCAATCACAGGAGCACCTGAAACCACGCCATTCACAAATAATTGGTTTTGCGCAATAGTTTGAATCAACCCGCGAACTGAGTTTTGATAATCTACCCAACCAGGATCAGTAAAATAAGGGCGAACATTAGCAATTTGTTTATCATAATTCACAAAATCAAACGTATAAGCAGCAACCGCCGCCTTGCTCACCCATTTTAATATGGTTTTCGGTAATAAATTAGGTTCATCGAAGGCATCTAATTCCAATGTTTTGCCATTCGTTGCTTTCGCAAAAAATTGCGGTAACGGACGATGCAAAACTTGATACAACACAATGCTAACAAAAAACAACATCGCTATAATTGCAGCAATTAAAGCTATCATTAACATATAATAATGATCGCGATAATACTCATTACTGCGGGACACTGTTTCCTTTCTTGCATCCGACATTGAATACCCCTTATTGCTTTACCGGCACCATAGAAATAATCTGTCCCGTAGTAGTTGTAGCAAAAAACGGCGGAGTCGGCCGAAAAAACACCAAGTAAATAATCATAGCGATTAATATTAACATTATCGCTACAAATATTATGAGCCCTTTCATCAGTTTGCGATAATTATCGCGATAGAAATCGCTTTGTAATCTAGCTTGCCGACCGACCATTACTTAGTACTCCTTTCCTTATGTTGGTAAGTTTTCTAGCGTAATCTCAATACGATTATTGTCACTCAGTTCATCATCTGCGTTAGAGTGAGTAACGGGATGAGCCCCACCCATACCTACAGCATGTATGAGTCGCGCATTCGGATTTTTACTCCATAAATATTTTGCCACATTTTGTGCTTGTTCCTGCGAAAGAGAGAATTTAACTTGGCTAGCGCACGGTCCATTCGTATAAGCAGCAACTGTCACTAGCATTTTGGTATAGCCTCGCAATAAATCCGCAACCATGTCTAATGTCGAATAAGCTTGGCAAGTCAGTGTGGATGACATGCCATTAAATAGTTGCCCCGACGGCAACACAATGAGAACCTGATCTCCTATTACAATGACTTTAACGGCACGGTTCCTTAATTTATCAACCTCAGAACCATGTCGATCAATGTATGCACCAATGGCACCACCACCAATGATACCTATTGCCGCCCCCGGCCAAAATCCTACTAATGACGTCATACTACCCGCTGCCGCACCGGCTATACCACCAATAATGACACCTTTGGTTGTTTGGGATGTATTTTGGTAAGAAGCCACAATACTGCTATTAGATGCATTTCTTACAAGTGCAGTCGAACTTTGATAAGCAGAATCAATTCTATTAGCAGAACTTCTGGATAAATCAGAGTGGGCGCAGCCGTGGAGGAGGGGGAATAATATGGAAAAGTAAAATATAGAGGCGGCGGCGATTTTGTTTTTAATTATTCTTCCCATGGGTGAATGTTCTTTTCCATTGATGATTTGCTAGATTGTATACTACATGATTTCTTGAAAAAATGTAGGGTGGGCAAAGCGCAGCGAGCCCACCATTCAGCGTTAATGGTGGGCTCGCACACGGGCACGATTAGGTCGTAGCCCCGTCCTCGCTTTTATTCTGCAAACTACCCACATACTCAGACAATTCTTGTGCCATGGCAGTAACAAAGCTTGCATCTTGCAGTAATCCATCAACACTAGGCGGATAATCTGTTGCGGTTAACATATCTTTCACAATTTCATTGGTGACGGTATTGGCTTGTGACCCTGATTTACCCATCACTCTTTCAAAAAATTCTACTTTGTCCTTAACAATGGCTTTATTCAGTAAGGATGCATTAAAACGCTCTAAATCTTTAGAACCTACCAGTTTCTTAACAGCATCGGGGAGTCGCACTTGGCTAAATATATTGAGTCGGCCTTCTTCAAGCGGTACTTCTTCTACGACTTCTTCCATTGCAGCTGAATTGCGATTATGGAAAGCTAACAGTGCAGAAACACCGCGTTCAATTGGGTTGGTTTCTTGATTATCACTCATCACTCCAGCGATAAGATTAATTTCTTCTTCCTCTGGAGCATTTTCAAAAAAGGGTTCTTCACTTTCTATCAATTGATTGAAACGATCTAAACGATTTTCTAAATCGATAAGCATTCGTCCAGTCGGTTTTTCCACTTTCAAAAAATGATTAAGACGCATGCGATCCACAGGCGGCGGATTTGCAAAAAACATTCTGTGCACGAATAATTTTAGATTTGAAAAAAATATGCGCTTCACCTTCGCGCTGCTCTTTTAAATCTAATAAATCAATACGTGCGCGTTTTTCAGAAGACGCGCTGCGACTATCCATATAATTATTTAATATACTATGCGCATTGGTTTGGAAACGAATCCACTTTGGTGACATAAGATTCGCCCGCTGTTTTTTGAGAAAAACTCCCAGGTTTCCAGAGGATCTTCCAATTTCATACAAATTTTAATGTTGGTATTTGCACCAATAGAATGCCGCTTCTTCTTTTGATGCTTTTTGAAATGCCGGTAAATCTTGTCCGGCAAAAATAACAGAGAATCCCAAGTGAACGTGCTTGCGCAGGCACAACAGCAAATCCTTTTACCGCATAATAACCATATTCATCGAGAATACACATGTAAGGCGTGGGTGCATTGGTTGGTTTACGTGTAATCACTTCTCGATAAGTACCTTCTACTGATTCACCTAAGCCTGCTGCCATCATGGCTTTAAGTGAAGCAATAATAACTTTTCCTAAATTTGACAATTCATCCGGCGATTTTTCCAAAGCGGGCAACAATACCACTAAAATGCGGCGATTTAACACCACATCTTTTAAATCCACTTCCGCTAGATTGGTACGAATAATATGACCATAGGTATCCGCAAGGAACCGAATACACGGGTTAATTGCATGGTGATAAACCCATGTTGCTCAAACACTTGACGAACTTGTTTGCCTTTTTTGGTTTTATCATAACCTGGCAAGTTATCGAGATAGTTATTAATGGTTCTAAAACTAAGTCAGGCGCATCTGCTAAACTCACGGGTTCTTGATTATCGCGGAGAAACATTTTATCCATGCGCGATCGCTTCAAGCCGAGTCTAATTCAAAATAATTACGAATGAGTATTGGCATCTAGTAAAATTTTACCTTGATCCCGCATGTAAACTAAGAACTTTCATCAATGCTTCAACGAACACAATTGCACGGCCTTTCCACATATCGCCATCGGCGCTTTGACTGCCTGAATCCATCAAGCTCACCACCAATTGCGACAACATGCTGGATGAACCATTGCAAAATGGATTCATGGTATTGGATAAACGTTTTTCTTGCGCACCGACAATATCACGCGCACCTGTCATGAAGTTAATTAACAACAAATCATCTTCACGCCCCATGGAACGCGCACATGGAAAATACTTTTGCGAATAAACTAGTTATCACCTTTACCATCGACGTAAATAAAACCACTGCCTTGCACTAAGGCATTAAATGCAATGAAACCAACGCTTCTGTTTTACCACTACCGGTTGAACCGAAAATTAAAACGTGAGTACGCATGTCATCATTATTAAACCATAGCTCTTCATGGTTTGTTTCTACGTTACCAAAAAAAGAAATACCGCGTGCTTTACGAGGTTTATTGAGCTCCAGGCGATGGATCATTATAATCCAACGCGCCAGAACGGTGCTGGCATACGAAAAGGTAATTTAAATTTGCGCGTATGCATAAGCAAAAACGCAAATGCAATCAACGTAACTAATTCAGTAATTGGACTAAAAACAAAAGCAGCAACCGCAAACGTAAATAATAAAACCGCAGCTATTCACTGGATCTTTAAAGAAATCGACAATTTTCATCCCTAGCGTACGCGTATCTCGCAGCAATAGCTGGGGTGAAAGTTCATGTTGTTCTTCTAAGCCACGTTGTTGCATACACATCTATTCCAACCTCATCCGGCTGATAAATAATTTCTTTCAACGCAAGTTCTAACGCATTGGTTGCTTCTTCTACCATGGGTACAAGTAATCTTCTGCCTACTTCTTTTTCTGCTACCCAATGTGCAAATGGACCACTACTTCAACAAAAGGTGTTTGTCGGCCTACTGTATTCAACATATACCAAAGGCGACGATCTGTGGGTTTCAGCCATAGAAAATCAGCTGTAGCTTGCACACCATCTTGCCGTGTTGCTTCTAACATCGAAGCCATCACAGTGAGTACATATGCATGTGAATGAATGATATTTTGAACTACCTTGCACTCTCCATGTTTTCTATATAAATCAGTGACACCACTAAAATCTAATTTTGTTGCTGAAGACACATTAATCTTCTTCAAGTAATCAGCACACGCTTTAGCATCACCATTAATGCGTGCAGCAAGTGCTACAAATAATGCACGTGTATGTAACGGCAATTTCTCTATTCCTTGCCAGAGTGGGCCTAATTGCATGGTAAACACTTTATTAGCTTCACCGCGTTTTAAGGTAACTTGCACTCGGCTCCATTCTTTACGTGTTTTACCTTCTTGCGGCTGACCTTTGTGCTCAATCAATAAATTATTTTTTTTACAGAATTGTATGGGTGTCATTGCCATGGCCCAAGGTCCAACATCAATATCACTCTTAATGAGATCAAGACTTGCAATCGGAGCAATTTGCGGCCAATTATTTTTTTCTGCCACAACCAAATCACGCATTGAATAAGCGCGTTTAAAACTACGAGCTGAATTTGAAGAATAAATTAGAACAGCCAATGCGCCTATTAATATCGTGAGTGGGATACGTACATAGTTTCCTACTACTTGCCCAATTTTAACCATGTCTTCAAAGCTAACACGTCTTGGGTCCAGTGTGGGGATAACAGTAGCTACATCATTTAAACTGTTGGTAAACAAACTAATGACTTTAATTTCATAGAGCTTTAATTCAAGATAGGCAAAGACAATATAGCCTTTAAAAAAATACCACACCAGCCCTGCAGCAATAAACACTGCAGCTGTCATCCATAAAATTCCCATGGAGTTATCTGATTGATTCTGTTGTGGAGCTCCGCCGCCAGCCATGGTTCACCTTGAAATCTAAAACGCCGCCGTCATTGCGAGGAGCGCCTTTTGCGACGAAGCAATCCAGTACTGCCTACAACTTATCACCATTCTGGATTGCCACGCCTCACATAAAGCTAAAGCGTGAGGCTCGCAATGACGACGTGAATAGTTACCTATTTTTAAATTATAGACCTTTATTGAGAATATTACTGCTTAAAACGGCCCTGTATAGTGTATAGAGCTCTACCCCTGCTGCTTCTCTTTGATCTCATCTAATGTCTTACAATCAATACACAATGTTGCTGTGGGTCTTGCTTCAAGGCGTCGCAATCCAATTTCTACACTGCATACTTCACAATAACCATATTCTTTATCGCTCAATAATTGCAGCGCTTCTTCGATTTTTTTCAACAACTTACGTTCACGGTCACGCGTACGTAACTCTAATCGGAATTCTTCTTCCTGACTGGCTCTATCATTAGGGTCAGGATAGTTAATTGCCTCATCCTTCATATGAGTCACAGTGCGATCGGCATCTTCCATGATTTGTTTACGTAATAAAGTAAGCATTTTCGTGAAATGATCGCGCATCTTAGCGCTCATATACTTTTCCGTTTTTTTGGATTTGTAAGGGCTCATCCCCAACATTTCTAAACTGGGCTCTAATATATCTTTAGTTGCCATTGCCATTCTCCTACCCCTTCCAATTGTTGAGTGTTTATTGTAGTACAACATCCCCCACTATGCCAAAACCATTGCTGCTACTGTTACTCTATCCAACCCAGCCAGGTCCGAATGCGTAACAATACCAGTATAGCCTGCTTTTGCAAAAATTTTTCTCACTGTATCCGCTTGCTGGAACCCATGTTCTAATAAAAGATATCCCCCTGAATTTAAAAAACTTTTTGCTTGATAAATCACTTGGCGGATAGCAAACAAACCACCTTCATCCGCAACCAATGCGGTTTGTGGCTCAAAAGTTAGCTCTTTCTGCGCCAAATATTGATCATAGTCTGCAATATAAGGAGGATTACTTATAATCGCGTCAAAAGTGAGTGGGGGAAGCGCTTGACACCAATCCCCTTGGTGAAAAGAAACATTAGCACAATTTAAGCGTTTCGCATTAAGCTCTGCCACTTGCAAAGCGGCTAAACTCACATCGGTCGCATGCACAGACCAGTTTGGCTTTTCATGCGCAATAGCCAATGCAATGGCTCCCGATCCTGTCCCAAGATCTGCGATTATTTGTTTTTCTCCCACGCATTTTTCTAATGCTAACTCAACCAGCAACTCTGTTTCAGGGCGCGGTATTAAAGTATTTTTAGTCACAACAAAATCTAAAGACCAAAATTCACGATGTCCTGTTAAATAGGCAATGGGTTCACTTTGCGCACGACGAGTTAATAATTCTAAAAAGTGATTTTGCTCCTCATCCGTTAAAAAAATTTCTGGAGAAGTAAATAGAAAACTGCGCGGCTTTTTTAAAACATGACACAATAAAATTTCTGCGTCTAACCTGGATGTATCACTCACCGCATGTAATTGTGTTGTTGCCGACTGAAGTGCTAAAAAAATAGTTTGTACCATTATACACCCATCTATTCACCCATCGCTGCCAGTAAATCAGCTTGATGTTCGTGAATCAATGCATCAACAACTGGCACAAGATTTCCTTCCATAATGTCAGGTAATTTATATAACGTGAGATTAATTCGATGATCTGTTAAGCGTCCTTGTGGAAAATTATAGGTACGTATGCGCTCAGAACGATCTCCTGTTCCCACAAGATTGCGACGGGTTTCTGCTTGTTGTTGTTGTTGCTTATTACGTTCTTCTGCCAATAATTTAGCTTTCAATAATGACATTGCGCGCGCACGATTTTTATGTTGCGAACGTTCATCCTGACATTCCACTACTGTCCCTGTCGGAATATGTGTCACGCGAATCGCGGAATCCGTTTTTTGTACATGTTGTCCGCCCGCACCTGATGCACGAAACGTATCAATGCGTAAATCAGCGGGATTAATATCAATTTTTTCAATTTCCTCGACTTCAGGTAAAACTGCCACAGTACATGTTGAAGTGTGAATACGTCCTTGCGCTTCCGTTTCTGGCACGCGTTGTACGCGATGCACGCCCGATTCAAATTTAAATTTGGAGTAAGCACCTTGGCCAATAATACGCATAATAATTTCTTTATAACCGCCATGTTCTCCATGACTCATACTAATCGGTTCTACTTGGAAGCCTTGTGATTCAGCATAACGCGTGTACATGCGCACTAAATCGCCCGAAAAAATAGAAGCTTCATCTCCGCCTGCGCCTGCACGAATTTCTAAGAAAATATTACTGTTATCATGAGGGTCGTGCGGCAATAATAAAACTTGCAATTCTGCTTCGAGCTTTACTAATTCTTCTTCAGCAGTTTTAATTTCTTGTTTTGCCAACTGTTGCATTTCTGCATCCGCTTCATTTAATAATTCTTTTGCTTCTTCAATACTTTTCATGTACGAAAGATAACGATTAAAAGTCGATGCGATAGGGCCCAATTGTGAATATTCTTTTGAGTATTCGCGAAAACGATTTTGTTGATTAATGACTTCTGGATCTGAGAGCAAAATGCCTAACTCTTCATGGCGCTCTGCTAACATTTGTAATTTTTTTTGAATGGATGGCTTCATATTTTGACTTCAGCCGTGGCAAATAATTGTTGCGCGAGTTGTAATATTTCAAAACGTCCTTCGACACCTGCTTGCCGTAATTGCACGCTTGGGGTGTGTAATAATTTATTTGTAAAAGCATGTGCAAAACTGGCTAGCACTTGCACCGGGTCATCACCTTTTTGTAATTGCCGCATCGCTTTGGATAATTCTACCTGACACATCGCCTCTATTTGTTTGCGATAAGTAGAAATGGTAGCCGCGACTAAATCCATTGAAGCAAGCCACAGCATAAAATCTCGACTTTTTTCGTTAATCACTTCATTGGCTTTCTCCGCTGCATGTTCACGGCCTTGAAGATTATGTTGAATAATCGTTTTTAAATCATCAATACAATAAAGATGAACGGAAGTTAACGCTGAAACTTCGGGATCAATATCGCGTGGGACAGCAAGATCAAGAATATAAATAGGCTTAGTATGTTTTTTCAGTAACTCTTTGGTAATAATAGGCAAGGTGCTACCCGTTGCTGAAATAACAATATCTGTCATAGTCAATGCAGATGCCAGTTTTTCAAAGGCAATACATTCTCCTGCATATTCAACTGCAATGGCAATCGCTTTTTCTTCGCTACGATTAGTAATTAATAATCGTTTAAGTGAGTGCGTACGTAAGTGACGCAATACAAGATCAATGGTGTCGCCTGCACCAATGGTAAGAATTGTTGCTTGATCCAGTTGTGGAAAACTTGTTTAACTAAGTTCACGGAAGCTGAAGCAACGGATACAGGACAAGCACCAATCGTAGTCGTAGTACGCACTTCTTTTGCAACCGCAAAAACTTGCTGAAAGAGACGATTAAATAAAGTTCCTACACTACCGGCAGCACAGCTCTCCGAAAAAGCGGTTTTCATTTGCCCTAAAATTTGTGATTCGCCCAACACCATGGAATCTAAGCCACATGCAACCTTCATGATATGTTCAATAGCTTCTTGACCTTGATACACATATATTGAGGGTAAAACTTGTTCGCGCGATAACTGATGCTGCCGACAAAACCAAGCAATGATTTTTTCTGCTTCTTCCGTTTTGCAATAGACTTCCGAACGGTTGCAGGTTGATAAAATAACGGCTTCAGGAATATTTTCATTTGCAGAGAGATCATGTAAATAAAGTGGCAATTTTTCGAAAGGGAATACCACTTTCTCCCGCAATGCTACCTGCGCGGTTTTATGATTAATTCCACAGACAATGATGGGCATAAGTTTTACTATCATTCTAAAGAGGAAGTATTTTATGTGAAAAAGGGTGAAAACCAAAGGATTAATATTGATGCTTCGCAAGCCGACACGCAAAACACCATTGAATTGTCTTTCAACTCAGATTACCATATCCTCGTTTTATTAGGATATTTACCCTACTCTCATGGACGACTTTTCATCAATTAACGAGGTTAGCCATGAAGAAAATATTATTATCGCTACTAATCGCCATGATCTTTATCCAATCATCATTCGCTGATACAGCAAAAGGGACATATACTACTAGCCAACGCAAAGCAACAAAAACTCGTCTATTAGCAGACACAGTTGGTCACGGATGGCGAACAGATATCAGAGTGATAAATTACACTCCTGCTACAATTTACATTAGCAGTCCTGTCATGGCAGCCATTGCGCCTGGTTTTGAGCAACAAATTGCATCGAATGTGTATGATGGTGCACCTATTACCGTAAAAAGTTGCATGGGTGATTACCGTAGCTGTCCTTTATTCGAGGGCTATGCTCTTAACTTTGATGATTTAGAAGTTGTTGCAGACCATATGCCTGGAAAGTTTTCTACTATCGTGACACATTAATAAAAAACTAGTACGAGGAAAAGGTTATGAAACGAGTTACAAAGTTAATGATAGTTACTTTATTGACAGCCGTACTCAGTGGCTGCGTTATTGAAGATGATGGTTCTTATTACACTAGCAGTAGGCCCATCTATCACCCGCATAAAAAGCCCAAGCATCATCGCCGTCATCACGGAGATTCTGGTTATTACACTCGCCAAGCTCCTGCGGGTGGAGGTGGGTACTACAGTAATCAAGCACCGGCTTCTGCTCCAGCGGGTGGAGGTGGGTACTACAGTAATCAAGCACCGGCTTCTGCTCCAGCGGGTGGAGGATACTATAGTAATCAAGCTCCTGCTGCTAATAATGGATACGTCACCCAATCTCGTTAATGTTGATGTCAAAGGGGTCTCACCGGATTTTAGCAAATTTGATGTTGAATAGATTGCAGGAGTTGGATTATTCTACGTAAAGAAAATACTCAAGGAAAAAGATTATGAAATTAATAGCCCAATTAGTAATAATCACGTTATCCGTAATCGCATTAAGTAGTTGCAGCCTTGGTGACGATTATTCTTATGACGGCGCCATGCCCGTACAATCAAAGGCTTATCGCCCTCCTAATACAAACCCTGGCTATCATAGCAACCAAACTCCTACGAGCGGTGGGTCCCCCAGCAGTCAAACTCTTCCTCCAGGTAACAGAGAATCCAACAGCCCAACCCCTCCTCCTGCGAGTAACAAAGGATCCAGCAGTCCAACTCCTCCGAGTGATAACAACGGGTTTTCAAACATTCAATCACCACATGCGCCAACCAGTGGTTATGACAACTAGAGCTCTTCAGATAGACGCCGTCATTCTTGTCCCCGCCGAAGCGGGAACGGGAATGATGGTCTAATTGAATTAAGGACAATTCACTCATGCGATCATTCTATATTACCCTCAGCACCTTGCTCATCAGCACTCTCTTTTTATCAGGCTGCGCAACTTATCCTACGCAAACGCCACCCGCGCATAATAAATCCCTCTCTTGGGAATCACGTTCACAAACTCTTGCGAAAATTAACCGCTGGGATTTAAAAGGTTTAGTTGCTATTCGTGCAGGTAATGAAGCTAATAGTGGTAATTTAGGATGGCAACAAAACAAGCAACGTTACACTATTTTATTAGTAGGCCCATTAGGGACACATTCTTATACTCTATATGGCAACCCTGGCCGCGTGGTACTTGAAATGCCCAATGGCAAAAAAGCCAGCGCCTCAAGTCCCGAATTATTGTTAGCTAAGGAAACTGGCTGGCGCTTACCTGTTTCAAGTTTATATTACTGGATACGTGGTTTACCTGTACCCAATCTTCCAGCACAAACACGTTTTGATACTTATAACCACCTCATTGAACTCACCCAACAGGGCTGGAGAGTTCAATACCCGGCGTATACTTCAGTGAACAATACCGATGTTCCCAGTAAAATTTTCCTCAGCCGACCACGAGTGTCCGTGAAAATTGTAGTGAAGCAGTGGCAATTTTGAAAAATTATTCCCAAGGATTAATAATTTCTAATGCCGGAAAATCAAAGTCTGCCACATTGCGAGTCACCAGACACAAATCAAAATGCAATGCTGTAGCTGCAATTAGGCTATCTATTGCAGGAATTGAGCGTTCAGAGATAGCTTGCAGCCTGCCCCAATAATCCGCTACTTCCCGATTGATTGTTAAAATACGATTACCAAACCAAGCCGATAACTCTTGTTCCAACCATTTTTTCAATTTCTGCTTACGAGGTATTGCTGTTACCTTTTCAATACCTTTACGAATCTCGCCGAGTGTTAACACACTCAGATACAAACTGTCACTTGGAATGCTCTCAAACCAATTGATAACTGCCTGATTAGGACGTGTTTTGACAAGCTCAGAAATGACATTCGTATCAATTAAATAACTCATAAATTAATATCCCGATTTAGCGTTTTATCGCGCTTTAAGTCTAAATCTAAACCGACAAGAGGTGAATTACGCAGCAGCTTAACAAAAGAAATTTTAGTTTTAGTTAGACGAGCATATTCATCTTCTGATAACACTACTGCTACTGGCTTACCATGAACAGTAATATGTTGTGGGCCGTTATTTGAAGCTTGCTTCACTAACTCGCTAAAGCGTGCTTTAGCATCCTGTAACTGCCAATTTCTCATAGGTCACTCCAATAAACTAGTCTGACTAGACATAGTATAGCAGTTATTCTCTAATTAGAACAGGGACAAACAACCCGTCTCGTACAAAAAAATTCAGCAATTCTAATTTTGGCTCCCATCAAAAAGCTAGCTCGGATTCTGAAAAAGCCCTGTGCCAATATCTGCTTGCCGTGAGGCGTTAAGCTAGTTAGCTATTGTTGACATGAACACGCTCTTCTCAGGATTATCTTACTATCACGTCTGTTTGTGATCTGTTTGCAAAAGCGGCCATGATGTAATGATATATGTTATTGGCTGCTGAATAGGGATTAGCCACAGGTGCAATCGTCGAGAGAAGCCGCTGGTTGAAAAAAAGTGTGGCCAACTCCAGCGTGTTCCACTCAAAAAAAACCAACCCGGTTTATCGCTTCACGGCGGCTGGGGTTGCTAGGGAACTTGGCAATAAGTCATGGGGTGAGGTCAAAATTAGAATTGCTGAAAAAAATTAATTCTCATTGACACCAATCAGATCACCCAGCAAAATAGGCCGTTTTGAGAGTTTCTAGATTTTTGGGGTGTAGCCAAGCGGTAAGGCACCGGGTTTTGATCCCGGCATCCCTAGGTTCGAATCCTAGCACCCCAGCCAATCGATTCATACATACCATGAAGGAACTCGACCGTGCCAGAAATAATGATTTTTAGTGGAAACGCCAATCGAGATCTTGCTCAGCATATCGTTGAGCATCTTAATCTTCCTCTAGGAAAAGCATTTGTCGGCCGCTTTAGTGATGGCGAAACCATGGTTGAAATCCAAGAAAATGTCCGTGGGCGCGATATTTTTATCATTCAATCCACCTGCGCACCTTCTAATGATAATTTGATGGAATTAATTATCATGGCAGATGCTTTACGCCGCGCTTCTGCCGCAAAAATTACTGCTGTGGTTCCTTATTTTGGTTATGCACGCCAAGATCGACGCGTTCGTTCCGCACGCGTACCGATTACTGCAAAAATTGTAGCGGATATGATGGCTCCGTTGGTATTAGTCGATTAGTGACGGTGATTTACATGCCGATCAAATTCAAGGCTTTTTCTATATGCCTGTTGATAACCTGTATAGCACACCCATCATGCTGGAAGATATCAATCAAAAAAATTATAAAAATGTCATGATTGTGTCACCCGATGTCGGTGGTGTCATTCGCGCTCGCGCCATTGCCAAACGCATTGCGTGGTGCTGATCTTGCCATCATTGATAAACGCCGACCACAACCCAATGAAGCACAAGTCATGCATATTATTGGTGATGTTAAAGACCGCGATTGTATTATTGTCGATGATATTGTTGATACCGCAAGCACCTTTGCAAAGCGGTGAAGCATTAAAAGAACATGGCGCATCCAAAGTAGCCGCTTATATCACCCATCCCGTGCTTTCTGGGAAAGCCATTGAAAATATCAAATCCTCACAATGGATGAATTAGTCGTGACGGATACTATTCCATTATCCAAAGCAGCTCTAGCTTGCACCCGATTCGCAGTATCAGTTTAAGCCATATGATCGCCGAAGCCATTCGGCGGATTAGTGGGGCCGGGTCGTTGAGTAGGATGTTCTTAGACTAACCCACATCTAATAAAACCCTATGGATTCCAGCCAAATTCATGTACAATTCGCCCTCCCATCCTGGTCGCAAGGATGGGAATTTTATTAATTATTTTGGAGAAGTATTATGGCATCTAAATTCGAACTGGAAGCTGAAGTTCGTGCAGACCAGGGGAAAGGTGCGAGCCGCCGCCTACGTCACAAGAACCAGGTTCCTGCTGTCGTGTATGGTGCAGGCGAAGCGCCTGTGTCACTCACTTTAAATCACGATAAAGTTCTCATTGCAACTTCGAATGCAGCATTTTATTCGCATATTTTGACCTTACATGTAAGCGGAAAATCAGAAAAAGTCATTTTAAAAGATATGCAACGTCATCCTGCAAAACCACGCGTTTTACACATGGATTTCTTGCGTATTCGAGCTGATCAAAAGCTGCAAATGAATGTTCGTCTGCACTTCCTTGGCGAAGACAACGCACCGGGTGTAAAAGATGGCGGCGTCATTTCACACTTAATATCCGATGTGGAAGTCTCTTGCTTACCCGCTAACTTGCCGGAATACCTCGAATTAGATGTTTCTAATTTAGGTATGAATGAAACACTGCATCTTTCCAATATCAAACTTCCAGAAGGCGTAGAACTCGTCGCATTTCTGCGCGGCATAGAAGGACATGATCAAGCTGTCGTTTCTATCCATATGCCACGCATGGAGGAAGAAGCACCGAAACCAGTGGTAGAAGGTGCTGAAGGAGAAGCCGCAGCGCCCGCAGCAGGTACCGCTGAACAAAAACCAGCTGAAGCAGCGGGTGACAAAGGTGGCGATAAGGGCAAAGAGAAGAAGTAACTGTGTCGTCTCCTATACTCCTGATCGTCGGTTTAGGCAACCCCGGTGCAGAATACGAGCACACGCGGCATAATGCCGGCGCTTGGTTTGTTATGGAGTTAGCACATTCCGCTCATGCTACATTACGTCATGAACCTAAATTACTGGGGTTTCACTGTGCAACTAAGTTGCACAGTCATCCCTGTCATTTATTAATTCCAACGACATTCATGAATCACAGTGGTCAATCCGTGCAAGCATTGGCAAGCTATTACAAAATTGCTCCTGAATCGATTTTAATTGCGCACGATGAAATTGATTTGCCTGTAGGTGATGTGCGATTAAAATTCGATGGCGGTCACGGCGGGCATAACGGATTAAGAGATATTATCAATCACTTGAATAGCAATAAATTTTATCGCTTACGCATTGGAGTAGGTCATCCGGGAAACAGTAAAGAAGTTATCGATTACGTGCTGCATCCCCCCAAAAAAACTGAACGTGAACAGATTGACACTGCATTGCAAAATGCGCAAAAAGTCATACCTTTGGTTTTAGCGGGTGAAATTCAAAAGGCAATGCACGCTTTGCATACAAAATAAATTTTTTAGAACGATCTTAAAATTGACCGAACCCATCATGAATGGGCTCGGTAATTTCTATGGACAATTATAATTTTGGTGCTGACGCAGTCTCTCACTTACTAAAATAAATTGCTCGTCAGGTTTAGATGCTGGTTTGATCACACCAAGATTAGAACCTGTCAATGCCTTAGCACTTTCCTTTATTCTGTCCTCTTCTTCTCGGCTTAGCGCTGCAGTAACTAACGCAGTATAGTTAGAATCCGTGGAAGAAGACTGTGCACCAAGTTGTTTTTCATCGTTAACATTAACACGCTCATTTATCCTGCTCAACTTACCATCTGCACCCACAACAGGTACATAGTTTGGATTGATAGTGACTTGATAAGGATTTTGATCTACTTGCATTTCAAAAGTCGGTTTATTAATAGGTACAGGTATAACAAGTGCAGGATCAATGTAAGGATTTCCATCTATCTTGACAGGAATAATATTTTTTTTGCTTAGCTCACCTACCGCATAACAAAATTCTTTAACCGCTTTGTCACTGTTGACCCAGGCACGTGATTTAACCGTATCAATTACATTTGAAACATCTGCTGATCCATTCAAATGCTGATATTGCACACCTGTGCTTTTTGCTATAGCTTCTAATGTGGGACGATCATAGCCGTTACCATGCCCCATGACAAACCAATAGGGTTTATAAGTGGCGTCCTGATAATTCGTTGTACTGTGATCAAAAGTTTCTTTCAGGGATGTTAGCGTAGTATTTTCACCATCTGTAATAAAAAATACTGTCGTATTATATTTTTCAGCCCAACTCGATGCTTTATCGAGCGCTTCCGCAGCATAGCTATAAAGAGATGTGCTACCCTTCGTAGATATACTATTAATTTGACTCTCAATATTTCCAATATCATTTAGATTAATAAAACGTAAATCTTCATGGCTATCATTAAAAAAACGTATTTCTAAAGCAGTCTTGCTATCATGCTTTGCGATATGTTTAACAAACTCAATTAATCGCTGCTTTAATTCAGAAAAATGACCGGACATGCTACTACTATTATCAACATAAAAAACGCATAATCTAGGTTTTTCAATCGTATCTTTAACCGCTAAAAAAGCCGGTGTGACTTGCAGCTGGTCTGCATCTACACTGGTCTTAGTGACATCAAGCATGACACCATGAGGATGATTCTGTATCAACTGAGCAATCATATGTCTCTTATTAAAAGATATTTTGCGAGTTTGAGCTTGGAATGTAATCTGTAAAGGAGAAAGAAGCTGATAAAGAAGTCCGTAATCAAAAACAATATACGCGAGCTGTTCTGTTTGGTGAGGCACTATTCGCATATAAACACATTTTTCAACCATTTGAGGCTTATCTTTTAGCACACCTCCACTTAAAGTTGAAACTATTTGGCTTTGAACAGCTAGCAAGTCATCACAAGCAGAAGAATCATTTTTCTTCGCTGGCATTGATAGAAGACTACAATTATTACTATATTGAAATAAGAGACTCATTCCCATCATAGAACTTGGGTTATTAGATAATTTCCTTAATACTTGCCTTCCTAAACTAAGATCATTCTTAGGCGGCACATTAGAAAATCCCAACTGAATAAGTGCTTGGTTGCGTGCGCTCACTGCATTTACAGCGTTAACATCAGTCGCTTGGGTTACTTCATAAGATGAATAATTCGTTTTATTATAAAGTGCTTCTTTTATTCTTCTTTCTATTAACCTTCCTTCTGATTCATCACTTACTGTCAAAGTTACTGTTTCTTCATTTTCTTTTTCATCTTGAACAGAAATTTCAACATCTCTATTCACCAGCGTACGCATCACTACTTGCCATGGATCTCTATTACTACTACTCATACTGTCCTCCTAGTTAAGTCATTAGTATTGCTGCAACTTGTGAAAACATACCATATCGCTATGGGCTTATGTCAACATTAATTGAACTAGATATGGCTAAGTGTATTAAAAATATAATGGTTTCTTTTCATACACCCCGGAGAAAAAGATTGAAAAAAACCCATGATTCAGTACAGTAGCTCTTTTCATATCATAAAGGCTTCTAACCTTAAAATTTAAGGCCACTGTCATGGGCATCAAATGCGGAATAGTAGGTTTACCGAATGTTGGAAAATCTACACTTTTTAATTGTTTAACCAAAGCGGGCGTTGATGCGTCCAACTATCCATTTTGTACCATTGAACCTAACGTAGGCGTAGTCGCTGTTCCTGATCCACGTCTCGATAAATTAGCAGACATTGTTAAACCTCAACGCATTTTACCCACCACGATGGAATTCGTTGACATCGCGGGCTTAGTTGCAGGCGCATCACAAGGTGAAGGACTGGGAAATAAATTTTTAGCTAATATTCGTGAAACAGATGCCATTGCACATGTAGTTCGCTGTTTTGAAAACACGGACATCGTGCATGTTGCGGGAAAAATTTCACCTAAAGATGATATTGAAGTCATCCATACTGAACTTGCCTTAGCGGATCTCGATACGGTAGAACGCGCTTTGCAACGTGTACACAAGCAAGCAAAATCCGGCGATAAAACAGCAATAATAGAATCCGCATTATTTGAACGTTTAAAACAACAACTCAATAAAGGCCTTGCAGCACGCGCTCTGTCTTTTTCGAAAGAAGAAAAAGAACATTTAAAACAGTTACAATTATTAACCCTAAAACCGACTTTATATATTGCCAATGTTGCTGAAGAGGGTTTTACGAATAATCCATATCTTGATCAAGTCAAACAAATCGCGGCGGAAGAAAATTCCAGTGTTGTTTCTATTTGCGCCGCTCTTGAAGCGGAAATTGCCGAATTAGATACTGCAGAAAAAAATGAATTTTTAGCGTCACTGAATTTAGAAGAACCCGGACTCAACCGTGTCATTCATGCGGGCTATAAGTTATTAGGGTTAGAAACGTATTTCACCGCGGGTGAAAAAGAAGTACGTGCTTGGACCATTCCCATCGGTTCGACTGCACCACAAGCTGCAGGCGTTATCCACTCCGATTTTGAAAAAGGTTTTATTCGCGCAGAAGTGATCGCTTATGACGATTACATTAAATACTCTGGCGAACACGGAGCAAAAGAAGCGGGCAAATGGCGCTTAGAAGGGAAAGATTACATTGTGAAAGATGGTGATGTGGTTTATTTTCGGTTTAATGTGTAATCAGCTCGCGCATCCATAGATACGCTCTGTTAAAATCTTAGCTTACAATCGCTTCCACGTGTGACTTCGCAGAAGAGGTTGAAGTTCCACATCAGTTTTTTTAGCCCGAGAACCGGCAAATTGTGATGCTGGAATCTTAATATATGTATTACCTGTGCCAGCACATAAATCCCAACGAGCGCTCTGCCTTATTGATGGCAAAACGTTCATTCATGTCTTGTCTAGTTTTATAAATAAAATAAGCATATGCACCCAGTGTCAACGTTGTAAATACTATTGTTTTAATAATACTTCCCAACCAACCAAATAATGATTGTTTCGCTAGAACAGGCTTGGGAGCATCCAATTTTTGAGGATTCGCTTTATCTACAGGAGGCTTTTGCTGCTTCTCTTCGGCTTTTTGATTTATTTGTTCAAGAGAAAGTTGTTTCAAAGGCATGTGAGGAACACGAGAGCTATGTGGATTTCTTCCGTGTCGAGATTCTTGTATATCAGCATTCCTCTTTGCTTTTAACCTATCTGGAGACACACGATCAAGTGTATTAAGTAGTCTATTACGTGCGTTAGCCTCTTCTTGCTCAGGGGTAAAACCAGGTGATGTTAGTCTTTTTGCAAAAGCTTCTCGCAGCTGTTTGATAGTTATTTTGTTAATTTCTACTTTTTTCTCAAAATGTACATCAAAAAATTCAAATGCCTGTGTAAAAAATTCTTTTGCATTATTACGGCGCGACAACTCCAATTCAAGCGCATCAAGTCCACGAATAATTTTAGGCTTATAAATCAAAAGCCCGTACGCATAATCAACAACATCATTAAAATAATCACACATTTCTGGAGTGAGATACGTTTTTTCTCCATCAATTTTTTTACAAAAAAAATCCACCCACTTCTGCATATAAGGAATGATAATTGTTGGCTCAATGTTTTTGTGACCTTGCATATATTACTCTGCGTAACTCTTAAATTGCCTATTTTATCAAAAAAAAATTAAGAAATACTTAAAAAAAGTAACTATTCATGACGTCAGAAGGATTACATTGTGAAAGATGGTGATGTAGTTTATTTTAGATTTAATGTGTAATGCAATGGTTCATCTACGAAGAGCATTAACTCTAGAAGGCGACGAAGCTAAACTTCCTTTGGGTGGCAAAAGTGCATAATCTACAATTTCACTGTCTAATTTTTCTAGCATTTTCTTTACTTTTTCTAGCAATTTTATCTTAGAATCCGTCGTCAATGATGCAGGAGGGGTATTATTATTCCTTATTTTACTATCATCATAAAAACCTTTTTGTCGTAAAGAATTGAGATATCTTTCAAACAGCTGCTTTATATTCTCTGATAAGTTACTTTTGTCTTGGTCTTGAAAAGCAACTTGGTTTTCATCATCTTGCTTTACAGTTTCATTGTAAAATTTTATTAACTGCGTTACTTGTTTCGAATCTAATTCATATTCTGGATTCTTTTCGGATTCAATAGAAATTGAAAGCACTGCTTTGAAATTTAAATAAACACTTTTATGAAGAAGAACTTGTAATATTTCTGATAATAACTTCCCCTCACTAAGAACTTCAAATAATTTTTCGATATTTAAATTAATACTTTTTTGATTAAGAACTTGTAGTATTTCTTGCGCTACTTTTTGCAACAATCCCTCTTCATTGCTAACAGTAGTAATAGTTGTCATGTATTTTTTCTCCCTATAAAACTTTTATCAACTTCAAGCTGTTATGCCAAAACCACTTCTTTCTACCGGGACAAAATCAAAAGTCTTTGGTGATGTATTATTTTCTTCAGCCTGGATGATATGATCAACTCGACTCTGCACACGGTCCCCCTCCCCTGGGCTCTTAAGCTCACCTACATTCTTATCATCAGATGGTGTTCTAGCTCGTAGTGGTGGAAGTGTTGCAACTTTATGCAGAAAAGTATTGTACATAAATTTGGTAGCATTAACTTCAAAACGATCTTTTGCTGGGTAAATAGTTAAAGGTTGCAATGCAGCGACTACATTTTTTCCTCGTTCAATCTTTTCTTGCTCATATTTTCCAATTAAATACATCCCACACGTAGCAAGCATCGCAAAGAAAGTAAAAGTTGCAGAACGTATTGTATTGAAAACTTTTGCCGCCCAACCCTGTGGCCGTGCAGCTGCCTTAGCAGGTTCATTGATAGAAATAAGCTCAGATTTACTCTCACGATCGGGGTTATGTTTAATTGAAATATCACAAAGCTGGTGCTTCAATGCAATTAATTTTTGTGTTTCCATTAAATAGGGTTCACTCGCCAGCGAATCAAGCAGATCCCAACAATACTGTTTGCTGCCACCTGCTTCTTTGTCTGCGCTTAAATAAGCATAATTTTTTTCCCACCAAGTTATAAGTTTATTTTCACGCAGAAGTCGAAATAGATTTATTCTATCCATTTCAAAAAAGGAGATAAATTTGCCTTCGTCTCGCAAAACTTTGTAATTAGCTTCCTCACATGCCTGAACGCTTTCTGGAGTATTAATAAATTCAGGATGCTTTTGTTTATACCTGAGTAAAATTTCTTCTATAACTTCTTTATCACGTTTAGAAAAATAAATATAACGAGTAGCATAAAAATCCTTTAGCATCTCGTCTTTATCCAATTGACCTATAGTGTAATCAGTGATTATGCTGAAGAATATTCGCGCCGATCTGAATTGCGGCTTTATTGTTAACACTGATTCTCTTGCTTTAACTGACCATATTTTACCTTTTTCACAAAGGCCAAATGCATATACATAACGACCCAATACGGAGTCATCTACCGTAATGCCGAGTTTGCTTTCTATATCTGCAATTTTGGTCGGAGGTAATAACTTTGATAACAAATCTGTAGCAGGTTTCTTCAGATCTACGTTATGGCGACCCAATTTTTCATAGAGATAAATTTCATATGCTGTTTTAACAAGATCATTAAACTCGTGACGGCTGAACTTGTTATTAGCCATTCTTATTTCGCCACTAAGAATACCCGTCAGTAGTTTTATTCTGTCAATTTTTTCTTCTCTTTCTGCAGCCTCTTTCTCGCTTGGTTCCAATAGTTGTGTCCTAAAAGCATCCTGTAGTTTTGTGATAACCGTTTCGTCAATTGTTATTTTCGGCTTGTTTGGCTTAGTCGTCTGTAATATTTCTATGAGACGTTTCTGCGCTTCTCCTTCTATTTCTTCTTGTTGAATTTGCTTTAAAGCGGCTTCGATACTCCGTCCATAAATGATTCCTAGGGTTTTTCCTGCTACTTTCCCTTTTAATCCTACCGCTGACGGTATTTTTTTTAGTGCCTCAACACACCAGCGATCAGTAAATATGCTCTCTTCCAATAAAATATACTTAATTGCTTCTGACAAAAATTCATTCGCAATAGAATAAAATCTTGTATTACGCGCATCAAAAAGGACATAAGCATAGTCAACAAGATCCTTAAATTTAACCAGCATTTCTTGTGTATAATGCAGCCTTTTCCCAGTAAAAAATTCCACCCAATCCTGCATCATCTCAGTAAGAGAATTGCTTTCTTTCGGAGCAGCTTTTCGTAAGGGTAACCTGTAACTATGTGCCATCTTTTATCCTGAGTTAATTCGCATGATTCATTATGGTCTAAACATGCTACAGTTTACCAAAAAAACATTAAGAAATACTTAAAAAAAGTAAGAAAAAACCTCAGATTTGTCAAAAGTTTATACGGATCCCCCCCTCGCTGCATCGCTGGCGCACGGCCTCGAATAGAAAAATCCCGGTTGCAACAGACACATTTAAGCTGGAAACCGAACCCTGCATGGGGATATTAAGCAGCATATCACAGTGCTCACGGGTCAAGCGCCGTAAACCCGACCCTTCTGCACCTAGGACTAAGGCTAAGGGAAGGTTGAGATCGACTGCATAAAGACTTTTTTCTGCGGAAGCATCTGCACCAAATAACCATATGTTTTGCGCTTTTAAAAAATCCATCGTCCGCGCTAAATTGGTCACTTGGATAAAAGGCACGGTTTCTGCCGCACCCGATGCGACCTTACTGACTGTGGGTGTTAAACCCACCGATTTATCTTTGGGTGCAATCACTGCGTGCACACCGGCTGCATCCGCACTGCGCAAACACGCGCCTAAATTATGTGGATCTTGAATGCTATCGAGAATTAATAAAAAGGGCTTTTCTTTTATACTCGCCAAAATGTTTTCTAAATCATTTTCTGAATAACTTTTTGCTTTTTGACATTGCGCTACAGCACCTTGGTGATTTTCTTGTTGCGTTAAGTGATCCAATTCATGACGTGGCGTGAATGTAATTTTTACTTGCTGTTGTTTTGCTAAATCGATTAAAGACTCTATTTTTTTATCGTGCCGTTCTTTTTGGATATATAAATGAATAACGCGCTCTGGGCTACGCATTAACAAGGATTCGACTGAATGTAAGCCAAAAATAAGTTCTTTGGTCATGTTGGATAAAACTCGTGTTAGCGTTTTTTCTTTTTTCTTACGCGTTTCTGTAAGTACTTCTGCTAATAAAAAATCAATCTGATTCTCATCTAAATCAACACGCACAACGCGAACTTGAACCGTGTCACCTAAGCGGAATTGCCTGCCGGCACGTTCACCGCGCAATACTTGTTTGGTTGGGTCGAATTGATAATAATCATTCGGCAAATTACTGATGTGCACTAAACCTTCTACATAAATATCCGAGAGCTCCACAAAAAATCCAAAATTGGTTACACTGGAAATCACACCGGCAAATTCATCACCCACTTTATCCAGCATAAATTCACATTTCAAAAAATCAATCGCTTCGCGCGTTGCATCATCTGCACGACGCTCTGTCATTGAGCAGTGCTCGCCATATTTTTCAAGTAGTGGGTCCATTTCACCGGGTTGAAATTTGCCACGCAAAATTTTTCGAATGGCGCGATGCACTAATAAATCAGGGTAACGGCGAATTGGCGAAGTAAAATGTGCATAAGCATCATACGCCAGACCAAAATGTCCCTTATTGTCTGGACTATAAACGGCTTGGCTTAAGGAGCGTAATAACATGGTTTGAATGATATGCGCATCGGGGCGTTCTGAAATCGACGCTAATAATTGAGCATAATCGCTTGGCGTAGGATCCGTGCGCTTGGGAAGCTTTAACCCCATCTCATTTAAAAACCGGCGTAAATCCTCAAGTTTTTCACTGGAAGGTCCTTCATGAATACGAAATAATGAGAGATGATCATTGTCAATGAGAAATTTCGCTGCCGAAATATTCGCGCACAACATGCATTCTTCAATCATACGATGCGCATCGTTACGTTCTGAAACAATAATGCGTTCGATTTTTCTATCCGCACCAAAAATAATTTTGGTTTCTGGCATGTCAAAATCAATGGCACCACGTTCTTTGCGTGCCTTGTGTAAAACGTGATAAATAGCAAATAAATTTTTTAAATGCGGAACTAAATCACGATAACGTGCTTGCAATTCTTTATCATTTTTTTCAATCATTGCATACACTTGATTATATGTCAGGCGCGCATGTGAATTAATCACACTTTCAAAAAAACGATAACCGGTAATTTTTCCTTTTGTACTAATCGTCATTTCACACACTTGCGTCAAACGATCTACATTGGGTTTCAGTGAGCAGAAGTCCATTGGATAATGCTTCAGGCAACATGGGAATCACGCGTTCAGGAAAATACACTGAATTCCCGCGGCTTAACGCTTCGCGATCTAATGCTGTGCCAGGTTTTACGTAATAACTGACATCGGCAATAGCGACATACAACAACCAACCACTTTTTCCTTTGGGTTCGCAATAAACAGCGTCATCAAAATCTTTAGCATCTTCACCATCAATGGTAACAAACGGCAGCTGACGCAAATCTAAGCGGCCTGCAATCGCATCTTTTGGTACTTCGGGAGCAAATTTCGCGGCTTCCGCTAATACATCTTCTGGCCAAACATGGGGTAAATCATGATTGCGAATAGCCACATCAATTTCCATGCCGGGCGCCATGTGATCGCCCAAGACTTCAATAATTTTGCCTAAAGGTCGTGTCCGTAGTGTAGGTTGCGCAGTAATTGCAAGTACAACCATTTGCCCATTTTTAGCCCCTGCTGTCGCTTCCGGTGGCACTAAAATATCTTGAGTAATACGTTGATTGGATGGCTGCACAAAAGCAGCGCCTGATTCATTAATAAAACGACCCACTATTTGTTGGGTATTATGTTCAATGACTTCAACAATAGCCGCTTCGCGACGGCCACGCTGATCGATACCCGCCACTCGAACAACAACTCTGTCGTCATGAAAAGCGGCGCGCATTTGTCGCGCGTTAACGTATAAATCATCTCCACCTGCATCAGGCACGATAAAGCCAAAACCATCTTTATGACCAATAACGCGACCGGTGATTAATTCTAATTTTCCTAACGGGCCATAAGCACCACGACGATTTTTGTGCAATTGCCCATCACGAATCATGGCTATTAAACGACGGCGTAATCCTTCTTGTTCCTCAACAGATTCTAGTCCAAGATCTTCGAGCATGCGCTGACGCGTTGCTGGGCGACCTCTTTCGGCGAGATATTCGAGGATAAATTCGCGACTTGGAATAGGATGCTCGTATTTCTGAGCTTCCCGTTCTTGATAATCATCTTTCTTTTTTACACGCTTTCCCATTGCTTGCCATTGTTGTAAGTTTACGATGCCTATAAGATACCTTGGATAATGAAGTTTTTCCATCTAATTAATGGAAATACGACCCTATTTCAGTTAGAGTTTACTTAACCTGAATTAAGGAGAATTAGGAATGTTACGCAACGTTATTCTGATTTGCATAAGTTTAATTTTAACCTCGTGCTCACTCGTCCAAAATGATAAAGCTGCTAACCGACGCGCTATTTGCAAACAACTTAATCATGACATCATTTTTAACGGTCTTACAACAAATCCAATCCGAGCCCAAGAAGAACGCGCGAGTCTGGATAAATTGAACCAAGAATATCATGAGCAAGATTGTCCTTAACCTAAATTCGGCAGTTAAACCCTATGGAAAATTTAAAAAGTTGGCAAGAAGAAAAACGTTCAGCTTATTTATATACTGCGCTTGCCAAAATAGAGACAAATCCCGTACATAAAAAACTTTTTTTAGAACTCTCGGAACTCGCAGAAAGGCAAGCAGCGATTTGGGAAAAACAGCTTAAAAAAGAACAGGTAAAAATACCGCATTATCACCCCGATTTACGCACCCGCTCTGTTACGTGGCTAGTGCAACGCTTTGGCGCAAAATCATTGCGCGTTGCTTTGGCTGCAATGAAAGTACGCGGAATGTCAATTTATCAAGGTGAAACACTCGAATATCCTCTTCCTCCGGTCATAACAGAAACCGAAGAACGCAAACACCGTGGAGTAAAAAGTGTAAATAATTTACGTGCCGCTGTATTTGGTATCAGCGATGGTTTAATTTCTAACGCGAGTTTAATACTAGGTGTTGCAGGTGCCAGCGTTAGTCATCATTTTATTTTATTATCTGGTATTGCTGGGTTACTTGCCGGCGCCTGCTCTATGGGTGCTGGAGAATATGTTTCTGTGCGCTCACAACGCGAAATGTTGGAATACCAATTGGAATTGGAAAGAAGCGAACTAGAACTTTACCCAGAAGAAGAAGCCGCTGAACTCGCATTAATTTACCAAGCACGTGGTTTATCAAAATTAGAAGCTGAAACGGTTGCTAACAAAATGATTAAAAATCCCGAAAAAGCATTAGACACTCTCGCACGCGAAGAACTGGGATTAAACCCAAAGGAACTTGCATCTCCCTGGGGGGCAGCTATTTCTTCATTTTTTTCTTTTTCCATTGGCGCACTTATTCCATTGTTACCTTTTATTTTCAGTAATTCACAATACAATTTATTTTTCACCATTGGATTAACGGGATTATCTCTCTTCAGTGTTGGTGCACTCCTCAGCTTATTCACACAACGTAGCGCTCTTTGGGGCGGAATGCGTATGTTTCTAATAGGCGCCGCTGCTGGGTGTTTGACATATGGTATTGGTAGTTTGTTTGGGGTGAGTGTGCATTAAACTCTACCGCAAGAGACCACTGCATTGAATCTAGGGTGGATACGGCAAAGAGCGCCTAATCCACCCTATTAACGCGTATTTGATTCGATTTCTCGTCGTCCGTCGAATTAAAAACAGTCATTAAATTTCGACGAGCAGATTTTCTAAAAAGTAAATTTGAATTTTGTGAATCGGAATACGTGGGCTGTGTCGGAGTACTTACATGATTATCTGGATTACTCTGATATAACACTTGCTGTATAGCTTGCTCTAGCGCAAGATCAAAATTCTTCTTGTAAGATGCATAAGATTCATCCTTGGGTTGCGCATCTCGCTTAAGACCATCAAATTGTGCTTTCAAGATCTCATTATCATCATGATCAGTAACAACACAATAAATTTTATCTGCCACGTGTGTCTTTGGATGATAGCGTTTTGCTCCTGCTTCCTCCAAGAGGCCTTTAGGAAATATTTTAAGTAATTTTACTTTTGTTCGTTCAAAATCGGCCATATCTCTATTTGCATGTTCCGTGCCTATAACAAGATTTTCTCGGCATTGCCCTTCTTTGCCAACAAATTGCTTGCCTATGATATGCAGATTTTGGAAAACGAGATCCTCTGGGAAAGGAAATGCTTGATGCGCATAATACGTCGGATTGGCTTCTGCACGCTTAGCCCCTGCTCTACGAACAATATCGATTTGCTTACCGTAATTAGCGCCTTCGCGTCTCTCATCGGCAATTTCCTGTGAACGAGCGTCTGTCAGTTTTGCTCTAACCAAACTGACCGTGCCAGTTGGGCTGTAGAGTGCTTTGTATGCACCATTAAAAAACTCTTCTTTGGGAACCTGAGCAGAAGGAATAGTTTGCGAATCTTGAGACCTTGCCGGTTGTTCACTCGAAAAAACCTTGATAGCCCAATTTTGTCCCGCTAAGTATAGGGGCGTTTTACCTACGGGTGTTGCAAGCTCAACTGGAGATCCATTGGCAGAAACTTTAGTCACCACATAATTGGAACGATTGGTCTTTATAAAACTAACCAATCTCGCAAAAATTTTTTCAAACATTGCCCTAAATACCCCACCAACTGTATTTGGTTTAACCAATACAGCGGTTTTTACAGGAGTTGCGGGTGGAGTTTTATTAGGGTCTTGTTGCTTTTTATTGTTACTATTTTTTTCTTTTGGTTTTTTTTCCGTGTAATTATTATCGGGTCCCTCCGTAGGCGTTTGGCCTGGAGTTCCTCGTTTTAGCATGATTTTTAATCTACATCCTCGTTTTAGTAATTTTATTTTTCTATTGTATGAAAAAAAATAATTCTAATCAATTAAAATTAATTAATTTTAAATCAGCCAAAAAGACGGAGGGTTATTGATTTATAAGAATAAAAATACTGCCGAATTTAGGATTATTTAGAAAAAACCACGCCGCGTTTTTCCAAAGCTTTTAATAGCTCATCCCAAGTCTTGTTTTCAGATAACCAATGAGAGCTTTTAAAGCGCGCAGTGTCTTTAACTTGTGGAGGGGTACATATGGATATGATATGGGAACAATCAAGATAATCGACTTTTCCTGGCTGAATGGTTGCACAGGTTAAGGCAAAACCTTTTTTATATATCACTAAAGCTGACCAACTTCCGGGACTTACATAAGCTGCCCATCCGGCACTCGCACCTGCAGAACGCTTAACAGGATGATCTATCCACACGCTTTTTTCCGAGGTATTTTTCAAAAAATAGATTTGCGGGGTACTTTTTCCCGGTAAAGTGATACTTTTATCTTGCGCTTTAATTTTTAAGGATGTACAAGCTACTTTGTCGGCTGCAATCGCATTTAAACTTAAGCAAAATAATGCTAAAAACCCTGCTAAAATAACCTGGCGCATGCTTCCTCCCCACTGGAACTAAATTGCTCGCGAGTTTAATCAAATATTTATTGTTATTCAACTAGGGCGCGCATCCCAGCTAAAAGCACGCTGGGACAAGCTGCGGTGCGCCCCTACACCGCCACCTCTGCTTTGATATGTGGATGCGCTTGATAGTTAATGATTTCAATATCATCAAATGCATAATCGAAAAGAGAGGGTTCCTTTTTAAGGACGAGTTGTGGTAAGGGGAACGGTGTGCGTGTTAACTGTAAATCGGTTTGTTCTAAATGATTTACATAAAGATGACAATCTCCACCCGTCCAAACAAACTCTCCCGGCATTAAATTACATTGTTGTGCAATCATGTACGTTAACAAAGAATAAGATGCAATATTAAATGGCACACCTAAAAAAGAATCTGCTGAGCGTTGATACAATTGACACGATAATTTTCCATTCCCAACATAAAATTGAAATAATAAATGACACGGTGGTAATGCCATTTTTGACAATTCACCTACATTCCACGCGCTAACAATTAAACGCCGTGAGTCTGGATTTTTTTTAATTTGCTCGATCACTTCACTTATTTGATCAATGGTTTTGCCTTCTGGAGTTTTCCAAGCACGCCATTGTTTGCCATAAACTGGACCCAAATCACCTTTTGCATCCGCCCACTCATCCCAAATAGTCACTTTGTTTTCGTGCAAATAACGTAAATTTGTATCGCCCTGCAAAAACCAGAGTAATTCATGAATAATGCTGCGCAGTGATAATTTTTTGGTAGTCACTAAAGGAAAACCTTTGCTTAAATCAAAACGCATTTGATAACCAAACGTACTCAATGTATCAACACCCGTACGATTGGATTTTTTAATGCCGTGATGACGAATATGGCGTAAAAAATCTAAATATTGCTGCATGTTATTTTACCTCTATATGCATACAGGATTACCAGTATTCCAAAAATAATCATAGGCAATGACAATAATTGTCCTTTGGTCAACCAATCAAATGCAATAAATCCAATCTGCGCGTCCGGTTCGCGAAAAAATTCCAAGCTAAAACGAAATAATCCATAACACGCTATAAATAATCCTGACACTGCCCAACGTGGTCTAGGCTTCAGGGAAAAAATCCATAAAATTAAAAACAGAACAATGCCTTCAAGAAAAAATTCGTATAACTGTGAAGGATGGCGTGGCATATCACCACCTTGAGGAAAAATCATCGCCCAAGGGACATCTGTTGCTCGGCCCCATAATTCTCCATTAATAAAATTACCGATACGTCCTGCACCCAAACCAATAGGCACCGCGGGCACAAGAAAATCCGTGATATCACCTAATGATTTACCCGAATGATAGGCATAAAGCCATAACGCGAGAATCACACCCAGCAATCCACCGTGGAATGACATGCCGCCTTTCCAAATTTGAAAAACGAGCAATGGATTGGCAATAAAATCTTGCGGAATATAAAAAAACATATACCCGATACGACCACCCACAATCATGCCAACCGCACCATAAAAAATAATGTCTGACACTTCATCAAGGGAAAATCCTCGCGATGAGGTTTTTGTTCTCCAAGCCAATAATATCCACGCACTTAAAATGCCAAACAAATACATGAGTCCATACCAGTAAACTGATAAAGGTCCGACATGAAAAGCGACCGGATTCATTTCAGGATAAGTAAGCATCAGACAATACCTTTAAAAAAATAACTATTTTTTAAATCCGTTAGAATATCTTTGATTTTAGCACGAAGTGATAATAGTGATATACTGTAGAATCCGCAAAAAAGCGAGACGAAGTGTGCTGGGTCAGCAATTCTAATTTTGGCTCCCATCAAAAAGCTTGTAAGCTCGGATTCTGAAAAAGCCCTGTGCCAATATCTGCTTGCCGTGAGGCGTTAAGCTAGGTTAGCTATTGTTGACGTGAACACGCTGGATTTGGCCACACTTTTTTTCAACCAGCGGCTTCTCTCAACAGTTGAACCTGTGGCTAATCCCTATTTAGCAGTCAATAAAACACATCATTACATCATGGCCGCTTTTGCAAACAGATCACAAATTGACCTTCAAAATTTAAAGCTTTCATGCAAAGTTCCTTCTTAGCAATTAAAGCACAATGTTATAAATCTAATTTCTTTATCATACTCAGCGGCAAAAATAATCGACGGTTATTGTCAGGAAACTCTATAAATCCATAATTTTTGTAAAATGCTACCGCCTTTTCATTTTTGGCATCGACTATCACAGCAACAATACCAATTGTATTACTGACAGCAAGACTACGCTTAAGAGCATCTATCAATAGATAAGAACCCATACTGTCTCCCTGTACTTGTTTATCGCGAGCGAGTCTTCCTAATAAAATGCCAGGCAAAACAGGATATCGTGGCAGTTTCCTAATAATTTCATCAGGTAACTCACCAGAAAACACTCCAATCGACGAGAGCGTATAATATCCCAAGACTTGCTCTGAATCCTGTGAAGTTAAAACATAAGTAACTGCCACATTTTTCTTAATATCTTGACTTGCTTGAGTCTTTAGATATTCATCTAGTGCATCATTACCACATTTAAATTCACTTTTGATATGCTTTTTTTCTAAACGTTCAATGACATATTTAGAAGTATTCTTTTCATCTGTCATTTAGAAATAACATCCTTTTTATACTTTTTAGCTGCCTTTAATAATTTGTCAGATGGACTTGGCGGGTTTAATAATGCCTGGATAAATATATCACGATCTTTGACAGACAAATGCAATTGTTGATATTCCTGTATAACACGCACAGCTGCTTCATAAGCAGAGTTAATAACAAAATCTGTTAATGTTCGGCCTGATAATTCAGCTGCATTCTTTAATAAGCCCTTTTTGTCCGCACTAATTCTTGCTTCGAAACGCTCAATATCAGAATTTTTAACTGCTGGGTGTGCCATGTTTACCTCGATTAACTATACTATAATTATACGGCAAATTGCCGTACTGTCAATAATAAAGCTATCATGATGAAGATCAAAAACTAAGTCTGAGATGATGCCGTTTAGCAATTTAGCGATCTTGGCACGGGGTGTATTTAGCGATTCCCACAGACCAGACGCCATGTTTTTATAGTAACGGCGTGAAGTTACTAAAAAAATAACATTTTGCAACCAACAGCAATCAAGAAAAATGCCAACACACGTTTTAACAATACCGTAGGCAGCTTGCGCGCGAGTACAGTACCAATAGGAGCAAATATCATACTCATTATTGATACCCCCAAGAATGCTGGCCAATAAATATAACCCGTGCTCCATTCTACATTAACAGGAGAAAAAAAACCTGCTGCCATAAAGCTTATCGTTGCAATTATTCCTAATACACAACCGCAAGCAACACTCGTCCCAGTTGCCTCCAGTAACTTAACTCGATAGCGCAGCATAAAAGGAATGAGCATGACACCACCCCCCGCTCCCAAGATGCTGGCAAGAGTACCTATCAGTCCTGAAATTGTGAACATTTTAAAACGTGATGGAAAAGAACGTGTCGCATCTACATATTTTGCAAATAACAAACGATATGCAGCATAAAATAAAAAGAAACTAAAAATGATGCGTAAATATTTAGAGGGTAAATAAGTCGCAATAATGACTCCAATAATCGCGCCTATCATTAAACCCGGTATAATTTTTCGTACTATATCCCAACGTACAGAGCCACCTCGACTATGAGCAAGCAAAGCCGAACCTGTCGTAACAATCATGGCAGCTAAAGAAGTACCAATGGCCATTTGCATGATGTCTTCATGCGGGATAGGACTCGAATTTAAAAAAACGGCAGCTAATCCAGGAACCACAATAATGCCACCACCAATGCCGAGCATGCCGGAAAGAACGCCGGAGAGGGCGCCTATGATTAAATATGCTGTAAACATGAGTTGATTCCACCGGCCTAAACTATTCATACCGTCACTTACCACCACTCTGGATTGCCACGCCTCACATAAAGCAAAGGCGTGAGGCTCGCAATGACGAGCGACGCGAAACTCACCGCCCCGCCCTTATCAAACTTCCCAATCCCGCTTCTTCTAATGCCAATTCCAAATGACGACGTATCATGGCAGTATTCTCCATGCCAAGCACTTCCTGCAACAATTTTTTTGCTTTCTCCTGATCAAATTGACGAATAACCCATTTCATCCGACTAAGAGAGGATGCACTCATACTAAATGAATCGAATCCCATCGCTAATAATAATATAACTGCCGCAGGATCACCTGCCATTTCTCCGCAAATACTCACATGTTTTTCTTCTTCGTGAGCCGCTTCCACCACTTGAATTAATGCACGCAGAACCGCTGGATGTAAAGAATCAAATAAATTAGCAACGCGCGCATTATTGCGATCCACTGCCAAAAGATATTGCGTTAAGTCATTACTACCGACGGATAAAAAATCCACGCGCTTGGCAAAAGCACGCGCTTGATAAACAGCCGAAGGAACTTCAACCATGATGCCTACTTTTGGAAGTTCAATTTCAAATCCCTCTTCACAAACATCATCATACGCTTTATTTAATAAACGTATTGCTTCATCCACTTCACTCACATCTGTCACCATAGGTAACATAATGTATAAATTATTATAGCCTTCACTGGCACGCAGCATAGAACGTGCTTGGCTTAAAAAAATTTCCGGATGATCTAATGTAATTCTAATACCACGCCATCCCAGAAATGGATTATCTTCATTCACGGGAAAATAAGGCAATGGTTTATCACCCCCAATATCAAGCGTGCGCATAATGACAGGTCGTGGTGCAAATGAAGCTAATAATTGTCGATAAATAACGCGTTGCTCTTCGCCCGAAGGAAACCGATCGCGCATAAAAAATGGCATTTCAGTTCGATAAAGGCCTACTCCTTCTGCACCTGCCGCCAGTGAGAGACTCACATCGGGCCCCAGTCCAATATTCACCATGAGTAAAACTCGATGCCCATCTTTCGTTTCCGCTGCTTGATCGCGTAATATTTCTAACGATGTATCGAGATTTTTTTCTTGTTGTGCTAATTGCTCGAATTTTTCGCATAAAGCTGGCTTGGGTTCTATAAAAATTTGTCCATAATAACCATCTATAATAATTTCTTTATCTTGTAAATCAGAAATCACGATATCGCTGACACCCATCACGGTAGGCACACCCATTGCGCGCGCTAAAATAGCCACGTGTGAACTGCTTGACCCTTTTACTGAAATGACACCGGCTAAACACCCTTCTGGAACTTCTGCCAAATCCGCTGCTGTTAATGCTTCACCAATCAAAATAGTTTTTTCTGCATAAAGTGGTAAAGAGCGAGCGTTTTTTTGTAAATGCGCAAGGATACGATGGCCTAAATCTAAAACATCCACAGCACGTTCGCGCAAATATTCATTTTCCAAACTTTCTAATCGATTGACGTGCAATTGAATCACTTCGCGCAGCGCACCTTGTGCCCAATTTCCGCGACGAATAGCTTCGATAATTTCAACACCTAAATTGGAACTATCTAAAATGCGTTCATAAACATCAAATAATGAGCGCTCCTCTCCAGGTAAATTGGGATATAAACGTTCTCCCAGTATACGTATATCTTCGCGCGCAGCAATTAATGCTGCTTCTAGCATGCGTATTTCTGCTTCAATTTCATCTGGCTCGCGATCAGGAATGATGCTCAGATCTAAATTGGAATACACAACAACACCTGCACCCATACCAATACCCGGCGCACCCGCAATTCCTGAGTATGTTGCTTCGCCACTTTTTCCTTTATGATCATTCAATAAATTGGCTATCACACCTGTCGCGTTCGCATGCGCGATAATTGCACCCAGCTGTGCAGCTAAAGTCACTAAAAACGCTTCTTCGGATTCATCATAACGACGTGGTTCGTGTTGCTGCACAATTAATACGCCTAATACTTGGCGATGATAAATAATAGGAGTACCTAAAAATGCTTTATAAGCTTCTTCTTTGACTTCTGCAATTTGGAGAAAATTCGGATGTTTGGAGGCATCATCAATATTAATAGGTTCTTCGCGCTCACCCACCAAGCCAATTAAACCTTGATCAACTGGAATACGCACTTTACCAACGGCTTCTGGATTTAAACCGTGTGTGGCCGTTAAAACATATTCGGCACGATGATGATCAAACAGAAAAATTGAGCACGCCTGCGTATCCAGTGCCTTTGCGATTCGCTTAACCATAATGTTAAGCGCCTCTTTAAAATCTTGGGCACCTCCGACTTCTTGAATGATACGTCGCAAGATCTTCAACATAATATTTACTCTCTCGTCATTGCGAGGAGCGCGTTTTCGCGACGAAGCAATCCAGGCGACATTCAACGTTCCCTGGATTGCTTCGCCCCATAAAAAGCATGGGGCTCGCAATGACGTTGACTAAGTCTGTGTCTCAAAAAAACGTTTCGACAACACAACGCGTGCAAATTCCCTCATCGCTAAATTGTAAACACGCTTTTTAAAAGACACGACTTGAGTCAAGGGATACCAGTAAGAAACCCATGCCCAAGAATCAAATTCAGGACTATCCGTTTCTGTTAAATTAAACTTTGCATCATTATTCAACAGCCGTAACAAAAACCATTTTTGTTTTTGCCCTATGCATAATGGCTTTGAATAATGACGCACCAAGCGTTTGGGTAATCGGTAACGTAGCCAACGCCGAGTAGAAGCCAACACCTTAACGTCTTCCGGCAGCAAGCCAATTTCTTCTTTAAGCTCACGCAACATCCCTTGCTCTGGTGTTTCTTCTTCTTTAAGACCACCCTGGGGAAATTGCCACGCTTCTTTACCAATACGTTTAGCTAAAAATACTTGACGATTGGCATTCACCAAAATAATTCCAATCCCATGTCTAAAGCCGTCTTTGTCTATCACTTACAGCCGCCCCTAAATTTCTGTAATATATCCAAACCCTACTAAACAGCAAACACTTTTATAATTCTTTCTTATGACTAAAGTTAACTTATTTATTATGCTCAGCATTCTTGCCCTGATAAGTATCTTAGTCTCTCTCTTTAAAGGTAGTACGTTAATCAGTTTCTATCAACTTTTTATCGCTCTTTTTGTCAATAAAAACCCTTTATTACACGATATTCTTATCCAAATTCGCTTACCACATACTCTAAGCGCCTTTGTTACCGGCGGTTTATTGGCTTTGGCAGGTGCCATGATGCAGGTTTTGTTGCGCAATCCTTTAGCAGATCCCTATGTATTAGGGGTATCAGGTGGAGCAGCAGTAAGTACTTTATTACTGATGTTGCTTGGCTTGAGTGGTTTTTGGCTAATTATTGGCAGTTGGGCAGGCAGTTTAATGACTATCTTATTAGTCGTTACTCTCGCTAATATGAAAAAATCTTGGGCAACAGATAGATTGCTACTAACGGGTGTTGCATTAGCCTGCGGTTTTTCAGCCAGCATTAGCTTCATTTTGCTCATGAGCCCAGACAAAGCACTGCGCGGGATGTTATTTTGGCTGATTGGCGATTTAAGCTTTGCACGCCTCCCCCTGTTTGAAGGATTCATTTTATTACTGGGTGTTATTTGGAGCACTCGGCTCGCCAGAGAATTAAATATTTTGACTCGCGGAGAACGTGAAGCAAAAGCACTTGGCGTCAACCCACAACATTTGCGCTGGAAAATCTATTTTCTCAGCTCACTGTTAACTGCTACCGCCGTCACGCTTGCAGGTTGCATTGGTTTTATTGGCTTAATCGTGCCACATATTTTTCGTTTATTTTTTGGCTATGATCATCGGTTTTTGTTACCGGGTTGTGTTTTACTGGGCGGGAGTTTATTAACTATTGCGGATACCCTCGCAAGAACATTGATTACACCACAGCAATTACCGGTAGGAATTGTGATGGCATTGATTGGTGTGCCTATGTTTTTAATTTTGTTGCAGAAAAACGCTCTATGAATTTACTCGAAACAAAAAATCTTACCCTAAGCATTGCCAATAAAATTCTGTGTAACAATTTAAATTTGCAAATCAAACCTAAAGAAGTATGGGGAATATTAGGCCGAAATGGCAGCGGTAAAACTACATTGCTACACACTTTAGCCAATTTACATCCGCATTTTGATGGTGAAATTTATTTACACACAAAAAAACTGTGCGCTATTCCTCTTAAACAGCGCGCGCGTTTACTGGGTATTTTATTTCAAGATTTTTCTACTGTTTTTCCGCAATCTGTTTGGGAATATTGTCGCGTTGCACGTTATCCTCATACTTCTGAAGATCCACATATCGTGCGGCAAGCATTGCTCGCCATGAAATTAGAAAACCATGTATCACAAAAAGTTCACACACTATCAGGCGGTGAACGCCAACGCTTAGCCATCGCAACTCTACTTGCACAAACTCCAAAAATTTATTTACTGGATGAACCGACTAACCATTTAGACATTCACCACCAAATCCATGTCATGAATCATTTTAAACGCCTTGCACAAACACAAGACGTAAGCATTATGATGGCGTTACATGATGTGAATATGGCAAATCATTATTGCGATAAAATTTTAATGTTGTTTGGTGATGGGAATTATTTACAGGGCACGCCTGAGGCTATTTGCACAGCTGAAAATTTACAGCGCTTGTATCGGTATCCGTTGCGAGCAGTGAGCACAGACAGGAAATTTTTGTGGTTTCCGGAATTTCAGAACGACCCACAAGAGCGTGAAATTCTAAAATGGATTTCTTTAGTTTCGGATCATAAAGGATGAGTAGAGGAAAGTTGATAGCCTCCGCGATTGAGCTTATAGTACGGCAATACACAACTTCGCAGAGGCAATTCAATGACCATCCGCATACTCGTTAATGGCGCTCATGGCAAAATGGGCCAAATCACGGTAAAAACACTCAGCAATCATCCTGATTTCACTTTAGTGGGAGAAACAGGGCGCAATGATAATCTCGCTGCAGAAATAAAAAAGAGACAAGTACAAGTCGTGATTGATCTCACGAATGCAGAATCCGTATTCAAAAATGCACAAACTATTATTGATGCAGGCGCACATCCTGTCATCGGCACCAGTGGATTGTTACCCGAGCAAATCAAACAACTGCAAGAACGTGCAGCAAAATTAAAATTAGGCGGTGTCATTGCACCCAACTTTTCGCTAGGTGCAGTATTAATGATGAAGCATGCCCAAGAGATTGTAAAATACTTCCCACACGTTGAAATTATTGAAATGCACCATGATGGCAAACTGGATAGTCCTTCAGGCACTGCACTACGCACAGCAGAAATGTTAGCAGAGTCACGTGGTAAAACAGCAGATACCAAAAAACCCCTGCGCGAAAACGTCCCCGGTTCACGTGGTGCTAATTATCAAAACATTCCCATACATGCTATTCGCCTTCCAGGCTTAGTCGCTCAACAACAAATTATTTTTGGTGGAACAGGTGAAACACTCACGATTCGCCATGACACAATTGATAGGCAATGCTTTATGCCGGGTGTGTGTTTGGCGAGTAAAAAAGTGGTGGGGTTGAAAGAATTAGTTTATGGGTTGGAACATTTGTTGTGAAAACAGCATAGACAAGGCAAAAAAAAAGGCATCTTGCGATGCCTTTTTTGTTTTTTTAGTCTTATTAGACTCGATATTAACCTTCGCCTTTGTAGTTTGTTGGAGCAGCTGGTCCACATGTGCATCCAGCAACAAAGGTTACAAATACGATTGTGCAAACTAAACCAATTAACTTTTTCATTACGAAACTCCTTTTTGACATGAATTCATGTTAAGTTACCAAGAGATTATAACCAAATTTTTATGTATAATGGTAGAGGTATTTTAAATTTTTTTATTTTAAGGACAGCAATGCGAAAATTAATCTGGCTTGGATTAGTTTTATACCTTGTTTCCTCCCTCTCGCATGCAGCAACTGCAAGCGCCATCCAGCTTGATATCACTGGAGCCATTGGTCCTGCGACTCAAGACTATATACAACGTGGAATCAATTATGCTGCAGAGCATGGTGCAAAATTAGTCATTTTACGCTTAGATACCCCGGGTGGATTAGAAACAGCCATGCGCGGCATCGATAAAGCCATACTCGCTTCACCTGTCCCAGTGGTTACATATGTTGCACCCGCCGGTGCACGTGCTGCCAGTGCTGGAACATTCATATTATATGCAAGCCATATTGCAGCCATGGCGCCTGGTACTAACGTAGGCGCAGCATCTCCAGTGAGTATTGGCGGTATACCTAACCCTGTATCAGAAGATGAAAAAAAGAAAGACTCTTCCACCATGGAAAAAAAAGTAACTAACGACGCAGTTGCTTACATTCGCAGTCTTGCTGAACTACGTGGCCGCAATGTGGCATGGGCTGAGCAAGCCGTGCGTTCAGCTGTTAGCCTTCCTGCAGAAGAAGCACTCAAATTAAAAGTTATTGATCTCGAGGCCAACAGTATTCCAGAACTATTAGCCCGCATTAATGGTCTCACTGTGCAATTACAAAACGGAAAACAAGTATTACAAACCAAAGATCTCACTGTAGAGTCTTATGAATCCGATTGGCGGTTTCGATTTTTATCCATCATAACAGATCCTAGCGTCGCTTATATTTTATTGCTCATTGGTATTTATGGTTTATTCTTTGAATTTGCTAACCCCGGATTTGTTTTACCTGGTGTTGCAGGCGTCATTTCACTGCTGCTTGCACTCTATGCTTTCCAATTACTCCCCATTAACTATGTCGGGTTTGCATTGCTGCTATTAGGCATCGCTTTCATGATTATTGAGGCATTCATTTCCAGTTTTGGTATTTTAGGCATAGGCGGCGTCATTGCCTTTGCCGCCGGTTCAATATTACTACTCGATACAGGAACACCTGGATTTAGTATTGCTTGGTGGCTTATTCTGTTTATGAGTTTAATCAGCATAGGATTTTTCTTACTGATTGCAAGCCTTGCGATTCGCTCCCAAAAGAAAAAAATTGTCAGCGGTCGTGAAGCACTCATTGGCATGGAAGGTGAAGTATTAGAATACATGGACAAGCAATTGATGGTGCGCATTCAAGGTGAAATTTGGCAAGCACATGCAGATAAAGTCTTGCACCCAGGACAAAGAATTCGTATCACCAAAGTATCAGGATTGTTATTAACAGTTGAGCCAACAGAATAAGGAGAAGTCACATGCAATTCGCACTTTATTTTATTATTCCGGCCTTATTTATTTTTATTTTGGCTTTTTTTCGTGTTTTGCGCGAGTATGAACGCGCCGTGGTTTTTACCCTGGGACGATTTTGGAAAGTAAAAGGACCCGGTCTTATTATTATTGTACCGCTGATACAACAAATGGTGCGTATGGAATTGCGAACAGTGGTTATGGATATTCCTCCACAAGACGTGATTTCACGTGATAACGTTTCTGTGCGTGTGAATGCAGTCGTATATTTTCGGGTCATTAATCCCGAGCGCGCCGTTATCCAGGTCGAAAATTATCTGGAAGCCATCAGCCAACTTTCACAAACGACATTACGTTCAGTCTTGGGGCAGCATGAATTAGATGAAATGCTGGCAGAACGTAATAAACTCAATGCGCATATCCAGCAATTATTAGACGAACAAACTGAAGCCTGGGGTATTAAAGTGGGCATGGTAGAAATCAAACATATCGATTTAAATGAAACTATGGTACGCGCTATTGCTAAACAAGCAGAAGCAGAACGTGAACGCCGCGCGAAAGTGATTCATGCGGATGGTGAAATGCAAGCAGCAAAAAAACTATTAGAAGCAGCGCAAATCCTTGCGCAACAACCGCAAGCACTACAATTGCGTTATCTGCAAACATTATCAAATATTGCAGAAGAAAATAATTCCACTATCGTATTTCCGTTACCTATGGAATTCTTATCGCTGTTTCAAAAGAAAGCGCCCCTTTAGGCTGCGATAATAAGATCAATCTCAAAAGATCAAATCTTTTACCCAAAAGCTTGACATATGTTACTTTTATGTTTAAAATTTGCGCAATTTAAACGCTGCTCAAAAGGTAAAATGATATGACAAGTGCGCGCTCAAAAAAAGAAGCAAGAAAAAGCAAGAGAAAAAAACAGAAGTCAGTATCTCTTGCCCAGCAGCAGCCAGCAGCTCCTGCCCCTGAAGCGATGTCAGCATCCACTGAAACGAAGTCAGCATCCAGCCAGACATCAAAAAACAATGCACAATCGAGAGATGCAGGTATGAAATTGTTTTTCATAATGACTCTTCAAAACGCTACTAAAAACAACGATCCTCTTTCACAATGCGATCTCGGTGAATGTTATCTTAAGGGTTATGGAACTGAAAGAAATGCAGAATCAGCTGTGTTTTGTTTTCGCAGAGCGGCTGATCAGAATTATCCTGACGCACAATACAAACTCGGCCTATGTTTAGCGAACGGCGAAGGAGTTAAAAAAGACGAAAAAGAAGCAGTGAGTTGGTTTCGCAAAGCGGCTGAGCAGGGCAGTGCTAATGCACAATACAATCTTAGCAAATGTTATGCGAGCGGCGACGGAGTTGAAAAAAACGAAAAAGTAGCTATGGATTGGTTGCGCAAAGCTGCTAAGAAGCATCACTCCGACGCCCAATACACTCTCGGCCTATGTTTAGCAGATAGCAAAGAAGTAGCTGACAAAAAAGAAGCGGTGAGTTGGTTTCGCAAAGTTGCTGAGCGGCATCATCCTAGCGCACAATGCTCTCTCGGCCTATGTTTAGTAAACGGCACAGGAGTTGTAAAAGACGAAAAAGCAGCGGCAAACTGGTTTCGCAAAGCAGCTGAGCAGAACCATGCTAAAGCACAACACAATCTCGGCATGTGTTTAGCGCACGGCATAGGAGTTGTAAAAGACGAAAAAGCAGCGGCAAACTGGTTTCGCAAAGCGGCTGATCAGAACAATGCTAATGCACAATTCAATCTCGGCATGTGTTTAGCGCACGGCGTAGGAGTTGTAAAAAACGAAAAAGAAGCCGTGAGTTGGTTTCGCAAAGCGGCTGATCAGGATCATCCTGACGCGCAACACGATCTCGGCGTGTGTTTAACGAACGGCGTAGGAATTGAAAAAGATGAAAAAGCAGCGGCGAGTTGGTTTCGCAAAGCGGCTGAGCAGAACAATGCTAAAGCGCAACACAATCTCGGCATGTGTTTTGCGAAAGGAGTAGGAATCGAAAAAGACGAAAAAGCAGCGGTGAGGTGGTATCGCAAAGCTGCTGAACAGGGTCATCCAGAAGCGCAATGCAAGTTCGGCGTGTGTTTAGCGAACGGAGTAGGAACCGAAAAAGACGAAAAAGCAGCGGTGAGTTGGTATCGTAAAGCGGCTGAGCAGAACAATGCTAATGCACAATTCAATCTCGGCCTATGTCATGCGAAAGGCGAAGGAGTTGAAAAAAACGAAAAAATAGCTGTGAGTTGGTTTCGCAGAGCTGCTGAACAGAAGCTCTCTGACGCACAACACGTTCTCGGCCTATGTTTAGAGAATGGCATAGGAATTGAAAAAAACGAAAAAGCTGCGGCAAGTTGGTATCGCAAAGCGGCTGCGCAGAATCACCCTGACGCACAATTCATTCTCGGTAAGTGTTATCAGGTTGGCACAGGAGTTGAAAAAGACGAAATAGCTGCTGCAAGTTGGTATCGCAGAGCTGCCGATCAAAATCACCCTGACGCACAATACACTCTCGCTGAGTGTTATTTCACTGGCTATGGAGTTGAAAGAGATGCGAAAGCAGCTGCGCGCTGGTATCACGAAGCTGCTAATCAGAATGACTCTAACGCACAATCCGCTCTCGGTGTGTGCTATTACTATGGTATAGGGGTTGAAAAAGATGTAGAAGCGTCTATGCACTGGTATCGCAAAGCTGCTGAGCAGAATCACTCTGCGGCACAATGCAGTCTCGGCTTATTTTTAGCATACGGCATAGGAATTGAAAAAGACGAAATAGCAGCCGTGAGTTGGTTACGCAAAGCTGCTGAGCAGAACACTAATGCACAATGCACTCTCGGCATCTGTTATGACTATGGTATTTTAGGATTTGAAAAAGATGCGGAAGCAGCGGCAAGTTGGTATCGCAAAGCTGCTGACCAGAACAACGATCTTGCACTATACAAACTCAATGAGTACATATCCGCGAATCGATCTAGAATGTTTTTCTCTAGTACTTCCCAAAATAGTAGACAACTTACTCCATCCTCGTCTTCTTCTGCCAGCAATGCTAATTTTCAGCAGGTGAGTACTGTCTCAGGTAACGATGTTCGAAAATAATGACCGTAGAAACTGCCTCATTGCTTAAATCAGACTGAATATTGATCATCTAAAAAGGATATGTTAGTATTTTTTTCACTATAATACAAAACGAGATGGCTTATGAATCGAACGGAAGAAAAAGACGAAATAGAAAATAAAGATAGTATAAAATTATCAATAGCCGCTGAAGCATTACTCGCTGACATTACTGGCTCTATTAACAAAAATTTAAAACAAAAAATAGTAAGAAAGGAAGTTTTGTTATTAATCAAGCGATTTGAAGAAAAGTTCACAGAATCGCTTAAGAAAACGCTATCCCCAGAAAATCAGAGTGATACATTAGCATTCACTGGATTCTTTGGCTGTCACGAAATATTGTTTAAAAATCAAAATTTGTTAAATTCTCTGACATCATCTCAACTCGTCAAAATGATGATTCCTGCTATCTATACCAGCGCAGAAGCGCTTGAGACTAGTGATATAGAGATGGCTTTCAATTTCAATACTATTCTCATGGATAGACGAAGTGCATTCATAAAAATTTTATTGCCATTTCTTTGTGTCAGCATAAAAAACAAAAAAATGAAGGAAGGAGAATTAGAGGAATTGATTACTTTTATATTAAAAACAGATTATTCGCGATTTAATAGGGTGATTTCTACAGCAATAAGCGAATCTGAAAATGAAAAATATTTAGACTTAGACTCAATCCGAACTTTCCAATTAGCATATAAACCTTTTGTCAAGATAAAAGTACCTGCAAAAGCCAAAGCTGAGAAAAAATTATTTCCTGATTTACCTAAGAAAGAAAATGAAATAAAAAAAATTATTAGCACATGGAAAATATCTTATTTAGAAAAAGCATTGAATCATTATAAAAATAATCACATAAAAATACTTCTCAATGAGCAATTAATTTATTTAAAAGCCAAATGTATACTACAAAATCAATCATTTTCTGAGCCAGTTATTGAAACATTGGTTAAAGCGTTAATAGCAAAAAAAGCTACTCCCATTGGTAACAACCAATTTAAGATTACAATTACAAGATGCCCTGTTATTATTGATCAGAAAAAATTAATATTTATTGCCCAACAAGTTCAGGAAGATCAAAATAGTGAGGCTGCTAAAAAGTGTATTGATGAGTTAATTTCCATAGAAAAGACCAAACAAGCAAATGGGGCACAACTCTCTCCTAGCAGCACTAGCAACATTAAAGCTCATCTTATACAAAATTCACCATCGGCATCCGATGTATCTGATGACACTTTATCAGACAATGAGGAAAAATTACCCGAGCCAACTACTACGCTTAGGCAATGTAATGGATATACTTCGTCCTCGGAACAGGAGCCATATCCACCCTATTTGAATTTGAGCCTTTCCCATGCTGGTTCTTTATTCGAGAGGAAACCATTGGAAATTATCAAAGATATAGATGTACGGGTAAATGTAAAGCTATGGAATTCTTACGTGCTTTTTCCGTGGTGAAACTTCGATAAATATTATTAGATAGCCCAGTTTTCTAACTCTAGCCCTTTAATTCGCTTAAAACGAGAATATAACTATGCATAATCGCAAACTGCCAACTGAAGAAACATCGCTTCCTAGAAAAAAAACCAAAGAGGAATTTAAAGCTCATATAGGAGCATTAGGCAAGAATGAGTTAGAGCTCGCACTTAAGCTCTACACGACGCCATATGAACAAAAGCTTATAAAAACACAGTTAATTTATGTGCTCATCCATCCTCTACTGGAAAAATTTACTGAATCAGTTATTAAAGCATTGGCTAAAGCACTCTTTTTTAAAAAAGTAGAGCCCAATGGTCAATTATTTGAAATTACAATTAGCAGTAAAAATCATGTCCTTCTTAATCAAAGAAAATTAATATTTATTGCCAATCAAATTACACAATCCAAAGAAGAATCACTGGTCAAAGTTGCTAAAGATATTATTGATGCTTTAATAACAGAGAAGAAATTAGCTAATGCTGCACAACGACCTAATAATACGAAAAAACCTGATAACAACCCTGATGAATGCAAAAGTGATTCTTCTGAAATATCTGAAGAACCAAAAAAATTTGAAGAGAATAAAAAATCGAATGACACAAGAAAATTTGTATTCTACTTATCTGCAGCGTTATTTCCCAAAACAGCTGCTGAAATTGAACGGCAACAAACACCACCTACAAACTTACAACCCGATTCAGATTTTCGCTTTGATATGAAACAACTAGAAAATGCAAGAAAACTCAAAAAATAAATTTGACTCCCCGCGTTTTAATTTTAATATATTAAAGTCAAATATGGATTTTTGAAAAGGAAAATGGTAAAATTTTTTGCATAAAACATATTCTAAAACGAGGTAAAATCAATATGCAACGCCGCCATGGGGAACACCACGCTGAAGCAAAGCATGAACAACGTATACAAATAGCAGAATTCCTTGCCAATGAGTATTTTGGCAATGAAAAACCCTGTCCTCTTACTCCATTAGAAAAACTCGCCGCTTCCGGCAATACTAATGCTGTTAAGAGTAATAAGAATATACTTAAAAACATTGCGACTACGGCTACTAATACTACCTCCCAAAAGCACCTCGAAGAACAATTATATATAGCATTATATAGATCAACTTACTTGGCTGCTTTTTATAATCATTCAGAAACATTGAATGAGTTACTCAATGATTACTATCTCTCTCAATTAAATGCATACCTTCTCGGATTTATGGATAGAGTATGTATGGAAATTAAAGACGTTTCTCAAAAAAGTACTATCGCTTCGTTAATAGATAAGTTCGATAATTATTTTTCGATACTATTTACGAATGCGATTTCGGTACAAAATTTCGCGCTATGTGTAAATGAGGCAAAAAAAAATCTTGAAGCACTTGGAACACTGGGTTGCCACAAGACATTAAAGACATTAGAGGAAAATCAATTTTTTCTCTGTAGCTTAGACTTTAGAGACTTATGCACACTGGCAACAGCTGCAATGCCAACCCAACCAGAACACAATCCTATTTTTGCAAACGGGCGAAAACAGGTGCTAATGCTTTTAGAACCATTCATTACCAATAAAATACAAAACCATGATTATGAAGAATGCCTACTCGGAAAGCTTATACGTTCAATACCGAATGACAATTTTCATCAAACTCTTTTTTCAGAGATCATTAATATATATTTGCCTAATATATATTCGGCGCAAACTGCTGCTGCAGGCCCTAGACCTTTTCGCTACCCGCTACCTGGCCGAGCGATACCTGCACCGGCATTATTCGCGCACCCCTTGAATGTCACACCAAATCCAGTTAATGCTACGATAGCACATGAAAAGGATGAAAAAGTTACCTCTCGATCGAGTAACATATTTTTCTTCTCAAATAATGGGGTGGATCAATCCCCCATAACAACAACTAACGATCGTCAATCAAGTAATGAAAAACCGCCAACAAGCAAAACTGAGCAACGAACATTAATACCAAGCAGAACAAGCGAGACAGATTATGCTTATAAAGATACGTTACTTTATAAAACCTGTTGTCAGTTGTTAAATGATAAATCATTTTCCGAATCAACTATTGAAGCATTAGTTAAAGCATTAATATCAAACGAAGCGGAACTTATTTTCCAGAACGATCGATTCAACCTTGTAATTGGTCATGAATACCCTCTCATTATTTCTCAAAAAAAATTAGCATCTATTGCAAAAAAAGTTCAAGAATCCAGCGAAAATGCAATGCTTAAAGTAGCCAGCAGGATGATTATCAATGTAATAGCTAAACATACGAACAATGCCATACAGCAATCTAGCATGAACGAGATTTCCACTAAAAGTAGCCATGACTTCAAAATCTAAAGAAAATGAAATAAAAACGTCAACGTCTAAAAATAGCATCGACAACTTCATAAATTTGATAATCAATCTATTTAATGCCAACGAATCATCATTTAATTATAAATTATACCAATTTAGGTATAAAATCTCGTAACTCTATAAAATACAGGGTATTTCTTAATAAGTTGAAAGACATCTTTGATTTATTGCAATGAACCGCCATCCCGCGAAAGCGGGATCTGTTGAAAAGATTCCGCTTTCACGGGAATGATAGCCTAATCTATCTTACTTTCTTTATATACCAAATCCAACTCCCGCGCTGCTTTGACTTCATCTAGACGTCGCACGGGTAGAGAATGAGGAGCAGTTTGCACTAACTCAGGATTGGTTTTTGCTTCTTGTATAATTTTAACAAGTGCATCGGCAAATGCATCTAATACTTCTTTGCTTTCTGTTTCGGTGGGTTCAATCAGCAAGCATTCGGGTACGAGCAGAGGGAAATACATCGTTGGCGCATGAAAATCATAATCCAGCAAACGCTTAGCCACATCGAGCGCGGTAATATGCAATTCTTTCGCTTCATTTTTTAAAGTAATAATAAATTCATGACTTGCACGACGTGTTGGATAAGCAGGCGTAAACCCTGCTTTTTTCAAGCGTGCTAATAAATAATTCGCATTTAATGTCGCAAATTCAGCAACACGTTGCATGCCTTCTGGCCCAAGCAAACGCGCGTACATATAAGCGCGTAAAATAATTCCGGCATTTCCCATAAATGCTGATAAACGTCCGATACTTTGTGGAAAATCTTCTGTTGTTGACCAGCGATATTTTTCACCTGCCGTCATCACAATAGGTGTTGGTAAAAATGGCACTAAACGCTCACTCACTGCAACTGGACCACCACCTGGGCCGCCACCACCATGCGGGGTTGCAAATGTTTTATGTAAATTAATATGCATGACATCAAAACCCATATCACCGGGACGCACTTTCCCCAGTATCGCATTTAAATTTGCGCCATCGTAATATAATAAGCCACCCGCTTGATGCATGATTTTTGCAATTTCTTGAATCTTTTGTTCGAATACACCGAGTGTTGATGGATTGGTTAACATAATCCCCGCTGTGTGTGGACCTACGGCAGCACGTAAAGCATCAATATCGACATTGCCATCCGCAAGCGTTGGAATTTCTCGTACTTTAAAACCACATTGAGCAGCGGTTGCAGGATTTGTACCGTGCGCTGCATCCGGCACTAAAAATTCATCGCGTGCCAAATCATTGCGTGCTTTATGATATGCACGAATCATAGCCACACCTGCAAACTCACCTTGCGCGCCGGCCATCGGGGTCAATGACACGCCACGCATGCCTGTTACTGCTTTTAAAATTTCTTGCAATTCATACGCGCACGCCATCAATCCTTGTGAATTTATATCGAGTGCGAGAGGATGACGATTTAAAAAACCTTCCAGAAACGCTAAACGATGCACGCCACGCGGATTGTATTTCATTGTGCATGAGCCGAGTGGATAAAATTGCGTATCAATAGAAAAATTTCGTTTCGACAACTTAGTATAGTGACGCACAACTTGAAGTTCAGACACTTCTGGCAACAAAGGTTCATCTTCACGTAAGAATTTTTTTGGAATATCGATTTTTTCTTTTATGCCGCGAGGAGTTTGTGCTGCAGCAGTACGACCATGATGAGATTGTTCGAAGATGAGCTGTGACATAACTATACCTCTACTTCATGCTTTTTTTTTGCCTTTGCATTTAATACTGCATTCAATTGATTCGCAAATACATCTAAATCGTCAGGTGCCTTCGTTTCCGTTACGCAGACTAACATGCATTCGCCCAATTCTGGATAGACTTTACGTAAACTAAAACCACCTTGCACTTTTAATTCTGCTAATTGATTTAACACAGCATCAACCGGCACGGGTAAACGCAACACCATTTCATGAAATAGGGGTTGTTCCGCGAAAACAATTTCTACGCCATTAATCGCAGATAATTTTTCTTGTAACAAGCATAAATTCTGATGTGCAGCGAGCGCAACCTTGCGTAAACCTTTCGGTCCTAACAAACTCATATAAATCGTACTAGCTGTCACAAGCAAGCCTTGATTGGTACAAATATTTGAAGTTGCTTTGGCACGTCGAATATGTTGTTCACGTGCTTGCAGTGTTAATACAAATCCTTGTTTACCTTCCATATCCACTGTGCGTCCAACAATACGTCCAGGCAATTGGCGCACATAGTCTTGCTTGCAACATAAAAATCCATAATAAGGACCACCGGATGCAAGAGGGACGCCGAGTGGCTGTCCTTCTCCGCAGGCAATATCTGCACCCTCTTTTCCCCACTGTCCTGGTGCTTTCAACAATGCCATGGCAAGTGGATTAACGACTCCAATCGCTAATGCATTATGCTGATGCGCCCAATCCGTTAATGCATCAACATCTTCTAGGACGCCAAAAAAATTCGGCTGTGGAATGACTAAGGCTGTCACATCTTCTTTGGCTATGTTATTGAGTGCTTTTAATGAGACACAACCCGTTTTCATATCAAACGGTACTTCGATAATTTCAATATTTTGCTGACCTACAATTGCATTGACGACTTGCCGATAATGCGGATGCACGGAGCGTGGAATTAAAATGCGTTGGGATTTACTTTTTTTGTTTGCACGCATTGCCATTAAAATCGCTTCAGCAAGAGCTGAAGCTCCATCATAAAGTGATGCATTAGATACATCCAATGCCATCAAACTTGCCATCATGGTTTGGTATTCATAAAGTAACTGCAAGGTTCCTTGGCTGGCTTCTGCTTGATAAGGGGTATAGGCGGTTAAAAATTCTCCGCGACTTGCAACTTCCCAGACAGCCGCTGGAATATGGTGCTCGTACGCACCTGCACCAATAAAACATAACATTCCGCCATCTTGCTCAGCACGTTTACGCATTAAACGTGTGAGTTCCATTTCATTTAAACTCGGCAAAATGCCAGTTAAATTAGATTTACGTAAATTTTCGGGAATCTCTGAGAATAAATCTTCGATTTTTGCCACGTCAATCGTGGCAAGCATTTCTTTAACATCTTTTTCGGTATGCGGTATGAATGGCATACGTTGACTCCGAACTTAATTATTTATAGGCGTAAATATCGTCATTGCGAGACCCATGCATTTTATGGGGCGAAGCAATCCAGGGGAACATTGTCGCACCGCCTGGATTGCTTCGTCGCCAAGAGCGCTCCTCGCAATGACGGGCTACGTTCAAGCTCACTAATGTGCCTCCGACGCAACTTGTTTTAAATACTCATCCGCATTAAGTAATTTATTTGCGTCACCTTCAAATGGACGTATGCGAAATAGCCAACCTTTTCCATAAGGATCTTCATTAACTAATTGCGGATGTTCTAAAAGTGCTTCATTTACTTCAATGACTTCACCCGACACAGGACAATAAACATCTGCAGCCGCTTTGACTGATTCCACTACGGCACATTCTTGGCCGCTTTCAAAACTGCTTTCTATTTCAGGTAATTCCACATAAACCAAATCACCCAACATCGTTTGTGCATGATCAGTAATACCGATCGTGACGAATTCTTCATCTTTGCGAACCCATTCATGGGACCTAGAATATTTTAACGCTTTTGGCACACTACTCATTTTCCCGCTCCATCTTAAATAACTGAAATGTTTTTTTACCCTGGCGCACGAACGGTGGTTTAACAACTAACGCGGGCACTTGCTTACCACGCATTTCCACCAAACATTCTGTACCCACGACTGCTGGCACCCGCGCAAGCGCAATACCTTTATTCAATGTAGGCGAAAAACTACCACTGGTTATTTCACCTTCTCCAATACCTTCAACCACCACTTTTTGATGGTTGCGTAACACACCTTGTCCTTCAAGAACTAATCCCACTAAACGCCACTTAACACCTGCATTTAATTGTTGCTCAAGTGCTTCACGACCAATAAATTTCCGGTCTTGTGGCTCGAAAATAACAGTCCACGTTAAATTCGATTCCAATGGCGTGACTTTTTCATCCATGTCAGAGCCATATAAATTCAGTCCTGCTTCTAAGCGTAAGGTATCACGCGCACCCAACCCACAAGGATGAATACCTGCAGCCAATATTTTTTTCCAAAAATTCGCTGCTTCGGCTATGGGTACCATGATCTCAAAGCCATCTTCACCCGTATATCCCGTACGCGCAATAAACCAGCCATTTAAATCAACTGTATGAAAAGGCTTTAATTCAAGTATAGTCTTAGTTTGTTCTGGTTTAAACAGCGCAGAGATTTTATCACGTACTTTCGGACCTTGAAGTGCCAGCATGGCAAAATCATTGCGCTCTTGCATTTTAACTTGGTAGCGTTGTGTTTGCTTTTTTAACCACGCTAAATCTTTGTCACGCGTAGCAGAGTTTACGACTAAGCGGTAAAAATCATCGGATAGTTTGTAAACGATCAAATCATCAATCACTCCCCCTTGCTCATTCAACATGCAAGTATAAAGCGCTTTGCCAGGGGTTAAACGATCAATATTATTTGCTAATAAATAACGTAAATACGGCGTAACATCTTGCCCTTTGAAATCAACAACCGTCATATGAGACACATCGAACACACCTGCATCTTGACGAACATAATGATGTTCTTGCAACTGCGAACCATAATGCAATGGCATATCCCAGCCGGCAAAATCAACGATTTTGGCATTGGCTGCGAGGTGAGATTCGTATAAGGGTGTTCTTTTGCCCATGTGATTCCCTGAATAGGATTATGCGGGAGTATACCGTCTCAGGGAGAAAAACAAAAGATTGGAGACAAATTAACAGCAATTCTAATTTTAGCTGGCCGTCATTGCGTAAATATAAAGTCGTAGTCGTAGGGTGGATTAGGCGTCTTTTGCCGTAATCCACCCTACAATTGGCGCAAAAATTGATTAACGCAATAACGGCCAGCTAAAATTAGAATTGCTGACAAATTAAAGCTTATCTACTTTTTGAGAGTAGCTGCTTTTTCTTCATGAAGTGCCTTAGAATCTTGCCGGTAAAGCTTCATTCTAAGCCCACCCGCTTTTAACTCTAACATCCATAACACAGCTGCAAACATTTCATCCAGTAAACCCTTATCTTCCTTGAAATTTGACGCTATAAAATCAGTTGCAGTCTTCCCTTCCTTATCTCTGGCAGTTACCTCTACAATCTCTTTAGTATTATCTTTTTCCTTATTGAGGCTAATAAAAAACCGAATTAGCTTCTCATTGCTCCCAGCTTTACAAGCAGAAATAAGTGGCGTGCTTAAATCAGGATCGAGCTGATTTGTCATATCAGGGCAGAGCAAAAGTATTTGCTTCACCAAAGCTACTTGAATATCAGCTCCTTTTTCCGAGGAGGTTTTAACTGCACATATTCTATGGATTAATGGGATTTCAGACTGTCCATTAGGAATACGATCTAAAATTGCTTTTTTCAGATTAGCCTCATCAAGGTCTTTACATTCAGCTATCTTAGCAAGTTGATCTTTTGAAAAAGTTTCTGGGGAAAGTTCTGTTAATCTCGCTATTATACTTTTAACAAAACTTGATTTTACGCACGGAAAGCACCGAAACATCTTACCCTCTCCTCTATATATTATTATAAGTGTGAAACTAACTGGCAAAAACTATCCATTTAGCTTAAGGCGCGCTAAATAGTATACAGAGGAAAACAAAAATTGAAAATAAATAATAGAAGGCCAGCAGCGGTTCCCGCTGACAGATCAGGTCAAAATTAGAATTGCTGATAATTAAGGCTTATACGAAGGCACGCTAAAACGTGCCTTCAAGATTTTTATGTTTACGCCAGAATAAGAGTACGACGGTCTGTAGAAGGCGCTTGAAGAGACTCTTGCACAGGACTTTGATCGAGACTACCAGAGGGACTTCTTTCACTCGGACTTGAATTCCCAGTCTTAACAACTGATTCTGGCAAAGATGTGGCAGCAGCTTGTGATTGAGAGAAAGACAAAAAGCCTCTTTTTGTTAATATTTCTGATTTTGCTGAATAATAGCTATCCCTAAAAGTTGATTGTTTTATTCCCATTACTATATTACGTAACTCTTTATGCTCATCACCTGCGAAGTTTGAGCATACAATAGCAAGCCCTGTTTCGCCTCTATTATTTTCCGCGCTAAAATCAACATCTTTTCTTGCAGCGAAAAATTGAATTAACTGTTTATTTCCTGCTAGGCACGCAGAAATAAATGGTGTATTACCAAAATAAAGATCAGGTTCATCTACTAAATTGGGATAACGCTTTAGTGTTTCTATTTGAAAACCAGCTACCTTCTTGTTCGAAGCTTCAATTTTAATAGCACACAACTCATTGATGAGCAAAGCTTGCTCTGTTGGAGACGCCGAAGCTTGCTCAATCTTTTTGGCTATACTAATAAGCTGTTCATTAATACCAGCCTCTTTAGGACCATTGGTTGATGAAGTCATTAATTGAGTAGCTATTCTAGCCCCAGACATCTTGTCTCCCTCCAAAGTAAACGTTGGTTTATAAGATTACCACAAATAAAATAAAGGTACACCTTTTTAACGAGACCGTGTCGGTGTTAAAGCCACCCCATCCCTATTCGCGATACTTGGCATCTGGGTTTGTGACGATGTCGATATCGATATTGGCTGTTGGCTTAGTAACGACATTACTGCCCCAGGAAAAAAGTCTTTTAAAATTGCTTCCACGTGCTTAACAAAAACTTTGCGTGCACTCTCTTGAACAGGCTTTGGTGGTTTACTAGAATCAGGTTTTTTGGGACGAAGCACACAGACAAAAGCTTGAGAAACCTCTTGCTTTGCTTCTTGAACTACGCCCATAAAGATGCTTCCTCTACTTGGCTTCATTCTGTTTTTGAATAAAATTTGTTTGAGCTGCTCACATACATTATTGGGGGTATTAACAGAGTTAGGATCTTTTATTTCGACGCCATTTTCGAGAGCCTTATCAATTTCAAGCTTATTATCTTTATCAGAGATCGTATTAAAATTAGAATCTTCGAATTTTTTACATATTTCATCTGTGACTTGCTGCAGCAACTTAATTTGTTCCTGGATTTTTTCCGATTTTTTAACTTGGGGAAACTCATTACATTTCGATTCAATTTGAAGAATTGCATTAAGAAGATGATAGAGTTTCTCACAATCTTTATAACTAGATTCCTCTTGCTTTCTCTTTTGCCTAGGGCTCATTATTATATCAAACGCTGTTATGCTTTTTCCGGTTCTACTGAAATAAAAGCTAACCTTTTCCTTCATTTTCGGCCAACGCGAATCTATATTTTTGTTTTCATCAATTAAACTTGTTAACTTTTGTTTATAGTCAACCCTGATTATTTTGACTTCATTTTCTTCATATCTTCGGTACATTTCTTTGAATTTTTCAACAATCTGCTCCGCTGGAAACTCTTGCTTATCAAAAAAAAGCTCCATGGTTTCTTCGGCTATTTCAACGATATTGTCAAGTGGGGAAGGATACGGTTCATCTAGCGCCTTTATCTTTGCAAATTCATCTTTACCGATTTTACTTACATATTTTTCAAATATTTTTTCTAAAAAATCCTTCGGAATTCGTATCAACCTCTCTGCTTCTACTTTGCATACTTGCCGTGCTTCCTCTCTCAAATTGAGTATCTCATTGTACTTAGAATCACTGCTTTTTAAAGTAATTTCCCATTGCTGATTTATAGCATCATCTTTTTTGTCTGTCGCATTTTTTTGACTAGCATTAATCTTTATGCGCTGATCTTCGATCACTCTTCGTAATCGTTTATTGAAAATATGTTTTTGTAATAACTTTTCAACCAATAAGATCTGTAAAAGATCTTGCACATATTCAGGGGGAGTTAGGCCTGATAATCCCCACGGTCTATTTACTTTATTTGCTAAATTAGATCCGGCAACATCTCTAAATGTATGCCCCATACTTTTTACAAGTAAATCTAAAGGGTTCTTTACATCTAATAAATCTTGTACTTCTTTTGTACTGGCTCGAGCTCGACTCATAACTTATCCTCGTACGTATTTTCTTATTGCTTGGGGGTCATTTTGCTCAAAATTCCCAAGTATGTAATTCCTCTACAGCAGAAAAGGGAGTATATCGTCTCATGGGAAAAAACAAAAGATTTGCAGGAAATTCTTATCTGGACAAGCTCACTGTCGATCTCTCAATATCTTCTTTCGCTTCTATAGGTTCAGGTTTAGATGGTAATGGGGCATTATCTTTCTGCCTAACAGCTTTGTATATATAGTCGAGCACTTTATCATTTAGTTTCCAGTCAATCTCAATTTTTTCCCACAGCGCTATGTAATAAGTTGCATAATTATTATTTACTTGTGCATCTAACCTAGCTTTTTTTCCTACAAGATACCATGCAATTTGTGGGTTTTCATTGGCAACCGCAGTAAGAAATGGAGTAAAACCATTCGGACAAAGTGCTTCAATTATCTGGGGATTTTTTTTTAAAATTTTATCGAGTTCATTCGTTTTTTTTTCGAAATCTTTTTCATCAGCAGGCGAGGTTTTACAAATAGCATGGATTAACGCAACATCTTCGGAATCGAATGGGTTATTAGAACGAAACATCTTGTCTTTATCCTATATTGAGAATTAATTTAGCTTGCAGAATAGTGTAAATATTATCCACAAGATATCAACTTTTGAACATAATTTCAAGTACTCATCATTTTCTCGGAGGAATAGGCGTAGTGGGTCTCTGGGATGATGGGGCAGGAGTAGCTGGCCTTGAAGATGATCGCTGCATATGTTCAGGGGTAAATTTTTCTAAAATATTGTTTATTCCTTCTAGAAATTTTTTATCATGATCATTCTTTTCTGTGTCCGGCTGATACATAGTTATCCTATGCGATTTTGTGTCTTTGATTGCCTTTAAAGCACCTAATAATAAGTCATGCGTAGGATTAATATAGCTAAAACTAAAGCTAGGCTGCGTAAAAAATCGTTTAGCTATCGCTGTTACTTGGTGCTCAAGGAGTGTAACCTTCTTATTGATACCTGGTGAAGTAGACTCTTTATACGTCAAACAAGTCTTAAGAGTTTCACTAATTAATTGGCATAGTTTTACATAATTAGAGTGATCTGTATCAAGTATCAACTTCTGTAATCCCGGGTCATAATGACTATTTTTAATTTTATCTCCCTGTCTTAACGACCAAATCTTAGATAAATTTTTTCCGAGACTCTCTTCTTTGAGTTCTAAGATTTCTTTTTCATAATCCGTCCACATTTCTTTCTCTTCTTTTGCAAAAGTTAGCACATCTTCTTCTCCTTGTTTCTCATCCGCCTTTACTACAGATGGCCGTGCATCATCTACAAGCTTGCGTAGTTTACTGATGAGAATTTGTGTTTCTTGCCTATTTTGCTGTTGTTGATAATTTAAAAAATTCTGTAATTCGGTATTTTCAAGCGGAATTTCCGGATTTAGTAGCTTATTTACTAGGATAATCACACCATTAAGCCTATTAGCAGGAATAGGCTTGCTATCATCACTTCTTTCTCCTTCAGGAATAATCGTTTTAAATGCAGTAGATATAGCTATTGTGAGACCCCTACAAAGATTAACATCGTCTTTAATTTGCTTATCTACACGCTGACTTATTTCGGATATTTTTTTAGTTATTTTTTCATGATCAGAGTCTGTAGGAATACTAATATTTTTCCATTCATTATTAATAACGTCTTTTTTACTTTGAAAGTTAATAGAGTTGCGTATTTCTTCAACTTGCTGTGCTAATAAATCAAAAACACTTTTACCCAATAGTTTATCAACAATTTTACCTAAAGCTTTTCGTGTCTCATCATCAGTAGCGACACCGGGAATACCCGCCATATCATCTTTAAATGGCCTGTCCACCCATAGCCCTACAGCTGCTTGCACATCAGTTCGGTAACCCCCTCCAACATATATCTCATGCGGAGAAATGATTCGATCTGCTTTTTTGCCACTAACTGTTCCCCCCCTTACTCGACTCATAGTTTTCTCCTCGTGTTTCGTTATATAAAATATAGACTATTTATGTCTTTTTTGTTTATGATTTATGCTAAAAATATCTGCAATATATTGATTTTTTTATTATTTTTTAATAATTTAATTCACATTGTGGGTTTTTATTGTTCATTTAATTTTCTTAATCCATAGTATTGTATAAAAATTTAATTAAGGAAACATTAACTTTAAGTTATGTGAGGTGGAAACTGAAACAAACGTGGAGCGGAATTTGGGAGGAAAAGCCCCAGCGTGATTTTGGCTGGGGACAATAGACGCGGGCTGTAAAATCAAAAACTATGCTTTCTATGTTTTTGTTTTCCTTTTTCTTTTGGATCTTGTTCATAATTTTTTTTGAGAGCAGCAACACGACCCGACACCGAAGCACTACTGTTACGCCTTGAAGCTTCTGCAGTTACATCAACAGCGACAGATTCAAGTCCAGATGGTTGGGTGGGAGCCGGAGCGGTGGCTTTACGACTATGGCTCTTCTTCAAGAATCCATTTGTAGAAGCTGATGCTGAAGACGCATTACTATCCCTGCGACTCAAAGCTGTTGTACCTGAATTAGCTTTATGTCCATATGGAGATGGTGTCGGAGTCTTATTAATAACGTATTCCCTCCTAGAACTCAGTAATCCATCTGAAGCTAAAGACGAAGCACTACCGCGCCTCAAAACTGCTTCTTTAGCCGCAGCATCAGCAATAGGTCCCCCAAGCCGAGAGAGTGGCGGAGTTGTTTCACGCTTAAAGTCCAGAGGCACACTCGTAGAATCCGATGCCACTGAACTTGGTCTAGTGATTCCAGCCCCAGCCGCTGCGATTTCTGCATCTATTGCATTTCTTAATACTGAATCAATTGTTCGAGTGGATTTAGCGGATTTGGTAGATCTAGCAGACTTAGCAGACACAGTTGAGGCAGCTGTTCCTGCTGCAAATCTACTTTCTACGAATCGTCGTATTGATGAATTAGTAGATCTTGAAGTTTGAGTGGACCCAACAGCTCTTGCAGTAGGATATGTAACAACAATAGAAGTAGAATCTCTACGAGGAGTAGGAGTACGTTGCAAAATAGTTTTCCCCCCCTCCAGTATCACATCCAACAATTCAGCACAAAGAGACACGCCAGGATGTACTGTGCGAAATTTAGGAAATTCATTTAGAGCACGATTAATATGGTTTTCAAAAGATTCATTGTACGCGTGCAGCTCATTTTTAGCCGCTACTAAAACAGCTGCTAGCTTTTGGAGTACAAATAAAGAATCAATAGAGAATTTTCTCCACTCATCTTCCATTTGCCACCAAACCCATGCCATTATTATCTTACCAGTGTCGTCGCCTTTTTCAATCTTAGAAATGTTAACTCTATAGTTCGTATTAATATTAATAATAAGGTTGCATAAAATTAAACAGCTAGAAAGATAATTCTGTTCCTGTGCTGTGATATATTTTTTGGGAGACTGCTTAATACTCTGAATAATATTAAAAAACAGGTTCACACCCGAAGCTATATACTGATTTTTATTTTCTTTATTTTCCTTCTCGATTTTTTCCTCTCCCATAAATTCAATTAAGCGCGCCTTACCATCTCTAGCATTATTTTGTGTTTTATCGTCGTTTTTATAATACGCACCGAAAACAACACTCGGCGATGATACAGATTCGTCTACAACGTAATGAGTAATAGCATCATTAATTGCTTGAAAAAGCTTCTCACTCTCTTCCACAGTAAGAAGCGCTTTTTCTTTTTTGTTATTCTGCCGCTTCTCAACAACATCTCTCACAATATTTTCAAATTCATTATCCCCAACACAAAATTGCCTTAACAAAAGCAATATTTTATTTAGCTTAGATGAAGTAGCATCATCTTTTTGACATTTATTTCGAAGAAATTGTTCAAATTTATAGTGCCTATTGAAAAGATTGATAAGATTTGCATCTTGAATCTTACCCGAAATAAAAGTAGCTATAGCAGCATCAGTCACTTTAACAATCCATTCAAGTTCGTTTAATAGATTATTTAAGTCTTTTGCTGATAGCTTATTAAGATTTTTGATTTTAGCCTGCTGAAAATCAACATATTTGAGGTTAGCTAAAGCTTTGCGTTCATCTAAAGTAATAACCTCTGAGCCAGTTAACGTATTTAGCAAACACTCTTTGATTTTATTCTTGATAACATTCACCAAATCAACGTAGAGTTTCACTGAATGAACAGTTGCCTGACGCTCAAGATACCCTTTTAAGATATCAAAACAATTTTGCAATTCTGCTCCATGCATTTTATAATTATTAAAGGTTTGATTTTCATCACTATCAACGGTTTGATTTTCATTTAAAAATTTCTCTATAATTCTTGGCAGCGGTGCATCTGCAAAATTTGCAGCGTCTGCTATTGCTGTTGACCAATCTGGTTTTTCATCAGTAGAGGTAGCGGATTTCACAGTTTTTTCTCCTGTTAGTATTAGATTATATTATTCGATTTTTCCTCATTAATTTCATTCTTACACCAGCATTCATATTGTCACAAAGTAGATTGTAAGCTGCAAATCAACATCATCGCTTTGCTGTTGGTGTTGGTGGCGATGATAGTAGTTCAAATTGTTTTCTGAGACTTTCAACACTACCTTTCCTCAGAATTACCGTTTCCTGCCCACTAAAGAATGGCCGCGGCAGTGTTTCAACAACAAGTGGCGTCTCTGATGCCACTGAACTGCGTCTGGAAATTACAGCATTAGTAGAGACTGACATTACTGAATCGCGCCTAGAACCAGCTCTCAGGGCCGCAATTGCTGCTACGGCGATTGAATCATTAGATCCCTTTTCAGATCTACTCTTCCATAATCCGGTAGATGAGTCTCCAGTTCTTGGATAGTATGACTTGGGTGTAAAAGGAGTTGGACCTCTGCAAGGAATAGGATCTTCTTTATCATCAGTAGCTACAGGCTGACAGCTAACTACTGGAACAGAAATCGCTTCTGGTCGAATAACAATAGAAAGAGAACCATTTGGTTCACGAGGTTTAGGTTGATTATCAAGTTGCAAAAGAGTCTTGCTTGGTGGAGCTTCGCGTAACTCACATAATAACGACGTAGAAAAACCTCCGTTAAATTGTATCGTACAAAATTTAGGAAGATTGTCTAGAGCTTCGGAAATATCTCGTAGAAAAAGTGATGCGCATTGGATCAGTTGATCTTTAGCCGCTACTAAAACGGCTATAAACTGTATAAGCAAAGATATAGGATCTTTAACAGAGATATTTTCCCAGTCATTTTCCATTTGCTTCCAAACCCATGCCATTATTGCGCTACCAGCTTCTTCTGATCTGGATTTTTGACAGCCATTACTAAATTGAGTAATGAGTTTACATACTATTAAACAACTAGAAAGATAATTTTGTTCTTGAGGTAATTTGTAATCGTTAGGAGTATCAACAATCTTCTGAACAATATTAAAAAACTTGGCTACTGCAGGAGACTGATTTAGGACTACACTTTTTTTATCCTCGGCATTTATCTTCCTCATAATCTCAATGAGTGCAAGCTTGCCATTTCTATCATCGCTTTGTTTCTCTGGGTTTGGATAATAGATATTAAAAACATTTGCCGGCGAAGGTACGTTCTGTTCTACTACATAATGAGTAATAGCACCTTCCATCGCTTTAAGAAGGTTGCTATCACCTTTTGATATTTCTTTTTCTATCGTGTCTTTAAATTTCGCATCATCAGCACAAAATTGTTTTAGCAAAGGCAATACTCTATTTAGATTTTTATTCAGGTTTTTATCTTTCTTAGCACCCTCTCCATATTTATTTAGAAGAGATAGTCCAAATCCACAGAGCACATCGAAAAATTTAACAAGATCTGCATTTTTTTCCGATATATAGGTAAGTATAACAACCCTAACAGCTTCAACAATCCAAACGAATTTGTCCAATATGATATCTAAATTTTTTTCTGGGATATTATTTTGTTTAAGTTCTTTAAGAGCTTCAATTTTGCTCTGGACAGCTTTCTGAAATGCAACAATTATTGAAAAATCAGTTTTTTTAGAATTTAATAGTTTTAAAAAATACTCACCCAAGGCATCTCGTTGTAAATCATACTGATAGGTCTGGTCTTCATTAAAAAGACTAGATACCTTATCAGGTAGTGGGTCATCTATAAATTTATTAACGTCTAGTTCTGCATCAGAATTTAGTTCTTGTTTTTGTATGGATGAGTGCACAGCTTTTCCCTTCCCTTAGTATATTAAAATTTATGTATTAGTAGGCTGGGAACGCCGTGCCAGGCATATTTTTCCGTTTCCCTAATGCATAATTTACTATGACATTCTTGATGAATGGTGCTTGATTGGTAATATTCAGGCCCAGATTCCGCAGAGATTTTATTATTGTTTTATCACTTGCAAATAATGCTTTTAATCCTTCAACGACGCCTAGCATAACTAAATTATCGCTTTTACGCCAGCGTTCGTATTGCCGTAAGGTAGCAAAACTAGCAAAATCACGAGATTTTTTATGTGCTTGAGTCACTATTTCCGCTAAACAAATCGCATCTAACATGCCTAAATTCACCCCCTGACCCGCGAGAGGATGGATAGTATGCGCCGCGTCACCAATTAATGCTAAGCGTGGTAAAACATAATTTTTTGCATGTCGCATATGTAAGTGGAAATGATGACGCGTTGCAACTGAAATAACGTGTCCTAATTTTTCAGCGAATGCGGTAGTCAATGCAGAACAAAATGCTGCGTCATCATAAGCTAATAATTCTTTTGCATAGTCGGGTGTTGCTGACCATACAATGGAACAAGTTTGCGTGTCTGTCAACGGTAAAAATGCGAGAGGGCCCGTAGGTAAAAATCGTTGCCATGCGGTTTGTTGATGCGGTTTTTCGGTTTGCACCGTGGTAACAATGGCGGTGTGCTCATAGTCCCAGGTTTTTAATGCAATTTTTACTTCTTCACGCACCCACGAATTTGCACCATCTGCTGCAATTAATAATTTAGCAGAAAAACTTTTTTGATCTTTCGTTACTAATTCAATATGTTCTGGTTTTTGTTGCAATACAGTTAATTGAATTGGAGAAATAAAATCAATATTGGAATACTCTGATAATTTTGTAAATAAACTTGAGCGCAGGGCATTATCTTCAATAATATATCCAAGCACAGGCTCACTCACATCACGACTATCAAAATGAATTTCACCACGGCCTTCTGCATCCCACACGTGCATTTTTTGGTATGGACTTATGCGCTGGATAGAATCCCATACTGCCAAGCGGTGCAAAATATTTTTTGCTGCGAGAGAAATGGCACTGACACGATGATCGTATTTTTCTTTTTGCCAGAGAGGAGGTGTCGATTTTTGTTTTCGAAAATGGCAATTTTTAATTTTGGGTTATTTTGCGCGAGACTCAGTGCTGCTGTTAAACCAACGATACCACCACCGACTATGACAATATCGTAGTGCATCAAAACGGCAACACCAAATCGGGTTTAACGGTCAATAACAATTCACGAAAGCGTTGCTGTATCTGCGTTAATCCCGCAACATTTTCCGCTTCAAAACGCAAGACCAAGCAAGGCGTCGTATTGGATGGGCGAACCAACCCCCATCCTTCGGCAAAATTCACGCGCAAACCATCTATCGTAATAATATCTTGCGCTGTATTAAAATTTGCTTTATCGATTAATTTTTTCATTAACGAAAATTTTTCATGTTCAGAAACATTAATTTTTAATTCGGGTGTGTTGACGCTATCGGGAATCTCATTGAAAAGAGCATCACCGTCTTTATCGCTTGCGGCCAAAATTTCAAGTAAGCGTGCGCCTGAATATAACGCATCATCAAATCCATACCATCGATCTTTAAAGAAAATATGCCCACTCATTTCACCCGCGAGTGCTGCGCGCGTTTCAGCGAGTTTAGATTTAATTAATGAATGCCCGGTTTTCCACATAATGGGTTCACCACCTAATTGCTTAACTAATGTCGCTAAATGATGCGTACATTTCACATCATAAATAATTTTTGCACCGGGATTTTTGGCTAAGACTGCTTTAGCAAATAACATAAGCAATCGATCTGCCATAATTATTTTACCTTGAGAAGTCACCACACCGAGACGATCACCGTCACCATCAAATGCAAGTCCAATGTCTGCTTTCGTTTCGCGAACTTTTTTTATTAAATCTTGAAGATTTTCTAATTGCGTGGGATCCGGATGATGATTCGGAAAGTTACCATCCACATCACAAAATAATTCATGCACTTCGCAACCCATTTCACGATAAAGAGCCGGGCGCCACTATGCCTGGAACACTATTTCCGCAATCGACAACGATTTTAAGTGGTCGCGCTAATTTTGTATCTCGAGTAACATGATTAATATAGCGTCCAATAACTTCTAATTGACTGACTTCACCTTCACCTCGAGTAAATGAATTTTTTGTAATACGTGTATGTAATCCTTGAATAGCATGTTCAGTCAGCGTTTCCCCTAATAAAACCATTTTCAAACCATTATATTCAGGTGGATTATGGCTGCCGGTTAACATCACGCCGGATTTGGTTTCAAGCACTGCGGCAGCATAGTACAGCAATGGCGTTGGTACCATACCAATATCAATGACATCGCAGCCTGTAGCTAATATTCCTGCCATTAATGCTTTAGATAAAGCAGGGACCTGATAAACGACCATCACGAGCAACAGCAATACATTTTTCACCTTTTTCAATGGCAAGTGAGCCTATCGCTTTGCCAAGTAAGCGAATACTTTCTGGGGTTAAACCTTTTCCTACAATACCGCGTATGTCATACGCTCGAAAAATCGAAGGATCAATTGTGACAGCATGTTCTTTTTGCATAAAAACCTATTTTTTCCCTGAAGATCCAAAACCGCCTGTGCCGCGAGACGTTTCTTTAAATTCTGTTACGATTTCAAAGTGCGTACGCACGATGGGTAAAAAAACCAATTGGGCAAGACGATCACCGGGCTCTATGGTATATGGGTTTTGCCCTCTATTCCAGCAAGAAACCATGAGTGGCCCTTGGTAATCCGCATCAATTAAACCTACTAAGTTGCCCAGAACAATACCATGTTTATGCCCTAACCCTGAGCGCGGCAAAATCACTGCAGCTAAATTGGGATTGCCGATATAGATTGACATGCCTGTTGGAATCAGTTGGGTTTCTCCCGGTACAAGTGTCAATGAAGCATTCACACAGGCACGTAAATCTAATCCTGCGGAATCTTGTGTTTCATATCGTGGTAATGGGAAAGTAGTTCCTAGACGTGGGTCTAAGATTTTTAATTGGATGGTGGCGGTGGTATTTTTTAATGTTGTTTTTTCTTGATGATCTAAAACTTCATTGTAAGTCATATTGTTTACCTCAAGATATAGGTTAAAAGATTCTGGCTAAATAATATTCTAATTCTTTTATTCCCGCAAATGTTCCTCGCTGCTTCATATCCCTATACTCGCATTTACCCTTGCTAATTTAGACCCCTAAATTAACCCCTTAAATGCGGGCTGTGAAATCAACTATATTCGATAAAAAAGGAGTTTTTTGAGTTAATTAATACAGAAATTTCACCAGAAACAGGAGAGGAAATTATGACTCTTGGGGAACAATTAAGAGCGCGGCCCAAGGCAAAAACGAAGGTATCATGGAAGGTATAATCAAAGGCAAAATTCAAATTGCGAAACGCCTATTGTCCGAGAAAGTAGAGATGGCTTTTATTCAGAGAGTAACAGGATTGCCTTTAGCGAAGCTTGAAGAAATCCAACAGAAGCATTAATAATTCATTCTCTAATAATCATGATCGTCTTTGATTAGGATCATTTTCGTTTCGTATTTTCAATCATAATATGCATAAGGAGTCATGTTTTTTCCAACGCTATTAACGCAATCAATTCCCGTGCTAATTTTTGTTTTGACATGGTAGCAAATTCTTTTTGCTGATCACACCATAAAACGGTGACAGCGTTTTCATCACTATCAATGCCTACTCCTTCACCTACAAGATTTGCAATAATCATATCTAATTTTTTCTTAACGCGCTTGTTTTTGGCATTTTCTATTACATTTTCTGTTTCCGCTGCAAAACCAATAATATAAGGTCGTGGTTTTAATTGCGCGACTTCTGCCAAAATATCGGGATTACGTTCCAATGTTAAAGTCAACGACTCTGCGGCAGTTTTAGCAATTTTTTGTGGGGCAATGGTTTTGCAATGATAATCCGCTACAGCTGCAACACTCAAAAAGATATCGCAATCTTTAATGTGCGCCATCACTGCATCCCGCATTTCTTGTGCGCTAATTACATCAATAGATTGAACACGTGATGGCTTGGGCAAATTGACAGGGCCACTAATTAAAATCACACTGGCGCCTGCTTCAAATGCTGCTTGAGCTAATGCATAACCCATTTTGCCAGAGCTCGCATTACTGATATAACGCACGGGATCAATGGCTTCTCGCGTCGGCCCCGCGGTAATCAATACTTGTTTACCTGCTAGACTGCCAGTAGCAAATATTTCCGTTACACGCGCAACTAATTCTAGCGGTTCCAGCATACGACCCGGCCCCGTATCACCGCAAGCTTGATTGCCTTCACCCGGACCAAAAATATGTACTTTCTTTTTTTGCAGTACTTGCAGATTTTCTTGAGTATGCGTATTCTTCCACATGCCTTGATTCATTGCCGGCGCTAATGCGATTGGAGCAGTGGTTGCAAGGCACAATGTTGTTAATAAATCATTCGCCTCGCCATGCGCTAATCGCGCCATACAATCAGCACTCGCTGGCGCAATTAAAATCACATCTGCCCAGCGCGCGAGCTCGATATGTCCCATCGCTGCTTCTGCTTTTAAATCGAATAAATCTTCATGCACTGGATTTCCCGAAACAGCTTGCATGGTCAGCGGAGTAATAAACTGCGTCGCGTTTTCAGTCATGACAACACGCACGTCAGCCCCCACTTCTCGCAAACGCCGCACCAGATCAGCGCTTTTATAAGCTGCAATCCCGCCTGTCACTCCAAGTACGATGTGTTTATTTTTCAATAATTGTTCCATTTAGGGTCCGTAGAAATGTAAACAGACTCTTATTATAACAGGGAGCTACACAATGACTATCACAAACTGGCCAATAGAAGACCGACCTAGAGAAAAATTATTATCCCGTGGCGCGAAACATCTGTCAGATTCAGAACTCTTAGCCATCATTTTGCGTACTGGAATACGTGGAAAAACTGCCCTGGATCTTGCACGTGAATTACTTGTCGAATTCGGCAATTTAAAGCAATTATTGCAAATAACCCCACATGTGCTTTATCAAAAAGCTGGCATAGGCAAAGCGAAATATGCTTTCTTGAAAGCCGCTCTAGAACTAGGCCAGCGTTATCTAGGGGAACCTCTGCAAATTGGAGAAACATTAAGAAATAGTAGCGCAGCAAAGCAGTTTTTAGCCTATCGTTTAAAAGACTATTCACACGAAGTGTTTGCCTGTTTATTTTTGGATTCAGTGCATCGGGTAATCTGTTTCGAAGAATTATTTCAAGGAACAATTAATGAGGCGAATGTCTACCCTAGAGAAGTCGTTAAACGAGCCCTGGCTCATAACGCATCAAAAATCATTCTCGCCCACAACCATCCTTCCGGGAATCCCGCGCCTAGCGAAGCGGATCAAGAAATCACCAAAGTGTTAAAGCAAGCCTTAGCATTGGTTGATATCCAGATTCTGGATCATATTATCATTGGCCATAAGGAAAATGTGTCGCTGACGGAGATAGGGGTTATTTGACAAAAAAGTCTGCACTAATTCCGAAGCGTTTTTTTAATCCAGCAATTTGGTTTTTAGATAGAGGCCGCTCTCCACTGAGAAACTTAGATACGTTTGCTTGGCCACCGAAAATATCCGCTAAATCAGCTTGATGAAGATCGTGAGATTTCATTAAAAACTTAACCATGTCAATATCACTAATATTACTGCCAATTGCAGGAAAATGGTCATTATCGTATTGCTCTAAGTTTTCACCGATAATTTGCATAACCAGCGCTAATGGGTGACTATTGTTTCCTCGAACTTCGTCAATTAATTCATCCAGAAGTTTTTCGAGTTCTGCATATTCTTTTGCATTCACGGGTCTTTTAAATATAGAAATAGGCAAATGAAATTCATGTTCAGTTTTTTTATCCACATAATCAATTTTTAGAGCTACGCTCATAAATTACCTCTTTCTAATTTAGCCTGGTTATAGGGTTTACTATACTCAGCATGGGTCCATATGGTTCTAATGTAGCAAAGCTGCGTATTATAGTGGATCGCTGTGATTAATCGGTATTTATTACCGCCAATATTGAAAACCGTATAACCGTGAACAGGATCAGCACTATTAAACACGGCCCTCAATTCATTGATATTCTCTGCCTCCGCGGCTTGCATTTTGATATACCACTCTACTAGTGGTAGCTCAGCCTGAGCATTATCTTTGCAATAATCGCGAATTTTCTTTTTTGAAATAATACGCAACGCATCCCTCGCTTATATTTATCACATATCAATATTGGCAGTATATGTCTATTTGACATATATGTCAAATGGACATATTAACCCGCGCTTGCACGAACTCCGTATTTCTGGTATAAATCGCCCCCTGCCTAAGAGCTTTATTAAGAGTTGTTGGAGAAAGAGTATGTCACAAGTATGCCAAGTTACCGGGAAGCGCCCTCTAGTAGGACGCAATGTTTCCCACGCAAATAATAAAACCCGTAGACGGTTTTTCCCTAATTTACAAGTACATCGCTTTTGGTTAGAAAGTGAAAAACGCTATATTAAATTACGCGTTAGCACCAAGGGGATGCGTACTATCGATAAATATGGTATTGAGAAAGTATTGCAGAAAATCAAAGAACGTCAGAAAGAAGAAGATAAGGCTTAAGAAGGTATTTTGACATGCGCGAAAAAATTAAGATGGTTTCAACGGGTACAACAAAGGCTGGGAAAAAAACCGGCACATTTCGTACCACCACAAAAAACAAACGTACTATGACTGAAAAGTTCAAAAAGAAGTACTTTGATCCACGTGCTTTTAATGCTGCTACTGGCAAGACCGGTATGCATGTTATGTTTGAAGAAGGCAAGTTGTAAAAACAGTACGGGCGGATATAGATATCTAACTCTTCGCCGCTCGAATCGACTTAGGCAAAATAAAATCCAACGTAGGTTCACCACAATATTTTGCGATCTCAGCATAGACAGCATGCTTTAATTGCATTACATCTGCCCAAGCTGTTCCTTGCGATAAAATAGGTTGGCTCACCGTGATTTCTATTTTGTTTCGTCTCAATAATTTTTCACTACCGCGTAAAATGTTACGCGACCCTTTGATTGCAATAGGACAAACAGGGATATTGGTTTCAGCTGCCATTTTAAAAGTACCTGCTTTAAATGGACGTAATCCCGTTGCGTAGCCAAACGTTCCTTCAGGAAAAATAAGAATAGAATTCCCATCGCGTAGTGTCTGTTCTATCTCTTCTGCATCTTTTGTATTAGCAAAATCAGCTCTATCAATCGCAAAATAATTAAGCTTTTTCATAAAAGTCCGCAACACTGGTACTTTGAGCAACTCTTTTTTACCCACGAACCGCACATTCGAAGGTAACATGCCAATCATAAGCACAGCATCGATATAACTCGCATGGTTAACAGCAAAAATCATTGCAGATGCCTTGGTTATATTTTCTTTGCCTATAATTTTTATGGGACTAAAAGCAACAGCCGATAGAAACTTAACCCATATTTTACAAAGACGAAGAGCAGCTTCTCGTGGCAACAAAAATAAACTTAACCATACTAGCAACAAAGAAATACCAAATAGACTAAACAAATAAACTGAATAGATAATTGTCCCAGTCATAGTAAAGACACGACCAATTTCTGTTCCCGCCCATTTAAATGCTAGCTTTGCTAATTGCATCCATGCAGGTAATGATTTTTTACCCATTTTACCTTGCAAATAGGCTGTCTTACATGCCACTCGCTGGAGTTTGCCACTCGATGTCTTAGGAATTGTTTTTGCTGGCACCAGAACAATTTCATCTGGAATAGCATCAATTGCATTACCTAATTTTTCATTAATTTTTTCGATAATCGACTTATTTTGTACCAGTTTTTTTTCCCGTACTTCTGCAATAACGATGAGTTTTTCCGTACCTTTTTGTTCGTCTGGAACACTAAACGCAATGACACACCCTTGCCTAATACCATCTACTTGCGAAGTAAGGTCTTCAATTTCCATAGGACTAAGATTACGGCCTGATTTAATAATAATATCTTTTTGGCGACCTGTAATGATAAATTCGCCATTCGCTTGATAAGCTAAATCACCTGAGCGCCACCAACCATCATGATATGCTGCAACTGTCGCTTCTGGATTACGATAATAACCTTGCATACAGGAAGGACCTTTAAATTCCAAATGCCCAATATGTCGCTCCGGTAGCTCTTGATTATTGTCTCCGACAATACGAACTTCTTGCCCCGATAAAGGCTTACCACAGGAAACAAATTCGAGAGCATTTTTTTTGTTATCCTCGGAAACAAGAATAGCAAGATTTTTTTCCTCGAATGCTTTTCGGTCAATGGAATCTATCCACGGAATTCGACCAAGCGGTGGAACCGTTAAACCCAAAGATGTTTCTGCTAATCCATAAACTGGAACGAAAGAAGTTGGATTAAACCCATAATGACGATATCTTTCAGTAAACTGTTTTATCGTTTGCGGATGAATTGTTTCAGCACCACAAATAGCAAGTCGCCAAGAACTTAAATCTAAGCCTTCAATTGCTGCTGCATCAATTTTTTGAGCGCAGAGTCGATAAGCAAAATTAGGTCCAGCGGAAATAGTGCCACGAAAATAATGAATCGCCCACAGCCATTGCTCCGGTCGATTTAAAAAATGTATTGGCGAAAAAAGAATAAGTTGTGCACCGCAATATAAACTTCCCAGCCATTTTCCAATCAAACCTAAATCGTGATAAAGAGGCAACCAACTGATAGCGACATCTTCTGATGAAGTTTTAATAGCATCACTATAAGCGCGTATATTCGCGAGCAAATTAGCATGCGTTAACACAACGCCTTTCGGAAGATTAGTACTACCTGAAGTATACTGAATAAACGCAATGTCATCGGGACTAGGCGTGTAAAGAGAGGCTTTTTTGGTTTCTTCTAACAAGCTATCAACAGCAACTACGGCTTTAAGTGCGGGAACCAATGAACGTAATAAATATCCCACTGTTTTTGCTTCTTTGAAAACAACTAATATCTTTGCTTCAGCATTTTGCAATATCTTTGCTTCTTGTTTTGCATACGCTTCTATTTGATGTAATCGCAAAGGTGGATAAATAGGAACAGGAATCCCACCTGCCAGCAATGTACCAAAAAATGTAAAAAGAAAGCCAACACTCGTTGGCAACATGATGGCAACTGTTTCTCCATGAGTCAGCCCAAGTTGCTGCAAGGCATATGCAACACAAAGTGATCTATCGAGCAACTGTTTATACGTAACAGTCGTTTCTTTACCTTGATCTTCTTGCAAAGCCACATGGATTCGATCTGGCGTTTTTGCTACATATAACAGTAATAAATCAATTAAAGTTTCTGCTGATGAAGTATTCACAACTATTTTTTCTGCAAGCGGCCTAGGCTTGACCACAGAAAATGTGGATACTTCTTGAAAAGAAGGCACTTCAGCAATTGCATTAGCAATATCTGCCAACGTTTCAGCTTCAGCAATTACCTTATCAGGAAACTTTATTGCAAAACTTTTCTCTATGCGGTGAAATAACTCAGCTCGTCCTAAGCTATCAATGCCTAGATGAGCTTGCAACGATGACGCAAGCGTAATAGTCCGTTGACTGTATTTCCCTTCCGTATCTTTAAGAAACTGATGGGCAATATCAATTAGTCTTTGTTCAATTTCAGAAACCATTTCAGCCATTCATATTTTTTAAAATGATACTATGATTGTGACTATTCACGATTCTTACAAAAGAACTCGTCATTGCGAGCCTCACGCCTTTGCTTTATGTGAGGCGTAGCAATCCAGAATGTTGATCAGTTGCAGACAGTCTGGATTGCTTCGTCCCCCTGCGAAGAGCATGCAGGGGTCCTCGCAATGACGGCGTGAATAGTTTTACCTATGATTTCATCTTTCATCAGGAAAAACAAATGATTTCATTGCGGAATAGGTACTTTTATAACCAAGTTCAACTAGCTGCTCTTCTTCTTTTTTACTTAAAGAGTACATACCAAACTTTCTGAGGTCTGGATTAATCAATATATCAGCCATTAAGCTATGCTGCTTCTCTTTTAGCGATGCACCCAATATTAATGAATTAAGAAAAGTGTCAAAGAGAGGTGGATATTTGTACTTTTTAAAGCCCAATTTTACCGAGATAGCTGCCCCCAAAGTTAAAACACTAGGAAAATCATATTTGGTTTCATCCGCAGTATTATTCGAAAGCTTGGAGGCAATTATTTTACCTTGCATACCAATCAAATTTTTCATGATATCAACAGGCAAGTTATTAACGAGTCCACCATCTACATGTATATGACCATCAATAACAACTGGCGGAATAATTCCGGGGAGAGAACCACTTGTACGAATTTTTTCCCACAAAAGCCCTGTGTGATGCACCTCTTCTTTTTGCGCAGATAAATTCGATGAGATGCAAAAAAACGGAATCCAAAAATCCTCTATGCAAACCTTACGAAATGTTTCTTCTAAAAATCGAGTGCCTACTTTCGCGTTAAATAATGAAATAATAGGTAGTGTAAGATTTTTCAGAGAAGTAATCTTATAAGCAACATTTGCCAGCGTAGAAAATTTTTCAACGATATGTTCATAACTGTGATACAAAGCAAAACAAGCCCCGACCATTGCCCCAACACTTGTACCACCCACAGCATCGATTTCCATACCCATTTCTAGAAGTGCTTTAATGACGCCAATGTGTAACCAACCCTTCGCGCCACCACCACCTAACACCAAACCGATTGGCTTGCCAGTAAGAAAACGTAATAAACGTTGATAATCACCATCATTGCCTAAACGGATATGATGATGCAAAGAAAAATTGGCTTTCTCTAACCACTGCTTAGTGTTACTTGGCAATAAAATTTTATCTGAATGAAGCAAGATCAGTTCATGTCTTACCTCATGAAAACGAATGGTAATAAGATTCAATACAGGCGCATCAATATAGCAACGTGCATCGCCATCCGCCAAAAGATAAAATGTGTTCGCGTGTTCAAAACAAATTTCGCTGACAGCCAAAGAAGGCGCGTCCAATATAATAAGGATTCTGCGATATTTTTTTTCTAAGTCAGCAAAAAAAGTTTTTGCTTCAGACAAATTAATTTCAGAGCTATGTAAAAGCCTTACATTATTTTTTTCTAAATCTATTTTCGAGAGTTTAAGATTAAATTTTTCCAAAGGAACATCTTTATTGGCCGGAACAATCACTGCCCATTTAAAAACATCCTCACCCGCCATAATTTTGATAGTTTTTTGCGATCGGGCTATAATCGGCTTCATTGTTTCAAGTAGAACAGATGGATGTTCCTGACAAAAAAACTTAAAAGCTTTTCCTGGAATACGAAGCAACGTGCAATCAGTCAGAGCTTGAGCAGTTAAGGTTCGCGGCTCTCCAGAAAGGACACCTAATTCGCCAAGTGTTTCAACAGATGAAATGACACCAATGATTTTAATCCCACCCGTTGTTTTGGTCAAATAGGTGGTTAGTTTTCCACTTGTCAATATATACAAATAATCAGAAAGGTCATTTTGATAAAAAAGCACTCTATTCTTTGGTATGCGAATTTCTTCCACTTGCAAAGACTCTAGGTCAGAATCCTCATACAAGGAAGAAAAAATTTCGCACTGCTTGAGTAAATCAATTATGCGCTTATCCATACAATAAAGATCCTACATCAATGGTGCCTATGCAACATTCTTTTGATGGGTTATTTCTCATAACTACCTCTCAAAAAATCTTTTATTCGCGCAAAAGAGTAATCAACTACGGTTGCATGCGAGCTACCACTCAGTGTTCCACCTAGATAATAAGTATTATTTTTACCTTGTAGTGCTTCGAGTTTTTGATAAATATTATTTTTAATATCTTCCGCATAAAAATAAGGCGTATATTCAGGCCAAAACGCTGACTCTAACCATGCAATGACTTCACCATTAAATTGTTCACGCAACATTTTTTCTGCATTTTTTAAATAGGGTTCTATCAATTCATTTTTATTTGATGTAAGCATACCAGTATATAGCCAAACTTTATCATCGACTTGACCTTCAGGATAAAATGTTTGTAAATAAGGCCCATAGCCTTTACTCATATAGGGCTCAGGAAAAGCATACAATGCATCATGCGGCAAATTTTTTGCTAAAAATGCAACCCGCCAACCAGGCGAATAATGAACTTTTTCAAATAATTCTTTTTCTTCTACGGTGACATCTAACATAGAAAGCGCGTGCGTGAGCGAACACGTAATTATAAGTTTATCAAAAATCATCGTCGGCTGATTTTCAATATTAACTTCAATCTGATTTGGCTTACGAATAATTTTAGTAATATTGGTATTTAGCATAACGTGATAATGTGAAGCGACTCTATTCCACAACTCTTGATATCCTTCTTTAACAAATTTAAGTTTTCCATTTAAATAGCGCTGTGGAAATTGCACAAGTTGCAAAAATATTTTAATGACCCCAATAGCAGGCACTGTTTCTTTATGTTCTGGATTACTGAATGCAGCTATTGTTCCCATCATTTTCATTAAATAGCCAATGATTTTAAAATTCTGCTTATCAATCCATTGCTCATAAGGAGGCAACAATTCATTCATTTGACTAGTAGAAAGATTGTAACCAATGTCGCTGAGCTTTCGATATTTAAATAAAATTCGTAAAAATCTCATCATGTCGAACATCGCAGGCAACCAATACCGTGGTGGAAACCCTAGTAACTTGTTTTTAGTAAAATCAACTAAGCATTCGCGTTTCTCGAGACTGTATATTTTGATGCGGACCGGAGTATTTGGGTTTTGATTTTTGCTTAAATTTTTCTTCCCGACATGTATATTATATTTTTTAATTAAATGAAAAAGATTTTTAGATGCAATAGGCTGCAAGCTTCCTAGCTCATAAACAACATCTTTATAACGACAGCTAAACGCTTGACCACCCACACGGTCCTTTTGTTCAATGATAGTAATATTTTTATAGCCACATTCTTGCAATGCCTCTGCAGCGGCAAGCCCTGCAGGACCTGCACCAACAATTCCAATCCGTGTGCTTTTTGGCAAAGGCATGTCATTTCCCTTCGAGAATGAAGTTGAAGTATATAAAAATTATAGCTCATTACACTAGATTTGAAATATCAATAGATTCAAAGACAAACGCAAAAACATTATATAACTTGCCTCTGCAACACATACGTTTTTAAATGCGCAACAAACTCACGCAAGGCAACAATGCCGGAGGCTTCTGCTTGTCTACACCACTCTTGTAAGGCGTCAAGCAACTCTTTTTGTGTCACGGTGCTATGGGCCCAAATATTCTGCAGCTTCAGACGAAACTGATATACCACTCGCAAAGACTGACAATGTTCCAGAACTTTTGTTAACCGTTGCTTTTGAGATGCGTCAATTAATGATGTTTCTCGAATTAATAAAGTGCGCACACGATGCAGCATAGCACTGCCTGCATTGCCTGCACGGCGATATTCCTCTCCTAACACCGGAAGCATCACTTCTTTGCTATAACGAGCCAACACCTGGAACCGGTTAATCAAAATTACTTTTACTGTTTCATCGTCAATATGGGTTTTGCCAGGCTTTACTGCTAGTTTCGGGGGTACACGTTTTGGTTTGGCTAATTTAAAAATCTGCAGAAACCGAATAAATAGCCACCCCATATCAAACTCCCACCACTTCACAGAAAATTTCGCAGAAGTAGCAAAAGTATGGTGATTATTATGTAACTCTTCTCCGCCTAAAAAAAACGCCCACGGAACAACGTTGCGTGATGCATCCGGGCACTCAAAATTTCGATATCCTAGGTAATGACCCAGTCCATTAACAACACCTGCGCCAAAAAATGGTATCCAAGACATTTGAATAGCCCAAATAGTAATACCAATCGGGCCAAATAACACCACATCGATTGCTAACATCGACAAAATTCCTAGCCACGTATATTTGCTATAGACGTTATTCTCCACCCAGTCATTTGGCGTACCATAGCCATAACGCTCCATGGTAATTTTATTTCCTCTTTCTTTTTGATAAAGCTCGGTTCCTTGAAATAAAACTTGCCAAATACCTTTTCTGACAGGGCTGTGTGGATCTTCTTCGGTTTCAACTTTTGCATGATGCTTACGGTGAATAGCAGCCCACTCTTTCGTAAGCATACCTGTCGTCATCCACAGCCAACAGCGGAAAAAATGACTCACAATAGGATGTAAATTGACGGCACGGTGAGCTTGGCAACGATGCAAATAAACTGTCACGCCTAAAACAGTGATATATGTCATAGCCAGAGTGGCGACAATGTAGCCCCACCAAGATAATTGCAAGAGACCGTGCATAAAGAAACTTCCCTTATCTCGACAAACCAGGTCTATCATAGCATAATTTTATTTCTAGAATCGCAATAGATGAGCAAAAATGCCTGAATTACCAGAAGTTGAAACTATTTTACGCGGCATAAGCCCGCATATAAAAAATCAAATCATTACGGATGTTGTTGTTCGCCATCCTATGTTACGCTGGCCTATACCTCCCAACATTAAGCACGTGCTCAAAGGGCAAACTATTTCTCGCACTTGGCGCTGCGGAAAATATCTATTGCTAGCAACAGCCGAGGGTACACTTATTCTGCATCTTGGCATGTCAGGTCGTTTACGTATCGTCACACACGCTACCACTCCGGGCAAACATGATCATTTAGATATTGCATTCGCGAACAATAAAATTTTACGTTTCACCGATCCGCGTCGCTTTGGCGCATGTTTGTGGACTACAGAAGGCCCCTTACAGCATTCACTATTAAAAAATCTGGGGCCCGAACCTCTTAGTAAAAAATTTACTGGAAAATACTTGTGGCAACAAGCCCAAGGGAAAAAAGTTGCTATCAAATCTTTTATTATGAATAGCAAAATAGTCGTTGGAGTAGGAAATATTTACGCGACAGAAGCATTGTTTACTGCGGGAATTCATCCAAAAATGGCTGCGGGGAAAGTAACTCAATCACATTATACGACTCTTGTTGCTGCAATTAAAAAAATTTTACATTCTGCAATTAAGCAAGGCGGTACTACGCTGAAAGATTTTCTCACCAGCGATGGAACTCCTGGTTATTTTAAAGTTTATTTAAAAGCCTATGGTCGAGCAGGGTTGCCCTGCGTAAAATGTAAAACAAAATTAATTAATATCCGATTGGGGCAAAGAGGAACAGTGTACTGTCCTCAGTGCCAGCGTCGTCGCTAGGCTTGTTGCGTAACTGTTTACGGATGAAGTAAAATTTTCTTGTAGAGGAAAAAATAGGGAGAGTGGGAGTGAAATTTCATAGAAAAAAACACTGGATACTTCTCTTTATCTTAAGCTGTTGCTTTAGCTCTGCTTTTGCAGCAGACAATAATTCCCTTGAAACAAAAGACTCTGCTTGGCGCTTTACAATCGATCCAACTAACTTAGAAGTTATCGCGGAAAACAAAATCGATAAATCATCTGTACAATTAACCAACGCGGTAAAAAACCTAGGCCCAGTAACAAAATTAAAAATTGAGAATAACAAAATACAGTGGTATTACCCTGAAAAAAGCATTGCAGTAAACGTTACCATGCATTCTGAACAAGCCGATGGATTATTATTTAATTTTACAACTTTCAAACAGCAAACATTGGAATGGCCAATTGCCGGTTTATCTCCACAGGCTAAAGCGTTAATTCTCCCAACAAGAGAAGGACTCTATGTTCCAATCAAAGATGCATTTTGGCTAAATGAATTTAGAAAGTTTGCTGAAATTTCACTAACACTACCTTTTTGGGCCATTCAATATGATCAACGCTGCGTGAGTTATATGATGCCTAGCAACAGAAATACACACTACGCAGTCAAACAAAATCAAGGGCAGTTATACGTGGCGACTACGCATGATTTTTTCACCAACGATAGCTTCCCCACATACACCGTATTCATTTATTTTTCAAACGACTTATTAACGGATCCCGCACACAATTATCGTCAATGGTTACAAGACACATCGTCATTCTTTAAGTCCTAATGTCACTAAAATGCACGGACCGCCCCAAATGACATTAATCTGGTGTTTCTCTGCTTTTTTAACTGCTTCAATATTTTCTGCTCCAGGTTGCATCCAAATATTTTTTATCCCCTTCGCAATCGCTTGATCAACAATTTTTTCAGTGACAGGAGGTGGCGTAATAATTGAAATGCTCTTCACATCATTCGGAAGATCAGCAACCGTATTCACAGATGCAACACCCTCAATTTCTTTTTCATTTGGATTAACCGGATAAACTTTTTTATTATTTTGCAAATAAACACGTAATACTTTATTGCCAAATTTATTCCGATTTGTTGAAGCGCCCACCACTCCATAGGCTTGCGAAGTAAAAAATTGTTTAATGTTAGCTTCTTGCATAAACTCTCCTATCTAGAGCTCTTCAGATAATTATTCCGAAGAGCTCCATCATGCCAAATTAATCTTATGTTTATTCTTTCATCATTTCATACTTACGGCAACTTGCTAATCACATTATCTACAACAAATTGATAGGCTTCTTCAAAATGCCAATTTAATTTAGATGGCAACAACAGGCTCATATCCTTATGAAAATCCCGATGATTCTTTTTTAGTTCAAGATTCTTTAAGAATTCATCACCGGAAATTTTCATATTGTTATAAATGCAGTACTCGCGAAAAACATCAAAAACCGCATTCAAATTAATTAAGTCATGGGCCGCGACATACCATACATCAAATAAATCACGTCCTTTCCGACGTTGATATAGAGCACGCAGTTTGGTAGCCATCAATTCATCCATCTCATAAGTAATGATGTTAGCCATTCCATTAAACCAATCTGACTTCACGACAAAAGAAACTGCTTTTAATGGCAATACTTGAAAATGCTCTGTGGTGTTAATTTCTATTTTTAGTTTTGCTGGTATCTTATTGATAGCTTCATACTTGTAAATGAGCTTTGCGCTGCGTTGAGTAATTTTCCATTTTGGATCACCTAACCACGGTTTGAGCACTTCACGGATCGCATCAATTGTTTGGCCGATTGGATCAGAATTCTTTTGAACAAAGTCAATATCTTCACTATACCTTGCTGGTGGTTTTATGAATAATTTGTTGAGCGCAGTGCCACCACGAAATACAAGCGCTTCTTTTATATGTGAGTCATTATACAAATCAACCAGCGCTCTGCTGATAATTAAGTCTTGCTCTATCTGTTCTAATCCTTGCCATTTTACAATAGAACGCCATTGCTCAATAAAAGTTTCTGGGATCATAAATCGCTCTCTATTTCTGAATTTTCAATAATTCTCCACTTTTTACATCTTTGATAACCTGCCTTAGAAATTTCAGATGCAAGAGGCAAATAACTTGGTTTATTTCCTTTAACATGAAGTGCAAGGGCACTAATTGTTATTTCAGCGTTCTTCTCATCCATTACATCAATATGGTCCAAGATATAGCCAATACGCTGCAACTGATATTCATTATGGGTTTCTTTGGCAAGTTTTATTAGTTTTACAGGGTCAAGATTTTCAATCAGCTCTGAGAAAACCGTTGCAATATGATTTAAGCCGCCGGCATGATTAGGGTAATTAAGTAAATCCAGAGCGACCAATTCAGAAGTTGCCACTTTAAGGTAACCTGTGCTCACAGTAAAATCTTGGGTTGGTAATCCAAGCACAGATTTTTTATAAATAAAGTCGATTTCCACATCCCCAAAAGTTGAGGGATGCTTAATGCGTTTGTCTGATATCACTTGGAATCTAGCAGGTTTTTGGTGAGTTGCGCCATGAAACAATCCCGCAGTTAAAAGGGCGACATAATAATTAACATTTAAATATTTCATAACTAAAGGTATTAATTCCTCTGCAGGAATGGAGCCATGAGGTTGATGCTCTGGTGGAACGATGACATATAGCCCTCTAGCAGGTGATATCAATTCTCCATGTCCTCTCAAGCGATAAATGGCATTGAGAGCCGCGTTTTTTGACAAATTCTGGTCTGCCATAAGCTGTTCTAGGGTAAAATAGCGTTGCCCATTTTTTCGTATTTCTTTAATGTAAAAAGATAAATTCATCTAGTCCTCAAAATCACGTTTATCGTGATAATAAGGACATAATTATCTATTTATATCTGAGAGTCAAGTCATTGGCTGACAAAATAAAGATAGAATGTCCTTAAAATCACGAAAAAAGGTATCTTAAGGACATGATAAGATACCCCTAAAAATAGATTTTCTTCCTTTTCTCCTCTCCTCCACGCTCTTTGTGGAGGGGAGGGGACCCACAGTTCAAGACAGTTGCTATCTATACAAGGTTCGGCCCTGCCTTTGGTTGTCTTTCATCAGTAGAGGGACTCACGGTGAACTCGTTGGGATTACTTTGTCTACTAAAAAATATCGATAATTTTCGTATCGCTTCACTTGCAAGGCGAAAACAAGACTTTGTGTGACGCGAAACAGATTCTTCAATTTGTGGCGGAGTAGTTTCACTCAGATACACATTAAATGCTGGCATTGCTGCTGCTCCCAGCCCCTGAAATTGAGAAAGAACTGTTGGAAGAGTTGCTAGCCAAAACAATGAACCCCAATTTTCTGTTGAAACCAGTGCTTGATAAGAATCGCGTAAACGCTGTAGCGCAGATGGCAATAATTCTCGCTCAATACGCTCTGGTGTACTTATCAAATTTAATACATTTGTGCTCATCAAAGTTAACGGATAATACAAAAGTAATGTTCCTAAACCCGATGATCGTTCCAATCGGATAGCAAGATGCGAAAAAATGATTATTGTAGCTAGGGTATGTTCTACTATAGAGATTATTTTATTAGTATTAGAAAATGATACCGGAATTTTCTGTTCATTCGTGGCTTTATTAGCTAGTATTAACTGCTGAATTCTCGATGAAGACAGAGATGTTGTTTTTTCTTCAGCAAAACAAGAAGAAGGAAAGTCATTTTTAGATAATGTAAAAAGCTTAGCTAACCTATTAAAAAGATTTTCATTAGAAAAATCAAACTCGTTTGGCAAGTAGGATAATAGTGCTCGAGTTGAGTCAATTTCACTCATCGATTCGATAAAGGTATCCCTGCGATTTTCAGGACGAGCTTCAGCCAATACTGTTTCAATCGCATAGGCTAAATGCTCTGCACATAAACCATGCTTGCGAGGTTCAACAGAAACCAATTCGTCAATTTCTATGTTTGTATTTTCTGTTTTTTTAAAACAATAAAGTTTCATGATTTTTGTCCTCAATCTATTTTATTAGATATTTTATTGCTCAAAAAAAGGGCTGATTTTAAACTAAGCCCTAGTAGATGTAAAGTATTAGATCAGTTAACAAACGATGTTCTGGGGTATTTGGATAGCCTTGAGCCCTATCAATTTTTAACCACTTCAGTTATCATATTCCGCAACTGGAGCAACCATCATGATAGCAAAGGTAGAAACAAAAACCAAAAAGATACTTGCTACTATCGTCTTATTAGCGTTAATTGCTGCTGTACTTCTTGTTATTTTCACTAAAAGACACGTACATCCATTGAATATTCCGGGACAGCTTGTTGTGGAAAATCTGCAAGCTCCCACCCCTATGAACGCACTTGGACAATCTTATTTGGTTTATGAGCTCTATCTCACTAATTATCAACATGATCCTATTACGCTGACCTCACTCGAGATCAATGGTCCTGGTGAAAATGAACAAAAATTTAAATTCACTAATCAAGAGTTGGGTAATTTAATTCATCCCGTTGGTAAAAAATATCCCGAACCCAACCCCCTGCTTTTTCAACCAGGAACGGCAAAAATAGTTTTCTTGTGGTTGCCATTCACAGCACAATCAGACATCCCAAGCCAATTAATTCATAAAATCACTTTTAACGTTCTACATCAAAAAAGTGATGAGAAAAAAAATGAAACCTTATCTGTCACGACGGATCCTTTAATCATTAAACCCATAGATCCTGTTATTATCAGCGCACCTGTGAAAGGTGATAATTGGGTTGCCGGCGGCGCACCTTCCAACACGTCCTTTCATCGTGGCGCGCACATGGTAATAAATGGCCACAACTATTTTGCGCAACGTTATGCAATTGATTTTGTACAGATTGGTCCGGATGGCAAATCCTATCATGACGATGCAAATAAAAATAAAAATTACTATGCTTATGGTAAAGATGTTCTTGCAGTTCTGCCTGGTAAAATAACAGAAGTGATTGATGGGTTACCCGAAAATATTCCTCAAAGTGGTAAAACTGCCGTGCCTATTGATTTAGATACTGTCGGCGGCAATCACGTTGTAATAGATATTGGCAATGGAAAATATGCTTTTTATGCGCATCTGATCCCTGGCAAAATTAAAGTGAACGTAGGTGACACTGTGACATCTGGACAAGTGATAGGTCAGATAGGAAATTCTGGCAACTCCACGGAGCCACATTTACATTTCCATATCGTTGACAGCGCTGCATTTTTAGCAGCAAATGGAATTCCATATGCATTTGATAGCTTCGATGTCAGGCCAAGCAAAGTTCTTAAGCAAGATCCTATTCAAGTGCAGATTTTAAATAACCAGCTGCAACATTATGCAAATCAATTGATGTTAGAGAATACGGTGATTAAGTTTGGGGAATGAATAAGGAGTTCTTCATGTGAGGGGCCTTCCAACCACCTTCTCCAAAACTCTTAAAGGCGAACAACTCTCATCTTGCATTGCTTGTACCGGCAAATAAAACGTCTGTTCCAACATATGCTGTCCTGACATTGCAGCATGTGACACTTGATCTGTTTGCACTATCCAACTGCTTGCTGGCGGCAAACGTAATTCAATTTGCTTGGCTTTTCGCTGGTATAAACAATCGGCTTTCATGTTGTCATGCAACTGCAGCATGTAATGATCATACAAAGTTCTATGGCTTTTAGTAATTTTCAATAACTTCAATAATGTTGCGCTGGCTGGAATAGGTTTACGTAACCGTGGGAAAAATTGCTGTGCAACATCTGCAAATGGTTCGCCTAAGCGCCAAACTCGATCACGGCCATACGGATTAATATTACTAAACACGCGTAAAATTCGCTTACCTTGATTCGGTGTCGCAGGAAATGCATCCACATGCAAGCGCGAGTCATCTTGCCTATAGGATCTCACACGTCCACTCACTTCAACTGGACGAAAGCTGGTGCGCCCGTGTATCAAGGCTTTTTTATATTGTGGAAATAATTCTTCAATCAAATGGCGCGCGTGCGTAGAAAAACGTTGCAACATGAATTTTAAAATTTGATATTCATTTGGCATTAATTTTTTTGTGCCACGCAATTCATCGGTATGACTATTAAAACTAATATTTTTTGATTTTGCATTCATATACTCTGGAGATAAAAATCGCTGCTCCTCTTGAGTTATGTGAAAAGCTAATTGCGGAAAAAATAAAAGCTGCCCATTTTCAAGAGAAGTAATGGCTTGTACTTGTAACGGTGAAGAAAATCTTTCTGCCCATGAACGCGTTGAAAATGTTTGTAGAAATTCCATAAAGTCCTCCCAGTTTAAGCAACCTTTTTAAAAAAGCGGCCCAACTATTCACGCCGTCACTTATCACCATTCTGGATTGCCACGCCTCACATAAAGCTAAAGCGTGATGCTCGCAATGACGGCGCGAACAGTTACCTATGCAGGAACATAATTACCTAAATTAATTTTATGATCATGAAACGTTTCTATACTGGGTTGATGCCCAATACTCACAATAGAACAATTTGGCAAACGCTGCTTTAACAATTCATACATGTGTTTTTCATTGTGAAGATCCAGCGCAGAAGTCGCTTCATCGAGAAAAGCCCAGTACGGTTTTTGAATTAATACACGCGCAACCGCAATACGTTGTAGTTCGCCTGGAGATAATTGCTCTTGCCACGAGGCAACATCATTTAATCGATGCACAAGCTCAGATAATCCACAGTCATTTAATGCAGCAACGAGCTCAGCCTCTGGAACCGAGCGCACTTTATCTGGGAACAACAGTGCTTCTTTCAATGTGCCAATCGGCATATACGGTTTTTGCGATAAATACAGAATGTCTTTATTCTGTGGTAAATGAATTTCACCTGATCCATATGGCCAAATTCCGGCAATCGCGCGCACAAATGTACTCTTGCCTAGCCCTGAGGGGCCTTTCAGTAAATAATTTCGACCGTGAATAAACTCTTGATTAATATTTTCCAATAATTTTTCGCCATGCGGCGTATACAAAGTAATATTTTTTGCAAAAATATTATTTTGCTTATAAGTAGGATAAGAAAATTTATTGAGCGCAAGTGCCCGACTTTCTACTTCATAAATATGATTAATAAAAGTTAGTAAACGGCGAACAACTGCTTGCCACTGAGCAATGATGGTATACGAGTTCACAATAAACGACAGCGCATCTTGAATTTGTGTAAAAGCCCGCAAGGCTTGCATCAAACCACCTAGCCTAAATACTTTATTAAAATAATTCGGCAAGGCGACAACCAGCGGTAAAATAACCGAAACTTGGTTATATCCTGCAGTCAACCAAAGTAACATTTTTTGTCGCAAAATAATTTTATACCAATTATCCAAAAAACTATCGACTAATCTTTTTAATACCGTTTTCTCATGTTGCTCACCTCGATACAAAGCAACATTTTCTGAATGCGTACGCAAATCAACGGCGGCATAACGAAAATTGGCTTCACGACGCTGTTGCTCAAAGTTAAGCGCTACTAATGGACGACCAATTTTAAATGTGAAAAAAGTACCTAGCAGTGCATAAAGTATACCAACCCACACGAGATAACCCGGAACATGCAACGTTCCCAAAGGGCCTAAAGGAATATTTACATAACCTGACAAAGTCCATAGAACGTATATAAATGCAAAAAATGTCGTAACCGCGCCTACAAGACCAATCGTTAAGTCTAATGAAAAAGAAACTAGCGAGCCAATGTCTTCTTGAATACGCTGATCAGGGTTATCTGTTTTTTCATCAAAATTTTCTAAATAATAATAGCTGCGCTTCTCCAGCCAACGATCTAAAAATTGATTTGTTAACCAACGTCGCCACCGCAGCCCCAAATAAGATTGCACATAATAACGATATACCGCAAAAATAATATAAATCGCTGCTAAAAAACAAAAGATTGCTAATAAATCAAATGCGCCCCGTTTATCATAATCTTGTAATGCATCATAAAAAAAGTTGTACCAATATGTTAAACCAACCTCCAAGGCGACTAAAAACACTGTCATTCCAATTGCCAACCAGAAAAAAGTATGTGCGAATACATGCTGCTCAGATTGCCAATAGGCTTTAATTAATTGCCAAGCAGTATAAGGGCGAGATTGTAAGTTTTGGTCCATGTTGAACTATCATTCTCCATTTTTATAATTCGAGCTTTGGGCAATACTATCACAGAAGCTTGTCATCCTTATATGTTATTCTTCTGCTCTTATTTATCCAATAGCTGTTTTTATTGTTATGAATTTTAGGCATAAAAAATGGGGTGTCACTGGATGGTTCTCACTTTTTGTGCGCAGCACTCTTTGCGAGCACAAAAACGTGAAACCATCCAGTGACAGGCCCCCATACATTTAATCTTTTGATTTTGCCTAAGATTCATAACAATAAAAACCCTCACTTGTCTCACAACCCGCCGCCATCACTCGCAATCCTTGCCGCTCCACCCACTCAGTAAAAGTATTCGTAGATAACTTTTCCAATAAAACCAAAACCACATCAGACCCCATCGCTCCACAACCTTTCGCAGCTAAGACACCAGGCTGCTGGTAAATTTTTTCTAATAACTTTTTAGTGTGCACAGCAACTAATTTTTTTTCTGCTAATAATTCTCCATAAGCATGGATAGCCTTTGCGAAAACTGCGCTATTTTTATTTTTCAGACTGGCAAATCCTGCATTCAATATTTTTTCAAATCCATCAAAATTTATTTCTTTTATTTTTTTAAGATGCTCATGTGTTGCAAGTTTCTGTCCTGTATGCAACAAGCAAAATTCCATATCAGTGAAGCCCCACGTGAAACTCATTATTTGTTTTTGTTTTGGATTAAAATAACAAACACCCCCAGTAAATTGCGCAACCATATCAGCGCCGCTGGGTGGAATCCCTTCTTTATTCCAAGCCATTTGCTGATACGTTTCGAGTGCTGAAAAAATAATTTCATCTGTTACTACGCGCACGCCTTTTTTTAACGCAAAAAGCAATACAAACTCTGCGCTCGATGCACCAAAACCACCTAAGCCCGCGTAAGGGTCAATGAAATTTAAATGATACTTTTGATAAAATTCAGGATACTTTGCTATTAATTTTGCAGCTGGACTTTCCGGCAGATATAATCATTTTGCTTTGCTGTTGCAAAGATGCAACCAGCTTAAAGCGTGGCATTGTACAGAGCACTAATGCAGAACCACCCATTAATACAAGATATTCGCCTAACAAAAAAGTTTTGCTTGGCACAGACAGCTCAATCACAGATTATTTGCTCACACTGAGATACTCAATTTGACCATCAGGCAAATACCGCGCTAGAACACCTGTTTTATATAATCTTGCTTTACGTGAAGATGAAAATGGATGTTTAATAAATTTTTCTGCAGTTAATTCTGGACGATTTGAATAACCTCTTGCCAATCCCACACCGCCGATATGCAATTCCCCAGGAAGACTAATGGGGACAGCTTGCATATTCGCATCTAAAATATAAATTTCCATATTATTGATGGGACGACCTAGGGTCACTTTTTTATCAGTCGGCTTATGCTCATTTAAAGTTGTCCATATAGTTGTTTCAGCAAAACCATAGGCTTGAAATAAATGCCGCCCTTTTGCCCAGCGATTAGCGACTTCAAGCGGTAAAGGCTCACCCAGTGCAATTACTGTCTGTAAAAAAGTCAGTTTCTCGGGTGGCAAGGTAATTAATAAAGAGGTTGGGAAAATAGCCGCTTTCACTTGCTTAGCACTAAGAAAATTCACCCATTCCATAGAAGCATCCATCATATCGGGTGGTAGAATTAATAACTCATCTCCGCGAAGCAGGGCAATAAAAAAATCAGTAATTGCAGCATCGGATGCAAAAGGATTAAATTGCACCACACATTGACGTTCTGCTTGCTTATCAAAACTGCGCAGCGTGGATAAGCTACTGACTCCACGATGCTCTAATAAAATGCCCTGCGGTACTCCCGCATCATTAAAGCGATAAATAACACAAGCTAATTGATTGGCTACGATTTTAATTCGAGGATTTTGCGGTTTTTCTTCTGCGATTATTTTTGCGTCGCGATCTAAATAGATAGCTTGTACATTTTGCTCAGCTAATTTGCTCATTAACGATTGCTGCGTTAAAACAATTTTTGCATGCGTTTCATTTAACATGTGCGCCAATCGATCCGCCGATAAATTCGGATCAATGGGTAGATAAGCAGCCCCAGCTTTCAATACCGCCAGTAGTGCAATATAAGTTTCAGGTGAAGGTTCTAATAAAATTGCTACGATGTCTTCTTTTGCCACACCTTGACCGATTAAATAATGCGCCAGCTGATTGGCTTTTTTATTTAACTCAGCATAACTCAAAGAACTATCCACAAAACTGACCGCTGGAACATTGGGTGTTAGCGCAGCTTGTTTTTCAAATAGCTCGTGAATGGATTTATTTGGAAAAGGTGTTTTAGTATTATTCCAATCCAACAAAATTTTTTTACGCTCTTTATCGGTTAATAAAGGCAAACTAAAAATATTCTTTTTGGGATTTTTAAATGCTTCAAGTAATAAAACTTGAAAGTGCGCCAACATACCTTCAACAAAATATTTTTTAAATAATGCGGAATTATACTCAAGTGTAGTCACAAACTTGGCATTTTTTCTTTCAAATGTCAGCGCGAGATCCACCTTTCCTTGATAAGCATTTTTTTTGGGTTCAAATTTTTCATCATCATAAAAATCAAACTTGGCTTGAAACAGTGGAGATTTATTATCTACTTTAGTCGGTTGCAATTCTGCTAAAATTTTTTCAAAAGCAATATCACCATATTGGCGCGCTTCATCGATGGTTCTTTGAACTTGTTTTAATAAACTTAAAAAATTAGCAGATTTAGAAACTTGATCGCGTAAAACACGAATATTAGCCAGTAAATCTAACGTAGAAGTACCAATGATAATTTCATATTGTTGAGTATAACGGACTAATAAAATTTTAAATAGGGTTAGCAAAACAGCATAGCGAGTAACATTATTTTTATCTGCAAATGCAGTTAATTGTTTCGTCAGCTCTGCTGAAAATGCCAGTGACGCTGAGCCACTTGTGAAAGCTTCTGTAGATGCGCGTGCCTTTTTAGAATAAATTTGCAAAGGAGGAAGTTCGCCACCCAGCTTCTTGCGCCAATAGGCTATTTCAATTTCATAAGCCATGGAAACATCCTCTGATTAATACATGTCACTTTGCCTTTGGAATAAATGTCGAATTTAGGATAATATTCGCTGTCTACTATAAAAAACTTACGCCATGATACACAAAAAAGGGTTTGAGGGAAAACCTCAGAGTTCACTTAGATCATTTTTTGCGCTAATTACCCTGTCAATGTAAGGATTGAAGAAAGAATGAAGCATTATCTTTGCGTTGCTACCCTATCATTTACTCTTTTGCTAACAACCAGCTGTACCTATAACCCCTTTTCAACCAACAATCACCTCACAGGGAATGTAGCGGGCCCCGTTCTTGGCGCTGGAGCAGGTGTTATTACAGCAAAGATATTAACTTTACCCAAGCCTCTGGTTTGGCTAGCTGGAATAGGTGGTGCAGGTTTGGGTTATTATGTTACTACTTTACAGTTTACAGCCAACGGAGTCACCCAATCAGGGGGAAGAGTCTATACCTTAGGTGATTATGTCACTATCAACATCCCAGCGAATAAGCTATTTGAAGACAATTCATCTGAATTATTACTCTCATCCGATCCTATACTGACGAGTGTAGTAGATCTTCTCAATCGTTACCCCGATAACAATATTATAATATCTGGAAATACCAGCGGCTTTAGTTGCGCTAAATTTGAGCTGCGGCTATCTGAAAACCGTGCCCGACAAGTTGCAACATTTTTATGGGCCCACGGGATCAGTAACTTTGGAAGTAATGGTATGACAACAACGCGCAAGCTCATTTATGTAGGCTATGGAAATTACTTCCCAGTTGCAAATAACATTACTATGAAAGGTTTTAGTGCAAATAACCGCATTCAAATTACATCATCCCCAAAGCGTATACCATTAAATTTAGATAGGCGACACAAGATTTTTTCCAATGTAGGAACTCTAAATGGAAAAGCTGGGTGTAAAACTCCATGCGATTCTATTGATTTTAATACTGTCTTTCCGCCGAATGGGTAAAATCTGCAACACTGGACAGATCATTCGCTCCTGGCAGCTTTGAAGAGCTAAGAATTATTAAGGACCCGTTGAATTATGTATACACTTATACTATAATATTGATGTATAATTGTATACATAATAGAGATTCTATGAATAAATTGCTTGCATTTCAACAAATTAGAAAATTTGACCAAAAAGGCATTTTTGTATTTAGCAAACAGGATATGAAGAAATTATTTCCCAACGATACCCTCAAAACACTAGAAGAAGGTCTTCGTCGCTTGGTAAAAGCGGGCTTACTGGTTCGCGCGTGCAGAGGGATTTACGTGAATGACTACGCACAAAGTAAGGACAGCTATGTCATCGAGCATATTGCGAAAGCATTACGAAGAGGACAATACAGCTATGTTAGTCTAGAGTCAGCGTTGTCTGAATATGGCATGATTTCTCAAATTCCTATTGACCGTTTAACAGTCATGACAACAGGCAGAGAAGGTCTTTACAAAACACCCTATGGAACTATTGAATTTACACACACCAAAAAAGCCGTTTCCAACATTTTAAATTCTATCCGAAAAATGAAAGGAAGACCGCTTCGTGTGGCAACCAAAGAAGCGGCTGAACGTGATTTAAAACGTGTTGGCCGAAATATTAATTTACTACATCAGGAAAATATCAGCGATGAGTGAATAAAATAAAAGATTATAAAGTTGATCATTATCAGGAGAAATTAAAAAACATGATCAACCAATTGGATAGTATTGTTAAAGGAAAAGCATTTATGGATGAAATGACGCGCTTTCTTCCTGAAGAAACACAAGAACGTACATTGAAAAAAAATAAGTTTCTCGATTTTTTGATTAATGAGAACAAGGAACTACTGCTCACAGTTTACAAAATGTTAGTGGAAGGAAATTGACTTATAGCCTGTAATACTTGTTCCGGCTTTAAATCCGTCATACAGCGCTGATGCTTGAGCGGACACGTACGTTGAAAGCAAGGTTGGCAAGCGAGGGCGAGTGATAACACTTTTGCTTCTGCATGTAGAGGTGGAGTAAACGTTGCACTTGTTGGACCATACACTGCGACGAGTGGTTTTTCCAACGCCGCTGCAATGTGCATCAAGCCTGAGTCATTGCTCACTACTGCAGATGCTAGCGATAACAAATCAACAGCTTCAATTAAGCTAGTCGATCCCGTCAGATTAACGCAACGATGTTCGGTAAGCTGCATTATCTTTTCCGCAACAGGAGTATCTTTTGCAGAACCCAATATCCACACACCCCAACCTGCTTTTAATTTTGTTTTGGCAACTTCAGCATAGTGCTCTTCTGGCCAGCGTTTAGCAGGACCAAATTCTGCACCGGGACATAATGCTAATATCGGCTGCTCGGGGTAACTTAATTTATATTTTGCCAACACTTTTTCTTGCGATTCTCTGGAAAATTGCAAGATGGGTAAAGGGTATTCACTTGGTAATGATTCATGCGGTGACATTCCCAGCGCCATAAAGCGTTCAATCATTAAGGGATAACGTTTTTTATCTAAACGTCTAGCGTCATTTAAAATCATACAGCGCATTTCGCGACTCCATCCGGTTCGTACTGGAATTTTTGCAAACCAAGGAATGAGAGCAGACTTAAATGAATTCGGTAAAACAATAGCTTGGGAATAATTTTTTGACCGCAGACTTTTCCCTAAAGAATAACGCTTAGGTAACTCTAACTGACCATGCCCTAATGGCATGACAATTGCTGATGATACTTCAGGCATACGCTCTAACAGAGGTAAACTCCAGGCGGGCGCTAATACATCAATAGTAACTTGGGAATCGCGCTGTTTTAAAAATTTAAATAAACTTTGCGCCATCACCATATCGCCGACCCAGGCGGGGCCTACAACTAAAATTTTCTGTGACACTTTTGACCTCTATATATCATCATCTTTCCACCAAAAAATACTCCGCATCACAATAAGGACACTCTGCCCTACCTGTGGCTTCAATCGGTAAATAAACCCGGGGATGCGCATCCCAAAGGCGCATATCTTTCATGGGGCAAGATAATGGCAAATCAGCATGGGTTACTTCATAACGCCGCTTAGTACTTGCCTGTCGTAATTGTTCATTTTGCATACTGGATATCCTCTTGCGGAAGAGGCACAAATGTTCGATAAAGACTAATGGCTACGTACAAAATTAAATAACCCATTGAAATAGAAATGAGTATAGGGTTTGATTCGGGATAAACCCACAATAAACCTATTGTTGCCACTCCCCACGCAATCGTAGCCATCAACATAGCAACACGCAAAGAATAGCTGTGCGTTAAATAATCTAATCGTGATGGGTAAACATATTTAATGGGTACAAAACTCAACACAGCAAGAAACAGCAGAATACCGAGATTGACCCATGAATCCATTTGACAGAAGAATAAATAAAACACCACGATATTCCAGTAACTCGGAAATCCTTTAAAGAAATGATCTGACGTTTTAGCATCCACTTGAGTAAATTGATAAGCCGACGAAAATGTAACTGCCATCACGCAAATGATTCGCCAATGCGATGGAACCAATGGTATCACTAACAAAAAGAAAGCTGGGACTATGGTGTAATTAAAAAAATCGACAATATTATCGAGTAATGCCCCATCAATTTCTGGCACTGCTAATTTAATTTTAATAAGCCGCGCAAATAAACCATCTACAGCATCAATCACAATCGCTGCACCCATCAACCAAAAAGAGACTAGTGGCTTGTGCTCATAAATAGCAAACAACGCTAGCAACCCAACAAAAGCCCCACTCGCGGTAAAAGCATGAATAAGCCAGCCAATACAACGTCTTTGCCAACTCACCATTAATATATTGTTTTCAGAGCTCAAGGTATGCACTCCTCAAGAGTTTCAAGTTCTTAAAGAGTACCAGAAAGAGAACGCGAGTAAAACCAAGCAAGCATAATTTCTGTAAAATCAATGGCTACTTTTTTTCGCAATAAGAAGATATGCTAAATGTGTTGCCTTTGATTTCTCGCAACAAATAATACAATAGCTGCCTCTTGTGTTTCACTTAATTATGCAATAAATTCAACATCAATAATATACCAGGAGCAATCTACGCATGTTGATCACAAAAATGTCTGATCTTGATCTGAAAGGAAAGCGTGTTTTAATCCGCGAAGATTTGAATGTCCCTTTAAAAAACGGTGAAGTAACAAGCGATATCCGCCTTCGCGCAGCCTTACCTACAATCAAACATGCTCTCAAAGCTGGCGCTAAAGTCATGGTGATGTCGCATCTTGGTAGACCCGAAGAAGGAGTTTATGACGAACACTATTCCTTAGCACCTATTGCAAAACATTTATCTCAACTATTAAAGATAGAAGTTCCACTTATCCAACACTGGATCAATGGCGTAAATATGAAAAATGAATCCATTGTATTGCTAGAAAATGTCCGTTTTAACAATGGCGAAAAAGAAAATGATCCAACGCTTGCAAAAAAAATGGCTGCATTATGTGATGTTTTTGTCATGGATGCATTTGCCACATCACATCGAGCAGAAGCTTCAACCTGTGGAATTATTGAATATGCACCCGTTGCGTGCGCGGGGCCACTCTTGCTTTCAGAATTAGACGCGCTAGGAAAAATCATGCTTAACCCAGCGAAACCCGTGGTTGCCATTGTGGGTGGCTCTAAAGTATCTACCAAGCTCGCACTTCTTGATGCCTTGTCACACAAAGTTGATTACCTGATTATTGGCGGCGGCATTGCCAATACTTTCATTGCTGCTGAAGGCTATACTGTTGGAAAATCTCTTTATGAACCGGATCTCATTGATGAAGCAGAACGTTTAACACTCGCTGCCAAAGAACACGGCGCTAAAATTCCCATTCCGGTTGATGTCATCGTCGGTGAAAAATTAACAGAAGATACTGAAAGCGCGACACGTCTTGTTTCTCAAATTGATGACAATGAAAAAATCTTTGATATCGGTCCTGACACGATCAAAGAATTTGTTAGCCTTATAAAAAAAGCAAAAACCATTTTGTGGAATGGCCCTGTAGGCGCTTTCGAAGTTGAGCAATTTGCCAAAGGCACAGAAGCCATTGCTAAAGCCATTGCAGAAAGTTCGGCATTTTCTATTGCAGGAGGCGGTGACACACTCGCTGCGATTGAAAAATATCATGTTGGAAATAAAATCGATTACATCTCCACCGGCGGCGGTGCATTTTTATCTTTCCTTGAAGGAGAAAAATTACCCGCTATTGCAGCACTTGAAAAACATGCTTCTACAAAAGAGAAGATTTCATGAATCATTTACGACGCACTAAAATTGTCGTCACACTTGGCCCTGCAACGGATGATCCAGAAGTATTGCGCCGCATCATTTTAGCTGGCGCAGATGTATTCCGTGCTAATTTTTCGCATGGACCCGTGGAAATGCAAGCTACGCGCATCAACAAAGTGCGTGAGCTGGCTACTGAGTTTGGCAAAGCTGTCGCCATTCTTGCTGATTTACAAGGTCCAAAAATCCGCATTGGTCGATTCAAAAATCAAAAAATCCAATTGCAAGAAGGCCAAACATTCATTTTAGATGCAGCACTCGATGGCAATGCGGGAACAGAAGAAAGCGTGAGCCTAGATTATAAAAACCTACCTCAGGATGTACATCCTGGCGATACATTATTATTAGATGATGGCCGCATCGTCATGCAAGTCAAAAAGATAGAAGGAGCACGCATTTTTTGCCAAGTGTCTGTCGCTGGAGAATTATCCAATAACAAAGGCATCAATCGTATGGGTGGTGGATTGTCCGCTGAAGCTCTCACCGATAAAGATCGCGCTGACCTCAAAGAAGCGGTACGTCTTGATGTTGACTACATTGCAATTTCTTTTCCGCGTAATGCCGATGATATTAAAGAAGCACGCGCATTACTTAAAACAGCGGGGGGACACGCGGGTATTATTGCTAAAATAGAACGCACTGAAGCCGTGACTAACATTGATGAAATTATCCGCGCTTCGGATGCAGTCATGGTGGCGCGTGGTGACTTAGGTGTTGAGCTCGGCGATGCTGAACTTCCTGGCGTGCAAAAACAAATTATCCGTTTAGCTCGTAAACTTAATAAACCTGTTATCACCGCCACACAAATGCTTGAGTCTATGATTAACAGCACTATTCCTACACGTGCTGAAGTATCGGATGTCGCAAATGCTGTGCTCGATGGAACAGATGCAGTGATGTTATCAGGCGAAACCGCCGTAGGAAAATATCCAGATAAAGCCGTATTAGCCATGGATCGCGTTTGTTTAAGTGCAGAAAAAACCTTGCGTGAACAGGCGATGAACCGTTCCACTGATATACATTTTAAATATGTGGATGAAGCCATTGCGATGGCAGCTATGTACACAGCAAATCATTTGGACATTAGAGCTATTATTGCTTTAACTGAATCGGGTACCACACCTCTGTGGATGTCACGGGTTAAATCCGGTATCCCAATTTATGGCTTAAGTCGACACCCCGCCACGCAAAGAAGGATGGCACTGTATCGTGGTGTTTATCCCATTTCATTTGATGCAACACATATTGATAGACGCGTTCTCAATCACGCAGCAGTTGAAGAATTAGAACAACTGGGTATTGTCAAAGAAGGTGATCTTGTGATCATCACCAAAGGCGATATGATCGGTGTTCATGGTAGAACTAATTCTATGAAAATTGTGATGGTGGGAGGAGTGTAAGCAGCGCCGTCATTGCGAGGAGTGCCTTTTACGACGAAGCAATCCAGGAGAACGTTGCAATGCTCTTGTTTCTGGATCACCACGGCCAAGCGCTTCGCGGCCTCGCGATGACGAAGGTACGGAATATCAGATGTTGACACCCCGCATGTACTGATGTAACATTACAAGTTCAAGAGGTGTTGCCATGAAAATTTTAATTGCCCTGCTTTCAATATTACTGATCACTTGCAGCTTAATTGCTTGCCAAGATAAATCTTCATCCGGTGTAAAAATTGGCATTGTGGTTCCACTGGAACACACTGCTATGCGAGAGATTGTGGCAGGATTTTCGGACACATTACAAAAACTTTATACTCAACCCATACAAATTAAAGTCGCTAATGCGCAAAATGATCCCAACATGCAACGCGCCATTATCCAACAAATGCGTGATCAAAATTATGCGCTCATTGTGCCTATTGGTATGGATACAACTCAAATGACATTGGCAATGATAAAATCAAAATTACAACCGATCCTAAGTTTAGCATCAGAGCTTTCTGAACAAGATAGAAAAAAACTTAAGCCATGTAATCTAGCCATCGTGCATGATGAAATTCCACCGCAAAAATTAATTGCTTTTATTCATGCCGCCTATCCAAAATTAACTCGGTTAACGTTAATTCACAGCGCATCGAATAAAGTTTTTCCTGAAGTCAATACAACAATAGCAGCAGGAAAACAATTTGGTATCACTGTTCATCATGTGATGGTCTCTACCCTGCCTGATCTTTATAGTGTGGCACACACATTACCTGCAACAGAAGGCATCTTTGTTTTAAAAGACCATTTAATTGTAAGTGGCATTGCCACACTCGCTAAAATTGCCAATGAACGCCATATTCCACTCATTACTTCTGACGAAGGCTCTGCTCAAAATGGCGCTGGTTTTGCTCTCGGTGTACCAGAACGTGAAATCGGCGCAGCTGGAGCAAAATTAGCTGCAGAAATTCTCTCTGGTAAATCCGCGTGTACCTTACCTATTATTGATATGAAAAAATTAACCGTATTCATTAATCAAAATGCATTAAAACAAGAAGCACAAGATGTTGAGAAAATTAATGCTGCTGCGGAATGGTTAGGGTATGGCATCCATCCTCTTTGATTAATGGCTGATTAAACTATGTTTACAATACTTTTAGCTGCGATAACACAATCACTCACTTTTTTGCCTCTCGCATTAGGCATTAGCATTAGCTACACCATTTTACGCGCTACCGATATGACAGTGGACGGCAGTTTTGTCTTAGGCGCTGGCGTATTCGCACGTTTAATTACTCTGGGTGTATCACCTGAATTGGCAACACTATGCGCTTTACTGTCAGGCGCGCTGGCAGGCGTCATGGTTAGCTTGATACAAAGAGGCGGTAAAATTGATCCCTTACTCGCGGGCGTACTCGCTACATTCATCCTTACTAGCGGAAATTTAATATTAATGGGACGTCCTAATATTAATTTACTTTCTGAAACAACATTATTATCGAAAGCATTTGCTACCAGTGATTTGTATGGATGGGTTCTTGTAGCATGTTTAAGTGCAGCACTCTGTATCAGTGCGTGCTTACTCATGGGATCGCGTTTCGGTTTAATGTTACGCGCTTTGGGTGACAACCCCAATCTCTTAAAACGTTTAGGGAAAAATATTGAGCTTTATCGCACAGCGGGTTTTGCTTTAACCAATGCACTCTCCGCTGCCGCCGGCTGTTTAACCGCACAAACCGTTGGTTATGCGGATATCAACATGGGTTTTGGCATGATGCTAATAGGCATTGGAACAATTATTTTGGGCCAGCAATTAGTGCGCATTATTACAAAAAAAATCTCTGCTGCGCGTTACTGCAGAATTTTTTGCTTGTTTAAGCGGTGTATTATTATACTTTTTTGCATTAAACACCTTACTACGCGTCGGTATTAATCCACTTTACTTGAAATTAGCTTTAGGTTTGGTGTTAATTTTCTTTTTACGTGCCGCCATGAATCCTGCCATAGCGAGGAATAGAACATGACCTCCGCATTCAGGATTGAAAACGTTACACTCAAAATTCCTCAAGTAGAAAAACCTATTTTAGAAAATATTAACTACACCGTTTCTGAAGGCGATTTTATTGTTATTCTTGGCAGCAATGGTTCAGGGAAAAGTTCTTTATTAAAATTATTATATCGGCATTATGAACCCACAGCAGGAAAAATTTTTTTATATGAAAAATCTTTAGCAGATTATTCTACGCATGCACTCAGCCAAACAATAGTTACACTGACACAAGATCATCATGAATCGTTATTTGTATCGTTAACATTATTTGAAAACTGTTTATTAGCCAAACAAAGGTATGATTCAAAATTATTTTCCATACGTGATAAAGAAGAGCGTGATTTTTTTTCGGAGTATTTAAAAAAATTCAATGTAAATTTAGCAAAAAAACTAGATCAAGTGGTTGAAAAATTATCTGGCGGTGAAAAACAAGCGTTGGCGCTCGCACTCAGCGTACTTAAACCTCCGCGTGTTTTATTACTCGATGAACACACCAGCGCGCTGGATCCTAAATCTGCGGATCAATTAATGACACTGACCTTAGATATAGTGAAAAAAAATAATATTACTTGCATACTGACTACTCACGATTTAGATATTGCTATGCATTACGGTAATCGTATTCTCGCGTTAAAACACGGAGAAATTTTTACTACCATTGATCACGAAGAAAAATCGGCATTGGATAAGGAAGCATTGTTGGCGGCGTGTTATTAAAGGAGAAGTTTTCATGCTACAAGCCACATTCGCAGCAGGATGTTTTTGGGGAGTTGAAGAATTATTTCGTCAACTCGATGGAGTGATAGACACACAAGTCGGTTATATCGGCGGGCATATTCCAAATCCAACGTATAAAATGGTTTGCTCTGACACCACAGGACACGCTGAAGCAGTCCAAGTGACCTATGATCCCAATAAAATTTCTTATGAAAAATTATTAGATATATTTTGGAATAATCACAATCCTACAACACTGAACTCTCAAGGTCCTGATTTTGGCACACAATATCGCTCCGTTATTTTTTATCACACGCAAGAACAACACGCTGCAGCATTAAAATCAAAAGAAGAATTCATTCAATCTAAAAAATTCTCTAAGCCAATTGTCACGCAAATTCTCCCAGCAACACAGTTTTATCGTGCTGAAGAGTATCATCAACGCTATTTAGAGAAACAAGGGAAATCGCATTGTTGATGTGAACATCACGCCGTCACTTATCACCATTACTGGATTGCCACGCCTCACATAAAGCTAAAGCGAGAGGCTCGCAATGACGAGAATAGTTACCATCAAACCGCAACAAAGTCATGACTTAATTTGCTTTTCCGTGCATGTCTGGCAATTGCCAATTTAATTAAGTGCGTGAGTAATTCAGAATAGTTCATCCCTGAAGCTATCATCAGTTTTGGGTACATACTAATTTTAGTGAACCCAGGAATGGTGTTCACTTCATTAAAATAAATTTGACTCGTGTTACGCTCAAGGAACAAGTCCACACGTGCCATTCCTTCGCATTCAAGCAAGTTAAAAATTTCTTTCGCTATGTGTTTAATTTTTTCTTGCATTTCTTTTGCAAGGGGCGCTGGAATAATCAGTTCCGCACCGTTTTCATCCATATATTTAGATGCATAGGAATAAAATTCATGTTTCCCTGTGGGCTTCACTTCCCCAGGAACACTGACGATGGGATCTACTCCATAGGCCAGTGATTCCAGCACAGCAACTTCTATTTCCATCGCATCTATGCCTTGCTCAACCAATACTTTCGTATCGTATTGAAATGCATTCGTAATCGCTGCGGCTAATTCCTGGGGTGTTTTTACTTTTTGAACGCCTACACTGGAACCCGTGTTTGCTGGTTTTACAAATACGGGATACCGCAATTTTTCACTCACACGCTGACAAAATTGTTTAGGATCTTGGTCCCACTCTCCGCGCTTAATGACGAGAAAAGGCGGGACGCGCATACCTGCTTCTCGAATTAACCGTTTTGAAACGTCTTTATCCATGCCAACTGCGGATGACAATACGCCGCAACCCACATAGGGAAGATCTGCTAATTCTAATAGCCCTTGCACAGTGCCATCTTCGCAGAGTGGTCCATGGATGACAGGAAAAACGACATCAAACAAACGCCCGGATTTATTCATCTTGGATAATAAATCGCTGGGCTGGGTTTGTTTTACGGCCTTACAAATTAAATCTGGGTTGAATAGCATTCTATCGGCATCGCGTTGCAAGCGCAGCATACCAGGAGCAGGTAATTCTTTTTTTAAAACATCATCCCCTAAAAACCAGCTGCCTTGTTTGTCGATCCCGATGGGAATGACATCGAATAAAGTTCTATCCAAGTTTTGGATTACGCTGGTTGCCGACGCTAAAGACACTTCGTGCTCACCTGAACGACCACCATATAGAACCGCAACTCGAATCTTATTTGACTTACTCATCCACACCTCTCGGGTAATTTGATTAGAAACTATACCGTTTTTTGGAGGGTTTAGCCAGTCCGGCGGGGTTTGTTGACATTAATTTACCTGTAAGCTATTGTTAGCGCAATTACTAAACAAAAAGAGGTAAAAATACGCGCCAAAAGGTATTACAGCTGAACAAATAGAAGGTGGAATGAGTGTAGATGAGTTACGCTCCAAAATAAAAATATTAGAAGGAATCATTAAATTACTAAGAAGGCCTGTTACCGGACCTATATCAGTTTTATCCTATGCAGCCTTAGCTTGGTCACTCATTGCTCTGATTGGTGAAACTATTCATCAGCAAAAACAACAGACGTACGATAGCGACTTGAATGCATTTAATAATAAAGTCAATCAGGCTAAAGCTAAATACGATATTGCAACCAAGTTGAGCACAGAACAATATCAGAATCAAACTAGAAATATCACAGAGACATGCAGTGCTACAGACGAGAAATATACAACTGAGCACGTTGCAAAATTATTCAACATAACACGCAGATACAACGTTACAACTGCTACGTACACGAATACATACAATAATGAATTCCGTTCACTCGATGAGAAAGAGGTAGTTTTAAATAACCGTTTAGCGAATGTGACTCAATTTTTGCGGACAAATCTTACGGCATCTATCCATTGGAGTGTTACCACTTTTGATCCGGAGTGGATGTTTCTATGGATGTCTATTCTGCCGCAGATTCCGCGGGAGCTTTTTCGGAAGCTTTCGTCAATGGCGTCATCATCTGAGACTGTAGCTTGCAAAGACCTAATAAGTAGTACACCTGGGGAAGGATGTTCCGAGACTCCATTAGAGAAACTGGCCAACTACAAAGAATCTTATTCTTTTTGTAGGGACTATTTGCCTTTGGAAATGGCTTTTTGTAATGGATATCCTTGTGATAAAGAGATTCAGCGATACATAGCTTCAAACACGCATTATTGTCTTACTTTGGATCAGCAGTTGCCAAGTTTTATTACAGTTGATAATGACCCCTGTAATGCTCCCATTACAAAGCTGTGTAGTCCTATTACTGCAGAATTTCAAGCTAATAAAGCTAAAATACAGCAACTTAAAGCAGTGTATGATAAAAATATGACTGCAGAGGCAGACTGGTATGATAAGGCAAAAAAGAACGAGACAACGGAGTATAAGAATAAAACAACTAACCTGATAAAGCAGTGTAATAAGGATCAAAAGAATGCAAATGAGACATATACAAATGATATCAATAGCATGACAAACGCACTTAAGAGGGAAGAAGCGAAACGTCCTCTTCCTCCTGCTAATCGGCTTTTTAATTTGGTCGGTCATTATCCAGAGTTCGCTGGTATTGTGTCAGCGTTTGGGGTGGTTACTCCCGCTTTTCTTCTAGCAATGGCGCGATATACGCATATTTTTGATAGACGTGTTCTTAACACGCCTTTTGCTCCCAGCTGTTCAAGAATATTTGGTGGTCTTAACAAAGATGAATGCAAGCTAGTTACAGATATCGCTGGAGACTACGGTATTAGTGTAAATAATAAAACTCATTTTGAATTGATAGAAGATTTTATAAAGGAACGCACTTTGTTGGAAGGGCGATTGAAAAAGAGGTTGGAAAGGGAGCCATCGTCATCAGGATCATGGTGGCAGTGGCGCCCATCATTTTGGGGAGCAAGCGGCCACCAGACAACCACAAATCCTCCAAGCACCATAGAGATACTCCTGGCCCCTCCTGCTGCCTCTGCTCCATTACTAGAAGGACCTTAGGGGACCTCTTACCTCTCCCTTAATTTAAAAATGGCCAAAGTCCAGTTTACGCAATAACGTTCATGAATGCATATTTATCTTAAGGAAATCTTAAGATAACTGATTATTTTTTGATCAATATGTTTGACAGCGATCAGTATTTGGTTAATCATATGCATTCCAGATCATTATCTGATCATCTAGGCTACAAAAAATGAGTAGCCCACCAGGATTACCACAAGAGCTCTAAAGAGCCTCTATTTGTGTATACATATACATGTAACACATAGATTAATACTTATAAAACGAGGAAAATAGCGATATGAAAACTGTTAAATCTTTATTATGTACTTTGGCTTTATTATCTATTGTTGGCTGGGGACCCTTCTCTTATAACGATGTACCATCCCAACTAGTCGATCAAAACGTGCAAAGCATTCAAAGACAAGCCAGTAATCTTGATCCCAAGGTATTAAAACTGAGCGTCAATGCTTATAAAAAAGCACAACGCAAAGGCATGCATGTTAAACAATATTTAACTATTATTGATTTTACCAAACCCTCAACAGAACGAAGATTATGGGTAGTTGACTTAAAACACGGTAAAGTCTTATACAATACCTGGGTTGCTCATGGAAAAAATAGTGGAAATATTATGGCAACCTCTTTCTCTAATACGCACGGCAGTTTAAAATCCAGTATAGGTGTCTATGTAACACGAGACTCATACGTAGGTGGCAAGGGTTATGCATTGCGCTTACACGGCTTAGAGCGTGGTATCAATGATAATGCTTATAGTCGTAAAGTTGTGATGCATGGTGCATGGTATGTCAGCTCAAGAAGACATGGCTATTTAGGTAGGAGTTGGGGTTGTCCTGCAGTTGATCCACAGATTGTACGCCCACTGATTAATACGATTAAAGGAAACTCTTTACTCGTTGCATACTACCCAGATAAAAACTGGCTGAGGAAATCAACGTTTTTAACAAGTTAAGGATTTGAGTGAACATGGTAAAGAATAAAAATTTTAAACGGATAGTTTGTCTAATAAATCTTTTTTTAGTAACAACAGCAACAGAAGCCTCTACTTATAACTTGCCCGCGAGCGGGCAAGATATTGTTGGTACCGCAAAATATGTTTCTGCTTCATCAGGTGATAGCTTAGTCGAAATTGCTAAACGCTATGATGTCGGATTCAATCAAATCAGAGATGCCAATCCAGGTCGTAACCCTGTTGCACCACTCTCCAGCGGCACAGCGATTGAAGTTCCTTCACGATTTTTACTACCTCCCTTAGCGCGCCGTGGAATTGTTATTAATCTTCCCGAAATGCGCATGTATTATTATCCAGAAAAAAGCGGTACTGTAAAAACGTATCCCATTGGTATTGGAAAGATTGGTAAAACGATTCCTGTCACTAAAACAGCGATTAAAAGCAAAGTAGAAAATCCTCGGTGGGTCCCCACTGAAGATATTCGCGCTTTTAACGAAGAAAAAAATGGTATTGTCTTACCACGCGTCATGGCTGCAGGACCCGAGAATCCTCTGGGACCGTATGGAATTTACTTAAAAATACCTACATTTTTAATTCACAGTACTATCTTTCCTGAAAGCGTAGGCAAACGCGCTAGCTTTGGCTGCATACGTATGCATGAAGCGGATATTAAAGATTTCTTTCCACTGGTAACACCTGGACTCCCCGTCACCATTATTAACTTACCCACTAAGCTCGGTTGGAGCGGAAAACGTCTTTATATGGAAACACACGCGCCACTTGAAGAGCACAGTGCCGAAGCAGATGCCACGCTAAGCGGCATGATACGTTCTATTCAAAATAAAACTCGCGGCCAAGTGACGATGGTAAATTGGCAATTAGTGGCTGACCTTGAGCAAATTCGTGATGGTGTGCCGCATGAGGTGGGGTTTAAGGTGAGATGATTGCCGTGAAGCGGCAAACCTGGATTGGTTTTTTTTGAGTTGAACACGCTGGATTTGGCCCCACTTTTTTTGAGATATTTTTATGCCTAGTATTAAAGATTATATATTTAACTTTCTATCAACAACAAACCAAACATTGATTAGGCGATTGACCGTTAAGGCTAATGTGTTTACGTTGTACACGCACAAGCTTGAAAAAAACTCTACAATGTTAGAGCTCAATGGTCCAGCGAGTTTATTTAAGCAATGCAATGCTCAGTGTACAGGTGAACGCTTTAAACCCTTAAATCAGAATGACGCGTTGCACAATGCTACTAGGCTTCATCTAGGTGAAGCGGAACAAGAGCGTCATCATGTGCATTTTGTCAATTGTGCTTTGATCGAGCCCGAAGATTTTAATTGCTTTTTCGATCAATTTAGCACATATCAAACTAGTAAGGCTCGCGAATCAATCACTAAATGGATGATAAATGAAGTATGTTCAAATTGGTGGCATCGTCGTAATTATCAATTAGAAACAGGTGCGAAAGATTGTAATCCCGCTATCGATACAAAAACGGATTTTTTATCGCCAACAGATGTTGAAGCTGCAAAAAAAGAATATGAAATATATTTTTCAGAAAACAAAAAGGAAATTATAGAGCAATATCAGCAAATTCAAGCAGCCTTTTTTAAAGAAATAGGAGGAAACGCATGGAGGGCAATAAAGTCCAGTGGTGAATTGGCTGCTCTTCATGCTTTTCTTGTTGAAACCTTAGTTGCACACGGTATCTCAAAATCGAAAGCAGAATATTTCGCGTTAGCGTTGAATCTAACTATCATTACGCTTACCAGCACAACTTGGTATCCGTTGATATCTGCAATAAGCACGATGGCTGTATTTAAACTTCTGCATGCAGAAAATAAAACGGCAATGATGAGTAGCATAATATCAAACGTAGCACATTCAATTGCTGAGCAGTATCCATTGGGTGCTTACGGGTTATTAACTCTTGCTGTTTCTGCATTAAGTGCAATACCTGCTGCTAAGTTCGGTTCATTTGCTGCGGGGTGGGTTACACGTTCTTTTTGGAACAAGTTATATGGCGCTAACGACACTAACCAGTCTGCACCATCTTTAACAGTAGATGCACCTAAAAAAAGCAGGTAAATATAAGAACGCCCGTTCCGGATAAGAAATGAATTTAAAACTTCATCTTAAAATGTAATCTTCATTTTAGCAAAAGCCGCTCATTAAAATCCTCTCCCCGCAGTAAAAAGCACTGCGGGGAGAGGGGATAATGACTGCTTTTATATTGAGGGGAAAAATGCTAAGGCTCTAGAAGGACGCGGTCAAATTAAAAAACACGCGCGGCACTCTACCATTACCACGACCATGGTTTGTTAATGCATTTGCATCTACAATTCGTGTGAGTGGCTGCGCGATAAATAAATCTCCTGATAAAAAGCGATTGAAGCCAAAACGACCGCCTACACCTGTAGACGTTGCGCTTTGATTCTTCTTTTGCCCAGGAAGATTGAGTCGATTCCAAATTTTACCCATGTCATAAAACCAATAAAATTGTGCTGTTTGGAAAAAAGCTAATCCTGGCGCAAGATCCACACGAAATTCTGCACTGCCTGCTGCACCCAGGTCACCAATAATTTCGGATGGATCATAACCACGACCTAAATTGCTGCCGCCATAAGAAAACTGCTCAGAAGCCAGTAAAGGATTACAAGCATATTGCCCGGTGGCCAAAAGAAATAATGAAAAACGCCACCACAATTGCTGCAAGCGCGTAAGATCCAGCGTGAATTTAGTGAAATCTCCACGCCCACCAAAACGTGAAGTAAGTAGTGATGTATCGCTCTTCGTTGCACCCAATATTTCAAGACCATGAAAAACATGTGCGCCCACTAAGTTTGTTCCGTTAAATCGATCTGAAAAATCATAGATAGCGCCAAAACGAACTGGTCGTAAATGGTCATTATAAAATAGCAAGCCAAGCTCATGCACATTGCTATTCAGATAGCGAAAACCCGCATCCAGAGTAATATTATCTGTACGCGAACGTAATAAAGGATAAAGAACCGTTGCATAGGCAGTTTTAGTGACGCCAATGACATCAAGAATTGTCAAAACAAATCCAGGAACTGTGCGTGCATAATTAGTACCGAGTATCAATGTCATCCCATTACAACCCAGAGGCATAATGTACGATGTATCCCAATATTTTAATTCATTACCTTTTGCTGTGGTGGCAAAGTTCACTTGAGAATAATCACCCGATCGGAAAATAGAAGTCATTGAAAGGCCGGCGGATAATTGATTAGGGCCAATGTAACGTGTGCCGTAATTATTAAATTGGAAAAAACCATTCCAGGTTTTTTGTTGCGCAACTAAATTAAGATCCGAAGCACCGATTTGTGTCTTAGAAGGTTCTAACACGGCTTTTACTTGTGATCCTGGAATTTGATTTGCTAACAATAAATAACGTTCCATCACTTTTAATTGCAGAGGACGTGATTGACGAATTTTTTCTCCATATGCAGCAATTAACTCTTTTGCTCCCTTGGGATTTCCAACCACAGTCACTTTGCCAATGTAACCTTCAATAACTCTCACATGCACAATACCTTTAGCGATATGCTGAGGTGGAAGTATTGCGCGTGTTAAGATATAGCCATTATTTCGATAATAATTTGTAATGTCTTGCACAATTCCTTGCAGCTCTGCAACTGTAATCGTGGTATTCAATTTATTTTGAAAAAGCGCACGCAACTGCTGGTCAGAATAAACATGATTACCTTCCAACACTATTTGCGTTAATTTGAATTGAATGCGTTTTGCTTCGGGTCCCAACAAACCTTGCGCAGGTTCTGTAAGAGAAGGTAGAGCGGGCAGCGTACCAGGCGATATAAAAGATGGGCGTTGAGAAGCAATTGCTCTACTAACTTGTGCGGGTTCAACAGTAGAGGGAATGGGCACTGGAACTGCTATTGCAAATGCTCTTTGGGCCAATAAAAACTGGAACCCAATAAGAATGGCAATAAAAGTGGCTCGAAATGCCATTTTCCATCTTTTTTTCCTAGTGTTTTTCATATCTTCCTGAAGCCATTTTTCCCATATTTTCAAGATTATAACGACATCAGTCTTTAAAAACTATAAGTAGATATAAAAAAACGTTTCGCCGTCCTGTGAATTGCAGGACAACACAAGCGGAAACAAAAAAGTCAATAGATAAGTTATTGACTATTAAAGAAGCATTTTTTCATTTATCGACTACACTTATAGATGTGGGTTGGGATGCCCTATTAAAAAATTGGCTATCACAACCTTCATGAGACATACTACGATGAGTGGGCTTAAGTTCGATTATCATAATAATTTTACTAAGAATTTTGCTAGAAACCTACTTGTTTTTATAGCAACAATAATGGTTATGAGCCCCGCCCTTGCCAACCCTGTTCTTGGCAATGTCGCAGCCGGCGGCGCTACTATCACCCAAACTCCCAATACCACTCAAGTCTTGCAAACTACTCAAAAAACTATCATCAATTGGAATAGCTTTAATATTGGCGCTCAACAAAGTACTTCCTTTGTTCAACCTGCGGGTGGCGTCGCTCTTAACCGTATTAGTCCTACTCAAGGTCCTTCGCAAATTTTTGGTATGTTATCCGCAACTGGCACCATTATCCTCGTTAATCAAGCGGGGATTTTCTTTGGGCCCACTGCCCACGTTGACGTGAATGGTCTTATTGCAACGACTTCTGATATTTCTAATCGAAATTTCTTAATGGGAAATTATCGATTCGACAAACCTTCTCCTTATCCCAATGCAAGCATTACTAACCAAGGCCGCATTATTGCCAGACAAAATGGTCTGGTTGCTCTTGTCGGAAATAATGTCGAAAACGATGGCTACATTCGCGCCAATCTGGGAAATGTTGTGCTCGCCTCAGGAAGCAAATTCACGGTTTCTTTTGATAATGATCAAATGATCAATTTCACTATTAATCAAGGCGCGTCGCGCAGCTCTGGTTCTTCTAATAAAGCAGCGGTTATTAATAGAGGAACCATCGTTGCCAATGGCGGCAGAATTTTATTAACCGCTCAAGCCGCTCGCGGTGTGCTAGATAATGCTATCGATATGCAAGGGGTGGCAATTGCAAAGTCCGTTCACCAACACAATGGTGAAATTATTTTATCGGGAGGCGATGGTCTGGTTACGGTTGCTTCCGCTAAATTAATTGCGAGCGGCAGACATCATGGTCAAACCGGTGGTTTAGTGCAGATCTCAGGACGTAATATTGTTGTAAAAGGGCATACCAAAATTGATGTCAGCGGCAATGCCGGTGGTGGAAAAATTTTAATTGGCAGCAAGACATCGCATAGTAAAAGACATCCTGCAACCTCTACAACTTCCATTGGACCACAAACTATTTTACTCGCTGATGCTCTCACGCAAGGCAATGGCGGAATTGTTTCTATTTTATCGACGGATGAAACCAGCGTAGCTGGCCAAATCAGTGCAAAAGGCGGTGCAAAATCCGGCAACGGTGGCTCTGTTGAAACATCAGGCAATTATTTAAATATCAATGGTGCATCTATCAATTTATTAGCATCTCATGGAAAAACTGGAACGTGGCTATTAGACCCTGAGGATGTTTTTATTACGACAACATCCCCTACCAGCGGTGGTAGTTTCAATGGTTCAAACCCCAATGTATTTACACCCACTGCTGATGATTCAAATATCTTTAATCAAGATATTGAAAATAATCTTGCCTCAGCAAATGTCACCATTACAACCGGATCCACTGGCTCGCAACTCGGGAACATTTTTGTAAACGCTCCGATTGCTTGGAGCAGTGGAAATGTCTTAACCCTTAACGCTGCAAATAATATTGCAATCAATGCAGATATTATTGGAACCAGTAACGGCTTACTGAGTGGAACACCGAATGGGGGTCTCGTTTTAAGTGCGGGATCGAATACGAATACGATTACTGCAACTGGAAATATTGCTGTTGCTACATTCAACTTAGCGCAAGGTGCATGGAGTCAAAATACGGCTACATTACCTAGTTCTCCTAGTTTTACAGCATCCAATAACTTTACTATTGCAAGTGGTGCCTCATTCTTACGCGTAGCCGGTGGTACTGGCACAGCTGGCTCGCCTTATCAAATTACTGATGTGTATGGCCTTCAAGGTATCGCAACTCAACCATTATCAAACAGTTATATATTAAATAATACTATCGACGCTACTGTGACTCAAAATTGGAATAGTGGTGCAGGTTTTGTGCCCATTGGTACAAGCTCAGCTCCATTTACGGGTCATTTCAACGGAGCAGGTCTTACTATTAATAATCTTTATATTAATACACCGTCGCTTACTCTTGCTGGGCTTTTTGGAAACGCAAGTTCAGGTATCATTCAAGGCGTCGGCGTCACAAATGCCAACATTACGGACAGTAATGCGAGCGCGAGTGGTATAGGAATTCTGGCTGGAGAATTGAGCAGTGGAACGATCAATAATAGCTATTCTACAGGAGCTGTCAATGGAACAAGCTTCGTAGGCGGATTAGTCGGAGTAAACAGTGGAATTATCGAGAACTCATACAATACCGGCACGGTAACGGCTCCTAACTCGTCAGCAGTGGGTGGTTTAGTGGGTTTAAACAATGTTGATATCAGTAATTCTTATAACACAGGTACAGTTATTGGTAATGGTTCGTCACAAGTGGGTGGTTTGGTAGGATTAAATCAAAGCGGATTAAGTGAAGCCGCTATTGAAAACTCTCATTCGACTGGACCCGTTCAAGGGTCTAATCAGGTAGGCGGTTTGGTTGGAGAGAATAGTAATATTAATAATAATGAGTTAATAGCTAATTCTTATAGTACAAGCCAAGTGACAGGCAACAGTGATGTGGGTGGTCTGGTAGGATTAAATCAAGCAAATATTGAACTCTCTCATTCGAGTGGGCCCGTTCAAGGGTCTGCTCAAGTAGGTGGTTTGGTTGGATTGAATGATAATGGCGGAACAATATTTGATTCTTATAGCACAAGCCAAACAACAAGCAACAGCGGTCCAGTGGGTGGTCTGGTAGGAGAAAATCAAGCAACTATTACAACCTCTTTTTCGAATGGGCCAGTTCAAGGATCTGTTCAGGTAGGCGGTTTGGTTGGATTGAATGATAATAGCGGAACAATAAGCGGTTCTTATAGTACAGGTCCAGTGACAGGCAACAGTAGTGATGTGGGTGGCTTGGTAGGAGAAAATCTAGCAACTATTACAACCTCTTATTCGAGTGGGCCAGTTAAAGGGTCTACTCAGGTAGGCGGTTTGGTTGGATTTAATAGTGGTGGAACAATAAGTGATTCTTATAGCGCAAGCCCAGTGACAGGCTCAAATGAGGTGGGTGGTTTTGTAGGAGAAAATGAGGGATCTATTGCAACATCTTATAGTACGGGCCTTGTGACTGGAAGTGGTAGTGCTGCTGGTTTTGCTGGAGCCAACTTCGGAGGAACAATCAACAATAGTTTTTGGGATGCAGAGACTTCAGGAAAATCTTTTGCCATTGGGTTTGGGATTGGTCCTTTACCTTCTGTAACCAGTGGTTGCTTTGGTTCAAGCTGTGGTGGCGCCGATCTTACTCAAGCCAGTACATTCACAGGCTGGAATATTTCAACGACACCCGTTCCTGGGACAAACACATGGGGAATAATTGATGGGGCTTCTTATCCTTACCTCGTTGCACTTTATCCTTCAACTCCACGTGCGATTTCTGGCTCAACAACGAGTGGCGGTGGAAGTGCAGTTGTGTTTCCAAATGTCACTCTTCCTTCAAACCCCAGCTTCTCCACGGGACTCGCTCAAGCAAGTGTATTAACGGGAGCAAATGGGTTTTATTACTTCTTAGAACCCAATGGTTTTATTCCTGATAATACTGCGCTTTTAGCTTATGTAGATCATGGTAATGCAAACGCAGTGACGGTAACACCGAGCACAGGTGGAAGCATTACTGGTTTAAACATGACAAGCAACACCGTTTCCGTTGGCGATAATAACAACAATGCTATTTCAAATACTACATTAGTGAATGCTTTAGGCGGCTTAAGCAGCTTAACTAATATCAACATTCTCTACGATAACACTCCTGGACCAAACGACATTACATTGACGAGCGGAACCAGTTTTGTAACATCATCCAATACAAACTATTCGATTAATGGAGGAATTGCTACCAGTGGCGGCGGTAATATCACTTTTAATCGTCCTGTGGATCTTGCATCGGATTCAGCAATAAGCACAGATTCAGGCACCATTAACTTTGGATCCACTATCAATGGAGCATTCGCACTCACATTAAATACCAATACCAGCGGTAACATAGGTTTAGGTGGAAACATAGGCAACATTTTCCCACTCACTCGCTTGACAATAAATGGTGGCGGCGCAGTTACCATGAACGGCGATTCCGTTACAACAACAGGCAGCCAAATTTATAACGATAAGGTTACCCTTGGCACGAACACTGCCCTTACTGGTAACACTGCTATCACCCTCGCAAATGGTGTCGCAGGCGGTACAAACCTCTCCCTCGCAAATAATGCATCGAGTACAGCGTTTACTTTAGCTGGCAATCTCTTGCTAAATAATATAAGTGTAAATGGTGTCACAGGAACAAATTCACTAGACGTACAAACAGGTAGTCCCATTCAAAATTGGCTTTTGACTGGGGCTAATAGCGGACTCATTACGGTTACGGGTACCAACTCTCAAATCACAGGGCCTTTCACTTTCGGTGGCATTCAAAGTTTGCTTGGTGGGAACGGCAGTACAAATGTATTAATAGGAAATGGCAGTAAGACAAATGCTTTCTCCATCGCGGGGCTCAATGTAGGCTCCGTGATTGATCCCATTAGTTTTAGTAATTTTAATACTTTTTCCGCAGGCACCCCTAATAACAGTAACAATGATACTGTTACATTCTCAACAGGCTTGAACCCACAAGGCACTATTGTTTCTATCTCGCCTTCTGTTATCACAGTGACTCTCAATGGGTTTGGACCTATGACCTTCCTTAACTTTGGTCATAGCGCTTTCCCTGACATTTTTCCGTCTACCCCAACACCAACCTCGGTTACGCCCGCAACATCTACCACGCCTAGCGCTGATGAGATAGCTGCTCTTGATAATACCATTGTGAGCCAAACCACTATTACGGAAACGACTACCACCAATCAAACTTGGCAAAACATGCTTTTGAATCAAAACTTGATCTTAGGGTTAACTGTTGGCGAATACATTCAAGAAATTGATCAAGAAATTACAAATGATTTATTAAATTACAATAGCGACAGAAAACTTTATCCAAATTGCAATGGCCGAATTTAGTCTAGGGGGCCAGGCCATATCCATATCATTCCCCACATCTCAAAATTTCTCCTGACTATGCCACACGTGCGGTGGGCGCTGAAGTTAGATCGAAGCCCCGTCATTGCGAGCATGTGCTTTTCATGCGAAGCACAATCCAGGGGGACGTTTTTGTGCTCCCTGGATTGCCACGCCCGCGCAAAAAAGCGCGCGCGGGCTCGCAATGACGGGGCTTCGATCTAACTTCAGCACTCGCACGTGTGGCAGAAGGAGATGTGGGGAATGATATGGGTCAGGCCTGACCCCACGCGCTCTAACTCATTGATTATTAAAGAAGCATTTTTTTACTCATCGGCTACACTTATAGATGTGGGTTGGGATGCCCTATAAAAAAATAGCTCTGCACTAACCTTCAAGAGGTATGAATGCGATGAATGGGCTTAAGTTCGATCAGCATAATAATTTTACTAAGAATTTTGCTAGAAACTTACTTGTTTTTATAGCAACAATAATGGTTATGAGCCCCGCCCTTGCCAACCCTGTTCTTGGCAATGTCGCTTCGGGTGGCGCTACTATCACCCAAACTCCCAATACCACTCACGTCTTACAAACCACTCAAAAAGCTATCATCAATTGGAATAGCTTTAATATTGGTGCTCAACAAAGTACTTCCTTTATTCAACCTGCGGGTGGCGTCGCTCTTAACCGCATTAGTCCTACTCAAGGTCCTTCGCAAATCTTTGGTATGTTATCCGCAACCGGCACCATTATCCTCGTTAACCAAGCCGGTATTTTCTTTGGGCCTTCTGCTCACGTCGATGTCAACGGACTCATTGCAAGCACCTCCGATATTTCCAATAAAAATTTCTTAAATGGAGTCTATCGATTTAACAGGCCTTCCACTAATCCCAATGCGAGCATTATTAACCAAGGCCGCATTATTGCCAGACAAAATGGTCTGGTTGCTCTCGTCGGAAATAATGTCGAAAACGATGGTTTCATTCGCGCCAATCTGGGAAATGTTGTGCTCGCCTCGGGAAGCAAATTCACGGTTTCTTTTGATAATGATCAAATGATCAATTTCACTATTAATCAAGGGGCGTCGCGTGGTTCTTCTAATAAAGCAGCGGTTATTAATAAAGGAACTATCGTTGCCAATGGTGGCAACATTTTATTAACCGCGGAAGCAGCACGGGGCGTCTTGGATAATGCTATCGATATGCAAGGGGTGGCAATAGCAAAATCAATTCACCAACAAGGTGGTGAAATTATTTTATCGGGAGGCGATGGTCTGGTTACGGTTGCTTCCGCTAAATTAATTGTAAGCGGCAGACATCATGGTCAAACCGGTGGTTTAGTGCAGATTTCAGGGCGTAATATTGTTGTAAAAGGGCATACCAAAATTGATGTCAGCGGCGATGCCGGTGGTGGAAAAATTTTAATTGGCAGCAATAATAAATCACCAACCTCTACAACTTCCATTGGACCACAAACTATTTTACTCGCTGATGCTCTCACGCAAGGCAACGGCGGGATTGTTTCTATTTTATCGACGGATGCAACCAGCGTCGCTGGCCAGATTAGCGCAAAAGGCGGTGCAAATTCCGGTAACGGCGGTTCTGTTGAAACATCAGGAAGTTATTTAAATGTGAATGGCGCAACTATCAATTTATTAGCGCCTCATGGGCAAACTGGAACATGGTTACTCGATCCAACAAATATTTATATCGCAGCAAATCAAACTGATGCAACGACAGCAGGCATGACAGGTACAGACTCCAGTGCCAATACTGAAACAAGCAATACATTCCAAGCAACGGGTACCGTTCCAGACTCGTTATTAACCACGGGTACACTGGATGCAGCATTAAATACTTCTAATATTCTTGTCACCACTACAAATTCGAGTGGAACGGGGCTTGGAAATATTACTGTAGTGGATCCTATTACTTGGACAGCTGCAACTACTTTATCATTGACTGCTGCAAATAATATTGCAATCAATGCAAACATTTATGGAACCAGTAATGGCGCGATTAATGGAACACCTACTGGCGGACTTATCTTAACTGCAGGATCAAACTCTAAGACGATTACTGCAACTGGAAATATTGCTGTTGCCAACTTCGATTTAGCGAAAGGTGCATGGAGTCAAAATACGGCTACATTACCTAGTTCTCCTAGTTTTACAGCATCCAATAACTTTACTATTGCAAGTGGTGCCTCATTCTTACGCGTAGCCGGTGGTTCTGGCACAGCTGGCTCGCCTTATCAAATTACCGATGTGTATGGCCTTCAAGGTATCGCAACTCAACCATTATCTAACAGTTATATATTAAATAATACTATCGACGCTACGGTGACTCAAAATTGGAATAGTGGCGCAGGATTTGTGCCCATCGGCACGAGCTCAACTCCATTTACGGGTAATTTCAATGGGGCAGGTTTTACTATTAATAATCTTTATATTAATACACCGTCGCTTACTCTTGCCGGACTTTTTGGAAACGCAAATTTAGGTAGCAACACCATTCAAGGCATCGGCGTCACCAATGCCAACATTAAGGACAGTGATGCGAGTGCGAGTGGTACAGGCATTCTGGCTGGGGAATTAAGTAGCGGAACAATTAGTAATAGCTATGCTACAGGAGCTGTCAATGGAACAAGATTTGTAGGCGGATTAGTTGGAGTAAACAATGGAACTATCACTAATTCATATAATGCGGCTGCAGTGACTGGCGCTTCACAAGGAGTGGGTGGAATCGCTGGAGAAAATGAAAACAATATCCTCTACTCATACAACACTGGCTCTGTCACTGTCCCATCTGTAGCGCAATTCGCGACAGCTTATTTAGGAGGATTAGTGGGAATTAATCAAGGAGTGACGGGAAATATTAAATATTCGTATAACACAGGCACAGTTACAGGAATCGCTGGAACAAACACCACCACCTACGCGGGTGGGCTCGTTGGAATAAATAGAACAAACAGTGTTATTTCCACCTCCTATAATCTAGGCACTGTCAACCTTAACAGCCAATTCGTATATTTCCTTGGAGGTTTAGTTGGAGAAAATGATAGCCAGGTAATCGATACCTATAGCGCAGGTAATGTCATCGGTAGCGGTAGCGGCGGTGTACCGGGTGGTTTCATAGGAAACAATACTGGTCAAATCTTTTCTAGTTATTGGGATACCGCAGCTTCTGGAAGAAGCGTTGCCCTTGGATCAAATACGGGATCAATCACGGGAGGATTAACAGGTGGCTGCTTTGGTTCGTCTTCTTGCTCAGGGGGTGGGAATGTTGACCTGACGAACCAAAGCACATTCTCGTCGTGGGCTTTTGATGCGAATGATTGGGGAATTATTCCGGGACAATCTTATCCTTATCTTCAACCCATTTTTCCAACGACCCCTCGTGCTATCTCTGGAACAGCAAATGTGGGTGCAAATAATACTGTTCAATTTGCTGTGAATGGCCAAAATCTCCCAAATGGGCCAGCACAAAGTTCCGCACAGACAGAAGCCAATCAATTTTATTATGCTATCGAACCCAGTGGAGCGATTGCCGATAATTCAAATATTTTGCTCTACTTAACGAGCGGAGGAACCGCAAACACAATTGTGACAGCTCCTACAAGTGGCGGGAGCATCACAGGTTTAAATCTGTCAACCAACACCGTTTCCGTGAATGGTAATGGCAGCTCCTTCTCCAACACGATATTGGGCACAACAGCAGGTAGCATCAATCCTTCTTATCTGCTCTATTCCGTTTCAGGAAGTGCTCCCAATGCAAACCTCACTCTTGGAAACAATGTTAATTTTGTCACTTCATCCAGTACACCTTATGTAATAGATGGCACAATCACTCAAAGTGGCGGCTCAGGGAGTTTAACCTTCAATGGCGCAGTGACTTTGACAGCAGCAAATGCAGTTCTCACTGCGGGTGGCCCTATTACATTTAATTCTACGATTGATGGCACGTCTCCCCTGAGCTTAACAAGCTCTAGCAATACGCTAAACAGTGCCGTCGGTAGCGGCACTGCGCTTTCAAGCTTAACCTTAAGTGGCGGTGGGACAGATGCAGTTAATGCTGGTGTGATCAACACCACGGGCTTTCAAACGTATAATGATGCTGTAAATTTAGGGGCAGCAAACACAGCACTCACTGCGGGTGGCCCTATTACATTTAATTCTACGATTGATGGCGCTTCTACCCTGAGCTTAACAAGCTCTAGCAACATTCTTAATGGCGCCGTCGGTAGCGGCGCTGCGCTTTCAAGCTTAACCTTAAGCGGCGGTGGTACAGATGCAATTAATGCTGGTGCGATCAATACCACAGGCTCTCAAATGTATAATGATGCTGTGAATTTAGGAGCAGACACAACACTCACTGCGGGTGGCCCCATTACATTTAATTCTACGATTGATGGCGCCTCTCTACTGAGCTTATCAAGCTCTAGCAATACGCTCAACGGTGCCATCGGCCATACCACTCCACTGACAAGCTTAACCTTAAGCGGCGGTGGGACAGATGCAATTAATGGTGGCACGATCAACACCACAGGCTTTCAAACGTATAATGATGCTGTGAATTTAGGGGCAGCAAACACAACACTCACTGCGGGTGGCCCCATTACATTTAATTCTACGATTGATGGCGCCTCTACCCTGAGCTTATCAAGCTCTGGCAATACTCTTAATGGCGCCATCGGTAGTGGCGCTGCACTTTCAAGCTTAACCTTAAGCGGCGGTGGTACAGATGCAATTAATAGTGGGGTGATCAACACCACAGGCTTTCAAACGTATAATGATGCTGTGAATTTAGGAGCAGCAAACACAACACTCACTGCCGGTGGCCCCATTACATTTAATTCTACGATGGATGGCGCTTCTACCTTAAGCTTATCAAGCTCTAGCAATACTCTTAATGGCGCCATCGGTAGTGGTGCTGCGCTTTCAAGCTTAACCTTAAGTGGCGGTGGTACAGATGCAATTAATGCTGGTGTGATCAACACCACAGGCTTTCAAACGTATAATGATGCTGTGAATTTAGGGGCAGCAAACACAACCCTCACTGCGGGTGGTGGCCCTATTACATTTAATTCTACGATTGATGGCGCTTCTACCTTAAGCTTATCAAGCTCTAGCAATACTCTTAATGGCGCCATCGGTAGCGGCACTGCGCTTTCAAGCTTAAACTTAAGTGGCGGTGGCACAGATGCAATTAATGGTGGCGCGATTACTACGACAGGCAGCCAAATTTATAACGATAACGTTAACCTTGGCACAAACACTGCTCTTACTGGTAACACTGCTATCACCCTCGCAAATGGCGTCACCGGCGGCACAAACCTCTCGTTAGCAAATAACACATCAAATACAGCATTTACTTTAGCTGGCAATCTCTTGCTGAATAATGTGAGTGTAAATGGTGTAACAGGAACAAATTCACTCGCCGTACAAACAGGCAGCCCAACTCAAAACTGGACCTTAAGTGGGCCTAACAGCGGACTCATTACTGTGACTGGCACAGGCTCCCAAATTACAGGTCTATTCACTTTCGGCGGCATTCAAAGTTTGATGGGTGGCAATGGCAGTAAAAATGAATTAATAGGAAATAATAGCACGACAAACGCTTTCTCCATCGCTGGTCTCTATGTAGGCTCAGTGATTGACCCAATTAATTTTAGCAATTTTAATACTTTTTATGCGGGAACTCCTACTAACAGTAACAACGATACCGTCACATTTGCTACAGGCTTGGATGCGCAAGGTACTGTCTCTTCACCTTCTCTTATCACAGTCACTATTAACAATGGCATGGGACCTATGTTCTTCAATGATTTTGGAAAAGACGCTTTCGCTAACGTTACTTTCCCGAGTGCTCCCGTTCCTCCAACGCCAACCCCGGTTACGCCCACGATACCTACCGCGACACCTAGCGCTGCTGACATAGCTGCTGTTAATAATACCATTGTAGGTCAAACAACTATCACTGAAACAACGACTACCACGAACTCTTGGCAAGACAATCTCATGGCTACACGCTATCAACAAAGTGTCATTGCCAATCAAGAGATTGCTACAATGCTTCAAACATTACAAAATGAAGATGTAGAATCTTATAGTAAGAGACAGATTTACCCAAATTGCGGCGGACGTGCTTCTTAAAAACCTAGCTTCGGGTAGTTACCCGTAGCGAGGAGGCTAATGCCTAGGTTCAACGCATTAGCCTCTCGCAGTAGGGTTTAACTACCGAAGCTAGGTTAAGGACTAACATGGGCAAACGCATCCCCATTCTCATTGGATTATTCTTGGTAACGATTGCTGTGTGGCTATCTGCAACCAGCATTATTCCTATCCAAATCTTTACTTCAAGCTTAGATAATATGGCTTACGACATGTTGCTGCGTGCTCGAGTATTTACGCATTATGTTCCGCCCAAAAGTCCCATTGCCATTATCGATATTGATGATAAGAGTCTCAAAGCAGAAGGGCGCTGGCCCTGGCCACGCTCTAAATTAGGATTACTGACAGATCGCTTGCATGCAGCCGGTGCTGTGGTCATCGCATTTGATATGATGTTTCCTGAAAAAGAGGAAAACATTGCTGACACTTTATTAGATGTTTTGCAGAAAAAACAACTCACCGTGCCAACGTTGCAAACAACACTCAAACAAATCGAACCTCAGCTTGATCAAGATGCTGCATTCGCGAAAAGTTTAGCGAATAATGATAGTGTACTCGGTGTAACATTTTCATTTTCACATCCAGAAATACAAGCCGTTTTACCACCGCCTATTTTAAAGCTCACTGCACCTTCAGAAAAAGAATTAGATTTCATCGCTGGGATTGGCGCTATTGGTAACATTCCTACTTTACAACAAGCAGCAAAAAACGGTGGTTTTTTAAATATTTTCCCTGATACAGATGGCATTGTTCGGCGTGTACCCTTACTACTACGCTACCAAGATAATCTTTATCCTATGCTTGCCTTTGAGGCAGTACGCATTTATTTATCCACTCCTGTCAAATTGGTTACTGCGCCTTACAAAAATTCGCTTAAATTAGAAGGCATTCAAATTGGCAACCAAACCATTCCAACAGATGAAAAAGGCCAAGCAATCATTCCTTTTATCGGCAAAAGTTTTAGTTTTCCTTATTTTTCCGCAACAGATGTGTTAAATGAAAAAATTCCGAAAGGCGCATTACAAGGAAAAATTGTTTTTGTAGGAACTTCAGCTGCGGGCCTAAGTGATTTGCGCGCAACAGCCGTGCAAGGTGTTTTTCCTGGCGTTGAAATTCAAGCGACCATTGCCGATGGGATTTTAGGAAATAGTTTTCCTTATAAACCCGCATGGGCTCACGGCGTAGAAATTATTTCTACTCTTATTTTAGGCCTTATTTTAGTATTTTTATTACCTAGTTTCGGCCCAAGAATATTATCCATATTAATTTTTCTTATTCCAGCCATTCTCATGCTAGCAACAAGTTTGCTGTGGGAAAAAACAGGATTAATTCTTTCAACTTTAATCCCAATTTTATTATCGATTGTATTAACGCTGACAAATATGGTTTATGGTTATTTATCTGAAATGTTTCATCGCGAGCAATTGAAAACTATGTTTGGCCAATATGTTCCAGCAAAACATATTGATGAAATGCTGAAATCTCCTGGTGATTATGCTCTTTATGGTGAAGACCGGGAAATGACGGTGTTATTTGCTGATATTCGAAACTTTACTACTGTTTCAGAACATTTAAGTGCATCACAACTAAAAGAAATGTTAAATCAATTTTTTACCCCAATGACAGAAATTATTTTTAAACATCATGGCACGATTGATAAATATGTAGGCGATCTCATCATGGCATTTTGGGGAGCACCACTTGAAGATAAAGATCACACACAACACGCGCTTGAAGCAGCACTTGAAATGCAAAAAAAAATTAAAAAATTAAAACTTATTTTTGAAAAATCTGGATGGCCAGAGCTCAATGTCGGCATCGGCATCAACAGCGGAATTATGAGTGTGGGAGACATGGGATCGCGTTTCCGTCGTAATTATACGGTATTAGGCGATGCAGTCAATTTAGCATCGAGAGTAGAAGGCTTATCAAAACATTATGGTGCTAACATTATTGTTACTGAAAACATCCAACGTGGACAAAGTCTTTTTGTTTTTCGCCAACTCGATCGCGTGAAAGTAAAAGGTAAACGTCATAGCATTTCAATTTATGAATTAGTTTGTCACAGTTCCAAATTGACACCCGAGATAAAACAAGAAATTGAGCAAAGTGAATTAGCATTAAATTGCTATTTGCAGCGCGACTGGGAAAAAGCAAAAACTCTTTTTAGTCACCTCCAAACAAATTTTCCACATACGAAATTTTATTATCTCTATCTGGAGCGCATTAAAGAATTTGAACGTACGCCACCACCAACGGATTGGGATGGGGTGTTTGTGCATACGACGAAGTAACCTCGTCATTGCGAGCCCATGCGCCTTTTGCATGGCGAAGCAGGGGAACAATATGTTATGCCGTCTGGATTGCTTCGTCGCGAAGAGCACGCTCCTCGCAATGACGGGCTACGCTAACGGCCAGCCAAAATTAGAACTCCTGGAAAGAACTCTACTGAATACACAAATTATCAACCGTCTGTTTCCCCGTATTACTTGGCTTATTACTACTGCTATTTGGATTACTGAGTGATGGTGGCGGTGTTGTCGTTGTCGTAAAAACATCCGGCAATTTTTTCAAAAGAACCGGTGCTCCATGTGCACCTACCGTTGCATAAAGTTTATCTTTCAATGCATTAAGTTCCAACTTACCTTCCGCATTTTGCACTACGATTGCACCTGCATTTAATTTTAAATACAAGCTACCGTTTCTTATCGAAACTTGATAATCGGTACCACGCACACCCACCGTTGCAACGGGAGTATTCACTTGATAATTATCTGGATTACCTTTTGGAATAAGCCCAGTGACAGTACGAAATCCGCCTTTTACTAAACTCGCAACATATTTTCTGTCAGTGGACGTTGGATTATTGTGATCAAATTTATATTGATCAACGCGAAAATCGGTTTCTGGATTGAGCGATACCATACTATTATCTGTAAAAACAATTTCACCCGTACTACTTTTATCTGTTGCCACGGTATCTTGTGCATAAATCGGCGAACGCCTTTGTAGAACCCGCTCTTTTTTATTAGAATCAACCGCTTTGACTGTGCCCTTCACCCAAACCATATGGCCTATTTCTTCAGGATTCTCGGCATAAGCCACTTGTACGCAACAAAAAACCAATATATTCAATAGAATAAATAGTCCTAGAAAAATGTGTCTAAGGGTCATAGTCGTCACCGCAAATTTATTGTTTATATTTAAAGTATAGTCGCTTTTACGACTCCCCCGCGAACTTCGTGTGCTTCCCCAAAAAAGCCAATAACTCATGCTCCGGCATACTCATTAAATCTTTCTCTATCGTGTGAGCTATCAAACCTTTCACATGCTTATTAATATGGTGACATAACAAGCCATTCATATGCGGTGGCGCAATAATGATGAGACTTTTATATGCATTCGTATTTCTGCCATGATCAAGCTCTTTGGCAATTTCCCTCGAGAAATCGTCCGCTTTTATTTCTTTTGGATCAGAAGGCTGAGAGTATGCGCCGTGTGTAGCAGTGTTTGTTTTATAGTGACCTGGTTTGCCAGATGTTAACTCAATATCTCTCAATTTATTTTCAGGATGAGATAACTCTTTCAGTAAAGTGAGTTGCGTTGGTTTTTTCGTGTAATGATATATTCGACACGTATTGGAATCCGTAGTGACCACCCATGCTGCATGATTTGAAGACATCCTTCTTACTCCGTTATGGGATCATCTCAATATGTATACCTTATTCAGAAAAAACTGCAACTCCCGATTTCAAAGGTACAATTCCCAAATGCCGCGCGATAGTTTGCCCAATATCTGCAAATGTTTTACGTTTCCCAATCGAGCCTGGCTTAACATTCGGGCCAAACATGAGCACAGGAATGTGCTCACGCGTATGATCCGTCCCCGTCCATGTAGGATCGCAACCATGATCTGCTGTAATCACCGCTAAATCGCCTGGCTGCATTAATTTTTCAAACTCGGGCAAACGCACATCAAAATCTTCTAATGCTTTGGCATAACCTACCACATCGCGACGATGACCATATAACATATCAAAATCAACCAGATTCACAAAAACCAAACTGCGATCTGGCGCTTGCTTTGCTTCTTTTAAAAAAGCATCAAACAATGCCATGTTGCCATCGCCTTTTACTGTTTTACTGATGCCTTGATGCGCATAAATATCTGCAACTTTTACCAATTGCAATCACTTGACCCCCTGCTTCGATAATTTTATCTAAGAGAGTTGGCGCAGGTGGAGGAATCGAATAATCGCGCCGATTTCCTGTTCGATGATAATGGCCCGGTGAACCCGTAAAAGGTCGCGCAATCACTCGACCAATATTATATTTATCCACTAATTCTCGCGCGATCTGACAAATTTCATAAAGACGTTCTAAACCAAAACTTTCTTCGTGTGCTGCAATTTGAAAAACACTGTCAGCCGAAGTGTAAACGATGGGTTTCCCCGTTTGCTGATGTATTTCACCCAACTCAACAATAATTTCTGTGCCTGAAGCATGCTTATTTCCTAACACCCCGGGCAAGCGACCGCGTTTAATTAAAGCATCTAATAATTCTTCAGGAAAACTGGGATAATCCGGTGGGAAATAACCCCAATCGAATGATACTGGCACACCCGCAATTTCCCAGTGACCACTTGGCGTGTCCTTCCCCACACTGTTTTCAACCGCACAACCATACGCAGCAGTAATTGGAACATTTGTTTTGAGTCCCGCAATGGGTTTTCCTTGGCTAATTTCAGCAGCCGCATTGACACCAAGACGTGTAAGATGAGGAATATGCAATAGACCTTGGCGCACACCTTTTTTATCTGCTTTACCTTCAGCACAGTATTCTGCGATATGCCGCAATGTATCTGCACCTTTATCACCATATTTCACTGCATCAACACTTGAGCCAATGCCAAATGAATCCAGCAAAATGATAAACGCGCGACGTGGCATAGAGGAGCTCTCTTAGGCTTTTGACTCACAATTGGTTTCGCGAATTAAAAATGCAATGACTAAACCAATCACAAAAGCAATTGGCATAATTAACATAGCATGATTAAAATCTTGCACTGAATAAACGCGTACATTATCAATAATAGTGTGATCCCATTTCCATTCCAATATCCAACCAAATAAAGGTTGGAAAATCACTCCACTCAACATAATAGTCACTGAGGCAATGCTGACTGCTGTTCCTGTCAACGCAATAGGATTTAATTCAGCAATCGTTGGATACGTTAAAACTTGCGAACTGGTGACGAAACCAACCAGGAAAAATAAAATACTTAATTGGATGCGTGACAAGCTTGGAATGTACATCAACAGCATAATAACGATAAATGACAAAATTGCGCCTATTATCATTGGCAAACAACGTCGTCCAATACGATCTGAAAACCAACCAAACGCTGGCGAACCAAAAATCACGCCGACAAACAACATGCTGGCGACATAAGAAGAATCTATCCAAGAAAGATGGTGAACTTGCATTAAATAATGCATGCCCCACAAACCACCGAGCAAAAATACGGGTAAATTTAATAAAGAAGTATAAATTCCGCCAAACCAATTATTTTTGTTTGATAAAACTAATTTAATGCTGCGCAAAAAGCCTAAGCTCTTTAAATTAGCTTTATCCTGTTCAGCTTTTTCATGGCTATCCGGTGGTCTATCTTGGACAATCAAAGCAATGGCTATCAAAATAAATATGCCTAGCGCTCCGTTAATTGAAACGGCTTTCCGCCACCCAACGAGTTCCGTTAAAAATACCATTGGGCTTTGCGCAACAAACCCGCCTAACATTGCCATCGTTACCACAATCCCTGTCACAAATGCCATGCGACTTGGAGGGAACCAACGTGAAGCTAAACGGATACAGCTTAAAAGACAAAATGATGCGCCTGCACCCACTAGAAAACGCCCCACGCCTGCAACAATATAATTAGGCGCCCATGCAAATATAAATGTTCCTAAGGTACACACTGAAACAGCGCATAAAAGCAATTTTCGAGTTGAATAGCGATCCAGTAAATTGCCTGCGGGAAAAAGAAATAATGCATTGGCCACAAAATACATTGAAACCAACATTCCCAATTGCGGTGCATTGAGATTAAATGCTTGCATTAATTGCACATCGATTGCATTGGGAAATATGAGGTTAATAAATTCGTAAAAGAAAAATAATGCTGCCGTTAAGGTCACTATCCAAGCTAAGGTGGTGTGGGTGGTTTTGGTTTTCATTATATATTCCTTAAGCGTCAATAAACTGCTTTTTTCTAACATAGCTCAAGGTGAAAGGCTAGGGAAATTTATAAAGTTGACTGATATTCCGTAAATGGGTACGATGTGCAATATTTGAGCTTAAAATAAAAAAAGAGGTGACGAAATGTTTTCTACCCAGCGAATCACTCATTCCCTTAAAAGCCTTAGTCATAGGGCGATTAATATGATAAATGACAGTCCATCCATACTTTTTATTCTGAACCCAATGGTGTTACGTTCAGCCGTAAGATTATCTCAGCGAAATTCCTCCCTCGGTGAAGTAGAAACAGAGTTACAGTATGTGCTCATGGGCCTTGTAGGAGCAATTTTACTTGAACTTGTGGAATGCATGAAACCTTACATGACAAGGATTGCTATCGCTGAGCAAAATCGTGTAACGTCGCTGAGAGCTGAAGCTGCGATAAATCGCTGGTCGTTTAGTGTAAATTCGGGAGGCACGGCTCTCTCTGAAGCGCAGCAACGTCGCGCTGAACCATCAGTCGCGGACAGCGCACGTAGTGCCCCCACTCGTCCTCGTCGCCATTCACATTCCCTTTAAAATATGAACCTTCCCCTCTCCAGCTGAAAAAAACGCTGGAGAGGATCACCTCCATATTCCCATGCGCACATTTACCCTTACTAATTTGGATCTCTAAATTAGGCCCTTAAATTGGGGCTGTGAAATCAGCTACATTCGATATTAAAATTTGAAAATTTTCCTATAAGCAAAAAATAAAATGAAAAAGAAATCACTCAATCCAACTATTCATGCGCATGATAAGTTTGTGCGTACTGTTATGGCAGATCCCCGTGTTGCCCGCGAATTTTTTACTCATCATTTACCTGAACAAATTCGCCAGGTGATTGATTTAGAAAAGTTAGATCTGCAGCCAAGGTCACATATTGACGATGTGCGTAAAGAAACAACGGTTGATATTCTTTATAAAACAACTGTTGCAGGTCATGAAGCTTATCTTTATTTGTTGTTGGAGCACCAAAGTACGCCCGATGAACTCATGGCTTTTCGTATACTAAAGTACGTGTGCAATGTCATCGCTAATTATTTGGATACAACAGGAAAAAAACTCATACCATTCATTTACCCTATAGTAATTTATCATGGTGAAACGCCATATCCATTTTCAACCGATATTCAAGACATTGTGGATGCACCCCGAGAGCTTGTTAAGCAGTATTTTTTGAAATCTTTTCAATTAATCGATTTAGGAAAAATTTCAGATAAGGAATTAAAAGAACATGCCTGGACAGGGATCATGGAATTTGCATTAAAACATATATATGCACGCGATATTATGCCCCATTTACGTGATATTGCAGAATTGATGCATAAAATTTATCAGTCTGGTGGCAGAGATTTTGTTTCTATTGTGCTACAATATCTTTTAGAAAAAGGGGAAATAAAGGATCGAAAGGGGTTTTTTGAGTTAATTAATACAGAAATTTCACCAGAAACAGGAGAGAACATTATGACGCTTGCGGAACAATTAAGAGCCGAAGGCATCACCGAAGGTATAATCAAAGGCAAAATCCAAATTGCTGAGCGCTTGTTGTCTGAGAAAGTAGAGATGGCTTTTATCCAGAGAGTAACAGGATTGCCTTTAGCAAAGCTCGAAGAGATCCAAAAAAAGCATTAATCTAATAATCGTGCTTGTCTTTTCAAAATAAACGAGATGATGTAATGTCTTCTACCCGACGAATTATTAATACTTTTACTAAAATTATTAATACTCTCACTAAATGCGTCGCACCTGACCTCGAGATCTATGAAGCGATAGAGAGGGCTGTTGCCACTGAGGAAAATCATACTAGGTTGGAGGCACATCGCGTCGCAGCCCTTTTAAATAGTTTGGAGTTCCCTGGAACCCCGTTACGGATAGGCGTTCCCCCTCCGGATGAAGAAAAAAGCGCACCTAGTAAACCGCAAAATAGATTACCAAACCAACCCTTAACCCTCTCGTCCCCAAGCAGATAAAATTGCAGATTGATTTGCATTTTTCATGGAAAATTGTAGATTAACCTGCAATTTTCTATTAAATATGGACTGAGACGCCAACTCTGCATGATGCAAAACATCTTATCAAATTTATGAATGAATACGATTGTATCAAACCAGCATATATTATTTGCCGCTCACCAAAACCATTACTGCTACAAGATAATATTTTGGCACTGCCATGGCAAAATTTGGATATTATTACTAAAGGTATATAAGAAGGTGGACACGCTAACGCTCCACCCTACAACTGCGCCAACACCTCATCCACCAACTTACTCGCACCAATGCGAAATGTCTCCGGAGTTACCCACTCCATTCCCATAATGTGTTGTGCAAGCTCTACAAAATGTTTTGCTTGTTCAACAGTACGAATGCCACCGGATGCTTTAAAACCCACTGTGCGTTTTATCTCTGTGCGTATATTGCGAAGAGTTAATAACATTGCACCCGCTGCTTCTAAAGTTGCCCCCTCACCAATTTTCCCCGTACATGTTTTAAGGAAATCAGCACCCCCCAAAACTGCTTCATAACTCGCTTCAGAAATAATTTTTGCGTCATGCAACATCTCAGTTTCCATAATCACTTTCAATAACGCGTGATGTCCACAAGCCGTTTTACACGCTTGAATAAAAGCACGTGCGACTTCACGATTCCCCGCTAAATAACGTTTATAAGGAAACACCACATCAATTTCATGCGCGCCATTGCTCACGGCTTCTTTAATCGCTGTCACTGTCACTTCAAACGTGTCATCTCCGTGAGGAAAATTGGCAACCGTCGCAATCTTAACTGGTTTACCTGCTAATGCTTTTACTGCTTGTTTTACAAATTGCGGATAAATACAAACTGCAGCAACATGGCCGTACGGCGTCACCGCTTTTTTACATAATTCAGCAATGTGTTCTGGCGTATCTGTTTCATTGAGACTAGTCAAATCAATCAACGATAAAATTTTTTTGAGAAAAGATTTATCCAGCGATGCACAATGTACTGCCTTGAGTGATTTTTGCAATTCATTTTGATCAAGTTTCACGATCAACCTCTTTCACAAACTCTGGAATAATTTTCACTAATTTACGTGCTGCGATTTCCGCATAACGTAATGTCATATCATGCGTAACTTTTTCAGGGCTCAATCCAACCGCCAAATTAGTAATCGCTGCGAGCCCTGCCACTTTCAAACCGCAATGTCGCGCAACAATTACTTCTGGCACCACAGACATGCCAGCTGCATCGGCTCCTAAAGTACGATAGGCGCGAATTTCTGCAGGTGTCTCAAAAACGGGGCCTAACGATGCAATATAAACACCTTCGTGCAATGTAATATTTAAGCGCTTTGCAACCGCAAACAATTTTTGTCGCAAATCTGCATCATACGCATTTTCCAAACTCACAAAACGCGGGCCAACAGTTTCATCATTAGGTCCAACTAATGGATTTCCAGGATGAAAATTAATGTGATCAGAAATAACCATCACTTCTCCTGCACCCACTTCTGGACGTAAAGACCCACTTGAAGCTGTTACCAACAATGTACTTGCACCTAGCTGCTTCACAATTCTAACTAAGGTCCGGATAGACTCATAGGAAACTCCTTCGTAAACATGTAAGCGACCTTTCAAACAAACCACGGGCACATTATTTAAATGACCCAACACTAAAAGAGAGGCATGTCCTGCTACAGCACTTGAGTGCAATCCAGGAATCGCTTGATAGGGAATAGTGATTGGATTTACCAAATTTTCTGCAATAGAACCCAATCCTGATCCCAAAATAATTCCCATTTTAGGTAAAAATTTAGGCGCATAGCGGCGAATAACATTCATGGTTTCTTGCATGGTGGTCACTGAAAAGATTCCTTACTTACTTATAAGATGCACAACACGTACTATTCGATTCTTACAAAAAGAACTCGTCATTGCGAACCTCACGCCTTAGCTTTATGTGAGGCGTGGCAATCCAGAATGGTGATAAGTTGTAGGCAGTACTGGATTGCTTCGTCGCAAAAGGCGCTCCTCGCAATGACGAGTTCTTTTCGTTACCGCAACACTGTAGTCGGTTTTTGAGATTGAAACAAGAGCAGTGCTTTTTCAACATTAATACTGCTATGCCTAATGGTTTAACGCACTTGCAGAGGGTGGTGAATAATTCCTCTGTAGAAGTTTCATTTTTTCTCCCTGATACACTGCATACGCATCTTTTATGGCATTTTTTCTGATACTTGTAAGTTGATCGTTACCACTAAATATTTTTAACACAGCCAAAGCCAACTTCCTTCCTTCTTCTCCTAAACGTGCTAACAATTTGACTGCATAAATAAATCTTTTTTCGTTCTTCTCTATCTCTTCTTTCGTCTCTGCTTGATTTTTTGGGGGTATTATTTCTGAGGTGAGAAGAGTGAGGGTGGGTGGATGACTTTGTATCTCATGAGCCCATAAAAGTTGACTAGAAATTTCTATCGCCAACCTTGGATCTTTCGTGCCAACATAGGTAAAGATTTTATCGAATTTGTTATGTTTCTTTACATGCTCTGAAAACAAACTATATATCCCTTTCACTGTGCCCAGATCCTTCAATTTGGGGAGCACATCAAGTATAAGGTTTGCCTCATCTTTATCATGGCCTCCTCGCTCAATATATGAAAGAGCATACTTGCGAGGCCATTGTTGAATATAATCGAGATGAGTATCTTTTCCTGGGAGCGTCATTATTTCTTTCAGAACGAGACTGAAATTTTGCGAGGCATCAGGTATGTCTACGAGCTTATGTTCTGCTTGATACTTAACATTTAAATAACCCAATATATATTGGTTCATGTAACCACCAATAAGAAAATTTACTATCGCTTTAACTCGAGCATTCGGATCATCACCCTTCCACTCGCCTGCTTCAGCAGGTTGATTATAGATAGTCTTAGACTCATCCTTATATAGAGAATTCAATATTTCTTCTATATCTTGTTTTAAGTTCTCTTGCTTCTCGTCCATTAGCGCGCTACAAGCATTAGACATAATATGCCCATAGATTTTTTTAATTTTTTGATCCAGTTGTGGAGTTTTTATTATTTCATGGTTTTCTGTAAAAGCAGCATTTCTATATATGTCATCTAGTTGTCTCAACAAATCTTGAATTAATTTATCATCTATATGCAAAGTCAACAGATCAAATACCCGAGAAATCTCATTTACATTATGGATACTTCTGCTTTTTAATAACATTTTTTTAGCATGTGCCGCTGCCTTACTCTCACCATGCTTAAATTCATCATCTAAATGTTTTTCAAATGATGTAGACATTATCCACCTCCTCGCCTTACTTTAAGTATAGGTGGTGGATTAAAAAAACGGAGGTATTGCTAGGAAAAAAGTAACGCTTTATGCATAAAAAAGTTGAATGAAATTAATGGGTAACGATTCCTCTACCCAAACACCTTCTGCAACCCAAAAAAGAAAATACTCGCTAAAATAGCAGCAACAGGAATGGTAATAATCCACGACAAGAAAATATTGCGAATCACAGTTAGATTCAACGCATCGATACCACGTGCAAGCCCCACACCAAACACAGCGCCCACTAAAGTTTGCGTGGCAGAAACAGGAATGCCAGTACTGGTTGAAACTACCACCGTACTCGCGGCCGCTAATGTCGCAGCAAAAGCACGACTCGGTGTTAAAGTCGTAATAGCACTGCCAACTGTCTCAATCACTTTACGTCCATACATCAATAAACCTGCAATCACACCCAAGCAACCAAACAAAGTAACCCCACTTAAAATTAAACTATCTTGCATAGGCTTACCTTCCCAAACCACACTCATAATCGCAATGACAGGCCCAACAGCAATTGCCACATCATTTGAACCATGTGCAAAAACCATCGCGCAAGCAGTAAACGCCATCAATATGCTAAACATCCCTTCAACATAAACAAATTGCGTGCGCAGTCGTAAACTGGAAGCAGAACTCATAATAGGTTTCATAGCAAGTAAACCAATTACGATTACAAATAGAATAGTCATAATGACTGCGACTATTTTTTTCGCTGCTCCAAGATTGGGATCATAGTGATCTAAACCTTTGAGCGTTGTCATGATGGCCAACACAATTCCGACTAACAATAAATAAATTGGTACATAAATTTTAGCTGCACGTAATGGAGTGTCAGATCCAAGAATAGAACGTCTAATTGAAATAAATAATAAAAATGCAATAACACCTGCAATTGTAGGCGAACTAATCCAGCTGATAGCAATATATCCGACTTTTTGCCAATGCACTGCATTCAGACCTAGCATTATAGCGCCCACGCCAACCAATCCGCCCACAATAGTATTAGTAATTGAAACAGGCATACCCATTACACTCGCTGCTGTAATCCACGTTGCACCAGCAAGTAATACTGAGAGCATTCCATAAATAAAAAGCTGCGGCTTAAGCATGTGAATATCAATAATGCCGCTACGAATCGTATGCGTCACTTCAGTACCACCTAGAAATGCACCAGCGATTTCAAAAATGGCAGCAATGATCAATGCCTGCTTAACCGTGATGGCTTTCGAGCCAATCGCAGTACTCATGATATTGGCAAGATCGTTAGCACCTATGCCCCAGGTCATCCATAAACCAATGGCGCACGCAAGCACGACGAAAATTAGGCCGTATTCCATAGAAAAGTTTATCTCATCTAGCTAGTAAAATTTGCAAGCGATCACCGATATCTTGTGCTCTATCGGCTAAATCACCGATCCATTCAATAATTTTGTAAAGAAATACCACATTGACAGGAGGCATAGAATTTTCTAATCCGAAAACAATTTGCCTTAAATGTATTTGCATATCATCTGTATCGTGTTCAATACGGGATAATTCAGCAATCATGCCTTCAACTAATTTAATTTCATTGCCACTAAATCCCGTTTCCATTAACTCATCTAATTCATGAATGGCTGTATTGGCTTGATCAGATGCTTCAATGCAGCGCTTGAGAAAACGCATAAATTGCTGTGCAATGCTATCCGGAATAATCATCTTGCGTCCTAAAACAATGCCAGCAATATCTCGCGCTTTATTTGCTAAACGATCTTGCACACTCAAAAGTTCCAGCAAATCACTACGCGAAACCGCCATAAATAAACTTTTGGGTAAATGCAAACGTAAATTTCTTTTCATGTCGTCTGCTTCATTTTCCAAACGCGCAATTTCACGCTGCAAGGATTCTACTTGCGACCATTTCTGTGCAAGTACTGCATCAAAAAATGGTTCTAATTTTTTGACACACGCATGAACTTTCGTCATATGCTCTTCGAGCGGACGAATCGGTGACTGACTAAACATGTTTAGAAAAGGTGTAGTTGGCATGTTATTTAACCGCCATCCATGCATTTGCTACATCTAACATTCGATTTGAAAAACCCCACTCATTGTCATACCAAGAAAGAACTTTTACAAAGTCACCCATTACTTTGGTATGCGCAACATCGAAAATCGACGACGCAGGGTTATGATTGAAATCGACTGACACTAAAGGCAAATCATTTATTTCCAAAATGCCTTTCAATGGGCCTGAAGCTGCTGCATCACGCATAATTTTATTTACTTCATCTATGCTGGTTGCACGCTTCGCCACAAAAGTGAAATCAACAACTGACACATTAATCGTTGGAACGCGAATGGAAAATCCATCGAGTTTCCCATTTAATTCTGGCATAACAAGGCCAACAGCAACGGCAGCGCCTGTTTTCGTTGGAATCATAGAATGTGTTGCAGAACGCGCACGATGTAAATCATTGTGATAAACATCAATTAACACTTGATCATTTGTATACGAGTGAATTGTATTCATTAAACCTTTCACAATGCCTAATTTTTCATGCAATGGTTTTACTAACGGTACTAAACAATTGGTAGTGCAAGATGCATTTGAAATAATCGTATCACTGGCTTTCAATGTGTGATGATTCACGCCATACACAATGGTTGCATCCACATCTTTGGCAGGAGCCGAAATAATCACTTTTTTTGCACCCGCATCAAGATGCGCTGATGCTTTTTCTTTGCTCGTAAATAATCCTGTGCATTCTAATACGATATCTATATTCATTTCACGCCAGGGTAATTTTTTCGGATCGCGCTCTGCTATCACGCGAATTTTATCGCCATTGACCACAAGATCATTTCCAGCAACTTCTACTGTGCCAGGAAATTTTCCGTGTGTTGTATCATAACGAGTTAAATGTGCATTCGTATTCACATCACCTAAATCATTAATTGCCACAATTTGAATTTTGGGATGAAGTTTATTTTCATAATGCGCGCGTAATACATTGCGTCCGATGCGGCCATAGCCATTAATTGCAACTCGAATTTTCATGGGATTGTTTCTCCTAATTTTAACTAAAGAACTCATCATCGCAACGCCGCTCGTCATTGCGAACCTCGCGCCTTTTGCGAGGTGAAGCAATCCAGGGAACATTGCAACGTTCTTCTGGATTGCTTTGTCGCAAGGAGCGCTCCTCGCAATGACGGCGTGAAGAGTTATCTCTTTTTAAAGAGAACAACTTTCTGCTCTCAGCACTTTCTTTTGATTCATCAATAATTCTTTCGCAACTTCTATAACGTGCGAAACTGTAAATCCACACTCTTTAAATACTTCTTTTGCCGGTGCGGATGCACCAAATCGATCTAAGCCCACCACTTTGCCGTGACAACCCACAAATCGATACCAGCCATCGGCTGCTGCAGCTTCTATCACCATTCGCGCATTTACTTTTTTCGGCAACACTTGTTCTTGATAAGCGATATCTTGAGCTAAAAATGTGTCAGTCGATGGCATAGATACAACTCGTACTTTGGTGCCCGTTGCATTTAATTCCTTTGCTGCATCCATTGCCAATGACACTTCTGAACCCGTTGCAATCATAATCACATCAGGTAATCCAACGCAATCAGAAAGAATATATCCACCGCGCGCAATATTTGAAAGCGCCGCCTGATCACGCTCTTGAAACGGCACGGCTTGTCTTGTAAACAGCAAACAAGTTGGACCTTGATGCTCTAGAGCTTTACGCCATGCCACTGCTGTTTCAACCGGATCACATGGACGCCAAACAGAAAGATGGGGAATCAAACGCAAACTCGGTGCATGTTCAATGGGCTGATGTGTTGGACCATCTTCACCTAAACCAATTGAATCATGTGTATAAACAAAAATAACTCGTTGACGCATCATGGACGCTAAACGTATCGCGTTACGAGCATAATCAGAAAAAGTTAAAAAAGTTCCGCCAAAAGGAATTAATGCACCATGCAACGCCATACCGCTCATCATGGCGGACATGCCAAATTCGCGCACACCATAATGAATATATTGTCCTTGTGGTGTTTCTTTAGAAAACACTTGCACATCTTTCCAAGCCGTCAGATTGGACATGGTTAAATCGGCTGAACCACCTATTAATTCTGGCAACACTTTTGCAAAATGATTTAAACAATTTTGTGATGCTTTGCGAGTCGCAATCACTTCTTTTTTTTGATTCACTTCTTTTAATAATGCATCTGCACTTTCTGACCACTTTGCAGGTAAATGTTTTTCTATACGACGCGTCAATTCACGTGCTAAGTCTGGATAGGCTTTTGCATAATCAACAGATAATTTTTGCCATGCTTGTTCTAGCTTTTGACCTTTTATGCGCGCATCCCATGCAGCATAAAATTCTTTAGGAACAGTAAATGCTGGATATGACCAATTAAGATTTTTTCGTGCTGCGGCTACTTCTGCTTCACCTAATGCTTCACCATGCGCTTTTTCCGTACCTGCTTTATTCGGCGCACCAAAACCAATAATCGTTTTGCAAATAATAATACTGGGTTTATCGGTGACTTTTCTTGCTGCTTCAATGGCACGATGAATAGCATCACTATTGTGGCCATCGACATTGGGAATCACATGCCAGTTATAACTTTCAAAACGCAATGGTGTATTGTCAGTAAACCAACCGTGTACTTCGCCATCGATTGAAATATTATTGTCATCGTAAATAACAATTAATTTACCCAAGCCAAGCGTACCGGCTAATGAACACGCTTCGTGAGAAATCCCCTCCATCAAGCAACCATCACCTACAAATACATAGGTAAAATGATCTACGATGGGAAAACCATCACGATTAAATTGCGCAGCTAAATGTTTTTCTGCTATCGCCATACCGACTGCATTCGCCAAGCCTTGTCCTAAAGGTCCGGTCGTCGTTTCTACGCCTGGCGTTTCGCCGAATTCTGGATGCCCTGGGGTAATAGAATGTAACTGGCGAAATTGCTTAATGTCATCAATGGATAAGGCGTACCCCGTCAGATGCAACAGCGAGTAAAGCAACATACAACCATGACCATTCGATATAACAAATCGATCGCGATTGAACCAATGGGGATTACTTGGATTATGATGTAAAAAATCATTCCATAATACTTCTGCGATATCTGCCATACCCATAGGCATGCCAGGATGACCTGAATTGGCTTTTTGCACCGCATCCATACTGAGCGCGCGAATAGCATTGGCAAGTTCTAATCGAGATGGCATAGAGATACACTCCATTGGAAAATGCACGAATATTACCTGAAATTTTTTGAGACCGCATTAGGGAAAGATTAAGAAAGACATATCTCTGCAACCAAATTTAACTCAAATGTAAAATAGACTTTACATTCTGAAATGTACAGTCTATTATACATTCCTCAATTCTATAGAAAGATCTAGAGAGGGGCTATGCCAAGAATAGCAGAGAAATTAACTATTAATAACTGTATTCCAGAATTAAGGAATAAATTAAAACTAACTCAGCAAGATTTGGCAGATGCAGTAGATGTCACTAGAGCCACGATTATTGCTCTTGAAAAGGGTAATTATAATCCTTCACTTGAACTCGCATTTAGACTGGCCAAATTTTTTAAAACAGGTATTGAAGAAATATTTTTTGAATAGGAGTTTTTCATGAACAAAATTGCTCGTTTTATACAAAATTATTTGATTTTTGGATTACCATTTGTGATTGCCTGCATGGTCTGGGAAACTATTCAGCCTGAAATACAATTTGGAAGATCTAATTCTTTTATCACAAAAGCACTTTGGGAAGCATTTAGTTGGAACTTAATGCTTTGGTTTGCTTCTCTTATTTTGTTTTTAATTATTTTGATAATGATACCAAATATTCGTGAGAAAACCTTGAAGCGCCTGGCGAATTTAAAAGAAAGAGATGAACGTGAAGAATATATTACTGGTAAAGCTTCTCGTGTAGCTTATATTTCTACACTAAGCCTCATGGTTTTTTTCCTATTTCTCTCTATATTTACTTTGAATATTTCTAGAGTGCCAAAAGATAATTCTATGGGTAACCATCGGTATTCAGTGCATATTAATCTTGGTTTTTCGCTTCTAAATAAACACAGGATTGAAAAAAATATTAAAGAACAAGTAGTTTTTGATTCAAGCGATATATCACTTTCAAACTCGGCAACTATCTTTATATTATTATTTTGGCAGCTTTTGGCATTCAATATTGCTTCGAGGAAAGAACAGATTAAGGATATGCGTTGATATATGTAAAATATAGCTGTTGTGCCCTCTAAAATCCATATTTGCAGGTTTTTAGTCAGCTGCCTCAGAACTTTGAGCGGTAAACTGGGTTGGTTTTTTTTGAGTGAAACACGCTCTTCTCAGGACCGTCTTACTATCACGTCTGTTTGTAATCAGTTTGTACAAGCGGCCATAATGTAGTGATATATTTTATTAGCTGCTGAATAGGGGTTAACCACAAGTGCAATTGTCGAGAGAAGCCGCTGGTTGAAAAAAAGTGTAGCCAAATCCAGCGTGTTCCACTCAAAAAAAAGCCAACCCAGTTTACCGCTTCACGGCAGGTGGGGCTGCTAAGGAACCTGGCAATAAATCATGGGATGAGGTCAAAATTAGAATTGCTGGAATTGCAAGGAATCATTTGCTGAAAAACCACAAAATGATATTATGTTCACTTAATATGCTAAGGTGACCATGATGCAAAATGAATTCCTTTTTACTTCCGAATCCGTCTCTGAAGGACATCCCGATAAAATTGCCGATCAAATTTCCGATGCGGTTTTAGATGCTATGTTAGAACAAGACGCTAAATGCACGCGTTGCTTGTGAAACGTTTGTTAAAACCGGCATGGTATTAGTCGGCGGAGAAGTCACCACTTCTGCCTGGGTTGATATTGAAAATGTAGTACGCCAAGTTGTGCGTGATATTGGCTACAACAGTTCGGATATGGGGTTTGATTGGGAATCTTGTGCAGTCATGTCCGCGATTGGCAAACAATCAACGGATATCGCTCAAGGCGTAGATAAAAAAGACCAAGAACAACAAGGCGCGGGCGACCAAGGCCTCATGTTTGGTTATGCCACCAATGAAACCGATGTACTGATGCCAGCACCAATTTTTTACGCACACGAATTAGTAAAACGCCAAGCCGAGTTACGCAAAGAAGATGTTTTACCCTGGTTGCGCCCTGATGCAAAAAGCCAAATTACTTTTCGCTATCGTAGATGATAAACCCGTAGGTATTGATGCAGTCGTGCTGTCCACTCAACATCATCCGGATGTTAATCAAGATGATCTAGTCGAAGCTGTCATTGAAGAAATTATCAAACCCACATTGCCAGAAGAATGGTTAGATAAAAATACACGTTACTATGTTAATCCAACGGGGCGTTTTGTTATTGGCGGTCCTTTAGGTGACTGCGGTTTGACTGGACGAAAAATCATTGTGGATACATATGGCGGCATGGCTCGTCATGGCGGCGGTTGCTTCTCTGGAAAAGATCCTTCAAAAGTAGATCGCTCAGCAGCATATGCGGGACGTTATGTTGCAAAAAATATTGTCGCCGCAGGCATTGCCGATCGTTGTGAAATTCAAATTTCTTATGCGATTGGTGTTGCTGAACCTACTGCTATTAATGTTGATACTTTTGGTACAGGGAAAATTCCAATCATGAAATCATCAAATTGATTCGTGAACATTTTGATTTGCGTCCTTATGGCATTATTAAAATGCTCGATTTATTACAACCCATTTATCGTCAAACAGCGAGCTTATGGACATTTTGGACGTGAAGATTTGAATGTAAGCTGGGAAAAAACGGATAAAGCAGATACATTACAAAAGCAGCAAAACTGTAAGGCCTACGCCGTCATTGCGAGGAGCGCCTTTTGCGACGAAGCAATCCAGTAAGGAGAATTTAATATGCAAGCATCAACAATAAAACACAACCACTGATTATAAAGTTGCTGATCTTAACCTTGCAACTTGGGGTCGCAAAGAAATTGCCATCGCGGAAACAGAAATGCCCGGCCTCATGGCATTACGTGACAAATATGCCAAGCAAAAACCGTTAAAAGGCGCACGCATCGCCGGCTGTTTGCATATGACTGTACAAACTGCTGTATTAATTGAAACCTTATTGCTTTAGGCGCTGAAGTCCGCTGGTCATCTTGCAATATTTTTTCAACGCAAGATCATGCTGCTGCTGCCATGGCTAAAGCAGGCATTCCTGTTTTTGCGTGGAAAGGTGAAACAGAAGAAGAATATTGGTGGTGTGTTGAACAAACTATTCACGGGCCCAACAATTGGTATCCGAATATGATTATTGGATGATGGCGGCGATCTGACACTAGTCATGCATCGAAAAATACCCTGATTTGTTGAAAAACGTGAAAGGCGTTTCCGAAGAAACAACTACCGGTGTGCATCGTCTTTATGAAATGTACAAAAACTGGCGAGTTGAAAATTCCTGCTATTAATGTAAATGATTCCGTCACCAAATCCAAATTTGATAATTTATATGGCTGCCGTGAATCTCTCATTGATGGCATTAAACGCGCAACTGATGTCATGATTGCCGGAAAAATTGCTGTCGTCTGTGGTTATGGTGATGTTGGTAAAGGTTGTGCACAATCATTACGTGCTTTTGGTGCAACTGTTTGGATTACTGAAATTGATCCTATTTGTGCATTACAAGCAGCAATGGAAGGATATCGTGTCGTCACCATGGAAGAAGCTGCACCACTCGCTAATATTTTTGTGACTGCAACTGGTAATACGCATGTCATCACGCATGATCATATGTTAAAAATGAAAGACCAAGCCATTGTTTGCAACATTGGACATTTTGATTCTGAAATTGATATTGCCTCGCTACGTCAAATATCAATGGGAAAATATCAAACCGCAAGTTGATCATGTTATTTTCCCCAACGGCAAACGCATTATCGTTTTGGCTGAAGGACGATTAGTCAATCTTGGCTGCGCAACGGGACATCCTAGTTTTGTGATGTCGACTTCATTTACCAATCAAGTGCTGGCACAAATTGAATTATGGCAACATACTGAAAAATATCCATTGGGTGTGCATGTATTACCTAAACATTTAGATGAAATGGTTGCACGCTTACATCTTGATAAGTTAGGCGTTAAGCTCACCACTCTCACCAAAGAACAAGCCAAATATTTAAATATCCCCGTTGATGGTCCTTATAAGCCAGATTTTTATCGCTATTAGATAAAACGAGATGTAGGGTGGGCGAAGCGTGCTCACCAATTCACCTCCTTAAAAAATCCTCTACTGCACTTTTTTAAAATTTATTTTTTCAGGAGTACTTATGTTAAAAAAATTTATTTTAATTATTTCCACACTCATTTTTTCTTACTCTATCCACGCAGAAACCTGCCCAACCGTTTCACAATTGAAAGAAAATATTTTTAACGGCTGGCAAGCACTCGATATCGATAACGGCACACCACTTTCAGAAGATCGATTAGATGATTTTAGAAAAAGCGTCAGCACATTTTCTCTGGCAGAATGGATACAAAATGCATCTGAAGCATCAGGGCATTGTTATTATTCTGGCGAGCAAGCCGATGAAAGTTATTTAGATATTTTTCTTGTAAAACAAAATTTAATTCCTGATAAAACATCTAACCAGTGGCAAAAAATCAGTGATGATGTAATGCAGTGTAGTGGGAACATTGAAAAGTGTCTATTTGGCGCTCCCTAGGGGACTCGAACCCCTGTTTACGCCGTGAGAGGGCGGTGTCCTAGGCCACTAGACGAAGGGAGCAAAGGTGGTATTATATAGGCCGCGCTGTCCCTGCGAAAGCGGGGACGAGAATGACAGAGACATTTTCCAGGAAGTCACCAACTGAGGATGAGAAAATTATTAAACTGCTCCAAGGACTCTTAAATCATTTCACTAAAGAAAAGTCCTCCACCACACCGAAAAATCATGAACCGCTGATTATACCGCGCGCTGAACATTCCATTTCACGCAAATCCATCAGTGAGAATGCTTTAAAAGTACTTTCCCGATTGAATCAAGCAGGATTCAGCGCTTATTTAGTCGGTGGCTGTGTACGCGATTTATTATTGGGCCACCAACCCAAAGATTATGATATTGCAACCAGCGCACACCCCGAGCAAGTGCGCAAGTTGTTTCGCAATTCAAGATTGATTGGGAAACGCTTTCGCCTCGCGCATATTGTCTTTGGCAAAGAATTAATTGAAGTAGCAACTTTCCGCACTCACCATAAAGAAGCTCACGCAGAAGACGCTCGCAGTCACAAAGGTATGATCGTTCGTGATAATGTCTATGGCACCATTGAAGATGACGTGTGGCGCCGTGATTTCAGTATCAATGCCTTGTATTACAACATCGCTGATTTTTCTATCGTGGATTACGCAGATGGAATGCAAGATATAAAAACCCGCACACTACGCATCATTGGCAATCCCGAATTACGTTATCAAGAAGATCCGGTGCGCTTGCTACGCGCTGTGCGGTTTATGGGAAAATTACATTTAAAAATTAGCCCTGAAACGGAAACACCTATCATACACTTAAGTCACTTATTAGGGCATGTTTCCTCTGCTCGACTGTTTCAAGAAGTGTTAAAGTTTTTTAAAGAAGGCGCAACATTAGAAACGGTTAAATTACTTCAAAAGTACAATTTATTTGCACAGCTTTTTCCACCCACAGCCACGCTAATACACTTACCCGAAACAAAAAAATTAATTGAAGAAGCTCTCGCCAATACGGATAAACGCATTAAAGAAAACAAATCCGTCTCGCCCGCATTTCTTTTTGCTGTATTTTTATGGCATCCCGTACTGCACACAGCAAAGGAGCACGAAGAAAGTGGCATGCCATTTTATGTTGCCGCAGAAAAAGCGTTGCGCACAGTATTGCATCAACAAACACAGCGTCTGGCTATAACACGCCATTTGCAGCTTTCTGTGCGGGAAATTTGTTTATTACAATATCGCTTTTCTTATCGCCATGGCGCACGCGCTTATCGTTTAGTTAATCATCCACGTTTTCGTGCCGCTTATGACTTATTGGCATTGCGTGCGACCGTTGGTGATCCCGTGCAAGAATTAAGTACGTGGTGGGATGCGTTTTCTACCGCGGATCATGAGCTGCGTGAAAAAATGATAAAAGAACTTGAAAAAAAACCTGCGGGGAAAAAGCGCAGAAGGCGGAAAAAATAACCCTCGTCATTGCGAGCTATGTTTACATCCCCGGCGTGCTTCTAGCCGGGGGAAGCGGGGGAACATTGTCGCGCCACCTGGATTGCCACGCCCCCGCAAAAAGCGCGGGGGCTCGCAATGACGGAGCCTACGTTAATATGAAAAAAAACAAATTAACACTCACCACCATTCGTCAGCTCCACCAAGCAGGCCATCTTGACCAAGCGAAAGAAGGCTATTTATCACTTGTACGCATTAACCCGCGAGATGCTGAATCTCTACACGCGCTGGGCATCATTTGCGCTCAACAAAAAGATTTTGCCGCAGCAACTGACTATTTAGAAAAAGCCATTCATTTACAACCTAACGATATCACTTTGCAACTTCACCTTGCTAACATTTTCAAAATTCAAGGCTTATTCAGCAAAGCGGCAGAAATATTACATCAAGTCATTGACACTCACCCAAACTACGCGCTTGCGCTCAACAATTTAGGCACTATTTATTATGCGCAAGGCAAATTGAGTGAGGCGGTTAATTTTTATCGCGCTGCATTGGAAAAAGAACCCAATTATGCCGATGCGTATTATAATTTAGGGCTTGCTCTCATCAAACAAAATCAACTTGATTCTGCAATAGATGCTTTTCAAAAATTATTAGATCATGTGCCAGAACATTTTGCTGCGCGATTTCATCTGGCTTGCGCTCTCATGCAACAAGGAAAAATTCCTGCCGCCTTAAAGCAATTTTTAACTATTGAAGAAGCGCATCCTCATCATTTAGAAACACAAACCAACCTCGCGACTTGTTATTTAAAACAAGGTTCTCTGAATGAAGCTAAATTACATTATTTAAAAGCATCCGAATTAGCCCCCGAAGATACACAAATATTGTTTAACCTGGGTGTGATTAATATGCAACAGGGAAATATTGACAACGCGATTCAACATTACCAACGCGTGATTAGACTTAATCCTAATTTATTTGCCGCACACAATAATTTAGGCGTCGCTTTTTTAGCTAAACAACATGTGGGATTTGCGTTGCAACATTTTCAAGAAGCATTACGTTTACAGCCAAAAAATGAAGCGATTAATTACACGGTTAAAATGCTTTCACAAAATCAACGCTTACTCGCAGCACCACCTGATTACGTTACAACATTGTTTGATTCTTATGCCGATCACTATGAGCCGCATTTGCTAAAAGCACTTGATTATCAAGTACCTAAACTTTTATATAACGCTGTACAGCAAGTTACGCACAAGAATCCGTTTCCTTGGGATATTTTGGATCTTGGCTGTGGCACAGGATTGTGTGGCATTGTATTTAAACCATTGGCAAAAACACTCACCGGCATAGATCTATCGCCTAAAATGTTAGAGATCGCCACGCAAAAAAATATTTACAATTCACTGGCAATGAGTGATATGACGCAATACTTAAGCAATAAACAAGCAAGATACGATTTGATTTTAGCGGGTGATGTTTTGGTTTACATGGGGGATCTTACTTCGCTTTTTGAAAAAGTAAAACAAGCACTACGTCAGAATGGACTATTTGTATTCAATACAGAAATAAATGCTGAAACCGATTATAAAATGAATCAATCGGGGCGATTCTCTCACCAAAAAAAATATATTGATGCGCTCGCTAAAAAAAATCACTTTAAAATTGCATTTTACCAAACGGCGATGACACGCACGCAAAGCAATGAACCCGTACAGGGGCATGTGTACGTGTTACAGTTTCTATGTTAAATTATTGCAATCGTGTACGCTGCTAGAACCAGAGAGAGGCTATGAAAAAACATTTTTTACTGGGGATTATTAGCTGTTGCTTCTTTATTCTTACCAGTTGCGCACACAGAGATTTTTATAAAATTAATAATGATCTACTCCATGAAACGTGGCTGCAACAAATCAATACCAATCCTAACATTTGGAGACAGCAATATGGCGATAGTTGGTTCTTATCAGGTGCACCCAACAATGTAGAGCGTTCTATTAAAGCCTCCTCCGACGCCAGCACCATTTCCTTAGTCAGCGTTAGATCACCTAACTTTACCAATGTGGAAGCCAATGGCACGTTCCAAATTCAAATCGTCGGTGGTCAAAAGCGCAACAGTGTTTATGTGCTGGGTCCCAATAAACAAATACGACAAGTGGTTGTTGAAACCAAAGGCAACACACTCTATCTACGTCAAATGAAAAGAAACCTGCGCTTAAATAACATCATCGTACGCATTGGCATATGCAATCTACGCAGGATATGTAATAGCGGCTGCGGAGGCATTGAAGGAAAAGGAATTAGAAGTGATATCTTAACTATTCTTTCTACGGGCGAAGGCAACATTCTCTTATCTGGAAAGATGAACCTGGGAGAAGTTAGACAGCTAGGCGGAGGTGTGATTACCGTGATGGGTGCCCATACACCGGCTCTGAACATTAGAGTATTTGGTCATGGCTGTGTCAATGTCAGTGGTTGCGTAGGTGTGCAATCCATCCGTCATCGGGGGAATGGCACCATTAATATCATCGGCGCTGACACTGATTTCCTTAATATTGCTGCTTCAGGTTGCGGTTTAATTACGGTTGTGGGTTATGCTAATTTGAGAAGAGTCACTGCGATTGGCAGCAGTCGTGTTTACGTTTATTGGGTTGATAGCGTAGGCACTTATGTCAATGTAAGAAACCAAGCACGTGTAGGACTTGCGGGACGTGCCATCAATCTTAATGTGGATACTCATGATGAATCACGCTTTGAGGGTCAATTCTTACGTGGCGCAAATGTGTACGCCAGCACCTTAGGTTGGTCACACGCGAATGTGAGAGCAACGAGTAAATTATTTGCTGCAGCCGGCAACCGCAGCAGCATTTATTTCTTCGGCGCACCCTGCAATGTAACACGCTATATGTCTCAAGGCGGCGTTGTGCTTCCTGCATGGTATGAGCCTATGCCGTATAGAATGCCTCCTCTACGTCCAAAGCGTGTGAGTAATACGCATAATTGGTAATATCTCGTCGTGACTAGTACATCTACTTATTTGCTCTTTTTTTTATTGTTCTTTTTATTTTGAATATTGCCAAATTCATTTCATAAGTGGTTTCAGTTCCCGTTATTTCCAATTCTTCATCAGGAGCAATTAAATCTGCAATTAAATCTCCAGTATGTTCCATCAACGATTTTTGCTTTGGTGAATTCTCAGGCAAAGTTTGCATCTGGCTAATTACATGACCCAATTCTTTGACCTTTGCAAAAGTCTCAATAATTGCTAGCGTTGTTTCTGTTGCCTTTTTGACTTTTCAAAATGGTAGCTAACATGTAAAGTCCTTTTTCGGTAAAGGCTGTTGGTAGTTTAACTTTACCGCCTTTTATTGAAGTCGAAAATTTCGACTTCAATGAATTCCATTCTTTTTTATTTAATTCAAAAAGATAGCCATCAGGAAATTTATCTGGATTATTCTTAACAGCTTTATTAATACGTTTTGTTTCCACACCATATAATTCTGCAATATCAGCATCAATAACGAGTAAATTATTTGCTGCAGCAGGTAAGCAGCATTTATTTCTTCGGCGCGCCCTGCAATGTAACACGCTACATGTCTCAAGGCGGCGTGGTTCTTCCTGCATGGTACGAGCCTATGCCGTATAGAATGCCTCCTCTACGTCCCAAGCGTGTGAGTAATACGCATAATTGGTAATATCTTTATTTCTACGTTCAGAATCCAAACTCCAAGATAGTTAAGGCAAGAAGGATGCTCTTCAGAGGCTACTCTCATTAAGCAGCACCATTGACAATAGCGTTCAAAACGCTATCTGCTTACCTTATTAAACTCAATTGCAATTATTGGACTTATAATTTCTAAGCTGCCTATGCGGCAGTGAGCTTAACCGAAACTTTAGTGCCAAAGTTTTCGATTTTCTAAGCTGCCTATGCGGCAGTGAGCGGAAGACAAGTGCTAGATGATTTTGATTACAAATTTCTAAGCTGCCTATGCGGCAGTGAGCCCGCATTGCGCCAGGATTTCCATATCTTAATTTTCTAAGCTGCCTATGCGGCAGTGAGCTGAATACGTTTAGTTTAATGCTAAAAGTAGATTTTCTAAGCTGCCTATGCGGCAGTGAGCCAGATACTGAATTTAAAATATCAGAATCTATTTTTCTAAGCTGCCTATGCGGCAGTGAGCTATGGTTTGCGTTTATGAGTGGTGCCATTTTTTTTCTAAGCTGCCTATGCGGCAGTGAGCTGAATAAGATAAGTATTGGTGCCGCTATTAGTTTTCTAAGCTGCCTATGCGGCAGTGAGCTTAAAACACATATCGATTAGCGCGGTTTGTCTTTTCTAAGCTGCCTATGCGGCAGTGAGCGAGATATATGCCAATACTTCCGTAATAACTGTGTTTTCTAAGCTGCCTATGCGGCAAGTGAGCTAAGCACTCTGAATCACGCTATACCAAACATTTTTCTAAGCTGCCTATGCGGCAGTGAGCCTTCAATTTGTTTAAGCTTTATTTGCGCTTCTTTTCTAAGCTGCCTATGCGGCAGTGAGCCTCGAGGAGCACTTATGGCGGCCCGGTTGGTTCTTTCTAAGCTGCCTATGCGGCAGTGAGCAGTATATTATCAGATATCTCTTCTTTTTTTGTCCTTTCTAAGCTGCCTATGCGGCAGTGAGCTTTTTGAGGATGGCGAAACATTTCAAATGGTGCTTTCTAAGCTGCCTATGCGGCAGTGAGCTTTATACAATCAAATGGTGTAATTAACAATCATTTCTTAGCTGCCTATGCGGCAGTGAGCTTTGTCCATAAATAATAATGAAATCATTATCATTTCTAAGCTGCCTATGCGGCAGTGAGCTGATGTCATTACGACCTCCATATCAATACCACTTTTCTAAGCTGCCTATGCGGCAGTGAGCCCTCACGACAGACAATGGTCATTATATGCTGATTTTCTAAGCTGCCTATGCGGCAGTGAGCACGCTATTGTATGAAAAACAATTAAAAAAACTTATGTTTCTAAGCTGCCTATGCGGCAGTGAGCCCGCTAATCTGTCCATGTCCATCCCATTTACCTTTCTAAGCTGCCTATGCGGCAGTGAGCATCGTTCAAGTGCAGCATCAATTAGCTGTAACTTTCTAAGCTGCCTATGCGGCAGTGAGCCTAAAAATAACAATCCTACGGCTCGTCGTGATTTTCTAAGCTGCCTATGCGGCAGTGAGCAATGCATGTATATCAACATTATGCTGAAGCACTTTCTAAGCTGCCTATGCGGCAGTGAGCAATCAAAAATTAAATTATTATCACGCCTGAATTTTCTAAGCTGCCTATGCGGCAGTGAGCTAAATATATTTTAATAAAAACTCAATCTTAACAAAAACATAGCTGCATTTCGCACAATCTACCAATAAAAATTAAATCTCACTTAACGCTTTGATTATAATAAATTTTTAAAGAGCGATATGAAGAAAGGTTAAAAATTAGGTACTGTTGATATAGCACTCAAGCCATAACAATTAAACCCAACGCTTATTTGTTCTGTAACATGCTCTTTTATTATGAACATAGGAAAATGTTGTCCTGAGCTAAAGCTAGACATATTAATAAATGGCGCCTTTATGAAGACTTCTTTTCGGTGCTTTAGCAATTCCAAAGCCTGTTCAAATTCGATGGATTTATGCTTTGCTTGGCGCCTTGCTAACCTCTCTATGTTTGATTTGGATTGCTGCCTTTTATAACGAACATATCCCGTTATTTTTTTCGGTACCTCACGAATATTCGTTACATGAACATAGTCAGATAAACTAGCCAACCGCTTTTTTGCATTAAAATTCTCAAGCAAAGTTTGATCTGGGGAAAATAATCGCAGTTTACTACCTAACCGAAGTTTTTCCCCATCATATTCTGGAAACGCAGCACCAATAGCGGACAACTCATTAAAAATTTTCATCTCAGCCAAACCGACGTGAATTTGTTTGTAGAGTTTTTCCCATAAAAAATTGAGACCAACTCCTGCTCCCGATAACAGTGTAATATCAAGATAAGTATTCATAATTAATCCTTACCACTTTCACCAAACACCCCTCCTCGTACCAACACCGCCATAACATAGTGCTCTTGCTCTTTTGTTTCCAAAGACTCTCCACGAGCAAATTTATCAAATAAAGTAAAAAAATCAGATTTATTTTTGGGAGTACGATACGCTGTACCTAAATTTGTTACAGCACCATAAGGTTCAATAGCTATGGGCCCTGTAGATACATCTTCATAACCTGGATACCAAGTATCTATACTTCTTAACGCATTACCAATTTTTTGAGAGTGCATACCAGGAATGCCATTAACATGATAAAGTATTTTACTTTTTTTGCTTTTACTCTTGTTTTTATCTAATACCAATTCTTCGCTGGGATAAATTTCTTGAGCCCGCCCTACTTGAGTGCAAGCATGAATATCTAACAATAAAAATGATTTTTTACCAGAAAGTGTATGGGCTATTTTTTCAGCTAAAGAATTAACCTGATCATTGCTCACATCAAAATGATTTAAAGCAAAATCTTTAGAATTAAAAATCCAAGATTTTTCTTCTCCATTATTTAACATTCTAACTGAAACTTCTACATTTTCAGCACCTACTCGATTTCGCCATAAAAAACGTGCGTTAGCAATATTAACTGCGTAGCGTTTAGCCAGCTCTACAAACTCCTCCTTCGCAATATAATTTTTCACGGCAGATTGATACGTTGAATTGAAACCCGCATTATTACAAGCTGAAGGTTTTTCAATATTACTTAAAAATTTCAAAGTGAAATGCATTTTAAGCGTATCTTGTCCCGAACCTAGTGCACAATAATCTATTGTTTGCAAGTTCGCTTTTTCAACTTCCGCATCCAGCTTTGCTGGGTCTAGCTGGAGTGCTTTTTTAAGTCGATTAGAAATAGTACCACGCACTGATTTTTGTTGTAGCTGTAATGAAACAGATTCACTATGTCTTTTTTCCCATGTTGTTCCATAAAAAAAACCATCTGACGGAACTATTTTCTTTTCAAAAGCAAGTACTGTTGCAATATTTTCTTTTTTAGCCATCGCATTCTCCTTAAGTTAATCGATATTTTGTTGACAAAAATACAAATTATTTTGGACATCTACATACGTATGCCATAACATGTCAGCAAGATTTTTTATACGATAAGGCATAATAAATTCGCCAAGCGTTACGATGCTTTCAGCAAAACGATGCGGAACATCGGGATCTCGCTGATTAACGGCTCGATCGACTGATGTGATTCCGTGAAATCCTGTAGCAATAGGAACAATCCAGCCTGTTGTTTTACGCTTACTTATCCATGTTACCTTATCATCATCTTGTTCACTCCGATGCATAACTTTTAAATAATCTAACATCGCGTCAATTGCATCTTGACCATGCCGCATTGCTTCTATCATTAATTCTCGACGTTCAATTATAGTGTAACCTGGCATAAGTTTTCGGGTGAGTTTACGTAAATCTTTGTCGTCTTGAATAATATGTATTTCTGGCTCATCAAAACATAAAATGTCACCACTTGCTAATTTCATATCTGAATGTAAAACCATTTTTAATTCTTCAAGAAATGGAGTTTCTTCTTTTTTTTCTATTTCAAAGCACTCGATAGCAAGTGATACCATTAAATGACAACGACTCTCTTCAATAAAAGCAGAGCGCTTGCCATCTTTATTTAAAGGATTGGCCGTACCTACGATAGAATAAACAAAATCACCGCTGCCTTTATAAACTTGTAAATTAAATTCATGGCAAACAACCCCTACCCCCTTAAAATCAATACGTGGAAATTGCTTTTGCCTAAGTTTCCGCTGCAAAGCATGTACCGCACCTAACCATGCCGTCATCGCTGGAAAACCTATTGTGTAAGGACTGGATAAAGCATTGGCATTATGTATTCGGATGCGAGGAATTAACAAAATTTTTGTCATTGTAAATCTCCTCCATTTTCTTCTAATATTTTCTTAATATGATTTTTATACTCATCAGATAAAGGGGCTGCTTTTTTTCTCATTATTCTTTTATATGCTACAATAAGCCATTGAGCACATTCTTCAATAACCTCATCCAGCCAATTATCATTTTCATCACGAGCTGTTTTTATGAAATTCATCAAGCCATATTTTTTGATAGTCTGGTAAGTTTTTTTCGATCGACCACCCTATTTTTTGCGAACGCATTAACCACACTTTCTCAATAATATAATCAATAACAGATTGAATCAGGTTATCCCGATTATCGCGAATACTGATATTGTTGGGATCTAATTTAAATATCTTATGTAAAGCAAGAAAATACTCCTTAACCTCTTTTAGCCATAAAGAATCTTTGAAAAAGTCATTCTTTGGTAAAATTTCATTTTTCTTAGTTACCAGCGGAGGAATGCTAGAAAGTAAATACGCTTTTCCTCCATAAGCACTATTTAAGACGCTAATATTCTGCGGTTTAGTCCCGCCATAACCAATCATCGATAGATTACATAACTCATCAAAGCCTAGCTCATTATAAGTATTTCCCCTCTTATCTTGTTTGGCTATTTTTGCATGCTCAGAAAAACGAATTTCTTGAATACGCTTTCTCAATTCAAATACAACACCAGAAGAAGTTAATAATGATAAAAGATGATAACCATCATCTAAAGGAAAATAAACTTGCTTCACCTTATCACTTGTTTTTAAAGTTTCATCCGCTTGCTTAATCTTAATAGCCAGAAAATCTTTACTTAATTCCTCAAAAGAAGCGGATGATATGCTTAAATCCGTTTTTATTTTTTCACTCCTCAGCTCTAAATGCTCAAGAATAGTCATTCCATCATTCAATTTTAAAGATAAAAACTTATAAACATCCATTGCTGCCGCATTGCCAAAAACATCTAATTCAGAGGTAACATTTCCTGTTCGCAAAAAACCATCTGGCAATCGTTTGCTATCAGCAATAATTGAACTCGTCTTCGCATCAGGATGACTAAATTTACTCGGGTGAGTAACTAGAGATAATTGATCTGCTCTTTTTGCTGCATTGGGCAACCAATTAGCCAGCAAAAACTCCTCCTCAGCCTCTTTTTCAACTGTGAGCACTTCTTCTGCTGTCATATGAGTTTTAATTTTTTGCTTAACACGATCTGCTTTTCGTGAAGATAAAAGCTTTTTTATGGCATCATCCAAAATTTGTTACCTCCTTTTTAATTAGCTATATATACTGAAAAAAACATAATGTCAATCCTAATCTTTTATGTTTTATTATTTTATATTTGCATATTTAATCAATATGGTTAAAATAAATCTTGATTTAAACGAAAGATTGACTGCCGCAGAGGTAGCTTAGAAATAATCATTTATATTTTATCGTGAACTGCCGCATAAGCAGGCGGGATGGGGCTGCAAATTCCGCAGCTCCTTCTTGTTATTTTATTAATCTGCTTAACCCTAACTGATCGGAATATCGATAATGATAACTATCACTATACATGGGTAGCAAAAGCTCTCCATATTTTAGCGCAACCGCTGATCTCGATATGCCTAACCTCACGGCATGTTCTTCAATCAATTCTTGATAGTTTCTGTGTAACCACAATCTACTTAATGCTAACTCACTCATTTCTCGATGTTCAATTCTATATATCTTCGTTACATTACTTGGCTCCCCTTCATCATGCTTTTCAACAAAGCTAAGCTTATCGTCTAAAAATAACTTTATTTGCTCTACACCATCACGAAAAGCATTTAATTTTTGCGACAATCCTGTTAACCACCAACATTGCGTAAGCCAGCCTTGCATGGATTCAGGGCCATCCTTTTCAAAAGACGTTAATATATTTTCAATAAAATAATGTTCTAAATCTGCAAAATTTTCTTTCGGATAAAGATCTTTGTTTCTCTGAATTCGAGACAAGATAAGCATTCCATTTTCTAATAATTTCTCATCTATTAATTTATTTAAATCATGCGTATTAAGCAGATAACTCTCTTCTTGCTCATAACCGGGCTTACAATAAGCAAGACTATGGCTCTCATTTTCTAATGCTTTCAAGTTATACTGCATTAAAGCAACATTTGGTTTTGTTGGTGTAATATCTCGATGGCGCAACAAACGCCCAATAAGTTGAATAAGCGAACGCAAAGAAGAAGGCTCTATCACACCCCAATCAAAATCATGATCACGACCTATTTCTTCAATTGGCGTCGCGACTAAAATAAAAATAACGTTATTTGCGTTGCTTCTATCAATGTGATTACGAATAATAGAATTTAAAAAAGGCACCCTATCTCCTCGGTTTCCATTTCTTTTTAATACTTCATTTAAATGTTTTTCTTGCTCGCTACGCAATAACAATACTTGTCGACTATGATACGCCATAACACGAATATCCGTATCATAAGGCCAAACTGCTTCAGACAAATATTCGGTAAGAGCAACACAAGGGTCAATATTAGCCATACGAACAATGCCAAAGGACACTTTCTTTTGCGTCTCTGAGTCAGCGCATCCATGATCGTGATGTTTTTTAATAATGGCTTCTCGAATTGCACTAAAATAAGTAACTTCAATATCTTCTTTTTTTAAATCTTTAATATGAGCACAAGAAATGATTTCAATCTTGCGTTTTATTGGTCCATTTTTTAAATTTTCAACGCGCTTTTTAATAAAATCGCTATGGTAATTTTTATAACGATCCATCGCTTTTGTTGTTTCGCTTTCTGATAAAGTTTCAACATGCGTATTAAATTCATCAATCCATGCACAACCCACATTAGAACTCACATCACGCGTTTTAGCAAAAAGCTGCCATCCTTCTCGATATGCATTCAAATAACCTTGTGCTAAATCGGGAGGAACCGTAGCCGATGAAATCATGACTTTTCGACCTAGCATACCTGCCAAGTGAATCAATCGACCTATAGCAATTAAATCTTTCTTGCTATCAAAATCATCTATTTCATCAATGATCAAATCAGACGACATCAGTCTTAAGCTTGGCAAAATATAACGACCGCCTCGTCTACATTCCGTAGCCGTGATGACATGATCAATAGTACAAACCAGAATTGGCGCATAAAGAAATTGTCGATCGCGATTTCGAGTTAAAATAGTATTTAAATGGGTTTCGGGAATGCTACTTTCATAATCAAGACAGATATCCTCATCGAGCAACACATCTAATGACTCTGAGCCCGCAGCTTCATTCATTTTTATTTGCTGCTGTTTTTCCTCTTCGCTATTCCCCTCATGTAAATCCAGCACCGCTTTAGAGCCAATTAATACAGCAAGCTCACTGTTATCCAACCCTATACGATTTCGATATTCATCTCCTGTTTGCAGAGTAAGCGTACGTAAACCCAACGCCAAAATAAAACGTAATCCATCGCCATCATTCGACAATGCTTGCATTACCTTGGCATTAGCAAATGTTTTGCCACATCCTGTACTTGCCATGTTAACAGCAAAAAATCCATGCGGCTTATCTTGCTGCGATTTAGAAAGACTTCGCTTCCACTCTTTTATTTTATCAACGGATTTATCTTGCCAACTAAATGCTGGCAGACTCTTCTCCTTAAGCGATTTCACATCGCGAGCATAAGAAAGCTCATTTTCAAATTGAGGCAATAGTTTAACAATTTTTCTTGCCGAGCGAGACACCCCCACCAAATGTTCATCCAGTTTTTGTTTAGCATCTCCTGTTTTATAACCGAACCCATCCTCTCTATAAGTATTTGCAATCAGTGCAAGACCAGAGTCCCACTTTTTATCGGCATCTTGAGATGAATAATGATGATCTCCTAACATTAACGATAATCGCGCATGATGCAAAATAAGACGCCAACTGCCATCTTGTATTGTCTGGTTTAATAATGGCAAATGCTTTTGCATCTTGATAGACCATTTCATGATCTCCTCTAGCCATGGTTTAGACTGACTCGGTAATCCATTAGGAAATTTTAAACATTCGGATATTTGATCACTACTTTTGTTTTCATAACCCCACTCGGAAGAAATATATTCCAACAATTCAGCCAAAGTTTCCGCTTCCGCTTCTCTATAGTCACCATCGTAATCCAACGGGAGCTTATGATGCGAAACGATTAGCCATGCAAGCATCCCCGCTGCTAGTGGTAAGTTTTTTAAAGGATTTTTTTGTGCTTCTAAACTTTTAAATAGCGCTTCATTCCACTCACCTTTTACTAGCCTCGCGAGCCAAAGTTCATCGGCTTCATCATTATTAATAAAAGCCTTCAGTAACAATATTGACACCCACTCATGACGTAGCGGATCCGCAATCCATTTCTTCTTTTTCTTTGGTTGCAATTTACTTTGGAAATATAAAGATGCTTTGCCAAAATCATGAAAAAGCGCAGCTAACACAGTTAAGCTTTCAATCAAAGGAAAATAATGCCAATCATTTTCCCATTGTGTATTGATAATAGTTTGTTGAGTCATATGAACAGGGACATATCCCTGCTTATTGAATTTTTTTCTATTTCCTATGATCCAAACTAATTCACATCGACTACGGCTACGCAACCAATGGCATGCAACCGCAGTATTTTTAGATGCTGTTTTTCGTAATAATTTTTTCACAGCATTCAAACCATCATTTGTTATAACTGTTTGCCAAGTTTTGTCTCCAACACGGTTGGCAAATGAATCAAGCACCCTACGAGTTTTATTCAGCGCCTTTTTTTCGCATTGCGACACAAACATGATCATCATAGCGTATTTCCATCTAAACTCAGCGCTTTAACAAAATCAAACATAAAATCAAGCGCTCCATGTTTAGTGAAGTTTTGTAAGCACTGCTGACGGAAATCTTGTTCTGTCATTTGTTCTTTTGCACATATAAATGCCCAAGGCAAAATCAATGCGTCTTTAATCAAATCAGCAATATCGAAAACAAGTGCGCCGCGGCGAGTTTTACCATGCATTACTGCAAAGCCATGCGGAATTCCCAACACCCATAACGTAGTTGCTGCAAGCCCATATGCTAAATAATTACCATGATTTAAAAATTTATTGGCTTCATCATCCTCATCGTGATCACGAGTAAACTGAGAATATTTTGTTCGAGTTGCAGCAATTTTATAAAGCGTTTTTGTGAGTTGCGCTTCAAGAAGCAGCAAATCATTTACTGAAGAAGAATGTAAAAATTTACCATTAAAATTCCGAAATGCATTTTGAATATCAACATCATCAAGATAAAAACCTTCTTCTTTTAAATCCTTATCCACGCCCCAAACACGTTCAATAAAAACCATTCTTGCTTGCTGAATACGTTTTGCTGCATTTAAGCGTTTCGTATCATCAAACCAAAATGATAACCAGCCTTGTACATATTCTGTGGGCCTATATTCACTTTGAGGAGACAACCACTCAATTTCGTTACCCATAATGAGAGGCGTCCCACCTCCCCCACTAAAACCAATCAACACACCCGCAGAAGCCAACATTCTTACTGCTAATTGAGTAATGGAAGTTCCCGTTCCCAATAAAATCACAGTCGTATTTGCAATAGGAATATTCCAATAACATTTACCCTGTTGATCTTGCGTAAGATATACGACACGACTATTTTTTACTAATACGCGACATTTTTCAATATAATAAATATTTGCTCTTTTTGAATGTAAAATTGCCTTTAAATCTGTAAGTCCCTGCATTTTCTATCTCGCTTTTGAAAAAGAATCACCATATAGAATCTCCGCTCGCCCAAAAACCATGAGTAATATACATAGTTGATAACAACTTTACACGAAAAAGAATTATCACTTTTTAGCATCTAATAATATAGCTAACTGAATGCACGGTTGGCTTGAGCGATTACTCCATGCATGATTTGTTGCTCTTTGTATAACAATATCGCCCGCTTTTAACAATGTCTCTTTTTGTTCAAGTATTAAATAAATTTCACCTGATAAGATAATGATGTAATCAAGCGTGTTAGTTTGATGCATCAAAGGATGAGAATCATTATGTTTCTGACTACTTGTTTTGTTAAATATTTCTGCGTCTGGTGGAATATGGACATAACGAAAATAAGAACCATTCATCGGCGTAATAGGAAATAAAGTATTTTCAATCCTTGCACTTTCCTCTAGATCAACTGGCATAGCATGGGTTGCCAAACATCCGAGATAACCAATCCTGGAATATGCTCTGATATATTATCCACTAAAGCATCCTGAATAATTGTAGATTTTCCTTCTTTATAGCCGGTGACGACTCTTCTTGGTATTGATTTATTCATTTCTACTTTTTCCTCTACTGGTAATGTGTATTTAATTTTCTAGCATCATATGGATTAAGATTTTTATTAGTAGCAAAACGACTGACTAAATCAGGGTTTGCGATAAAATGACGGCCAAACGCAACCAAATCAAATAAATTACTTTTTATTCCTCTTACGGCATTCTCCAATGAGTAGCCTCCACAAGCAATCAAATTGCCTTGATAATAATTACGCATAAACTCTGTCATGGTCATATCACCCAGCTCTTTAAATTTTTCCACGTCATTGAAACTACCGGTGTGCACATAAGCAATGTTAATTTTATTTAATTTTTCTAATAAATATTTAAAAACCAATGAATCACGCTCTTCTCCAAGCATTTCATTTAAATAAGCACCCGGGGATAATCGAATACCCACGCGCTCGAAACCTATAGATTTACCGCATGCGTTTATAACGTCCAGAGCAAATCTCGCCATATTTTCTACACCATCGCCATAAGCATCTTTTCGTTGATTAGTATGATGATGCAAGAACTGATCAACCAAATAGCCATTTGCTCCATGTATTTCAACACCGTCAAAACCTGCTGCGATTGCATTTTCAGCAGCAATTGCATAATTATTTATTATTTTTTTAATTTCATTAAGCGAAGCTGCGCGTGATTTTCCATGAGTTAAATTATCACTACGGTAAAGTCTACCCGTCATAAGTGTTTCCGATGGCGATATTGGTAATTTGCCCTCAAGAAAAACCGGGTGCGAAACACGACCTACATGCCATATTTGCATAAAAATCAATCCATGATTGCGATGCACTTTGTCAGTCACTTTTTTCCAATGTTGGATGTGCGATTTAGAAAAAATTCCTGGCACATTTTTATGTCCTAATGCGTCAGCACTAATCACCGTACCTTCAGTAATAATAAGTCCCGCATCAGAACGTCTAGCATAGTAATCAATCATTTCGTTGGTTGGCACCAAATCATCAGTTGCTTTTGCTCGTGTCATAGGCGCCATGATAATTCTATTTTTCAGAGTAAGAAGGTTATTTAATTTATATTCACTTAGCAGCAAATTATCATTGTCCATACAACGCCTCGTTTAATTCAATTATTCATATAATCTATATATTGCAATTTATCGATATAAGAGATTAAATTTTTTTACATTTCGCCCATTACTTTCATCAACTCTTTAATCGTTTTTTCATTGCGCTTACAAAATGTCCACTGCCCTCTACGCTCCGTAGTAATTAATCCAGCTTGCTGGAGGAGCATAAGATATTGTGAAACTGTAGATTGAGAAAGACCAATTTTTTCTTCAATCAGCCCAACACAAACACCGTCTTTTTCAACATCACAATGAGACGACTTAAAGTTCCTTTTAGGCTCTTTTAGCCATTGAAGAATTTTAAGACGTTTCTCATTTGATAAAGCTTTTAGTACAGCAATAATATTCATATTAATAATATATCGATAATTTCCGATATGTCAATATAAAGTTCATTCGACCCAGAATGCTTGATTTTTTTATTAATTTAGTGTATGTTTATTATATACAACATATATCAGATATAAGTTTACTTAAACCAACATGTCTAAAGCTAACAAAATTTCGAAAACACCACCCGCCGCAGTAGAGCAAATTTTGATGCGCTTAGGCCGTAATATTCGCATTGCGCGCCTACGACGTAAATTACGGTTGGAAGATTTAGCGGAGCGCATAGGTATTTCACGTTATCTCATGTCAGATGTTGAAAAAGGGAAAGCAACGAGCGCTATAGCTGCTTATATAGGTGCTTTGTGGGCTTTAGGTTTAACAGAAGATTTATACCTGATTGCTGACCCCTCTCGAGATAAAGAAGGCCAAGCATTAGAAGAGTCACGTGCACCTAGAACAGCAAGTAAACGTAAAAAGGTTTTAGACAATGATTTCTGAGCATGAATGCTTTGTTTATATAGTACTTCCGGGTGCAACAGAATTTGTAACCGCCGGGCGCTTTCGTGTATCACAAGTACGTGATGATTTATCTTTAGGTGAGTTTGTTTACGGAAAAAGTTATTTAGCACGTCAAGATGCAGTAGAGCTGGATCCTATAGAATTAAAATTACAACAGACTCGATATGAAACTGTACGCATGAATGGTTTCTTTGGCGCAATCCGCGATGCGATGCCCGATTTTTGGGGGCGTAGAGTAATTGAACGTAATCTTGGGAAACAAAATATAGATGAATTTGATTATTTACTTTATGGTCCCGATGATAGAGCAGGAGCATTAGCTTTTGGTTTGGGTGTGGTGCCGCCAGCGCCGCGCCGACAATTTAATCGTACACTTGATCTTGAATCTCTACAAAAAATAGCAGAAGCCATTATCAATAATAATGTCATTGAGGTTGAACATCAAAATGATGCTAAGCAAGTTCAAGAATTACTGCTCGAAGGTACGTCAATGGGTGGTGCAAGACCCAAGGCAGTCATAGAAGCAAATGATAGCTTATGGATTGCTAAGTTCAGCAGTCCACAAGATCGATGGAACCAGCCATTAGTCGAACATGTTTTTCTTAATCTAGCTAAGAAATGTGGTTTAAGTGTGGCAGATAGTAAACTTATTTCAGTTGCTGGAAAAGATGTATTATTAGTCAGACGATTTGATCGTGACAAATCAGACGAAGGTTATAGGCGTCATCGTATGGTAAGTGCTTTAACTTTATTAAAATCTGAGGATAACCCAGTCGTAAGAGAACATTGGTCTTATCTTTTGTTAGCCGATGAAATTCGTCGTATTAGCGCAAATCCACAAGTCGATTTACATGAATTATTTAAGCGGATGTGTTTTAATGCGGTTGTTTCAAATTTAGATGATCACCCGCGTAATCATGCGATTTTAGCAAAAAATAAAAATTGGCGTTTAAGTCCCGCTTATGATTTAACGCCCACCCCTTCCATTGCACAAGACGCGCGTTTTCTTGCTATGGCATGCGGCAAGTATGGACGTATAGCACGTAAAGAAAATTTATTATCGGGTTGTGGACGCTTTTTGCTTTCACAAGAAGAAGCAGAAAATATTATTGATGAAATAATAGAGACAGTAAAATCTGAATGGAATACAGCGTTAAATCGTGCTGGAGCAAATGCTCAAGATCGCACGGCCATTGCGCAAGCTTTTATTTATGACGGCTTATTTTTGCCAGTGGAACAATAATCCTAAATTCAGCAGGTTTAAGCCCCTCTATACAACATTTGCACCCGCTCATGATGCCCCAACGGCAAATCAAGTGCAGTACTGACTTGTCCTAACAAGGCTTTCAATACATTTTGTGTCGCGCTGTAATCTTTAAATCGCGACACATTAAATTCACTTTGCATGACACTATAAAGATTGCCGAGACCATCCACTAATCCTAATTTAAGTGCGGTTTGCCCTGACCAGAAATCGCCGGTAAATAATTCACTCGGAGGCGCTTGCAATTTTCCTTGGCGATCGCGAATGACAACTTGGTTGAAATTGTCGTGAACTTCACTCATCAGCTGTTTGATTTTGTCTGTATCTTGTTGGTTTTGAGGCAAGAAGGGATCGAGACGATCTTTATTTTCACCCGATGTGTACACGCGTCTTTCCACGCCAATTTTTTTAATTAAATCATTAAAACCAAATCCTTTTAAAATAACACCAATAGAACCCGTAATGGTATTTGGATTAACATAAATTTTATCTGCGCCTACAGCGACGTAATAGGCACCTGACGCCAATATGTCTTCACCGACTACAATCACTTTCTTTTTATATTTATTTTTTAACTGCACTAGCATGTCGTGAATAATGGAGGCTTGTACGGGCGTACCACCACCTGAATTGATAACCAATATGACGCCTTTTGCTTCTTTATCTTTAAATGCATCTTTCAAAACAGGAACGACTTGTTCAGCAGAAAAATCCTCTCCCGGCGCAATCATGCCTTCAAGACGAATTAATGATACATAATCTTTTCCATCTTCTTCTGATAAACGCGGACCCGTGACTTGAGAAAAAAACAGTAATGCTAAAAAAAGTATCAACAAAAACCCAATAAAGAATCGAATATTTTTCCAACGCCGTTCCGCACGTCGCTCTTTTATCAATTCACTGACTAAGTCAACTGTTAAGTCATGATCATCATGGAATGAGTTTTCTTGCATTTTTCACCTTTAGCTCTTCAGATAAATAAAAGCGCTATAATACCAATTTATTTATCTGAAGAGCTATATAGTTCTTCAAATCATATTCTTGTATCATTGGGTTATAAAAAGCATACCAAGGAAGGAAACAGCATGCGCACTGCCAAATTTACCCTGTTTAGCCTAATGGCTGCAAGCAGTGTTGCATTGGCTGATAATCCTAAATTCAACTTAACACCGGGTGTCACTCCTTTAAGCCATGATATGTACAACTTGCATATGCTGGTTTTTTGGCTTTGCGTTGGAATAGGTATTCTTGTCTTTGGCACCATGTTTTATGCCATTCTTCGTCACCGAAAATCTCAAGGCGCCAAAGCAGCTCACTTTCACGAACATACCTGGGTTGAGATTACTTGGACTTTAGTGCCTTTACTCATACTCATCTTGTTGGCAGTTCCATCCACCCGCGTACTGATTGCCATGAATAATGCTGATCAAGATGATCTCACGATTAAAATTACGGGTTATCAATGGAAATGGCGTTATGAATATTTAGGTCAAAATATAAGTTTTTTCAGTAATGGTAATACCCCCTATGATGAAATACATGGTACTAAACCAAGAGGTCCTCTTTATTTACGTTCTGTGGACCATCCACTGGTATTACCGATTCATAAAAAAATTCGTTTTTTAACTACATCTAACGATGTTATTCATTCCTGGTGGGTGCCTGATTTAGGTGTAAAGCGCGATGCACTACCTGGATTTATCAATGAAGCTTGGGCACGCATCAATAAACCGGGAATTTATTTTGGGCAATGCACAGAATTATGCGGAATCAATCATGCCTACATGGTGGTTGTCGTCATTGCTATGAGTGAACAAGATTTTGCAGCTTGGGTGGCTCAGCAAAAAGGTTCCGCGCCAGCAGTTCCTGCTGCAACAACACCTGCTGCCCCTCAACCGAAAGCTGCAAAACCAATTGCGCCATCACCTGCAGCAACAACAGCTGCGCCTGCTAAACCTGCTGCAGCCGCTCCTGCGCCGGCAGCACCAACACCTGCCGCTGCGCCAGCACAAGCTGCGACAACGCCAGCCGCCGCTCCTGCTGTGGCAACTGCACCAGCTCCTGTGACACCAGCAGCGCCTGCTGCTCCCGCTGCAGGAGCAAAAAAATTTACTCTACAAGAATTAATGCAAAATGGTGAAAAAGTATTTCTAAATATTTGTGCTGTTTGCCATCAACCCACAGGTCTTGGAATGCCGCCAGTGTATCCCGCATTGAAAGGCAGTCCAATTGCAACCGGCCCGCTGCCCGCGCACTTGAATCGCGTATTAAATGGCAAGTCAGGCACCGCCATGCAAGCATTTCGAGATCAATTAAGCAGCGAAGACATCGCAGCGGTTATCACTTATGAACGTAACGCTTGGGGAAATAACACAGGAACTGTCGTACAACCTGAAGATGTTGAGGCAGCGAAGGCAAAGCCAGCGAGTGATTAGCTCGTCATTGCGAGGACCCCTGCATGCTCTTAGCAGGGGGACGAAGCAATCCAGGGGAATATTGTCGTATCACCTGGATTGCCACGCCCGCAAAAGGCGCGGGCTCGCAATGACGGTTTATGATTTTTTTTATATACTAGGACCAACCATGACCCACGCCGCATCGTATGCAGAAAAAAAAGGTATCATTAACTGGATAGCACGCTGGCTATTCACAACCAACCACAAAGATATTGGAACGCTTTATCTTTTTTTTAGTTTGACGATGTTTTTTGTGGGCGGCATCATGGCGCTCATCATTCGCGCCAATCTTTTTCATCCCGGATCTGCTCTTGTAGACCCTAATACCTTTAATGAACTTGTCACCTTGCACGGATTAATTATGATTTTTGGCGCCATCATGCCTGCTTTTGTCGGACTCGCCAATTGGATGATTCCGATGATGGTCGGTGCGCCTGATATGGCATTGCCACGTCTCAACAACTGGAGTTTTTGGCTATTACCTTTTGCGTTTACAATTATGCTAAGCACCTTAGTCATTCAAGGATCTGCGCCTAATTTCGGGTGGACGATGTATGCACCTTTATCCACAACATACGGTCCTTCTAGCACAGATTTTTTAATTATTGCAATTCACTTATTGGGATTCTCATCCATCATGGGCGCAATTAATATTATCGCCACCATTTTAAATTTACGCGCTCCGGGCATGACATTTATGAAAATGCCTATTTTTGTTTGGGCATGGTTAATCACTGCGTTTCTTTTAATTGCTGCCATGCCAATACTCGCTGGCACGGTGACTATGATGTTATTTGATAGACATTTTGGTACCAGTTTTTTTAGTGCAGCAGGCGGTGGCGATCCTCTACTTTATCAACACGCGTTTTGGTCATTTGGTCATCCCGAAGTGTACATTATGATTCTGCCGGGATTTGGAATCATTTCAGAAATCATTCCTACTTTTAGTCGCAAAAAATTATTTGGTTATAAATTTATGGTAGGTGCTCTCGTCTCTATCGCATTTTTATCTTTTATTGTGTGGGGACATCATATGTTCACCACCGGAATTGCATTGAAAGCGCAACTTTTCTTTATGTATGCCACCATATTAATTGCTGTACCGACCGGAATTAAAGTATTTAACTGGGTAGGAACGATGTTTAAAGGTGCTATGACTTTTGAAACACCGATGTTATTTGCAATCGCATTTGTAATTTTATTTACTATCGGTGGTTTTTCAGGATTAATGTTGGCCATTGTTCCTGCGGACTTTCAATATCACGGTTCGTATTTTGTGGTTGCACATTTCCATTATGTCTTAGTCACAGGCGCATTATTTACAATTATTGCGGGTGTTTATTATTGGATACCTAAGTGGACCGGACATTATTATAATGAACGTTTAGGGCAAATTCATTTTTGGCTGTCAGTCATTGCCGTCAATCTTTTATTTTTTCCCATGCATTTTCTAGGATTAGCTGGCATGCCGCGTCGCGTTGCAGACTATGCAATTCAATATACTGATTTTAACCAGCTTGCAACTATCGGTGCTTTCGCATTTGGAATTGCACAGTTAATATTTTTATATAATGTTTTTGCAACCATTCGCGGCGGCAAAAAAGCCAGCGATCGTGTTTGGGAAGGTGCGCATGGATTAGAATGGACACTCAGCTCTCCACCGCCGTATCATAGCTTTACTACGCCACCAAAAATAAATTAAGGAATTTAAACAAATGCATCGCCCCACACGCAAAACAGTTATTGTCTTGCTCGTGATTGTTGGTTTCATGTTTAGTTTTAGCTTTGCCATGGCACCTCTTTATAATGCTTTGTGTCGCGCAACAGGATTCAGTGGCAAACTTTTTTTAATTCCTTATATTGCTAAAAACAATACCGCTGTGGATTTAAGTCGCTCTGTCACCGTACAATTTGTTGCGACAAATAACGCTAATCTCCCTTGGGATTTTCACCCACAAAAAACGAGCATTGAAATTCACCCAGAAGAAAATAAGCAAGTCATGTTTTTTGTACGCAACAACACAAAAAAGACCATGACAGTGCAAGCCATCCCTAGCATTACCCCTTGGCAAGCAGTAAAACATTTGCACAAAATTGAATGTTTTTGCTTCACACAACAAACGCTGGATGGTGGCCAAGAGCTAAATATGCCAGTTGTATTTCGTATTGATAAAGAATTACCATCTGATATTCGTGTCATTACGTTAGCGTATACATTATTTGATGTGACGCAATCAGTAAAAAGGATTACTCGATGAAAGACACTATAATATATCGTCCAACTAAGCGTTATTTTATCGCCGCGCCTAGTCACTGGCCATTGATTGGCTCATTCAGTTTATTTTTAATTCTTGTTGGCATCATCAATATCATTCATGGCAATGTGATGGGCCATTATCTTTTTATGATGGGTGCAATTTTTCTTGCCTACATGATGTATGGTTGGTTTAGCACCGTTATTGATGAAAGCCTACATGGTTTACATAGCAAACAAATGGATAGAACATATCGTTGGGGCATGGGATGGTTTATTTTGTCAGAAGTTGCATTTTTCGGCATATTTTTTGGCGCATTGTTTTATGCGCGTCTTTTTGCTGTGCCACAACTCGGTGGAGAAATTCCACCGGAAGCAACTCACCAGTTACTCTGGCCAAAATTCCAAGCGCTTTGGCCGTTACTTAAAAATCCCAATCCAGCCCAATTTCCTGGCCCAAAAGAAGTGATGCCTACTTGGGGAATTCCAGCATTCAATACGCTTATCTTATTAAGCAGCGCTGTTGCTGTTACTTGGGCACATTGGGGATTGGAAAAAAGACGTCGCTGGCAATTACTCACAGGTGTCATTGTCACAATATTGCTGGGTATGATATTTCTGAGTATGCAAGCTCATGAGTACATAGAAGCTTATACTGACTTTAAACTTAAATTAAGCAGCGGTATTTACGGTACCACTTTCTTTATGTTAACTGGTTTTCATGCTGCGCATGTTACTGTTGGCTTAACCATGCTCATGGTTATTTTAGTACGCTGTTTTAAAGGCCATTTCTTACCTCAACATCATTTTGGATTCGAAGCGGTATCGTGGTATTGGCATTTTGTTGATGTTGTTTGGTTATTTTTGTTTGTATTCGTTTATTGGTTATAATAGGTGTGTGATTAGGTTGGAGGAAAAAGGTTTTATGCCTTGGTTAATAAACGCAGCACAACTCGATAAATTTCGTAAAAACCAAAAAAACATTATCATTCTTGATGCGAGCTACCATCATGGTGAACGCGACGCACATAAAGAATTTATTGAAAAACACATTCCAGACGCACAATTTTTCCCCATTGATTTATTCAGCAATCCTGATATCAATGCACCACATTCACATATGTTGTTACGTGATGAGAAAATTCTCAGCGAAAGATTAGGCAAATTAGGCATTCGCAATGATTATAAAATTATTTTTTACGACAACAGTGAGTTACATACGTCTTGTCGCGCTTTGTGGATGCTGAAAGTATTTGGACATAATCCACAATTGCTTTACATTTTAGATGGTGGATTAAATGCTTGGATAAATTATGGTGGAAAAACAGAAACAGGTGAAACATCTTTTTCATCTAAATCTTACCAAGTTAATTTTCAATCGAATCTCATACGCGATCTTGAACAAATAAAAAATAATTTACATCACCCTACTGAACAAATCATTGATACGCGACATCCCGTACGCTTTGCCGGTGGGCCCGAAACGCGTCCGGGCTTGCGACTTGGGCACATACCGGGCAGTTATTCTTTTCCATTTATGGTTTTATTTGAGAAAGATGGCACTTTTCTTCCGCTGGACAAAATACGCAAACGATTGATGGATATCAGCATTGATTTCAATAGCCCCATCATAACCAGCTGCGGATCCGGTATGACAGCTCCCACATTAGATTTCATCTTAGATCTTTTGGGGCAAAATAATCATGCTGTCTACAATGGTTCGTGGACTGAATGGGGAGCGGAAAAATTATATCCCGGGGAAAAAAGCCTTGATGAAAGACCAGTAGAGACGTGCGTGGATTAAGATTAATGTTATCTCAACGCCTGTGCCAAACTCACCATCTCGCGATGCAAATCTTTTAAATCATAAATAAACGCTGCAAAATAACTATTATCTTTAGATAGACTCAATAAATCTAATGGTAATGGATCAACAGCTCGTAATGCTTTTTCTAATCCGCTGATATCTTCTGCAAAATCAGTAACACCTTCGGGTAATTTCTTTAACTCTAAAATAGTAATTAACGCAGAAAAAAATTCGTTTACTCGCTTAGTACATTGTTGCAACGGTTCACGTATTTCACTTAAAAGTGTTTCAGAGTATTTTTGTCTCGCAAGATAATGCATAGAAAATAAAATATCTCCGACTTGTTCTATTTTCAATAAAAAAAATCGCTGCCCGCGCTGCAAAAAAATATTAAATCCTGGCTTGTATACCCACAGTGGGAGTTTTAGCAACCCATTCTCAACAATATTTTTGTTATCTTCAGCATCTTTTTTATCTAGCAATAAATGAACGATAGCTGCAAAATACTGTTGATAGGCAGTCAACACAGGAATCAGCGTCTCACGAAACGCAACATCGGCTCGCTCGGGCAACAAAAATAAATTCGTGAGGATCCCAATTGCTGCACCCATGCTCACATCCAACACACGTGCATAAATTAAATGAGACGATTTAAATATCCAAGAAGCCAAAGTCACGACAATCAATATAGACAAAAATCGCTGCAACCCTTGATGTAAAGCATTACCAACCGTCGTTATCATAACAAGTACAGTTGTGATGGGAATCAAATACTCATGGGATAAAGAAAAATAATGCTCAAAAATAAACGACAATACGATAGCAAATGTAAACTTTAATTCTCGGCGAAAATTTTTTTTCATGATGCGCGGCCTCTTGCCATAATGGCCAATTGTATTAGATTAAGTTCATTTTGCAGCGCGAACAAATCTTGAATAAAAAATAAAAACGCGAGTGGATCCGCTGCCACAACTTGTAATGTATTCTGATAAATAGACTCAAATCCTTGAATAGCTAACGTTAATTCTTTGAAATCAGCCGAAGATTCTTTTTGTTTAGCTATTTTATGTAACAAAGAATTCAGCGCTTGAGAGATTGCTTTAACTTCGTTTGCACAAATTTCAAATGTAGAACGATCTTTAATACGGAACCGTAAATTTCCCAAAGAAAGAATAATTTCATGTATACGTGATAGTTGATCTGAAATATTTGACGTAAGTGTGTGAGATTTTTTTAGTAGCCGCAAAACAGCATAACTTTGACGATGCAAGTATTCCTCATATTCATAAATGTTAAGCGCACTATCAATATGGATATAATTATCCAATACTGTGGCTTGCAAGTCAGCGAGTTTATTTAAACATTGTGCCACTTTATCATGCCACATCTTTCCAATACTCTTTTTTCAACAAATACATCAAAATAAAAAGAATGATCAAAAACCCTATTACCCACCAACCTAAGCGCTTTTGCTTTTCATGATAAGGATCTGCAGCAAAGCCAAGAAAATTCACTACATCCGCCATCGTCGAATCAAACTGTTCGGGAGACATTGAGCCTTGTTTTTCTAAAGTTAATAAATCGTACCATTGCAGATTTGCATTATAAACATAGCGATAAACAACGCGTGATTGCTTCACATCTTGCGATGGAACTTGTTGACCCTGATACGGCATGATAATACCCGGCATCATTGTATTTGGGACTAATAAATTATTTACACCAGTTGGGCGTGCTTTATCGAGATAAAAACTATGTAAATACGTATAAAGCCAATCTACGCCACGCACATCCGCTTCTAAAGATAAATCCGGCGGCTTCACTCCATTTGGCCAAACTTTCACATTGACAGGCATTTTTTCATACGTGATTCCCATGTCTTCGGCTGTTTTGTCATAGCGTAAATAAATAAGCGTGTGGCAAATCATGCAATTGGTCGCAAAAAACTTCGCGCCACGCTTTATCGATTTCATATCATTACGGTCAATGGACGGTTTTGAAAGTGCCATGTTGATTTCTTCTGCACAGACATTTTGTGAAAATAACAACACGATGATCAATAAAAAATATCTCATCATGTGACGCGCTCCGGCAATGGTTTCGTTTGCTCATAGGAAGTGTAAACCGGCATCAGCAAGAAAAATAAAAAATATCCAATTGCAAATATCTGCGCGAGAAAAGATCGCATGGGTGTAACCGGCGCAATGCCAATATATCCCAAACCAATAAAGCAGATGACAAAAACAGCAATTGCTATTTTCGACCACATTCCTTTATAACGAATTGATCTCACTCGACTACGATCTAACCAAGGCAAGACGAACATAAACGCGATCGCTGCTGCCATTGCTGTTAAACCTAAAAATTTATTAGGTACAGCGCGTAAAATGGCATAGAAAGGTGTCATATACCACACAGGAGCAATATGATCCGGTGTTTGTAGAGGATTAGCAGGAATAAAATTGGTGGATTCCAAAAAGAAGCCACCGAATTTTGGTGAGAAAAATACGACGGCAGAAAAAACCATCAAGAAAACCACCACCCCCACTAAATCTTTGAGCGTATAGTAAGGATGAAATGGAATACCATCGAGTGGAATCCCTTGGCGATTTTTTTTATTTTTAATTTCGATACCATCTGGATTATTTGAGCCAACGTGATGTAAAGCAACCAAATGCAGAAACACTAACACAATCAAAACCAATGGCACAGCAATCACATGCAAAGAAAAAAATCGATGTAGCGTAACAGTTGATATATTAAAATCTCCGCGCAACCAAACAACAAGATATTTTCCAACATAAGGTACTGCGCTAGCGAAAGATGTTATTACTTCTGCACCCCAGTAAGACATTTGCCCCCACGGCAATACATAACCTGTAAATGCTTCCAGCAATAATGTCATGTAAATTAACATGCCAATGAGCCACAATAATTCGCGCGGCGCTCGGTATGATCCATAAATCAATCCGCGATACATATGCAGATAAACCACCACAAAAAATGCAGAGGCACCCGTTGAATGCATATAACGCAGCAACCAACCATAATTTACATTGCGCATAATATTTTGAATGGATGCAAATGCTTCTTCCGCCGTTGGCGTATAATTCATTGTCAGCCAAATGCCAGTAACAATTTGATTTAACAGCACGAGCAATGAAAATGAACCAAAATAATACCAAAAATTAAAATTTTTCGGTGCGTAATAATGCGAAAGATGTTTCCGCCAAAAATCTCCCCAGGGAAAACGCTCATTGAGCCAAGTGTTAAAACTTATCCGTGTTTTTTTTCGTGGCACATGCTTCATTGATTACTCCACTTCCGTTCCTTCTTTATCTGCACCGATTTGCACTTCCGTATCACTTAAATACATATAAGGAGGTATCACTAAATTTTTTGGCGCTGGGACCCCTTTGTATACCCTACCCGCTAAATCATATTTAGAACCGTGGCAAGGACAATAAAACCCACCTGGCCAATCCGGAGAAATTCCACCTTTATCCGGACGATAATTTGGAATACAACCCAAATGCGTACACACACCAATGGCGATAAAAAATTCTGGTTTAATTGAACGATAAAGATTTTTTGCGTATGGAGGCTGCTGATCTTCTTCCGACAAAGGATCGCGCAATAGATTATTTAATTTAGACAAACCATCGAGCATTTCCTGCGTGCGACGGATCACCCAAATTGGTTTGCCGCGCCAAACGACTGTCAATTGCTGTGTCGGGTGTAACTGGCTGATATCAACTTTGATGGGGCTGCCTTCTGCTTCTGTTTCTGCACTGGGCAACCAATAACTAATAAATGGTATGGAGGCAGCAGCAAGACCTACCCCACCCACCGCAAGCGTTGCTTTGCGCAATAAACAACGTCGCTCTAAATCAACTTCGTCTTCCTTTGAAACCATGTTTTTGTTCCATTTATTGTAACTATTCACTCCGTCATTGCGAGGACCCCTGCATGCTCTTCGCAGGGGGGACGAAGCAATCCAGGGGAATGTTGTCGTGCCGTCTGGATTGCCACGCCTCACATAAAGCTAAGGCGTGAGGCTCGCAATGACGAGTTCTTTTGTAAGAATCGTGAATAGTTACCATTTATTGCCTTAAAGTTTAAACGCTTACAGACAAGATGGCTAGTCTTTAACTGGAGATGGTTTACTCAAAAACCGTGCCAAAAATATTCCCACTTCAAACAATAACCACAATGGCACAGCCAGTAATGTTTGCGATAATACATCAGGCGGCGCCAATAACATGCCAATAATAAATGCTGCAATCACGGCATAAGGGCGCATTTTGATTAAATATTCCCGCGACGTGATTCCTGACCAAATTAATAAAATAATGGCTACAGGCACTTCAAACATCATCCCAAAAATAAAAAATAACTTGAGCGTGAAATCAAGGTATTGGCTTATATCTGGACTTACCATGACGCCTTGCGGCGCGGTTTGTGTGAAAAATTTAAATAAAATTGGGAAAATAACCAAATAAGCAAATGCAATACCAAAATAAAACAATAAAGTACTCAATAATAATAACGGCCACACCCAACGTCGCTCATGTTTATATAAAGCAGGCGCGACAAATGCCCAGAGTTGATAAAGAAAAACTGGCACACAAATAAAGAGTGTTACGACAAATGTTAACTCAAATGGAACAAAAAAAGGTGCAACCACGTTAGTTGCAATCAGTCCGTGACCCTGAGGCAAATGTTTTAATAAAGGGAGAGCGAGAAGCGTATAAAGATCATTCGCAAAATACAACAAAACTCCAAACACAATAATGAGAGCAACCAAACAATTTAATAATCGCTTACGCAATTCAATTAAAAATCGCAAAATTGCCGCATTTTCATTATTCATTTTTATTCGCCTTCCTTGCCACCTCTCCCGCCCCCGAACGTTGACAGATACATAGAACTAAGCTGCGGGAGAGGTCGCCGCGCTCTTTGCGGCAGGTGAGGGCTATTTGTTTTGTATTTCATCTTGCGCTTTTGGCTGTGTAGTGACATCCACTTCATTCTTTATTTTAGCAACGAGTTGTTGTACCCATTTTATTAAGCGGCCTAATTTAGCAGCAGTATCAGGCAAACGTTCCGGTTTAATGACCAGCAAGGCGACTAGCAAAATAACTAACATTTCCGAGAAGTGAATACTCATTTTATTGCTCGTTCTTTTTTTCTTCGACTTCTTGTTCTTGCATGCCTTTTCTAAAACTACGCAAAGCAGCGCCTAAATCACTACCAATATCGCGTAGGCGTTTAGTTCCAAAAAACAGTATAATCAATAAAAAAATTATTAAAAGCGACCCAACGCTGATACCGCGTAATCCCATGGTATTCTCCTAAACCAGTTTCACATAGTTAAATATGATGGGGCGTAATCCATCCCAAAGCATAGGCGACAAATAATAAAATGAACAAAACCAACGACAGCGCAATACGCCAAGTCAATGCTTCCACCACACGCTCAGCATTTCCTTTTTTCTGTTCATAGACAAGATAATACAAAGCACTCCCCAGACTAAACAGAATTACACATAAAAATAGGATAATTATCATTTTAACTAGCATGTTAGTTAACCCTCTTAAATCCTTTTTATAACTGGCTCATTGTATCAATGCACTTGGCATAAATACAGAGCTTTTAAAAATCTGCTTTTCTGGGCTATAATATGAAACTTTTTTGGAACACTTATGCTCAAAAAAATTAACCTACTATTCCAGTACATTGTTCCCCAACATATGCTTTCTCGCTTGATTGGATATATCGCAGATTGTCGTTGGGTATGGCTGAAAAACTTGCTGATTAAGCGTTTTATTCAACATTATAACGTTGATATTTTCGCCGCTGTTTCTGAAAGACTGAATGATTATCCTAATTTTAATAGCTTTTTTACGCGTGGATTAAAGCCTGAGTTGCGACCTGTCGTACAATTGGCTAACGAAGTGGCGTGCCCCGTTGATGGCAAAGTCAGTCAAATTGGAGCCATTAAAACAGATACTCTCCTCCAAGCTAAAGGATTTTACTTTAACTTGGGTGAGTTGCTGGGCGGATCCAAGCAAGATGCAGAGCCTTTTTATGATGGCGTATTTACTACTATTTATCTATCGCCCAAAGATTACCATCGTGTTCATATGCCTTTATCTGGAAGATTACGTGAGACAATTTATGTTCCTGGAAAGTTATTTTCAGTCAATCTTCATACAACAAATTCTGTCCCCAATTTATTTGCGCGCAATGAGCGCCTTGTTTGTATTTTTGATACCGAAATAGGCCCAATGGCAATGATATTAGTAGGTGCTCTTATCGTATGCGGTATTCAAACTGTATGGAATCCTGCTCCCCAAACCAGAGAAATCACGAGAACATCCTTTCCCCCCAATACCAATAATATGATTTATCTCGCTCGCGGCGCAGAATTGGGACACTTCAAAATGGGCTCTACTGTGATTGTTTTATTCCCTAAAAATACAGTTAAATGGGTTCCCACCATTCAGGAAAATTCTGTTGTACGCATGGGACAGCTGATTGGGACTACAGCAGGAACGAAATCTTAACGCCAGCTCCGGATAAGAAATAAAGATTAAAACGAGTATTAAATGTAAGATTTACGTTAAAATTTTCAACAAAATGCGGAGCGTATTTAACCATACGTGAGCAATTTTGTTGAAATTTTAATGTGAAGATTACATTTTAAGACGAAGTTTTAAATTCATTTCTTATCCGGAGCTGGCGTTCTTAATATTCTCTTAAGAAAATCTCGTTATAATGCTACTTGAGATTGACTATAAACACCTTAATAAGTAGAGAAAAATCCACGTGTTGCGAAAACCAAGCTTAAAAAATATGCCTTCCAATTTCGGTAGTATTTCGTGCCTAGTTACAGCTGTGTACAGCATTTATCACTATGTGCTGCTCGAAAGCAAATTACTGCCTTTCTCTATTTCTGCAATACTATCTTGGGCTGACCAAAGGCACTACCACGTGTTAGCAGTAGGGCTACTCCCCATTTATTTAGCTCTCATGATTTTTGGCACAGCAATAATGAGCGTCTATTTAGGTTCTGTTATACAGCGGTGGCTACAAAAATTAACAGTCAGTAATAAACAATATTCCTTCACTCAAAGCTACAAAATTCCCAGCATTTCTTACAAAGATAATATGTTGATAAAATAAACAGAACAAAACCATAGTAAGCTCAATGGAGTAGCCAAACTGAATACTCGACTTAAAGGGATTCTACTTATTGTATTTTTTAAACCCTTTGCTATCATTAATACACCCAGGGATGAAACACGGACCGGTACCAAGGATTGATACTTGGATGGAACGCTCTACGCTGAGGATTGGCGGGAAAAGTATGGAAACTGTAGCAAAGAAAAGGGGCAATCTTGAGTAATTGCCCCTTTTTTTATGGCGTTATCCAAAACATTTGTAGGGGCCCGGCAAACCCACGTGTGCGCGCCCTGTTCAAGCAAGGGCAGAGACAGACACGCTGGTCTTGCCCCTACTATTACGTTACCTTTTCACTTTTATAGCGCTTCACACTCGCTAAAATTTCTGCTTTCGCAGCATCGGGTCCTTCCCATCCATCCACCTTAACCCACTTACCTTTTTCCAAATCTTTGTAATGTTGGAAAAAATGTGAAATAGCAGAAAGTAATTCCGCACAAACATCTTCTGGGCTTTTCATATGCTGATAACGTGTTGTTAGCTTTTCTACAGGAACGGCAAGAATTTTTGAATCTGGGCCCGATTCATCTGTCATCCGCAATAAGCCGATTGGCCGGCAGCGCACCACCACACCTGGCATCAATGAATAAGGAGCAATAACTAATACATCTGCTGGGTCTCCGTCCTCTGCTAATGTATGTGGAATAAAGCCATAATCACAAGGATAACGCATGGAGGTGGCAACAAAGCGATCCACCATAACGACACCGGTTTTTTTATCCACTTCGTATTTCACTGGATCACCACGAGATGGGATTTCAATCACTACATTGATGTCATCGGGCACTTTACGGCCTGCTTCAACATGCTCTAAACCCATAGTATTTCCTCTTTTCTAAAGTTAATGATTCACGCACATGCTTCACAAGATACATTTAAATTGTTCTGCATCATGGGACCTTGGCAAACAAGGCATTGCTTTGTCCCAGTTTCTCTTAAATTTGCATCCAATGCTACTCTTTGATCGAACACAAAGCACTCACCTTGATAATGGTCGCCTCCGACTTTAGCAAAGTAATTCAGAATTCCGCCTTCTAGCTGATACACCTTAGAAAACCCTGAGTTTAACAGATACAAAGCCGCTTTTTCACAACGGATTCCACCCGTACAAAACATGACAACCGGTTTATCTTGTTTTATTTTTTCAGCTGCCTCAGCAAACTCACAGAAGTCATCAATATGTAAATTCTTAGCATCTGCAAATGTACCAAATCTTATCTCATAATCATTACGTGTATCCAAAACCGTGATATCGCGTTCTTCATCCAACCACTGTTTAAATTCTTGCGGAGACACACTGGGAGCTCGCGTTACGGTTGGCTTTATATCTGGTAGCCGCATAGTGATAATTTCTTTTTTTACTTTTACCTTCATACGCTCAAACGGTTGCGAAATAGAATAGCTCTCACGAAATGTAAGCTCAGCAAACCGTGAATCTTGTTTTAAAAACTCTGTAAAAGAAGCTACATTTTCAACTGTGCCTGCAAGAGCAATATTAATTCCTTCAGGGCTCAACAAAATAGTTCCTTTCAAGCCCAGAGCTATACATTTATCCAAAAGCTGCTCACGCAGCGTGGACAATTCGTCTAATGTAATAAATTGGTATCCGGCAATATTGAGAATTTGCATAGCTTAAAAAAAGTCAAAAATAAATTGTGCCAACTTTACTTGAGAAAGGGGTAGGCGTCAAATTTTGCTTGATAAGTACAATATATTGATGTTAAAATATCGATAATTAATTTTTATACACCTTACTCTTTATGAATATCAAAGACTTAAAATATCTTGTCGCCCTCGCTGAGCATGAGCACTTTGGAAACGCGGCTAATGCTTGCTTTGTGAGCCAACCCGCCCTCAGCATGCAAATAAAAAAGCTAGAAGAAACCTTAGGCGTAAAATTATTAGAACGCACGAATAAATCCGTATTGCTAACCGATCACGGTGTTATCATCGCAGAACGGGCACAACAAATATTAAATCAAGTTGAAGAAGTGCGAGAAATTGCCAAATCGGCAAAAGATCCGTATAGCGGGGAATTAAGAATAGGTGTTTTCCCAACTCTGGCTCCTTATCTACTGCCCTTGATTATTCCGCAATTATCAAAAACGTATCCTAAATTATCTCTTTATTTAATTGAAGCACAAACCACTGTTCTTATTGAAAAACTTAAACAAGGCAAGTTGCATGCTGCCATTTTATCTCCTCCAATAACAGAGAAAAACTTGTCCGTCACTCTATTATTTGAAGAAGAATTTTTGCTAGCTGCATCTATCACTCACCCATTAGCCAAATTAAAAACCATTAAACAACATGATTTAGAAAATAAAAATTTACTCTTGCTTGAAGAAGGACACTGCCTGCGCGAACAAGCACTGACTTTATGTCATCGCATGCGGGCGAAAGAAGCACAAAATTTCAAAGGCACTAGCCTTGAAACATTACGACATATGGTATCAGCAGATGTTGGTATCACTCTCATGCCAAAACTCGCTTGCACTTCAAGCAATACTCTTTCTTATATTCCATTTAACCAACCTAAGCCTGTCCGAACTATAGGTATATGTTGGAGAGCCACCACTGCTAAACAAGTGCTGTTAGAAGACATGGCAGAAAAAATAAAATCCATTTTAGCAAAACAAAAAACGGTTAAAATTATTTAAAACAAGATTTCCTATATAAAAAATTCACTTTCCCCTCTCCCTAGCGCTTATTGCTAGGGATCTGCACCTCAGAATTTAAAAATTCAGGAAAAAGCTGATTTAATTTTTTATAAAGATCAGTCGCTCTTATTGATGCTGGCACTATTGATGAATAGGAATCTAATTGGAAATCGACTCCAGCAAGCTTCGCCACAACCATCACTTCATAAAAGCTATGGTTTCCGCCCGCTGCCAAAAATGCAAAGCTCGCGCAGGCATATTCTTTCAATTCATCATTAGTTAAATCACCATATAGTTTTGCGCCTACCATAAGCGAACGTGCATGCCCAGAAGGTCCGCAAACAACGGGAAGAGTTTTTTCTATGGCTGATTTAAAAAACGCTGAGTTATAATCTTGTGGATACTTATCCAACGCGCGAATATGCTTTTTTTCCGTTTGCCCTAACATTTTTGCAAACACAGAATGCTTAACAATACCTAACGTAGTAGTTGCTTTAACATCTTTATCTTCTACTCTACTGCGATTTTTATTACTAAAAAGAGAATCAGGAGATAATTGCCTAACAAGCTCTGCTTTTTCATTTGTTTTTTCAAGCGAGTCATAGATACGATAAACAAAAATACAATGTATCTGCATGACCTTATTTAAATCAGAATTTTCATCATTTAAGATAGAAATAATTTTATTTAAGGCTTCATCTACTGTGACTGTTTCTTTATTATCGTAGCAGCTCCCAAAATATGGCTCTCGGAGCTCAGCGATAATATCAGCTTTATTTTTAACTGCCTCTTTAACAGCTTCTTTATTAGCTGTAATTAATTTTATAATTGCTGCGGAAATTTTTTTAACTGCATAAAAATGCTTTGAACATTTTAATAAATCAACTGCTAATTTTGATTCAAAGAACTCTCTATAGCATAATTGCAACTCTTGCGTTATTGATCTCATCATAGTTCACCCCTCGTTTATTTAAGGATATGAACAGAGTAATAACTTGTTGATTATAAGTATAATCAATTGTTTTTATTTTATTGATAATATTTACTTATTGATTCGATTTTTTTTCATTGAAGCCAAATTTAAAACTCACTTTGGCGCGCGCGGACCCGTGATTAGCCATATTATAAAACCTAACAAAGGAAGCAGAATAATTAACAAACACCAAATGACTTTAGTGCCTGTGGAATTACGACTATTCACCACATTAATAATTGCCCACAAATCTATTATCAATAAAATTAAACCAAAAAGACCTTGATAGTTACTCATTCGATAATTCCTAATATTTTTGCATTTTTATACTTTGCTACATGTTTGAAGTACGGTACAGTTCCGCTCCTTCAACCCCGTCCAAAGCTTTACACAGCTTTAGATAATTTTCAACTAGCTGTTAACTAACCCTAGAAAAACCCGCCACAAACCCTTAAACTACTCATCTTAAAGAAAGGAACCCAGCATGGATTGTTTATTTTGCAAAGTAGCACGTGAAGAAATCCCTGCGAAAATTATTTTTCGTGATGATAAAGTGGTTGCATTTGATGATATCTATCCTCAAGCACCCCACCATAAACTTATCATCCCATTAAAACATATTGCTACTTTAAATGAACTCCAAGCGAAAGATAATGAGCTAATTGGTCATATGGTACAAATTGCAAAGAAACTGGCTAAAGACCTCAATATTGCCGAGGATGGCTATCGTTTAGTACTAAATTGTAATCCCGGCGCGGGTCAAACTGTATTTCATATCCATATGCATTTATTGGGTGGACGACAGATGACTTGGCCACCTGGCTGAGGTTGTAAGTGATGGATACTTATTTCAAAAAAATTATTGAAGCATTAGGCGAAGATATTAACCGAGATGGATTAAGAGATACCCCACAACGCGCTGCGACTGCATTAAAATTTTTAACGCAAGGTTACCAACAATCTGTAGAAAAAATCGTTAACGGCGCTCTATTTGAATCTGACAGCGATGAAATGATCATCATCAAAGAAATTGAACTCTATTCTTTGTGTGAACATCATTTATTGCCTTTTATCGGCAAATGTCATGTTGCTTATCTTCCCAGAGGAAAAATCATAGGTTTATCCAAAATTGCGCGCATCGTCGATATGTTTGCACGTCGCTTACAAGTACAAGAAAAATTAACCAAGCAAATTGCTGAAACCGTACTTGAAGTCACCAAAGCATCTGGCGTCGGTGTTATCATTGAAGCCAAACATTTATGTATGATGATGCGCGGTGTGGAAAAACAAAATTCTGTGATGACTACATCGGTTATGCTAGGTTCATTTCGTGATGACCGTGCTACACGTGCAGAGTTTTTGAGTTTGGCGAGAGGGGAAAAATAGTAGCAACTGTCTTGAAAACTAAATCTCAACGGCAGTTGCTACATCTGATGTTATTTACCGCGTTTCAGTTGAATCTTCTTGCACAACTTCTTTCATGCTCAAACGAATACGGCCTGTTTTGTCGATCTCAAGCACTTTGACCCTGACCGCTTGCCCTTCAGAAAGCTTGTCACTCACTTTCTCTACTCGCTCATCGACAAATTTGAGAAATATGCACTAAACCTTGTTTGCCCGGAAGAATATTCACAATCGCGCCAAAATCCATTAATTTTGCAACAGTGCCATCGTACACAGTGCCGACAACAACATCTGCCGTAAGACGCTCAATACGACGAATTGCTTCTTCACACTTAGCCAAATCCGCTGCAGCAACTCGCACTTCACCATCATCACTAATATCAATAACCGTGCCAGTTTCTTCAGTTAAAGAACGAATTGTCACGCCACCTTTACCAATCACATCACGGATTTTATCCGATGGAATACGTATGTTAAGAATGCGCGGCGCATAAGCAGACATTTCTGTTCTTGGTTGGCTAATGACTTGGTGCATGATACCCAAGAATATGTAACCGGGCTGCATGCGCTTGTTCTAATGCGTCTTTCATAATGGCTTCAGTGATACCATTAATTTTGATATCCATTTGTAATGCAGTGACACCCGCTGCTGTTCCCGCCACTTTAAAATCCATATCGCCGAGATGATCTTCGTCACCCAAAATATCCGTCAATACAGCATAATGTTCGCCTTCTTTCACTAAGCCCATTGCAATACCTGCAACGTGAGCTCGAATCGGCACGCCTGCATCCATTAATGCCAAGCTGCTACCACAAACACTTGCCATAGAGCTTGAGCCATTTGATTCAGTGATTTCAGAAACAACACGCAAAACATATGGAAATTCTTTTTGTATAGGCAATACAGGAGACACACCACGCTTTGCCAAATTACCATGACCAATTTCACGGCGCTTTGGACTGCCCACAAAACCCACTTCTCCAACTGAAAACGGCGGGAAATTGTAATGCAACATGAAAGTCTCTTTACGTTCACCTTCTAAAGCATCAATAGTTTGCGCATCACGCTCTGTGCCTAAGGTTGCAACCACTAATGCTTGTGTTTCACCGCGTGTAAAAATTGCTGAACCATGTGTACGCGGCAATACACCCACTTGTATATTGATAGGCCTGACCGTTTTCGTATCACGGCCATCAATACGCGGCTGACCTTGAAGAATTCGTCCACGCACCATCTGACTTTCTAAATTGTTTAAAACATATTTGATATCTGCGGCTAATTGCACTTCATCGTCTTTGCCAGCATTTTCCGTTAACATTTGTTCGGTAACGCGCTCACGAATTTCAGCAATAGTTGCTTGGCGTTCTTGTTTATCACGAATTTGATACGCTTGAACCATTTCAGCTTCCGCTAACGCTGCAATACGTTTTTCAACTACTGCATTGAGTGTGGGCGCTTCCCATTCCCATGCCGGCTTGCCCGCTTCACGTGCTAATTCTTTGATAGCTTGAATAGCCACTTGCATTTGTTGGTGGCCATACATTACTGCACCTAACATAACATCTTCAGGTAATTCTTTGGCTTCGGATTCAACCATTAATACTGCTTTTTCAGTACCTGCTACCACCATATCCAGTCTGGATGTTTCTAACTGCGCAAAAGTGGGATTCAGTAAATAAGCATTATCTTTGTAACCCACGCGTGCTGCGCCTAAGGGACCCATAAATGGCATGCCCGAAACAGCCAATGCAGCCGACGCTCCAAGTAATGCAGGAATATCAGGATTAATTTCAGGATTCATTGACAATACTGTTGCAATAATCTGTACTTCAAAATTAAAGCCTTTCGGAAACATAGGGCGTAAAGGACGATCAATTAAGCGTGAGGTTAAGGTTTCTTTTTCACTTGGCTTCCCTTCACGTTTGAAATAACCACCGGGGATGCGGCCAGCAGCATAAGTACGCTCTTGATAATTGACGGTCAGTGGAAAAAAGTCTCTGTCTTCACTGCTGCCATCTTGTCCGACAGCAGTCACTAATACCACTGTATCATCCATTGTCACCATGACGGCACCATTTGCCTGTCGGGCAATAGCCCCAGTTTCAAGTGTTACTGTGTGATCACCATAGCGAAATGTTTTTTTAATTGCTGGCACGAAATGTATCCTATATTAATAGATAAGTTTTAATGATTTAAATGCGTTTTTTAACCACGCATTTCCAATTTATTCAAGATATTACGATATGAAACAGGGCTAACCCTTTTTAAGTAATTCATCAAACGACGGCGTTTGCTGACTAGCTTGGTCAAGCCATGGCGAGTATGACAATCGTGTTTGTGTACTTGCAAGTGTGATGTTAAATAATCAATGCGCGCGCTAAGTAAAGCGATTTGTACTTCGGATGAACCGGTATCATTTTTAGCGTGTTGATATGCTTTAACAATCTGCGCTTTTTGTGCCGTATTTAATGCCATGAAACAACTCCCAAACGTAATTCAATTTTTTAGAACCCGCTATTATAACGAGGAGTAGGTGGTTGAACAAGCTTTATATATAAGGACTGGGGCATATTTTCTTGGCTAAAAATCGCCCATTGTCGGTCCATATTCATATATATTTTATAACGAACTAGTTTCCTGCTCGATTTTCTTTTTACGTTTATTTGTGCCCACTAAGCCAACTGCTTTTTCAAAGTCACTGTCTTTGCTAGCCTGTTGTGAAAGCCGCTTTTTATAAAATTTATCATATTCATTCTCAGCAAGTTCTATCGCCAATTCATGCGATATTTTTCCAGCGTTAGTCAAGATATCTCTGTCATTTAATTGCAAAAATCCATGTAATTTATTGATCCAATCCTTCATCTTCATGGGGATTCTTCTCTTTGCTTGTCCTTCAGCAAAAATCAAATACTGCTCTACAAGATTGTTCAAAGCTAAAAGTTCTTTTTCATTGAGATAATTTTTAGCAATTGTAACGTCTTCTTTTCTTGGCAAGGTTCCTCGCCAACTTGTTAATCCCATATTGGGCTTTTTGCTATTAGCTCGTTTGGCAATAATCTCTGCTGCGGTTTTTCCGGTAATTGCCCAATGGATTTTGTTTTGTACTGTTTTAAAGAAAACGATACTAGTTTCATTAGTCGGGTCATAATCTACACTCAATGCATAGATATCGGTAATTTTTCGATAAAATCTTTTTTCTGAAGTGCGGATGTCCTGTATTCTTCTGGCAAGTTCTTCAAAATAGTCAAAAGGCAAATCAGGGTTTTTTAGTCGCTCGTCGTCTAGCACAAAACCTTTAACAATATATTCTTTAAGTGTTTTGGTTGCCCAGATACGGAATTGTGTGGCGCGAGTGGAGTTTACTCTGTAACCAACTGAAATAATGGCGTCGAGGTTATAAAAAGTAATCTCTCTGGAAACATCCCTTACTCCTTCTGTTTGAACTACCCGGAAATTCCGGATAGTTGAACTTTCTATTAATTCCCCTTCTTTGTAGATATTTCCAAGATGTTCACTGATGGTTTTGGGGGTAACATCAAAAAGCTCGGCCATCATTTTTTGGGTCAGCCAAACGGTGTCGCCGTCAAATCGAACATCTAACTTCACCTCGCCGCTTTCATTTTGATAAATGATAATTTGTGAATTATTAGTCATAACAGCTCCTCAATCACCTTCATGATTTCCGCGCCATAAGGTTTGTTCCACATAATCTAATTCGCTACCGCAGCCAGCATCTTTGTGGAGGATGTCATCAATATTTTTAAATGTTTGTTCAAACAAGTGGAACTCTCCTGTGCTAATCCATTATTTATTTGTTAGTGTTTATCTTTTGCCTTAGCCCAAGCTAGGATTTCTGCTCTATTGAAGCGCCATGATCCACCCACTTTGAAACCAGGAATTTTACCTTCAGACACTAGGCGATAAGCTGTTTTCTCAGTGATTTTTAAATAACTGGCAACATCACTTATGGTCATAATTTCATCGCTCATTAATGCACCTTTGGCTTTATTAATATTCTAGTAGTGAGAAAATAAAGGAAAATTTTCTATATCGCAATCATTTTGTTATGAGCATTGGTTTGCCCGTGGCATCGTAGTGCATTTAATCTCCATAGCGGCGCATGGAGCCCTTGGCCACCGGTGGTGGTCTTTTTCAACAACATTTGCAAGTTGCGTTGGCGTCATTCCAGGCAAAAAGTCTTTTCCTTTGGCCAAGAATATTTTCGTAGTTATTTATAGCTTCTTAATAGCTTATTACCTAACTGTAAAGCACTTTCCGCAATTGAAGAGTTATTTCCTTGTAATTTAGAATTAGAAGAAAGTTTATTTATAAACTCCGCAACCATTGCACGACGTTTACTGTATGCAAACAATCCTGATGCGTTTAACCCTTTAACCGATAAAGCCAAGTTGTTATCAATTTGCTCTAGCAAAGTAAGATTTTGCTTCAGTGATTGCAGCATAAAAAATGAAAGCGAAGTTTTACTACACCCTGATTGTTGTATCAGCATACATATGGTTGACATACGTGATTGAAAATCTTTCTTCTCATCTCGTATTGCAACATCGATTGAATTACTACGACGTATCCCTTTAGCACCATGCCGTAAAGAAAATTTATTTGCATTAATTGCTCGGTAATAATCATTGGCATCCTCTAAAACTCGCATAACAGCTTCGTTTAATGTCACAGATGAAGCGCTTTTCTCATCGGTTGATAAAGCGATATGTTTCTCATCTTTATTATTATCAGGCTGTGCAGATGATTTTATTAATGATTGTAAGCCTGCGCCTACTAGTAAGTATTGTTGTAACGCATACAATTCTGAATGGGCTAACCTGTAATATTGCTTATCCTCCTCTAAAAATTGCAAATCGCACTCACGTGACTGTCTCTTGCCTGATTTTATGCTTGCCAAAAACTCTGCGGTTTTTTTAGATATATCTGTTAGAGGAACATCTGAAAAAGTGCCATTATAGGGAAGATATGTATACAAGAATTGTAAATAATCATTAGCGTCACTAAATTCTATCCGTGATTGTGCTTCACAAGGAGAATTATCAATTATTTGAATTATCCCAGATAATTGATCTTCGCCGACCCAAATGCGAATTGCTTGAATTAATCGATCTTTATCTGTTACTTTAAACACACAACTGCCAGATACAGTACAATGATTTCCCTTGTTATCTTGGAACGTTATTTCTTTTGGTGAATCGTCTGCAAACTCTGGGGTAAATCCCTCCCATATATTTGTTGGACTCAACGCGGGAGGAAAAGCAACCAAATGAAATCTATCACAACGACCACCTATTTTCACGGTTTGTATCTCAACTAAATTCGTTGATTGTTCTAGTTGTTGCTCAACGGGAGATAAGTGGATTTTATTTTTGGTAGATACATTTTCAATTTTACAATCTTCTCCAGGATTGAGAAGACCTACTCTATATTCTTGCATATCTAGTTTTTGAGCTAATTCGAGTGGATCTGCTTTTATTAAAGTGATGGGAATCGAACCAGAATATTGGTTCATATATTTTTCGGCGAAAAGAGATATATGATCATTATTATTTGGTAATACGCAAATAACTTCTTTAAATTTTTTTAAACCTTGCCATTGATTTTTTCCTGTTTGAATTTCTTGCATTGCATACAACAGTGCAGCATAGTTCATTTCTAAAGCGATGTTTTGAGCACTCTCACACAATCTAGACAATGACGTCCCTAGACCCACCAACGGTGGAATAATTAATGTATTAACATTTTGAGATAATTGCGCATATATACAACGTTTATAAATTAGTTTTAAGAGTTTTGAGTATTCATCTGCGAATGATATAGGTGGGTTACTAAGCTTAGAAAAACAAAGCTTACCACCATGCGCATCCACAGAACAAAACATTTGCTCATCTACTGGACTTAAACCATCGAATCGAGGCGTCACTACCGTTGTCACTACCATTTTATAAGGTTTTGTTGAGCTACCTGATGCAGTTCGATTACCTGTTACAGTAGATGTCACTAAGCGATGTTTTGTCATTGAACGGCGGCTAGCAATTTGCTTTTGAGTGACAGCATCTACCGCTCGATTATCCTGTAAGGTATCTATAAGAAATTCTTGCTTAATAAAAACCGTTGGATTGTAATGTACTGTAACGGTATGGTTTTTTTGTAACAGCTCTGGCTTACCTTTCTGTGATTGAACTATCTTACTAGACCAGTCTCCCTCTTTAATAGAAATTTTAGAAACTACACTTTCTTTCTTTTTATCACTGCAATAGGTTTTTGGCACAGGTTTACTCTCCTGTTTGTAATTAGCACATCATAATTTTATGATAAAATATAATCCTGACAATAACGAAAATGATAGAGAACATGTTACCGCCCTTGAAGAAGCAAGTGTACGACAAAATATTGCTCCATTTAGTAAATTTCTTGCTGATCTGTTACCGTTCATTTTAACCATAAAGTAGTAATAAAATGTTCTTTTTTAGATATAATATAAAAAAATTTAGGGAGACGCCACCTTGATAGCCCGCATCATATTGCTACTTATTTTAGGATACTTACCACCTGTCTTTGCTGCGCTACAAATTTATCATGGTGATACTGTCACCAATGACCAACAATTCCCCTTTGTGGTTGCAATTTATGGCATCAGGGAAAAAGAACCTTTTTGCACAGGATCTATTATTGGGGACACTTGGGTATTGACTGCAGCTCATTGTGTTTTCGGTCATGGTTATGATGATGACGATGATCATTCTGACCCAAAAAAAATATTTGTCGGTGCTGGCTATCTTGCAGGAAACAAAGATCTCGCTAAAAAAATTATCTCTGTCAAAAAAATCTATACTTATACTAAAGAATTTGACCGTACAGGACAACAAGATATTGCTTTATTACAACTGAATGAACCTGCAGGAGTAACACCCGTAGCATTACCTCAATTTGCCGACTCCTTTCCGAATTTAAAATCGGGATCGCAACTCGCGATGGCTGTCGGTTATGGTTGGCATGAGATCATATGGTCCTTGGGCTGTTTCTTAAATCCTAACGACAAAGAGAAATGTTATTCTATGTGGATACGAGACAAATATTTGCATTATGGGAATGAAATAATTCAGCCAGATGCGATTATGGAAGATTTTATTAAGAAATATATTAGTCTCGTCTCACCGAAGAGCCCCAAGGATCTGGGAATCATTTACAATCCCATCACCATGGTTGGCACAATGTCCCCCAACGGAACCGGCACCACCCATGGTGATAGTGGTGGGCCTTTATTACTTATCAATGAGACAAATGGGAATAATTATTTTGTGCAGATTGGCGTAGTATCATGGGGAATTATTCCTGATAATTACATAGCTTATAAAAAAGGCTATCTTGATCAAGCACCCAATGTATATGCAAACTTAACAAATAAGGATATGCTTGATTTTATTAAAACGACGATCCAAAATAACCCTTAATTAGGCAAAGTAAAACACTCATGTATAAAAAATTTAGAGGAGACGCCACCTTGATAGCCCGCATCATATTGCTACTTATTTTAGGATACTTATCACCTGCCTTTGCTGCACTACAAATTTACCATGGTGATACTGTCACAAATGACCAACAATTCCCCTTTGTGGTTGCAATTTATGGCGCTGAAGGTGATGAACCTTTCTGCACAGGATCTGTTATTGCTGATACTTGGGTATTAACTGCATCTCATTGTGTTTTTGATTATGATGAGGATGATAATCCTTCTTTTATTAACCCAGAAGAAATAGTTGTTGGTACTGGCTATCTTGCAGGAAACAAACCTCTCGCTAAAAAAGTTATCTCTGTCAAAAAAATCTTTACTTACACCAGTAAAGTTGACCCCACAATACAACAAGATATTGCTTTATTAAAACTGAATGAACCTGCAGGGGTAACACCTGTAGAGTTACCTCAATTTGCCGACGCCTTTCCCAATTTAAAATCTGGATCTCAACTCACAATGGCGGTCGGTTATGGTTGGCAAGATATCAAATGGTCCCCTGAGTGCAGCACAAGTCCTAACAGTGAAGAGTGTGATTTTAGGATTATATCGGACAAATATTTGCATTACGGGAATGAAATAATTCAGTCAGATACAACAATGGAAGATTTTATTAAGAAATATACTGATCTTATTCTACCGATACTCGGGCCCAGCGACTTAGAAATTACTTACAATCGCACAACCATGCTTGGAACAATATCCTCCAATGGAACAAGCCCATGCCATGGTGATAGCGGCGGACCTTTATTACTTATCAATCAGACGAATGAGAATACTTATTTTGTGCAAATTGGCGTAGTATCCTGGGGAATTATTCCCTTGACTTATACAGCTTATAAAAAAGGCTATTTTGACGGAGTACCCGGCGTATACGCCAATTTGACAAACAAGGATATGCTTGATTTTATTAAAACGACGATTAAAAATAATCCTTAAGTAGGAAAAAAATAAAGCGAAATGTCAACAGTCCCTAGACAAATGCTGATTTCATCGCTCATAACAATTGGACTTGTATTCCCCTGCAATTGAGAAACAACACTACAAATTAACCTATTTTACGCACAACAAAATTACCTATAAATCACACAGCATGATAAACTATATATACTACAACAGAAAAATCTATATTTAATATTAATACGAGATGCTTCCGATATACTCGCTTTACTATTAACAAGTGGGCATAGCACCGTCTGTTGCAAGTATTTCTCAGCTGCTCTTTGCAAAAAAGTAGATCGTTTTAATCCTTATTGTGGTTTGTAAGTTATTATGTGTTGTAGGCAAAAAAACTCCTGATTTAATAGCAGCTTAATCAAAAATTACTGCACATAAAATCCATTATAATAATTAAGGTTCATACTATTTCTGTAAGGCAATAACAACCATTGCCGTATTCACGGAGGTAGTTATGAAACCTAAAAAATCTACGTCAAAGAAACCCACTTTGGATGAATTAATATTTGGTGCATTATCCAAGTTGCAATCCCTTCAGTATAACTGTCGTTCGATACGGCGTTATCAATCTGTTTGGAATCGGTTAATCAAGTTTGCAAAACAGAATGATTTTGAAAATAAGCTAACTGAAAATCTGATCATCCAATTTTTAGAGTATTATGATATTAAATCAGGAGAGTTAACAAAAGAAGTTAAAGGTTGACGTAAACATGCCGAGTATAGTTTAAAAATACTTTGGCAATTTTCACGCTTTGGTTATTTTGAACGAATTAACACAATCGTACAAAAACTTAAAATATCGTCGGCAATGAAAAGGGTCTTACATGAGTATGTAAAATATTGTAAAGAAAAACGTTATATTGGTAAATATTGCTATAACGAACGGATACGACAAATCAGTTTGTTCTTGGATTTTGCCGAAAAACAGGATGTAAAAACATTTGAACAAATACAACCCCAGCATTTGTCAGAATTCATAAGCACATTATGGCGATTTAGCACTAAAACAATATCTAGAGTTATTTCTGATCTTAGACAATTTCTAAAATACCTATTTTTACGAGGAATTATAACGCGAGATATTAGCAAATCATTACCATCTGTTCATGTTGCGCGTCATGCCAAAATCCCATCTGTTTGGGACAGAGAACTTCTAGACAAATTGTTATCAGCAGTCGATCGAAGTTCACCGAGAGGAAAGCGAGACTATGCAATGTTGCTATTAGCTTGCCGACTAGGATTAAGAATAAGCGATATCCGTGATTTGACACTTGACCAAATTGATTGGGAAGCTGAAAGCATTTCGTTAACACAATATAAAACGCAACGCCCGTTAACATTGCCACTTATTAGCAAGGTCGGAAATGCATTGTGATAGCATATCTGGGACATCAAGATTTTACGGGTACCCAGAAATATTTGCATTTGACAGCTGAATTATTTCCTAATCTGACAACTCGTATGAATAAACAATTTGGCAGTGTTATTCCGATGTGGAGGTAATTATGAAACCTACTAATTTTTCAATTCAATTAACAAATTTTTTAAGTCATTATCTTTCGGGGCAACGAAATTTAAGCTGCAATACTATCAAAGCTTATCGGGATACGTTTATATTATTACTTCAATTTTGTCGTGATGTAAAAAATGTTTCCGTAGAAAAAATATGTATTGAAGATGTTAATGTTGCACTGGTAGATGAGTTTCTTGAGCATCTTGCAAAAGAGCGGCAATGCAAGGTAACCACGCTGAATCATCGATTAGCTACACTTCATGCATTTTTTCGATATCTTCAAGTAGTAACACCAGAACACTTATTGCAATGCCAACAAATTTTATCAATACCTCTTCGTCGATCTGTACGTGCTAATGTTGAGTATCTTTCTAAAGACCATCTTGCTGCATTATTAGCGCAACCTGATTTAAATACGCAGGAGGGTCGGCGTGATGCTGTGTTGCTAAGCATACTTTATGATACCGGTGCTCGGGTGCAAGAATTAATTGATATGTCGGTCGGTGATTTACGATTAACTAATCCCGCGCAAATTCGTATACTGGGTAAAGGAAGAAAAATACGGATAGTACCGCTTATGCAAAATACCGTACAACTTCTAAAAAATTATTTGCATGAATATCAGTTAGAAACACCTGATAAATTTGATTATCCTTTATTCCAAAGCCATCATGGTAAGCGTTTATCACGCTCAGGTGTACGTTATATTTTTCAAAAATATGTTCATCAAGTTCGAAAACAACATCCTGAATTTAACAAGTCAATTAGTCCTCATAGTATGCGACATACCAAAGGAATGCATTTACTGCAAGGAGGTGTATCTCTCGATGTAATTCGTGATTTTCTTGGCCATGTTGATATTAAAACTACTGAAATTTATGCCAGAGCAAATCTTGAAATGAAGCGTGCAGCAATTGAAAAAGTAAATCCTACACCAATGCCCAAGTTGCCTTCATGGAAAGAAAATAAATCGTTATTGAAATGGTTGCAATCATTGTAGAGGTGCGTACCCATGAATCTCTTTAATAGAGGTCCTCCAAGGTTGTAGATATTACGCATGGAAGACATTTTTAATAAAGGAGAAATCCCCCCGAGAAACGTACAATAATTGTTGTTTTTTTAAACAGTTTTAGTATAATAATGAACCTTACAACTATTAAACATTTCGAGGATTGTAAAATGCAGCAGCGAAAAGCCCCCAATGACCCTAAAGATAGTAAAAAAATAAAACAACAACAAGAATTTATGTTAGGTATTAGAAAACTCAAGCTATCGAATAGTGATAAGGGATTTTTAAGAACATATATCAATAACAGTGGTGACATCAATGCAGCTGATGAGAAAGATGGTTACACACCATTAATGTGTGCTGCAGAAACCGATTATCGTGATTTTCATATTGACGAATTGATTCAATCTGGTGCGAATATCAATCAGGTTAATCGCCGAGGTGATACTGCACTAATGTGTGCTCTTCGGAAGGGTAATGCTAATAGTATTAATAGACATTTTTTACTTATAAGTGCACTATTAAAAGATGACACTGATCTTACTATAAAAAATATAGCTGGTGAAACTGCAGAGAGTCTAGCGACAGATATAGACATAAAAAATAGGATAATAAAGCTTGCAAAAGCGCAAGAAGAAAGAAGAAAAATGCTTGCAAAAAGGCAAGAAGAAGAAAAAAACCTGCCCATTTTAGCTAAAGAACTTATTGCAGCAGCTAAAGAAGATAAAATTTCTGATGAATGGTTGAAAAATTATCTTGACCGTGGCGGCGACATTAATGCAGTTGATATAGACGGGAATACCGCTTTAATTTTGTCTGCCCAGGAAAATTATCATAAACAAGTTGAGAGGTTAATTGCTGCCGGCGCACAAATTGACAGAGTTAATCACGAAGGCAACTCTGCACTAATGTATACTACATACTGTAATGATTATAAGATTTCAGATGCATTATTGTCAGCTGATGCTGATGCCAGCCTAATGAATAAAGTTGGCGACACAGCAATTACCCTTGCAGAACGGAATAAGGATTCAAAGTTAGTATCCAGACTGAATAACAAAATAAAAGCTTCAACAAATCTACGCGACAAGTTAGAAGATTTTAAACGTGCGAGAAATAATCTTATCAAAAAAAAACCAGGAAACGCTCAAGAATTATGTGATTTGTCTTTAGAAGCTGCTTTAGATAATATTCGATTCGTTCGAGATAATTCTAATCAATTTTCTAATCTTAATCTATTTAAAAGTATGTTGTTTGAGACTGCTATTTTATTAACCGAAATTTCCTTAGGGTGTGACAAAAAAGATCTAGAATTACTGGACAGTACTGCAAGACAACTACATAAAACTGCTGCTAAGTTTTGTTATGAGGATTCTAAAAGAATTGTAGATAACTTTAATAATCCGACGATCACTGCGACGGATGAAAAAGCAGTGACAAACAATGTTTTGGATGAAAAAATGGTAACAAAAAATAATAATCCAAGCCCACATATTTCTTTGTCTATCACATCAGAAAATAACTTTTCCAAAGGGAATGTTACGGTTACAAAGAAAAGTGATTCTGAGTTACCTAAGCCATCGTCTTCTTCATTGTCTACTTCATGTGTCGTTGCGAGTGCCACGCAGTGAGGCGCACTATAGTTTTAAATATTTTAGAAGTTTAGCTCAGCTCTGTTTGAAAACTTACTGACCACAATAGTGGCCATGTAAGCTACCCGTAATCACTACGCCAAAGCAAATTTTGAAATGAAGCGTGCAGTACGCACTAGAGTATTATGTGCAGTAATTTTTGATTAGGGGGCTGTAAAATAGAGAGTTTTTTTGTCTACTGCACATAATAACTTACAAACCACAATAATTTTTATGTGTTGCAACACATAAAAATTATTTAGGATAATATAAAAAAATTTAGGGAGACGCCACCTTGATAGCCCGCATCATATTGCTACTTACTTTAGGATACTTATCACCTGCCTTTGCTGCACTACAAATTTACCATGGTGACACTGTCACAAATGACCAACAATTCCCCTTTGTGGTTGCAATTTATGGCGCTGAAGGTGATGAACCTTTCTGCACAGGATCTGTTATTGCTGATACTTGGGTATTAACTGCATCTCATTGTGTTTTTGATTATGATGAGGATGATAATCCTTCTTTTATTAACCCAGAAGAAATAGTTGTTGGTACTGGCTATCTTGCAGGAAACAAACCTCTCGCTAAAAAAGTTATCTCTGTCAAAAAAATCTTTACTTACACCAGTAAAGTTGACCCCACAATACAACAAGATATTGCTTTATTAAAACTGAACGAACCTGCAGGGGTAACACCTGTAGAGTTACCTCAATTTGCCGACGCCTTTCCCAATTTAAAATCTGGATCTCAACTCACAATGGCGGTCGGTTATGGTTGGCAAGATATCAAATGGTCCCCTGAGTGCAGCACAAGTCCTAACAGTGAAGAGTGTGATTTTAGGATTATATCGGACAAATATTTGCATTACGGGAATGAAATAATTCAGTCAGATACAACAATGGAAGATTTTATTAAGAAATATACTGATCTTATTCTACCGATACTCGCGCCCAGCGACTTAGAAATTACTTACAATCGCACAACCATGCTTGGCACAATGTCCTCCAATGGAACAACCCCATGCCATGGTGATAGTGGCGGACCTTTATTACTTATCAATCAGACGAATGAGAATACTTATTTTGTGCAAATTGGCGTAGTATCCTGGGGAATTATTCCCTTGACTTATACAGCTTATAAAAAAGGCTATTTTGACGGAGTACCCGGCGTATACGCCAATTTGACGAACAAGGATATGCTTAATTTTATTAAAACGACAATTAAAAATAATCCTTAAGTAGAAAAAAAATAGTTGGAGATGTAAAAAGGCAAATGTTGATTTTATGCATGTTGCTACAAATGCTCTCCTGGGCTTATTAAGCTTACACCATTGTTGAAAGCGTTGATCTAACAGTTCTTCACTGGTATATCAAAAGCACTATGTTTCTTGATAAACCCTCTCCCCATGCTAATCAATTCTATACATTAAGATGTTGGACTAGAGTAAATTTTACGGGTGTTTTTTTCGCTCCGATAACAGTACAATAGCACATATTAATAAAAAAATTAATTATCCTACATTCGGCAGTTCAACTGGTGAAGTTAGGGTTAAACGATAGGAGGTTAAAAAATGGGTTCTCCCCGCGCAACACAAAATATTGAAACAAAAGGAATAAATAATGAAGGTTCTGGTGACATAGCCTTTAATTTAGAAAGGATAAATTTACAATTTCCTTCCTTTTCCGAACTATTCAAACAAGAAGTTCCTCATTATTTTGCAGTTCCTCCTGCTGATAAAGCAAGGACAAATTTACCACCTTCTGTTTTCAAGTTATTTCATCCTCTTCATTTTGCAGTTCCTCCTGCTGATCCAGTCAAAGCAGCAAAGACAAGTTTACCACCCTCTGTTTTCAAGTTATTTCAACGAGTTCCCCTTCGTTTTGCAGCTCCTCCTGCTGCTCAAGTCAAGACACAGGAGGATAATTGGCTATCCATTTCAATATTTTTAGATTTGGTTTCTTTGATTAATATGCTTAATTTATGTAAAGAATTGCGTGTTATTGGGAAGACGGAACCTATCGTTGAAAGATTATATCGAGAAAAAATAAATAAAAATCAAAATAAACATAAAATATCGATTGATGGATCACAATACAATTACCGCAATGATAGAAGCTATCAGGCATTTTTTCATAACAATATTAATATTCCTTCGCAATCTGTTACCCCGGACAAACCGGACCCGGATAAACCTGCTAAACCGGATAACCCGGATTATAATGTTTATAACCCAGGGCCAAATGGATTTTACATGCGTTAAGAAGATAAGGGATCTACCATCGGATTTTAGCAGATGACGGACGCTGTACTTTCTGCTTAATGGTTGATTTGGGGGGGATAAAACATCAGATAACTTTATGCATGCTGTTGCAAATACTCTTCAGCCGCTCTTTGTAAAAAAGTAGAGCGTTTTAAACCGTTTTTCTTGCGAAATTTATCAATTCGTTTTAGCACATCTACTGGAAATATGACATTAAATCGTTTTAATTTACGATATGAAGTCATAATATTTTCATCTACTAAAATAGGCACCAACTCTCCTGACAAAGACTCTAATTCATGATGTTTAGAGGGTTCTTTAATAAATTGCGGCTCAGCATTCACCAACCAAGCAGCTAGCACATCCCCAGCATTTTCCAATGCTTCTTCCCAATCTTTTCCAAACGTAACACAGCCTTTAAGATCTGGAAATTCAACTTCAACAGCTTCAGCCGTTTTTTTAAAAAGTGCATAATAGTGTTTCATGATTTTTTCTCCAAGCCAGCGGCTTTTAATATATTTTTCAGCGTCCCTCTAGGAATGTCACCTTTGTGACGAGGAACCGGAATAGGCGGAGATCCTTTTTTTATCCAAACATCATGTTTACCGCCAGAACGTTTTTCAAATCCATGCTTTTTAAGAATTCTTTCTAACTCATATTTAGTCATGTATTAATTTCCCGTTAGTATAGCATATAAATACACATTAGTGTGTATTTATATGCAAAGTGTTTTATTGTTTAAAAATCAATGATATGAGGCTTGCTTGATGGATTTTTAGTGCAGGCGCTAGAAAATTCGAATGGGGGGCAAAAGACTTTACGCTAAATTAAACAACCTACGCGGCGCAACACGGCCATCATCCAGAATTTCACCCACTCCCATAAATTGCTCGCCTGAATAAAGACGTACAAAACCTTCCGTCGGCAAATGTGGAACTATCACAGGCTGCCCAGTGCGGATATAAAAAACCGTAGTTGGAGAAAGCTTTACGATTGGAAATGCTTGCAGAGAAGTATCTAGCGGTAATAAATAATTTTGCAGCGCTGCAACACCTTGCTGCGCGCATATTTCTTCTAGCGCATCCATTGCATACATTTTTGTTTGCTCATAGGGTGCAACAGCTAAGCGATGTAATCCAATCACATAAGCGCCACAACAGAGCACTTGTCCAATATCATCGGCTAAAGTACGGATATAAGTACCTTTGCTGCAATGCACATCTATAATAAATGTATCAGCAGAAAATTCTTTTAATTGCAATGTATGTATTTGCACAACACGTGGTTTACGTTCTACTTCTATTCCACGTCGTGCTAATTTATACAGTGGTTGCCCTTGATGTTTAACCGCAGAATACATAGGCGGAATTTGTTCTATTGCACCAGTAAATTTTTGCAACACGGTTTCTAGTCGTGTTTGTGGCACATCAACAGATTGAGTTGCTATAATTTCACCTTCCGCATCACCTGTCGTTGTCCGTATACCTAATTTTACGGTGACACGATAATATTTATCAGAATCCAGTAAAAACTGTGAAATCTTAGTAGCTTCGCCAAAACAAATCGGTAGCATTCCTGTTGCCAGTGGATCTAAACTTCCAGTATGTCCTGCTTTTTTTGCGCCAAATAATCTTTTAATGCGTTGCAATGCTGCATTTGACGTTAGGTTGAGTGGTTTATTGAGTAAAAGAATACCGTTGATATTTTTAGTTAATTTTTTATTAGTCATTTCTTTTCTTTCAAAGCTTGGTTAATCAAAGAAGAAATACGACTTCCGCGCGCGGTTGAGTCATCGTAAATAAATCGTAATTGCGGAATAACACGCAAATCAATTGCTTGTGCCAATGTATAACGTAAATATTTGCTAGCATGATTCAGTGCTGCCACTGTCTCATCCACTTTGTCATCATCCCACACGCTAATAAAAACTTTTGCGTTAGCAAGATCGGGCGAGACATCTACATGCGTTATCGTCGCGCGATTAAAACGAGGATCTTGCACTTCTCGTTGTATAATTTCGGCAAGTGTTGTCTGAATTAAATGACCGACACGCTGCAGACGACCAGAACCTTTTTTCGCCATTAGAGTGCTCGTTTAATCTCAATTTTTTCGAAAACTTCAATGTGATCGCCTGGTTTGATATCGTTATAACTTTTCACACCGATACCACACTCCATGCCCGCGCGCACTTCGCTGATATCATCTTTAAAGCGACGCAGAGATTCCAATACACCTTCAAAGATAACCACATTATCGCGCAATACACGAATTGGATTATTACGCTTCACAATGCCTTCTAATACCATGCAACCCGCAATCGCGCCTATTTTGGATGAACGGAATACATCACGCACTTCTGCAAGACCAACAATTTTTTCTTGAATCTCAGGTGCCATAAAGCCACTGACAGCACGTTTCACTTCATTAATAACATCATAAATAATGCTGTGATAATGCAGATCGACACCTTCGGTTTCAATCAGCTTACGCGCTTCTGTATTCGCACGCACGTTAAAACCAATAATGATGGCATCAGAAGCCAGAGCGAGATTTACATCTGACTCATTAATCCCACCCACACCGCTGGAAATAATTTTTACGTTCACTTGTGGTGCAGAGATATCCATTAATGCTTGTGAAAGTGCTTCTGCAGAACCTTGCACATCCGTTTTCAACACGATATTCAATGTACGTTCGGTTTTTTCATCGCCCATGCGTTGCATGATATTTTCAAGTTTAGCCGCATTTTGGCGGGCTAATTTAATTTCACGGAATTTTCCTTGGCGGAATGAGGAAACTTCGCGCGCACGTCTCTCATCTTCTACGATAACAAATTCATCACCTGCATTGGGTGTGCCAGAAAGACCGAGAATTTCAACTGGAATAGAAGGACCTGCACTTTCAATTTGCTTACCTGTTTCATCAAATAAAGCACGCATACGGCCGTATTCAAATCCAGCTAACACTAAATCACCTTTGTGCAATGTTCCTTGCTGTACTAACACCGTTGCAACTGCACCACGACCTTTATCTAAGCGGGATTCAATTACAACACCACGCGCTGAACTGTCCACGACAGCGGTTAATTCTAAAACTTCCGCTTGAACGAGAATAGAATCTAATAATTTATCAATCCCCTGACCCGTTTTTGCTGAAATAGGAATAAACATGGTTTCACCGCCCCATTCTTCTGGAATAAGACCATGTTGTGTTAATTCATTTTTCACACGATCAGGATCGGCTTCGTGCTTATCAATTTTATTCAGCGCCACGATCATTGGCACATTGGCTGCTTTAGCATGATTAATAGCTTCAACGGTTTGTGGCATCGCGCCATCATCTGCTGCTACAACAAGAATAACAATATCCGTTAATTTTGCACCGCGCGCACGCATCGCAGTAAATGCGGCATGACCGGGCGTATCTAAAAATGTAATAACACCTTTAGGTGTTTCAACATGATAAGCACCAATATGTTGCGTAATCCCACCGGCTTCATCCGCTGTTACTTTAGTGCGACGAATATAATCTAATAACGATGTTTTACCATGATCCACATGTCCCATAATGGTAACAACTGGGGCGCGCGGTAATTTCTCACCATGAATTTCTGTTTCTTTACTCAGTGCTTCTTCTAACGCATAGGCGCTAATTGGTTTTCCTTTGTGTCCCATTTCTTCAACGACCAACATTGCCGTTTCTTGGTCTATCACTTGGTTAATGGTGACAATGGCGCCCATCTTCATCATCGTCTTGATGACTTCGGCCGCTTTCACTGACATTTTCTGTGCGAGATCAGCAACGGTAATCGTTTCAGGAATATTAACTTCGCGTACCACAGGCGCAGTTGGTTTAGTAAAAGCTTGCACTTGAACTTGTTGCTTGCGTCCTTTGCCAAATTTTCTGCGTCGTTGTGCAAGAATTTCTTCTGCATCTTCACCTAAAATCAGATCAAGACGTCCACCTTTTTTTCCAATGACACTGTCATACGCGGTGTCATCTTCTCGACCCCCTCGATTTTTCTTTTTCTTCTTGGGTCGTTCTGCTTCTTCGCTTTCTGCTTGTAAATCTTGATGACGTTTTTCTTTGCGTTTACCTTCGGGCTTTGCTTTTTCTTCTTTGGCTGCCGGTTTTTCTTTGGCAGGCACAGCCTCAACGACTTCTGCTTCAGGAATAGCAACCGTTTCTGCAACAACGGCTTGTTGTGCTACTTGACCCACTTCTGGCTGTTCTACTGTAGGCAGAGCGACTGCTTCGAGAGGTTGCTCTGGAGCAATCTCGGATTTGGGTTGTTCATCAGATCGTTTGATGTAAGTACGTTTTTTGCGTACTTGCACACTAATCGTTTTTCCTGCTCCTTGCGAACCGGAAACTTTGATTTCGCTGGTTTTTGCGCGGCGTAAAATAATTTTTTCTGGCGCAGCATCTTTTTTCACGCCGTGATGTTTTTTTAGATAGCCCAGTAATTCCTGTTTTTCCGCATCGGAGACAATATCATCTTCACCAGCAATTTCGATTGCTGCATCTTTGAATTGTAACAATAAGCGCTCAACAGAAACTCCAATATCCGTAGCTAATTGCTTTACGGATACGCCGGTTTTCTTGGCTTTTTTGGCTGGCTGCTTTTTGTTTGGCGCAGTCGATGTATCGTTCACCATGATATTTTTTCCCCTTGCTCACTTTATTTAGCCTGGTCTGTATTATCAAACCATGGTTGGCGAGCTGTCATAATCAATTTAGCAGCGGTTTGCTGGTCAATTTCTCCCAGATCAAGCAAGTCATCAACAGACTGTTCTGCCAAATCTTCTCGTGTAATAATTCCATTGCGCGCAAGCAAGTAAGCCAAATTCTTTTCCATGCCTTCCATTTCCAATAAATCTTGGGCCGGCTCTTTTTCTAGCTCTTGCTCTTCGGCAATTGCTTTCGTCAACAAAGCACCTTTTGCACGTTCACGTAGCGCTTCTACTAATTCTTCATCAAAGCCTTCAATTTCTTCCATTTCTTGAATAGGAACATACGCAATTTCTTCTAACGAAGAAAATCCTTCTTCAACCAATACATTCGCAATATCCTCATCCACACCCAGCTTGTCTTTGAATAACTGTGCAACATTTTCAGCTTCTGCCGTTGTTTTCGCTTTGACTTGTGCTTCCGTCATGACATTAAGCGTCCAACCCGTCAATTCACTCGCAAGACGAACATTTTGTCCACCACGACCAATCGCTTGCGAGAGTTGTTCTTCTTTGACAGCAATATCCATCGTGTGGCTATCTTCATCTACAATAATCGATGCTACTTCAGCAGGTGCCATTGCATTAATAACCAATTGCGCAGGATTATCATCCCAAAGCACAATATCAATTCGCTCGCCACCTAATTCGCTTGAAACAGCTTGAACACGTGATCCTCGCATACCGACACAAGCTCCAATTGGATCAATACGTCCATCATTGGTTTTAACTGCAATCTTTGCGCGTGATCCTGGATCTCTTGCAGCACCTTTAATTTCAATCAACTCTTCGCCAATTTCAGGAACTTCAATTTTGAATAATTCAATTAGCATTTCAGGTCGCGTACGACTGACTGACATTTGTGGACCTTTCACATCACTGCGAATTTCATATAAATAAGCGCGCACGCGATCGCCGTTACGCATTGCTTCGTGTGGAATCATTTCTGGACGTGGCAAAATGGCTTCTGCATTATTACCTAAATCCAATAAAATATAATCGCGAATGACTTTTTTAGCAACGCCAGTCACTAATGTGCCCAAACGCTTCTTTGTAAGTATTAGCAACTTGCGCTCGTTCCGCTTCAAGAACTTTTTGTACAATGACTTGTTTCGCTTTTTGTGCTGCAATACGCCCAAATTCAACGGATTCCATGGGTTCTTCAATATACTCACCCACTTGAATTTTAGGATTCCGTTTATGCGCTTCAGTGAGTGTAAAATAAGCTACGCCTTCATCACCTTCTTCTTCCCATTCTTTGTCATCTTCAATCACTCGCCAACGGCGTAGAGTGGTGTAATCACCAGTCTTTCTATTAATGGTTACTTTAACATCGATGTCTTCGCCCGCACGTTTTTTAGTTGCCATTTCCAAAGCCGCTTCGATTGCTTGGAAAATAACATCATTTTCAACGCCTTTTTCATTGGATACTGCTTCAACCACTAGCAAAATTTCTTTGTTCATAGCATTAACCTCACTTATCCATAATCAATTTTGCCTTTTCAATATCGGAAAAAGATAATATAACTTCTGTTTGATCAACTAAGAGATGAACATTCGTCTCTTCTACTCGTAGCAACAACCCCACAAAATTGCGTTGGTTATTAATCGGGATATGCACTCGAATTTTAACCCGACTGCCAACATATTTTTGGTAGTGCGCAATCTCAAATAATGGTCTATCAAGACCAGGAGAAGAAACTTCTAATGTATACGATCCTTGTATTGGATCTTCTACATCTAACATAGCACTGATTTGACGGCTCACTTTGGAGCAATCATCTAGTGTAATGCCTTCTTCGCTATCAATATAAATTCGTAGCAAAGACCCTCTCCCTTGTCGCATTAACTCGCAACCTACAAATTCATAGCCCATGGAATTCACCAAGGATGCCAATGCGATCACGTAATGTCGTTTCAACTGTTCTCACTGTATTTATCACATAAAAAATGGGCACAAAGCCCACTTATTTCTTCTTCCCAAAAACAAAAAACCCCATTCGGGGCCTCTTATTTTAATTTTCTTGGTAGCGGGGGCTGGATTTGAACCAACGACCTTCGGGTTATGAGCCCGACGAGCTACCAGGCTGCTCCACCCCGCAGTAACAGCGCTATTCTATTATAAAGTGGCAGTCAGTTTCAACCGAAACTTCATGCTTACATCATTCTCATGCCAGGAACGGGATTATCCCGGCGGTTACCTGACTCAGAATCCGAGTGAGTACTATTTATTGTAGCTGGTGCAGGTTCCTGAAAAAAGGCTGGTTTATAACGCTTAGCACGATCGGGTAAACCCGCTTCAGTTGCCGCAGACCGTTTACGAGAGGGTTCTCCCGCTGCTGAAGAGCTGCTCACTGATGAAGCCTGAACAGTGACTTCTTCCGCATGTTGTTCATATAGCCCGAGCACTGCTGCATTTGCATAAACCTCGTGAAAGGCTGGTGCATTTTCCTCTCCACTCCACTTACTAAGATATTCAGTAAGAAAATGATTGCCCGCCTCTTGTGCTAACGCGAATGCTGTCTTACCCTTGTTATTTTTAATTTCTGGTTTAACACCATATTTAAATAATAGTTCGACAATTTTTGTTACGTTTTCATGCTCAGCTTCAGGATACTTTTTATGACAACAAATCACATGCAACGCTGTGCAGCCATCAAAATCTAAAACATCAATTAATTTTTTTTCATTTTCTAAAAGTTTTTTAACAACCTCATAATGGCCATTATGACAAGCAAGAGACAGCGCTTTACGTAAGCGCGCACTCCCTTGATAACGTTCTAGAATTGTACTAAAAGCAACTTTATACTCCTTAAATAAAAATTCAATTTCATGTTCTTTACCATCTCGAGCTAAGCAATAAACTAACGTTCGCTTATCATCCTCCACGGTAAGTGATTCGCAAAGATATTTTACATATTTTTTAAGAGTCTTAATTGTTGCAAATTTTGTGAAAACTGCTTTCAATCCAGAATACGCATTTTCGGGACGACGTCGACTGGCCAAAATGGCTTGGCTAATTGCATTAGCAATTTGACTTGCAGCAGTCAGTAAATCCATCACCGCTTTATGTCCAGCGCTTTTTGCAAAATCAAAGGCGGTTTGTTTCGATTCTGAAGTTTTAAATACATCAGCGCCTTCCAATAATAGGATTTTTACAGTTGAATAAAAACCCCCTTCAGCAGCCAAATGCAACGGAATAATCCCCTTTGTCGTTGTCGGATTTATTTTTATGTAGGAAGAGGACTCATACTTAATAAGCCATTTAACAATTTCATCATGTCCAAATTGTGCAGCAAGATGTAATGGTCGCATGCCTTCTGGATCCGTTTCTACCGTGCCTATGCTACGATTAAATTTATAAAGCAGCGTTGCAATTGTAAGATAACCTTGTCGTACAGCGTAATGAAAAGCTGTATATCCCCGAATATCCTTAATCTCAATAAATTTTTTAACGTCCCCCTTTGGCTGTCTTTCTAATATTGCCTTCACTTCATCGTAATCACCTCTCAGTGTTGCTGCTATCAAATCATTAAACGGCGGCGGCGATTGATCAGGTTGTATAGCATTCGATAGAGACGCTGATTCCGTCTCCAAACTCGCTATTTCTTCTTTCTGTTCAGTAGGCTGATTTAAAACATATTCTTTCGCAATAGATTGGTTTGTGTTTATCCGTTTAGTCATTAAATACTTTTCAATGAGCGATTCTAATTGTTCTTTTTTCTGAATGAAAATCTTAACCAATCCCTCAAGCGCTGAGTCTCTAATTTCTAAATTTGCAGCGGCTTTAATAATACGCCAAGCCGCTAACAACCTCTGCTTTTCTGCTTGCTTAGAGCTAATATCTTTTAAATATTCTTCAACTGAGTTTTCTGCTTCAGAAAATAATTTCCATAAATGCAAAGAAGCAACTTGGCTAAGAGTAATTATCTTCTCGCCTTGTTCTTTTTTATACTCAGAAAAAATGAGAACAAGATTTTCTTTATTATTCTTATAAAAATTTACAACACTATTTAATAATTCAAAATTCTCTCGTAAAGAGTTATCGATATTGTTTCTCAAAACAACTTTATTAACTTCTTCAACAACATGGGGGAGTTTAGCAACATGCATCAGAATATCCAAAAGAACCGCCTCATTATTAACGCTCGTTTTATAATTGGATAATTCTTTTTTTAACTGCTCAAGTGATAGCTGAGTGCAGTCAGCTGCTCCAAGTACAACTTGGCGTTGCAATCGGGCCAAGTCCAGGCTGGGTGGTTGTGGGGAATAACCACCCCATAGATCTTGATAAACTAATGTAAAATTATTTTCTGTAGCCAATTTTTTTAATTCTGCATCAATACATTTTTCATAATGATTAATCACATGATTAATAATCTTGTTTTAAACGTTTATGCTCAACGCTGCCCCGTTTAGTTTGCTGTAGCTTTTCTTTAAAATCCTGAAATTCTTTTTCACTCAATCCATATTTTTCTTGAAAATAAGATTTATATTTCACAAATGAAGGAATTTTGAGTACCAAAGCAGCAACTTTTGGGTTTTTTCCTAAATCACCTATAAATGAAATCTCTCGCTCATTCACGATACGAGTATTAATATGAGCTCTTCCATGCGCATACATGGCAACCACATGATTTGGCGGTTCTTGCTCTAATTCGGCGATACTCTTGAGCACAACAAACATTAAGCCGGGCTCAGGATATTTCGCACGGCCCTTACTGCTAAATCGTGGGCGTAAGCGATACTGTTTACGAACGCCTGATGTTTTTTCACCAAACCGTACCGCAGCGCGTCAAAAAGAGATCCCATAGAAACATTTGGATTTTGAGTAAACGGAAAATCAAAAACCTTGCTCTCATTACCTAAAGTATTGTGATATGTGCCATACGTATTGCTATATACTTGTTGATGATAATCATATTTTGAACGAAATTTTTGATCACCTACATATCCTGCGCCACTCTGTTGTAAATGCAAAACGCTCGCGCGAACTTTTTCACGTGCATTCATGTCGCCTTGCTCTCTGAGTTCTTTTACAGCTAAACTTTCAAGCAATGGATCGAGCACATTCCCTACGAGTTGCCCCTGTTTAACAATGTGAGATAACTCTCTACGTTGCTCACGAACAAAATAATAACCATTAAGCTCATCTTCATTATTGGGTTTGCGAAAGAAATGAATCGCTCTATAAAATGGAACCCATGCTGAGCCAGAAGATTGGAACTTTTTCGCTAACTCTCCCAATGCAGATGGTATTTGCATCTCATGAGATTCTTGATCGTCTTCATCAGAATCCGTATCGGGAGTGTTAACATCACTCTCGTAACCGTACTCAATATTTACTCTGCTATTCGGATTATTACTTGATGCAGATTCCTCAACCATCATAGGAACTAATTCACTTTGCGATTCATTCATTTTTTCATCGTCAGGACTATCATGCACATCATGCATTGCAACTGTACGAGAAGAAGTGTTCAATTGAGGGATAGCTTCCATTTCTTGATCACTATAAGCTGCTGCGGCAATTGAGCTAGATGAGCTACTACTCGACATCTTGTCGTCAGGACTGTCATGCATTGCAACTGTAGGAGAAGAAGTGTTCGATCGAGGGTTAGTTTTCATTTCCTGATCACTATAAGAAGCTGCTGCGGCAATTGAGCTAGACGAACTACTACTCGACATCGTCTTGTCAAACCTCAATGTTCTGAATGCGCCACTTTTACTATCAGAAGGCACTACATCTCTGACCATGCCACGACGCACAAACTTCACTTCTTCTTTTTTTTGAGAAGATTTTTTTCTTGGTTGCTTATTTCGTTGAGTAGGTGTATGTGATTGAATTGCAGAGTGACCCCCATGACTCGAACTTGGCGTATTTTGCTGCCTATCATCGGAGAGATCGGCTTGATTTTCATCAGAGTTAACATCCTTCATCCTCACATCTGTATCATCCATTTCACATTTTGGCGAATCTGAACGAAACTCGTTACTATCCCAATCTAGATTTTCTGATAACTGTGGCTTTTCTCTGCCAAAATGTTCATTTAACAATGCCCAAAACGCATCGCTGACTCCATATGTTTTTGCAAATCTATATATCGCCGCGACGTTAGATTTATCTGTAACAGATAATATGAGAGCTAAGATCTTCTCTGATGTTCCTTTGAGCGCGCATTTAAGAGGTGACAATCCATCTTTATAAGTTTCATCTGCATTCATTTTTTGTTCGGTCAACAAGTCGCGTACTAAATCGGGCTGCCCTGTCTCAATAGCAATTCGTAATGGCGTTGTTTCTACCGTTCTTTGAATTTGTTGTTGTAACTTTTGCGGAAATTTTTCATATAATCGTCTCACAATATTTCGATTACCGTTTTTGCAAGCAGCTAGTAGCGCTGCCCACAGCTCAATATTTATTTCTTGAGATTTACTTTCTTTCAACCCAGATTTAGAAATTCGCAGTTTCTTTTCCGATGGAAGTCTTCTTGCATTTTTGGGTACAGTAGAAGGCGACTCATGAGGGTCAGGTGTCGATTCAGTATTACCTAATTCAAGATTATCTAATTCAAGCAAGCTTTCAAAGAAAGTATTATTATTTGATAATACACTTAATTCAATTAGTGGCCTACCGTTGTATCTGTATAATAAATTAATTTTAACTTGATTTATCTTGAGATAATTAAACAAACGATTGATAAAATCATTTACTTTTTCGTTTGTTCCATGAATTGCAATATATTCATTGAGTGCCGTGCAAATTAATGATGCATATAATTTTGGATTATTTTCTTGAAATAATCCTGTTATTTTATCCGCATAAATATGAAGTAGTTTTTTAACCCCTCCTAGAAAAGCATTATTACTTATTTGTCGCTTATTAATTGCTTTAATATGCCTATCAGTGGCGATAACCCCTTTCCTCAAAAGTAACCTGATAAAATTTACATCTTTGTGTAAAACAGAACCCTGAATTTTATTTTGTATCACTGCTAGTAAAGGATCGCCTTCAAGCGCATTCCATTCTGGAGCCTTAATAATTCTCTCAGCAGCTTTATAGCCCTGCAGTTGCAGCACTGCTCCTAACGTTAAAGGGGGTGAGAACGATTGGCCTGAGATCATATCTTATTCCTTCGCGAGATGCGTGGCGCACAAAAAAAATGGCTCATTAAATGAGCCCTTTTTTATATTTTGTAACTATTCACGATTCTTACAAAAGAACTCGTCATTGCGAGCCTCACGCATTAGCTTTATGTGAGGCGTGGCAATCATCCAGAATGGTGATTAGTTGTAGGCAGTCCTGGATTGCTTCGTCCCCCTGCGAAGAGCATGCAGGGGTCCTCGCAATGACGCGTGGTATTACTTATTCGCTTTATTGATCAAAGCTTGTAACTGCCCTTGACCCACTTGACCAGGGACAAAACTGATTTCAGAAGCAGGAGCATCTTGTGTAATAGTGGATTTTGCAATAAATAATGCTGGTGTGCCCATTAAACCAAGCTCTTGTGCCAATTTATAATTCGATTTGATTTGTTGCTCAACCGCGCTGCTCTTCATGTCAGTTTTCAATTTATTGACATCAAGGCCAACAGAACCGGCTATCGTATAGATTTTGTCTTCCGTTAAATTGGAAGCGGCTTGCATGAGCGCTTTGTGGAATTCAAAATATTTACCTTGATAATTTGCTGCTAGGGACGCTTTTGCAGCTAACTCAGATAATGGACCACGGATTGGAAAATCTTTAAAAACAACGCGTAGCTCCGGATTGCCTTTAACTAACGCCTCAATCACGCCTGTCATTTCAATGCAATGTGAGCACTGGTAATCAAAAAATTCAACCATCGTTACTTTACCTGCTGGATTTCCGGCAGCTGGATCACCGGCTTTACTAAACAAGACATGGGCAAATTTAGGTGCGATATCTTGAGTTTTTTGCATGCTCTTTTTAACTTGGCTCATTTGTTTTTGTTGATATGCTTGGAGTGCCTCAACAATCACTTCTGGATTTTTAATTAAATAAGAATGTATGGCTTGATCTATTTGCTGCTCTTTTTGTGATGCTTGAGCAAGCTGCATGGGCTTTGCTGAACGGGCATTGTCTGCTTTGTCTGCCGCAAAAGATGCTGCGCCAAAAGCAATCAAAATTACTGTCATTGCTGCTATAATTAACTTCACGAGATTTCCTCCATAGAGTTTTCTTCGAAAAAGCCACAGTAATTGAGGGAAGACGAGATGTCAATATTCCAGGGGTTAAGTCTGTGAGATAGAGGGAAGGGGTCGCGTCTCATGCGTGCCTGTGGCACAATGAGACACGCCTCCTTTCCTTATTTTTACAGGATGAGTTTAGGTTTGGCTCATAGATTATTAACAAAAATATGTGATAAAATAGACAAGATGCTCAAATGTTAATAAAGAGGAAAATCATGAAAAACCTACCCAAGTTTAAATCAGAAGATTTCAAGGTATCTAGCCTGTGTAAAGGCATTCTTTGTATAGAAGTGGCTTATAAAGACGGGATTATTGCTGTCAGAGATAGTAAAAATAAAAAGCAAGCTCCTTTGTACTTTGACCAAGATGAATGGAATGCATTTATCGGTGGCGTAAAGAAAGGGGAATTCGATTTATAAAAGGGAAGTTCATGCGTCGTTTGATGGATAATGAAGGTAATTTAACTATCAGGGGTGCGCGCACTCTTTTGATGCTGTCAGCAGTGTTATCTACATCGACTTTAGCGTGGTTTGACCCTTTTAAAAACCGAGCAGTGTCTGCTATAGTCGGATTTTCGGTAGGGCCGGCTTTATATCTAATTTTAGATTTTTTGATTCGCTATTATATGTCCATATCATTGCAGGAATGTCGAGAATCTTTAAATAGTTTTATCCGCTGTCGTAGTCCATGGCAAGGATGTCGATCTCGATTTTTTCCAAAGCCTTCTACTCCTGCACCACAGGCTGTAAGCTCAGCCATAGAAGAAGGTATAAATAGCAGCTCTGCTTTAACTTCGACTCGATAAAAAAATCATATTATTTTCTCAATCGCCTCAACACGCTTTTTATTAATCGCCACAGCAATTCCTTTGCCAGCCAAATGCGTAAATTGTTTTGTATCTACCGCTTTTGCTGTTTCATACACTTTTAATAACCAATTCGATTGTAAATTTTCAGTTGCTGTTGCACGCGCTATTGCTTTACACGCAATTAAAAAATTTCGAAACCGTTCCTCGCGCCGAAAAACATCTAGACGCTGCAACAAACTCAACAGCTCCTCTGCAGATAATTCTCGCGCGCGACGATACTCATTTAGATGCTCAGCAATCAATAATGCTAATTCACGATAGTCACTTGGGATACGATAACGATCACAAAGTGTTTTAATTTCAGCAACAGACAGCGCATGCAGCAAAGCAGCCAAGCGTACACGCGCATCAGAAGAAATTTTTGCTGCTTGAACTAAAGCTGTCATGCCAGGGCCTTGCATATTAATTTGTGGAAATAAAACCGCAAGCGCTGTGCAATCCGCTAAAACTTTAAAAAATTGCTCAGGATTTTCTTCTGCTAACGCACGTTCTAATTCTTTCCACACGCGCTCTGCAACCAAAGCATCGACTTCACCCGAAACAACCATTTGCTTCATCAGTTCATTGGTTTCAGTTGCAACGGTAAATCCTAATTTATTATACCGCGCAGCAAATCTTGCTACACGCAAAATGCGTACGGGGTCTTCTGCAAAGGCAGGTGAAACATGGCGTAAAATTTTTTGTGCTAAATCTTGCTTGCCATGATAAGGATCGATTAAAACGCCTTCCACTGTTTGGGCCATGGCATTAATCGTAAGGTCACGACGTTTGAGATCCTCTTCGAGTGTCACTTGTGGGGATGCATCAAAAGCAAATCCCGTGTAGCCACGGCCAGTTTTACGCTCCATTCTTGCTAACGCATACTCTTCATGCGTGTCAGGATGTAAAAAGACAGGAAAATCTTTTCCAACTTGACGAAAATTTTTCTGTAACATCTCTTCAACTGTAGCGCCCACGACTACCCAATCTTTTTCTTGCACGGGAAGTCCCAACAATTGATCGCGTACTGCACCACCTACGAGATAAATTTTCATGCGTTTTCCATTTGTGATAACACATTTTCTGCACATTCTACATTGTGTTTGAGATGATCCAGATTCAATGTACCCATGATGACACTGCTGACACCTGATTCTTTAAAAATAAATTGCAATGCAGCGAGCACAGGATCCGCAGCGGAAATTTTTTGCAAATGCCCACTCGCAAAAGCCTTTTTTATAAAAACACCTTTATTTTTTTGCTGCGCATATGTAATTACAGATTGTTCTTCTGTTTGCACAGGATTATATGTCACCATGACAACATCGGCATGATCCACTGTTTGCTTGCCTCCTGAAACAGTTTTTGTAGACATGCCAAATGCTCGAATGAGGCCTGCTTTTTTACACGCAGCTAAGGTAGAAAAAACCGCACTTTCTTCAATAATTTTTTGATCTTCGCCATTGGAATGCACAAGTACAATATCCAGATAATCTGTATTTAAACGTTTTAAACTTCGCTCAATGCTTTTCTTGATTGCCTGTGGTGAAAAATCATAATATGAAACGCCATCAATAAATTCTTCGCCTACTTTGGTAGAGATAATCCAATCGTGTCGATTAATTAATTTTCCAAGACGCTCTTCGCTATTACCATATGCAGGAGCTGTATCTAATAAGTTTATTCCTAAATTTTTTGCACATGATAATATTTCTAAAATTTCTTTATCACTGGGTAAGTTAAAATTTTGGGGATAATTAATTTTTTGATTACGTCCAAATTTAACCGTGCCTAAACCCATTGCACTGACAGAAATTCCTGTTTGACCTAATTTTCTTTGTTTAATCACAATAATTCTTCCCAGATAGGTTTCGCTAAACAAGGAATTGAACAAGAGCGTAATTCACGCACATCGTGTACGCCAGGTTGAATATGCACACTTTGCAAACGCTGAATAATTTCTGCTGCCAACTTTGGGGCAAACGCTAATTTCGTTGGCCATGCGACCATGATATTTTCACTTTCTTCGACACAAACTGAATCAGGACGCTTTCCACCAGGCTGCAATGGCTCTGCTCTATCGACACGAAACGTTGCAAACTGCGCGGTAGAAAAATCTAACCAAGGAAATAAATGACATAATTCTTTATTTGCTTCTTGAATTTGTTCTGTTGCACTTCGTTTAACACCTTCTTCAGCAAGTTGACCGCCTAAATACCATGCTGTGTTTCCATCTTTCATTTTGTGCGTGGTAATCGTTATACGCGGTGTCATTCCTAAGCCTAAACAATGCGCATACAATGAATATGGCATAGATGTTTTTACTAAAACCATATGCAAAGGACGGCGCTGTGTTGCAATATCGACGTGGATTAATTTTTTTATTAACAGCTCATTGCCACTCCCCGCCGTAAAAATATATTTTTGTGCTTGAATTTGTAATGATTTACGCGTTGAAACTTGAGCATCTAACGAAACCAAACGCCCCGTAGCATCGATTTGCAATGCTTCTTCTGTAAAGGGATCCATTTTGAAAATAACATCTTGATTGGGCTTGACCAGCTCACGTACCAATGAATTCACATCGATAACAATTTCATCTAGCGAGTAAACTTGGCCTTTGAATTTGGGATGTTGAAATAATTCGGGAAATTCTTCCTTACTCAGTGTCTTAATATTTCCTTTTAATGCGAGCCCTGCAAAAAAACCTGCAAGCTTTGCTGCTAAAGCGTTAGGTGACCAGAGATATTGTTGCTCCGACAATACCGGTACATGAGTTAAATCTATTTCACCTTGACCACGTAAACATTTTTGCCAAACCTTAGGCATATCTGCGATAGCTTCCATGGAAGATGTGGCTTCACCGGCAAGTGCGTATTTCATACCGCCATGAATAATGCCTTGCGCTTTATGGGTTTGACCGCCACCTAGCGTATTGGATTCTAATAATATAACGGAATAACCTAATTGCCTTAGTCGATTTAATAACCATAAACCTGCAATTCCACCACCGATGATAACAATATCGGTTTTGACACTTTTTTTCATTGCTGCCTCTTTGATTCCAGAATGTTTCATTTTACATCATTTTTAAGAAAAATAGTGTCGATTTGTTGCCAAGGTAGCCAGAGCTAGCTCCTCTCAACACGTCAGCTAATCAAATAGCTCAGAAAGATCGATTATTTTAGAAAAATAATCTTTATCGATAACATCATCATGCACTTCGCTTGCATGAATAAGAACAGGTTTTATTGAAAAATTTCTTGGAATTGAAAGTCTTTTTATTTTCTCTTGGACATCTTCAATCACATCAACTCTGATAGTACTTCGACTAAACTTAACTTCACAAATAAAGAGGTTTCCGAATTTTGTTTGTATCATGTAGTCAATTTGACAACCTTTTTGTCTTGCTGTTTTTCTCTGAAAATAAGGATTATCGCAAACAACCTCATCATTATAAATGCCTATTTTCTCTTTAATATCGTGACGATTATTAAGAACAAGATTTTCAATTTGAAAACCCATAATGGATGACCAACCGGACAATGCACTTAGAGAGTGATGCTTAAATTGTCCGGTAAGAATTTTTTGAATGTTTGGTTTGATATATTTTAAATAAAATCGGAGGTAATTATCACTTAAACGATACTGGCTTAATTTGGATATCTGACCAGTTTTAATATGCCATGTATAATCCCTATCGATAAAGCCCGAAACAACTAGTTCATCTAGATATGACGATATAAATCCTCCACTTTCTGTAGAGAGCTTATCTGTTATTTCGTTTTGCTCTAGCCTTTTTTCACCCAACAAATGAATAATTTTCTCATAATATTCACTTTCTCTTTGAAGAAGCGCTGAAAAAATATAGTCAAAATCATTGAATAGCAACCCTGATTCAGAAAAACATAATTGCTTGATGTTTTCTTCAGAAGAACATTTTACTTTAACTTCTTCAAGATACTTTGGTACCCCGCCAGTTACAGACAATATTTTTAATTTATCATGTGCTGACGTCTTGTTCTGCTTATTCACCCAAAATAAATTACAGTCTTTTATAGGGAGCTCCTTGAGGTGCATTTTCAAAGAAATACGGCCATAAAATCCGGTATTTGAAAGAATATTTTTGTCTATCCATGCTGAAACCGAACCACACAATATTAAAATCAGACGGTCATTTTTTTTAAACTGTGTATCCCACGCAATTTTTAGTTTACCAAGAAAGTCAGGGTCACAACTTCCAAGCCAGGTAATTTCATCAAAAAACAAAATAATTTGACCCTGTTTTACATGTCGTGATAACTCCAAAAATGCATCGCCCCAGTCAATAAATGACTTATTTTGAGTCACAATTTCACGAGACATTTGCCGAGAAAATTCATCGAGCTGACCTTGCATGGTCAGTTGAGGCCTTGGTGACAGCCCTGCGAAGGAATATATTTTTAATCCTCGAGCAAACTCCTCGACTAGACGGCTTTTACCAATGCGTCGACGACCATATATTACTGCAAGACTAGCAGAGTTCTTTTCAAGCAATCCACGAAGCAGGCTGATTTCATCTTTTCGGCCAATAAATAACGACATAACTACTCTATCAAGTATTAAATGTATGATTATAGCGCTAAAATAACAATTGTCAATTTGGCGCTATTGTTCGTTTTTTGTAGACGCCAAAATCGGAGTGAAGCCCACCAAGAGAAGAGGGCAAAAAATTACACAATATTAACATTTATGAATATTTTCCGTGTATAATATTACCTCCTAATAATACTAAAAAATAAGGAGGTAATTAACCACCTAATATTACACAAAACGAGGAAATAAACATGCGTAGCAATAAACTAACTCCCTTGAGCATTAAGCAATCTCAGTGGAGGCTTAGTACAGATGAATTAATAGCAATGGAACAAGGTCGCGGTCGAGATCCGATGTTATTATTGATAAAACCAGATCCAGTCGATCAAGATGCGCTAGAAGGTTTGGAAACTGCAGATAATGATAGCAAATTGCCAGTTTTATCCAAACAACCACGACAAAACACCCAGCAACAACCCGAGGAAAAAGGAAAAGAAGAAAAAAGTGCCAATCTTCCTTATCTCTTTCCTAGAAAAAGCTACCCGAAGCAGAATGCGCCCCATAAACCTAGCAACAGGATGAGGCATTTTCTCCCGAGTCTACCACAACCACAACAGGCGACGGTAACTCCAAAAAATCAGAATGGTATTCACCTACCGCCTATAAAGAGACAGTAACGAAACCTATTTGGCGTACTCATTCCCTTTGAAAAAGGAGGGAGGTTACCTTAAGCCCCTCACCCGCAGCAAAGAACACTGCGGGAGAGGGAAAAAAGGTTGAAATTTACAGCATAAAAAATAACTTTAATAGTTAACTATAAAAAAATTCTTTAACCCCTTCTTGCCAAGGAAACAGTGTCACATGACCAAATTTTTTCTTAAAAGGATCTTGTGAAATACAAATAGCTTGGCAATCCCCAAATTCTTTGGTTATTTTTGCAAAACCCACTTATGTCTTCTTTTTTAACCTCAGTTGAGCTTTTTATTTCAATAAAGAGAGGTAGCTTACCAGGGCACTCTACTATCAAATCTATTTCCATATCATCTTTCGTTCTCAAATAAATTACCAAATCTATTTTCATTAGAAGATATTGCCACACTGGATGAGCTTGCTAATATTTTACTGTATAGTGAGTAGAATATTGTTCAGTTAGCCTCTAACACTGATACAAGGGAGAAAAGGACATGGGTTTCAGTGCGAGTATAAAAGCATTTGTTAATTATTATTGCTACAGCCCTAAAGAACCTGTTGAGGAATTTGCGCCGAAACTCAAATACCCACATTCACACACGGGTGCTGCAATCAATTTACCGGCAGAAAATCAATCGGCGGACGTTGCCGTGGAAAACCCGCCCGTTAGCAGCTATGCTTGCCTAGGCCGCCTACTAACAGGCGAGGACGTGCCCGCGGATACAAAAGAGCCTGACTTAGTTCATAGTCAAAAACAAACAGCTGAACGGCAGCGTCAACATGAGATAATATACTTCCATGCTCCTGTTAGCTTTGAAAAATTAGGTAGCGAAAAAGTTTTGTTACCCCACGCAGTACCAGAAGTACATCAACCTGGTGCGCCATCTCTCATGACAAAATAAACAGCGACGCTCAAAAAACACTGGCTTATTTATTTTATCCTGAGCAGATGATTTAGATCTTCATTCCTTATTTAAACGCCTGAATCCCCGTCTGCGCCTGACCTAGAATTAATGCATGAATATCTGCCGTGCCTTCGTAGGTTTTGACGGTTTCGAGATTTAACATGTGACGCATGACATGAAATTCTTCCATAATACCGTTACCCCCATGCATATCGCGTGCTTCGCGTGCGACGTCCAGAGCAACTAGCGAAGAATTACGTTTAATAAGAGAAAAAAGTGGCGTTGCTGCATGGCCTTGTTCTTTTAAGCGTCCTGCGCGTAAGCATCCTTGCAGTGCTAATGAAATTTGCGTTTGCATGTTAGCAAGTTTTAATTGAATTAATTGATTCGCTGCAAGTGGTTTACCAAATTGTTGTCGATCTAAAACATACTGCCTTGCGGCGTGCCAACAAAATTCTGCTGCACCCAGCGCACCCCAGGCAATACCATAACGCGCATTGTCTAAACAACCTAATGGCCCCGATAAACCATCAGCATCGGGTAATTCATTTTCTGCTGGAACGAATACATCTTCCATCACAATTTCGCCCGTGACAGAAATACGCAAACTTAATTTGCCGTGCATGACTGGCGCGGATAATCCTTTCATGTCTTTTTCTAAAATAAACCCACGAATGCGGCCTTCATCATTTTTCGCCCACACAATAAAAACATCTGCTAATGGCGAATTCGTGATCCACATTTTTGTGCCCTTCAACACATAACCGCCTTTAACTGATTTAGCACGTGTGTCCATGGCTGCCGCATCGGAACCGTGATTAGGTTCCGTCAAACCAAAACAGCCAATCCATTCTCCTTTTGCCATTTTGGGCAAATATTTTTGGCATTGCACTTTCGAACCATATTTATAAATTGCGTGCATCGCTAAACTGGATTGCACACTCAATGCAGAACGATAACCGGAATCAACGCGTTCAATTTCACGTATCAATAATCCGTAAGCGACATAATTAATTCCAGCGCAGCCATAACCCTGAATAGTGGCACCTAAAAACCCCGCTTGCCCCATTTCAGTCATGATATTACGATCAAAATGTTCGTTGTGAAAAGCTTCTATAACGCGTGGCTGTAATTTTTTTTGTGCATAATCACGTGCACTATCACGTATCATGCGTTCTTCTTCGCTTAACTGTTCATCGAAAAAAAATGGATCATCCCATTGGAATGCGGGTTGCTGTTTTTTTTTGCTCGCCATTCATTTTCCCTTTGTTTTTTTCACCCAATTAATTAACCCGCCATCGAGTAAAATTTCGAGCTGACGTGGGGATAATTTGTGCTGCAGCTTAAAAGTCATATTTTTATTTTCAATCGTTGCAGATAACTCATTCCCATTTCGAATTGCTTGCGGAACATTTTTTATTACAATGACATCATCTTGATTAATCTTTTGATAATCCTCTGGATTAACAAATGTGACGGGTAAAATGCCAAAATTGATGAGGTTTTGCCAATGAATACGCGCAAAACTTTTTGCGATCACTAAATGCAAACCTAAATACCGCGGCGCTAATGCTGCGTGTTCACGACTTGAGCCTTGGCCATAATTTTCACCCCCAATAATGGCATGACCACCTACATTATGCAGTGCTTGTGCGCGTTTATGATATGTTTCATCAACCATATCAAAAGCAAATTCACTGATTTTGGGAATATTACTGCGATACGGCAACACGCGTGCACCGGCAGGTAAAATTTCATCGGTAGAAATGTTATCACCCACTTTTAGCATTACGGGCAATTTAAAATCTTGTGGCAAGGGGTGCAGCACAGGAATGGAAGCAATATTCGGTCCTTTAACTAAATTTATTTTTCTTGCTTCTGCATGTGCGATGGGTGCTTGCATCATTTCTTTATTAATCACCGGTTTTTTTGGCAATTTTACTTTAGGATAAGGAAATTCCAAGCCCGCGAGGATCTGTAATCACGCCTTTTAAAGCGGAAGCTGTTGCCGTTTCTGGGCTGCAAAGATAAACACTGTCTTCCTCTGTTCCTGAACGCCCGGGAAAATTTCTCGGCACAGTGCGTAAACTATTTTTTCCTGTAGCAGGCGCTTGCCCCATGCCGATACAACCATTACAACCGGCTTGATGAACTCGCGCACCCGCATGAATCAAATCTCCCAGCAATCCACTGTTAGCTAAATCTTCTAATTGATTGCGTGAGCTTGGATTAATATCAAACGATACATGCGGGATGTACATCCCGACCTTTGACCATTAATGCTGACATTGCAAAATCGCGATAGCCTGGATTTGCAGAAGAACCAATATACGCTTGATAAATTTCACGCCCTATGACTTCACGCACAGGGACAACTTTTCCAGGACTGGATGGTAAAGCAATAAGTGGTTCAAGTTCAGATAAATTAATTTCATCATGCACATCATATTTCGCACCTTTATCAGCAACGAGCTCATGCCAATCGTGTGCACGTTCTTGGCTTTGTAAAAATTTTAATGTTTCTTTATCCGAGGGAAACACTGTCCCGGTAGCACCCAACTCTGCACCCATATTTGCAATCACATGGCGATCCATGGCGGTCAGATTTTTTAATCCGGGGCCATAATATTCAAACACGCAATCTACACCGCCTTTGACATTATGACGACGCAGCATTTCCAAAATAATATCTTTAGCACTCACCCAATCAGGTAATTTCCCCGTTAATTTCACGCCAAATACTTTGGGCATTTTGACATAGAATGGCTGACCCGCCATGGCCATCGCTACTTCGAGGCCACCCGCGCCAATTGCTAACATCCCCATACAACCTGCCGCACAAGTATGGCTATCGGATCCCACTAACGTTTTGCCCGGCTTACCAAAAAATTCCATATGCACGGGATGACTGACACCATTACCCGCACGACTAAACCACACACCAAAACGCTCTGCAGCACTGTGTAAAAATAAATGATCATCTGCATTTTTATAATCTTCTTGAATGAGATTGTGATCAACATATTGCGCAGAAATTTCTGTTTTGACGCGATCAAGGCCCATCGCTTCGAGTTCTAACATGACCAAGGTTCCTGTTGCATCTTGGCAGAGTGTTTGATCGATTTTTAATGCGATTTCTTTTCCGGGGATCATCTCGCCTTCGAGCAAGTGAGATTGAATAAGCTTTTGAGTGATATTTTGTGCCATGGTTACGCTCCTTGTGTGGCGGTGAGATTTATTTTTCTATTTTATCACAAATTATTCCTCCGTCATTGCGAGCCCCATGCCTTTTATGGGGCGAAGCAATCCAGGGGAACATTGTCGTCTCACCTGGATTGCTTCGCCCCCCTGCTAAGAGCATGCAGGGGTCCTCGCAATGACGGGGCTACGCTCACTGTACTGCTGAAATTCATGTAATAAGACGATTCGCAATTAAATTATCTACAACGTGTGGATCCGCCAATGTAGTGAGATCACCTAGATCTTTTAAATCATTATTGGCAATTTTACGCAACAAACGTCGCATAATTTTTCCAGACCGCGTTTTGGGTAGCGCATCTGTCCATTGCACATAATCTAAAGTAGCAATCGCGCCCACAGAATTGCGCACTTGTTGCGTGAGCGCTTTTTTTAATTCATTCGTAGATACTACTCCGGCTTTGAGCGTCACAAATGCATATATCGTGTGGCCTTTAATTTCATGCGGCACTGCAACAACGGCTGCTTCTGAAACAGAAGCATGTTGCAATAAAGCGCTTTCAACTTCTCCCGTTCCAATGCGATGCGCAGAAATTTTTAATACATCGTCATTGCGACCAGTAATCCAAAAATAACCTTCCTCATCGCAGCGTGCATCATCACCGGTAAAATAATTTCCAGGAAATTCTTTAAAATACGTCTCTTTAAAACGCTCTGCATCGCCATAAATAGTTTTCATCATCCCCGGCCACGCTTGTTTTATAATTAAGGATCCCATGGTGTCACCCGAAACTTTTTTACCGTGTTCATCAACCACTGCAGGAACAATTCCAAAAAATGGCCATGCAGCTGATCCAGGTTTCAGTGGTGTTGCACCGGGCAAAGGAGAAATTAAAATGCCTCCGGTTTCTGTTTGCCACCACGTATCAACAATAGGACAACGTTTTTCACCCACAATTTGATAATACCATTCCCACACATCGGGATTGATGGGCTCACCTACGGTGCCGAGTAATCGCAAACTTTTACGCCGCGTGCGCGTGACCCACTCATCTCCTTCGCGTCGTAATGCACGAATTGCTGTGGGCGCAGTATAAAAAATATTAACTTGATGTTTATCGATAATTTCCCAAAAACGCGAAAAAGTTGGATAATGTGGCACACCTTCAAAAATTAATGTTGTCGCACCATTGGCCAGTGGACCATACACAGAATAGGAATGCCCCGTCACCCACCCCACATCCGCTGTGCACCAATAAATATCTCCAGGATGATAATTAAAAATATAATGATGTGTCATGGCAACATAAACTAAGTAGCCACCTAAAGTATGCAAAATTCCTTTGGGTTTTCCGGTTGAACCAGAAGTATAGAGAATAAATAATGGATCATCTGCATCCATGATTTCCGGTTCACATTCAGCCGATACAGTTGTTGTGATTTCGTGATACCAATGATCGCGATGTTTTTGCCAAGAGACAGAATTTTTTGTGCGCTTGACGACAATAACTGTTTTAACGTTTGGGCATTCTTTTAAAGCAGTATCAACATTTTGTTTGAGTGGAATCAGTTTATTGCCACGCATTCCCTCATTTGCAGTAATAACTAATTTACAATCTGCATCTAAAATACGATTTTTTAATGATTCCGCAGAAAACCCGCCAAACACAACCGAATGCACAACACCCATACGAGCACACGCAAGCATTGCGATCACAGCTTCAGGAATCATGGGCAAATAAATACAAACACGATCACCTTTTTTGAGGCCGTGCTTTTTTAACACATTTGCTAAGCGGCAAATTTTTTCATGCAACTCTTGATACGTGAGACGCAGCGTTTCAGCAGGATCATCACCTTCCCAAATAATTGCGGTTTGTTGCGCGTGCTTTGCTAAATGTCTGTCGACACAATTGTAACAAGCATTTAATTTGCCATTCACAAACCATGTTGCATCTAAGTTTTTAAATCCACCACGAAATACTTTTTCGAAGGGTTGAAACCAAGTAATAAATTTTTGCGCTTGCTCGCCCCAAAAATGTTCGGGATCATTGAGTGAACGCGCGTACATGTCTCGATATTGAGATTCAGTGATAAACGCGCGCTTAGCAAATTCTGGAGAAACGGGATATGTTTTCGTTGGCATGGGTAAAATCCTTTTATCCCTACGTAACATGCAGACACTTAAACTGCTGCTACTTAGGAGCAGCACTAGTTGTAGAAGACTCTTCTGGCACCAATGCCAACTCCGTCGGGCTAGATGATAAACCATCATCTTTAACAGTTTTTGATACTGAGCTTAAATCATAAGGAGGAGGAGATCCTACGTAGAATGTGAGCTCACCATCAGAGAATGTTTTGGTTTTGCTGGGGCTTCTTGTATATAAGTGTGGAGCCCACGCTGGGCTACTAGATGCACGATTTGATGACTTGGGAGGCGCCTCTTCTGTTTCTGATGTTTTCGAATCAGTTGAACTAGCTGAAGTTGCTGTGCTAGCTGGAGAGGAATTCGGTGATGTATTTTGTGATAATGATTTAGCAGCCTCTCGATGTTCAGCTAACAGCCGTGAGAACACGCTTGTACTCATTGCATTACTCCTCAAAAATAAATTACTTTGATTAAAAATTAACTATCTTTTAAGCTGGACTGGCCATTTTTAAAAAAAGAAGTATGTTAAAATACTATTTCACCCAGAATAGAAAATCAACTCATATATAGGGAATTGTTTAAAAAATGAGCATATCGGATATTTTGACTGAATTTCACATTGGCCCCACACCGCGTGCTATCATCATAATTATCGCTGGTTATTTCATCGCCCGACTCGTTAGCAAAGGCCTTTCTCAAGTTCTACAATCACAACTGTCTGTACATCAAAATGTTTTATTACGACGCTTCAGTTTTTATCTCCTACTTTTATTATTTATTATTTCAGCTGTCGAACAGCTTGGCTTTCACATGAGCACCTTACTAGGTGCAACTGGGATTTTAACGATTGCCATTGGTATCGCATCGCAAGCGTCTATCTCTAATGTTATCAGTGGCATTTTTATTATTGCTGAAAAACCTTTTGAAATTGGTAATACCATTAAAATAAATGAAGTTCAAGGTGAAGTGATATCCGTTGACTTATTATCGGTACAAATCCGTACCAGTGATAACACATTAGTACGCATACCCAATGAAATGCTGATCAAATCAGCGGTCACCAACTTTTCGTATTTTTCCACACGACGTCTCGATTTTAAAATGGGTGTGGCTTATAAAGAAAATCTCGATCATCTAAAAAAAATATTATTTGGCATTGCCACCCACAATCCTCTTTGCTTACAAAAACCTGCTCCACTCTTTGCTATTCTTGATTTAAATCCTGAGGCAATTGAGATTCAATTTTCGGTGTGGACAAAAAAAGACAGTATTTTAGAGGCAAAGAATGCACTACAGGCAGAAATTAAGACTGAATTTTTAAAACATAATATTGAAATGCCATTTCCTACGTACTCGCTTCATACAGCAGCGAGTACAGCTCCATTTCCAGTGAAAGTAACTTCTTGAAAAGGATGGATCATTGAAGAAAGTAAAAAAGTATAAAGTTGTTGGTTGGCGCGAGTGGGTGTCTTTGCCCGAATTAGGTATTGATAAAATCAAAGCAAAAGTGGATACTGGTGCCCGTACATCTGCACTACACGCATTCTCTTTGCAGCCATTTAAAGAAGGCAATAAAAATAAAATCTGTTTTGAGATACATCCATTGCAGCGTGACACTAACCATGTCGTCCGTTGCGTTGCAGATATTGTTGACGTGCGCTGGGTATCGGATTCCGGCGGCCATCGTGAAGAACGCTATGTAATCCATACTCCGATTACAATAGGAAATCTTACCTGGCCAATTGAGATTACTTTAACTGAACGGGACTCTATGTTATTTCGTATGTTATTAGGTCGCAGCGCTTTGCGCCGACGTTTTAGGGTGAATCCAGCACGATCATTTATTATGACTAAATCATCAAATATTATAAAATAGTCATTGCGAGCCCCACGCTTTTTGTGGGGCGTGGCAATCCAGACACCTGGATTGCTTCGTCGTAAAAAACACTCCTCGCAATGACGGGTGTCTATAAGAAGGGGTTTTATGCGCATAGCGATTTTATCAAGAAAACAAAGCTTATATTCAACCACGCGCCTGGTTAATGCCGCCCACGCCCGCGGCTACGATGCCGATGTGATCGACACCATGCGTTGCTACATGAATATCACTTCTTCAAAGCCAACTATTCATTACAAAGGCCACGATCTCAATTACGATGCGGTGATTCCACGCATTGGCGCATCTGTTACTTTTTATGGTGCCGCAGTCGTCCGACAGCTTGAAATGATGAGTGTATTTTGTGTGAATGATTCTGTTGCTATTACACGTGCTCGAGATAAATTGCGCTCACTGCAATTACTTTCGAAAAAAGGTATTGGTTTACCCATCACAGGTTTTGCACACTCATTAGATGAAATTCAAGATTTAATTAAAATGGTGGGCGGTGTACCACTGGTTATTAAGTTTTTAGAAGGCACGCAAGGTGTTGGCGTTATATTAGTTGAAAGTTCAAAAGCGGCGCGCAGCGTTATTGAAGCCTTTTTAGGGCTCAAAGTAAATATTATGGTTCAAGAATATATTAAAGAAGCGGCAGGTGCTGACATTCGTTGTTTTGTCGTTGGTGGTGAAGTCGTTGCCGCGATGAAGCGTCAAGCTAAATCAGAAGAATTTCGTTCAAACTTACATCGTGGCGGCCAAGCAAGTGCAGCTGAGATCACAGAAGAAGAACGCAAAATGGCTATAAATTCAGCACGCATTATCGGCTTAAATGTAGCTGGCGTTGATATTGTGCGCTCCAACCGCGGCCCTCTTGTCATTGAAGTCAATGCATCTCCTGGACTTGAGGGGATTGAAAAAGCAACAGGCATCGATGTGGCAGGATCCATTATTGATTTTATTACCCATAGTCTTAAGGTGGGGAAGAAAAATCAGCGGAGTAAAAATAATGGGTAGCCTCCCTCCGTTCAAATATAAAGCCGCCGTAGAAACCCTCACCCGTCTCGGCGCTACAAAAAACGTAGCGTCGAGCCACCCTCTCCCATCGCAAAAGGCGCTATGGGAGGAGGGAAAAAAGACTTTTCTAATGTAATATGGCTTTGAAATCCGTCGCCAACTGACGTAAATCGAGTTTATTCAAGAAGAGTGAATAACACATCCACGCACTGAGAGCTGCGAGATCTTTGAATTGCGGAGGAATATATTTTGGCAGGGTTACAATATTTTCTTCGACTAAATCCATCAAAATATGAATATCTTCTAATGTGGTTTTGCCCAAGAACAAGAGTGGAATTTGATTAACTAAGCCGTGCTGCACTGCAAGACGGATATAATTATAAATTAAAATAAATCCTTTACTGTAAGATAAATCTTTCGTAAAAGGACCACCGTCTGGCGTACTGCCACGAAATACACGAGCAGTTGATTGGTAACTATCCTCTTCATCTAAACCTTGGTCACGATAAAAATTAAAAACATCAAGAAAATTCGCACCTTCTTCTGCCATACTCACGCCAGTAATACGATTAGTTAAGCGCTTCACACGCCCAGGATAAGAAGCAAAAGTAAATACCTCAGTAATAATGCCTAATCCTTCTTGAGTAATGGTTGATGAAGGCGGACCTTTGCTTAAAAAAGTACAAATAGGTTGTGATAAACCATTTAATGTCGTTCCAAGATGTACCCAACCTTCGTGAACTTCAAAAACCCGAATTTCACGCGCACTGAAAACTAATCCTTTATGAATTTTAATTCGCTCAGCACCTGCTGAAGCATCGGCAATAATGCCATCACTCAATTCAACACGAATACCGCCTTTATCAGTAAAATAACTGCCCAATCGCTGGCTTAAAATTTCTACAGCTTCTTGGCTGGTATACATTTTAACATCGGATTCCGTCGTCACTTGGTTTTTAAGATTGGCTAATGTATTTGTTACCAATGACGCTAAATCTTTTAAGGTAGGAGCGCCCGCATGGAATGCATCTTCAGAGCTGCCGTATAGCTCTTGAGAAATTTCAGTGAATTTAGGAGTACCGCGCGCTAATAACATTTCAACCACACGATAATATTCGCGACACATACGCTGCATAATACTGCCAACACCACTGTATTGTCCTAGCTTACGACGAATACTACGTTCAATATCACGAAATTCATTGAGTTTTTTTATGGGATCAAATAACAGAGGGTTTTTTTCATGGTAGTACGAGGGATCGACATGCGGCAATCTTTTAAACTTGTGTTTAAAAAAATGTTCTTCTACTTTTGCATCCCATTTTAACGCATCCAATACGCGTATTGGTTTTTGGGCATTTACAATTCGCTCTGAAAGCTCACGAATGACTTGGTGATATTCAGTAAACATAACTGCTACCCATACAAACTTAAGTGTATAGGGATAGTATCAAGAATAACAGCAAACGAGCAATAAAATAAATTTTGAACGTACTATAGCATTCCAAATTTCTTCAATTTGGTACGCAACGTTCCGCGTGATAAACCCAGAAGACGCGCTGCCTCTGACTGGTTTCCACGCACATATTTCATCACTACAACAAACAATGGCTCTTCGATTTCGTCAAGAAAGAAATCATAAACATGCCGTGGCTCTTCACCTTTTAAACTAGAGAAATAGTGTCGTATTACTTCTGCAACATTTTCGCGCAAGCTAACAGGGGTCACTTCAGAATCAAGTTTGCTTTTATCCATGGTGCTCATCCTTGAAAAAGGTTAATAATTATTTTTAAAATGCACACTAATCAGCAAATAAAGATTGTAGACGTTCAGCTTCCGCTGCACACTCTACACATAGCTGAAACCCTAATTTACGCCGTATATCTGGAATTTTTTCTCCGCACTCGGTGCAAGCCTTAGCGCCTGCTTTGAGCGTAACACTATTTTGACGAATGTTATTAAGAGTACGTGACATTGCATGTTCTATGTATTCGCTTGCAATATCTGCTTCATCAGCCATTGATAACACCTCCTAAGCAAGAGTCGGGCATATTATACATGAAACTATTAAATTTCAACTATCCCTTTGACATTAATAAGATAGTTGGTTGAACTTTAGTCATCCCATATCCCCAAAATAGCATTGTAAAGCCGTCATTCCAACCACAGCAGCTGTTTCCGTACGTAAAATTCGTGGGCCTAAATTGAGTGATAAAAACCCTTTTTGCTCAGCTTGTTGAATTTCAATTTCACTTAATCCACCTTCAGGACCCACTAACAAAACAATACGCTGATTCTTTTGCAAAGAAACTTTCGCTAATTTATTTTGCGAATAAGGAGATAATACAAAGCACTGATCTGCTCTCACCATAGGCAGCCAATTAACCAATGTTTGCGGCGCTACAATTTCTGGTACACGATTCCGTCCAGACTGTTCACATGCGCTAATAATAATCGATTGCCAATGTTGTAAACGTTTTTCACTACGCTCTTGATCGAGTCTTACATTACAGCGCTGCGTTATCAATGGAATAATCTGACTTACTCCAAGTTCAACTGCTTTTTGAATGGTGTAATCCATTTTTTCACCGCGTGAAATTCCTTGCGCCAAATAAAGTGTCAAAGGCGATTCAGCTTCGCGTGAATGATATTTTCCAATTTTTATCGTAACATTTTTTTTATTAATTTGGCTAATGATGCCACTGTATTCACCGCCCTGACCATTAAAAATAGTGAGTGAATCATTGATTGCTGCACGCAAAACGCGAGCAATATGATGGCTTGCTTGAGCATCAAGAATAATTTCTGAGTTTTCAGAAAGGGGCACAGCTTGGAAAACACGTGTCACGGGCATAATAAAGTTGCCTTACAATATCATGTATTCTTTTACTGGAATACCGCCAATCAAATGTTCTTGAATAATTCTTTCTAATACCTCTGGCATGCAAGAGTGATACCAAACACCCTCAGGATATACAACAGCAATGGGACCATCTCGACAAACTCGCAAACAGTTTGCTTTCGTACGATAAATGCCGCCTTGACCAGTCAAATGGAGCTCGTCCAAGCGGTGTTTTAAATATTCCCATGCCACTAAGCCTGCCTCTTTATTACAACATTTTGGTTTCGTTTGATCACAACAGAGAAAAATATGTCGTTTGATACGATCAATACCCAATTCTTTAGCACGTTGTTTAAGTGTTTCGCTCATAGGAGTAGTAGCATAACAAAATGATTGCTGTATGGAAAATTTAGGTTTAACGTTATTTCTTGAAATCACAGTAAGTATGGAAATCATAAAAACCCTTGAAGAGTCTACTATGAAAAATAATTTAGCAATTTTTGAACAGCATCAAATTCGAAGATTGTATGATGAAGAAACTGAAACTTGGTTTTTTTCAGTGATCGATATCATACGAGTTTTAATTCAACAACCTGATTATAAAGCAGTAAGAAATTACTGGAAGGTATTGAAAAATAGATTAAAAAAAGAAGGTAGCGAGTTGGTTACAAAATGTAACCAACTGAAATTAGAGGCGAGTGACGGCAAGAAATACCTAACAGACGTTGCTAACGCCGAAACTCTACTTCGCTTAGTGCAATCTATCCCCAGCTCCAAAGCTGAGCCCATTAAACTTTGGCTTGCTAAAGTGGGTTATGAGCGCATGCAAGAAATGGCTGATCCTGCTCTATCACTCAACAGAGCCAGAGAAACTTGGCAAAAACATGACTACAGTGAGAAGTGGATTCAGCAACGCATGATGGGCCAAGAAACTCGCAACAAACTGACTGACTACTGGAAAGAACATGGCATACAAAAACCGGATGAATTCGCCATACTCACCAACATCATTCATCAAGAGTGGGCCGACACCAGCGTCAAAGACCACAAAAAAGCAAAAGGTTTAAAATCAGAAAACCTACGTGATCACATGAGCGAAGCAGAATTAATTTTCACTGCACTTGCCGAACTATCAACCCGGCAAATTGCAGAGACAACAAATGCAACTGGCATGGATGAAAATAAAATTGCTAGCAAGACAGGTGGCAGAATTGCTAAGAAAGCACGGTTAGAGCTCGAGGAAAAAACGGGAAAAAAAGTTGTTACTACAAATAACTATTTGTCTTCTGCAGAAATATCAAAAAATTAAGCAATCTAATATCACGTAGAGAAGATTTTTCAAAAACTGCTTTTAGAAGCCGAAAAACCATGAAAAATTATAGCTTAAAAAACTTTTGACACCATTTAGTGAAGAGTTACCTCCTTTTTAAAATAAGAAGGACCATCTTTTACAGTTTTTTGTAACCCCCTACTTCTCTAAGCGCTTCCTCCCTCTGCGCTTTTATTCTCTCTTCCGAAACTTCTTTTAACCTTTTAATACTTTCAGTAATAATAGCATTGTCACCAAACATTCTAACCTTCATCTTACCCAAGGGGCTGCGCTGGTGATTTAATTGCTTATACAATAAGCCACTTTCATTGCCAATAACCTTGTCTTGATATTCACGCTGGATAATGCGGTCTACAATGTCATGCTTAAGCTTTTTGTTTTGAAACATCTTCTCATTCTGTTCATTCCCCATGGAGTTATTTGCTAGCATATAATCAATAATGCAATCAAGATACTTCTTATCCGTATAATCTAAACGACAAAGATTTAGTGCAAATTGAAATTGAAAGGCAGGATCTGCATAGAGAAAATCCCTTCTATTTATGAGCGCTTCAATTAAAGGATTAACTCTTTTTAAGATCCTATCACGCTTTGCTTCTTCTTTAGCTATATGCTGCTCAGCATAAGCTCTGCTGATCGCACCAGCAACCCCTGTGCCCATGCCTCTTGCTGATGGTTCTTTTTGTGATGCTTTTATTGTTTCTATATTACGCGTGGCATTATCCTCAGCCTCATTACCAAATGTTATCAATCTACGAATTTTAAGCCTGAACTCCGCTTGAAAAGGTTTTTTATCTACATTAAGAAATTTTTGTTCTATTTCATTTGCTTCATCATATACAGTAGGTTTTTTTCCACTTGTCATGGCTGCTTTCCTCATTTTAACTCCATAATTAAATTATAACCCTGAACACAGAGCATTATTATCTTGCTTCGTATAATACTTTGTTTATTAATAAAATTTATTTTTTATCTTGCCTCTCTCCAGTCTTATGCGCTAAAAAAAGACAGAAAAAATGGCTTGTTATGGATTTATTTTACCATTGCAAGATTAATGCAAGCTTAAGAGACGCACTGAGCCAGCAAGTTATTTTATGGAGTTTGCTTAAACAATCTAATATGATGTGTAATTATTTTTCAAAGGTAACATCATGAACAAACTTTACATCCAAACACACGGCTGCCAGATGAATGAATATGATTCATCAAAAATGGCCGATGTTTTACGCGCTTCTCACCATTTGGAGAAAACCCAAAATCCAGATGAAGCGGATGTATTGCTATTAAATACTTGTTCCATACGTGAAAAAGCGCAAGAAAAAGTCTTTTCTGAATTAGGACGTTGGCGTGCGTTGAAAGAAAAAAATCCACAGCTAATCATTGGCGTGGGTGGATGTGTTGCGAGCCAAGAAGGTGCCGCCATTTTACAGCGTGCTCCTTATGTAGACATGATATTTGGCCCACAAACCTTACATCGTCTTGGTGACATGTTGACGGAAGTGAAAGCCAAGCACAAAGCTGTTGTAGATATTAGCTTTCCTGAAATTGAAAAATTTGACCGCCTCCCTGAGCCACGAGCAGAAGGCCCCACAGCTTATGTTTCTATCATGGAAGGCTGCAGTAAATATTGTAGTTTTTGTGTTGTACCTTACACACGCGGTGAAGAAATCAGCCGACCGCTGGATGGTGTACTGGCTGAAATCGTCACTCTCGCTGAACAAGGTGTGCGTGAAATTAATTTGTTAGGGCAAAATGTAAATGATTACCGTGGACCACAACATGAAGGTGGCATCGCAGATTTAGCAACGCTTATTCAATACATTGCTGCCATTGAAACTATTCTGCGTATTCGATTTACGACGTCACATCCTGTCGCATTTTCAAATAGCTTAATCCAAGCATACGCTGATGTGCCGCAACTTGCGAATCATCTGCATTTACCCGTACAAAGCGGCTCCGATCGCATTTTAGCAGCAATGAAACGTGGCTATACTGCATTGGAATATAAATCTAAAATCCGTCGTTTACGTAAAGTCAGACCTGATATTTGTATTTCATCGGATTTTATTATTGGTTTTCCAGGAGAAACCGAAGCGGATTTCGAAGACACCATGAATTTAATTTATGAAATTGGTTTTGATAATTCATTTAGTTTTATTTATAGCCCACGCCCTGGCACCCCTGCAGCACAATTACCTGATGATGTTCCAATGGAGGTAAAAAAACAGCGGTTAGCGATTTTGCAAAATCGCATTATATTAAACGCGCAACAAATTAGCCAAAATATGGTGGGAACGTTACAAAAAATATTAGTCACAGGACCCTCTAAAAAAGATCCGCGTGAATTATCAGGACGCACCGAAAATAATCGTGTTGTTAATTTTAAAACAGAAGAGCTAAATTTGATAGGACAATTGCTTACCGTTAAAATCACGGAAGCACGACCTTATTCTTTGCGTGGGGAAATTTACGCACCAGACGCAGAAAAGCTATTAAAAAAAATATAATCCTAAATTCAGCAAGTTAGTTTATTCTTAAGAGTTATATTTTATTTATTTTGCGCTATAATTACTGTGTCATAGTCACAGAGAGATATTACAAACCCTTGGAAACGACGCGATACTCACAAGCTCTAACCCTCAGTCCTGAAGACAACAGGCGATTATTAAACCTCTGTGGCAAATGTGACGAACACCTCCAACTCATTGAAAAACGCCTAAATGTTGATATTAAACAAAGGGGTTACACCTTTTCTATTGAAGGTGAACATGATGCCGTACAACGTGCGTGTGAAACGTTAACCAGCTTATATAATAATGAGGCAAGAAATGAACACTTTCTTGCGCCCGATCAAGTTCATTTATATTTGCAAGCAGCTAGAAACAAACCCATTTCGTCTAATCGCAACATTACCCATGAAGGTGCGCACATGGAAATCCGTATCAAGCATGGTGTCATTACTGGACGCGGTGAAAATCAAATACATTATCTTCAACATATCCTCAAAGACGATATCAACTTCGGTATTGGCCCAGCAGGCACAGGCAAAACTTATTTAGCCGTGGCTTGCGCAGTCCATGCATTGGAAACCAATCGCGTCAGTCGCATTGTGTTGGTACGTCCTATTGTAGAAGCAGGCGAAAGACTTGGATTCTTACCGGGTGATCTTGCACAAAAAGTTCATCCTTATTTGCGCCCTCTTTATGATGCGCTTTATGAAATGTTAGGCTTTGATCAAGTTGGATTACTCATTGAACGTGGTATTATTGAACTTGTACCCTTAGCTTATATGCGTGGTCGCTCGCTGAATGATTCCTTTATCATCTTAGATGAAGGGCAAAATACGACGACTGAGCAAATGAAAATGTTTTTAACCCGCATTGGATTTAATTCTAAAGCAGTTGTAACCGGTGATATTACGCAAATTGATTTAAATAATCATAAAGACTCTGGTCTCATTCATGCAATGGAAGTATTAAAAGACATAAAAGGAATCACTTTTACGCAATTTCAAGCAAGCGATGTTGTGCGCCATCCTTTAGTGCAAAGCATTGTCGAAGCTTACGAACGCCACTCGAATCAAAACCAGTCAGAGAAATAATTCAATGTATAAAATCATGGTGCAACGCGCCACGCGTAATATATTAGCTCCTACAGCCACTCAATTAAAAAAATGGGCGGCATATGCGCTAGAAAAAAAAATAATGACTGGAGAACTAACCATTCGTATTACCAATATAAAAGAAATCACTGAACTCAACACAACCTATAGACACAAAACAGGACCCACCAATGTTTTATCATTCCCTTTTGACACACCAAAAGAATTAGACTTGGAAATTCCTTTGCTAGGCGATATAGTCATTTGTGCTGAAATTGTAAATCAAGAAGCCAAACTGCAAGGCAAAACACCCGAAGCCCATTGGGCACATATGGTTATTCATGGTACATTGCATTTACTAGGATATGATCATGAAAAAGAAATGGATGCTAAGGTAATGGAAGCACAAGAAATCCAAATTTTGCAAACCTTAGGTTTCCCTAACCCTTATGGAGAAAAGTAAAAAATTATGAGTGAAGCAGAACAAAACAAACGTTCTTGGTTCGAGCGTTTAAGCAGTATGTTAATCCGCGAGCCTAAAGATCGTGAACAATTAATAGAAGTCCTACGCGATGCAGAAGAACGTGATTTATTGAGCTCAGAAATGCTGGACATGATCGAAAGTGTAGTACAAGTTGCCGACATGCAGGTACGCGAAATCTTAGTGCCAAAATCACAAATGGTTGTGATTAAACAAGATAATTCTCTTGAAGAAACCTTACCCATTGTAATCGAATCAGGTCACTCACGCTTTCCTGTTGTTGATGACACCGATGATGTAATTGGAATTTTATTAGCGAAAGATTTATTGCGTTATTGTTTTAATAAAAAACCCGATCAATTTAATATTGCTGATATCACCCGTCCTGCCGTTTTTGTTCCACAAAGTAAACGCTTAGATATTTTATTACGTGAATTTCGTGTCAAACGCAATCACATCGCTATGGTAATTGATGAATATGGTTATGTTGCAGGTTTAGTTACCATTGAAGATGTTCTTGAGCAAATCGTTGGTGAAATTGAAGACGAGTATGATATCGATGAAGAACATTCTATTAAAAAACACGGTGACGGATCTTTCTCCGTCAAAGCCGCTACATCGATTAGCGATTTCAACGAATATTTTAAAACATCATTCAGTGATGATGAATTCGATACCATCGGCGGCTTGGTGTTGAAAGGTTTTGGACACTTGCCCAAACGCGGTGAAGTTTTAGCAATTAAAAATTATCGCTTCAAAGTGTTGCATAGCGATAGTCGGCGAATTCATCTGCTAGAAGTTAAAAAAGAACCGAATAAATAATAAAACATGACTAGAAATATTTTTTACCTAATTAAAGTTATTAATATCACCACGCGGCGTTTTTTTGCTGATAAATATACTTTTCGAGCTTCGGCGTTAGCATTTACAACGCTATTGTCACTCGTGCCAATTTTATCAGTGATTGTTTCTTTTATTACTGTTTTTCCTATATTTTCTCGATTTGTATTGCTTTCCAAAGATTATATTTTCAGAAACTTTGTCCCTACCACAGCTTACGCGGTACAAGATTATTTTCAAAATTTTATCCAACAAGCCGTTCATTTACCTGTAGGAAGTATTTTGTTTTTGGCGTTTACTGCAATTTTAATGATAAATACAATAGATGAAACAATAAATGATATTTGGCATATTCCTAAAAGGAAAAGAAAAGCAACCGTTTGGTTATTTTACATAGGAATTTTAGTAATCGTTCCAATCCTAATCGGCGCGAGTATTTTTATAACATCTCATATATTTTCAACTTACTTTTTTTCAACACTCACTTCGCTTCTATTTATTGTTTTTCCAATCATCATTAATGCCATCATATTTAGCCTATTCTATATTTTTTCTCCCAACACATATGTGAGCAGAAAAGATGGAATTTTGGGAGGATGTATAACCGCATTTTTGATTGAAATAACTCGAATATTATTTGCCACATACGTTTCTCTTTTTTCTAGCTATGAATTAATTTACGGTGTCTTTTCAATTTTACCCATCTTTCTTGTATGGTTATATATTTTATGGTTTATTATTTTATGGGGAGCGATTTTTACTCATTCTTTATCGCATATAAGAAATCAACAATGTAAGCTCTAATGCGCCAGTAGATTTCACTTTATCTGTAGTCATTAGTCTTCTTTCATTGTTTTTCCGGTCTTCGTCGAGGAAAAACATAGAAAATCCGGTTTTATAAAAGGGCAGAGGCAGCACGACACTCAAGGCGGCAACATCCAACCTTGCCTATAAAATCATTTAAATAAGGCACTTACATCATTGTGTCCATTGCGTTATCTAGTTTTGTCCGATAGGATAGGTCAATCTAATTACACCGCATAACGAAATACTATAGCCGCCCAACCGGACCTCGAAAAATCCGACCGGAAGATTTGCCTAAAGTTGTTCAAAAATTGACTCATTTATAAAGTAATGTTAAAATTTGCACAATTTATTTGCGAGGGGTTAAAAAATGCTTAGAAATCACAAAAGATCTACTAATTCTTTGAAAGAACACAAACCGCGCGTACTAATTGATACTCTTAAATATGAGTCTAAAGATATAGTTGTCGATTTGCGTGATAATGAAAGTGGATGCACTTTAGTCCAGCTGAGTGCAACCAGAGGATTTATTGAAAGTTTGTTGTGGCTCGCTTACGCTGGCGCAAATTTAAATTCATCCATGCCAATTAACAATGATGAAAAACAAGAAACCCTACACCTTTCTCAAGAATTACCGCTTTATTCAGCAGTGAAAAATAAACACTGGTTAGCGGCGCAAATATTATTGATTTGCGGGGCAGATAAAAATAAATCAATTGCATTGGCGGAGCAAGCAGGTCAAATTGAAATTCAAGAAGCTTTAAGTCAATTAAAAATTGATCCCATCATATTTTGTGCAATTATTTTTTGGAATATAAAAAACTATCATCAAGATTATACGGATAGATTATTAGATAAAATTAAACGGCAAATTCATAACGATAAGCTATCAGGGGAACATGTTGTTTCAATTGAAATGAAAAGCGATAGCAATTCCCAAGTTTTATTAAGTCAAATAGAAAATGATTTGTGCGGTTTGATGGAATTGGCTATGCAGAAAAACTTACCCGATTTGACCCATATTTTATTTTCTATGAATCAACATCGTGCTCGTTCGGATGAAAATTGTTTAACATTAGCTTACTGGGCATTGTTTCATGATGATGAAGAATCATATCACTTAGTTAATCAAGATGAAAAGCAAGTTGCGCTCACATTGCGCCAACTTAATCGTCAAGAAGAATCGTATAAGCGATTAATTAATATAGCTCCCACTTCGCAGAAAAAAAAGTATTTGAGCACACAAGGGCATGCGTTTAATGCAGAAAATATAGCTATAGAACAAAAAAACATTCTCACAGAAGCCATGTTTGCTAATGACACTTTAAATTTATTCCATTTTGAAGAAGAAAAAGATAATGATTTGAATAAGGATTTCTTAGTTGCATTAGATGTTGCGCTAAAACACAAAAATTTTGTTGCACTGAACACTTTAATTGATAACTTAGGCGCTGATAAACTTTTTATCTATGCATGTAATCAAAAGAATAGAGAATTATTTTTTACTTTAATGTTTTTAACAGATCAGTATCCCTATGATTTAGTTTTAAAATTAGGGAATCGTTATCATCAATTTTTTCAACCCATAAAAGAAAATAACGAAATGCAGGGTATATTTAATCGCATTCTGAGCCAAAATATGAGCGATCATGATTCACGAACTGAAGAAGAAAAATTAATTCATCAAACTTATTCAACGTATGCGCACATCAATCCTGAAAAATTTATTAACCTTTATTGTAAGTTCACTTTTCAAAAAAATTATACATCGATAACGGAAGTGCCTAATGCAGACAACTTGATTGAGCGGGCTAAGCGATTAGGTGTTGTTATTCCGCATGCTTCATTACCCGAAGTCAAAGCAAACAATTTAAATGCATTACGAATGGCTTTCTTTAGCCAAACAACGGCAGGTACATTAAATCACACTATGTCTTTTTTAAAAGCTAAAGATCAAGTTAGCTTTTTTAGTGTTTCATGGACTACCTATGATGCTTTCTTTTCTGGAAAAACTGCCTTAGCTAATGAATTCATGGATTGTTTAAATGAAGAATTAGATGATAAATCTTGGTTTTTTCATAGAAATTATGGCTTTTCTTTAAGGGATAAAATATTGATGGCTGTATTCGCAATGAGCGCATTAGGTATTGTACCTTTTTCTGTTTTTTTAGGACTGGTTGTTGCTTCACAGAATGCAATACGCGCAGATTTGCGGGCGACTACCTATAGAGTTGAGTATAGGCGTGGTTATGAAGACCTGAACTGCGGCAGATATTTGGATGGAAAAAGGAATAGTATGCTGGATATTAATAAATGCGATACCAGTTATTATACATTTATGGATAAACCCTGTGCAGCTTTATGTTCTCAATTGGAGGATGGCCGCTCAGCTTTGATTGGATTAGGAGTAGGGCTTGCTATCACGGCTATTGCGTTAATGATAAGTTCGCCATCTTGCTGGATCAAGAGACAAAATAATAATACATTATTTTCCAGTTTATTTAAAACCTTATTTGCAGGCAGGGAACGTTTTAATGATTTACATTTGAATCAAATGAGCCCACGTTTACAAGAAATTGGGAAAAGACTTTTCTCTCACCTAAAAAAAGGAAATCCTATTTTCAACTTAACAGAAAATAGTACATTAGGTGAAATATTATCTTATTTTGAAAAATTTTCGCGTTTTAAACAACTTTCTTCTTCGCATAATAAATTTACCAACCAAAATGAAGAAAAGCTAAATTCTGATATTCAAAATAATGATGAAAAAGGAGATTCAATTAATCAACCACTGCTGTTAAGTACGTTGAAATAATTATTTCCCTATATCCGAATGACACTAAGGTCGCGCATGACTTGCTGAATTATTTGATGTTGATGTGCGCACAATAAGTGAACATCTACAAAATATCTTCTCCAGCCGTGAGTTACAAGAAAATTCAGTTATCCGGAATTTCCGGATAACTGCCAGTGATGGTAAAAACTACAACACTCAGTTCTATAACCTTGATGCAATTATATCGGTTGGTTATCGTGTTAACTCTAAACGCGCAACACAATTCCGCCAATGGGCAACACAAGTGCCACATCAATTTGCAATAAAAGGTTATGTGCTGGATAAAAAGCGACTCGAAAATGGCACCTTTCTGGGTGAAAACTACTTTGAGCAATTACTAGCCGAAATTCGAGAGATTCGACTTAGTGAAATGATCATGCGGAAAGCGAATTTGAAAAATATCGCATCATTCAAGATCGCCTCTTTGAATCTGATTTTGACAGAGAAGTTAAGGCAATCACCCAGAACATGACTGCCACAGATAAAAACGAGCATGATGAATAACATTTTAGTTTTACTGCCAGCCTAGTTTTTTCGCTAATACTTCGCTCAGTATTAAACCTATACTTTGCGCTTTTTATGTAAAACTTGCATTTTAATTTAAATTATATTAAAATTTAAGTATCACTTTAACATAAAAAATTCAAATATATGATATACAAAATCTCAATTGAAAATTTCTTCTCTATAGCTGATCGACAAGAAATTACATTGCCGGTGCCTAATAATGCTCCAGATCTTTTTTGTTTCATCTCATCCCGTTCAGATAATGACATTCGCCTACCTACAGTCATCGGACTATTTGGTTCTAATGCCTCTGGGAAATCAACTGTTTTACGCGCAATTGTTTCAACAGTGCTATTTGGCATAAACAGCGTTGATTGGCAACCTAATGTTCTCAGCTCCCTATTCCAACCATATCGACAGAAATCGTGGCTTAACAAACCTACTGTTATTATTATTGAATTTGACAGCCAGCTAAGTACTAACAGTCCTTCTGCAAAATTCCGTTATGAAATACATATTTCTAATCAGGCAGATAATTTCTTTGATAAAAAAGTATCTTACGAATCGTTATCCTATGCACCCAAAGGAAGATTTCGCAATTTATTTGAAAGAAATGATCAATCATTTAAATTTGGAAATCCTTTTGATATTTCAGACAATGACCCACGAAAAGATAGCGTTCGACCAAATGCGAGCACGATTAGTTCGCTTGCAAAATTGAACCATCAATCTTCTATTCGTTTATGCCAATTAATTGGAGCCATTCAAACAAATAGCATTGGTTTCGACAGAATTCTACAGCATCCAACTCAATGGTTAACCGCTTATGCTAATGATAAAAAATGTCTAGATAACTTAAACAAAGAACTCAGACGTTTTGATGTGGGTCTCGAATACATGACTGTTGAAAAAGGAGAACAAGGTTTATTCGCTAAGTTTAAACACACAGGACTTGATGATTTTATTTTTTTTGCTGAAGAGTCCGCAGGAACTCGTCGCTTTATCGAAATCTTTCTTCGGCTGCATTATGCTTTAGAGCAAGGCAGTATCGCTATCATTGATGAAATTGACACGGATTTACATCCATTATTACTACCTGAACTTTTACGATGGTTTAGCAACGCTGAGCGCAATCCAAAGAGTGCACAATTATTTTTTACTGCGCATAATCCTGCCTTGTTAGACGATTTAGAAAAAGAACAAATATTTTTTACTGAAAAACCATGTGGCAAAGCCACGCAAATTTATAGTGCTCGCAATATCACAGGCTTACGTCGTAACCCTAGTTTAATGAAAAAATATCTTGCTGGCGAATTAGGTGCTGTACCACATATCGGATAAAAAATGGTAAGAGAAATACGCAAAAGGATTTATCTAGCGGTAGAAGGTGAAGGGGAGCAGTCATTTATAAAATTTTTGCAACAACTTTCCGATCAAAATAGTATTCATATTCATTTGGATTGTGAAGTTTTAAGTGGCGGTGGATGTAAAACAATGCTTGAGAGAGCGGTTATTTATCGTTCTCGAAGAGAAAAAACTAAGGGTAAAGCGAAAAATTCCATTCTTATTGTTGATACAGATCGTGCAGATAAAAATGACGACGGATGGTCTTTAGAACAGCTGATATCAGAAGCCAAGCGTGATAAAGTTGTTGCCCGCCATTATCACTCCACACTTCTCCTTCTTCCTCACCAGAAGTGAAAGCTAAGATACCACCTGGCTTAATATGTGTTTCAAATATTTTAAACATCTTGCGCTGGCTATTATGATCAAGATGAAAAAAACTATGCCATGCTAGAATTACATCAAATTGCTGATTCAGATTGATCTCGCGCATATCCGAAACTATCCACTGCTCACTGGGAAAACGTTTCTTGCATAGCTCAATCATTTTCTTACATCCATCAACGCCGGGTGATCTTAAAACCTTTATCAATAAAAAATTGAGCGATGGGTTCTCCTGTTCCACAACCCAAGTCTAAAACTGAACCACCAGTTGGAACGGATTTTATGATTAAATTAAGGTACTCAGATTCCATGAGAGTTTTAGTGCGAGCTTCATCAAACCACTCAACGATTTTCTCATAGGATTGATAAACTTTTTCTTTATTTCGCTTAACCATATCCCTATTCTTCAAGCGCTTTTATTATTTTATTAATATCTTTTTCAACAGAAGTAGAATCTATAGTTAGCGTAGCAACTTCTTCAAATAGATGATCGCGTTCAATATGCTGTTTATCCAGGAATGCCTTCATATCAGTGATTGGAAGTAGTGGAACTCTGCCACCTTTCATCCGTTCAATTTGTGTTGGTGTTGAAACTTTTAAATAAATAACAAACTCTGATGATAATAATTTTCTATTTTCTTCTGTGGCGATCACTGATTCTTCCAAAACTATCACAATATGCTCTATGCCAATATAGTGAGATATGATTTCATTTTCACATCGATGAAAAGCTGCTTCACCCTGCTTTCCCAAAATTTCATTCAAATTTCGCCCAATATAACGCTCTAAGCTAGGATTAGCATCGATATACTGCCAGCCTAGTTTTTTCGCTAATGCTTCGCTCAGCAATGCTTTACCTGCGCCCATATGTCCAACGATGAAAATACGTTTAGGTTTTGTCATGTTCATCTCCCAAAAGTGTTACCTATGTCTTCAGTATAAATAGAAACTAATCTGAGGAAACTGTTGAGACATTCCTTCCTAAGGTGAGAAGGAACGCTTGGGTTGTTCCTGACTTTTCTTATCCTGAGCATGCTCAATTTTGCTACGAAACTTTTCATGATACTTGGCCACATCTAGATAAAACGCCTTAATTATGCTAGAAGGATTTGCATTAATTTCAGCGTCAGATTCGCATGTGATTAAATCGTCTGGATTTTCACCACTTTGTCGTGCCATTATTTTTCCATACATTTCTGGAAAATTGGCCATCCTATATTGTGTATCTAATATAAATGCTTCGACTTTTTCCATGTCTGGTTTTTCTACAAGTTTGCCCCAAGCTAATTTTCCTTCTCCTTCTATTTCCGTCACATTCGTCACAAATAAAATATTTCCTTGAAGACCAATTTTTACACTTTCACCCTTGTTAGGAACAGGTCTTTTCATGCGTGCAGAAAAGAACTCAGCAGCACATCGTGGCTCATATTCCTGTAGTATCTGCACCAGATTTGCATATTCTTTTTGTTCATCGCTATCAGGTATTAGCTTTCCTAATTTTGCTTTTTCATGGAGATCATGGAAAGTGACGGTTACATATTCATCTCCTCGAGAAATAGCTGTCTTGAGTTTTGTTCGTCCTTTTTTATTAGTGAATGGATTAGCAGCGCCATTATTTACTTTGCAAGCAATAGGATCACCATGACAACGTAAATTAGTAATATAAGCATGATGTGCTTCGTGACCTATTATTGCTGCAAATGTATCGTTGCACGGTAACGTATCTGGGCTACGTATAAATAAAGTATTTTGGCGTTCTACATACACACCAGCGCCATTTGGCTGTTCAGCAAACGAATCCACAATAACTATTTTGAATCCTTTACCATTTAGTAATTTGTCCATACGTGTTTTTTTTCCAGGATCATTAACTAAATTTTTTAAAAGATTCAAAATCTGATGCTTTTGCTGTAGTTGTTGTTCTGTCGTTAATTGTTTTGCAAATTTCTCTTCTAGCTCAATTTTATTTAATAAAAAATTATCGGCGTCATTTAACTGCGGAACAGGCAAAATAGATGGATCACTTTGTTCATTGTCATATGATATTGGACATTGCAAATTAAGATTTAAACCACTAAAAATAGCGCTGGAAGAGAAACATGTTTCAGTAGGAAAAAAGTTTGGCCGCACAACTGAAAGACTCTCACCATTTGTTACTTCTTTTCTACCCGCTAATGCACTCCCAACAAGAAAAAATAAACCGATTTTCAATATCTTGCTCAAGATAGAATTATTAGACAATGAATCCCGCGGAATCTTTTTACCAGCCATATTTTTTCCTCATTGTTACTTTTATAAGGGTACATAAAATCGTTTAAGAGCAGAAATATACCATAGGATGTTTAATATGGGTAATAATTAGTCTATTATAAAATGATATTTCAATGACAAGTAGTTTCATCGGCATTTACAGTTAAAAATTCATATACTTTTTTTACGCCCGCATAACATAGCACCTGCATAGCACCACTAGATTTAGCGCCCTTTGGCAAATTCTACAACCTATTAATTAATATAGCGCCCCAGGCCGGAATCGAACCGGCGACCTGCCCCTTAGGAGGGGGCCGCGCTATCCACTGTGCCACCGGGGCTTTTTAATAAAAAATAAAGATTTGTCTAACGATGATCTATCGATTGGTACCGAGGGTCGGAATCGAACCGACACGGTGTCGCCACCACCGGATTTTGAGTCCGGCGCGTCTACCAGTTCCGCCACCCCGGCAAATTTGAGCGGGGTCAGTATATCAAAGTAAGTCACTACGTCAATGCTAAACCTAGATTCGACAGTTAAACCGGGTTTAACTGTCGAATCTAGGTTAAAACATTTCCAACGGATCGACATCTAAAGACCACCGTACTCGATGTTTACCTGCTATTTTATCAACTTCCGCCCATAAAGATTTTAAAAACTTTTGCAATAGAGGGCGTTGCTTGGATTGAACAAGTAATTGCATACGATGTCGGCCCGCGCGACGCGGCATAGGCGCAGGAATAGGTCCCAAAATATGAATATTATCACGCGCCATTCCGGCGATTTTTTTCACTTGCTGTAAAAAATCATGTGCATGATCCGCCTGGTGCGCTTCCGCGCGGAATAAAGCAAAAAAAGAAAATGGCGGTAAAGAAGCTTGTGCGCGTTCTTGCAATAATGTGAGCGCAAACTCACGGTAATTTTTTTGCAATAATTGTTGCAACAAAGGATGATCAGGATGATGTGTTTGGATAATCACTGTCCCCGGTTTTTCAGCTCGACCTGCGCGCCCTGAAACTTGTAATAATAATTGTCCCATGCGTTCTACTGCGCGAAAATCTGCACTAAAAAATCCACTATCCATATCAACAATAGCGACCAAAGTAACATTAGGAAAATGATGTCCTTTGGCTAACATTTGTGTGCCAATTAAAATTTGATGATCGCCGCGTTGAATCTCAGTTAACATTTCTTCCATTTTCCCTTTACGTTGGGTGCTATCACGATCAATACGTACAATAGAAAGATCGGGAAAATGTTTAGCGAGAACGCGTTCAAGTCGCTCAGTGCCTAGACCCATTGCAATTAATTCTTTTTCACCACAATCTTCACAACGAGTTAAAATTGATTTACGTGAATCGCAATGATGACAATGTAAACGCGCAGGATTTTGATGATACGTCATGCGCGCATCACAACGTTTACATTTCGCCATCCATCCACACCTATGGCACATCAAAATGGGCGCAAATCCGCGACGATTTAAAAACAACATCACTTGATTGCCATTTTGTAAGTGCTGCATGATTTCATTCAGCAGTGGTTTTGATAATCCTTCTTCGAGTGGCGCATTGCGAATATCCAATACACGAAATGTGGGCGGCTTCGCATCGCCTGCGCGTTTTGGTAAAACTAAATGTTGGTAACGTCCTTGCTGTACTTTACATAATGTTTCCAATGAAGGTGTAGCAGAACCTAAAACCAGTGGAATTTTTTTAAAATGCGCACGCATAATAGCTAAATCACGCGCATTGTAACGAAAACCATCTTGTTGTTTGAAAGATAAATCATGTTCTTCATCGACAATGATCAAGCCTAAATTTTGTAACGGTGAAAAAACCGCCGAGCGCGTGCCAATAATAATTTTAGCTTCGCCCGATTTTGCAGACAGCCATGCATTTAATCTTTCTTTTTCACTTAAACCAGAATGCAGTGCAACAACCGGCACAGAAAAACGTTCACGAAAACGTTGAATAGTTTGCGGTGTTAAACCAATTTCTGGCACTAACACTAAAACTTGTTTTTGTTGTTCTAATATTTCAGTCATGGATTGCAGATATACTTCTGTTTTACCACTTCCCGTGACTCCATCTAACAACAAAGGTACTCGCGTCACTTCACGACTCATTTTTTTAATAGCAGCAACAGCTTCTTGTTGTGCAGCATTGAGTGATAAGGGAGTAAAAACCTGCACTTGTTCCTGCTCTAACTGCCTTCCCTCAACCACAACCGCTCTCACCCATTCTTTTTTACTCGCAGCTAGCAGTATGGTTTTTTTTATGCCATACGTATGTAATTGCTTGGCGGATATGCCATACGACTGTTGTGCCAATAGTTTCAATAATTCAAGCTGCTTAGGCACACGTTTTAATGTATTAGGATCAATTTGCCGCCCTAACTCTGTTAACTGCCAATAAGTTTCTTGCGAACGCATTGCGATCTTCCCTTGGCGCAACAACATAGGTAATGCGCTCATTAATACTTCACCCACTGGGAAGTGATAATACTCTGCTGCCCAAAAACAGAGCTGTAAGACATCACCGGGAATAATCGACTCTTTGTCCAAAATTTCTGCTACTGATTTTAATTTATTCCAAGAAACATCCGGCTCTGCAGCTATCCCCACAAAAATCCCAACCAAATCACGACGTTGAAACGGCACACGCACGCGTATACCCGGCTGCAATTGTTCAGGGATACAGCCCACGGGAGCCAAATAGTCAAAATATTGACGCAAAGGGGTTGGAACTGCGATGCGTAAAATAGCTGGTTTAAGAGTATTCATAATAATGGCTATGATATACTAAATTAAAGTAACTATTCACGTCGTCATTGCGAGGAGCGCCTTTTGCGACGAAGCAATCCAGTACAGCCTACAACTTATCAGCATTCTGGATTGCCACGCCTCACATAAGGCTAAAGCGTGAGGCTCGCAATGACGAGTTCTTTTTGGATTTTAAATAGCGAGAAATATTATGCCATCACCTCGAAATGAATCCCAAAATAAACTATTAGATACCGATGAATGTAACAAGTTAATAGAATCCACTTACAAGGCTATGCTTCAACAAAAGCCGCGCGGAATACCTCTTGATAAAACCACTATCAGTAAAGCTTTAAAAGATACTCTCTCTCCGCAAACTATCAAAACATTGGGATTAACTTTAAACAACAAAAATCATATAAAAGCCTTGGAATTAGTGCCCATAATTGCATTAATAAAGAAAAATAATCCTAAGTTCGAACTGACACTACGTGATTTTTTCTTCTTGTTTGACAATAAGGAAAAAGACCCTAACAAACTACGTGACAATTTGAAAAATCTAATTAAAATGTTAGGTGACAAAAATGCACAAAAACTATTAGATCTACTAAAAAATCCTAAATTTATTGAACGTTTAATCAAAGAAAGAGAAAGCAAGGATTTTGATCCTGAAAAAGCTCCTCTCCATAAATTATTAATTGACTCACTCAAGAAAATTTTAATTCCTCAAGCTCAAAAAGCACTTGAGAAAGATTTAAATTTACCTGGAAAAAATGCTTTAAAAGTGACACAAAGCCTTTCTAATCCTGGCGAATTAATTGCTACAGATAGTTTTTCTCAAACAGTCATAGCAAATCTCCCAGGAAAAGAAATTCTTGCAATAGGTCTCTCAGCTGCACCGAATTCGCAGGAACTCGCACAGGAAACCATTCAACCACGTAATACAGAGATTAATAATTTTGTTAAAAACGTATTACCTAATATCGTATCTACAGCAGTAAGCGAACTTAATCCATCCACTGCCTCTGAAAAGCTATCCACAGCTCCTAAACTATCACCTCCTACATCAGCTGATCGCAAATAGTATATGCCATCACTCACAACCATCAAACAACTTGCCGATATTGTAACGAACATTCCGCTGAACCGCTTAATGGGAATAAAGTTTGCTTGCATAGATAAAGATACTGTCACTGCTAAATTTAAAATGAAAAAAGAAATGATTGGGAATCCATTTTATGGAATATTACATGGTGGGGTGATTTCGACTGCTTTAGATGTTGCAGGTGGTTTTGCTGCCATGGTTTCTGTTGTTTATAAATATCCTCGTTTGGAAATATCTGAACTTCAGAATAGGGTTGGAAAATCGAGTACAATTAATCTTAATATTAATTATATCCACCCAGGAAAAGGCAAGCATTTTACTGCAACAGCATCTGTGCTACACAGTGGAAATAAGATTTGTTTTACACGTATAGAATTAGTAAATGATGAAAAAACATTGCTTGCGGCGGGGGAAGGGGTTTATTTAATTGGGTAAATTTCTGCGTCATTGCGAGGAGTGCCTTTTACGACGAAGCAATCCAGTATGCCTATAACTTATCACCATTCTGGATTGCCACGGCCAAGCGCTTCGCGGCCTCGCAATGACGAGTTCTTTTTGTAAGATCGTGAAGAGTTACACAAAATAAATTTTTTAAGGATATATATGCACCACATCCTAGTCATGGGCGCAGGGAAAATCGGCACGCTGATCGCATTTTTATTAGCACATTCGAATGATTATCATATTTTTCTCGCCGATATTTCTTTTGATGATAGACACGATTTAGAGCGCATCAAAGAAAATACCAAAAATCTCACTCTGATTTCATTGGATGCTAAAGATAATAAAGCCATTCACACTTTTTTAGAGAAAAACAAGGTACAGGCTATTGTTTCTAGTCTACCCTATTATTGCAATATCGCGATAGCAAACATCGCCAAAGAATTTAATCTTCATTATTTTGATTTGACTGAAGATACACACACAACCAGCACTATTTTTTCTTTAGCACAAAATGCGACAAGCGCATTTGTTCCCCAATGCGGTCTTGCGCCTGGCTTTATTAGCATTGTTGCAAATAATTTAATGCAGCGTTTTGCAAATCTAGACACCGTAAAATTACGTGTAGGCGCATTACCCATTAACACAAGTAATGCGCTACGCTATTCACTCACCTGGTCAACGGAAGGATTAATTAATGAATACGGTAACCTCTGCCACGCTATTGAAAATAGTAAAGAGGTCACCGCATTACCGCTGGATGATTTAGAAGAAATTGATATCGATGGATTAACTTACGAAGCATTTAATACATCAGGTGGCTTAGGTAGTTTAGCGAAATCTTATTTAGGCAAAGTAAAACAATTAAATTACAAAACCATTCGTTATCCTGGGCATTGCAGTAAAATGCGTTTTCTCATGAATGATCTTAAACTCAATCAAGATCGTAATGTACTAAAACATATTTTAGAAACTGTATTACCCCGAACGACACAAGATGTGGTGTTAGTTTATGTTTCTGTCACCGGTGACCAAAACCATCAATTTATAGAAGAAAATTATGTAAAAAAATTCTATCCGCAAACATTGCATGGCTTGCAATGGTCAGCCATTCAGTTGACAACAGCGTCCGGAATTTGTGCAGTCTTAGATATTGTATTGCACCAGCCTAAAAAATATCAGGGCTTTGTCAAACAAGAACAATTTTCATTGGAAGAAATAACTGCTAACCGATTTGGAAAATATTTTACGAGCGAACTTACATGAACTTACTCAAAGCATTAAACCTCAGCACAAAAAATTTTGGTGGAAGTACAGGTCCAGATGGATGGTCAAAAACCAAAAATGCGGGTGAAATTATTTCTTACAACCCCTCAACAGAAAAACAGATTGCTTCTATTTATAATTGTTCCCAAACTGACTATGAAAAGATTATTACCACTGCACAAAAAGCATTTCTCGAATGGCGTAATGTTCCCGCACCCAAACGCGGTGAAATCATTCGTTTAATTGGCGATGAATTACGTAAAAATAAAGAATTTCTTGGAAGCTTAGTATCACTTGAAATGGGTAAATCCAAACAAGAAGGCTTTGGTGAAGTCCAAGAAATGATTGATATGGCTGATTTAGCCGTTGGACAAGCGCGCATGTTGTATGGGAAAACCATGCACTCTGAACGTCATGAACATCGCATGTATGAACAGTGGCATCCTCTTGGCATCATTGGAGTGATCAGCGCGTTTAATTTCCCCGTTGCTGTGTGGGCATGGAATGCATTTATCGCTGCTATTGCAGGTAATACTGTTATTTGGAAACCGTCTCCCAAAACACCGCTTTGTGCTTTAGCCGTGCAACATATTTGCAATGCTGTCATGAAAAAATCCGGTTTTTCAGGAATATTTTCTGTTTTTGTTACCACGGATAATGAATTAATTAATCACTTTGTAAACGACTCGCGTGTCCCACTTATTTCTTTTACGGGATCAACCGCAGTAGGCCGTCAAGTAAATGAAGTCGTCGCGCGTCGCTTGGGTAAAACCATTTTAGAACTCAGCGGCAATAATGCCATTATTGTTGATGAAAGCGCGGATTTAAAATTAGCAGTTCCTGCTATTGTATTTGGCGCAATTGGAACTGCAGGACAACGTTGCACCACCACACGGCGATTGTTCGTGCATGAAAAAATTTATGAAAAATTAGTGAGTTTGCTCATTAATGCTTATAAAAAAATTACTATCGGTGATCCTCTAGATGAAAAAAATTTAATGGGTCCTTGATTGATGAAACTGCTGTTGATAATTTTATAAATACTATTGAAGCAATTAAACAACAAGGCGGTAAAATTTTATTTGGTGGAAATAAATTAAATCGCAAAGGTTATTTTGTGGAACCCACCTTAGTTGAAGCTAAAAATGAATTGGGCATTGTGCAACATGAAACCTTTGGCCCATTACTTTATGTTATGAAATTTAAAACTCTTGAAGAAGCCATCGCGCATGCACAATCAATCACAATATGGTTTATCTTCCGCTATATTTACTAACAATTTACAACATGCCGAATTATTTTTATCTACTCGCGGCAGTGATTGTGGCATTGCCAATATCAATATTGGCACTTCCGGCGCAGAAATTGGTGGTGCATTTGGCGGCGAAAAAGCAACCGGTGGCGGCCGGGAAGCAGGTTCAGACGCATGGAAAGCCTATATGCGCAGGCAAACGAATACCATTAATTGGGGTAAAGCGTTGCCATTGGCTCAGGGGATTAAGTTCGACATTGAATAACACCACAGTCAGTCAATTTAAAATAAATATAAAATATACAATAACTTATACATATTTTATACTGTGATAAATATATCACAGGATTATACTGTGATATATTTATCACAGCATAATCCTGTGATATACTTATCACAGAATTATACTGTGATGAGCCTAACTAATATGAACTGCTTAAAATGTAAAAATACAATAGATACAAATCCTCTGTATGGATTACACGAAACCTGCTTCAAGAATTGGTTTGGCTTAACCGATGCCATAACCTTTCACGACCTAGATCCAAAGTCATCTTCCTCCACCCCAAGCCATCATGAAATCAAGAAGAAAAAAGATACTTTTTTTCATGGTAGATATTTAAAATACTCAGCTCGTTTAGGTTCAACAACTTATATTTTAAAAGTTCAAGAGGATGAATTTCCTGAGCTCCCAATTGTCGAGTATCTTTGCAATGGAATAGCTAGTTTGCTCGGTATATATGTTCCTGCTTATTATCTAATCAACTTTAATAATCGTATAACCTTTGTAACACGAAATTTTATGCAAGATCATGTTGGAACGCTTAATCATTTATATAAATTTTTACCGGAAGGAGAACAACACCATAACTGCGAAGAAATAATTAATGTAATTTTGACAAAGACAAGCAAACTTTCTGACGTTGTCAAATTTATAGAAATTTGTTTATTCGACGCTCTTATAGGAAATAATGATCGCCATGGAAGAAATATAGGAATAATTGAGACGGCCCAAGGGAGTAAACTAGCGCCTATGTATGATAATCCTTCTATTTTAGGAATACAGGAAGATTTTATTCTTGGAGCACACTTCAACCCAAGTGGTTCTATTTGGACACACAAAAGCAAGGAGCCAAAACCAATAGATTATATGGATGAATTTGAACGACTTGGCCATAAACGAATTGTTATACAATTTTGCAGTAAAGTTATTTCCCAATCCACAAACATAATTGACTTAATAAAAAATACTGATATTGGAGAAAAAAGAAAAAATGCACTGCTTAAACTACTAACAGCACGAATTGAGGATTTTACAAATGTTAAAAAATCCTAAACACATAGAAGCTGTTGATGTTTACCTGCAAAAGAGAAAAACACGTGAATATGTTGGACGCCTTTCGCGGAAAGATTCAATTTTCATTTTCACTTATGATAATAAATATATATATAAAGAACGATCTATACCGATAGGACCTGACTTGCCTCTTACAGCCAAAAAATTTACTTCGAAATCTCTTTTCCCCTCTTTTGAAGATAGGATTCCGTCAAAAAAAAATCCTGCCTATCAAGAATATTGCAAAATGGTGGGAATTGATCCATCTGAAAATGATCTCTTAACTCTAGTTGCTACACTTGGACGGAAAGGTCCTTCTTCATTTATTTTTGTGCCTGCATCCAAAGATGATCTTGACAGAGAAGACATCATAAATTTTCGTAAATATCTGCGCCTTACAATTAGAGAATTTGGCGAACTTTTTGACTTCTCTCCCGCCACTATAAACAGAATAGAAATAAATAAAGCACGCGGAAAAGATGTGTTCAAACGTCTTGAAATTTATTACTACTTCCCCGAAGTCGCTCTCAAAGAAGTAAAGAAAAATAGATTTAAGATCAACGATGAAAAAAGCATATATGTTGAAAAAGTACTAAATATGCTTTTGAAAGCAAAATAAAATACACTATAGAAAACTTGTAGTTTTCAAATAAATGTCTTAAGCAATAACGATGGATTTTGCGCAATACAGTTCGTTATCAAAAATGAGTCAGCATTTGTTTGATTAAAAAATAATGCCTGATTCTGGCATTTCCAATAAGTTGGATTATCCGGAGGAAAATAACTAGTACAGCTCCTTAGCATCTCGCAAAACTGATTAACATAGTAATCAAATAAGGATATTGATCCACCCATATAAGCAGGACTAATAAATAAATCAGCATGTAAATGCTGCGACGATCTCTGACGATTACGATTATTCTTTTTATTTGTGGCTTGAGTTGAAACCAGAGCCTTTTCATTTCTTTTTTTCCAGCTCTCATTAAATTCTCGTGCAGCTTCAATATCGAGAGGACCTAATTGAGTAGGATATGCACTGTAAACTTGCTGAATTTTCTTTTGAATTACTGGATTATTTGGATCTTTTACTGAAACAATTTGTTCGCCATATACTTTTGCTTCTTTGTTTAATATTTGTTTACAGTGTGTGTAATAACCCATTACGCTCATTGAGCAATCGAGCGCAGCGAAAGGTTCAACATCCGCAGGGATATATTGAAAATAATGTTTGAATTCAGCAAGGGCGTGACCTAATTCATGTAGTAATGTATATATAACTTGGTTATTAAAATTGCTAAAAGTTAATTCGGAAAACATAATTATCTTATATTCTGAAGGGCTATCAAGATCAGCCATCTGTTCTCTTAAGCTTTGGGAACGAAGATGCATTGTAATCGCATCAACATTTGGAATCATAGATAATACTGGTTGCTTACTATTTATTAAAAAACAAACGTTTTTCTTTTTAATACTTCCTTTTGTTGCATCCGCAGGCAAAAACTTAACTGATAAATTTGCTCTATCTACCCATTGATCAAGAATTATTTCGGTAAATTTCGAAATTAATTTTTCTTCTAAATCTTCAATTTTTTTAGATTCTTTAGACATGGCAACAAACTCATCCTTGCCATAAGTTGCAAGTAGTTGCTTGGTTGAGAAAGAAATATAAATATAAGGGTCCGTGGGATTGGGTCGCCATAAATTAATTCCGTCGCCAATGTTTTTTTCTGCGTCTCTTCGATAGCGTATGTATTTGGTTAATTGTTTAATTGAGGGTACTGATTTTGAACGAGGTTTGTTGTTACTTAGCATAATATTTAGCCTAATCAATTGAGTCGTCATACAATATTAACATTACAGAATAATACCAAAAATATCAGATTTGTGCAAATAATTTACAAGAAATTTGGAATTAAGTTGTAAGGGGGCCTACCCTCCCATACATAAATACTTAATCTCGACATACTCATCTATTCCGTATTTGGAACCTTCTCGACCCATGCCAGATTCTTTGATGCCGCCAAAGGGTGCAACCTCGGTTGAAATAATACCGGCATTAATTCCAACCATCCCGTATTCCAAACTTTCAGCGACACGCCAGATGCGATTGATGTCACAGCTATAAAAATAAGAAGCTAAACCAAATTCAGTATCATTCGCCATGCGAATCGCTTCTTCTTCTGTGTGAAAACGAAATAGCGGCGCAACGGGGCCAAATGTTTCTTCGCGTGCCACACGCATAGAGGAATTAACATCTGTTATAACTGTGGGAGCAAAAAATAATTTTCCAAGCGGGAGCGGTTTTCCACCTAATATAACTTTAGCGCCTTTTGAAGTTGCATCTGCAATATGCGCTTGCACTTTCTCTATCGCTGCGGTATTAATTAACGGACCTTGTTGTACTCCTGCATCTAATCCATTACCTATTTTTAATTTTTTGACGGCATCCACTAATTTTTTTGTAAATTCATCATACACTTTATCTTGTACTAAAATTCGATTTGCGCATACACATGTTTGTCCCGAATTACGAAATTTTGAAGCAATCGCGCCCGTTACTGCTGCATCTAAATCTGCATCGTCAAACACAATAAAAGGTGCGTTGCCGCCTAATTCTAAAGAGATTTTTTTCAGCGTCGCTGCGCATTGTTTCATTAGTAATTTGCCAACAGCAGTGGATCCGGTAAAAGATAATTTTCTGACGAGTGGATTTGAAGTTAATTCACCACCTATTTTTTCCGGTATACCAGTAACAACATTAAATACTCCGGCAGGAATGCCAGCTTGTTCTGCTAACACTGCTAATGCTAAAGCACTGAATGGTGTTTCTTCCGCTGGTTTCATTACAACTGTGCAGCCCGCTGCGAGTGCTGGTGCACATTTACGGGTAATCATTGCCGTAGGAAAATTCCAAGGTGTGATAGCGGCAACCACACCCACTGGCTGTTTGATTACAATTAAATGCTGATTGGGTTTATTGGAAGGAATAATATCCCCATAAACACGTCTAGACTCTTCTGCAAACCATTTGATAAAAGAATTGGCATAATCTATCTCGCCACGCGCTTCTTCCAAAGGTTTTCCTTGTTCAAGAGTCATTAGTTTCGCGAGGTCTTCTTTATTTTCATCAATTAATCTTGCCCAATGCCATAAAAACTCTGAGCGTTGTTTGGCAGTCAGTGCACGCCACTTCAACCAAGCATCGCTCGCGGCTGTAATTGCGCGACGCGTTTCTTCTGCACCGCATTCAGGAACTGTTCCGAGTACTTTTCCATCGTAGGGATTTTCAACTGAAAAAGTTTTTTTAGAATCAGAGTTAACCCATTTACCATTGATGTAGCATTGCTGGCGAAATAAGTCTGGGTTATGCAGTACAGTTGTGACGTCCGTGGTCATCGTTGTTACTCCTAGAAACGTTGCTTGGTATTATCGTATCTCCAATCTCCCATACATCTCTTTTATTAATTTTTGAAACACTGCCGCTACCGTCGGCCGATCGCGCCAATTTTCCATAAAGCGCTGCATTTCTTTATTCAATGCACGTTTGAACCCAAATACAGATGCGTGCGCATACATGCCATCTAAATCAATCAATATCGGCCAATGATTTTCAATTAAAATATTTGTCATTTTTAAATCGCCATGCATGATGCATAAACGCGCCAAATTTTCGAATACTGCGATAACACGTTCCGCTGCCAACCGAAAATTAGCATCCTCAAGAGAATGGGTTGCAAAATATTGACCTGCATGATCCCCTATTACGTATTCCATTATAAAATACGACTTACCTCGAAATCCTATAAACCGTTTCTCAATAAAAGCAATCGGTTTTGCAGTTGGAATGCCAATCCAACGTAGATATTGTGCCAAACGCCATGAAGCAACCGCTCGGGTTTCACGCAAACAACGGCGTAAACGATGCCAAATATTTTTTATATTATAGCGTTTAACCACCCATGTTTTATCATTTATGGTTATTTTAGCCACTGAGCATGTCCGACCTGCCTTAAGCATTCGCGTGTTTCCATCAGCAAAAGCCATTTCTGGTCGACGTAAAAATTCTAAAAACTCTGGTGATTCATATTCACGATCATACATACCGATTGAAGTAAACGATTTTGTGCGCGTAAATGCAGAACAATTACGGAATATTTTTTTGCGATAACTGCGCCAACGCTTCCCATCGCAGAGTGAAATTATTTTTTGTAACTTTATGACATCTTGTTTTTTGACTACCCAAGCACGCGTTTGTGCATAGATATGAAAAAGCGCGGGTAATAATTTATCTGTCCCGACACCTAGTTGTGAAAAAAATAATCCTAAATTTTCTAAGCTTTGCTCTTTTGATAAAGGAGAAGAAAATTTTTCAATGTCACCGCCATCCAAGGTGTAGATCTGTTTGCCAGAAACTAAAAAATTTTTTAAATGCAAATCACGTTGGACTATTCCGAGTACATGCTGCGTTGCTAATTCAATTGTTACAGCATGCATCAACGGCGCGCAAGCTTCAACATCTATTTTATTTTGCCAAATTTTTTCAAGGCTCTCTGCTGCTATGATTTGTTCAAATATAAGTATATGAACACGTTTATTCTGAGCAGTCGTACGATATAGTAGCTTTGGAGTGAGAACCCCGCTTGTCATTAATGCTTCCACTCCCAGAAAATCTTGATGTGCATCACGTGCAGAGCTTTTTCCATAAAATAATTTAGCAACAACGGCTTTCCCACAAAAGTTAGCAAACGCCACCAGACGTTTCCCAGGAACAAGGCGAATAATTTCTTGGCAACAAAGACGCTCATTGCTCTCTGTTGTAGGGAGCTCAAAAGGAACTGGAACAATTCTCTTCGATTTATAAAGTTCTTTCCAAGAAATTTCTTTCATTGTATTCATATTGTCTTTTGTGTGTTTGATAGATTTTATTGCCACGTTTTTTCACCTTCTGCCAAAAAGCAAACTCCTTTATTATAACCTGCCGCCAAGATTGTTGGCGATATTCTTTAATAAAACGCAATAAATCTCTAGAAGTCAGGCCAATATCTTTACTCGAAAAATACAATCCTGACAAATCTTTTATGATCCAGCGTAATGGGGTACACTTGCGAATTTGGGCACGATGCAGGTCAAGCAAATAAACAAAACCTTCTATATTCTTATTTTTGAATGGTAGGTAAGAAGAGATTAGCAAAAAATGACAAATGTAAAAATCCCTGTGGTTAATACCATTTTCATGTAATGTGCGTGCAATGCGTGCAACTTCTTTAATCAACGCTCGTTTTAAACCAAATACCGGGGGTGTTTGGTTCCAATCACGACAAAAATCTTCTAGGCTAACATGCTGGGGTAATTCGCGCGTGAGCAAAAATGATTGTAACTGTGATGGATTCGATCCACACAGACCATAACCGACCACATCCGGTACTGCTATATTTAATTCTTTTAATCGTTGCAATGCTAGCCATTCATTTTTAGCACTGAGCACAGGAAGCCGTAATTGCACAAGATTTTTAATAATTTCTTTCCAGCCGACTCCGAAATGCTGTTTGATAAAGTAATTTTCTTTACCTAAAGCAATTCGTTGTGTACAGCGCCCCTCCAATTCGCGATAAATCTTCCCACGCAATGACATGATTTGAGCGAAAAGATTTTTATCCATTGAAAAATATTTTTTTAGTTCGGGAAGTAATCGTATGTTTCCACTATTACCAAAAGAAGAATTTTTAGCTATTTTTTCAATTAAGGTGGCTACATATTCTGGCTGATTATAAATATCTGCTTGCTTGCCAAACTTTAAACCATTCTGTCGCCGCTCTTCCCGCGAAGATGATGATGACAGCATGATGGCCAATTGTTGATTCAATTGCTCCTGCTGAAAAGGCGATGGCAGAACATAACCTGCTTCTGCATCTTGTATGTAAGATGCGAAACCACATATTTCTGTTGTTAAAACTGGCAACCCTGCTACGACTGCTTCTAATAAAATAGTTCCCGTATTTTCATGATAAGCGGGATGCAAAAGCATATCTCCAGCTAATAAAAATCGCGGCACGTCATCACATCCACCTAAAAACTTAACTCTTTCAGAAATTTTTAATTGTTGTGCTTGCTGAATGAAAGGATCTGGATCATCTTTACCAAGAACAAACAGTCGCGAGCGATTTTTTAAATTTTCAGGTAAAGCAGCCAATCCTAACAAAATACGATCCAATCCTTTGCGATTAAAGTCTGAACCTACCATCAACAATAAAAATTCATCTTCATGAATACCATATTCATTTCGAGTATCGCGACGAATTTCAGCAGCATTGGGCGGAGCCATACGATCACGCGCAATTCCAGGCGGTAAAACATGCAGGCGTTGTGTGGGTGTCTGATAATAATGTAAAAAATCCGTTTTCAGTTTATCTAATAGCAATAAAATTTCTGTTTTGCTTTCGGGGGCAAAAACTGCTTTTTCATAACTGATTAAATGACGATAACGCGGTGTGAAGCGATACCACCATGCACGTTCCTGTCTTGTTTTTGCTTGATAACAGGTATCTGCAGCAAAATACACATCCAAATAGGGCATTTTATTAAAACCAATCACTAGATCATATTGTCCATTAACAAGATGCGGAAGCACTTCAGCAACAAATTTCTGACTACGTGTATGATTTTGTAATGCAGATATAGAAATAATATTTACATTAAGAGATGGCTCAGGATTTCCTACCCATTCCATAGTATAAACATCAACTACAGCCCCGCGATTAACACACGCTTTGGCAATGCGCAAAAAATCGCGTTGTAATCCCCCAAAGGGAAAATATTTAAAAAGGCAGAAAGCTAGCCTCATGAAAAAACCTCGCTATACCCATTCCCTCTCCACCAGCGCTTTTCAGCTGGGGAAGACGGGTGAGGGCTCAGCTATCAATTTGTTGTATCGTCTCTTCAATCCAATTCTTTACTTGCAGCATAATTTCTTCAGGTTTGCGGCCTGTAGTTTCAATAAGTGGCCCAATCACCATGCGTATAGTACCAGGTTTTTTAATAAATTTTCGCCGCGGCCAAAAGCGTCCCGCATTATGCGCCACTGGGATCACTGGATGCTGCGTTGCAACAGCTAATCGCGCACCACCTAAATGATATTTGCCCACTTTGCCTATTGCCATACGCGTTCCTTCTGGAAATACCAGGATCCAACGCCCCGCTTCAAGACATGCTTTGCCTTTTTTAATGATTTGCTCCATGGCAGAGGTTTTCTCACTGCGAGCGATGGCAATGGGATCTACAGAGGCCAAACCCCATCCAAAAAACGGTAACCATAATAATTCTCTTTTCAAAATAATTGCGGCTTCAAAAAATACGCCCGGTAAGAAAAGCGTTTCCCATGTGGACTGGTGTTTACTTAAGATGATGCCATTTCTATTTTTGGGAATATTTTCGACTCCCTCAAGCTTATACTCAATTTTACAAATAACTTTGAGCATGTAAATCATAAATCGAGTCCAAGAAACAACAATAGCATAGCGGTAACGTAACGGAAATGGCATGGCAAGAGCACAGATAATGCTATAACTAAATATAGTTGTTCCCATAATAATAGAAAACAGCAATGATCGTAAAAATAAATTAATTGTGTGCAAAAAAGATTTTTTATGCATTATATCCTCTTGTTTGCAAAATAAATTCTACTGCTGCTGCCAAATTAGCAAACTGGGGAGTCGTCGCTAATTCTGGATATTGTTGCAAAAACTTTTCTCCGCTTCCCGTCAACACTAACATAGGCTTGCAACCGACTGTTTGAGCTGCTTGAATATCCCTGATGGAATCACCAATAAAAATAACATCCGCTAAATCCACAGCATATTTTTTTTGAATTTGATATAACAAGCCTGGTTTAGGTTTGCGGCATTCACAATTTTCATCCGGATGATGTGGGCAGAAAAATATTTCATCGATATAGCCACCGACAGCGGCTAATTCATGTACCATTTTTTCATGGATACTGTCTAACATTTCTAAATCATAATAACCACGCGCAACCCCGGATTGATTGGTTGCCACAACCACTTGATAGCCTGCTCGATTAAGCGCAGCGATAGCTTCTAAACTTCCAGGAATAGGAATCCATTGATCGGGAGACTTGATATATTCTTCTGAATCAAAATTAATAACGCCATCACGATCAAGAATAATCAACATTAGGCAAAACTCTCAAAAAACTCTCAATGCAGCAATGCAATATCTGCAACATTTAAAAATAATTCACGTAACTTTTTAAGCAACAATAATCGATTTTCGCGTTTGGGTTTATCATCTGTCATGACCAACACTTGATCAAAAAAATCATCTACAGGTTTGCGCAAGTATGCCAGTTGAGTTAATACTTCTGTGTAGCGCGCGGATTGAGAAAGAGTGGTAATTGTATTTCCTTGCTCAGCCAGTTTCGCAGCTAAAACACGCTCTGCATCATATTCAAATAATTGTGCATCGATTTTTTTCGCTGTTATTTCATTGTCTGCTTTCGCTAAAATATTGCTGACTCGCTTGTTTGCTACGCTCAGTGATTCTGCTTCAGGTAATTTTTCAAATGTTTGCACAGCTTGAATTCGACAATGTATGTCGTACGGTTTAGAAATATTTAACGCAGCAACAGCTGAGAAAATATCTGCCGAGACACCTTGCTCTTGATACCAAAACTTCAATCGCTCTTGCATAAAATTAAATACTTGCGTAACAACTTCTTGATTTTCTAATTTATTTCCGTAATTAAGCGCCGCTGCTTCCAATAATGCGCGTAAATCTAAATTAAGTTTTTTCTCAATCAATATGCGTAACACACCGATTGCTGCGCGACGTAATCCAAATGGATCTTTATCGCTAGAAGGTGCTTGATTCACTCCAAAAACACCTACCAACGTATCAATACGATCAGCAAGGGCTAAAATACAGCCCATTTTCGTTTGCGGCAATGCATCCCCTGCAAAACGCGGCATGTATTGCTCATTTAAAGCTTGCGCAACAATTTCGGGTTCTCCTGCATGGCGTGCATAATAATATCCCGCAATGCCTTGTAACTCTGGAAATTCTCCTACCATTTCAGTTGTCAAATCCGTTTTTGCTAATAATCCCGCGTGAGCTGCTTGCTCCGGATGCTCACCTATTTGTTTTGCAATTAATGTAGCTATTTTTGCCAAGCGCTCTGCTTTATCATGCAAGGTACCTAATTTATCTTGAAACACCATATTTTTTAAATTATTGACGCGACTCATTAAACTTTGCTTTTTATCTTGTGCAAAAAAGAAAGCGGCATCGGATAAACGTGCGCGTAATACGCGCTCATTACCTGCAATAACACGCTGCATGTCACTACTTTCAATATTGCTAATCGCAACAAAATGTGGGAGTAACTTTCCTTGATCATCTACGACTGGAAAATAACGCTGATGATATTGCATAGCAGAAATCAATGCTTCTTGTGGCACCGCTAAAAATTCTTTATCAAAACTTCCAAAAATTGCGACGGGCCATTCGACTAAGCCCGTCACTTCATCCAATAAACTTTCATCAATTAAAACTTTTGCATATTTTTATGCTAACAATATTTGCTAATTGCTGACGAATTTTTTCTTTGCGTTGCTCAAAATCAGCAATCACATGTTTTTTTTCTAGCATTTTTTCATAACGTGCTGGATTTGAAATATTCATCCAGCCTTTACTTAAAAAACGATGCCCGTGAGTTTTTCTATCAGGATGTTTACCTAAAATTTCGCCGGGAATAATTTCTTTTCCATATAACATGATAACCGATTCAACGGGACGTAAAAATTCAACAGGATTATTTCCCCAACGCATGCGCTTAGGAATTGGCAAAGCGAGAAGCGCTTGCTGCACAACGCCTGGCAATAATTCTTGTGCGCTTTTTCCAACAACCGCTTGTTGAAAACCCACCCATTCCCCTTGGGAAGTTTTGATAGTAATAAGTTCTTTAGGCTCTATACCACATGAACGCGCAAAACCAATACACGCAGATGTTGGTTTTCCCGCGCCATCAAATGCAGCTGCTAATGCTGGCCCTTTACGTTCACTCATTGAATCGGCTTGCTTAGCTGCCAATTTTTTTATTAATACAGCAAGACGTCGTGGTGTTACAAATTGTTTTGTCTGTTTTTCGTTAAAAGCTAAACCCGCATTTTTTAAACGCTCTTCAATTTCCTTGCGAAAAGCTGCAATGAGTCGTGGTAATATTTTAGGTGGTAATTCTTCGGTATGAATTTCAACGAGAAAATCAGCTTTGGATTGCATTTTTCTTATCCTGCAATAATGGGAAACCTAATGCTTCCCGCGCTTTAAAATAACTTTCAGCAACGCCTTTCGCTAAGCGACGAATTTTTAAAATATGTTGTTGTCGCTCAGTAACAGAAATCGCGCGCCGTGCATCCAATAAATTAAATGTGTGTGATGCTTTTAATACCATTTCATACGCTGGCAAGTGGCAAACCGGCCTCGATCAAGCGCAAACTTTCTTGTTCATAGGTATAAAAATGATTGAATAAGACTTCCACATTCGCGAATTCAAAATTATATTTTGACATTTCAACTTCATTTTGATGAAACACATCACCATAAGTCACTGTGCCTTGTGGTGTCTTGGTCCAAACTAAATCATAAAAATTATTAATTCCTTGTAACGGCATGGCTAATCTTTCAAGACCATAAGTTATTTCACCGGTAACCGGTTTACACTCCAAACCGCCCACTTGTTGAAAATAAGTAAACTGTGTCACTTCCATGCCATTCAACCACACTTCCCAACCCAATCCCCAGGCACCTAAAGTGGGAGACTCCCAATTATCTTCAACAAAGCGAATATCATTGACTAATGTATCTATGCCCAACGCGCGCAAAGAATCGAGATAAAGCTCCTGGATATTAGCAGGTGAAGGCTTTAATACGACTTGAAATTGATAATAATGTTGTACGCGATTCGGATTTTCACCGTAACGACCATCGGCTGGACGCCGGCTCGGTTGAACATAGGCAGCACGCCATGGCTCTGGTCCAACAGCACGCAAAAATGTTGCAGGATGAAATGTTCCAGCTCCGACTTCCATATCAAAGGGTTGCACAATCACGCAGCCTTGTTCTGCCCAAAAAGCTTGCAGAGCTGCAATCATGCCTTGTAGTGTTTTGATGTCGTGGATTGGTTTTTTCATGTAGTTAGACGCCATGATGACAGGGCGCATTATAACACGCAAAATATTTATTTTTTAGCCAGATATACTCTACAATCTGATATCATTTATATATAGTATATGAATAATAAAGGCACCCATGCAAAACCCCATACTCAACCAAGGCCCGCTGCCCAATTTTAGCGCAATTGAGCCTCAGCAAATTGAACCCACTTTAAAACATATCATTAGTCAGAATCGTTCAGAACTTACTGATTTATTGAATAATAATTCAAATTTCACTTGGAATAATCTTATGCAGCCCATGGAAGAAATGGGTAATAAATTAAGCAACATGTGGTCTCCTGTATCGCATGTGCATTCTGTATTAGAGTCTGAACCTTTACGTACAGCTTATAATGCTTGCTTGCCATTGCTGACTGAATATTCTACAGAGATTATGCAAAATGAAGCTCTCTATAAAGCAACAAAAGCGATTGCCGAAGGTCCTGAATATAAAAAATTAAACACTGCGCAACGTAAAGTAATTGATAATGACTTACGCGATTTTAAGCTGGCGGGTGTCAGCTTACCGCCTAAAGAAAAAGCACGCTTCGCGGAATTGCAAAAACAACTTAGTAAGCTAACGACAAAATTTTCTGAAAACTTATTAGATGCAACCAGCGCTTGGACATTGAACATGACTGATCGCAAAGCATTGGCTGGACTCCCTGAAACAGCATTAGCGATTGCCCAAAATAATGCTGAGGAACGTCACGAAAAAGGTTGGACATTTACTTTAGATTTTCCAAGTTATTCTTCTGTTATGAAATATCTAGCCAATCGCGAAATACGTCAACGCATGTATGAAGCATATGTCACGCGCGCTTCCGATCAAGGACCCCATGCGGGGAAATGGGACAATACGCAAATCATGGAAGATATTTTAAAAGCGCGTCATGAGCTCGCCTTATTAGTCGGTTACACCAATTTTGCTGATTATGCATTAGCAACTAAGATGGCAGATTCATCACAGCGCGTTTTAACTTTTCTTTATGACTTGGCAAAAAGAGCTAAACATTTTGCGTTAGAAGAAATACGTGAACTCACTCAATTGGCTAAATCAACTGACGGCATTGATCATTTGGAAGCATGGGATATATCATTTTATACAGAAAAATTACGTCAGAAAAAATTCTCTTTAGCCCAAGAAGATTTGCGTCCTTATTTTCCGATAGACAAAGTATTAGTGGGAATGTTTACAGTCATGCAAAATTTATTTGGCATTAAAATTATTGAACGGCATGATGTAAACACTTGGCATCCTAATGTACGTTTTTTTGAAGTGCGTGATGAAAACAATGAATTGCGTGGTTCTTTTTACACTGATCTTTACGCACGACCGAATAAACGCGATGGCGCATGGATGAATGACTGTCGTTGTCGTTATCTTAAAGCGGACGGCAATATGCAATATCCTGTGGCATTTTTAACGTGTAATTTCACTCGTCCGCTGGATAATAAACCTGCGCTATTAACACACGACGATGTGCTGACTTTATTTCACGAATTTGGTCACACGTTGCATCACTTACTGACAAAAGTGGATTATTCCGCTGTGTCAGGATTAAATGGCGTACCCTGGGATGCAGTTGAGTTTCCTAGTCAATTCTTAGAATTCTGGTGTTGGGACAAGAAAACACTTTCTCTCATTTCAAGTCATCACGAAACTGGCGAACCATTGCCCGAAACTCTTTATAAAAAACTCATCGCAACAAAAAATTTTCAGGCCGGCATGCACATATCACGGCAATTAGAATTTGCTTTATTCGATTTTCGTTTACACTTGGAATACGATCCGAAAAAAAATACGCGAGCGCAAGCTATGTTAGATGAAGTACGTAAAGAAATTTCAGTTGTTAACACACCGCGCTTCAATCGATTTCAACATAGTTTTTCACATATTTTTGCGGGAGGTTATGCCGCTGGATATTACAGTTATGAATGGGCTGAAGTGTTATCTAGCGATGCGTTTTCTCTATTTGAGGAAAAAGGTATTTTTGATCGCGCAACTGGGCGATCTTTTTTAGAAAATATTTTACAAATGGGTGGAGTAAAAAATCCCATGGAATTATTTATTGCTTTTCGTGGTCGTGAACCCACCGTGGATGCTTTATTGCGGCATAGTGGGTTAACATAGGATTGGTTTATAATTCGCTAGGCTGAGCCAGAAAACGCTGATTTGTGAGGATCGCAGCGCAGCATATGTTGATGATATGTGAGCAGCGAACCGCAACAAATCAGCGTTTTCTGGCCAGCATAGTAGAATTATTTTAGGAGGAAAACATGCTGGACGCAGATAAACCCATTATCAAAAGCGCGCAAGATCGTCTCGGTAGAACGATGTTTGCAAAATACCTTGCACGCTGCATATTAGACCACGTCAATCCAGAAAGTTTAGTCATTGGATTACAAGGCGGTTGGGGCACGGGAAAAACTTCTCTTATCAACCTTATTCTAGAAGAGTTACGATACGCTGCTAGCAATATGTTTGATAATGAAAAACCGATAATTTTAAATTTCAGTGCATGGAGCTATTCAGGGCAACAGCAATTAATTTATAGCTTTTTCCGTCGCCTTTCCTCCGAGTTAAGACGCTTTCCTTATTTGGAAAATTCGGCGCGAATTATTCATTTGTTAGAATTATATGTTTCATTTTTCACTCATCAACCCGTGCCTAAATCATTACGTCCCAAACATTCTTGGTTAAGTCGTTGGTTTAATCCACGTCTTACTGAACAAGAAACCTATGGCTGGGAATCGGGACGTGATTTAACACTCATCAAAGCAGAATTAAATGAATTACTCCGCCGACAAAAGCATAAAATTATTATCATCATTGATAATATTTCACGACTGAAAGCAGATGAAGTTGATCAAATTTTCCAAATTGTCAAATCCATGGGAGATTATGCCAACACAGTTTATTTACTTGCCTATGATGAATTGCAAGTTATTCATGTGATTAATCAAGTCCATAGTAGCAAAGAAGGCAAAGAATTTTTAGAAAAAATTATTCAATTGCCTTTTGATGTACCACCTATTACTAAAAACGATTTGGAAAGCCTATTGTTTGATCGTTTGAAATATATTTTGCGTCATGTTCCAGAAGAAATGTGGAACAGTCATTATTGGGCAAATATATATTACACTACACTTAAACATTTTTTTAAAAATTGCCGTGATATCACCCGCTATGTAAATACATTGAGCTTTAGTTATCCACGCATCAAAGAACTCGTTAATCCTGTCGATTTTTTTGCGTTAACAGCAATCGAAGTTTTCGAGCCAAAAATTTATTACGGAATACGCGATAATAAAGATTTATTCACTGACTTGATGGATAATGTTTTTTTACTGGATAAAGATACATTGAAAGAAGAAAAACTTCGCTGTGATGAAATATTGCAACAATCAGAAAAAATTTCTCGTGATATCCTGTTACAATTATTGCTGCATTTATTTCCGCGCTTATACCATATCTATACGCCAGAGATGTCTTATCATCATTCCACCGCTATAGCGCGCAAAAATTTACGCATTTGTAGTCCCGATATGTTTGATGTTTATTTTCGTTTATCGATGCCGACGGGACAAATTCGCTCATCAGAAATGAATGCAATTTTAGCACTTGCAGCCGATGAAGAGGGGTTTACGCAAGCTTTATTACGCTTAAATCAAGATGATAGAATAACAACATTTTTAGATTTACTCGATGGAGAAATGTTAAAAAATATTCCGCAAAAAAATATTGCTCATGTTATCAATGCACTCATAGATAGCGGAGATCTTTTTCCAGAAGGAGAAACCACTCTACTCGATTTCAATACAGCTATGCGTATCCATCGCATCGTACATCAAATTTTACGTCGTTTTGATACCACTGAGGAACGTTTTGAGCTATTACAAACTGCCATCCAAAAAGCAACGAACAGTTTATACATTATTATTCACGAGATTCGAGCACAAGCAGAAGAGCATAACGAAAACGAAGATACTTATCTTCCTCTTGAACATCGTGACCTCACTCACGCACAGCTCATCGCTTTACAAAAATTAGCTGTGAATAAAATCAAATTTTGGGAAAATATCGGCCGTCTTTCGGAACATCCCAAGCTGTTACCTCTTCTTCAAGCCTGGCAAGCGTGGGGCCATGAAGGAGAATGTGAAAATTATGTCGTAGCATTAGTTCGCGAGGATAGAGGCTTACTGGCATTCTTAGGTGCTGCACTTAAAGAGCCTGTTGAGCAAACCATGACTAAATTAGAGATTAAACCTGAATGGAAAGACTACATACCAATCATTGAAAATTTTATTCCTACCTCTGCGCTAGAACCAAGAGCTAAAGCCATGTTTGAAAACCAAGCATTTGAACAGCTGAGAGAAAAAGAACAACTGGCATTGATGATTTTTTTAGATTTAATTAAGGCGAAGACGGTAAAAATTATTCCCAAGACGACGGTTTAAAAAAAACGTTACTATTCCGCCGTCATTGCGAGGAGCGCCTTTTGCGGTCCCAGCATGCTTTTAGCTGGGAAGCAATCCAGACCGCCTACAAACTTATCACCATTCTGGATTGCCACGCCTCACATAAAGCAAACGCGTGAGGCTCGCAATGACGAGTCCTTCTTGTAAGAACCTTGAATAGTTATAAAAAAGCAGACATTATCATGCTGTTCTATTAAAATGAGATGATTATTTAGAGAAAACCCATGACCCCAAACCAACTCATACTCTCACTTTACAAAATTGGCTCGATTAAGTTCGGCAATTTTACTTTAAAAAGTGGCCAAACTTCACAAATTTATCTCGATCTTAGACAAATTATTTCCTATCCCGACATTCTTCGCACAGTAGCAGAAGCAATAGGAAAAAAAATTCAAACTTGTCATTTTGATTTAATTTGTGGCGTTCCTTATACCGCACTCCCTATCGCTACCTGTTTATCTCTACAAAATAACATTCCCATGGTCATGCGTCGCAAAGAAAAAAAATCCTATGGGACTAAACAACAAATTGAAGGTGCTTTTAAACCAGGTCAAACGTGTTTGATCATTGAAGATATTATTACAACTGGCAGTAGTATTTTAGAAACCGCGGTTGAGCTTGAAGCAGAAAAATTAAAAATTACCGATGCTGTGGTCTTAATTGATAGAGAGCAAGGTGGAAAAGAAAATTTGCTCGAGAAAAATTATACACTGCATAGCGTTTTTACTTTAAAAGAAATATTCCATGAATTATTAAATTCTGGAATATTAACAGATCCTGAGCGCGCTATTATTCATAACATAATACCTAACCATGTCTAAAAAATCTTATACTGAACGCGCAGCAATTTGTACTAATCCAGTAGCCAAAAAATTATTGCTACTCATGGATAAAAAAAAATCTAACCTGTGTTTATCAGCAGATGCTACATGCGCAGAAAAACTGCTAGCACTGGCTGAAAAACTGGGTCCCGAAATTTGTGTCTTGAAAACCCATATCGACATCCTTGATGATTTTACATCGGATCTCACCAAAGAATTAAAACAGCTCGCGAAAAAACATGAATTTCTTATTTTTGAAGATCGTAAATTTGCAGATATCGGCAATACGGTAAAACACCAATATCAAGGCGGTATTTATCAAATTGTGGAATGGGCAGATATTATTAATGCGCATAGCTTACCGGGTCCAGGAATTATCTCAGGACTTGCTGAAGCTGCAGCAAATAAACAACGCGGATTATTACTTCTCGCAGAAATGAGTTCTGCTGGTAATCTATTTGATAAAAACTATATTCAAGAAACTTTACATATGGCAGAAACTTTCCCTGATTTCGTCATTGGTTTTATTGCACAAAAAAAACTATCTCCGGAACCACGGTGGATTTATATGACACCCGGCGTGCAACTGGAGGAAGGTAAAGACAGTCTTGGACAACAATACACGACGCCTGAAAAAGCCATTATTACCCATGGCACTGATATTATTATTGTTGGTCGAGGAATTATCGAGGCACCCGATCCTTTAGCAGCTGCAAAAAAATATCGAGCAGCAGGATGGAATGCATATCAGTTAATCTTAATCACCTAGGCATGCGGGAAGACATATCAGAGAATTGACGTGACGAAATAGTCATGAGCTCTATTTCAATCTTATTATTTTTAATATTAAGATATGTTTCAAAAATCTTTCCTAACAAGCCATTGTATAAGCCTTTCTTATGTGTAATTTCTTTATTAAAATCTTCTTTATCCACTTTTCCTTGTAGAAAAGATAATAAAAATTCAGCGTCTGATATTTTTTTGTCACGACGAAAATCTGCAAACCTATTTATTTTCCTTTGGAAAAATCCAACGCCATGAAATTCATCTTCATATTCTCTCATTAAAATATAATCTCCAAGTACTTTTAAAACTTGAGGAAGAAATTTTGCATTCTTTAAAAATTCAACGACTTCTTTTCGCGAAAGCGGTTTAATATCGACCGAACGACCTTGATTAAACGTTGGGTAAAAAGCTTCAGATTGATATTTCTTTGCTAATTCTGTTGATTGAAACAAGAAATCACTTTCGCCTGAACGCAAAGATTGTCTATCCATCAATGATGATCCTGTTATCACATATTCTCCATCAATAATAGCTACTTTGGCATGGATAGTTTCTTCACACATATTTTGAACTAAACGACCTTTTGCATTGCAAGCCCATCTTAAATCCAGGTTTTTCTTTTTTCCGGGAAGTACTTTACGGATGAGTTGTGCGATACTATTTTTATTCGTTCCACCCGCAAAAGGTAAACTCTCAGCAGATTCCCCATGGTATCTTCCTACAATGAGTTGAACCTTAATCCCTTTATTCGCGCAAGCTACAATTGCTGATAAAATATCTGGATCATTAATGTTATTCACCATAATTTGAACTGATTTCTTTGCAGCATTTAATAATTTTAATAAAGAAATTTTATAAGGAGAAGCAAGCTTAACCAAAGGATTTTTATTTGGATTCTTACCTAAAAATAAAATAGTTTTATCTGATTCTTTTAGTGAAGCGACGCTGCAATCAACATCAGTTAAATCTGATTTTTTTTGGCTTTTTGAAATTAATTTCACATTAGATTTGTTCCATAATGCTGTAAAATTTTTTCTCGCATCAGTTGCAATGCCGGGACTTCTGCAAAGTGTTCCAACTTCAACCCAAGCTCTCTCGTCCATTGTGTTTCTAAATGTAGGATCCCCAGTTAACACGACGACTTCTTTATTATCAGAAATAAACATTTTAGAGTGTGACGAATCAAATAAAGTGTGCTCGTGATTTGCTATTTGAATATTAAAAAATTTATTAGACTGCAAAAATGGTAGCTCGAGATTTAATGATGATACTCTTCCGTCGCCCCTAACTAATGAAGCAAGACCTACTTTTTTATTTATCAATATTCTAACTGTGATTTTATTACGAAATTTTTCAGCTTTTTTCTTAAGATTTTCTAACCCTGCTAGAATTTGCTTGGCACCATCTGAATCTGCTTGAAATTTATAGAGAGCAATTAGTAATTCATGCTCGGTTTCTTCAATTAAGTCTTTCACTTTAGGAAAAATTTGCTGCGCCTTAACAAAGGGCCCATCTAAAATGAAACTAGGCTTATCAAATGAATAGCCGCAAGACCCTATGAGCGTATTACCCTTCGATTTCTCTCTATTTAACTCTAATAGTATTTCATTTAATAATGACATAAAGCGCAGCTCATCGTTTTGAAAATTTTATAATTTTATTATACCTAACAAACCTTAAGGTAATGTTAAGCATGTTAAATAAATATTATATAAAAACAATGGCTTAAAAGCACAAGTCGCATTCGGTCTAGACGGATACCTATCGCCTATTCCAATTTTGTAGTTGCCCTCTCTACTCTTACATTTGGAACACATTTAACAGGAAAATTAGAGGAACAAACTATATTTTGTTTTCCATCACTACTTATTGTGAATTCACGCGAATAAGATGCATAAGATTTAGTCGTGCCATGGCGCACCCCTGTCCATTCAATATCAACTTGAAAAGGGTGCGATTTTGCCATATTAAAATTTCCTATTTATTTATATTTTTCAGTACACTCACATTTTATAAAGTTGTTTGAGAAAAAAGTTATTTTTCATTTTTTAACTGATCAATCCGCGCCACAACGGTTTTTAAACGCTTTACTTCATCTGGACTAAATTCTTTATAAAAATCAGTTCCATAATTAATGCACAAATATACTTTTTCACTCAATCCCGCAACCACATCACGCCCAGAAAGCTCTACATAACTCATCTTATCAAACTGACTTCCTGCCCAGCTCGTCAAGCGTTCCATGGTATCAAACGCTAACATGAAAATTTTATCTTCGATGCTGGCAAACAAAGGGCGAAAAGGTTCTTCATCATCCACTTTTTTTTCCTTTTGCACCGGAATAAACAATGGCGTGCGTAGCAAGGTAAGATAGACTTTATTGACGTCTTCTTGCTTACCAAGACTTGCAAATGCTGCGGATATGGCTTTATCGAGTTCTGTCATTGCGTGATGATATAATAAATTTTACTATGATAACAGCTTTCTAGCCCTCGGAGGTATTTATGATCAACATCCAAAAAAACTTTGCCGCCGTACAACAACGCATTCGCGACAGTGAGAAAAAATTCGGAAGAACATCAGGCTCAGTGGCTTTGCTCGCTGTCAGCAAAGGCCAACCTCTAGAAAAAATTTTACAGGCAGTTCATAGTGGACAACTTGCATTTGGTGAAAATTATTTACAAGAAGCGCTCATAAAAATAGATGCTCTGGCAGATAAACATATTGAGTGGCACTTCATTGGAGCTATTCAGAGTAATAAAACTAAAGAAATTGCGAAATATTTCTCCTGGGTTCATTCTGTAAGTAATTTTAAAATCGCACAGCGTTTAAACGAACAGCGTCCACCTCATCTACCACCCTTAAATATTTGTTTAGAAATCAATGTGAGTCATGAAACAACAAAATCAGGAATGGATATGGATAAAGTTGTGATGCTCGCAACTCAATGCGCTGCCTTATCACGTTTAAAATTGCGCGGACTTATGACTGTTCCCGCAATAAAAAATACTTTTCTTGAACAACGCGCTGAATTGCATACATTACAATCACTGTTTCAGATGTTGCGCAATCAAGGATTTGCCATCGATACTTTATCTATGGGTATGTCGAATGATTTAGAAGCAGCAATTGCAGAAGGTGCAACGATAGTCAGAATTGGTACTGCGATATTTGGTTCGCGTCGTCTTTAGCTGTATCATAGGGTCTGTTTGTAAATAAAATAGGATAATAACATCCATGGACAAAGCAAGCATCGCCATCATCGGTGGCGGTAATATGGGTACTTGTTTAATTGGCGGATTAATTGCTAATGGTTACCCAAAAGAAAAACTCTGGGTGGCTGACCCTGCAGCCGAAAAGCTTAAGCAGTTGCAACGCTCGCTAGGTGTGCACACCACAACAGACAATAAAGTAGCTGGTATGAATGCGGATGTCATCATTCTAGCAGTTAAACAAAAAACATTACTCACTGTCACGGCTGAATTAACTCAACCCGTGAAAATGCGCAAGACTCTCATTATCTCTATCGTAGCAGGTATTCGTGAATCTAGTTTACAACAATGGTTAGGTGGTGATGTTGCAATCGTTCGCTGCATGCCCAATATTCCTGCATTAATTGGCAGCGGAGCTTCAGCACTTTACGCTAATCATTATGTAACACCAGGACAACATGCTTTGGCAGAATCTATCTTGCGCACAGTAGGCATTATTGTTTGGCTTGAAAATGAAAAAGATATGGATGCCGTCACTGCACTTTCAGGTTGCGGCCCAGCTTATTTTTTCTTAGTCATGGAAGCACTACAGCAAGCTGGAGAAGAACTCGGCTTATCAAAAGAAATAGCCAGGTTATTAACGTTGCAAACAGCTTTTGGTGCGTCACGCATGGCATTAGAAAGTGAAGCAAGCGCAGCAGAATTACGCAAGCGCGTTACTTCTCCTGGTGGCTCAACAGAACAAGCACTGCGCGTTTTTGAAGAAAAAAATATTCATAAAATATTTAAACAAGCACTGCAAGCAGCCAAAGAACGTGCAGAAGAATTAGCTAAATCGTTTGATTCATCAGCGGAGTCAAAAACATGACAAATGCGCTTAATAATACGGGTTTATTTTTAATAAATACATTATTTGATTTATATATGCTTGTTTGGGTAATTAGAATTATTTTAGTATGGGTACATGCTGATTATTTTAATCCATTGACTCAATTTATCATTAAACTTACCAAGCCTATTGTTGCTCCTTTACGCCGTATTATTCCCACTTATGCAAACATTGAATTTGCGAGTATTATTATTGTCATACTACTTGGTATGCTAAAATTTTTTCTGGTTGGCATGATTACGATGGGCTTGCCTAATATTTTTGGTTTGTTATTGTTAGCCATTGCTGATGTTTTTAAATATGTTCTTAATGTTTTCTTCTATGCAATTTTATTGCAAGCCATTTTAAGCTGGGTGCAATTTGGTTTTTCTCCAGCTAATTATTTATTAGCGCAAATTACTGCTCCCATCATGCGCCCTTTCCAACGTATCATTCCACCTATTGGTGGTTTTGATATTACTCCAATCCCTGTGCTTATCATTTTGCAAGTATTGCTTATTTTAATTGCCAATCCATTATTATTGATGGGAATGGATATGGCATTTGGTTGATAGGTATAAAATGAAAATTGTTTTTGCGAGCAATAATCCCGGGAAAATTCACGAGCTACAAGCATTAGTGAAAAATCTTAATTTAAAAATTATTCCTCAATCTGAATTAAATGTAACTGCAATTGAAGAAACGGGGCTGACTTTTGTTGAGAATGCGTTGCTAAAAGCACGGCATGCTTGTCGCGAAACAGGATTACCAGCAATTGCAGATGATTCTGGTTTAGAAGTTGCTGCATTGAATGGTGCACCGGGAATTTATTCCGCACGTTATGCGGGGCCTAATGCGACTGCAAAAAATAACATAGAAAAATTACTATCTATTTTAAAAAATATTCCAGAAGAGCGGCGACAGGCAAATTTTCATTGCAGTTTAGTTTACTTATCCCATACAACGGATCCAACGCCGCTCATTTGCGAAGGAACATGGCACGGTCGTATTTTAAATATGCCACAAGGAAATCATGGTTTTGGCTACGATCCTATTTTTTATGTGCCTGATCAACATTGTAGTGCTGCAGAACTTGATCTCGAGGTAAAAAATCGGTTCAGTCATCGTGGGCAAGCGTTGCGGATGCTGGTTGAGAAGTTGCCGGGGAAAATGTCATAATCTAAACCGTCATCCCCGCGGGGAGACATAATTAAGGTATCTCCATGCAAGCACTTTCAGTAAAAAATCTCACTAAAATTTACGCTACTGGTTTAATGGCGCTAAAAAATATTAGCTTAGAAGTTCCACAAGGAGATTTTTTTGCTCTACTCGGAAAAAATGGCGCTGGAAAATCCACGTTCATTGGAATTTTGTGTTCTCTGGTGAATAAAACCAGCGGCGATGTGACTGTCTTTGGCCACAATTTAGATATGGATATAGCAGCCGTTAAATCTTGCATTGGTGTCGTACCCCAAGAAATGAATTTTAATCCATTTGAAAAAGTGTCTCATATTCTCATTAATCAAGCAGGATATTACGGCATTCCACGTAAAATTGCTCAAACGCGTGCTGAATATTATCTAAAAAAATTAGGGCTGTGGGGAAAACATAATCAACCTGCGTTACGTTTATCGGGTGGAATGAAGCGACGCTTAATGATTGCACGTGCACTGATTAATGAACCTAAATTATTAATTCTTGATGAACCCACCGCTGGGGTAGACATTGAGCTACGTCATTCTTTGTGGAAATTTTTAACGGCACTCAATGAACAAGGTACAACCATCATTCTGACTACACACTATCTTGAAGAAGCAGAACAGCTTTGCAAAACTGTCGCTATCATTGATCACGGTGAAATTATTACAAACACCAACATGAAATCATTACTCAATACTTTAAATATTCATACATTGATTTTAGATTTATCTCATCCTATCGATAAATTACCAGAATTAAGTGCTTATAAATATCGTATGCCAGATGAAGTCACTTTGGAAATAGAGGTTCATAAAAATTATTCTCTTAATATGTTATTTGATGAACTTAGCAGACAAAACATTACTGTTCGCAGCATGCGAAATAAAACGAATCGACTCGAAGAATTATTTGTAGACTTGCTTGCGACAAATAATAAGGAATTGGAATGAGCTCACGTAGCAGAGAAAATTTTATTGAATTGCAAACAATCTTATACAAAGAAATTGTGCGCTTTTCACGCATTTGGTCACAAACCTTATTACCTTCAGCCATTACCATGACCTTGTATTTTATTATTTTTGGAAAATTAATCGGTTCACAGATTAATAGTATTGGTGGTTTTACTTACATGCAATACATTGTTCCTGGCCTAATTATGATGTCAATCATGACTAATGCGTATGCAAATACGGCTGGATCTTTTTTTGCGATGAAATTCAGCAAAAGTGTTGAAGAAGTTTTAATTTCTCCTACACCTAATTATATTATTCTGTTAGGATTTATGTTGGGCGGAGCTTTGCGTGGCATTTTGGTGGGAATCATTGTCATGTTGATTTCTTTTCTTTTTACTCATTTCCACGTTCATAATTTTTGGTTAGTGATTTCAATTGCTGTTTTATCAGCTATGTTATTTTCCTTGGGTGGATTAATTAATGCGATTTTCGCTAAAAAATTTGATGATGTATCTTTTATTCCAACATTTATATTGACTCCATTAACGTATTTAGGCGGCGTATTTTATTCCTTAGAACAGCTTCCGCCTACGTGGAGAACCATTTCATTATTCAATCCAATTCTCAATGTAGTGGATACTTTTCGCTATGGAATTCTAGGCATCTCAGATTTAAATATTTATTTTGGATTTTCGATTGTTTGTGTGCTATTTATTATTCTTTTTATCTGGTGCTTATATTTGCTGAATAAAGGCACTGGGTTGAGAACGTAATCGACCCTCACCCGACTTTTTTATAAATGACTTTTTTAAATATAGGAGATGTTATGTTAAAACAAATTATTGTCTTTATTCTGCTCTGCCTGATCGCTATTTTTATCATGACTCATATCAAAACTGGATTACACGCTTTAGTCGCTGCTTACAACTGGGTTGATCACACATTAGCAGCTCTATTTTCAGGTGGAACCATTGGTCATGTGATTAGAAAACTCATTGCATTAGCGGGCATCCCTATTCTTGTTGGCCTTATTCCTGCTTTTATTTATTGGCTAATTAAACGCAGTGGATTCCCTTACTTTATGGAAGTTGTATGGGTAACGTGGCTGTTGCTGGTTGCAGCGTTAGCGTCCTAGTATTAAACCCAATACGCCGTTTTCACCATTATTTTAGCTGTTAAGCCCATGAGGTTTTTAATGAATGCCGGCAATTCAGCGCTGCCGGCTTTGATTGCCTCATCTCTATGTTGCAGTTCATCTTTCTGCATTTGCTGCAAAATTTTATGACTTTTTTCATCGCTTGCGGGTAATAACTTTAATTGTTGCTCCAAGTGTTTAACCACTTGTGTTTCTGTTTCTGCAACAAAACCTAAACTCCAACGATCGCCCACTATGCCTGCAGTTGCACCTAATACAAAGGAGCCCGCATACCACAATGGATTTAGATAACTGGTATGACTCCCTAGCTCAAGAAGACGCGTTTTACACCATGCTAAATGATCCCCTTCTTCAATAGCCGCTTGCTGCATTTGCTGCCGTATCTCTGGATTGCGCGATACTAATCCTTGTCCATGATATAACGCTTGTGCACATATCTCGCCCGCATGATTAATTCGCATAAGTGCCGCTGAATGTCGACGTTGCTCCGGGCTTAATTCAGCTTCACTTGCACCTGCAGAGGGATTTAATCTTGCAGTTGTCTGTGGTTTACAAAAAATTGAACGTAAAGCCTGATCCAGACCCATACAAATTTCATCAACTTTGGAATAATTTCTCATTGTCATCTCTACAATAAATAGAATATGCTAATAGCTATTCACGCCTCAGCTAAGACGTGAGGCTCGCAATGACGAGTTCTTTTTGTAAAAATCGTGAATAGTTACATCTAGAGCTCTTCAGATACATTATAATGCAGATTGTCATTAGATCAACGCGTTCTGATTGGATCCTTATTTATATGACCACTTTAAGCTTACTCATGGACTTTGAATTACTGTTGCGAGTATTTATTGCTTGTTTACTCGGTGGGTTAATTGGTTGGGAAAGAGAACGTCATGGAATTTCTGCTGGCATACGTACTTATGGAGCCATTGCTTTAGGCTCATGCGCATTTGGTGTCATTTCATTAAGTGTTGCGGGTAGCAGCGTTGATCCAACGCGTATCGCGGCGCAAATTGTCACTGGTATTGGATTCTTGTGCGGCGGAGTTATTTTTCGTCAAGGTAACTATGTGAGTGGCTTAACAACTGCAGCAACACTGTGGGCAACTGCCGCGGTAGGGCTTGCTGTTGCATTTGGAATGTACACTGTCAGTATCCTGACCGCGTTTTTAATCTTTACTTTATTAATTTTACCACGTCTGACAATATGGAAAGTAATTTCGTCTAAGATTACTCGTAAGCCACCTATAGATCCATGACAATTTCCCCTCTCCCCGCAATGCTCCTTTGCAGGGAGAGGGTGGCTCGTCACTACGCTCTGTGTAGTGACGAGACGGGTGAGGGTTTTGACGGCGGCTTGTAAAATAACGAAGCTAAGTGAGGGGTAAGTTAAGACGCCACCTTTTTCTTAATCAATTCCTGCAATTCCCCACTTTCATACATCTCTGACATAATGTCGCTACCACCAATAAACTGACCACGAATATAAAGTTGTGGAATAGTTGGCCATTTAGAAAATTCTTTTACACCCTGTCGGATTTCAGGATCTGCTAACACATCTACACTTGCAAACCGTGCGTCGCATGCTTTCAAAACACTCACGGCACGTGCAGAAAATCCACATTGTGGAAGTTGTGGCGTACCTTTCATGTAAAGAATAATGTCGTTTTGTTCAACTTGCTGTTTAATTGTGTCTTGTATGCTCATTTTAAACCTCTAATAGTTTGTATGTTCACATCATTCCTAATTGTAATTTCCCCACATCACTCATCATCCCTCGATCCCAGGGGGGATCGAAAACCAGCTCCACTTTCACGTCATTCACGTCGTGGATAGAACGAATTTTTTGCTCAATATCAGCAACTAGCACAGGCCCCATTCCACAACCCGGTGCTGTCAGTGTCATTTTAATTGCAACAGAATGACCGTTCTCTAAGGGCGATATTTTACACTCATATACCAGCCCCAAATCAACTATATTCACGGGAATTTCAGGATCAAAACACGTTTTTAATGATGCCCACACTTTATCTTCAAGAGAACCTTCCAATGTATTCACATCCGGTTCATCTAAAATAATCATATTGAGGGCGTCACCGTCTTTCCCCGCTACGCGTGCCAAATTTCCATTGACATAAACGGTGTAAGAATTTCCCAAAGCTTGCGTAATATAAACCAACGAGCCTTTTTGCAAGGTCACTTTAACCCCGGAAGGAATTAATGCCGCTTCAACTTCGCGGGATACTTCAATTGTGTCTTGTTTAATCATATGTTTTCTCTATATCATAAAACTCTCACCACACCCACAACGACTTTTTTCTTTTGCATTAATAAAAACTAAACGTTTTTGTTTAATGCCAGTACTCTCATCTGCCACATAATCAATTAACAATCCTTTTACAAAATCTATACAAGTTGGGTCAATAAATACTTGCAAGCCTTGTTCAGCTGTAAAATGAATATCATCCATTTTTATGTGTTCAATAATATCAGGGACGTATGCAAAACCAGAGCATCCCGTTTTTTTAATTGATAAATGAAAACCAACCGCACCCGATTTTTTTTCTACCATTTTTTTTATGTGTGCAATGGCAGCAGCTGTTAATTGAACTGGATTCATGTTTCATTCTCCGTACTAACTGGGCATGGATTATCTGTTAGTGCCGCTTTTAATGTGTGCCATGCTAAGGTAGCGCATTTCACGCGCACAGGAAACTCTCGCACACCGCCTAATACCGTTAATTTACCCAGTTTTTCCGCTGCATTGCCTGTTGTTACTAGCTCATGAAAGGCAGAAAATATTTCTTCAATTTCACTTACTGATTTATTTTTTATTGCTTCTGTCATCAAAGACGCTGACGCAATTGAAATAGCACATCCAATACCCTCAAAATATATTTTTTCAACGATACCGTTATGTTCTTTTACATGCAAAATAATTTTATCACCACACAAAGGATTAAAACCTTCCTTATGATGATTGGCTTCTGACAAGCCACCAAAATTTCGCGGCTGTCGACCGTGATCAATAATAATTTGTTGATACAGCTCGCGTAATTCCGACATTATTCAAAAAACCTCTTAGCCAATTGAATGCCTGCAATTAATGCATCTATATCTTCATTCGTGTTATATAATCCAAAAGAAGCGCGCACTGTCGCAGGAAGATTAAATCGTTGCATTAACGGCATGGCACAATGATGTCCAGCACGAACCGCAATCCCTTCATGATCTAAAATGGTACCGATGTCATGGGGATGAATGCCTTCTAACACAAATGAAATGACACCCACTTTATTAAGTGAGGTACCGATAATGCGAAGTCCAGATACTGCCAATAATTTTTCTGTTGCATACGCTAATAATTTTTGTTCATGCATAACAATATTTTTCATGCCGACTTCACGCAAAAATTTAAGCGCCATATGAAAGCTAATCACACCAGCAATATTGGGTGTTCCCGCTTCAAATTTATAAGGCAAATGATTGTAAGTTGTTTTTTCAAAAGATACACTCTCAATCATATTGCCACCGCCTTGATACGGTGGCATCTTTTCCAACCATTTTTCTTTTCCATAAAGCACTCCAACGCCTGTCGGGCCATACGCTTTATGTGCAGAAAATACATAAAAATCACAATCCAGGTCTTTTACATCCACTGACATATGCGGAAAAGCTTGTGCACCATCAACCAGCACTGGCACTTGATGCGCATGTGCGATTTTAACCATTTCCTTGATGGGATTGATTGTACCTAACACATTTGATGCATGAGTAACTGCGACCATTTTTGTGTGTGGAGAAATTAATTTTTCATATGCTGCTAAATCAATCTCTCCCTTATCAGAAATAGGAATAATTTTTAATTTTGCGCCAACCTGCTCGCTTAACATTTGCCAAGGAACAATATTTGAATGATGCTCCATCGTGCTAATCATAATTTCATCATCTGCTTTAAGCTGCGAGCGCCCATAACTTTGCGCGACAAGATTAATGCCTTCCGTTGCTCCACGGACAAAAATAATTTCATGTGCATGCGATGCGTTAATAAATTCTTTTATTGCTACACGCGTTTGAGAATAAAGTCTAGTCGCACGCTCACTTAGATCATAAATGCCGCGATGAATATTTGCATTATCTTGCAAATAATACTGCCTAAGCGCTTCAATCACTTGCCGTGGTTTTTGACTGGTTGCACTGCTATCCAAATAGATTAAGGGTCTGCCGTGTGTTTTCTGTTTGAGAAGAGGAAACTCTTCTCGTAATGCTGCAAAATCAGTATCATTAATCATAATTATTTGTCCTCGACTGTGAGGCAAGAAAGCTTTTCATTCAAAATAGTATTCACATGAGCCTGTATCATTTTATCTGTGATATGATCTATTACTTCTCCTGCAAACGCATACGTTAATAACCGGAGAGCTTCATTTTGCTTTATTCCACGTGAGCGTAAATAAAATAATGACTCCGCATCTAGCTGGCCAACTGTCGCGCCATGCGTACATTTCACGTCATCAGCATAAATTTCCAGTTCTGGCTTGGTATTAATCTCTGCCAAAGAAGATAAAAGCAAATTATGATTCGCCTGATGAGCATTATTTTGTTGCGCATTTTTATGTACAAACACTTTACCATTAAAAACTGCGTGTGACTTTTTATCCAAAATTCCTTTATACAACATCCTACTTTTACCTTGCGCCGCACGATGGTCAACATGAATATGGCTATCAATATGTTGATTATCTCGCGTTAAGCAATAAAATCCATTCAAACTGCACTCCGCGCCACGTTCGCGCAAATCGACATGCACATCCTCCCTTGCCAAATTTGCGCCTACCGCTAATGTGTGGGTTTTAACTTGGCTATCCTGTTTTTGATGTAAAAACAAATTGGCGATATGTGTTGCTTCTGAACTTTCATTCTGAATTTTATGATAATAAACTCGTGCATTATTTTCAGCGTAAATTTCAGAAACTGCGTTAGTAAAATAATGATTGCCTGTTTCGCCAACATATTCTTCGATTATTGTTATCTGGCTATTTTCTTCTACATGAATGATATTGCGCGGACAAGAAACAGTATTTTTTTCTGCCGTGTTTAAATACACGCATTGAATCGGCGCCGAAACAGAAATATTTTTTGGAACTTGTAAAAACATACCGTCGCTTAACAATGCTGAATTTAAGCATGCGAATGGATACTGCTTTTCATCAAACTCTCGAGTTAAATAAGGTTTAATTAAATTCTCATGAGACTTAAGTGCTTGCTGCAGTGAACACAATAAAACTTGTTTAGGCAATAGTGTAATGTCAGATAATTGTGCTGCAAAATAGCCATCAATAAAAACTAAAAAAATAGCGTCAGACATCGCCAAAGGAATCGGGTGTATTGAATTAGTTTGCTGATTTTCAACATACGACATCTTCTTAAGATGTGTAACATCTGTATATTTCCACTGTTCTTCACGTCGTGTTGGAAATCCGCGTTGCAAAAATTTATTTAATTGCTGTTCGCGAAATGTGCGCAGCCATTTTTGTCCTGCGAAATGGATATTCGATTGGATTTCTAACGCATCACTCATACTTGCACCTGGTTTTCCAACCATCCGTAGCCTTTACTTTCTAATTCCAATGCTAATTCTTTTCCCCCTGAACGAATAATTTTTCCATTCACCATCACATGCACTGCATCCGGAACAATATAATCCAGCAGCCGCTGGTAATGCGTCACGATGATGAAACTACGTTCGGCATTTCGCATGCTATTTACGCCTTTTGCTACGGCTTGTAATGCATCAATATCCAGCCCTGAATCTGTTTCATCTAAAATTGCCAAACGCGGCTCTAACATCAGCATTTGCAATACTTCGTTACGTTTTTTCTCTCCGCCGGAAAATCCCTCATTCACTGCTCGATTTAAAAATTTTTCTTCCATATTCACTTCTTTAATTTTATTTTTTATCAGGGTGAGAAAATCCATGGCATCTAACAGTGATAAATTACGCTGCTTACGCAGACTATTCACCGCCGCTTTCAGAAAATACATATTATTCACACCCGGAATTTCTACTGGATATTGAAATGCAAGAAACATTCCAAGCGCCGCGCGTTTTTCAGGAGATAACGGCAAGATATTTTTTTTGTCTAAAATAACTTCTCCTTGAGTAATTTGATAATCTTCGCGACCTGCTAGCACATTCGCTAATGTACTTTTTCCTGAACCATTGGGCCCCATAATTGCGTGCACTTCACCCGGTTTCACAGTTAAATTAATTCCATGCAGAATAGATTTAGCCCTCTGCTTCTCGTCTTGTATAGACACATGTAAATTTTTAATCGTTAACATTTTTTTATACCCAAAAAATATTTATGCCGTCATGTTGTCCTGGATCGCCACGGCCAAGCGCTACGCGGCCTCGCGATGACGACAGTGAACAGCTAAAATTATCCTACACTTCCTTCCAGACTCACTTCCAACAACTTCTGCGCTTCTACAGCAAATTCCATCGGTAATTCATTAAATACTTGTTTACAAAATCCATTCACAATCATGGAAACAGCGTCTTCTTCACTTAAACCACGCTGACGACAATAAAATAATTGTTCTGCACCAATTCTTGATGTTGATGCTTCATGCTCAATTTTCGCCGTCGGATTTTTTGCTTCAATGTAAGGAAATGTGTGCGCACCACAACTATCACTCAACAGCAAAGAATCGCATTGCGTATAATTTCTCGCGTTAATTGCGGTAGGCAACATTCGCACTAAGCCACGATAGGTATTTTGTCCGAAACCTGCAGAAATTCCTTTAGAAATGATTGTACTTCTAGTATTTTTTCCTATGTGAATCATCTTGGTGCCTGTATCGGCTTGCTGGCGATGATTAGTCAATGCGACAGAATAAAACTCTCCCACTGAGTTATCACCTTGTAAAATCACACTGGGATATTTCCATGTGATTGCTGATCCTGTTTCGATTTGCGTCCAGGAAATTTTAGAATTTTTTCCACGACACGCGCCACGTTTAGTAACAAAATTATAAATACCACCGCGACCTTGCTCATCCCCAGGATACCAATTTTGTACGGTTGAATATTTTATTTGTGCATTATCCAGCGCAACTAATTCAACAACAGCTGCATGCAATTGATTTTCATCTCGCATCGGTGCAGTGCAACCTTCCAAATAACTGACATAGCTACCTTCCTCGGCAATGATCAATGTACGTTCAAACTGTCCTGTGTTAGCTGCATTAATTCGAAAATAAGTAGATAACTCCATGGGACAGCGCACACCTTTTGGTATATAAACAAATGAGCCATCGCTAAACACCGCTGAATTTAATGTCGCAAAAAAATTATCACGATAAGGGACAACCGTTCCTAAATATTTTTCTACCAGCTCTGGAAATTTTTGCACTGCCTCTGAGAATGGACAAAAAATCACACCGGCTTCTGCTAATTTCGCTTTAAATGTTGTTGCCACAGAAACACTATCAAATACGGCATCCACAGCAACACCTGCAAGTTTTCCTTGCTCATGCAGTGGAATTCCCAATTTTTTATATGTCTCCAATAATTTCGGATCCACTTCGGCTAAACTTTTTGGACCGTCTTTATTCGTTTTGGGTGCAGAATAATAAATAATATTTTGGTAATCAATTTCAGGATAATGAACATGTGCCCACCGCGGTGGTGTCATGCTTAACCAATGATGATAAGCACGCAAACGCCACTTCAACATAAATTCGGGTTCATTTTTACGTTGGGAAATTTTATGAATAGTTTCTTCTGATAACCCAGGTGCAAACGTATCTGACTCAATTGCGGTGACAAATCCGTACTGATAATTTTTATTGACGATTTGTTTTAAATAACTATTTGTCATGCTTCTTGCACCTTTATTGGAATACCGCGTAAGCTTAAAGGATGCTTAGCCAGTGGATGCAACATGTCATTCAAAGTTAAATTTGAAACAATTGACACCATCATTTTATTAATCGCTTTCCAGTTTTCTTTAATGACACATAATGAGTCAAGTGCACAGCTGTTAATAGCATTACAGCATTCTGTCAACGCCGGATGTCCTTCGATAGCCGTTATTAATTCTGCTATAGTAATCTCTTTAGCAGAGCGCGCCATGCGATAGCCACCTGCGATCCCCCTCTGTGATACAACCAGTTTTGCTTCAGACAGAATTTTTAATATTTTGCTCACCGTAGGAACAGGAAGATGTATTTCTTTCGCAATGGTTGTCGCGCTAAAAACCTGAGCAGGATGCAAAGCCAAATAGCTCATTATCAAAGTCGCATAATCTGTTAACTTACTGATACGTAACATAAAAGTTACTCTTTTTTGATTTCTAGAGCCAATATAGTACCGTATTTGTACTAATTAATGCAACATTAATAAAGTTACAAAAAGAGAAACTTGCCATTTCGAGACTCGCGCTTCCCCGCTTAAGCACGGAGGGAACAAACCTTATAGCGTGTGAGGCGTGGCAATCTAAGGCCCATAATACGGCCATTTTTCTGCAGGCTATTTTGAATAAATCAATAGCTTACAAGAAATTCGGCCAAAAGTAGGGAGCATATGACTTGAGAAGCCGGCCAAAATTTAATTTTGTCTTATATAAAAACTCGATCTTTCCATTTTTCTGATGCTGGTCAAACATTCTTTTTAATTTCTTTATCATTTCCTCATATTTTTCATCGCCAGGCCTTAAACTATAAGAAGTCGACAAAAGCCTCCCTTTGAAACCCGCCCAATCGAATTGCTGTACATTGTTAAATTCTGCAGTTTTCATCTCATTGATTGTAGTTGACGAAGTTAGACACTATCAACTTACATTAATAAATAGCTATTGCATCCCCATAAGTGCCTGCTATAATATCAATAGGCATTTTAATATAATATTTTTTATAAATTCAAAAATAATCAATTAATTATACATTTTTATTTTTTTTATAATGTAATGTTTTTTATATGTTTTTTATTACACTGGATTGCATATGAAATCAACAAGCGATAGCATCCTACGACGTATTCGCGCCAAACAGCGCGGATGGGTCTTTACGCCTAAAGATTTCATTGACCTAGCCACCCGCAATACGATTGGAGTCACACTTCACCGTCTTGCCAAAAAAGGACTTATTCGCAAATTAGGCCCTGGATTATATGACTTCCCAGCAAAGCACCCAAAACTAGGCACGCTTGCTGCAAACCCTGATGCTATTGCAAGAGCAATAGCAACACGATCAGGCGACATCATTCAACCCAGCGGTGCTCAGCTAGCAAACCAGTTAGGACTCGACACACAAGTACCAGCAAAACCCGCCTATATTACATCAGGAAATTCGACGCGGAAAAAAATTGCGAATTACCCTATCACATTTAGCCATTCTAAATTTTTAAATAAAGCACCCTTAAACATTAATGTCACCAAGGTCATCAATGCGTTACATCACATGGGGAAAAACAATATTACCGAAGACATGATCACGAAATGCAGAAAGGTGTTATCAAAAAAAGATAAATCGCAACTTAAAAAAAACCTGGCCCAATTACCTGACTGGATGATTCAATTTATATTAAAAATAATAGGGAACTAAAATGCAAGAATTGCTTAAAACTACCCGAGAAGAGCGCGCCAAATATTTTCAAGAAGCAACCTCGCGCTCTGAAAATATTAAAAATGTCATCATTATTGAGAAAGATTTTTGGGTATGCTGGACGCTCGATCAAATTTTCTCAAACCCCATTCTATCACCACATATCACTTTCAAAGGCGGCACCTCACTTTCAAAATGCTATAACATTATTGATCGCTTCTCTGAGGACATTGACTTAACTTTATCGAAGCAATACATAGGCATTACTGCCGAGAATGACCCCGCCACTATTGCTGGAACCAATCAACGTAGCATTCGTTTAGAACAACTTACCGAAAAAGTCAAAAACAAGATAACCAACAATGTCAAACCACTACTGGCGGAAGAATTTAGAAAAAATATCTCAACTTACTTTAATGACAATGAATGGCAATTAGAAACTGACGAAAAAGACGAGCAAAGCCTCATATTTCATTATCCAAGCTGCTTTGAAAAGATATCAGATGGATATATTCAATCATCCATCAAATTAGAATTTGGGGCACGCGGTGATATTAGTCCATGTGAAACCAAGACAGTAACTACCTACGTACAACAACTTTTACCAGAGTTATTTGATTCACCAACGGAGATAAAAGTAACTGCACTGACTGCTAAACGCACCTATTGGGAAAAGATAACGCTACTTCACGCCGAATATCACCGCGACCCCAAAAAGCCGCTTCCTGGTCGACTGTTTCGTCACTATTACGACATCGCGATGTTAGACAAAAATAATCTGACCTACTATGCCATGCAAGACGCAGCACTATTAAGTGATGTCGTGCGAAACAAAGTAATCTATTTTCCATCCAAATGGGCAAACTATGACGAAGCCAAAATTGGAACCTTACGCTTATACCCCAACAAAGTATTTCTCGAGCAATTAAAACAAGATCACAGAAGAATGACCGAGATGTTTTTCGGCAATGCGCCTGATTTTAACGATACTCTATCAGCAATACAGAATATTGAGCGAATGATAAACAAGAAATAGCAAGAGGAACACATCAATCCACGAACTAATATCAATTTTGGACGGAATATTATTCTTTAGTAATCGCTAATTTTAATTTCCCTGAAGTTATCTGATAGATTCTGTTTATCAATAATGGATACAAGAAATTCACTTGATTTTTTAACCTTCTCTTCAAAGTTTTTATTTTTTCTCGTTTCTAGGCTATCAAGATGTTTGATGTCAATTAACGCTCGTCTAAATTTTTCAATGAAAAGATATGATTCTTTACTGAAAAGAAAGTAACTCCTTCTCATTAAATTTAGGCTAATTTTTTCTATCATTTCTTCTGTTATTTTTAAATTGCTTGCATAATCCCACATGACCTCATCAATAATAGAAAATATTTTGTATCGCTTCTCGAATAGGCTCTTATGGTAATTTGCTTGATCTAGCTTATACTTAAGCGCAGCAAATATTGCGACAAAAGCGCCTAAAGAAAATGTTAGCGATTCATAACTTTTGCTAATCCATAAAATAAAAAAAGAAATTAAAAATATTAATATGGCAATTTTTACTGGATGATTTTTAAAAGGATTGCGGCAAATTTCTTTAATAATATAGAAAAATTTATCTCTTATATATTTCATATTTTTACACGATTCGCATTTCTTCTCAATACTTCCTAACCCCATTATTTTACCCGTGTTCTTACAAATATCACAGAACAAGTAACTCATTATAGTAGATTGAACACTCATTAAGAACTCCTTAATTTTATCTGTTTCAAACATATCTAATACTTGCAATACCTACTTTAATCTCTGTTAAAAGTTTAATTTATTTTTTATCGATTGAACGAAAAAACCAATCTTTTTTATCTTTTGATGAAGCTTGCCAAATAGCCGAAAATGCTCGTCCTGGCTCATATATTTTAAGCTGCTCATCTGTCAACGGCAAATTGGCTTTGGCGTGACATTGTGACTACATTAGAAAAGCCGACCAAAATTTAATTTTGTTTTATATAAAAACTCGATCTTTCCATTTTTCTGATGCTGGTCAAACATTCTTTTTAATTCCTTTATCATTTCCTCATATTTTTCATCGCCAGGCCTTAAACTATAAGAAGTCGACAAAAGCCTCCCTTTGAAACCCGCCCAATCGAATTGCTGTACATTGTTAAATTCTGCAGTTTTCATCTCATTGGGACTAAAAAATTCTTTCACTGCAACTTTATCAAATTTTCTTGCATTCGATTCTTTATAGTCAGTTCCATATTTCAAAATTAAATTTTCATACTCACGCAACAATGGAGAGTGTTCAATATCTCTCACATTCCAAACCAACCATACCCAGCCGTCTTTTTTTAAAATGCGCTTAAATTCCTTTTTCGTTTTCTCAATATCAAACCAGTGAAAAGCTGTTCCTACAGTAATCATATCAATACTGTTGCTTTCTAAAGACGTTGCTTCAGCTGTACCATTTACGCTATAAAAATGGGGATATTTCGCTAAATATATTTCTGCTGCTGCTCGCATAGGCTGGTTGGGTTCAACACAATACACTTTATTTCCATAATCAAGAAATAACTTTGATAACAATCCTGTCCCAGAACCCACATCGGCAATAATTTTTTCCTTGGTTAATCCACATTCATCAATCATAAGTTGAAGAACTTCGTGTGGATAAGAAGGACGATATTTAACGTAATTTTCTACCGTTTCTGTAAAACGTTCTGTGGGTTTATTCATTGTCTAAAGAAATCTCCAAAACAACCCCGATATTAGCAAAGAAAATTCTGCTCTTGTAGGAATTTTTAAAAATTACAGATGAATACAGAATCTATCTGTTGTGCGCATTCCTTGCTACTCGGTATCTTGACTCTTCCACCATATATCAATCAACTCTGAATTCGTAAAGCACCCTAACTTGTTTCGTGCTTTTTCCAAATGCGTATCTACTGTTCTGGGAGAAAGTCCGATTAAGCTTGCAATCTCTTTGCGATTTTTACCATGCGACAAATAACCCAAACATTCTGTTTCTCTTTTTGTAAGAACCGGTACTCCTGTTTTGAATTTTAATGCGTTCGTGGTTGAACAAAGATAAGGAACATCTTGTTCTTTCACTTTGTCATTAATGGCTATTCTTACATTATTAACTCCTAGATCTTTTAAAAATTTTTGCATAAAGTTTAATTGTTCCTGAGTAGGATTGTTTATCCCTAATTTTTTAAATACATCTACTATTGTAAAGTTGATACTTTTAATTTTTCTGAAAATATTCATGTCTTATTGTTTCCCGTTTGATAAACAACAATTTAAACACTTGTCACCTGAATTTTAAATTACATGTTTTGGGGTCTTATTTAGCGAGCTAAAATCGTGAAGATAAATTGTGCTATGTTCTAAAGGTCGCCTTTTTAGAAATCTTAATACACCCTTTAAAAAACGGACTATGTGCTGGAAATGTCCCTACAAAATCATTTTGCATGGGCTGTAAAAATCGACTGTCTTGTTTTTCCAAATTCTTACTTTCAAATATATTACTGTGATTTTCTGGATTAATATGGAAAAAATCAAAATTGGTTTGATGAATGGCTTGATCTAAAAGCGAGTCTTCGAGATTAAATTTTCCCGACAAAAGTTCATTTATATAACGCCTCAAAAGCGAAGCGATCTGAGAAATTTCTGTGATTAAACTGGTCCTCTCGTTGGGCTTACTGGAAAACTCAGCTGCATTTGCAAATCGTAAAGAATAATACACGGGTAAAGAGTTTTCACTTTTTAATGCAAACGAACTGGGCTGCATGATGGTGGGACTGTATTCTTTCAAATTATATTCATTTAAATAAACACTCTGCAATCCTTTTATCGGGGCCATCATACTATCCGTTGCTGGTGCAAAACCACAGACAGCGCCCGTGCTCATGGCTAAAAGATAGCGAACTGTTTCGTCAATATAGCGACTTGCTTTGACTGGACTGGATTCATGGATAAGAGAAAAAATCAAATCCCAGCAAAGGCGATTACGTAAAAAATCACTTCCCTTCCAAGCTAATTTATATAAATAATTACTAAATCGCGACCAGGCAGGATCATTAAGTTGGTTAAACCATTTTTTTGAAAAATACAACAATTCAACATGCCATGGCTCTAAAAACGCTTCACTCGCAGTAATTTCGCGAAAAACGCGCCAGTGATGGATTAAATTTTTAGGTGCATCTGCTTGCAGTCCATACAATTTTTTGAGTCTGTTGTGACGATTCATTTCAGAAATTTTTGGCAGCATAAAAAGAGAACGCGCACCTGCTGTCATGTCCCAAATAAATTTAGCATGATAAGATTGCTCTCCACTTAATACATGCTGCACTCCAAATAATTTTCCGGGAGCTGCAGCTTCATGACCATAAAACGGCGTTGTTGCAATGGTACGACTTTTTGTTTCAATGAAAAGTTCTAATACATTTTTTAATACAAACGTGACAGGACTTGAAGCTAAATTATAGCTTAATTTTTCCTTGATATGAGACGAAATCGATGGGTCTGTAATTGGGACAAGATGACCGTTCGTGTTGGGTAAATATAAGGTCCCGCGTTTTAGAATTTCAGCACCAAATGGATAACGTACTTTAAAGAGAGTGAATGAGGCATCTGGGTTTAAATCATCAATAATGTTTGCAAATTCAGGATTGAGAGATGAAACTTCTGCTCTGATATTTTGCCAAGTCATTTCTTCAATCGAACTTAAATGACGGATTTTTTGCATGGTACATCACTCTTAAATAAAGTTTTTGACTCCTTTTTACTGATTGGTTTTTCTTAATGTCACCGGGTAAGGAGCAATGTCTCTAAAAAATTCTGCTTTTTCATCTTACATTTGCCCCAATGTTACCGGAAACATCTCCTTTAAATCGTAATCGCAATTCAGATTAAGCTGCTTTTTTTTCTTGTTTTTGTTTCTGGATTCGATCATAAATTTCTTTACGGTGAACAGGAACAGAACTCGGTGCAACAATACCTACTCGTACCTGGCCTCTGTCCATTCCTAATAACGTAATTCTAATTTCTCCGTGTTCACCTGCTACAATTTGCTCGCCCATATGGCGCGATAATATCAACATATATATATCCTCCTGATATAACTTTTCACGTTCAATTAATACATTCACAAATGGATTCCTTTTGCTGTTCTTTTTTTTTAATCACATATTCTTGCAAGACTTGTTTCAATTTCTCAAAATTAATCGGCTTTGAAAACACTGCATCTGCCCCAGCATTTAAGCATTGTGGTTCTACTTCTTTTTGGCTATGGCTAGTCAATATAATAATCGGGACGCATTTACTCTTTTCCTGACGAATTGTTGCAGTAATATCTATCCCATTAGCATCGGGCAACCCGATATCCATAAAAATCACATCATAACCACTATCTACTTTTGCTAAGACTTGAGCACCATTGATTGCAAGGTCAACTTGGCAATTTAGTCTGTTAAGCATATTTTGATGAACTTCTCGTATGATAGGCTCATCTTCAACTAATAATACATGAAGCTGTCTTTTTTGATTTTTAGCTTCATTTAATTTATTGTTAATATTCATTAATTAAGTCCTCATATTTTCACTCTGAAAAGAGGTAACATCACTTTGGCTTCCTATAAATATCCTGTGTTACTATATATAGATACCTAAAGTTGTTACCTCTAACGAGCTTTTTTGCATTAGCCATTTAGTGTGTGGGAGGTAACTGGCTAGTGCACCTTGATAACTTAAGGGAGTCATGGGCCGCTTAGTTATCTTGCCTTACACACCAATTAAACCAAATTTTGATCAATTTGGTCAATAAACAATCTCTCAAACATTTGTGAGACATGGCTTACACGATGCGGGATGATCTAAAAAAGAGTATTCTTGATCCTGTTCATAAAGCGCGCACTGAACGGGTCAGAGATTTACGTGAAATGACTGGATTATCGCGACGTGCTTTTGCTCAAAAATATAAACTTCCTATCAGCACGATGCAAAATTGGGAAGATCTAAAAGGAAATGGATTAACAGAAAGGGGGGCAAGAAAATTGGCTCTCATATTAAAATCAGAAGGAATTTATTGCACCGCCGAATGGCTGATGCATGGTATCGGCGCAACACCTCAATTCTCTGAGCGATTAACAAGAGTTCATGAACCTGGCGTCACTTATTCTTTTCCTAAGTCCATGAGTGATGATGCGCAAACAAGCCAACTCAATGAAGAATTAAATTTATTTCGCCAGCACTATCCTAAAACCGCTACTGATTTAGTTGTAAAAGATGATGCAATGACTCCACGCTTTGTAGCCGGTGAATATGTCGCAGGAATTCGTTATTACGACAAAGCTATTGAAACATTGATTGGCGTGGATTGCATCGTGCAGCTTGCCTCAGGCGAAGTGATGCTACGTACAATTAAAAAAGGCAATTTACCTAATCGCTACACATTAATTTGTACGAACCCACAAACAAGCAGTGATAAACCTGTTCTTTATGATGTAGAACTTATAAGTGCAGCGCCTGTGATTTGGGCGCGGCGAAAAGCACCGGGAATTTAATTTATAGAAGTCCTACGGGTATTAGATTAGATACATCATGATCGATCGTCCAGTTTATAGCGATATTATAAATAAGATTCTGCTATAAGTGAAAAATGGGATCCAGGTTATGGGGTCGGCTTTTGCATGAATACATCGAGCTTTCTCAAAATTGATCAAGATACGCTTTATATGAAAGTATTTTCTCTGGATGAATGTTATATAACTTTGCTTTTTCAATGAAGGCATAGTAGTACGTTTCGCGCCCCACTAATTTTTTAGCAGAATGCAAATACGGTAACCATTCGGATGGATCTTTACGTAACTCTTCATCACTGAATAGAAATACAATTTTTTCATGTTTTTTAAGTGGCTCAAGTATACTGTTTGGCACATCCACATCACTCATTTCTGCATTCATGATAGCACCACGAACATTGTCTTCATCTTTCATTGCCAGCCAACTTGGCTTGCCAGCAGAATCCAGAAATAAAAAACTACCGAGTGCGTCGACTAAATAATATTCGGTAAATTCGTGTTTTTGACAAAGATCATAAAAAAAGCGGGTAAACACAGGATCGTCTAAGCAACTATTCGGATACTCAGGATTTTTAGTGATGCTATTAATAACAATTTCGGATAAATCTTGAAAATATTCGAGCTGTAATTCTTTTATCGCTGAATTGAGCACTTCAGAAAAATCAGCTGCGTCTTTGCGAATAAATTTATGGATAATTCCTTTGTTGAATGCATCAATTGCAATTTTCTCATCGGCTTCACCAGTTAACAAAATCTTTTTAATGTAACGATTATTGATTTGCTGGCATAGCTCTATACCATTCATGCCTGGCATTTGATAATCAACGATGATAATTGAAATTTGCATAAATCGATTAGGATTATAAATTTCTTGATAAATAGCGCGCACATCAACTTCAATGTTACGAGTATCTCGCTGTCTCTCCTCAGGTCTTAACAAACAGCGCTCGGTAAATGGATTAAATTTGTAATCATTTTTAACAAAGTGTAATGCTGCACCCGGATCCTTGTACGTTTTGAAAATAGCTATTTTAGAATCCAAAAGAGATGTCACATTCGTTAAAAATTTCTGACTATCGTCAACTAAAAGAACTGTTGTGGGTGAGTAACAACTTGCAATTCTTTGTGTTTGTCTTGTCATATTCCTTAGTCCTTAATACTCAAGTCGCTTGTGGAGGAAAAAATAAAACAAACTCTGTATATTCACCTTCTTTAGAATAACAAGCAATCTTCCCACCTAAATTATCCATGACCGCTTTGCAAAAAGCCAATCCAATTCCTGTGCCATGCGGCGTTTGCGTAAAAAAGCGGTCAAATATATAAGGTAAAACTCTTGGAGGAATACCTGTCCCTGTATCTTTGAAATGTAAAATATTATTTTCCTCTATCATTTCTAACCAAATTTGAATCTTGCCTTTCCTCGCCGCTCTAATGTAATAAAGAGAATTTTTTATCAGATTAAACAAAACATGAATAATGAGCAACTCATCGCCGATAAAAATGAAATCATTTTTATCATCCCAATGAATCAATTCACGCTCGCCGGAATCGAACGGATAACGACGTAAAGTTTCATTAATACAATATGCAATGGAACAAGTTTTTGTTTGTATTGCTTTAACACCTAATTGGTTTACTTTTACGAGCAACATATCAATGATGATGAAAGCCGCTTGCGTTTCAGATTCAACATTGTTAAATATTGTGGGCAATGACTTATAAAGCTGTGTATCAATTGCAGGAACATTCATTTTCTGTTGTCTTGCTTGATCATACGTATCAATCAATGCGGGTAAACATTTTTTGATGCCCGTAATACCACTACTTATTGTTCGCAAAGGAGTTCGGAGTTCGTGGGCGATGCTAGCACTAACAGTGGCTGTTGTCTTTAATTTTTCTTTCTGTATTTTTTCCTTATTACGCGAAAATATTAACCCTAATACAATAGTTACGACGTACGTACCGATAAAATCTGAATAACTAACCGATTGAGATTTAAACATAAGCGGATGAGAAGCCGTTAAATAATAAGCTAGCCAACCAAGAGTTCCTCCAATAATAAAAAGAATTATTGCACTTACCCAATCTATCACTAATATGGTGAAAAAAATTACCGTTAGTATATTCAATAACCAAGCGTTAGAAGCGTCATTCTTTAACATCATAAATGTGAAGAAAAAAGGTAATCCGTATAGCAATGTGAAATACCAATATACTGGAATATATGGGCGTAATTTCTCAGGCCAGTAATTTTTAAAAATTAAGCCTAGGCATAGTAGGCTTGCAATTATGCGCAAAGACAAATTTGAATACGTTTGTGGAGTTAATAGATGTAAATTCAAGAAATAGAAAAGAGGATATGCGATAAATCCGAAAATACCAAAAGTTATCATTTGGCTTCCTGAATCCTCTGCTCTTTGCTCCATCTGAGAATATATGCTGGAAAATAGCTTTTTATAGCACATAAACATCCTGTCATTTTATTTGTACACAAAAGAATCTATCACAGGTATAATCCAACTTAATCTTTTGAGAAATGCATAACCTACCATCAATATTAAGGATTATATGGTGAGATAATAACAGGAAACGGCTATCGAGGGCGACAAAAAATGAAAAGCTATAATGTGCTTATCTTAGGTAATGGTATATTAGGTCTTTCTACTGCTTTCGCTTTAGCCCAAGAAGATCCAACTTTGCAAATTGGCATTATCGGCCCGTCTAATCAACTTGGTAATGCTACTATTGCTGCCGGCGCTATGCTGGGTTGCTTTGGAGAGGTAACACAAGCTAGTTTTAATTCAGAATATGGGTTAGCTAAACTGGATATGGCGGTTAAGGCTGGAAAAATCTGGCCTGAATGGTTGAATATAATTAACAATTTAGTTTGCAAAGAGAAAAGAATAACTATTCAACCGGGAACATTTATTATTCTCAATGCGAAATCAGGGAAACTAGATAACCAAAATTACTCCGCTATTACTAAAGCACTAAATTTATATTCTGAACCTCACCAAGAAGTTGATCCTCTTGATATTCCTGGTATAAACCCAAGAGAGGATTGCCGACCATTGCGTTCATTGTATTTACCAAATGAAAACTCAATTAATGCTATTCACTTACTTAATAACTTACAAGAAGTTATTACTCAAAATAAAAATATATCCATTATTAATGGTATGGTGAGAAAAGTTCACACAGCAGATGGAAAAATTAAATGGGTTCAAACTGAAGACAACACATCAATTCAAGCAGAAAGTGTAGTTTTGGCCACGGGTGCTTACTCACAAGCTCTTATTGAGCAAATTCCTGAACTCAAATTTCAAATTCCTAAAATACTTGCTAGCAGGGGTTACGCGCTTTTATTAAATTCTAAATCTAATAAATTCAAAGGCGTCATTAGAACACCTAATCGCGCAGGTGCATGCGGAATTCATGCAATATCTCGCGGGAATAGCTCTTTATATTTAGGTGCTTCAAATTATTTAGGGTTAACTCCTGAAACTAAACCCAAAATTCGATATGTTTATTATTTGCTTCAATATGTAATGGAACAAATTAGTCAAGATTTTCAAGATGCTGAGCTTTCAGACTTATATATCGGAAATCGTCCAGTTACCGTCGATTCATTCCCACTAATAGGTTCTACATCTATTAAAGGACTTTGGATACTAACAGGGACATATAGAGACGGTCTTCACAATTCACCGTTGTTAGCACAATCTATAGCAAAAGAAATTTTGGGCAAAAAAGCCACTTTTAGTAATAAATTTTTGCCTGAACGATTACCCATACGAACAATGACGAAGGAACAAGCTATTGAAGAGTTCGTTAATCACTCCATTGCCTCAGCATACGAGCATTCAATAGATTTGCCAAAAAACAACTTGGGTAATATACTTCAAGAAATGATTTATGAGCGTACGGTAACTATATATAAAAAATTGAATATTAATTTTGGATTACCACCAGAATTGTTGCTAATGATCGATCGAGGTGGTGAAGAATATATTTCATTCTTTCGCAACTATTATCAATCATTACAAGAAAAATTTATATTTTCTAAAAATGACTTCAAGAATACTTCTAACTATCACCAACCCCACAAAGATTCAAACAAACAATCGATAGAATCAGTTTAAATAGGCTTTCTTCAAGGCATTAGCACGGGTTCAACTATGCGCTGTTTTAGCCAAATGTCCTATATCCACTCGAACAAAGATTGAATCGCCCAGCGCCGTCAATATGTCGTCAGCATACACCTCACACAGCACACGCGTCTTGCGCCCAACGTTACCTTCAATGCGCGCCTTAAGCGTCAGCGATACACCCATCGGCGTTGGCTTAATATATTTCACACCCAACGAACCCGTTACGCAATCAATACGTGGTTGCGTTCCCACCTCTCGGCCTTCAGCACGGTAGTGGCTTGCCATCACAGTCCAGTTGGAGTGACAGTCAATAAGACAGCTGATTAGCCCACCATAGACAAGCGATGGCCAACCAACATAACGCGCATCCGGTATGTGCGTCATCACAACGTGCACATTGTCGGTATCCCAATAGCTTTTAATCCGTAGACCGTTCGCATTCTTCGGGCCACAGCCAAAGCATATTCCATCCGGCGCAGCAAGATCTTGCAAGGCATCTCTATCTATATTCATAACATATTTCCAAAAATATTAGAGTTATCTGAGATTATAAATCAAAATTCAATTGTTTCTGAGAGGAATTTCTTTTCTGAAAAAGCTCCGTAGATAAATTGACTGAAGGTGAGCTATTCAATTTTAATTTTTTACAAGCAGTTTTAAAGCGGGCTGCCAACAAATTGGCGAATTCGCCAGTTCCTCGCATGCGTTCGCCAAATGTAGAATCATATTCTTTTCCTCCACGCATTTGTTTAATCAAGCTCATCACATGTTCTGCTCGCTGTGGATAATGATTTTTTAACCATTCTTTAAATAAATCTTTTACTTCGTAAGGAAGTCTTATAAAGGTGTAACCCGCGTAAAGAGCGCCGGCATTTTTAGCCGCTTCTAAAATATGTTCCAATTCCATATCATTTATCATAGGAATCATGGGGGCTGCCATGACAGTGGTCGGAACATTCAGCGCGGCTAATTTTTGAATGACACGTAATCTTCCTTGTGGTGCTGAAGCACGGGGTTCTAATATTTTTTTTAAATCTACAGAAAGCGTTGTGATAGTGATGACTACTTTGACGAGATTTTTCTTTGTTAATTTTTCTAATAAATCGAAATCTCGTTCTATCAGTGAACTTTTAGTAATAATAGCTATAGGATGTTGATATTGGTTTGCCACTTCTAACAAACTGCGGGTGACTTTTAATTTACTTTCCGCGGGTTGATAAGGATCTGTGTTTGCACCAATCACAATAGGTTTGCAAACATAGCTTGGTTTATTAATTTCTTTTTCTAATAAATTCGCTGCATCAGCTTTATAAAAAATTTTACTCTCGAAATCCAATCCAGGCGATAAATTCATATACGCATGGCTAGGACGTGCGTAGCAATAAATACAACCGTGCTCACATCCTCGATAAGGATTTATTGATTGCTCAAAACTAATGTCCGGTGAATCATTGCGTGTAATAATACTTTTTGCGCGCTCAATGAATAAGGTTGTTTCTAAGGTTGGCAATTCTTCTTCATCAAAATTCTCGACGCTCCAACCGTCATCAAAAATCTCTCGCGTGCTTTTTTCAAATCGACCTTCTAAATTATTAGCTGTTCCGCGGTTTTTTATAATTTTTTTCACTCTATTTTTCCTCTTTATCTATATTTTCTCTGTATCATAATGCTAAAATACCGCAATTGCTCATAAAACTTATTGGCTTATAAAATGAAAACTTATCTAGTCAGGCACGGGGACAGTATAGCAGAAGGATTAGACAATGAGCGTCCGCTGAGCGAAAAAGGCAAAGCGGATATTCAGAATTTAGCACAGTTCATTTTACCTCTGAAACTACAAGTCTCGCGCATATTGCAAAGTCAAAAAAAGCGCGCGCAACAAACAGCAAAAATTTTATTACCGAGTATACAGGTAAAAACAAATGTAGAAACGCGCAAAGAACTTGACCCTCTCGCTGAAGTTGATGAAATAATGAATGAGATCGAATCCCGTGATGAAAATATTTTACTGGTGGGGCATATGCCTTTCATGGGAAAATTAGCGGCTAAATTGATAACTGGAAATGAAAACAGAGATATTGTCGCGTTTAAAGCAGGAAGCATGTTGTGCCTCGAGAAAATTGATCCTACGCAATGGATCCTACGTTGGATGTTAAATCCAGAATTATTTAACCCACATCAAGGAGAAGCTTTATGACGGATAAAATAGGTGAATTTTGTTGGAATGAATTAGCAACAAATAATGTTAAAGCGGCAAAAGATTTTTATGGAAAAGTATTTGGTTGGAAATTTACTGATCATGACATGGGTGACATGACATATACGACAGTTCAACATAATAATAAAGACTTAGCAGGAATCTGGGGAATTCCGAAAGATAAAGAAAAAAACATTCCACCACATTGGATGGCTTACATCTTAGTTGAAAACGTAGATAAAGCGCTCGAAAAAGCGAATAAGAATGGAGCTTCTACAGTGAAGCCTGTTACAAATGCTGGTGATATTGGCCGTTTTGCTATTATTACTGATCCAACCGGTGCACATGTTGCTTTGTGGCAATCCCTTAAGTAAAAGTAAAACTATCTTGGTAACATGGAGCTTTTCGTCTTGCTACAGCATGAAAAGTGGCTGTGATTTAAGCAAGACGAAAACACCAAAATTTTCTCAACGTTGGTCTAGCTTAGTGGTTTTTCTGAATTTCTTTGATTTTTGCTAAAGGTAATCCCGTAACTCTTTGGACGAAAGCAATCTCCACCCCTTCAGCCAATAAGCACTCAGCCATTTCGATTTTACTCTCGATCTTACCCTCTGCTTTAAATTGCTCTGCAAGACTCATAACTTTTTCTCCAACTTCGGGGGAAATCTGTGTATTAATTAGCTCAAAAAACTTCTGCCTATCCTTCAATTCCGCTCGTTCTAACAAATATTGTAACACAATCGAAATATAATCTCTGCCGCCCGCCTGATCAATCTTATGCAACAATCCTGCCATGTCCTGCAAATGTGGCATGATATCACGCGCAAATATATGCTTTAAGGCAAATGCTATCACGCCAACCCAAGCATGTTGCTTTAATTCTTTATCTTCAATTTTACCTAAATCTATTAGTTGAAACGGTTTTAAAAAATATTTTTCTATCAGTTCTCGAGGCGCATCAACAATATCTCTAATATCTGTTGAATATGGGTAAAGATTTTCACCATGATAAATTACCATGGGATAGATTAATGGCAATAAATTTCTTTCTGTGGTTTCCAGATAGTGGACAATAACATTACATAAATATTTTAACATTCGATACGGCATGAGTTCATCTGGTGTACTTTGATGTTCTAAAAGTAAATAAAGATAAGCCTCATGACCTTCAATAGTTGTTTTGTAAAGAATATCAACTGTTGTTTCTTTACCATCTTTGCGCGGAAAGCCTCGGCATTCATGCCGAGGATGGATAGTGCAGCGCGACGCTGACAGCTTTTAAGAAGCGGGTGTATTCTGTTGTCGTATATATTGTTTAATGATATTAATGGGTGCGCCGCCACAGGATGCAGCAAAATAACTGGGTGACCAAAGAACGCCCTTATAATAGTGTTCAGCAATGGATGGTAAATGTTTGCGCAGCAAGCGACTGGATACGCCTTTCAAACTATTGACGAGATTAGCGACAGCCACTTTTGGCGGATATTCAATAAGAAGATGTACATGATTATTTTCACCCTCCATCTCAATCAAAGTTGCTTCAAAATCAGCACACACTTTTGAAAATATTATATTCAAAATAGTAAGGGCCGTTTTATTAAAAGTTTTTTTGCGATATTTCGTCACAAAGACCAAATGCACATGCATATTAAATTTGCAATGTCTTCCAGATCGAATTTGATTGATTTTATTCATAGACCAAAGTATATTTTACCCATGAGAAGACTACAAGCATTTAAATTTAGATTAAAAATATCAGTCGGCAAGGTGCGAGAATTATCCTGTTTTGCCGGTTCAAGCCGTTTTGTTTATAATAAAGCACTTGCTTTGCAAAAAAATCGTTATGAAAAAGGTGAAAAAAAATTAAATTATGCAGGTCTTTGCAAAGAGCTCACCACATGGCGAAATGATCCTAAGATGCCCTGGCTTAAAGCCTCTCATTCTCAAGTTTTGCAACAAAAGGTTGCGAAGTGTTAGGAGAAATCAGTCAAGTCACCAGTCAGTCGAAAATGCGATAAATGGTATGTCAGCATTCAAACAGAACGAGAAGTTGAGACGGCTGTTCATCCTGCAACCACTGCAATTGGAGTCGATGTAGGGATTGCCCAATTTGCAACTTTATCAAATGGAACAGTGTTAGTCCCAGTGAACAGTTTTAAAAAGAACCAAAAAAGATTGGCAGCGTATCAGCGTCAAATGAGTAAAAAAACGAAATTTAGTCAAAATTGGAAAAAGATCAAAACAAAAATCAGTCGCTTACATCAAAAGATATCGAATGTTCGTCAAGATTATTTGCACAAAACAAGTAGCACGCTCTGCAAAAACTACGCTTTGGTGTTTATTGAAGATTTGCAAATAAAGAATATGAGTAAAAGTGCTGCAGGTACAATGGATTCACCCGGCAAACAGGTGAAAGCCAAAAGGGGTTTAAATAAATCTATCCTTGATCAAGGATGGTATGAATTTAGGCGCCAGCTCGAGTACAAGCAATCTTGGTTAGGAGGTGATGTTGTTGCAATACCAGCACCCTACACGAGCCAAACTTGTCCCGAGTGCGATCATGTCAGTGCATCCAATCGAGCAACTCAGGCAAACTTTGTCTGCAAAAAGTGTAGCTATAAAAACCATGCTGATCTGGTTGCTGCGATTAATATATTAAGGGCAGGGCATGCCCGGTTAGCTTGTGGAGAGACGGTGCAACAAGGCCGCTCTATGAATCAAGAACCCATCGAAGTTCATCATGCATTCGTTGCGTGATGAACGGTAGGAATCCTCGCGCATTTATGTCGAGGAGGATGTCAAGAATCTCATTAATATGTGATCTTGGTTGCAACTCTAAGTTTTCTAAGTCAGTTACCTGGCGAATTTTATCTGGCAAATGCAAAGTAAAAAACTCGCGAGCGACCCGAGGGTCAGCCATCACGGTACGAACAAATTTATCATGCGCATAAGTAATATGATTTGATGATTTCTTCTTCATTTGAATCTTTCCCGTCTTGAATTAATGATTGAGGATTTGCTAGCGGTCAGCTTGAAAATTCAAAGAAGAAAGCAAGATAGGCAAGATAAGAAGAGCTTCAACTATGCTAGGAAGTATAATATTAAAAATGCTAAAATACTGTACCCATTACACTCAAGATGCGAAGTTTTAACATCCAGATTGCGAGAAGTTGAAACGTTTTGATTGAGAAAAATTGCAGGAATACTTGCCTGTATTTCGAGATTTTTCGATTGAAAAACGTTTCAAATTCGATGCAAGATGGATTGTTAAAAGTCGCATCTTGAGGTGTAATGGGTATACCAACCCTTCCTCCATAATAAAGGCGCGCCTATGCAATATAACAGACTCGGTAAAGCAGGGGTAAAACTTAGCGAAATAGGTTTTGGATCTTGGATCACGTTTGCTAAGCAGCTTGGTTTTAATGATGCAAAAGAACTCATGCATATTGCATTTGATCATGGGGTTAACTTTTTTGATAACGCCGAAGCTTATGCTCATGGCGAAGCTGAAATTTTAATGGGCAGAGCTTTTAAAGACTTCCGTCGCGAAGATTTAGTCATTTCCACCAAAATATTCTGGGGAGGAGAAGGTCCCAATGACACAGGATTGTCGCGTAAACATTTACTGGAAGGAACAAAAAATTCTCTACGCCGATTACAACTTGATTATGTGGATCTCTTGTTTTGCCATCGCCCTGACCCTAACACACCACTAGAAGAAACCGTTCTCGCGATGGATTATCTTGTACGCAATGGTTATGCATTCTATTGGGGCACATCGGAATGGAGTGCGGAACAAATTCAATCCGCTTTTAAACTTGCAGAAAGATTAGGTTGCATTAAACCCACTATGGAGCAACCCAAATATAATATTTTCTTTCGTGATCATCTTGAAAAAGAATACTTACATTTATTTCGAGAGTATGGTCTAGGCACTACCATATGGAGTCCTCTTGCTTCCGGAATTTTATCTGGAAAATACAATCACGGTATTCCACCAGAAAGTCGTTTAGCAAAAGAAGCGTGGCTTGTTCCTGATGATTTTAAACAACAAGTTGAAAAAGTAACATTATTGGCAAAAGTTGCCGATGATTTACAATGCACGGTGGCACAATTAGCGATTGCTTGGTGTCTTAAAAATTCTCACGTCAGTTCTGTGATTACTGGCGCAACAAAAAAAGAGCAACTGCTGGAAAATTTAGGTGCACTGGAAGTGAAAGAAAAAATCACGCCTACTATTATGAAAACCATTGATAAAATTTCACGTTGAGTATATATGAAAAAAATTTTTGCTAGCACTTTATCTTTGCAAGGCCTCGAGTTAAAAATACATCTGGGTTGGTCACGCGCGGAACAATTGAAAAAACAAGTTGTCGTACTGGATGTTGATATCTTTTTTACAACTCCTCCCATAGCATGTACTACAGATATTCTCCAAGATACGCTTTGCTACGATAACTTAGTAAAAAATATTAAAAAAGATCTCGCGAAGAAAAAATTTAGATTAATTGAAAACCTGGGATATAGTCTTGTTCAAATAATCAAAAAGTCATTACCAAAAGATGCGGGAGTTTCCATCAAAGTAAAAAAACAGCCAGGGATTTCGAATTTAACGGGCGGCGTTTCCTTCTCCTACGGAGAAATGTAACGCATGCTTATTCTTGGCTTAGGTTCCAATCTCGGAGATCGGTTAGCGTATTTACGTCATGCCTTGCAGCTTATAAAAAAAATCCCTGCTATTTCTGTCGTGCAAATTTCACCTGTGTATATTTCAGATGCTCTATTACCAGAAAATGCGCCTGACACTTGGGATAAACCCTATTTAAATTTAGCACTACGATGTGAAACCACACTTAATCCATATGATCTTTTGCAGCACTTAAAAGATATTGAAAAAATCATTGACCGAAAACCCGAAAAAAAATGGGGCCCGCGCGTTATTGATATTGATATTTTGGCTTGGGATGATTTAATTCAGTATGATGAAAAACTGCATATCCCGCATGAACATTTACATGAACGACCATTTGCTTTATGGCCTTTAGCAGATGTTGCACCACATTGGATTTATCCTTTACCGGGTCCGCATCAAGGAAAAACCGCGGTAGAACTGGCAGCACAGTGGGGCTCGCGATTTTCAGGTGCGGCACCTTTGCACACTAAACAAATTCCACAGCGCATCGACACACCGCAATTAATTGGAATTCTCAATGTCACTCCTGACTCTTTTTCTGACGGTGGAAAATTTTTGGAAATACCATTCGCAACTCAACAAATGCACTACTTAGTGACAACAGGAGCAGAAATCATTGATATTGGAGCTGAATCAACTAACCCAAAATCTACTGCTATTGATTCCACTAGCGAATGGCAACGTTTAGAACCTATTTTAAAAAATATTCTTGCAGAACGAGATAAATTATTTATCCCACCGAAAATCAGTGTCGACACACGCCACGCGGATGTAGCAAAAAAAGCGCTTATGTTAGGTGTTGACTGGATTAACGACGTGAGTGGTCTTTCTGATCCTGCTATGTGTGAAATTATTGCTGCACATACCTGCGATACGGTGATTATGCACTCTCTCAGTATTCCAGTTGGAAAAAAACATTTTCTGGCTGAAACAGAAGATGCAATTGCCATTGTAAAACGCTGGGCAGATGAAAAATTAAATCAAATGACCAAATACGGAATTGCTTTAGAAAAATTAATTCTGGATGTAGGCATTGGCTTTGGTAAAACCGCAGCGCAGTCACTTGCTCTCATTAAAAATATTAATTTATTTCGCGATTTTGGTGTGCGCTTACTCGTAGGTCATTCACGAAAATTATTTTTAACGCAATTTACTGATAGTTCGCCATCTGAACGTGATATTGAAACGCTTACACTATCGTTATTTTTAGCTAATCAACAGATTGATTTTCTCCGCGTACATAATGTTGATGTGCATGCACGAGCGTTTAAGGTGGCAGCAAGGATGCAAAATGAAAAAGAAATTAGCCATGTCAAAAATTCATAGAATTCTTTTTTCGATAATTGTTTTATATCCTTTAATCTGTAACGCCCAAAACCAATTAAAACCTGCAATAACAAAACCTATTCCTATATCCGATCTTGTGGGTTACCTTAATTATCCACCCTCCGTTAAGACTCTCATTTCTAATGCGGCAACTTTAACAAAGCAAAATCTAACATACCTGTACGGATCTGCTGATCCGAAAAATCATGGCATGGATTGTTCAGGAACAATTTATTATTTATTAAGTAGTAATGGCGTTAAAGACGTACCGCGATCTGCAAATGACATGTATCAGTGGGTTGAGAAAAACGGGACTCTCCATCATGTTCAAGTCAATGATTTTAATTCAGCAGATTTTTCAAAATTAAAACCCGGCGATTTATTATTTTGGTCTGGAACTTATAAAATAAATAACTCAAATTCAATTACGCATGTCATGCTGTATTTAGGCCAAAACTCTAATCACGAACCTCTCATGTTTGGCTCCAGCGATGGTAGAACTTATCAGAATAAAAAAATGTGGGGAGTGAGTGTGTTTGATTTTAAATTACCGGCAAAAGAGGATTCCGCAAAATTTTTGGGATATAGTTGCATACCGCATTTAACGTGCGATTAAAACTTTAATGTTATCTAACAAAAATGAATGCCTGAATTTCGGCAGCACCGATTAATAAACTCACTATAATATAATGTATAAACAAAATTTCTCGTTATTTTAGTGAGACTAACCATGTTAGCTGTCAAAAAAAAGATAGAGTATTATCAAGCATTAGTTACCAAAGATCCTGGGTATGAAGGCATTTTTTATGTAGGCGTTAAAACAACAGGTGTATTTTGTCGGCCAACCTGCTCTGCCAGGAAACCAAAATTCGAAAACTGTGAATTCTTTGAAACAGCTAAAGAAGCATTGCTCGCTTCTTTTAGGCCTTGCCAACGTTGCCAACCACTTTCACATCCCAACCAAGTATCATACGTTGTGAGCACACTAGTAAAAGCCATTGAAAACAACCCTGAAAAACGCTGGAAAGATCAAGATTTTCGTGAATTATCCATCGATGCTTCGACGGCAAGAAGACAATTTAAAAAACGTTTTGGAATGACATTTTGTTGAATATGCAAGAGCGAGACGGATGGGTTTAGCCATTAAACATATTCGAGAGGGAAATAGCGTTATTGATGCTCAATTGTCAACAGGCTATGAATCCAGTAGTGGTTTTCGCGATGCCTTTTCAAGAATGATGGGAGCTGCACCTACGCAAGCAAACACTCGCGTTTTGAAAGCGGCCTGGTTGGATACAAGACTTGGGCCCATGATTGCTATTGCCGATGAAACCGGTCTTTATTTGTTGGAGTTTGTTGACCGCCGTGGTTTAGAGCGTGAAGTTGAATCGTTAAGAAAAAAATTGAAAGCCGCGATTATTCCTGGTGAAACGCAAATTATAAAAAGTATCGAATCTGAAATTGCTCACTATTTTGATGGAAAAAATCTTGTCTTTAAAACACCTATTCATTTAATCGGTTCGCCTTTTCAAAAAAGCGTCTGGGAAGAATTGAGAAAAATCCCACCGGGTGAAACACGATCTTATTTGGAAATTGCGAAATTGCTAAAAAAACCGACTGCTTTTCGTGCCGTTGCCCAAGCGAATGGTGCTAATCCATTAGCTGTTATTGTACCGTGCCATCGTGTAATCAACACAGACGGTAAGCTTGGCGGTTATGGTGGAGGGATCGCCCGCAAACAATGGCTATTGGGGCATGAAAAAAAGCAGGCAACCGGAATGTAAAATTACAGTATTCATTACTGCCATTACAGCGCATGGTGTTATCGCTGTTTATCACGCCATCCATTTAATCCCAAATAAAATGCTGTTAAAAAAATTAATTCCGCTGGTTACTCAATGTTACAATTCTTTCATTCTGCACATTAACCAGCGCAAATAAAAAATTTGTGCAGAATCCCATCCGAAGTGTAACAAACCGAGATCTTTGACAGGCTAAAATAAATTTGCAATACTCGCCAACGGTTTGAAACTAACCTATCCGCCTGCACCTAATTATAGGTACGGTAAATAGTTTTCTTAATGCCAAACGACATTTTATTCTGATTTAGTTTGAGCGTCCAATAACGCAGGCTTTGGGAAAGCTCTTAACTATTGAGGAATTTAAAATGATATCCCTTATTGAAGTAAAACGACAAGCTGCTCTTCTTAAAGATTTTCTTATTCAAAATAATACTGCAATTTCTCAATCATCATGCCTACAAGCTGTAGCAAAAATACATGGATTTAAAGACTGGAATACTCTGTCTGCTGCACTAAAGAGACAGCCGCAACAACCTAAGGAAAATAACTTTTGGGGTGAACCTATTCAAATTTCTGATTCGGTCTTTTTAGCTATGTCTAATCATGGACATGCTGGCAATTTTGGTGAAGACGCATATCGACTACTTACGGTAATATTGCGTAACCTGAAAGATAATTCATTAACGGTAAAAAATATCACATACCGTTCCTTGTGGGAGAAATGGACCCCACAACGTTTTGATAACGCATTAAATCAATTGCTCAATGAAAAGTTTATCCATCGTACTTATGACGATAATGAAAATTTAGTAATTACTATTAACCCATTATTTTTTTGGAGAGGCAATCCAGAAAAACATCTTGAGGCTATTGAACTTTTCAATATGGCAATAGTAAGTGTTAATGGTTTAATTCCCACTATTGAGTTTCCAGAAAATCATAATAAATCTAGTTTGCGGTCTAAAAAAATTACTTCCAGTAATGCTGATATTTCTTCAATTATTGCATTTGCGGAAGATAGAAACAGCAAAAATAGTTCTCCTAGGAAAATGCCTTCCTTAAGGCTTTGCGACACTGTTAAATTAGAAGATCATCCGAAACTTAAAACTTTACAATTATTTATTAAGCAGCAAAGTCCCGTCTCTGATCCACGAATACTCTTAATGAAAGTAACAGAAATTCTTGGTGAAAAATATTATGTAGGTTTTGGGGGAACCCATATACATGTAAAAACACCTGATGAAAAAAATGAAATTGCTTATATTACTGCGGGAATTTAATTGTAAAAAACATAAATATTCGTCAAAAAACCGGGGTATTTCACGTTATTAGACTTACTAACAAAGAGAAAAAATAATATGAGCATAACAACACCATACTATAGAAATTGCAGACAATTTATTGATGGTAGTTATAGTAATAGTGGCCAATCACTATATATCCTTGACCCTCTATATGCTATAGAACCAGAACAACATATCAGAATATTTTTACTTATTCTAAAGGACTTTAAAAGCCTGTCTTACTACATTGAACCATCGGACAAAAACCTGATGTGCCATTCACTCAGAATACACGAACTTCTAATGAGATCATGTGTTGAAGTAGAATCTAATTGTAAAGCTATACTTAATGCACACGGATATACTGAAAAACAAAATCGCAATGGCGATCTGGTTAGAATGAATATGAGTGATTATAATAAGCTAGAAGTCACGCATCATTTATCTGCATATCAAATAAAAGTACCTTATTGGAAAGGGGTAAAAGGGCTACGAGAACCTTTCAAATGTTGGTCTGATACTACTAGGCCAAACCCAGCATGGTATGAAGCATACCATGCAACCAGACACAACAGACATGTCGATTTTGAAAAAGCAAACTTTGAAAATCTGATTGATGCTATTTGCGGACTGCTGGTTTTACTGTCATCACAATTCTATACCGAAGATTTCTCACCAGGCAGCCGTAGCTTAGGACTTTCAGGGTATGGACCAAATGATGGAATGAAAGCAGCAATTGGTGATTATTTTAGAATAAAGTTTCCCGATTGGCCGTCCTCGGAAAGATATAGCTTTACTTCTGATGAATGGAAAAAGATGAAGCAAAACGGCAAGCCATTTCAAGTATTTGATTATACAAATGTATAGTACAGCAAAAAATACCAGTTATGTGGTTATATGGTTTTTAAAAAGTTTACTCTATCGTTAACTTTCGCTAACAAGCGTTAGCGAAAGTTGAAAAACGGACAATTTTATGACAAAAAATAATATTGAGTTAACAGACTATAAGCATCTACTGGAAGAAAGCAAACAAACTATTCTTGAAGCTCAACATCAATTCCACGAGATGCAAACCGCACCAATATCGAACTGTATTGGCACTTAGGCAAATTACTTTCAAAGGTAGCAGATCGTTATCAATGGGGAAAACAAATACTAGCCCGTCTTTCACGTGACTTAACCTTCGCATTTTCGAATGCTAAAGGTTACTCAGAGCAAAATCTTCGGCATATGCGACAGTTTTATTCTGAATATTTTGAAACACCCGAGTTACTTGAAATTGCCAAAACTGTCCGGTGGAGCACAAATTTAATCATCATGTATAAGATAAAAGACATTCATGAAAGGAGATTTTATTTGAAATTGGCAAGTGACACCATGTGTAGTCGAAACGCCATTGAACTTCAAATTAAATCAGGTACATATGAAAGAGAATGCTTGCGGAATAAAAAGCACAATTTTCAAACAACGCTACCAGACCACTTAGCAATTAAAGCAGATAATTTACTTAAAGCAGGATATTTTCTTGAAGTAAATAAACCATTTTTTGGCTCACATTCTTTACTGGAAAAACAAATTGAGAATGAAATGGTTGGTAGAATTAAAGAAGTAATTATGATGTTAGGAAACGGATTCGCATTTATTGGAAATCAATATCGTATTGTCGCTGGGAAAAATGAATATTTTATAGATATTTTATTTTTCAACCGGATACTCAGATCACTTTTCGCAGTAGAACTAAAAGCTAAAAAATTTAAAGCAGAGTACGCGGGTAAAATGAATTTATATTTAGGTCTATTAGATGATTATGTAAAACAGCCTGATGAAAATCAATCTATCGGATTAATACTTTGCACCAATAGAAATTCTGTAGAAGCAGATTATGCCTTACGGGATGTTAATAAGCCAATGGGCATAGCTGAAATTAAATTATCTAAGATTTTACCGAAAGAGTTAATTGGAAAGCTTCCTGATCCACAGGAATTAGAAAGCGAAATATTGAGCGAAATAAAAGAGCTGGATGATGTTGAATAGTCTATTTAAAAAACAGAAAGGCATTGTGATATACAAAAAATAAAGTTGAAGATTTTTATATGGTCATAGAACCACAATAATAATTTTCATTATAAAAAGAAAATATTAAAATGCTTGAAGAATTTAAAATTGTTAGGATAAATAAACATGATTGCTAAGAAAAAAGCCGGCGACGCTGCTAAATTTTTGGAAAATCTTATACATAGTAAGTTGACTTTAGGAAATTTATTATTAGCCATTCGCCAAGGAGAGGAATTATCCCAAGTTGAATTTGCTAAGCTTCTTAAAGTTTCCAAACAATATTTATGCGATATTGAACGTGGCAGAAGATTCATTAGCCCACGTGCTGCTGCTGAGTTTGCGAAAAAACTGGGCTACTCACAAAAACAATTTGTCAGATTGTGTTTGCAAGATTGGATAGATCGTGAAAATTTGCATTTGAAAATTGATGTTAGAGATGCTGCTTAAAGGATAAGAACTTGTATAAATTTTTCTATTTCTTCACTTTACTCTGGATAGCAATATATTCCATAACATGTAACGCAATGGATTCTTTTTTTTGGAAAATATCTTCAATTCCTCCATCCGTTCAGAAAAAAATGCTAGGCGTAACATGGCATGAAGGATGCCCGGTGGGCTTTGATCAGCTTGCTTACTTAACAATCAGCTATCATGGTTTTGATAATAAAATTCATAAAGGAGAATTGATTGTTAATAAAGAAGTAGCGAAAGAAACTATAGATATTTTCAAGAAATTGTTTGATGCTCATTTTCCGATTGAAGAGATGAGCTTACCTGAAAACTTAATGAATTTACACAATACCCCGCCTACGGATGAAGAAATAAAAGACTATTCTCGTAAAAATAATACCATAGGATTTGTTTGTCGTCCGGATGCGCAAACGCCAACGCAATTATCCATGCATAGTTTTGGTTATGCTATTGATATTAATCCTCGATATAATCCGGGAGCTCTACCTCATGATAAAGTTACACCCGAGGATGGGAAGCCTTATCTTAATAGGACTCTAAATCATCCCGGCATGATAAAAGAAAACGATAACACCTTCAAAGCATTTACAGAAAAAGGTTGGGAATGGGGCGGTTTTTTCCGCGCCGGTGTAGATTATATGCATTTCCAAAAAGTAATCACTCAATATTACATGGTAAATAGCTTGAAATATTTACCACCTGACAAAAGAATTAAATAAGTTAATCTTAGATTTTTTATCTTATTTAGATGATAATATTTAATGTCAGTCCATGACAACAACGCATGCCGGATAAACCTGATAATTTTTTTGTTAAACCTAATGATGTTGCAGATACCGTTTTTTGGCTAACACAACAAGCGCCTTCTTCTTGGTCATTTGAAGTTGAAGCCCGTCCTTTCGGTGAAGTTTGGTAAAAGCTCAATCTTTAAAAATATCTACGTAGTGACAAATCTCCTTTTCAATTAATATTGAGTGGAATTGGTATTCCGCTCGAATCTGGCAATCTAGGATTTGCAATAAAACTCTATTCCCAAGGGAAACTTTTGCTAAGTGAAAAAAATCAATCAGCTCTTATGATTTCGATAAATCAGTGATTTCACCGATAAATCTTAATTTCGCAAGTGCAACCAGCATATCGAATAATAATCGGCATACTGGAGAATTGTAACCTAGCCTATAAAATAACTTATTGAAATAACGACTATACTATAAAAATGAGCATAAATGGCATATTACGAGGTTATGTATGGCTACTCCTAGAGCTCCTGCTATTCGACAAGTACGTCTAAAAATCTACGGTAAAGAAAAAACATTTGGTGTCACAGAAGAAAAATATGTAAATAAGGAGGTTATTGATTCTCACCAGATAAGAAAATTGATAGATGAAGAGAAGCAAGTCTTTTACCAAAAACTTTTAGGTTTAAACCCTGAAAAACTAAAAAATATTTCCGCAAAAGATCGAAAAGAAAAGCTAGAAGCAAACCAAGCTACAATGGTGGCAGAAGCAAGTTCAGGGCAGCTTTTTAAGCTTTGGATGCCGTATCAGCCGAGAGTTTTCCTAACAAAAGACGAAAAAGGGCATCATTATATTTTGTCTGAAGAAATACCTGGGTTTCTCTCTTTGGAGGTGGATAACAAAAACGAGAGGAAAAAAAATAAAAAATTTACCATCTGGTCTAAATTTCAAAAAGGTTATGAAGGCGACCCAGAAGGGTACACAGGGTTAGGAAATGTGCTGATGGCATGTTATTTCTGTAACGAAGCAGATAACAAGCTAGGAAATTTAGGTCGTGCAATAATTGACGGTAAACACAAAGTTATAAAAATAGATGGTGACTGGTGTTGCGCTTCGCTTCGTGCCGAACAATATAAGATTGATAGCGAAATCGATAATCGCGGAATCACTGAATTACCGATACCATCCAAATACGCAGCAAGTACTTGGCTAGACTTTAAAAAAGACGGTGTATTGAGATTTGATCCCACAAAAGACGATATTAGAATTTCAATTGCAGATTCATTGCAAAAAAATCCGAAATTTCGTGAAGAAGTGAATGAGATGATATTGAAGATCCTTCTCACACCAGATGACTTATTTACCTATATTGTCAAACATAATGCGGCTTGCATCGCTAGCTCTGAAAAGAATCCTAAAATAAGAGAAATTATTGATTTTTTTCACGCGCGCAAAAAAGAATTATTAAATGTTGCATTGACTAATAAGAGCTTTATGAAGTATCTAGGCGATAAGGAGGCGGTAAAAAACTGCTTAAGTGCTACCCAGAGAGACATGGAAGCATTTTGTAAGAATATCGGTTTTGCAAGCAAAATATCACAATTAATAGAACGTGAAAAATTAGCATTGTACCATTCTGCTTCAGAAATATTTATTCCAACCATTAATGGTTTAGTTAATAGAGAAGAAAAAATCAGTGACAATAAAAATAATGAAGTAAAAATAAAAAATACAGAGGATAAAGTAGAATCAATAGAGGTATCTATTGCAACGATTAAAGATTTAGTTAATAAAGGAGACAATAATAAAAATCCTAATGAGCAATATGATTTATATAAGTTAGCGATGGCAGCTGCTAAAAAAATCGGTGACGAAAAAAATGGTGAAATAAAAACAATAATGGAAAACACAAAGAATAAGATAGAATCAATAAAACTCGCGCAGAAAGATTTTATGGCATACGCTTTTTTATATCTTGAAGGCGGTCATAGAAAAAATGAAGCGGATAAAATACTCAAACTCTATCCCCATGTGTTTCAGAATAAATCAAAGAAAGAAATGCCATATAGGATGTTTTCAAGATGGTTAGGGCGTGAACGATACGATAAAATTTTTGCCTACATGGGTGAAACGTATCCTGATTTAGCAAAGGAGATTTATAATCAACTTGTACCAGCAGAAGCTAAAATCGCTATCGAAGAGAAAAAAGGTGAGAACGGAGAAGATAGGACAGTTACTGGCATAAGGAAGGTAATAGGAATAAAACCTTTGTTTAAGTTGAGAGATTTCTCACCTGAGGTTCCGCAAATACTAACAGAAAATAGAGAAAGTGAAACTATGTTTATTTATGCAGTTAAATTATTAGAGCGCTTAGGGAGATCTGATCTGGCTAAAGAAGTTATAACTCACTTTAACAAGAATCAAGCAAACCTAGACATAACAGAAGCGAACCTAAGAGACGTGTATAGGCATAAAAAAATTCCGACACTTTCTAAATAGGAGAATGAAATCATGGCAAATTTACCTCATAGTGATGATACAGCAAAGAAAAAAGAAGAGCTTAAAGCACTAAATTTACTCTTGCAAAAGCTCACAGAAGAAAATAATCGTCTGCTCTGTGAAAAAGGGTATGATACAAAGTATGAACTAGGTATGCTAAAAGAAAAAATGGCAGAAGCAACCTCTAAAGAAGAAAAAGCTAGTATTCTTTCCCAAATAAAGGAATGTGAAGGGAGACAAAGGAAAGGTCTAGAAGAGATAAAGAAAAGTGACTTATTAGACAAAATAAACATTCTACAAGAAGAAAAAAAGAAACTTGAAATACTAATTTATGGTAAGCCTTTAAGCGATTCACCACACTCTCCAAGTGATTAGTCTCAGATACTATTTCAGTCTAAGAAAGAGTAAAGGCGCTTGAAAAAGTGTTTTTAAACAAGTATGATAACAAATTATACATATATTGGTATCGGGAGAAAAAATCTCATGACGAAGCTTGCATTGTTTAGCGGTAATAAAGAAGAGAAAAAAGATGAGCTTAAGGGAGTTAGATCAAAATTGGATAACTGCAAAGAAAAATATAATAATCTGTTATGTGAAAATATATTTGATATAAAGTATAGGATATCCACTTTAAATGATGACCTGTTAGAAGCAACCTCTGAAGCAAAAAAAACCGCGATTCGCAATGAAATAGCAGTATGCGAAAGACAAATAAAAGAAGGAATGAAAAAGGTAAAAGAAAACAGCAGTCCCCTACAAGAACAGATAAAAGATCTTCAACAGAAAAAAAAGACCCTTAAAATAGACCCCAATCGTCATTCCTCAAGCGACGCGTCATCTGAAAATTCACCATCGCCATCGTCATCCTCCCCTTCATCCCGATCACAATCTCCATCTCCGAGATAAGGCTAGGGGTCAAATCGCGCCTTCAGAAAAATGGTAATTTTTTGATCCTGATAAGTTTCAACTTGTTATTGATGAATTAAATAAAATTTTAGAGATGTCTAAAGCAAGAGCCTCTAAATTGTTAAGCGCACGATAGTGCAATGTCATCTAAAATCTTCGCACCAAATTCTGAATTCAATTGAAGTGCGGAACAAATATTTTATGGATTAGGCGCAAGAGGAACAACATTGTTGGTAGGTGATGTCCACGATCCAAAAAATAAGCTGCTTAAACTTGTAACGTTTTCAGTTAACCCCCCTTGATATATTTTGCCCTGATACATCCCATTGCCATCTTGCCAAAAGGTTCCTAATGTAACATAAGGTCCAAGTAATGCTCTCCCTTTATCATCGCAAATAGGAGGACCAAAATCGCTAGTAATAGCAATCTTTCCGTTAGGTTTAAGCGTTGATGTTACCCAATGAGTATTTAACCGTGGATCAGTAGCATCAATATGTGTTAAATAAGCAATTGGCAACGCACCATTAGGTAACGGTTGAGCATCGTTAACAATTTCAAACGTACAGAGGGTCTTGGCATAGGCAAAAGGAGAAAAAAATCCGATAAAGATCAGAATTGTGCCTACCATATATTTAATTTTTTTTAACACGTTATTCTCCTCTCATCTTTAGATTCGTGCGGTAATTTGGTGCAAGTAGATACTAACATATTTGAAAATAACAATACTATAATGAGTTATGAAAAATATATAACTGATCAGCTAAATCAAAACAGTATTCCAGAGATCATTAAGCATAAATCAATGATTCTGTAAATATAATAAAATCAGAAAAGAAATTAAATATTCTTTTCTTACATGGCACAGGAATTGATGCCAAGCTGTCAAAGTATTTAATGGAGTTGAATAATTGGATAGACACTTTTCAAAATGAATGCGATTGGACATTCATCAATGGATTTTCAAATGTTCCTGCCATACCGTTGCTTTTCCCTACTTTACATAAAGCTGGGAAATATTTAGCAAGTAGCAATTATTTTGGGTGGAGTCTTTTCCGAAGTTTCGGAAGGTCATTAGATGAAAATATGACTGAAAAAATTCAGTGTGCTATTACTCAGAAAAACTTCGAGGCAAATTTCCAAGAAAAGATAAGCGGCGAATTAATGTGGCGCGCATTTGCATACATGCAAGATAAATATGCCTATCCAGATCAAATTAAGATGTTAGAAGCAACCTTGGATTATATTGTTAATATGTATAATTTATATGGTCCATTTGATGGTATCGTTGGAATGTGTGAAGGTGCAGCAATTGCTGGATTGTTTATGCAGCAACTACAGAAGAATAAAATAAAATTGAAAAATAATAAATTACGATTTTTAGTATCCATGTCTGGATGGAAATCGGATAATACGGAAATAGAAACAACCTACTACAAAGACACATCGAAGCTATCGTTTCCTAGCCTGCATTTTTGTGGGTCAGAAGATTCTCAATACGCACAACACCTCTTCTAAGAATACCGAACAATATGTGAGTCCAGAGATCTTGTGGCATGAATGGGCATGTCATACCCGAGTTAAAAGATGATTTACTAGCGCGGGTAAAAACATTTATTTTGGCACAAAAGTAATTTAGCAAAATTTTTTAAGTCGCTTGTTAAGTAATTAACTCAGCACATGTATTCCCAGTGACTAACCCTTCTATTACCTTAAAATGCTTATCATAAGTACATAATGCGCAACCATGCTCTAAGGATTGTGCTGCGATCCACATGTCATTTGTAGGTATTGGTTTCCCTTTACTCTTAAGAGCGACATAAATTTGGCTATAAAAATTAGCAGTATCATTCGTCATAGGATAAATCCTAATTCTGGAAGAACTTAAGAATTGTTGTAATTCTTCGCGGTTCTTTTTTGCTTTATTTCCGCTATCAAAACCGCCCAGTAATTCGCCAAGTACAATAGGACTCATGGCAATTGTTTCCGCATGCTTTATGATTTCGACAATGGATTTGTCGGCTAATTTAAAAGCCGTATATGCATTGGTATCAAACAAAATAGGTCTCATGACCAAAGATCCTTATCAATTTTTTCGAAATACTTGGTGTTCTCTTTAAATACCTTTGCATCTTCCTCTCGCCACGTTCCAGCAAGATAATCTAGATCGTGATAGGTTGGCCTATTTATTTTGTGACTGTACCCGATACTTTGCTCAATGCACTTTAAAATCAATAAATTGATGCTAGTGTGCTGTTTTTCAGCTTCACACTTAAGCATGGCCATTACCTTAGGGTCTATTCCTCGAAGGTTAAAGTTTGTAGTCGACATTTAATACCTCTTTATAATACCAATATAATACCAAATTATGGTATGATATTAACTAACTGTCAAGATAGATTGATCAACGCTGGCTCAGGAGAGCTCTAACAATTAGCAAGAGAAATGAGAAAGAAATGGGGTAGACCCCTTTGACTTTTATAATAAAGGAAAAGACATTTTTCTTTATTAACGCTATTGCTTAATAAAGTTCTTTTAGTTAGAGTTAAGCTTAATAAACGAAATGGTATTTTCCTTTATTATGGAGGTCAAATTGACAGCATTCTCAGAACGAGTAGGTGAATATATAAAGAGTTCCGTTACAAGCGAAACCTATCACTCTTATGTGCCCAAGCCTTTGCCTCCCGTACCGGCTATTGAAATGGAGAAAGTCTATCCTTTATTGGATCAAGCAAATGTGGCACTTGGACGCTTGGATGGGTTAAGTATTATTTTGCCTGATCCTTCTTTATTCTTATATATGTACATAAGAAAAGAAGCTGTTCTTTCTTCGCAAATTGAAGGAACACAGTCTTCACTTTCAGATCTTTTATTATATGAAAACCATAAGGTAGCAGGAGTACCTAATCAAGATGTAGTTGAAGTTTCAAATTATGTAGCAGCAATGGAACATGGTCTGAAGCGAATTCAAGATGGTTTTCCTCTTTCTTTGCGTCTTATTCGAGAAATGCACGAAGTATTACTAAACAAAGGGCGTGGTAGTTCCAAACAGCCAGGTGAATTTCGCCAATCACAAAATTGGATCGGTGGTACACGACCAGGCAATGCAACATTTGTTCCACCACCGCCGGACAAAGTAATGAGTTTATTGGGTGCATTAGAAAAATTTTTGCATGATGAAACAGTCACGTTGCCTACATTAATCAAAGCTGCACTCGCACATCATCAATTTGAAACGATTCACCCATTTTTAGATGGAAATGGACGTTTAGGCCGTCTATTGATTACTTTTATTTTATGCGTAGAAGGAATTATGCGCGAGCCTATGCTTTATCTCAGTTTATATTTTAAAACGCATCGACAGTCTTATTATGATCATTTGCAGCTTGTTCGTGAAACAGGAGATTGGGAAGAATGGATTCAGTTTTTTCTAAAAGGTGTTATTGAAACAGCAAATCAGGCAGTAGAAACCGTGCAAAAGATTTTAAACCTGTTTACTGGCGATCATAAAAAGATAGCGGCAATTGGTAAAGCATCTACTTCTACGTTAATAGTTCACAACTATCTGCAAAAACATCCTATTACAGAAGCAAAAAAAGTAGTTGAATATTGCAATATGACATTACCAACAGCAAATAAAGCACTGCACCATTTAGCATCTCTTGGGATTGTGAGAGAGATAACGGGTAAAGCACGTAATAAAATTTATGCTTATCAAGAATATTTGGATATTCTAAGCGAAGGTGCTGGGCAAGTAGTTGAATGAGTGAAAAGATGGTAGGGCCTATACTATTAGGGCTGACCTTGTTTTCTTCACTGAACGAGCAGAGCATTTGCCACCGTGTGAAACGACCCAAACACAACGACACGATCGCCGGGTTGTGATTCATTTATTGCGTTTTTAAAAGCTTCTGCAATAGAAGAATTTTCTTTTCTATTTTTTATTTTTGTTTTTTGAAAACAATCTAATAATATTTTCATTGATGCTCCACGTTTAACGTGTAACGCAGAAATATACCAAGCATCAATATGTTTTTTTATCACTTCAAGTGTTCCAATAATATCTTTATCTGCTAGCATAGAAAATACCGCGCGCGTTTTCCCGGTGCATTTATTTTCATGCAGATAGTTTGCTAAAAATTCTGCAGCAGCAGGATTATGTGATACATCAAAAATATGCGTCACTGGACCTTTAACAACTTGAATTCTTCCGGTTAAATTCACTTCTGCTAACGCTTTATCAATGGCGAAACGTTCAACGGGTAATTTTGCTTGCATTAACTCAACTGCCATCAATACAGAAGACATATTTTGTAGAGCAAGACGAGGTAATGGTAAATTTTCTAACTTCGTTTTTTTACTCCTCCATGACCAATGTGTTTCTTTTTCTTCGTAACCAAAATCTTTTGCCTGGCAGTAAAGAAATGATTTTATTTCACGCGCAGCATCAATGAGTGTTTGGGGTGGATTAAAATCTCCACAAATTGCTGGACGATCCGAACGGAAAATTCCTGCTTTCTCACATGCAATTAATTCTCGCGTGTTCCCCAAAATAGCCGCGTGATCAATGCCAATACTTGCTACTATCGAAACATCAGCATCAATAATATTAACTGCATCAAAACGTCCACCTAAACCCACTTCTAATAAGCAAACATCTAGATTGGCATTCTGAAAAATAATAAATGTCGCGAGTGTAGTAAATTCAAATGGTGTCAGAGTAATTTCTTTTCTTGCTGTATCCACTTCTGCAAACGCCTGACAAAAGTCTGCATCCGTTGCATCTATGCCTTGTACACGTGCATATTCGTTATGTCTAAATAATACCGGTGATGTGAATGCTCCAACTCGATAATCCGATGCTTTATAGATTGCTTCTAGTCCCGCCACACAAGAACCTTTGCCATTGGTTCCTCCTACTGTAATCACAGAATAAGATGGCCGTAATAAACCCAAGCGATCTGCAACTTCTCGGGTTCTTTCCAAGCTTAAGTCCATTTCAGTTACATGTAGAGAATGGATGTGATCTAACCATTCTTTTATATTTTTATCTCTCATTTGCTGACTCATATCCTGTTTATAGCCAAGTATCTAGCACTGTATTACTTGTGTAAAAGAGGAGGATAACAGACTTACCTTGCACTTACCCAGATTCATCCCCAACAAAGCAACAAGATAGTGAATGGTATCACACAGAATTATACATCTATAACACTTTGAATAAACTGATAATATATTATTTATCCACAGAAAAATCCTTGCTATATATTAAAAACTAATAAGCTTTAAATATATTTAAATTAATTTAATTTATAGTGCTTATGGTGGGTATAGCTAAATTGACAGAGAGAACATCTCTAATTTGCCGCTACAGCTCAATGACAGGTATTTGACAAAAAAAACAAAGACCTTTATGATAACCGCCCTGATTTAAGAAACTATTTTGAGTATAAGACTATGAAAAGAACATTCCAACCTAGCGTTATAAAACGCAAAAGAACCCACGGTTTTCGCGCTCGTATGGCAACTAAAAATGGCCGTAACGTTTTAAGCAGACGTCGCGCTAAAGGCCGCGAAAAACTTAGTGCATAAGTAACAATTCATATTGAAAAAATACTTGCGCTTTTCAAAACAACAAAGACTAACAGACAAATCAGAATTTAAGTCCTTATTTGATAAATCAGAAAAGGCCACTCAGAAGCATTTGTTAGCCCTATATAAACCCAACCATTTGGAACATGCTAGGTTAGGTATTATCGTAGGGAAACGCGTTGCCAACCGCGCAGTCGATAGAAATCAGATTAAACGTGTGGTAAGAGAGAGTTTTAAAGCTCATCAAGAGCATTTAAAAGGGTTAGATATCATTGTGATCGCACGCCAACAATGTGATACTCTAGATAAAATAAAATTGCGAGAAGGTATAGATAAGTTGTGGGAAAGATTACTGTCACAGTATCGAAATGCCTCACGTTAATATTACGGGCATACCAATATTTAATAAGTCCTCTACTGGGTCAATGCTGTCGTTTTCATCCTTCCTGCTCTTCTTATACAATTGACGCAATTAAGTTACATGGTTGTATTAAAGGGTGTGTTTTTGGAGTAAAACGAATTTTGCGTTGCCATCCTTGGCACCCAGGTGGATTTGATCCCGTTCCTAAAGAAATTTCACGGAAAAGAACTTAAAATGATGACGACTATGATTGATTACTTACGAATTACATTATATATCTTGCTTGCTATGATTGGTTTTTTACTTTATCAATCGTGGGACAGGGAACATGCTCCTGTTCAAAGCACAGCAAGTCAAACAACCACTGTTTCAGCAGCAGCAAATAATTATGTGCCTGAGATTGCAACAACAACGAAAGCAGTCTCTTCTACTGCTACAGCACCGGAAGCAACAGCGAGAAGTGCAAGTTCACATATCATTCATGTTGCAACCAATGTATTAGAGGTCGATATCGATGCACTGGGCGGAAACATTGTTCAAGTTAAATTGCCCAAATTTCCTCAACAATTAAATTCTACAGCACCGTTTTTATTGCTGAATGACTCGCCTGAAAATAGATACATTGCACAAAGCGGTTTGTTAAGCTCAGTCGGTCCAGATACTTCCAAAGGCCAAGCACTTTATAATTCAGAAGTGAGCGGGTATACCGCTACCGATGGTCAAAAGGAAATACAAGTCAAATTAGCTTGGCATAACAAGGAAGGTTTAAAAGTTACTAAGATTTTTATTTTTAAAAAAGACAGTTATGAAATCGGTGTTGCTTATAAAGTTGATAATCAATCTAAAAAACCTTGGGAAGGAAATTTCTATGCGCAATTAATGCGTAAGGATACGCCTCCAGCCGATTCACAAGGATTTGTTAATTTAGCAACCTATTTTGGTGCAGCTGTATCCAGTCCTGAAAAACCTTTCCAAAAAATTACTTTTAAAGATATGGCGAATAAACCTTTCAACCAAAGTATTACGGGTGGTTGGGCTGCAATGATCCAACACTATTTTATTAGTGCATGGGCTCCTGAGCAAAACACGACTTCACAATATTTTACTCGAGTCACTAAAGATGGTTTACATACGATTGGCATGCTTGGACCTACAGTGACAGCAAGTCCAGGAGCAACAGTTGAAACCAAAGCAAAATTCTATGCAGGACCCACAGATGCGACTGAATTAGAAAAAGTAGCTCCCGGATTGCAATTGACGATTGATTATGGATGGTTTTGGTTTATCTCTGTTGCTATCTTTTGGATGATGAAGCAAATTTATAGTGTAGTAGGTAATTGGGGTTGGTCTATTGTTCTTGTCACGCTGATTATCAAATTAATGTTTTATCAGCTTTCTGCAAAAAGTTATCGTTCAATGAGTGCATTGAAAAATCTTCAACCGCGTATCAACTCGTTGAAAGAACGTTATGGTGAAGATAAACAAAAATTTACCCAAGCAACGCTTGAGCTTTACAAAAAAGAAAAAGTAAACCCAATGAGTGGGTGCTTGCCGATTTTAATTCAAATTCCAGTTTTTATTGGTCTTTATTGGGTATTGATTGAAAATGTAGAATTGCGTCAAGCACCATTTATTTTGTGGATACATGATCTCACGGCAAAAGATCCTTATTATATATTGCCGATAGTGATGGGTATATCCATGTTCTTACAGCAACGCTTGAGCCCACCGCCACCGGATCCTATGCAAGCAAAAATCATGATGGCGATGCCTATTGTTTTCACCATTTTATTTATCAATTTTCCAGCGGGATTGATGTTGTATTGGGTAGTGAATAACGTTCTTTCATTCCTACAACAGTGGTACATCATGCATAGCATGGAAAAAGCGCAGGCGAAGAAAGTGTAGTGCCGTCATTGCGAGGACCCCTGCATGCTCTTAGCAGGGGGACGAAGCAATCCAGTACTGCCTACAACTATCACCATTCTGGATTGCCACGCCTCACATAAAGCAAAGGCGTGAGGCTCGCAATGACGAGCAATAAGTATACATTGAATTATGAAAACCGTTTATTCCACTGACACAATTGTTGCCCCCGCCACACCTCCTGGTCGTGGTGGTATTGCGATTGTTCGTGTCTCCGGTCCCTTGGTGAATCAAATTGCGAATAACGTTTTAGGTTATTTACCATCCCCCCGCCAAGCTGTTTATTTACCTTTTTTAGATGGAATGGGTAATGCAATGGATGAAGGGATTGCTCTTTTATTTACGCAACCCAATTCTTTTACTGGAGAAGATGTTTTAGAGTTACATGGCCATGGAGGTCCTGCAGTAGTTGATCTGTTATTAAAACACATTGTACAACTTGGCGCACGCTTAGCGCGGCCAGGAGAATTTTCTGAGCGTGCATTTTTAAATGATAAAATTGATTTGGCGCAGGCAGAAGCGATTGCAGATTTAATTGATGCTGCATCCGAGCAAGCGGCACGTTCTGCGTTACGTTCTTTGCAAGGTGAATTTTCTAAAAAGATTAATACTTTGTTGGAAGCATTGATTCGATTGCGTATGTATGTTGAAGCAGCGATTGATTTTGCTGAAGAAGAAATTGATTTTCTCGCCGATCAGCAAGTTGAAAAAGATTTAGCACGACTGATCAGTGAACTCGAAAATCTTCAAGCGTCCGCAACGCAAGGAAGTTTGTTACGCGATGGAATTACCGCAGTGATCGCGGGAAAACCGAATGTAGGAAAATCAAGTTTATTAAATCGCTTAAGTGGAAAAGAAACCGCGATTGTGACAGATATTCCTGGAACCACGCGTGATTTATTACGCGAACAAATTTTTATTGATGGAATGCCAATACATATTATTGATACCGCAGGGTTGCATGAAAGCAAAGATATCGTAGAACAAGAAGGCATTCGTCGTGCACACGAAGAAATTGCGCGAGCAGATATGGTGTTATGTATGTTGGATGCAAGCAAAAATGAAAATGTAGATTTAAAAGATGTATTAGACTCTATTCCTGAACGCGCGGTGATGATTACCATTCGCAATAAAATTGATTTAACACAAGAGCCAGTAGGTGTTCGACAAGAAAAAAACGCAGTGACTATTTCTTTGTCCGCAAAAGAAAATATTGGAATTGATTTATTAAAAAATTATATTAAATCAAGCGTTGGTTTTGCTGCAAATAGTGAAGGCACTTTTTCAGCACGCCGCCGCCACTTAGATGCGTTGGCACGTGCAAAAACTTTTTTACTCTCAGGGTCGCTGCAACTTTCTCATCACCGCGCCGGTGAATTGTTGGCAGAGGATTTGCGTCAAGCACAGCATGCGTTAGGCGAAATCACTGGCAGTTTTAGTGCAGATGATTTGCTAGGGAAAATTTTTAATAGCTTCTGCATTGGGAAGTAGATGGACTATGACGCGGGCTGTTTTGAGTAGAGCCACCTTTTAATTCCAGTTCTCGTTTAGCCAGCATCTCAATGAAATTATATAAAGGCTTAGCCCGATGCTCGAAAAGAGGCTGTACTTGGGTTATTACTAAAACAGTAGTTGAATCTTTATCTTTTTCGCGTGTGTTACGAAGGATATCGAGTGTTGCTAAAACTAAATCTAGGGCGGGTTTGATATCATTTAATTGTTTTATAGTGATAATCTTGATCTGTTGTGTCAACGGGCTAAGACTCTCTTTTAGTTGAGTAGAACGCTCTCGCATAATTTTGCAATTATCTGAGCCAGGTTTCTCCTCTTTGTTTGCTTTACAATATAGGATAGCGTCGTGTAAAGATACCGCATCTTTTTTCAGCTTCTCAAAAGAAATTTCTTCAGGAATTGGTTTTACACAACATGAAGATCGTAAAAATCGTAGCATATATTTATCTCCTTTTTGCAAAGGGGCAACTATATCACAAATAGATCATAAAATATACAAAAATATACTTTTAGTGCTGATATAGTGTTGCTATTTCTGCCGTTCCCAAAGTATGATTTTTCATTGCTTTAATCAATTTTATGGCATCTGTATTCGATGGAAGAGAGAGCGACGTATCAAGTGCATAAAGAGTAAAAATATAACGATGCTTAGACCCTTTAGGTGGACATGGGCCATTGTAACTCTTTTTTTCCCAACTATTTAAGCCAGTGATTGCCCCAGGAGAAAATGTTTCCATTCCTTGAGGAAGCCCATTGATATTCTTTGGGATATTGAAAAGCACCCAATGATACCAAGTTCCTCTGGGTGCATCGGGATCTGCGAGAATTAAAGCAAATGTTTTGGTTGCTGCAGGTGGGTTTGACCATGTTAATGGCGGCGAAATGTCTTTGCCATCGCACGTGTGTTCAGTTGGCATGGTGCTTTGATTTGAAAAAGCTGAGGAAGTTAAGGTAAATGCATTTGAAGTAGTTGACATAAAAATCCCTATTAATACAGTCAATATGATAGTTAATGTGCGCATTTTTTCATCCGTGTGTGGCCCCAATCAAATTATCCTCGATTTAACCATCCCAAGCAATGCGCAGCGCTCTGGTGTCCTTCTGCTCATTCAAGTAAAATACCTCCCCTTTTCTTTGGTATTTAAACGCCGTTTTATATGATTGACTTACGCGCAACATTTGATGTGATTGTGGTTGGGGGTGGGCATGCTGGCACTGAAGCTGCTCTTGCTTCCGCGCGCATGGGCGCTAAGACATTACTGCTAACACATAACATTGAGACGCTGGGACAAATGTCATGTAATCCCGCGATTGGTGGAATTGGGAAAGGACATTTAGTCAAAGAGATCGATGCGCTAGGTGGTGTCATGGCGCGCGCTATTGATCGTGCAGGCATTCAATTTCGAATTTTGAATGCGAGTAAAGGCCCCGCAGTCAGAGCAACACGTGCGCAAGCAGACCGTGTTCTCTACAAACAAGCGATTCGTCATTTTCTTGAGACGCAAGAGAACCTAGTCATTTTTCAACAAGCCGTCGATGATATTCTTATCGAGCAAGAGCGCGTCACAGGCGTTGTTACGCAAATGGGTTTGACATTCAAAGCAAAAACGGTGGTGCTGACAGCGGGTACATTTCTTGCTGGAAAAATTCATATTGGTTTACAAAATTATGAAGGTGGTCGAGCGGGTGATCCTCCTGCAAAAACACTTGCGCAACGATTACGAGAATTGCCTTTGCGCGTGGGAAGATTAAAAACAGGAACGCCGCCGCGTATCGATGGTCGTACAATTGATTTTAGTGTTTTAGAAAGACAAGACGGTGATACCCCTACTCCCGTATTTTCTTTTCTAGGAAATATTGCTGAACATCCACAACAAATTCCTTGCTATATCACACACACGAATGACAAAACGCACGAATTAATTCGTGGCGGGCTTTCAGAGTCCCCCATGTATGCGGGTGTCATAGAAGGTGTGGGCCCGCGTTATTGTCCGTCAATTGAAGATAAAATTGTCCGTTTTGCAGATAAAAATTCGCATCAAATTTTTGTGGAACCAGAAGGATTAACCACACATGAAATTTATCCTAATGGTATTTCAACCAGTTTGCCGTTTACGGTTCAAATTGAATTTGTTCGCACCATGCGTGGTTTTGAAAATGCGCATATCACGCGACCGGGTTATGCAATTGAATATGATTTTTTTGATCCGCGTGATTTGAAAAGTTCTCTTGAGTCAAAATATCTTTCCGGTTTATTTTTTGCAGGACAAATTAATGGAACAACAGGATATGAAGAAGCTGCCGCACAAGGTTTAATTGCTGGCATGAATGCAGCATTGCTGACACAAGAAAAAGCCGCGTGGACACCACGCCGTGATGAAGCATACATGGGTGTGTTGATCGATGATTTAATTACACGTGGTACATCAGAACCCTATCGCATGTTTACCAGCCGAGCGGAATATCGATTATTGTTGCGTGAAGATAATGCGGATTTGCGTTTAACATCCAAAGGCTATGAGTTGGGGCTGGTTAATGAAGGACGTTGGCGCGCATTTGATACTAAACGCGAAATAATTGCGAAAGAGCAAGAGCGCATACATGCGACGTGGGCGCGCCCCGATACAAAAATGGGCGCGGCATTGGAAATAGTATTACAGCAACCTTTGGCGCGTGAATATCGTTTAGTTGAATTGTTACGTCGTCCCAATGTCACGTATCAAGATTTAATGGCAATTGAAGGAATCGGTCCGGGTGTGGATGATGTGAAAGCGGCAGAACAAATTGAAATTCAAGCAAAGTACGCGGGATATATTGAGCGTCAAACAGAAGAAATTGCGCGTCAGCAGCGTAATGAAGAAGCAACAATTCCTCTTAATTTTAATTATGAAAAAATCGGCGGCCTGTCAACGGAAGTGAAACAAAAATTAAAAGCAGCAAAACCGGAAACAGTGGGTATGGCTTCGCGTCTTCCGGGTGTGACACCGGCGGCGATTTCTTTGTTGTTGGTGTATTTGAAGAAGTGTGGGTAGTTCGAGTCTGTCGAGGAACTATAATTGAAACAATTTCTACAACACGCCCTACTCGATAACGGTTTTCACTTCTCACCGAATCTACAAGATCACTTATTACAGTATCTTAATTTACTTAAACAATGGAACCGCGTGTTTAACCTCACGGCGATCACAGATCCGCACGATATGGTGATGTTACATATTTTGGATAGCTTATCTGTGACACCCTATTTGCAGGGTCATTCTTTATTAGATGTAGGCACAGGTGCTGGCTTACCGGGTATTCCATTGGCGCTGACACAGCCTGAAAGACAATGGGTGCTATTAGATAGTAATAGTAAAAAAACTCGCTTTCTTGTTCAGGCGGTGCATGACTTAAAGTTAAAAAATGTAACAGTTGTGCATGCACGCAGTGAAGATTTCCATACGGAGAAGGGTTTTGATAGTATCCTCTCTCGCGCTTTTGCTTCAATTGAGGTAATGTTGGCAAAAACCCAGCATTTGCTTGCTAAGGATGGTAAGTTTCTAGCAATGAAAGGGACTTATCCTGAGCAAGAACTGAAACACATTCCACCCGAGTTTCATGTGCTTGGAGTACATAAACTAAATATCAAAGGCTTAGCTGCTGAGCGACATCTCGTGTGTGTAGAAAAGGAGCGTTGAGTGGGTAAAATCATTGCAGTCGTTAACCAAAAAGGTGGTGTAGCGAAAACAACCACTAGCATCAATCTGGCAGCTTCATTTGCGAAGATGAAACGTAAAATATTGTTAGTTGATTTAGATCCACAAGGCAATGCGACGGTTGGTAGCGGCATTGATAAAGGGCAGATTAAAGCATCTACTCATAATGTATTATTAAATGAAATAGAAGTTGCAAACGCAGTGCTTAAAACTATAGGCAATTATGATTTATTACCTACGACGAATGAGTTGATTGTCGCGGAAATGCAATTGTTGCAAACAGCACAGCGCGAGTCACGTTTAAAACAAGTTTTAGCAAATAGCATTGATTCTTATGATTACATATTAATTGATTGCCCTCCTTCGTTGAATATTTTAACGGTGAATGCCTTAGTTGCTGCGCAATCCGTATTAATTCCAATTCAATGTGAATATTATGCATTGGAAGGATTAACGGGATTGTTAAGTACCATAGAACAAATACAAACAACGATTAATACTGGTTTGCATATCGAGGGTTTATTACGCACGATGTACGATGGACGTAATCGCTTAGCACTCGATGTTTCTGCGCAGCTCTTAGAACATTTTCCCGGTCGCGTGTACCGTACAGTTATCCCGCGCAATGTGCGATTAGCAGAAGCGCCTAGCCATGGATTACCGATTATTCAATATGATGAAAAATCTCAAGGCTCCGTTGCTTATTTAACGCTAGCCGGTGAAATGCTCAGACGCGTTGATGAAATGCAGCAAACAAAAGAAAAATCCGCATGACAAAACCAGCGCCTGAAAAACCCACTACCCACTTCGGCTACACCGAAATTCCAATTCATGAAAAAACCGAACGCGTTGCAGAAGTGTTTCGTTCAGTAGCAGATAAATATGATGTGATGAATGATGTTATGTCATTGGGTATGCATCGTCTTTGGAAACGATTTACCCTTGCGCAAAGTGGCGCGCGACCCGGGCAAATTATTTTAGATCTTGCTGGTGGTACAGGTGATTTAGCAGCTGAGTTTGCTAAAAAAGTGGGTAAAGAGGGTCATGTGGTGTTGGCTGACATCAATGAAAAAATGTTACAACAAGGTCGTGAGCGTTTAATTGATCAAGGAATTGTGGGTAATGTGACGTATGTACAAGCGGATGCAGAGAAATTACCTTTTGCGGATAATTATTTTGATTGCATCACCGTGGCTTTTGGATTGCGCAATGTAACAGACAAAATGGCAGCGTTGCGCTCTATGTATCGCGTGTTAAAACCCGGTGGAAAATGTTTAATATTGGAATTTTCTAAGCCTGTCGTTCCAGGGTTCCGTTCGCTTTATGATGCTTATTCTTTTCATGTGATTCCTAAATTAGGTGAATGGATTGCGAAGGATCGCGAGAGTTATCAATATTTAGTAGAATCAATTCGCATGCATCCCGATCAAGAAAAATTGAAAAAAATGTTATTAGATGCAGATTTTGAAGATGTGGAATACCATAATCTCACCGGGGGAATTGTTGCGTTACATAAAGGATTTAAATATTAATGAAACCTTCTATCACACAAGCATTACAAACGGCATTAAATCGATATCTTGCTCTTGATCCTGAAACGAAAACACATTTCAAAAGATTGCAAGGTAAAAAGGTAACGCTTGAGCTGACAGGGATTAAAATGAAGGTTCATCTTGTTTTTACTGAACAAGGAATTGAAGTCACAACCGATGCATCCATTAAAGCGGATGCGGTTATTACAGGCTCTCCCCTCTCCTTATTGCATATGACACTCAATAAAAAAGACCGTCAGCGATTTTTTGCAGAAGATGTTTCTATCCAAGGTGATCTGGATTTGGGTCAAGAAGTGATTGATTTATTCGATAATATGGAAATTGATTGGGAAGAATATTTGTCTCGATATATTGGAGATGTCTCAGCACATCAAATAGGCCGCGCTGCGCGCAGTGTAAAGAATTTTGTTAAGCGCACACACGAGATGTTTTTGCAGAATACCAATGAATATGTGCATGAAGAAATTGATTTGTTTCCTGCACGTGAAGCGCTACAAGATTTTTTTCAGGAGGTGGATGCGTTGCGCATGGATGTTGATCGTTTAGAAGCACGTGTCGCACAGTTATTGAAAAAGGTCGAGACCCGTTCATGAAATATTTCTCACGTTTTTTTCGGTTACTTCGTATCAATTATGTCTTGGTACGATACAATCTTGACGAAATTATTTTTGCGATGCCGTTGTTTTATCCCTTACGATTTTTAAGTTATTTAAATCCTTGGTATTGGTTTTTAAAAGATAAATTAACGCGTGGTGAACGTATACGTCTTGCTTTAGAAAGTCTCGGACCGATTTTTATTAAAGCGGGGCAAATTCTTTCTACGCGCGGGGATTTGTTGCCCGATGATATTTCTGCAGAATTGACTAAGCTGCAAGATCGCGTGCCGCCTTTCCCGGGTAGCCAAGCGAAAAAAATGATTGAAGCAGCGCTCGGAGCAAGCGTTGCTGATACATTTTCTACTTTCGATTCAGAAGCTTTAGCCTCTGCTTCTATTGCGCAAGTACATGCTGCAACTTTATTAGACGGAAAATCCGTTGTCGTGAAAGTGTTGCGTCCAAAGATTAGAAAAATGATTGATCGCGATTTAGATCTTTTAGCCACTCTTGCAGGATTGGCTGAGCGGTATTGGAGTGAAGGACGGCGTTTTAAACCTAAAGAAATCGTCGCCGAAATTTCACATACGCTTTATGATGAATTGGATTTAATGCGTGAAGGCGCGAATGCTTCACAATTACGGCGTAATTTCTCTCACTCTCCTTTGTTATATATCCCCGAAATTTATTGGACGTATTGTCGTACAAATGTATTGGTGATGGAGCGTATCGAGGGAATTCCCGTGCATAATATCCCAGCGTTAAAAGCAGCGGGCGTAAATATGAAAAGGTTGGCTGAGCGTGGAATTGAAGTTTTTTTCACGCAAGTGTTTCGAGATAGTTTTTTTCACGCCGATATGCATCCGGGTAATATTTTTGTTTCAACGAAAGACCTTGAAGACCCGCAATATATTGCTGTTGATTTTGGTATAGTCGGTTCGCTAAATAGCAAAGATCAACGTTATTTAGCAGAAAATATGCTCGCGTTTTTTAAACGTGATTATCAACGTGTTGCAGAATTGCACGTTGCATCAGGGTGGTTACCTCCGGATACCCGCATTGATCAATTTGAGGGAGCGATTCGTGCTGTGAGCGAACCTATGTTTGAACGGCCGTTAAAAGATATTTCATTTGGGCAGTTATTATTGCGTTTGTTTCAAACGGCGCGGCGCTTCAATATTAATATTCAACCGCAGCTTATTTTATTACAAAAAACATTATTGAATATTGAAGGTGTAGGTAGACAGATTTATCCTAATTTAGATTTATGGACAACTGCAGCACCTTTCTTAGATCGTTGGTTGAAAAAACAAGTAGGTTTAAAATCTTTTTTATGTCGTGTACGTGATAATTTACCGTTGTGGTCTGAAAAATTGCCAGAAATACCCGGACTTATTTATGAAGTACTTGCAGAAACACGAGCACAAAAAGAGGCAATGCGTTTTAAAGATGAAACAATGAGTGAAGAAAAAAATGCGACGCAAAAATCAATTGCGCGCCGATATTTTTTGGGTGGTTTGGGGAGCGCGTTGCTTTTGGCGGGGGTAATATTATTTTTTCAACCTGTGGTTAAAGAGATGTCCGCGGTTGTGATGGGAAGTTTAGGAGTTTTATTGTTGGCAGTCTCTCGATATTGCTAGTACGTTGAATAAATGCTCGTTTTCCAACAGTTTTGAATAGCCTCCATTTGTAGCCACATCAATTCGATGTACAACATATAGGCGAATCGTTAAGATTTTCTTAATGTTCGATCCGTATAATCTGCTACTAATCCATTTGCAAAGTGAATGATTAAATACAAATTGTTAATAATGACTAGCGAGGTTTATTATGAGTCGTAGCAATGGGCGTGTTTCCGATTGGGAACAAAATGTAGCGAAAATAGACGAAATTTTAATATCCACTCGTATTTTTCTACTAGATGCTAAAAAAGAGCTATCTACATATTTTACATATAAAGATACATATAAAGAGCAATACAAACAACATCAGAAAAGAGAAAGCTTTTTGGCTGGTTATCGTCTGGTGCTAAAATTAGCACAAGATACAGATGGGCTGACCCGAAAATTTTTGTACGAACAATATTTGCCACTCTTGATTTTAGAGAGTTTTAAACAGGAAATTTTTCTTACCATTCAGGAAAATTGTTGGACTCAGCTTGGACGTGGCCGCAAAAAATTATGTGAAGATGTTTCATCAACACAAAGCCTACCTGAGTTACAAAAAACTTTGAATAAGTATTGTTCGCTTACAGCCACAAGGTTTCGGCATGGGGTTTTTGGGAGTTTAGTCAGTGACCTAAAAAATATCGACTCTAAAATTTCTGCAATGATGAAAAAGCTGCCACAGCTAGCAGCGCCTGCGAAGGAAGTTTCTTCTCAAGTGAGCGATAACGCAAGGCGTGCTCAATCTCCTTTACAACAACATACACTCATGAAATCCTTTGGGACAAAGGTTCCACCTACTGGGAATGATTGCTCCTATGGAATTGGAAACTACAGGGGTGTAGTTAAAGAGGTGTCGGTGGCGCGACCATCAGGTTCCTTGCATGTTAAGATTGCGACACTCTGAGAAGGAAGGCTTTTGCCTTAATGAATTGCGATGTGACAATAACGGCTAAGGGGTTTTCGATATAAAATCGGGGTGGCGTTGGATGGCTTCACTTTTCGCACGCAGCGTGCTCTTCGCGAGTACGAAAACGTGAACCATCCAACGACGGGTCCCCAGTCAATTTAGCTTTATCGAAAAACCCGCTAGCCGTTTTCCATGTGTCTAGCTATTCGCAATGACAACTAAATCTAATCCCTAGAATACCTCGTCAACGCAGTCACAATCGCGTCTTCCATCTCCCGATATTTCCAGTCATAGCCATCGCGACCATTCACCATAATAACAAATGCAATAGGTTCTTTGTCAGCATTGACGGTGTAGCCTGCGAGTGAAACAACGCCTGACATCGTGCCGGTTTTAGCGCGGACTTTTCGAAATATATTACGCATGCGATGTTTTAACGTACCATCTACACCAGAAATAGGTAACGCAGACATAAATTCCGTATTCGTAGAATAATTGTGATAAGCAAATTCCAATACTTGCATCATTTGTTTAGGGGTTACTTGATTATAACGTGACAGACCAGAACCATCGATGATGCTCAAACGCCCAGTATCCACAAACGCTTTTTGCGCTAAGATGCGCGACACAGCATTGCTGCCACTTTCCCAACTGCCTGGGCGATGTGAAAACAATTGCCCCATTTTTTTCAATAAAGATCCAGCGATGACATTGTCTGAATTTTTTAACATGGTATTGATCAAGTGTGCCAATGGTTTTGATTCATGTATTGCAATCGTTGCTGAATGGAGAGGCGCGCTGCCAGGTTTAATCGATCCTTGAATGGAAATACCAAAACGTTTAAATAAGCTTTGTAATAATAATTTATTATATTGCACCATGTTTGTGACTACGCTGCTGACTCCCCATGTGTAATTTCCTTTGGGCATGCAGCCACTGATGGAAAGTATGTCATTCTCGCTGTCATGTAAGCGTAAATAACAAGATCGAGAACGTTTGGGTTTAGTGACGACTTGGTTTTTAATCGGTGTAGAAAAAGGAATGTTGCTGGCAACATATGCAGCATTACCCGGTGCTTTGCCGGGTTTAACGGTAAATGACATACAATTATGATTAATAATGCTGGCATTGATAGGTGCCCCATAACAACTTTTTTTATCATCCCACAACCAGCCTGGACCCCAATTGACTTGGTCGTAAGCGTTATTATCGACATAAACATTGCCAGTGATTTGCTGGATGCGCCGCGATTTGAGTTCTGCTATCAAATCAGTTAAGTCATAATAAGTGAGAGAGGGGTCACCACTGTGCACAAGATAGAGGTTGCCATCCAGAACACCATTATCAATGGTTTTGGCATCCGTGAGTACTCGAGTTTGAAATTTAAAGTCGGTGCCTAAATAGAGCAAAGCTGCTTCGGCCGTGAGAATTTTTAATGTGCTCGCTGGAATAAATGGTCGTTGTTCGCTTTTAGTATAGAGTGTATCACCATATTTCATGGATTTAATGATAATGCCTATACGGGCACTGGGATCGGTATTTTGTACAATACGATTAATTGCTGAAGTGAGGCGGTCTGTACCAACGTAACGAGGTTGAGCTTTGTATTTGGCGGATATAGTTGTGCAACTTAAGCAGAACACCATCCCTAGACAAACTATCCTACCCACACGCAAAAATCGCATACTTACTCTCTATTCCATGATTGTGACTGGACTTCGGCCGTTTTTAAATATGGTGGGCACACATTGCGCGTTTATCTGTTAAGCACAATCCATTATAAAAACGCGCAATGTTTTGCCCACCCTACGCTGAAATTTCAAAAATGGCCAAAATCCATTGTGAGCAACTTACTAAAGTTTGATAGATAAGTAAATAGAAACCTTTTACCGTTATTTATGGTACAATTTATTCATTATCGTCGAGGCTATTTTGATGAGTGAATACCCCAAACTTACTAACTATGTCAGTGGCATGGACTTATTCCTGCAACAGTTTGATAGAGAACATCCTGGCTTGTCTCTATCACAAGAAAAAGAAATAGCGAAATATCGCCTAATTTATTATTTGCGCGATGTTGCAGAGAGACGAGAAAGCCGCATCAAAAAGATATGGGAAGGATTCTAAGTTATGCAGTCATTTTTAGAGAAATTACTGCCGTTTTTAATCATTGGCGTAATGATTGTTATTTTTGTCGTGGGTATTGTTTTTTTATCGTATGTTCTTATCTTTGGTGCATTGGTAGGACTCGTGCTATTTGCTATTGCTTGGATTCGGCAAACGTTTTTCCCCCCTAAAGATTTAACTAAACCTAAAAAATCGGGGCGGACTATTGAGCATGATGATTCGGATGTTTAGGCAAAATCCAAATGCAACTCTAGTGCATTTTGGATGTGGTCTATGATAGTTTTATCAACATTCCCGACCGCTGGTAAAATAATGCGTAATTTTGAGATGGTTCTGATTTGCTGGCATTGAATTTTAGAATCTTTTTTTAAACCGCTTCTTTTTGCAGGTAATGCAACTTCAAAAGGATAAATTTTGCTGATATTAGATGTAATAGGAAGCACTGTTACTAAGGAAGATACTTTGTTGCTAGCGTTATTACTTATAACTATTACTGGCCGCTTTTTTTTGATTTCTGAACCCACGGTGGGATCCAAGTTGGCATAGTATATTTCACCACGTTTCATCGTCTAATCCATCAGTATCTGTTACATCAAAAGCAGGATCAATTTCTTTATTTGCTGCAAGATATGCAGCTTCGAGTTGTTTTTGTCTTAATAGTTTGATTGCGTCTTGAATGACTTCTGATTTGCTTTTATAAGCATGAGATGCTTGGTACTCTTTTACAAAATGAGCAAGCGTAGCAGGAAGAGAAATTGATAGTTTTTCTACATTCATGAAAACACCCATATCCTAAATAAAGTATTACTATTCATACTACTAATGGTAGCAAATGTAGTGTCAAAAAGCAAACTTTTTTTTAGCTTCCTTCAACTTAATGCTTGTTCCAAATCTTTTTTCAAATCCTCAATTGCCTCGATCCCAACTGAAATTCGAATAGTGCTATCTTTAATACCTAAATGTTCACGCTGTGCTTTAGGAATGGTTGCATGCGTCATAATCGCAGGATGTTCGATTAAACTTTCCACGCCACCTAAACTTTCCGCGAGCGCGAAAATTTGGCAACGCTCGAGAGCTCTCACCGTTGCTTTTAAATCACAATTTAATTCAATCGTAATCATGCCACCAAAATATTCCATTTGCTTTTTAGCGAGGTCATGTTGCGGGTGACTTTTTAATCCGGGATAAATAACCCGCGCAACTTTAGGATGTTTTTCTAGCCATGCTGCAAGTTCCATTGCATTGCTGCAGTGCCTTTCCATGCGCACAGCAAGAGTTTTTACGCCGCGTAAAGCAAGAAAACTATCAAATGGCCCAGCAATGGCGCCAATAGCGTTTTGTAAAAAACCTAATTGTTCTGCAAGTTCTGCATTGTTTCCAACAATCGCAATGCCACCCACCATATCAGAGTGACCATTTAAATATTTTGTTGCTGAGTGTGTAACAATATCAAATCCTAGTTCCAATGGGCGTTGTAAAATAGGTGTAGCAAATGTATTGTCAGCAACGGAAATTAATTTATGTTGTTTAGCGATGTCAGCAACTTTCTTGAGATCAACTAATTTCAACATTGGATTGGTAGGAGTTTCTACCCAGATCATGCGCGTTTCTTTGCGGAGTTCTAATTTAATTTTTTCAGGGTGAGAGAGATCCACAAAAGAAACATGAATGCCAGCAGAACGTTTACGTACTTTTTCGAGTAATCGATATGTGCCACCGTAAAGATCATCCATTGCGATGATGTGATCGCCTGGATTTAATAATTCTAGAATCGTGGCAATGGCAGCCATTCCAGATGCAAAAGCAAATCCTCTCTCTCCTGATTCAAGATTCGCTACGCATTTTTCGTAAGCCGCGCGCGTGGGATTGTGTGAACGTGAGTATTCATAACCTTTATGTTTGCCTGGACTTTCTTGCACATAAGTTGATGTGGCATAAATAGGTGTCATTACCGCTCCTGTTGAAGGATCCGGTGATTGCCCTGCATGAATAACGCGAGTTTCAAGATGTTGCTGAATGTTTTTTTTCATTTTTAATGAACCCTTTTTCTTGCATCCACTTATCATCCACAAATTTACTTAAATAATTGCGGATACCATCAGCTAAAATAATCAGACATTTTTCACCTTTTTTCAATCGTGGTGCAACTTGCAGTGCTCCCCAAACTGTGGCACCACTTGAACCACCGACGAGTAAACCTTCTTCTTTAATAAGACGTCGCGCCATTAAAAAAGATTCTTTGTCATGTGTTTTAACATATTCATCGACTAAACTGTTATCTAATACGTCAGGAATAAAGTCATAACCAATTCCCTCAACTAAATAAGGACAAATTTCCGTGCCACCACCTAGAATGGAACCGTAAGGATCAACACCAATAATTTTAATTTTAGGATTAACTTCTTTTAGTCTTTTTGCAACACCAGTGATAGTTCCTCCTGTCCCCGCGCTGATAACAACCATGGCAAGATCTTTGCCCATATCATCCAGAATTTCTTGAGCAGTTGTTTGGTAATGGACTTTGGGGTTAGCTGGATTTGCGTATTGATCTAAAATGTGTGAGTGCGGAATTTCTTTTTGTAATTTTTTTGCTAAAGAAATGTGACTGTCAGGATCATTCCACGCTGCTTCCGTTGGTGTACGATAAATTTTTGCACCTAAGGCTTCTAGAACCACTTCTTTTTCACGGCTCATTTTTTCTGGCATGGTAATAATAATTTTATAACCTTTGACCGCACCCGCAAGTGCGAATCCAATTCCCGTATTTCCCGACGTGGCTTCAATGAGCGTATCACCCGGTTTAATTTCTCCCGCTTTTTCAGCAGCTTCAATCATGTGATACGCAATTCTATCTTTGAGTGAACCGCCTGGATTTAAAAATTCGCATTTGACGTAGAGTTCGCAAGGAAGTTCTTTGCCAAGGCGGTTGAGTCGCACGATGGGGGTATGGCCAATTGCTTCAAGGATATTATTCAGTATCATAAATTTTTTTCCTAAGAGTTTTTCAGATAATTATTTAGGATTATAGCGCTCAGATTGCTATGAGATCAATGCGTTCTGATTAAGGATCGGTTACGATTGGAAAGGGCAAATCCTGAAACTTTTTTACGTGACAGATGGCATTTTTTCTATCGGGCGTTAACTGCCCTGTAATTGAAATTGTCATTGATTTTCCTTCGATCATTTCACTTTGTAAATGACAAAAATCATTAATTACCACTGGAGGACCAAAATCAAAAGCAATTTTAAGTTGAGAAACGGTGATACGATAAGTATGCCCCCATGTGAGAGCAATCCAGAAATTGTCATTTTGTCGGATGTCGTATACATAAGGTGATACGACACCTGTCTCTTGTTCACGGATAATTAGTAGCCATGTGGGTTTCCCAACATGGGAATGAAACCGTGTGTTAATTTGTAATATTTGTCCAAACATATCATTTTGAGCAATGCCAGGTACACAGATCAGCAGAGACATCAAAAATAATATTCTTTTCATTATTGCTGGCGAAATAATTGTACCAATGCCAGTAGAAAAAATATGGCAAACCAAACCAAAGACCATTCGGCTAAGCTGAGGTACAGAAATTGCCAACCAACGTGCGCGCACTCTGCCCCGCCGCCTATAATGAGTTTGACTACTTGATTTAAGGGAAAAGCCTGTAGCATGTATTGTAAGCTCGCGCCGCAGTCCCCATTTGGATTGGGTGGTAAATGTTGTAGCCATACTTGTCTTCCTGATAAGAGAGCGCCGCTAAGAGCAACTAAAAAAGCAAATAGTCCTAAGATGATTCCGCCAATGCGTTTTAAATTAAAGATGGCACCAAACAAAAAAACTATGCCCAAAATGGCTAGGCTAAATCGTTGTAATATACACAGAGCACAAGGATGCATGCCATCATGTTTTTGTAAGTACATTGAGACACCTACCAAGCTACAGATAATGAGGAATCCGAGTAGATACGTTAAGCGTTTAGATAAGAAGATTTTCATGTTATACCTATATATATATTTATTTTACACTAATAACCGTTCAACGTCATCGCGAGGCCGCGAAGCGCTTGGCCGTGGCGATCCAGTTCTGGATTGCCACGCCCGGCAAAAAGCGTGCCGGGAGCAATGACGAGCGCGGAAAGGCTATTTACTTTCCAACCAATTCTGTAAAATCAATTGCGCCGCAATACTATCAATTTGCGTATCCTTTAAAGCTTTATATCCACCCTGGCTAAAAACCTGTTCCCTGGCAGAAACGGATGTCAGTCTCTCATCCATCTCATATACGGGCAGCTTAAACCGTTCACGTAATGAGTCAGCAAAACGCCGCGCAGCCTGCGTCAGCGGTTGCTCTGTCCCATCCATATTTAATGGTATACCTACCACAAATGCATTAGGTTGCCAGGCTTTAACAAACTGGTCTAGTGTATCCCACTGTGGTATTCCATCAGTTGCTTTGATAACACCGAGTGGTCGTGCAGTTCGGGTAACGGTTTGACCTAGGGCGATACCAATACGTTTGGTGCCGAAATCAAAGCCTAGCAACGTGTTAATAGGACTCTCTTTCATCTACAGATTATATCTAATTTAACTCAAGCAAAACAGAGGCTTATTTTATTTTGAAGGGGTGCGAAGCTCTAAATCATGTAATTGAGTGAGTAAGGTTGTAGCAGCCCAAGGTATGAAAAGTGCAAAAACTAGAATATGTACACCGACCTCAATGATAGTCGGTTGGACAGGTTGAAAGAAATAGATATGAACATTAATATGCGCCACAAATTTGAGGATAAGTAAAAATAAAAGATAACAAACCCAGGGTGTTATTTGTACCCAAAATGTTTGCCACCAGTGCTTCCAGACTAAATGAGCGCTTTGTTTTAAGGCTGCAATAGCACTATCATTTTCTATGAGTATGAGTGGTAAGTAGAAAAAGAAAAGAAAGAAAATGAAAAAACTAATGAGCATTTGCAACATAAAAGGTAAGATAATAATTAATATTTCAATAGGGCTAGTTGTGAGAAAGAGGTGATAAACCCCTAGGTAACTATAGAAACCATAGATAGTGAAGTTAATTAATAGAAAAAGTAACATTTGAACAATGACAGCAACTAAAATAAAGGGTAATTTTTTAATAGCAATTTCAAAGTCACTCAATAGTGATTCATGTTCGCCGCGTAAGATACAACGCACACGCCACAAAATCGCCGTGAAAAATGTTAAACAGGCTAAATCAATAACTACGAACCAGAGCTTATGTGGGCTGAATAAAGGTAATGTAGCAAAAATATTTTTTCCAATGGCTAATATCATCAAACGCGGAATGAATGCAATAATGGATAACATTAAAGCTAAGAAAACAACGCGAAGAAATACAGTTCGATAGAGTTTTAAACTTCGAATTAATTGCTGACCAATGAGTTCGGGTGTTGTGGATGGTGCGATAGCCATGCAATCAACATCCTTGAGTAATAAGCTTCTTAGAATAAATCGATTTTAGGGCGTAATCAAGGGTGGAAATCAGAGTTGTTGTGGACAAAGCCGAGTGAACAGTGCAAATTTAAGGCATATGGTATAAAATGTCGCACTATATAAATCATTAAATCACGAGGAATATACGATGGGTCAGCCCAGCTGAGGTCGACATTTACCGTTGGGAAACTTATGTGGATTATAAGCGTCAGCGTATTGCAGAAATGATGCAACGGCTGGACAATTCAGCGAACAATGAGCCGATGATACTGCCAAGTTCGTGGCCAAGCCCAAGCTATAGGCAATGACTGCTTTTTAACCAGTGGCTTTTTTCTTTTTTACTTTGTATTTGACTTCTTTTGTAGCTACCTTAAAGCGTTTTTGTTTGGCATGGGCATAGGTTTTTAGTACGGCATTTATGAGTGTTTGATAACCTTTTCCCTGATGCTTAAAAAACGCAAGAACATCGTGATCTATTCTTAAGGTGATGCTATCTTTGTTTTGTGGCAGCGTTACAATTTCTTTTTTAAAAAAAGATTCATCCAGTGGTGGTATATCAGAATAATCAATACCCGCATCAGTCATTTTATCTAATCTCTTTAAGTCGCTTGAAATAGATTTTCTTTTCGCGTTCATTAGCTTTCCTCATTGAAATAATACGCGTTACAAGGTCGCGTTGAGTATGCACAACAACAATCACCCGATTTTTTAATTTACCCAATGTTATAAAACGTTCCTCCCCATAATCTTCTCTGTCATCTTTGAAAGAGACAGTCTTGCTTGCAAAAATAAGCTCAGCATCTTCAAAGCTTAATCCATGCTTTTCGTAGTTAATTTGATTTTTCTTTTGATTCCATTCGAAGTTCATATATTAATTGTAGTTACATTTTGTTGTTACTTCAATAGATGTTCTAGATTTTTTGCTTTTTACAACCTAACTTAACGCCGACCATTTCACCCCCCGCTTGCTTCGTCCCAATTATTTCCCACACCAATATCGACTACGAGAGGAACTTTGATTTGTCCAGCATTCATCATATGAGTGCGGATGCCTTCAATAACAGCAGCAACATCTTTTTCTTTCACTTCAAAAACGAGTTCATCGTGCACTTGCATAATCATTTTTGCATCCAGATTAGATTGTTGTAGCCAAGAATCAATTGCAATCATTGCGCGTTTAATAATATCCGCGGCGCTACCTTGCAGAGGTCCATTAATCGCTGCGCGTTCCGCGGCTTTTTGACGTGGGATTTGACTGGAATTAATATCCGGTAAATAGAGGCGTCTGCCCCACAGTGTTTCGACAAAACCTTGCGCATGTGCTTGGGTGCGTGTATTTTCCATATAAGTTTTAATCAAAGGATAGCGCGCAAAATAAAGATCAATATATTTTTGTGCAGCTTCACGACTTAAACCTAATTGTTTTGCTAAACCAAATGCAGACATACCATAAATTAAGCCGAAATTAATCGCTTTTGCATTACGACGTTCTTCATACGTCACTTTATCAAGCGGCAAGCTAAGTATTTCTGCAGCAGTTGCAGTATGAACGTCTAGATTTTCGCTGAATGCTTTTAATAAATTAATATCATTTGAAATATGTGCCATGATGCGCAATTCGATTTGCGAATAATCGGCGCTAATTATTTTATACCCTTCTGGTGCAATAAATGCTTGGCGAATGCGCCGACCTTCTGCAGTGCGTACCGGTATATTTTGCAAATTAGGATCAGAAGAAGATAAACGTCCCGTTGCGGCGCCTGTTTGATGATAAGAAGTATGCACACGTTGGGTTTTTGGATTAATTTGTTCGGGCAAGCGTTTCGTGTAAGTTGTAATGAGTTTACTGAGCGAGCGATACTCAATAATAAATTTAGGCAGTGGAAAATCCAATGCTAATTCTTGTAGCACAGCTTCAGCAGTCGAGGGTTGTCCGGTGGGTGTTTTTTGTAGAATAGGTAGCTTTAATTTTGTGAATAAAATTTCTTGCAACTGTTTGGGTGAATTTAAATTAAATTCCTCCCCAGCGAAAGCAAATATTTCTTTTTCAAGTTCAGCTAAACGTTTTTCCAATTCTATACTTTGGGCTTCAAGTTTTTTAGCATCAATTAATACGCCAGTTCTTTCCATACGCGCAAGCACTGGGATGAGTGGAATTTCAATATCAGTAAATATTTTTTTCAAATGGGTCAATTCACTGACTTTAGGCCATAACATTTGATGTAGTTGTAATGTGACATCCGCATCTTCTGCTGCATACGTTGCTGCAGATTCAACGGAAACTTGATTAAAAGGAATTTGTTTTGCACCTTTACCCGCAACATCTTCATAACGAATGGTGCGCCAATGTAAATATTTTAAGGCGAGAGAGTCCATATCATGATTATTGCTGGAGCTATCTAAAATATAAGATTCCAGCATCGTGTCATGCGCAATGCCTTTTAAATTAATACCATGATTGGCAAGTACTTCAAGATCATATTTAATATGATGACCAATTTTTTTAAGCTCAGGATTTTCAAGCAAAGGCTTTAATTTATTAAGCACGACTTCGCGATTTAATTGTTGTGGCGCATTTTCATAATCATGCGAGAAAGGAATGTAAGCAGCTTTTTCTGATTCTGCTGCAAATGAAACACCAACAATTTCTGCTTTCATGTAATCTAAATCGGTTGTTTCTGTATCAAAAGCAAAATAAGATGCTTCAGAAAGTTTATTCAACCAGAGGTCCAATTCTTTTTCTGTAAAAATTGTTTCATAACTCGCATATTTTTTATGATTATTTTGCGTAGGGTTTTTTTCTAAAATTTCTGCTAACCAGGTTTTAAATTCTAATTCTTGATAAAATTTTGTAAGAATTTCTGTGTCCGGCGTTTTGCGCTGCAAGTCAGCCATTTTTATGTTGAGACTCACATCGAGTTTGATCGTGGCTAAGGTTCGAGTGAGTGGTAGTTGTGGTAAGAATGCACGTAAGTTTTCACCGACTTTGCCTTTGATAGTATTAGCTTGCGCTATCACATTTTCTAGCGAACCGTATTCTTGTAACCATTTCACCGCGGTTTTGGGTCCTACTTGTGGGACGCCTGGAATATTATCAACGGAATCGCCTACCAGCGTTAAATAATCAATCATCAAATGTGGTGGAATGCCAAATTTTTCTGTCACGGTTTCCGTATTTAAAATCGTATCAGTCATGGTATTGACTAGAGTGATGTGATTATCGACTAATTGTGCTAAATCTTTGTCTCCGGTTGAAATTAAGGTATTCATTCCTTGTTGTGCAGTTTGTTTTGCGAGTGTACCAATAACGTCATCGGCCTCGACTCCTTCCACCATTATCAATGGAAAGCCCATTGCTCTTATAATATTGTGAATAGGTTCGATTTGCTGTATCAGTTCAGGTGGCATGGCTGAACGATTGGCTTTGTATTTGTCGTACAGCTCATCGCGAAATGTTTTTCCTTTGGCATCAAATACGACCGCAACATATTCTGGATCATATTCAGTCAGCAATTTGCGCAACATGTTTACGATGCCATAGATGGCGCCCGTTGGAATTTTTTTAGAATTGGTCAACGATGGCATGGCATGAAATGCGCGATATAAATAGGAAGATCCATCTATCAGGATAAGTGGTTTGGTTGCGTTGTTTGTCATAGTACTGGTAGATCCATTTGATTCGTTATCCTAACATAGCTCGCAATGACAAGCTAAAGTAAGATAGAATGAAACCATCTATTATTGATAAGGAGAATGTCATGTCAGCGCTTAGAGTGATTGCAGTGCTCTTTGGTATCGGGTTTTTGGCAATAGGTATTTTAGGATTTATGCCTAACTATACGCCAAATGGATTGTTATTCGGATATTTCGAAGTTGATAATATGCATAATTATGTGCACATCATCAGCGGTGTGATTGCTTTACTTGCTGCAGCCAGTGCCAGATATGCCAGACTCTATTTCCAAATATTTGGTATTATCTTTGCTATTGTCACCATTGCAGGTTTTTGGCGTGCAGGCGATTTGTATGTCATGCATATGAATATGGCAGATAACATATTGTGCTTGGTAATAGCAGTGATTGCTTTATATTTGGGTTTTGTATTTAAATCTGCTGTTGCGGAGTAAGCGGATGAGTTTGGCAGATGCTTGCGTCCCCTCAAAGGTCGTTGCATAAAATAGAGGGTATGAAGTATCTCAGGAGAAATATGTTGTGAGTGCATCGCTTTGGGAAAAATGTCTACATTCTTTGCAAGATGAATTTTCATCTCAGCAGTTCAATACCTGGATTAGACCATTACAAGCAGAACTAACAGGTGATACCTTAGTTCTGTTTGCGCCCAATCGTTTTGTGTTGAATTGGGTTGCTGAGCGATTCTTAGATCGCATTACTGAATTGATTAAACAATTTAGTCAGCCTGACTCCACTACGGTTGTGTTAGAAATTGGTAGTAAACGTGTAGTAACGGATGTAGTTGAAAAAAGGGGGGCGACTGCTCAATCTTCTATTCAAACTTCAACAATGCAAAGAAAAGGTAAAACTGCTGCACAATCAGCAGAATTTCTGCATTATCAAAGCAATCTCAATCCAAATTTTACCTTTGATAATTTTGTTGAAGGTAAATCAAACCAGCTTGCGAAAGCGGCCTCTTTACAGGTGGCTGAAAATCCTGCAGTTGCTTATAACCCACTCTATTTATATGGTGGTGTCGGCTTAGGGAAAACACATCTTTTACATGCGATCGGCAATCACATTATTCGTAATAATCCGCAAGCAAAAGTGCTTTATTTGCATTCTGAACGTTTTGTTGCAGACATGGTGAGAGCGTTACAAACCAATTCAATGAATGATTTTAAACGTTATTACCGCACGGTGGATGCATTATTGATTGACGATATCCAATTTTTTGCGGGCAAAGATCGTTCGCAAGAAGAATTTTTTCATACGTTTAATGCACTCTTAGAAAGTCAACAGCAAGTTATTTTGACGTGCGATCGCTATCCTAAAGAAATTAATGGTGTAGAAGAACGATTAAAATCACGTTTTGGTTGGGGGTTAACAGTTTCTGTTGAGCCGCCTGAATTAGAAACGCGAGTCGCGATTTTAATGAGTAAAGCAGAACAATCTAATATTATTATGCCTTATGAAGTCGCATTTTTTGTGGCTAAGCGTATTCGTTCAAATGTACGTGAATTAGAAGGCGCATTAAAACGCATTATTGCCAATGCGCATTTCACTGGAAAACCAGTTACTGTTGATTTCGTGAAAGATGCATTGCGAGATTTACTCGCATTACAAGATAAATTAATTACAATTGAAAACATTCAAAAAACCGTAGCAGAATACTATAAAGTAAAAGTGGCTGACTTACTTTCAAAACGACGTAGCCGTTCTGTTGCACGTCCAAGGCAAATGGCCATGGCATTAGCGAAAGAGTTAACTAATCACAGCTTGCCTGAAATTGGCGATGCATTTGGCGGAAGAGATCATACAACAGTATTACATGCTTGCCGAAAAATTAATGAGTTGAAGCAAGCGAATCAAGATGTTGAAGAAGATTACACAAATTTATTAAGAATTTTGACAACTTAAACTGGGCTTGACCATTTTTAAAATGGCCAGAGTCCAGTTGAGTTGTGATAAGTGTGAATAGTTATGAAAACATTCTTTGCCAAATCAACTCTTAATGTCGTAATATTTATTCATTTAAAATAGTATCACGGACTTAAGAGACTAAATATTATGAAATTAACTATCCAGCGAGCAACCTTACTTAAACCTTTGCAAATTATCAGCGGTGTCGTTGAAAGACGGCAAACTCTACCGATTTTGTCGAATGTATTAATCGTGGTGAAAGATCAGAGTTTATCATTGACGGCAACAGATCTTGAGATTGAATTGATAGGATCTGTGCAGCTTGAAGAAGCATCTAAAGAAGGTGCTGTGACGGTATCCGCGAGAAAACTGCTTGATATCTGCCGAGCATTGCCTGAAGAAGCAGTATTACAGCTTGCTTTGGATGGCGATCATCTTATTTTACGTTCGGGTAGCAGCCGCTTTATGCTAACCACTCTGCCAGCGCGCGATTTTCCTAGCATAGAAAATGGATCTTTTACTACGCAATTTATGATGAGTCAGAGTAAGTTCAGAAGATTGATGCTGAAAACGTATTTTGCCATGGGGCAACAAGATGTTAGACATTATTTAAATGGAACATTATTTGATATAGGTCAAGGAATTATAAAATGTGTGGCAACGGATGGGCATCGCTTGGCCTGCAGTTCAATTAACGATGAAAGTGTGGGTAGTGCTCAAGCTAGAATTATTTTACCTCGTAAAAGCGTATTAGAGTTGATGCGTCTTTTAGATGCAAATAGCGACGAAGCTATTAATATTTGTATTGGAGAGAATCATTTTCGTGTTGAGTCACCTGATTTTACGTTTACGTCTAAGTTAATTAATGCGCAGTATCCTGATTACGATAAATTAATTCCACGTAGCATTGAATCTACTGCAATTGCTAGCCGTGAGGTGCTCAAACAAGCTTTAACGCGTGCTTCTATTCTTTCGAATGAAAAATTTCGTGGCGTGCGCTTGCATCTTGAGCAAGATCAGTTACGTATTGTGGCAAATAATCCAGAACAGGAAGAAGCTGAAGAAACTATTCAATTTGGATACCAAGGAAATAGCATGGAAATTGGCTTTAATATTGCCTATTTGCTGGATGTGGTTTCAAGCATTGCTACGGAAACTATTCACTGGTCTTTTTCTGGCCCAAGTAGCGGTGTTTTGATTGAACCAGCGGATAAGAGTGGAAGCCTTTACTTAGTGATGCCGATGCGGTTGTGAGTAAAAGTTACTTCCTTGCTAAAGTGATGTAAAAGTGTTACACTTTAAAATAATGAATATTATAAAGTGAACACTAAGAGGAGACTTTACATATGGCAACTCTTCATCCAAGACTTAATATTACTTTTGATCCAGAAAAGGCCGCAGTACTAGCAGATTTAGCCAAACAGAATCATCAATCTATTTCTGCGATGGCCAAAGAACTTATTCTAGAAGCTCTAGAGCGGCGAGAAGATATTGCATTATCAGCTATCGCTGAAAAGCGTGACTCCTCTCGCAAAAAAAGAATTAAACACAAAGATGCTTGGAAGTAAATATCAAATTGAATATCTTGAGCCTGTCGTTCAGGAGGATATTCCTGCGTTACCTGCTTCAGCGCGTTCTTTAATTAAAAAGGCTATAGAACAACGATTAACTCTTGATCCCATCGGGTATGGAAAACCATTACGTTATAGTCTAAAAGGTCATCGCCGTTTGTGCGTTAGCGATTATCGAGTCGTTTATAGAATTGAAGTTGCAACAAATAAAGTAGTTATCGTCGCAATTAAACATAGGAAAGATATCTATGAAAGTGATTAGTTGTGGAAGTTTCATCGGTGTCTATTATGATGGCAAAATTTTTACAATAATAAAATAATTGTTTATAATATTACACGAGAAACCGCACAAGGTGAAATTTATTCTGTTGTGCATTGTTCGCAAGGTGAATCCAAAGTGATTCAAGGCTTAAAGTTAAATGATTTCGGCAGGAAAAATTTAATTTGACCTAATCTTTACTAAAATGAGGAGTGATATATGTTTTTTAGAAATTTACTTAAATCCCTAGTTCCAACAGCGGCTCGACAAGTTAAGCCTCTACCAATAAGCACGACTGATTCTATGCGCTTTTTTAGAGCCAGCTATCTTCAAAATAATCAAATTTTTCCAGGTATTATTATTCAACTGTACTACCCCAATGGCTGCGCATGGAAAGAAGAAGACTCGAAAGATGTCATTGAAAGAGCATTCGCATCGAACGGAAACACTGAATTTTTACCTCTACTTGAAGAACAACTAACACTACTAAAAACAAAATTTGGACCTGATAAGTATGGTGAATTCTTGTTGTTGATGCATGAAGAAGGGCGACAGCTGCTAAAAAATCCCTTTTTGTTGCGGAGCATGGCACAGCTCATTGAAATGAGTAATAAAACATTTGAAGCCACTAGTGCCATTATTTTTGGTCTTGTAAGGAATCCATATTCGGCACCCGAAGCTGTCAGAATAGCGGAAGAATTGATGAGTAAGAAAAAACAGCTGGAAGAATCGGGTGAGAAACTGCTGAAATCTCAAGATTTTGAAAAGTTGTTTTTTAGTATTAAATCAGTAGAAGAGGCAGGAAAACGCTATGCCTTCACGAGATGTATTTATAATAATAAGAATAAGCCGATACCAGAACAGGTTCAAAATGTAGATGTAAGAAGCCTTACTTGGGCACCGTAAGTGTTCTAAAGCACTACTAACTTCTTTGTTTGATTTTTAGTTATCGAAAAGACGGACTTGGGCTTGCTAAGAATGTAGAATGTAGGGTGGCGCCCCCGCTTAGAGCATGCGGGGGCCACCCATCTACCTTTTGGCCTTAAATATGGCATTAATCCGCTTAGACATTTCAGATTTCCGCAATCTGGGTTTAGTAAAGCTGGAGCCCCTTCCCTCCGGATTCAATCTTATTTGTGGGAACAATGGCAGTGGTAAAACCAGTTTGCTGGAGGCTATTTATTATCTTAGTTTAGGGCGTTCTTTTCGTAGCTCAGTCACCAGCCGCATCATTCGTAATACGGCAGATAAATTTTCTATTTTCGCCCAAGCCCTACAGGATAATGCGAGTGTTTCACTCGGTTTAGAACGGCAGCAAAATGGCGAACTCAAAATTCGTATGGCTGGCAAGGATGTCAATTCCATTGCAGAGCTGGCCAATTTGATGCCGGTACAATTAATTAATTCAAATTGTCATAATTTAGTCGATTCGGGGCCAATTTTTCGTCGAAAATACCTGGATTGGGGTGTTTTTTACTTTAATAAGGATTTTTTACGCGTATGGCGTCAGTTTGAAAGAGTATTGAAGCAGCGCAATGCGGCACTGCGAACCACGCGGTCTAAGCAAGAATTACATGTTTGGACGCGAGAGTTAGTTGAAAGCGCTGCGCAACTGGATCAATTACGCCAAGAATACGTGCAGCAGTTACTTCCTTTAATAATGAGTTTAACACCAAAGCTTTTTGTGGTGCCTGATTTGGAGCTTACTTATCAATTAGGCTGGAATAATCACACCGATTATCAGAGTGTTTTAGAGGCATCTTTAGATAAAGATATGCAGCTAGGATATACGCAATTTGGCCCTCATCGCGCTGACTTAAAAATCACTATAAATCATATTCCAGCGAAAGATATTTTATCGAGAGGACAGCAAAAATTATTGGTTTGTGCTATGATACTCGCTCAAGGGGCACTATTACAAAGCTATACTAATAAGAGACCTATTTATTTAATCGACGACCTCCCATCAGAGCTAGATACGGTGAGTAGATCGAATCTGATTGCCCTGCTGTCGAAACAAACGGCGCAAGTTTTTGTCACAGCCATTGAGCGCAATACGCTAGACGAAACGTTAATTGAGATGCCAATAAAATTGTTTCACGTGGAACATGGGTGTGTGGGGGTGATGTGAGGGCGCACACATGGGTGCGCCCCTACAGATATATGTAGGGGCAGACTTGTGTGTCTGCCCTTCAGGCAAGGATTTTGGAGAATTAAAGAGTGACTGCCAGCTACGATTCAGCAAAAATAAAGGTTCTTAAAGGGTTAGATGCAGTACGCAAGCGTCCAGGTATGTACATTGGAGATACTGATGATGGCACTGGATTGCATCACATGGTTTTTGAATTGGTTGATAACTCTGTCGATGAAGCATTAGCAGGGTTTTGCGATACCATTCATGTGACTATCCATTCTGATGAATCTGTTTCTGTTAAAGATAATGGCCGTGGCATTCCTGTTGATATTCATCAAGAAGAGAATCGATCAGCTGCAGAAGTCATTATGACAGTTCTGCATTCTGGCGGTAAATTTGATAGTGAATCTTATAAGATTTCCGGCGGCTTACATGGCGTAGGCGTTTCAGTTGTAAATGCTTTATCAGAAGACTTGTACTTAACTATTCGTTTAAATGGAAAAGTGCATCAACAACATTATCGAATGGGCGATCCAGTAGCGCCTCTGGCAGTTACGGGTGATACAACAGAGCGTGGAACAGAAGTTCGCTTTAAGCCCAGCGCAGAAACATTTACTAATATTCATTTCCATTACGATATTCTTGCCAGCCGGTTAAGAGAGCTTTCTTTTTTAAATCCCGGTATTCGTATCTATTTAACAGATGAGCGCTCTGGGAAAAATGACTTATTCCAATATCATGGTGGTATAAAAGCGTTTGTGGAAGATCTCAATAAGAATAAAACACCAGTAAATTCAAAGGTTTTTTATTTTTCAGTGGAAAAAGAAAAAATAACTATCGAAGTTGCTCTGCAGTGGAATGATACATTCTTAGAAAAAATCTTTTGTTATACCAATAATATTCCGCAAAAAGACGGCGGAACACATTTAGCAGGATTTCGTAGTTCTCTTACTCGTGTAATTAATAACTACATAGAAAAAGAGGGTTATGCTAAGAAGCATAAAGTATCAACAACGGGGGATGATTTCCGCGAAGGATTAACCGCTGTTTTATCTGTAAAAATGCCGGATCCTAAGTTTTCCTCGCAAACCAAAGATAAGTTGGTGTCATCCGAAATTAAAGCCATTGTTGAAGCAGCAATGGGTGAAAAGTTGCAAGAATACTTAATGGAATCTCCTCAAGATGCCAAAGCCATTGTAACTAAAGTTATTGATGCAGCTCGTGCTCGAGAAGCAGCGCGAAAAGCGCGTGAAATGACACGCCGTAAAAGCGCTTTAGATATGGCAGGATTACCTGGAAAATTAGCGGATTGCCAAGAAGAAGACCCAAGTAAATCAGAACTCTTTATAGTTGAGGGTGAATCAGCCGGTGGCTCAGCAAAACAAGCGCGCGATCGCCGTTCTCAAGCGGTTTTACCTTTGAAAGGTAAAATATTAAATGTTGAAAAAGCTCGATTCGATAAAATGCTAGCTTCTGTTGAGGTTGCGACTTTAATAACTGCTTTGGGCTGTGGCATTGGGCGCGAAGAATATAACCCCGATAAGCTGCGTTATCATGGCATTATTATCATGACTGACGCAGATGTGGATGGTTCTCATATTCGTACCTTGTTGCTGACGTTTTTCTATAGGCAAATGCCTGAACTGATTGAACGTGGGCATGTTTATATTGCGCAACCCCCTTTATTTAAAGTAAAAAAGGGGAAGCAAGAGCAGTACATGAAAGATGAAGCCGCTTTAGGTACCGCGCTTATGCAGTCCGCATTGGAAAATGCTTTATTTTTCGTGGGTGCTGGTGCTGCTCCACCTTTATCTGGAGTTGGTTTAGAAAAAATCGCTTTTGAATACCAAGCTGGAATGGCAATTATCCACCGCTTATCCAGACGTTATCCCAGTGAGTTTTTAGAAGCCTTAATTGAGAGTCCTGCCATAGATGATTCCAAGTTAGCACAACGTGATTTTATGCAAACTACCATGAAACAGGTAGAAGATAGATTAAATGCACGACATCAACCAACGGCTCGTTACAGCATAGAATTGATTGAAGAAGGCGCAAGATGGCTGCCAAAGATTTCTGTTCTAAGTCACGGCGTCGATCATAGTGAGCTGATTAATAAGGAATTATTTTCGTCTAATGAATATCGTAAGCTACTTGAGCTGGGTCAAAAGCTACAAGGATTGCTGCAAGCAGGCGCGTATGTACAGCGTGGCGATAAAAAACAAAATGTGACTTATTTTGGTGAGGGAATGGACTGGTTACTGGCTGAAGCGAAAAAAGGTCAAACTATTCAAAGATATAAAGGCTTAGGAGAAATGAATCCTGATCAGTTGTGGGAAACCACTATGAATCCAGGTAGCCGTCGTTTGCTGCAGATTACTATAGAAGATGCTGTTGCTGCTGATAAAATTTTCACTACTCTCATGGGTGATAAAGTAGATCCACGTCGTGAGTTTATTGAGGCGAACGCGTTGGATGTTGTTAATTTGGATACATAATCAAGGCAAAAATAGTTCTACACATTGAGACATTCTTCATAAGCATATTGTATAATTAACATAAGTATTGCATATCCGTCATTGCGAGGAACACTTTTTGCGACGAAGCAATCCAGTACCTAGAGCTTATCACTACTCTGGATTGCCACGCCTCACATAAAGCTAAAGCGTGAGGCTCGCAATGATGAGTTCTTTTCGTGAAGAATAGTTACCTTATGCAATACGAATGTTATCCCGTGAAGCTTTTACACGGGATCCACTCGACAAAATGTAGAGGTGGAAATGGCTCAAACGACCTTTTCTTCTCCATCAGGAGACGCAAAGAAAGAGCAACTATCCTTATTGGAGCAGTTTGCGACGGCAACTTTTACCGAAGTTATTAGCAGTCAAAACCATCTTGATACCAAAGATAGAGTTATGGAAGGACTGCTCAGTTGGTGTAGAGAACAGGGAAATATTGCTGTTTTAAGAAGTGCAACCATTTTATCTTCAGATCCTACTTCCCGCTCTGTACAAAATTGCAAATCATTATTGTTGGGCAAAGGCATACACCCTGGACAAGTTTACGCAGCAACCAAATCATTTGTCAGCCTGATATTAGCCAGTGGTCAAGAAGAAGATACCGCTAAAAAACATAAAGGTGAAACAAGCAATTTATTTAGTGACCAGCAACGGCATTTGCGTGATTTAGTTTATGAAGCTGTTGCGCAAGGGGTCAGTGATATTCACATACAAGTTCGTCAAGCCTATACCAAAATTCGCATGCGACAACATGGTGAATTACGTTTATATGCAGAATGGTCAGAGCGCTTAGGAAGAGAAATTGCATCCGTTGCATTTAACAAAGAAACAGATCACGCCACATCACATTTTAATCCGCTGGTACCACAAGATGCATCCATGCCACTTAAAATTCATGGAAAAGATATTCGTCTGCGCTTAGCAAGTTTACCTGCGCATGGCGGCTTTGACATGGTAATGCGTATTTTGGCAACGGGTGAAGAACGTACAAGTACGTTAGAAGCATTAGGTTACACAAAAAATCAAGTCGACATTATAAAAACCGCACTTAAATTACCTTTCGGTGCGATTATTGTTGCTGGACCTACGGGTTCAGGAAAAACAACAACGCTTGCAAGTTGCATGGAAATGGTTGAGCCCGTACAAAAACTTTATTCGATTGAAGATCCCGTTGAAAAAGTGGTTGAGCAAGCGACACAAGTTCCCGTTAATACGGAAAAAGAAGATCGCACTTTTGCAAGTATGGGACGTGCGGCATTACGTATGGATCCAGATGTTATCATCCTCGGAGAAATGCGCGATGAGGATACGGCACATGTCATGGTTCGTGCATCCATCACTGGGCACTTAGTATTAACAACGTTACACACTAACAGAGCAACAGCCATTATTACACGCTTAGTCGATATGGGGATATCTCCTGTTTTACTGAGCGATGGTAGTGTGTTGCGATGCTTGATGTGTCAACGTCTTGTCCCTAAAGTTTGTCAACATTGTGCTGTCTCTTTACGTAGCTCACCTAAACATCAAGCATTTATTCCCGATTGGGAAGCGGTTTTAGGCGCTGAAGTGATTAACAATGCAAAAGCGCGTGGGCCAGGATGTGCTAAGTGTCACCGAACTAGCATAGGTGGTAGAACGGTGATTGCAGAAGTGATATGGGTTGATGAAGAAGGTAGGCATTTTATTCAGAAGTGCGATACCCTTAATTGGGAAAAATATTTAAAAGAGCGAGGCTGGGTTGATTTTCAAGGACGTGCAATACAATTAATTAAAGATGGAATATGTGATCCTTTTGACGCAGAAAAAGTTGTTGGACCTATTAATCCCGCAACACAAGCCACGAGTTATCATTATCAGTAATCAACTCACAAAAGTATGCGGAAATGACGCGAGAGAACTATGGATATTACCTTTGATTCAATAAATGAGTTAATAACGAATAGTTTACAGTCTATTAAACATTGGCGCTTTGGCAGCAAAGCGCAGTTAGCTTTTATGGAAGATCTTTTCGTATTAATCAATGATGGTATTCCACCCAATCGCGCGATTGATATGATGGTGCAAATAACCAGAGGGCTCGAAAGAGATGTCGCTTTATCTATTTCACGAAAAATTTCTGAAGGACGCCCTTTAGCAGACGGTATGCGCGAATGGTTTGCAATGAATACAGTTGAAATTATTCGTGTAGGTGAAGAAGGTGGTGCATTAGCAGAAACAATGAGATCTGCAATAACCACACTCAAACAACGTAGTGGGATTTTTGGGTCACTAATTGCAGCTTTAACTTATCCGCTGCTCGTTATTATCATGGCTTGTGCAGTTATTGTTTATCTTAATAATTCTGTATTTATCCAATTCAAAGCGATTAAACCGATAGAGCAGTGGCCACAAGCGGGTCGTGATCTTATCAATGTAGCACATTTGATAGAAAGCTGGTGGTGGCTAGTGTTAATAGTGATTATTACAGTCATTATTATTATGCGTCGTATTATGACAAGTTATGTGGGTGAAATGAGGCCTGTGCTTGATAACATTCCGCCTTTTTCTTTGTATCGAAATTTTGCTGCGGCACGCTTAATGGAAACTATGGGATTATTAGTTGCAAATGGCGTGGTATTTAAACATGCAATTAAGATCATGCAACATCAAGCGAATCCTTATGTTGTTTCACATTTAATGATGATGGAGTATTTACTTGGTATAGGTAAAGGAAATGTTGCGGATGTTTTATCAACGGGATTGATTGAAGAGAAAGACGTTTTACGTTTGCGTGTTATGGCAGAAGTAAAAGGGTTCGAGCATGGATTAGTACGCATGGGTGTTGCGGGTTCAGAACAAAGTGCTAAGACCATACAGTTAATTGCTAGAGTGGTGGGCGGAATATTGCTTTCCCTCGGTGCTGCATTAATTATTATTATTGTGAGAGGGATTTATTTAACAGGTATGTCTATGGGTAGCGTATAAGAAACACGTGGAGTGGCGAAAGTGATGCAAAAGTTAAAAGCGGAGCGCGGAATATCCTTATTGGAGGTATTACTTGTTATTGCTATCGCATCCTCAATCCTTTTGATGGGTCTTAGAGTTTATCAACAGTATTCTGTCGATGCATATGCTCAACAGGTAAAATATACTGTAGACCAAGTGTTTCAAGCGATGGCACATTACCATCAAGTCAATTGTCAAAATCTTGTAGGTCCAGACGGGAAAGTAACTCGAAAAGGAGATCTTTCTTTTTCTTCGAGCGCTCCTCCTAAACAACCGCATGTTATTGATATCGAGAACGATTTACTCACCGATCCTAATAATCAAGGTAATGTATTCCTGCCTACTTGGCAGCCACTTAATCCATTAATTGATCCTACAGCAGGAACAAAAGGGTTTTTTGCACAATTTAACCCCCCAAGCAAGTTAGATCAGAGAATGGTTTATTATTGCCAGAATCTCAATCAAGATCTGGGTGGGGTTAACAAATGTGACCCTTCCGCTTTGCAACCATTACAACAAAATACGCCAACAATTTTATTGTGGAGCATACAAGTCGCAATTAAATTAAATACTCAAGATCCCGACAAACAGCAAATGTATATGAATCTACTTGGAGCAGACTGCATATCCACTTTACAGGGGACAAATGAAGTGGCACCTTGCAGCAGCGCTAGCAATCCCAGTGGTGGCAGTAGCAGTGGTGGTTATTTAGTTTGGTCGCGGTTACCGTCGATGGCTTCGCCGAATACGACTAGTAGCTTATGGGAATCCACACCATTATTGACACAATTTAATCGTCAATACCAAATGGATGAAGTATATGAATTTAATAATTCTAGTTATGCGTCTCAAACGTATTACACATGCGGTGGATAAAACATGAAACGTAATAAACATAATATTGGTTTTACATTATTAGAAATGTTACTGGTTTTAGTGATAATCAGTGCGATTATTACGGCGATTCTTGGTTACACACTGCAAAAAACAGATGAATTAAGGCGTGATCGAGCTGCGTTGCAAATGCAGCAAATACTGAATGCTGGCATGGCATATTATATCGATCACAGTAAATGGCCGACTAATCCTAATAACAATAACAACAATCTCGGTACATGTGATCCGCAAAACAACAGTGACCTTACGCTTTTGCAGCAAGGCAATTATTTACCTCAATACAAAAATATTAACCTACCCTTAGGAGTTATCAATAATCCATGGGGACAACCTTATTCTATTAATTGTGATCCAAAAGCAAATACTTTTATTGTTAAAACGACCATTCCTCCTGGGACTACATCTTCTACGGGATCTGAAAATACAGCCAATATCTTAGCGGGAAGATTGCCGATGGCAACTGTCACAGGTACGCCAGCAACCACTGTTGTTGCACAAGTGAATATTCCAGGACAAGATTTAAATAATGCACGCGCTGTTAATTATGCCGACATTTATCACAGTGGAGGATGTGTGCCCGTGCCGACGTGTCCGGGTATTCCAAGCTCTCCAACTGCAACTACTCAAACTGTTATGGTTCCGCAGATTTTTGTTATACCCGTTAGTGTAAGTGGTTCGAATGATCCAACACCATCACCAGGCCCAGGTCCCAACCCCCCCTCTCCTGTTGTTAATGTTTATCCCATCAGTAGTTTTACAGCGTTTGCACTGGGACCGAGTGATCCAGACACAAATCCACCCCCGTGCAATTCTGTAACAGGAGGTTCTGGAGATTCTGCATCGCTTGCTCAGTGTAGCAATACGACTGGTGATTTTAAGTCAGGTTTTTGGCGTGTTTGTTTGAATGTCGTAACAGAAAGAGGCGCCGTTACACCGGATAGTTCGGATCAACCTTCCACATTCAGTATGGGAAGTATTTTAGCAATTACACGCTGTGCTCCTCAGAATGAACCGACAGGTGCTGATATTGGGATATGGGGGCCCACTACCGGTAGTTGAAATACGATAAATAAATACTTACACATTTCGCATGGATGTCTTATACTTGGCGATTGAAACTATCACGCCGTCATTGCGAGGAGCGCTTTTCGGCGACCCCAGCTAAGAACGCGCTGGGGCAGGCTGCGCAATCCAGTACTGCCTACAACTATCACCATTCTGGATTGCCACGCCTCACATAAAGCTAAGGCGAGAGGCTCGCAATGACGAGTTCTTTTTGTAGAATCGTGAATAGTTACATTGAAACTAACAAGGTTCGATTATGGAGAATATTGCAATGAAATGCCTCATCGCTAAGGTAAGCGCATTATTTTTCATGATACCCACTATAGCTATGGCAGGCTGGCAAGTAGCGAGACCAGAATCTGCTGTTATTCCTTCTGATCCTTTTTTCCAAGGAAGTTCTAGACAAGATGGTAATCTTACAGTTGTTGGAGGAAGCGGCGGTGCATTCCCCAATCAATTTGCTACTCTTGGACAACCCGCAGCTGTTTTTGCAGTGAGCCTCAGTGGCTCGTTAAAAGAAAATATTGAGCGCATCATGGATAGATATCATTGGAGAGTGGTATGGAAAGCGCCATACGATTATAATTTTGATGGACGTGTTACAGGCGCGAGTTTGCCTAATGTCATACAAAAAATACTGACGCCATTTCCGCTACAAGCTGTATTATATATGTCTAATCGCACGATGGCAGTTTTTCCGAGGAACCCTGATGCTTAAGTTTAAAAAAATAATAATATTATTTTTAATTGCATTGATATCGCTTGCAGGCTGTACAAATAATCCATTTTATAATCAGACACAAAGTAATGCTGCTGATGTTGTAGAGCGCGTACAAGAAGCGCGGCAAATATCCGATGATTCAAAGAAGCCAATTCCAGCTGTAGTCGTTGATAAAGGGTTATATGTTGATAAAACTCCTATCAATTTAATGAAAACACCTTGTTGGCTAAAGACCCAAGTGCTTTTCCGCGGAGATCAATTACCTTTCTCATACTTTAGTCGAACCATTGCAAGTGGTGCCGGGCGTAACGTATTAACGCATTTTCAAGTGGGCTTAGATCCTTCCGTATCTGTCTCAATGAATTATTCCGGAACAGTAAAAGGCGCGTTAGATTTATTGGCAGCTAAAACAGGTTTTGTTTATACAGTTCATGGTAACGATGTTTATTGGCAAGCATTTATTACGCGAACATTTGATATTGCGTTTATGCCAGGCGCAATTGATTATCAAATGGGTAAAAGTGGAGGTTCCTCAAGCGGACCTACTTCTTCAGCCATGTCTGCTCCTGGAGGTACAGTGGTTTCTTCCTCATTGGTGGATGACAGCGCTTCGCAGCAATATAGCAGTTTAAAGGGTAGCTTATCTCTTTGGACTGATTTGCAAAACACGATTGGGCAATTAATCTCGAAAGAGGGAAAAGTCACAGTGTCTCAATCGACGACAACAGTTACAGTACGCGATAGACCCAGTAATGTTATGCTGGTTGCTAAATATATTTCTAATTTAAATCACAATCTTTCTAAGCAAGTTTTAGTCAAAGTTCAAGTCTTAACAGTTAGCTTGAGCAGTGCTTATAACTACGGTATCAACTGGGATGCTGTTAAAAAGACATTAGGTGGAAACCAAATTGTTCTACAAGGAAACTTTGGAACACCTCTTACGATTACTCCTTTTTCAGTAACTACACCAGTAGCTCCATTAGCTTCTCCAGGTAATGGCTTACCGCAGATTGGTTTAGTTAAAAATCCTAATTCTCAAACTGGCGTCACTGCTTTGATCAGTGCGTTAAACCAACAAGGTAAAGCATCGATAGTGACAGAACCTAGGGTAGTTTGCTTGAACAACCAAGTATCGGCTATTCGTATTCTCAATCAACAAGGGTATGTAGCAAGCATTCAAAATACGACTGTCGCAGGTGCGTCAGGTTCAGGCTCTGCTGGAACGATTACTTCCCAAGTAACACCGGGGACAGTGGTGACAGGGCTCACGCTATACATATTGCCTAAAATTATGGGAGACAAGGTTTATTTACAAGTGAATGCAGATTTATCAAATTTGGTAACAATACAGAGTTTAACGACTTCAGCAATAGCCGGTGCTGCTGCTGCACAGGCAGACGGCGTCCCTGTTATTCAAGCGCCGCAGATGACGCAACAACAATTTAATCAGCGTAGTGTCATCAAATCAGGAGCAACTCTCATTCTGGCTGGATTTAGGCAGGTAAAAAACCAAGCGAATGCATCGCAATTATTTAACTCACAAGCGCTAGGTGGTAAGGCGGCTCAGCAGAACAATGATGAAACAATCGTATTGATTACTCCAATAATCTTGCACGGACTTGGATAATGTCGTACATCACGCGCGAAGATGGCGAGCGCTTTGTCATACCCGCATATCGTGACACCTTAAGCGCTAAAAAAAAGAGTCTGCTAAAAAGGCAGGTTCTTTTGTTGAGTGCTAACTATGGTGAATACATCACCTTACAAAGAAAGAATATTGATCAATATGAAATCGCGTTTTCTCCTGATCCTGGATATCTCCTCGGCGAGTCTATTTGGTATCACTTCAAACAGCCAGTAGACATGATTTATTGTGAAGTCATTCCAAATACCACAGAAGCTATTCTCGTCATTGTTAAATCGGGAAGTGTTTATCTTGATGGCATTTTTCCCGTTGATAGTATTCCTGAAGAATTAATTGTTTTTATTTCACAACAAAATAATTTTGCTATTTATATTTATGGTGATGTCCCCATTAGTGAAACACCCCAAGAAGGAAAATTTTCATTTGATTCTTCTTTAGTGAAATCATTTACCATTTTAGATTCGCCGGTATTTCCAACGTTACGTTTGATCAAAGCATTTCAATTGCAATTAGTTGATCCAGTACTGAAAGCACATGGCATAGGTGTTTTTCCAGTAAAACCTATTCTGGGTGTCATGGTGATGCTGGGGCTTCTTTGGATGGGATGGACTTATGTTACAACGCGTCAAAAAATATTACCGCCTGTTCCTATAGGTGCTGTCAATCCATATCAATTGTATTTGGATACATTGAATTCTCCGGATCCCTCGCTAGAAATGCAGCAGTTTTTTGAAAAAATTAAATTGTTATATACCATTCCAGGTTGGTGGCCCGAATCTATCGAGTATGCTAATGGTTCATTGCGAGCCGCAGTCAAATCAAAAGGCGTCAGAACAAATGTATTATTTGATTGGGCTAAAACCAATAATGCAACGGTTGAAGTTTTACCGGACGGATTTTTTTTACAAATGAATATGATGCCAATTAAGAGGCCTCCTCCAACAACAATCAATCGCCTGAAAAATATTCTTGCAGATTTAGTGGATAGATTATCCTATATACTCCCTGGGAATAGTTTAAAAATAGCTACTTTTGCAGATAGAAGAACATTTACTGAAGCAGCACTTACCGTTAACTTTAGTAGTATCAATCCTGAAACGGTTGCACTTGTCGGAGAACAGTTTAAAGGGTTACCATTAGTGTTATCGAAGGTGTCAATCAAAATGACTGGTGGTAGTGTAACAGGTGTAATTAGTCTTAAAGCATTAGGAAATTAAGCTATGATGCCAAGAAAAAGTGTGAAAGAAGTGCTTTCAGGGATATCCACAAAACAAAAAGTGATTGCAGTTGTGCTTGTGATCATGGTTTTTTTTATTGTTTGGCAAGTTATCGGCTTATTTGGTAAAGGTGGGAAACCCATACCATCTCCTATGACGATGACCAAACAAAACTTGGGTCATCCTCAGGCTATGCAAATGACATCACCTAACCCTGTAGGCGGTGTTCCTGGAGGTGCAATGGTTAATGCTGTGCCACCGCCACCCGTGCAAGTTGAGCCAAGACCTACGCCAACACAAGAAGACAGTGCGCTTATAAAATTACAACAACAAACCCAAGCGAAATATATTGCAGCATTAAATGAATTACAAATGCTGAAGATTCAGCGTGAAATAGCAGAAACAAACCAAGCGATTACATCAGCAAAATTAGCTACTGTGACATCAGAAAAAGGTATTACGGATCTTTTGACTGCTCCTGCGGTGCAGTCTCAACCAGCCGTCAATTTTGGCGCTTATGCAAACAGGCTTGCTTCACCCGTTCCAACAGGGGGAGAAGTAGTTGTCGCCCCTGCTGCTACAATACCACCAGTTATTCAGCGTCCAGCCCCGGTCGTTGTAGAAACACCCTATGTTGTGATTTCTGTGTCTATGCAACTGGGAACATGGCGAGCAGTTATCGGTTATCAAGGCAAGTTATTCAGCGTCACAGTGGGAGATGTTTTACCTGTTGATGGCGCTAAAATTGTTTCAATCAGTAGACGCGGTGTTGAATTAAGAAAAGATGGAAAAACGCGCCGGGTTCCGATTACTTCGGTGATATAAAGGTCCCATCAAACACCTTACAGGCAGGGCCTGTCATGATAACGGCTTGTTGTTCTTCTGGCCATTCTATCCATAAATTGCCATAGCGTAGCTTTACTTCAACTTTATGTGCCAGTAAGTCATTATGAATTCCAGCAACAACTGCTGCACAAGCATTGCTGCCACAGGCAAAGGTTTCGCCAACACCGCGTTCAAATGTTCGTAAGCGCACATGTTCGCGATCGATAATTTCCAAAAATCCAACATTTGTGCCATGCGGAAAAGCTGAGTGGGTGGCTATCATGGGCCCTAATTCTGCAACAGGTGCAAGTTCAACCGATTTTACATTTAATATCACGTGTGGGTTGCCTAATGAAAGCGCGGTAAATTCAACACGGCTTTGTGTTGGTAAATCGAGCACATGAAAATTTTCAAAACAAGGGACGCCCATGGCTACGCGAATGTTATCATTATTTTTAATAGTGATTTCAATAATGCCGGCTTTAGTTTCTAAAGTAAGTGATTTTTTTCGAGTTAATTTTTCCTCTAAAACGAAACGCGCGACACAACGCATACCATTACCACATTGTTCTGCTTCGCTTCCATCGGAATTAAAAATACGACAAGAGAAATCAGCAATCTTAGATGTGCCTATCATCAACAATTGATCGAACCCAATTCCCAGATGACGATCGGCGAGTTGCGAAATAGGAATTTTTTTTATATTTACTTTTTGTGAAATCGCATCAATCACAACAAAATCATTGCCCAGGCCATGCATTTTGCAGAAATTTATTTGCGATGCGCGGCGAATAGCTTTTTTTTTACGTGTGATTTTACTGAGACTGTTGCGCATTTTTATTTTGCTCCGGCAAATATAATTTACCTGTTTGACCACAACCCACCAGTAAAGCAATTAAGCAAAAAATAAGAACTCCTGTCATTGCGAACCCTGTGTTTTTCAGCAGGGTGAAGCAATCCAGGGGAATGTTGTCGTGCCGTCTGGATTGCTTCGCCCCATAAAAGGCATGGGGCTCGCAATGACGGCGTTGTTTATTTTTCATAGGCCGTTTCTTAAATTTTTATAATGACAAATCAATCCTTGCGTAGACGAATCATGCGTGGGATCAATCTGTGTGCTTTTTAAATCAGTAAAAATTTTAGGGAGTAACTGCTTGCCGAGTTCAACGCCCCATTGGTCAAATGGATTAATGTCCCAGATTGTACTCTGTACAAATACTTTATGTTCATAAAGAGCGATTAAAGCGCCGAGATTATAGGGAGTAATTTTATTTAAAAATAGAGTATTGCTAGGCCGATTACCCGGAATGGATTTGTGCCATGCTAAATGATGTGCTTCTTCTTTCGAATATTCCTCATTTTGTAATTCAGCAAGGGCTTCCGCATGCGTTTTCCCTTGCATAAGAGCTTTTGCTTGACTGAGTGCACTGGCAATTAAGATGTCATGATGAGATTCAAAATTCTGATTGTTTGCACCGGCAAGTATAAAATCGACAGGAATAAAATGTTTTCCTTGATGCAACAATTGATGAAAAGCATGTTGTCCATCACATCCTTGTTCTCCCCAAATAATAGGTCCAGTTGCATAATCTGTTGCTAAACCTCGATGCGTGATACTTTTGCCACTGCTTTCCATATCTGTTTGTTGCAAGTAATGACGAAAATAATTTAAGTGATGCGAGTAAACAACAATCGCATGATTGTTGGCAGCAAAAAAGTTAATGTACCAAATGCCAAGTAATGCCATTAACACAGGCATATTTGCAGAAAAGTCAGCATGCCGAAAATGCTCATCCATCGCATAACCGCCATTAAGAAATTCCAAAAAGCGCTCCATGCCAATCATGATTGCTAACGGTAAACCAATGGCAGACCATATTGAGTAGCGGCCACCCACCCATTCCCAAAGTAAAAAAATATTTTTTTCAGCGATGCCAAATTGCAGCGCTTGGTTTTTTGCCGCTGTAATAGCGACAAAGTGTTTGTGAATTGCCTCGGGTCCAATTTTATTCTCTACCCATTTGCGCACGGTATGAGCATTTGTGGTTGTTTCTAGTGTAGTAAAAGACTTAGAAGAAATAATGAATAAAGTTGTTTCAGGATCAATTTGATTAAGAACAGCTTGAATATGGGCGCTATCAATATTCGAGATAAAGTGGCAGCGTAACTTATCACTGGCAAACTCAGCTAACGCTTGAATAGCCATCCAAGGGCCTAGATGAGAACCACCGATGCCAATATTGACGATATCCCGTATAGGTTTATTAGTTATGCCACGCCATTCTTGATTGCGTACTTGTTCACTGAAATGACGCATTTTTTCAAGCTCGGCGCGTATTCCAGGCATAATATCGTTACCATTTACAAAAATAGCCTTGTTGCTTCTATTTCGTAAAGCGGTATGCAATGCTGCGCGTTTTTCTGTGGTATTGACAGGATGCCCAGAAAATAAGGCATCAATTTTACTTGCTAAACCGGTGATATCTGCTAAATGACTTAATAAAGGAAGGGTTTCTTGAAGGATAAGATTTTTGGAATAGTCGAGTAGTAATTCATTGACTTGTAATGAAAAACGCGAAAATCGATTCTTATCGATAGCAAACCAATCTTGCATATGTTGTTTAGCGATGAGAGTTTGATGCGCTTGCAAAGCTTGCCATGCGGCATGTTCGGTAATCTTCTTCATGATGTGTTTTTGTTTGTAAAACTCCTGATTATTTAGGCTAAGGATAACGTATTTTGTGTCGCCATCCAATCCCTCACCCGTCATGGTAATCTAGGCTATCTAGGGATTGCAGTCAAACCACAACTCAGAGTAATATTAACGCCATTCAATTTACTAAGGTTCCCCACCCATGGATGAGCTACTCTTAAATTTAGAAGCAGAAATTAAAGCTCTAATGCAAAAATATGAGCAGCAACATCAAGCTACTGCCAAGCTTAAGCAAGAAAAATCCATGTTATTGCGTGAGAAAGATGTGCTTTTGAGCAAACAGAAAAGTATTGCTACCCAAATTGAAAACATGGTGTTACGTCTTAAATCATTAGAGAAAACCCACGATGAGCAAGCAAGTTAACACTGCGGTAGAAATTTTAGGTAAGATTTATCAAATTAAGTGTTCTGAGACAGAGATTGAGCCTCTTCGCCAAGCAGCTCAGTTTCTCCAAGAAAAAATGCGCGCAATGCGTGAAGTGGGCAGTGCATTGAGTATTGATCGAGTTGCGGTTATTACCGCCTTGAACCTTGCACATCAATTATTAGTCTTGGAACAACACACCCATCATCAAACCCAAACGATTAATGAACGCTTACGTGCATTGCAGGCTAAGGTTGAGCATGCTATGAAACTACCTATGGAGCTACAAACTGAATAAATCAGAGATTAGAAAAAGTCTACGTGCAAAGCGAGCTCTTATCGATGCTTCAGATCGTCATTTGGCTGCGCATGCTGCAACACAACAATTTTTGGAAAGCCCTTTATTTAATACTAGCTATCGCATTGCTTGCTACCTTGCTCATGAAGAAGAATTTGCATCTCAGCCGATGATACAAGCTATTTGTCATGCAGGGAAAACATGCTATTTGCCAGTTTTACCAACACAAAATAAAGAGCCGGGCGAGACGTTAGATTTTATTGCTTACCAGCCAGGAGATAATTTACGTCCTAACCGTTATAATATTTTGGAACCGACGGGTGCGGAAAAGATTCCTGCAACGGAGCTCGATCTGGTGTTAGTTCCTTTAGTGGCATTTGACTTAGTGGGTAACCGGGTAGGCATGGGTGCAGGTTATTATGATCGTACTTTTGCGTTTTTATTGCAGGAGCAAATTACTAAACCTTTTTTATTCGGTTTAGCGTATGATATGCAGCAAGTTGATGTGTTACCCTGGGATGCATGGGATGTGCCATTGGATGGAGTTATAACAGAAAAAAGATTAATTGTGTTTTCGCATCATTAAGGTATAAAAATGCAAAGTGAAAGTGTACAAAACCCCCGAAAGCTGAGCCAATTTATTTTTTGGAGCCGATGGCTACAAGCACCTTTATATCTGGGTCTAATCGTTGTTTTAGCGGTTTATGTTTATCAATTTGGGCTGGGGTTAGTATTATTCATAAAAACAGGCATGTCTCTGCGTGAAACGGATCTCATGCTGCAAGCGCTTGATTTGGTCGATGTCGTGATGATTGCAAACTTACTTATTATGGTCATTGTGGGTGGTTATGAAACGTTTGTTTCCCGCCTCGATTTGCATGATCATCCAGATCACCCAGAGTGGCTAGATGAACTTAATGCGGGTAGCATGAAGGTTAAGCTTGCTTTGGCCTTAATTGGTATTTCATCTATTCATTTGTTGAGGACGTTTATTGATCCTTCACAACAAGGGAATTTTGGAGTAATGTGGCAAGTGATTATTCATCTTACACTTGTCGTTTCTGCAATTGCGATCGCATTTACGAATAAATTGATTGTAATTCCTCGCTCGGCAGCAAATCAAAGAGTAACTTAAACAGTTAAACCTAAACCATTTCCTCAACCTGAATCAAATCGTGCAATTGCCGCAAGGAAATAAAAAACGTTGAATAATCTATGCCTGCGCTGGAATGTAACATATTTATAATTTGTTCCCAGCGTGCTTCTAGCTAGGATTATTTGACAAATAATGGTGCACATGTTATTGTGTACTCATGGGTACACAATTTTCAGGGGTCACGTATGGATACTAATTTAGTAAAAGTGGGTATGCGTGAATTTCGAGCACATCTGCCTCAATATTTGATGACATCATTACCGGTTGCTATTACGCGCCATGGTGAAACAATAGGTTTTTATATTCCTGCACGGCATCATCATGAAAAAGCCGATTTAGATGCTTTAAAACAAGCTGCATTGAGTCTTGAAAAGCTGCTTTTATCAAATGGGATCACAGAAGAAGAATTATTTGCAGAGTTCCGCGCCTTGAGAAAAGGAAAATAGTTAACAATTCACTGCTTTACAGAAAAAGGGAATGTTAATGTCATCAAACGTTTTAGTATTGGATACCAATATACTTATCCGTGCTGTGTTAGGAAATAAGGTAAGAAGCTACCTTATTTCGTTCAGTGAAATAGTAGATTTTTTTACTCCTGATGTATGCATAGAAGAGGCTCAAAAATATTTGCCGCTTCTTTTTGAGAAGCGAGGTATTTCTTCTGAAATACCACTACAAGTTTTTTCTAATATTAAACGTTTATTACAAGTCATAGATAAGAGCATTTATCAGGAACGCATGACTGAAGCACAGCAGAGAATTAAAGATCGAGACATGAAAGACTGGCCAGCGGTTGCAACAGCATTATTATTTAACTGCCCAGTTTGGACAGAAGATAAAGACTTTTTTGGTGTTGGAATACCCGTATGGACAACAGACCGTATTCATCTTTTTTTCAACGCACTTGCTCTACAGGAGTGTCAGATCTAAAAAAAGGGGGAGGGCGCAGGACGCCCGCGGCTTGAAATTGCCGCGGGCGTATCAAAAAGCAAATGGGTTGGTTGTCTATTTCTTCTTCGAAATAGTAGTAGCCGCCTTCATTGCTTCTTTCTCAGCAGTAAAGACTTGATTAAATGCAGCCTGTATTGAATCCTGTAACAATTTTTTGGGAGCCTTAAGATCTATAGTCTTAGCTTTAAGATCTACAAACTTCCACTCAGCAAGGTCTGCTGGAAATATATTTTTGCAGATCTGACAAGCGTCAATGCTGCCTAATTTCAAATACTCATGTAGTTTCAATGGAATGGGAATGTTAAGAAGTATACATAAGTGCTCTAAACTCTCGACAAGAGTGCTTTTCATATTGCCGCCTCCACCCGAATTCCTTGGGAAAAACTCATGAGAATCGCGAGGCATATCAAACAATCGAACCGCTTGTGCATTCGCTGCTACTTCCTGGCAAGCTTTAATAATAAGAAAATTATTATATTCTTCAAAAGTGCCTGAAAAAAGACGATTATGTGTTTCAATAAATTCTTTATGAAAAGCGGCCGACTTCTCGTCTAGCGAAAGCTCTGTCTGGAGTTCCCGGGGTTTACATTGCGTTTGATCATTATTCTTGAATTCACGTTCTATCGTTTTAGAAAGCTCAGCTACCTTCTCTTTTAGTGATATAAAATTGTCAATAGGCCATTTTGAACTGCCGGACATTTTATTATAATTTTCCTTAATAACTCGGGCTTCTTCTTTACGATATTCCTTAGAAATGGACTTTCCTTGGATAAGATATTTTTCAGCGAGTCGCTCCACTTTTTTAAGATAGTTTGCAGCATACGGTTTTTCTAGTTGTTCTTCAGCGTATTGCTTAACAAACTCTTCTACTTTCGCTTGTACTTTTTTAACAGCTTCAGAAATAGTTTTCTGTAACGATTCAAGTTTGGAGGGGGCATCCTCATTGTTACCCATTTTATCGAATTCTATCAACCAGCCTGTTATGTTTTTTTGCAACCTTTGATATTCAACAATATACGTTCTGTCATTTAATGCTCGTAGAGCTTCTCCCATAGGCTTAGATGGTGGAAACGCGGGCGAGGGCAGCATCCCTCTTAACAGGTATTCTATTTTATTACATACCGATTCAAAAGCAGCTTTTAGTCCTAAAGTACTTTCTTTCATATTGTGTACCCTCGAAATAATTGTATCTTAGGATTATAGTATAAGATAAATACATTAAGGGAGTCTTAAAAAATTACAGCAATTTTTCCATGTAAAATGGGATGCATGATACCAATTTACATGGAAATCTATGGAGCGCGAACATTATAACGTATTGAAAAAGATAGACTTTGGGCATTTAACATGGTGGGCACATATCGCGCTTGCTTTCGTAGGGTCTACAGCTCAAACCATCTCCTCAACTTGAATCAAATCGTGCAATTGCCGCAAGGAAATAAAAAATGTTGAATAATCTATGCCTGCGCTGGAATGTAACATATTTATAATTTGTTCCCAGCGAGTGATAGCAAGGCGATGATCAGATCGCCATTGCTTAATAAGGCTGTGTATGTTGGCTTCTTTTTTGTTGTATAACATGACAGTCACTGTCAGTGATTTTTGTAAAATATCTAATTCATCACGCAAAGTAAGACGGGCGAGAGAATTCCAATGTCCTTCGCGAGTATCTGTTGCTATTTGGTCACGGAACCAAACCAATTTAAAATAATCTCCAACAACAAAATAGACTTTAGCCGTTTTAATTAAATCGAATCGATGTTGAGTTGCAACTTCAATGATGTTGAGCGACGTGTAAATGGCTCGATACGCGGCGATATGACGAGCGGTTTCTTTGGGCAGACCAACTTGTTCAAACTGAGTAGTGAGTGTTTGTAAATATTTTTGTGTTGTTCCAACCATCAAGCTAGGTATCATTCCTTCTAATATTTTCACATTTTTAGTAAAATGTGCGATGGTCGGAGCCATATTATTTTTAAGCGTTTTTTTGCGTAAAAACCAGCGAGCAGAAAGATTAAGCAAGGTTCTAAAGTGATGTAATAATTCATATTGTGTTTTTAAAGCAACTTTAAAGTTGAGTGATGCCACTAATTTTTCTAATTCAGCGGCATCAAAAATTTCAGATGCAACTATTTGTGCGCGAATGATGTCTGCGACACTTGATCCAGTTTCTGCTTGTGCGCGATAAACGAATGTTATTCCCATTTCATTGACGACACGATTGCTTAATTGCGTAGCAATAATTTCTCTATGTAGTCTATGGGCTTTCATGGCCTCAGGATAGTCTTTGCCTAAACGTGAAGGAAATCCAGTTTCAAGAATGTGCTCAAAATAAGGATCTTCTGGTAAATCGGATTTTAAAATTTCACTTTTTAAATGAATTTTAGTATAAGCTAATAATACGGCTAACTCGGGTCGTGTTAATCCTTGGCCAGCGGTTTTTCGTTCGAGTAAAGTTCTATCAGTTGGCAAAAACTCCACCTTGCGATTTAAAACATTGCTCGTTTCGAGTTCTTTAATATAGTTTTGATAAAGCGCTTCATATTGCAGTGAACTCTCAGCAGAAAAACTCATGACCAACGCTTGTTGGTAATTATCATTTAAAACAAGATCAGCTACTTCATCGGTCATTTGTACTAATAGCTGATTGCGTTTTTTCAGCGTCATCTTACCTTTTGTTATCACATAGTTAAGCAAGATTTTAATATTGACTTCATGGTCAGAACAATCAACGCCACCGGAGTTATCAATGAAATCAGTATTAATTAATCCTCCTTGGAGTGCAGTACTCGATACGACCGAGTTGAGTGAAGCCGAGATTGCCACCTTCGGCAACAATTCGACAGCGTAATTCATCTCCATTGACGCGAGAAAATTCATTTGCTTTATCGCCCACATCCGCGGAGCTTTCAGTGCTGGCTTTTACATACGTACCAATACCACCATTAAATAATAAATCGACAGGTGCTTTCAGTATTGCACGAATTAATTCAGTGGGTGTCAGAGAGTTGTCATCTATTTGCAGTACTTTTTTAATTTCAGGAGAAATAGGTATCGTTTTGCTAAGACGTTTGTAAACTCCACCTCCAGCAGAAATTAATTTAGGATTATAGTCTTCCCATGAAGAGTTAGGTGAGTGAAATAAGCGAACCCGTTCATTGTATGACTTGCTAGGATCCGGATTGGGATCGAGAAAAATATTGCGATGGTCAAAAGCAGCAACTAATTTAATATGCTGTGAATAAATCAATGCATTTCCAAATACATCTCCACTCATATCACCAATACCTATCATGGTGAAGTCCGTTTTTGAAGTATCAATATTGAGTTCATGAAAATGTCGCTTAATGGATTCCCATGCACCACGTGCGGTGATTCCTATTTTTTTGTGGTCATAACCTTCTGAGCCACCGGAGGCAAATGCATCGCCTAACCAAAAATGGTATTCACTGGAAATACTGTTTGCGAGATCAGAAAAAGTGGCTGTGCCTTTGTCAGCAGCAACAACTAAATAAGGATCATTGTCATCGTAACAAAACACATTGGGAGGCGAGACAATTTTGTTGTTTTTAATATTGTCGGTGATATCTAATAATCCACAAATAAATTCCTTATAACAATACACAGCTTCAGCATATGTTTCTTCGCGGGTATGAAGGGCCTGTAATTTTTTTAAAACAAAGCCACCTTTAGCACCTGAAGGTACAATCACGGAATTTTTAACTATTTGTGCTTTCATTAAGCCTAAAATTTCAGTACGAAAATCTTCAGGGCGATCAGACCAACGAATGCCTCCACGCGCAACTTTCGCGCTGCGTAAATGAATGCCTTCAAAGCGCGCTGAGTACACAAAAATTTCATACAGTGGACGTGGTAAGGGTAAGTCAGGTACATCTTTAGATCTTAGTTTAATGGAGAAGTAGGGTTTGGGATTCCCATCAGCAGTGGTTTGAAAGAAATTCGTACGTAATGTTGCTTTAATCACTTGCAAAATTTGTCGAATAATTCGATCTTCATCGGAGCTCGCGACTCGATCTAAATTTTTAAGGATATTTTTTTCTAATTCATCCGCAGTAGTGGAAGAACGCTTTTGTTTTGGATCAAGTCGTGCTTTAAATAAATTGACTAGATCTTTAGCGATCCCAGCATTATTAGCGAGTGCTTGCTCAATATAAGGTTGACTGAAACGGAAGCCCGTCTGACGTAAATATTTTGCATACGCACGTAAAACTTCAATGTCACGCCAGATAAGTTGTGCGCCTAATACAAGTTTATTGAACCCATCGTCTTCTGTGAGGCCAAGCCGAGATTGTAAAAGAGCGCGTTGAAAAATGTCTCGGACTTCTTTAATGTCAAAATCAATATCTCTTTTATAAATTACGGTGAAGTCACTAATCCATATGACGGAATCGTCTTTCAGTAAAATCTTATAAGGATGCTCACTCAGAACTTGTAAGTCTAAATTTTCTAAAATAGGAACTAATTCAGAAAGTGGCATCGCTTGTCCAAGTTGATATAGTTTAAAATGTAATGATTTATCTGATGCGTAGAGTCGATAAAAATCGAGATCGATGTTGTTTTCTGTAGAAAGTGTTTTAAGATGTTTAATGTCCATGACGCCGGTGTCGGCAGAGCATTCTTCTCGATAACTCGTTGGAAAAGCATCAGCATATTTGTTATAAAGAGTCTCTCCTTTGGAAGACCCATGCACTTTAATCAATTTTTGCTTTAATTCAGCTTTCCATGTGTTGTTCATTTGAGGTCCCTAAATATAAAAAAGTCATTTTCCCCTCTCTCTAGCGTTCTTTGCTAGGGAGAGGGTGGCAGCGCACGGCATCTCTGCGTGCAAAACATGCCAGGATAAGTCTAGCAGTGCGCTGCCGGGTGAGGGTTTCTACGGCGGCTGGTACTTAAATTCTACATTAAATACCGTCCCCGGTCATTGCTACCCCTCCACAATCACCCTCCCTCGATACATCCCCATCTGACACATAAATTCAATCTCACCCGGTGGTTGTGGAGGAAGAGTAATTTCAGTCGGTTTATTTAAAGGTAAGCGGCAACTGAGATTTAATTTTGGAAACACCACATATTCTGAGCAAGGTGTGGGATCTTTGCGAATGAAGCGTAATATCACAGCTTTTCTGGGTGATATTTTGATTTGTGCAGGATGATAAATACCTTCTTGTACATAAATATCAATGGAATTAGCACCGGTTATTTTTTTCGTACGTGGTGTCATAAAGAAAAACCACCAAAGAATAAAAAAAATTAGCCACAATCCTAGAGTATCGATAATTAAATGGATCATGTTTTATTCCTAGAAAGAAAACGTAACCGATTTGCATTCATTACAACGGTCAGAGAAGAAAATGCCATTGCAGCTCCTGCGAGCATAGGATTCAGTAACATTCCACTGACAGGATACAAAATACCTGCAGCAATGGGTATTCCTAAAATATTATAAATAAATGCGCCAAATAAATTTTGTTTGATATTTTTGACCGTTGCAGAAGAGATAGCGATAGCATCGCTAATACCATGCAAAGAATTTCCCATCAAAATAATGTCGGCACTTTCAATCGCAATATCAGTGCCCGCACCGATAGCAAAACCAACGTCGGCACTCGCGAGCGCGGGCGCATCATTAATTCCATCGCCTACCATACCTACAATTTCGCCGCGTGCTTGCAAAGCAGCAATTTTTTTTGCTTTGTCCATGGGGGATACTTCAGCAATGATTTCATCAATATTGAGTTGTGCTGCAACAGCTTTTGTAGTTTTATACGTATCACCACTGAGCAAGACGATTTTAAATTTTTTTGCGTGCAACTTAGCAATAGCATCTTTGGCTTCGGGTTTAAGTGTATCAGCAATCGCTATCAAACCCACCGCTTTATTGTTGACAGCGAGATACACGATTGTTTGACCATGAATAGATAATTTATGCGCGCGCGCTTCAAGCTCAGAATAGGGAATGCGATGTTTTGCTAACAGTTTATTATTGCCGAATAAAACGGTTTTATTTTCTATCATCCCACTTAAACCTTGTCCTGCATGCGATTTAAAATTTTCTGTTTTTAGTAAGGGTAGTGATTGTTCTTTTGCTGCAAGTAAAACTGCTTCGGCAAGCGGGTGTTCTGAACCGCGTTCTATGCTGGCAGCATATTGCAATAAATCAGAATCGCTAAAGGTGGATAAACTAAATAGATGTGTTACTCGAGGTTTGCCAACAGTAATTGTGCCGGTTTTATCTAAAACAATCGTTGTTAAACGACGTGTTTTTTGTAGAGCTTCTCCATGACGAATGAGAATTCCCCATTCAGCCGCTTTACCTACACCTACCATAACAGCTAAAGGTGTTGCTAATCCTAATGCACAGGGACAGGCAATAATTAACACAGAAACAGCGGTGACCAACATAAAAGTGATTTTTGGTTCAGGCCCAAAGTTAAACCAAAACAAGGCAGTCATGATGGCGATAATTAAAACGGCAGGGACAAATACGGCTGCAATGGAATCGGCAAGTTGAGCAATAGGGGGTTTTGTGCTTTGTGCCTGACTGACCATTGCAATGATTTGTGCTAATACTGTTTCTTTGCCGATATGGTTGGCACGAAATAAAAAACTTCCTGATTTATTGAGTGTGCTGCCGGTAACGTGATCATGGATATTTTTTTCTACTGGAATGGCTTCGCCTGTTAGCATGGATTCATCGACACTCGAATGACCTTCAGTGATAATTCCGTCCACGGGAATTTTTTCGCCAACGCGTACGCGAATCAAATCGCCAATGATGACATTTACAATCGGTATATCAATTTCTTTTCCATCACGTACCACACGTGCGGTTTTTGGACGTAAGCGAATGAGGCGTCGTATCGCTTGTGAAGTTGTTCCGCGAGCACGCATTTCTAATGCAGAGCCCAGTTTAATAAAGGCAATAATAATAACTGCAGATTCAAAATACACGGCACGTGCAGATTCGGGAACTAACTCTGGAGCAATAACCACAAACATTGAAAATAACCATGCTGCTCCCGTGCCGATAGCAATTAAGGTGTCCATGTTTGCAATATGCGATAAAAACGCGTTGCCTGCAGCACGATAGATATCGCCGGCGGAATAAATGAGTACGAATAGTGAAAGTAAGCCAATAACCAGCCAACATAATTGCCCAGCCCGTGTTTCAACAGCAGGGATAATATGAATAATGTTGATTATTATCAGTAATATACCGAAGATAGCTGCAACGCTGAATTGCCCGATTAAACGCTGATAATAAGATTGTTCCGTATTATTTAGGGAGGTTTCCTTTCCCATGGGAATATTCCTTATTGTCATTGCGAGCCCCGCGCTCTTTGCGGGGCGTGGCAATCTAGAATGCTGCCTGGATTGCCGCGGCCAAGCGCTTCGCGGCCTCGCAATGACGGGGTTTTAATAATTCTTTAAGCATAAAAGTATATAATTATACATATTCCTAGAGTAATTCAATGTTTTGGTAATTGCTATGTTTGATTCACAAAAAGAGTTAAGCGAAAGAGAAAAGCTGATTAGGCGAATAAAGCTTTATGGCGAAGCTTTGCGCGAAATTGATGAAACAAGCGCAAATGAAAACCAAAAACGTATAGAAAAAGGGAAGTTTAAAAAGTATCAATCTCAATTAGAGCATGATGTGCAGCATTTATTGGCCGCGGAACAAGGAAAAGCAACAAATCAAGCGGGTCATGAGCAACTAGAAAGATGGTCTGAACAATTAACAGTACTCTTTGGCGCATTCGAGGCGGAAGAGAATTTGAAATGGGTTACTGAGAAATTTCATGAGACAGAAAGCTCTTTGCATGTGCCCATTTTAGAAAAACCCATCAGTTGGATAGAAAAAATTTTCTCTGGTATAGGGGTTATTGCGGATGTGATTCCTCCTTTGAGGGTCATGTTAAGTGGGTTTATTTGGTTATGGGAATCTTATCGAGCTTATCGAACGTGGGCAGATCATAGTGAAACAAAAATAGCGAAAATAACTAAAGTTGTAACACCTGTCATTGGATTTGCATTAGCACTCACGATGTTGTTTACTCCAATAGCAACCACACTTATCTTGGGTGCAGTGGGTATTTTGGTTGGTATTGTGCGTGAAAGCGTTTTACTTTATTTCAGTAGAAAAAATTTAAATGCAGCACAGGTAAAATTAACAGAAATGGAAAAAGAATTAGAAGGGTTGGAGCCTAATGCGCTGGCAAGAAAGAAATTTTTAAGTAATGAGATACATTATCAAACGCAACGAGTTGAAAAGCTCGCAGCAGATTATAAGACAAAGAGAAACGATATTGTTCTTGCTACTCTGTCATTAGTCGGTGCTGTAATGCTGATTTTCCCACCGACTACAATACTGGGTGCAGGCATTCTTTTAAGTACCGTTGGATTTGGCGCACTGCGAGCAGTTGGCAATTGGATAGCGAATATATTCTCATCTAAAACTAAATCCGAAACGCACAGTAGTGACGCCAATATTTTTAGAAAAATTCCACCTAATTCGCAACATGCAAATACAGAACGTCCATCACCCACAGCTGTTTTACCCCAGCCTGTTACCTCCACGAACAGACATTCTCTGATGTCTCATACTACGAAGGTAGATGATCACCATGGCGAAGGAGAGGGTGAGGGGGTTAAGGATTCTATTGCTGGACCGCGTTCGCATCATTAATCATTTTTAAATAATCCTAGATTCGGCAGTTAAACCCGTAGCGAGAGAGGCTAATGCCTTGAACTTTGCCCCTCCACTCCAACGCTTTTTGTTGGAGGGGAGGGGAGGTTTTTTATCTCCATATACGTATGATGGGCGCAACATTTTTGATTTCGATCTCTTCGCTTTCGTCTTGGCGATGCGGTGAATAGCTGAGTGATATAGGATTGGATGTTTTTGTTGTGTTATCTATTTTTTTTACCCATCTCACTTGATTAATACTGTTGATATTTATAATGCAATATCCTTCAGTGCGTAATGTTTCTACGGGTTGCCACTTTCCAGCAACGATATCGTTAAATTCAAAGAATGGCCATAGTTTGCCTGTGTCAATTTTGACAATGACGGCATCTTTATTCAGGCTAAGAAAAAGCTCGATTTCCTTTTCTGTGCTTGAGAAAATTTTGGAAGCTAAATATTCTTGCCCATGATTTTCTTGTATTTTTAAAAAATAAGGATCACTTCCTTTACCATCCCATAACCATTCATAGCTGCACGCGATGCCTTCTTTTTGTATTGCAGAGATAATTTTACGAGCGCCCTGCTCGCTTAACCCGACTTTGGTTGCATTTTCCCAATAACTTAAAGAAACTCGACTGACATCCGCTTTCCCTGCCAAGTCTGAGGTAGTGAGCGCTGCCATAGAGCGTAATCTTTTCACCCGTTTGCCGCGCATGACATCTGTTTCTTTTTTAATATTTTTTTCTTTGCTCGGAAGGGTGGGCATAGAGACTGATTCCAGTGAGAGATTAAATTTGACATTCTGTAAAATTCACATTATCATAATGTAAAATAAATCGTAAAAAATTGCGACACTATGCATATTGATGTAAACATACTAATTTTATCACAAAAGTAATAATAAAGGGCAAAACGAAGCAACTTATTAGCTGAAAGATATCGAGTTTGAATAAATATATGAGGTCACTATGTACGTTTTGTTAGTTGAAGATGAGCCAGTTGTGCAACAGATTCATCTCACATTATTGCAAAAAATGGGTTGCAAGGTAGATGTTGCCAGTAGTGGAGAAGATGCAGTTGCAAAATCACGAAATCATTATGATTTAATTTTTATGGATATTGGGTTGCCAGGTATCAGTGGCATTCAAGCAGCGAAAGAAATATGTAATCAAAAAAAAATGAATAATGCGCCTATTATTTTTCTTACCGCGTATGTCGATAAAGACACGCAAAACGAATGTTTAGTTGCAGGTGGTGATGCTGTTTATATCAAGCCAATTAATATGGATACATTTACGCAAATCATAAAGAAGTTTTCAAAGGTGATTTATGAGAAAAAATAATAAATACCATAAGATGGTAGAAAATTTATGGGATGAAAACGCAGAAATTTGGCATAAAGCTTCTACAAAAGGGTATGATATTTGGAGAGATTATCTTAATACACCAGCATTCTTAAAGATGCTTCCTGATATATCTGCTGCATCCGGCTTAGATATTGGATATGGTGATGGATACAATTCTCGCCTTATTGCTAAAAGATGCAAGTCTCTTATTGCAATTGATTTGTCAGATAAATTTTTAGAGATTAACCAACACAGTAATGATTCTGCCCCTCTTAATATTTCATTTTTGAAGATGAATGCTGCAAAGATGTCTTTCCCTAATGAATATTTCGATTTTGTTACAGCTACAATGTCATTTATGGATATGGCTGAGTTGGACAAAGTGCTCTTAGAAATATACAGAGTGTTGTCTCCAACTGGATTTCTTCAGTTCTCCATTATACATCCTTGTTTTAATGAGCATAAAGGCCAGTGGGTGAAAAGAAAAAATGATAAAATTCTTGGCTTTTTAATGAAAGACTATTTTACGGAAACGATGGGTGATATTCATGAATGGCAGCATGCTAAAGCCCCACCTACAATGAAAAAATTCCGTGTTCCTCGCTTCACAAAACAATTAAGTAAATGGATAACTATGCTAATAGATGCCGGATTTTTACTTGACGGCATTTGTGAACCTTATGCGGATGATGCTGCTATAAAAGTTCACCCCGAGCTTAATTCGACACGTATCGTTGCCCATAGCCTGATTATCAGGGTTAGAAAAAATGAAAATTATAAAGAGCCATTTCGTAAAATTATAGAAAAATTACCAGGAAATGTTTGGTGGAAAGATGTAAATTTGGTTTATCTAGGATGTAATGATAGGGTCTTGAAAGTCCTGGGGCTTTCTTCTCGTAGGGACTTCATTGGAAAAACAGATCGTGATTTATGGGAAAAAAATATAGCGAATAAATTGAAAAAAGCAGATTTACATATTTTAACCACGGGAGAAACAATTAATTTAGAAGAAGTTATCCTGCAAAAAGACGGTAAACGTGCAGTTATGCTAACTAATAAATCACCTCTTTATAATGACAAGGGTGGCATCGTTGGAATTATAGGTACATCAACAGATATTAGTAAGCGCAAAGAAATGGAAGAAGAACTTGCTGAAGCCATTCGCGCAAAAAGCACCTTTATGTCAATTGCTTCTCATGAAGTGAAAGGTCCTTTAGCCAATGTTATTTTTATTCTTGAAATTCTTAAGGATCAGTTAAAGAGCAATAATTTCGATCCGGAAAAGTATTTTGAAATTGTCGATGCTGAAATTAAAGATGCTAAACGTGGAATTGAAACGATAAATTATTTACTTAAATTTCTTAATTTAGATTTAAGCAAAGAAAAGAAAATCGATATGGCTATTCGGCAGAATTTAATTAGTATTATTGATATCTTTGAGCAAGATAATAATGAAAAGAATCTGGATTTTCATTTCATAGAAGATAATAAAGTCCCAAGTTCTATTCGGATCAATCCATGTGTTGATGAGGTGATTAAGATTTTGTTAGGCAATGCTGTTAGGTATTCTAAAGAAAATAGTGCAATTAATGTGCGCCTTTCTCATCAAGTGAAAAATACAAAAAATTATTTTACATTGTCTGTGGAAGATAATGGTATTGGTATACGTAAAGAAGCCATAGAAAGATTTTTTTCTCCCTTATTTTTGACGGAGCAATCAACAGAAACAGTTATTTATAGTGTGCCCGCTATTAAATTATCTTACGCAAAAAAAATTGTAGAATTGCTGGATGGGAAATTAGAAATTCGCAGTGAAGTAGATAGGGGGACCAAGGTCAGTATTTTAATTCCTTATGAGGATGCTGATGCAGTTGTTCAGTCTGCATTATCAATGGAGTACTATGAAGAGGATGCTATACCCGTTACGCATAGGAAACTCAATATTCTTGTTGTTGAAGATAACCCAATTACTTCAAAATTATTGAAAAATGAATTGCTCAAGCTTCGTTATGAAGTAGATACGGCTTTGAATTCTTTTGATGCACAATTTATGGCGAAGACCAAAAATTACGACGTTATATTCATGGACATTTCTTTACCTGGAATAGATGGAGTTGAATTGAGGAATAAACTAAGCAAGCCACGCAGTGACAAACCTATTATCATTGCTGTTACTTCTCATGATAGCGATAAAGATAAGAATCATTTTCTAGAAGAGGGATTTGTGACAGTGATTTGTAAACCATTTTCCCGCTCTGATATTATTGATTGTATAGATACGATTCAAAAAGTTTTGTCTGATCTGGGATATTAGAGTTCTTTTGCTCGCGAGATGCGCAAAGGTTGAAATTGTTCCGCCACGTATGTACAATATGTAGACAAGAAAAGACGCGCTGGCGCGTAATATTGGATTCTTCCTTCTATGAAAAATGGCTTTTTATTACTCTTTTTAGTTTTTGCGCAAATGCTTTTTTTGCCCACTGCTTTTGCAAAACCGCTTTCTGATGCGGAAAAGCAAGTGAGCGATTACATTGTGCAAAACCAAGAATCTCAGCTGCAATTATTAGAAAAAATAGTCAATATTAATAGCGGTACCATGAACTTTCGTGGCATACATCGTGTTGGGAAAATTTTTCGCGAGCAATTAAGCGATTTGGGATTTAAAACCTATTGGGTCAATATGCCAGTTGCATTGCGCCGTGTGGGAGCATTGATTGCCGAACATAAAGGAGCACAAGGTAAGCGAGTTTTGTTAATTGGTCATCTGGATACGGTCTATCCGAAAGATAGTTTATTTCAACGTTTTGAACGTCAGGGAAATATCGCCAAAGGACCCGGTGTCATCGATATGAAAGGTGGCGATGTAGTTATCTTGTATGCCTTGAAAGCACTGGCTGCTGCTCATGTTCTGGAAAAAGCAAACATAACTGTTGTGCTGGTGGGTGATGAAGAAGATTCGGGTAAACCGATTTCATTTTCACGCAAGGCATTAGTCGATGTTGCTAAACAAACAGATATTGCTCTCGATTTTGAACATAGTCTTGGTTTAAACACAGCGACGATTGCCCGCCGTGGAATTGTTCTTTGGACCTTACAAGCAACAGGGAATCAAGGCCACTCATCCAATATTTTCCAAAAAAAATCGGGTCATGGAGCGATTTTTGAATTAGCACGCATTTTAAATTCGATGCAACAGAAGTTATCGACTGAAAAATATTTATCAGTTAATCCGGGTGTCATATTGGGTGGAACGCAACTCGATTATGATAAAGCGAACTCGAAAGGCAATGCATTTGGTAAAGAAAATATTATTGCACAAACAGCAATGGTAGAAGGTGATTTAAGATTTTTAACATCACAACAAGAAAAAAGTGCGCGCAAAAAAATCCTTGCAATTGTTAAGCAACACTTGCCAGGAACGAATGCATCGCTGACTTTTCAAGACGCTATTCCTGCTATGCCGCCACGCAACAAAAATAAAAAATTACTTGAAAGATATAGCCAAGCCAGTGTTGATTTAGGTTATGGACCTGTTACGCCACTTGATCCAGGGTTGCGTGGTGCGGGTGATATTTCTCATATTGCATCTATTGTTCCCGCTACATTAGCTGGCTTAGGGCCAGTCGGTCATGATCCACATTCTGAAAAAGAATCACTCGAAGTTAATTCATTAGCTATTGCAACTCAGCGTGCAGCATTGTTGATTTATCGATTAACACATTTTGTTGAGTAAGTTCGAAAAGTGATAGCCTAAAAAATAAAGATAAGCAAATAAGGATAATAAAATGAATAATAGGGCTGCACTTAGTGAAGATGACAGCAGAGAAGCTGCTCCACCTCCACAAGGAACTATAGCTCAAAATAATCAGCCAGAAGTTAATTCATTTGAAGATAAGGCCACAGAATTTTTAGAAAGCTTAAGAGGTAAGAATTTCGAAGAAGCGCAGCCTATTTTATTGAGCTCAGGTTACGCTTTCTCTAAAGCGGAATATCATTTCCTAAAATGGAAGATTGATAGCACTGCTAAGCAACATTTTCTTAGGTGGAAGATTAAGCGTTCTCTTGTTGTGGATCTTAAAGATAAGGGCGAATTCAATCAATGGTTAGAACAGGGTATATATTTTGAAATAACGAAGCGACTCGAAGTCCTTAAAATTTTTTCAAAAGATCAAGAAGGGGTTGTCGAGTTTATTGTAGAAAAATATTTAATGTTATTTGGGAAATTATCACAGCGAAGAGATCATGAAAAAATCAAAGAATATAAGGATAAAATACTTTATGTAATTGCAAATCTTTTTGCAATGGAACAGTATAATAAAGCATATTGGGTGCTCGGCCTCTTAGAAAATCCCCCGCGTTTTGATGAGCAAGCGCAGGATGCTGTCAATGAAGAGTTAGTAAGAACGCGTTTATCGTCTCTTGCTAACCAAAGTACTACGTCGTCTTTGCTTCTTGCCGTATACAATAAAGCTTTCCCCGCTAATGCGACTTGTGCCGCTTCATCAAGCAGTTCCACGAGTGTTGTTAATGCATCTCTTCAACAAGCTGCTGCATTGACTGGGCATAATGTTACAAGTGTAATTAAATCCCAAGAACAAAAAATTGAGGAAAGTATGCCAGCATCTCCGATGATATCTCCGCAACCTGCAGCTTCTTCTGAGCCTACAAGTGCGGAAGCATTGGAGGGGGGCGGGCAGCGGGTAGAACATACGTGTCGCCCGTATCGCCGCTAATGTCATTTCGCGGCATCATGTAGTTAGTCGATGATTTAGATTTCTCATGTTCTCAATAGCGGGTGCAAAAAAATGAGCATTTTTCTTAAGCTTTTCTTAAGATAGATCGTTTAAAATAACCATAAAAAAACGAGAAGAGGTTTCCTATGCATAGCTTTGCTGCACCATCTGCTTCTATTAAATCAGAAATTAAGACAGAGGATTTGAAAGTTCCATCTGACGCTATTATTCGATGTATTCAATCCGTCAGGGGAAAGTATGGGTCGCTAAAAGCTCACACACCTCATCGTACTCAAGGCCGTACAATTGTCACTGTTTATGAATTTCATAATGACAGTGCTTCTGCTGCTAATGAATTTGCTTCGAGGATAAACGAAGTATTCAAGCCTGACCTCGTTGGCTTGGAGTTTCCCCTAGAAAGAACTTATGCGTTACAAAATGGAATTTATTCAGGTGATATAGACAAGAAATATAGCAAAAGTTTAAAAATGTTGTGTAGAAGTGCTTTGGAAAAAAAGATTGGAGTTATTTGTATGGATCAACCTCTAGACGAAGAGCTCGAAGAAAAGTTTTATGCTGATCCAACAGTAAAAAATTATCTTACAAAACAAACCAAAAAAAATCCCTCAATGGATGCGGATGCCATAACCGATTTAATAAGAAGTGAATTTATGGCACATTGTTTGTATTATTTCACATCGGTGGAAAAAATAATTACTGTAATGGGGAGGGGACATTTTATAGATTTCTCCAGGGCGCTAATTGCACAAGATCCTTCTGTATTTCTTTTACCTGTTTTTTTAAATATAGGTGGTGACTTTAAAATTGAACAGGAGTCAAAAGAAATTAACGGTAAGCTGTTAGATTGTATTTTTGTGAATGTGCCTAATGCAAACGCTTTATTAAAAGATGACAGCATCATTTCAACCATTGAAGAAGTGTTGAAAAATTCAAAGCGCATGGAATTTGAGCCATCTTGTATTTTTTCTAGTGATGATATGATGACAAGCGGCGCTGTAGACGGTGAGCCCCATCAAAACTATCAAGTGACTGATTTCAGTATTTTTCGAAGACCAGAATGTGCAAACGCTATGTTGCCCATAAGTGATGAGCCTATTGAAGAACATTCAATAGAACCAATGGCTATTAATACAACTAACCTGTAAATTTTACGATAAGGGTGGACTAGCTAGATTTCTGCTATAAGTTAGTAGCTGTCGCGAAATACAAAATATCTTACCCAGAATGGAGGAGTTTCACATGAGGCAGCCGAGCAAACTTTTTATCAAAAGTAACGACATCACAGTTTTCTTTTCTACTCTCTATCAAAATAAGACTATCCGAAAAATCTACGTTATTACTTTGGAACAATTGCAAAGCTTCTGAAAACTCAGATTCACCTTGCAATTGAAATGCCTCGTTTGTCTGTAAATGATGCAATACTCGTACAATTTCAGATTTATCTAATTTATATGCAGCTTCCAGCACCCACACTAATTCAATTTGAACAATTTGTGTTATAAACAAAATTTTTGCTTTCTTTGCAAACTGTCTGGCCAGCTTGACTTGCTCTGCTTGCTTGTCATCTGTCACTAAAATTCGAATCAAAACATTAGTATCAACCGCCTGCATTGCTACCTCCCTTACGAACAGCATCTTCTATATCTTGAAGACTTGCGGAGGTTTTGGGATGGCAAATTCCAAAAGCTGCTTCTATATTGCTTTCTTTACGAAATAGAACAACGTGGTCATCTTCTATAAGAAAGGCAATTTTGTCTCCCGGATGTAATCCAAGCTGCTTCCTGATGTCGACTGGTATTGTTACCTGACCTTTGACGGTAAGTGCTGAAGAGTTCATGCTTACTTATCTCCAATATGTATTACTTATTATATTTAGTATTACATGTTTAAATATGTATGTCAATGGACCAAAAGATACTATGTAATTTTTGAGATCAACTGGCGCACTATAGAAAGTGCGAGTTATTGTGCGATGTTGGGTTTAGTTTGTTGGTGTCGCGAAATTGAGTATAAGCAGCGTTACCGTCATCAATAAAACATCTCAAATTTTAGGATTATTTTCTTCCGTTGTGACAGCAAAAGAATTAAAGATGTACTAGATGAGATGAAGAAAGAAGATATCAATCTTGATCTTAATTTAGTCCGAAATTCAAGAAACGAAACGCTTTTGATGCTTGCTGCTTCTGGTACCAGAAGAATTCATAATGGTCAATCTTATGAAACTGTTGCGCTTTTGCTTAAAAATGATGCTGATCCATTACTGACATCAAATGATGGAAGAACTGCATTGATGGAAGCTGCTAACTTTTGTAGAGCTTCCGTTGTAAAGCTATTAATTGATAGTGTCTCTCCCGATAGACAGGTAGCATATATCAACCAAAAAGACGATGCTGGAATTACCGCAAAACAATATGCAGGTCAGCTAGGTCACTTTACAACGAAGCATGAGCAAATAAATAAGGTATTAGATGAATTTATACAACAAGCTCAATTAGGAAATAACAGAATTACAAATAAACGTTAAACCCTACTGCGAGAGGCTACTGCATTGAATCTAATAATTTTTTTCGATCTTTTTCGGCTCACCGTATAGGTGAGTGCTGCCTCGCCGAAAAAGACCGGAAAAAATTCCTATCTTCAACGCATTAGCCTCTCGCTACGGGTTTAACTGCCGAATCTAGGATTATGAGTTCTGTAAAAGAGAGGCCAATAAAAATAGCTGTCGTTTTTTAGGTTTATTTTTTTAAATCACGATAGAAATTTTCATGAACACCGAGAGCCAGCAAGACTCTTTCTTTTGGATCCCATTCATATGCCAGCAGTATTTCTTGATGGTGTATTTTAAATTTATACACAAAAACGCCCGCTAAATCCCCCTTTTTTTCTTCGCCTATTTCGGGGTCTCGGATAATAGCACGGATGGCCTCATCGACTTTTGGTTTTTGGTTGGCATGAAGTTTCTTATAGACTTTTTTAAAAGAGGGCATTTGTTTAACAACGATCAGAGCCACTCTTTAGTCCCCGAATTGAAAAGGTTCCGCTAATGAACGGTCTTGCTGCTTTGAAACTAACAGGTCTTTCACAAATTCAATGGGAAGGTCTGGGTTGTCTAAAGCGCACTTCCCGACCGTTGCCCAAAATTCAATTTGATGGGGGACAGAGCGAAATTCTGCGCGGGCGACTTTCTTCGCTTCATTATAGATTGTTTCATCAATTCGTACGGGAATGCCCATTGTGCACCTGACTATAAAAGTATTAATTTGCTACATTTGTAGTATAGCATTAAAAATAAGATAAAGCAATACAGGAAGTTACATTATGGAAAAATGTCAGTAGAATTCGAATCAAAACATGAGTATCAACCGCCTGCATTGCTACCTCTCTTACTAACAGCGTCTTCTATATCTGGAGATAAATCAGGTATTATTGCTGATCACGCTAGGAAGTTACAGGTTATCTTGCAGTTATTGGATGCTGCTAACTCACCTGAAAAATTAAATTTGCCGGGATTTGGGTTTCATAAATTGAAAGGCAATTTAAAAGATTTTTATTCTGTAACTGTAAGAGCTAACTGGAGAGTTATTTTTAAATTTGACGATCAAGATGCGATTCTAGTTGACTATATTGATTATCATTGATTAAGAGGAACTAATATGCCCATACATAATCCATTACATCCCGGTGAAATAGTTTATGACATCTTGATAGAGGGCGCTGGACTTTCTGTAACAGAAGCGGCGAAAAAATTAGATATTAACCGAACTACGTTATCTAGGCTTCTTAATGGGCATGCAGGAATAAGTCCAGAAATGGCTTTACGATTATCAAAACTTTTACCAAATACTGATATGGCTTTGTGGATGAATTTATAGCGTGATTATGATATTTGGTTTGCAACAAAGCACACTAAAATTCATATCAAGCCAATGAAAGCCGCATAATCCTATTGGCTACCGTTCCTCCTTCCAACCAAAACTGTTGGAGGGAGGGGGGAAATTCAGTTACTTTTTTAAGGATTGGGTGGTTGATAAGCGAGTGCGCTATTATTAGCAGTGTTTTCTCTTATGATAGTAATCGCTTGTTCAAGTGTAGTTTCATCCCGAAAAAATCTGCCTATCGATGGATTAATTAATGCAGGTAAGTTATTACACCGCTCATTTGCTAATATCTTATTAAAAAACCGCATGGCTGTGCCATTCTTCATAAGCTCATTAATGTCTTTCTCATCTGTTAATCCTTTGAGCTTATCAATGTATGCTTCCATTTTTTCTCTCACAAATTTTACATTGTACTGAAAATCACCCAGGGTACTTCCTATATAGTGGCCTGGAAATACGCTTTGAAAGTTATTAACATCACGTTTTACTTCTTCCGTTGAATTATCAAGCTCATGATGATAGTGGTTATTCTCTCTACGACGAGACAATTTATTATAGGCACAATTAAATATTGTAAAAACTGGGATTAAAAAAGTTCCGATAGCCATAATAGTAAAAACAGCGCCGCTCCCATTTTCTCCCCCCTTAAACAAATCGACAGCAAGTTTAATAAGGAAACCCGAGCAAACTATCAGCAGTAGGTCCGCTAAACCTCCGAATATGACACTAATTTTAGTATCATCTGTCCATTTAAGTTTATTAATTTCTTTCTCAACTCTGTTTTCGTATTTTTCTAGCGAGAGCACATGGCCATGCAACGGGTAAATAAATCTAAGCCGAGGATGAGGCAGGTTTCTTATTTTTATGGTAAACATTTTTGCAGTAGCTGATAAATTAGCGCAATCTACATTAGGCAAGTAAGAAATGAGTACGTCAAAAATAAGTTCATCAGGTAATCGATTTTTTATATTTTCTACCTTGATCTTCCGTAGAAGTGTATGAACGAGTTGATTAGTTCTCGCGGGGGTAAGGTTTACTACTTTGATTTCTTCTAAGCGGACATATGATACTCCATCCTTTTTGCTACGACCGGTGACATTGAAATTATCTCTCTCGCTGTGAATTGTTCTATTATTGTACTATTAATCACTCTTAAAGTACATCGAGATATGCTTTAATATTGAGAAAGTAAGTTATCCACATTTTCTGTGGATAACACTGTTAATAACTAACTGAAAACTTAAAAAAAGGCCAAATTTTTCGAAAAAAATTAATTTGGACAGTTTTTGATTACATGTAAAATAATTAATTTAATCATTTAGTTACATGCATTTTTATAGCTATTCATTACTATTTGGCGCTTAAATTAAGAAAATCAGCGGAAATAAGCTAATCTGTGTAAAATTCTCGGGTTTCAAGCGATATTTTTGCGGGTGCGCCAGCTTGTTCACAGACTAATTTCGGTACTAAATAGCCTGAAAGACGCTGTGCCATTTGCTTATGCAATTGTTGCGCTGTCTCAAGTGGCAGGTCAAAATGGGCAGTGTTTTGTACCTTGTCATGGGTATGCAAATAATACGGTTGAATGCCTGCAGCAAATAGCGCTTCACTCAGAGTTACCAACGTTTCAACGTTATCATTAACCCCTTTCAGTAATACGGTTTGATTGAGTAACACAACTCCAGCGTCACGGAGTGCCCGTGTGGCATCTCTCACTTCTTGATTGATTTCTTGGGGGTGGTTGCAATGCGTTGCTAAAACAACTTTGAGTTTGACTCCTGTTATCCAATGGATGAACTCAGGAGTAATGCGTTCTGGCAGCACAATGGGTATGCGTGTATGTATGCGTAATCTTTTAAGATGTGGGATGGTAGCCAATTTTTCTGTTAAATGCGTCAGCGTTGCATCGCTAGCCACTAACGGATCACCCCCACTTAAAATCACTTCTGTGATAGTGGGATCTTCCGCAATGTAGGCTATGGCTTTATCCCATCCTGCGGTTCCGGGATTATTTTCCGCATAGGGAAAGTGTCTACGAAAACAAAAACGACAATTGATTGCGCATGTTCCAACCAAAGTAAATAACACGCGGCCATAATATTTATGTAGTAAACCAGGAACAGGATTGAAGTTTTTTTCTTCTAAAGGATCACGATGATATCCCAGAGTTTCTTGCAACTCCGCTTCCAAGGGTAACACTTGGCGTAACAAAGGATCATTAAGGTCACCTTTTTGCATACGCGCAAGATAGCCGCGTGGGACTATCAGTGGAAAAAGTTTAGTTGCTGCTTCAGCACTATTCAATAACTGCATATCCAGTTGGAGGAGTTCCAGTAATTCTTTTGGGGTTGTCACTGCATTCTTTAATGCTGTTTGCCATATTTGTGTTGTCATGTATCTCTTCGTTTTGAATATTTAATGTAAACGAGTATTATAGAGCAACTCATTGAGGAGAGGAAAATGTCAGTTTATACCACGAATGAAATCCGCAGCGGAATGAAAATTATTGTTGATAATGACCCTTGTGTCATTATAGATAACGAATTTGTTAAACCTGGCAAAGGTCAGGCTTTTAACCGCATAAAATATCGCAATTTAAAAACCGGTCGCGTTGTCGAGCGCACTTACAAATCAGGCGATAGTTTAGAAGTGGCAGATGTCATGGATGTTGAAGCGCAATACCTTTATAACGATGGTCATCAATGGCACTTTATGGTTCAAGAAAGCTTTGAACAGTTTGGCTTAACTGAAAAAGAAGTGGCTGAAGCAGCGCAGTGGCTGAAAGAACAGTCAGATTGTACGGTGACGCTTTGGAATGGTGCGCCACTTGTGGTCATGGCGCCTAATTTTGTTGTGTTAAAAATTGTGGAAACTGACCCAGGGGTGAGAGGTGATACTTCCGGAGGTGGAGGCAAGCCCGCTAAACTAGAAACAGGTGCTGTGGTGCGTGTGCCTTTATTTGTTCAAGAAGGTGAGCTAGTTAAAGTAGATACGCGTACTGGGGAGTATGTATCTAGAGCAAAAGAGTAAATATTGACTATTTTAAGCTGATACTTTAAAATAGTCAAAATGTATATTAAGCGTGATATTGCAAAGTACTTGATTGATTCCCCTGCTTGGATTCAAGTTTTGTTGGGTCCCAGGCAATGCGGCAAAAGGACCTTATTTTCTGCTCTTTTTTTAAAAGAATCTGCTAGCCATTTTAAAGAAATAACATTTGATGATTTGCAGATGCGCCAGTTGGCCAATCAGGATCCTATTTTATTTTTACAACAACTTGAACTTCCACTATTGCTAGATGAAGCTCAATATGTTCCTAATCTTTTTCCACAATTAAAAATGAAGATTGATCAGATAAAGCGATCTGCGGTATTTCAAACCCACGCGACAAAAAAAGTAACTACTCTATTTCGTTTAACAGGATCAAATCAAATATTAATGGATAAAAATGTCAAAGAAAGTTTAGCTGGGCGTGCATCTTATTATCACCTTAACACTCTCACTGTGCATGAAATATTACAAGCACTACCGGAAACAAAAATAAAAGATATTTTATTCAAAGGAGGTTGGCCAGAACTTTATACTAACGATTCTTTATCTGTAACAGGATATTTAAATGATTACATTCGCAGCTATGTGGAAAAAGATATTATCTTAAGCGCAGGTATTCAAAAAATGTCTGAATTTCTCACTGTACTACGTTTGTGTGCCGCGCGCACCAGCCAAGAAACCGATTACACAGATATACAAAAAGACAGTGGTGTGAGCTCTGTTACCGTTAAAGAATGGATTGGAATTTTGGAACGTGCAGACATTATTTATCAATTGAAACCTTATTTTGACAATCTTAATAAACGTCTTATCAAAAGATCAAAGTTATATTTCTTAGATACAGGATTAGCAACGAGATTACAAGGTTGGTCGGAGCTTCTCCCGCTGCTCAGTAGTTCTCAAATTGGAGGTTTGTTTGAAACATTGGTGTTAGCGGAAATAGTAAAATTTATTCGTAATTACAATAAAGATTGGGAATTATTTTTTGCGCGCACTAAGGATGGACAAGAAGTTGATTTCATCATTAAAACAGCGCAAGGTAAAATATATGCTATTGAAGCTAAATATGCTGTTCATGGCATATCAAAAGCGATTCATTTACCTCCCGCATTTAAAAAAGAATTCGGTCCTCAAACAAGATTGGCCGTTGTGACATCCAATGGACAAAAACTTCAGCTCTCACCCGATTGTATTACCATACCAATTTCGGGATTGCATGATTATTTGCAGGAAATTGCATGAGTTGGTTTCCTCACGCTACACTTGAAACATTGCAACAGCGTGCGGATCTTCTTGCAAAGATTCGCGCATTTTTTTCTGAACGTGGTGTGCTTGAAGTTGAAACGCCGCTGCTTTCACCGGCAACAGTTACAGATCCTCATGTCATTGGAATTCCAGCTTTATTTAAAGAAATGGGTTCAAAAAAAGAAAAAATATTTTATCTACAAACTTCACCTGAATATGCAATGAAGCGTTTGCTCGCAGCAGGATATGGCGCTATTTATCAATTATGCAAAGCATTTCGTCAAGGCGAAGTAGGCACTCTGCATAATCCGGAATTTACTATGTTGGAATGGTATCGCCCTGGCTTTGATCATCACGCATTGATGGATGAAATGGATTTATTGTTACGTTTAGTCTTGAAAACACCACCTGCAGAGCGGGTCAGTTACGCACAATTATTTGAAAATTTTCTTAGCATGGATCCGCATCGTGCCAGTGTGGCTGCTTTAGCGGAGTGTGCAAAAAAACAAGGTATTCAATTATCTGCAGAATGGGATGGAAATGATCGTAATTTATGGCTGGATTTATTGCTGACACATTGCATTGAGCTATATATAGGACGTGATAAACCCATATTTTTATATGATTTCCCAGTTTCTCAAGCGGCGCTAGCAAAAATACGTGCGGGCGATCCACCCGTGGCTTCGCGTTTTGAAGTTTATTTTAAAGGAATTGAATTAGCGAATGGGTTTCATGAACTGCAAGATGTACGAGAGCAACGTAAACGCTTTGAAAATGATTTAGCGTATCGTGCTCAACATGGGATACCAGCGGTTCCTATCGATGAAAATTTATTAGCAGCTCTTCTGCATGGTATTCCTGATTGTGCGGGGGTGGCGTTGGGGGTGGATAGACTAGTGATGTTGGCGTTGGGGAAGACGTCGGTGAAGGAAGTTTTAAGTTTTGGGATTGATTAATTGTTCCAAATTCACAAATATCGTCATTGCGAGCCTCACGCTTTTTGTGAGGCGTGGCAATCCAGTCAGCACTGGATTGCTTCACCATGCTGATCCCGTATAAAAGCATTGCGGGATGCATGGTTCGCAATGACGGGGGCTGCTAGTAACCAAACCATGTATCCAACACAGCATGCAACTCTTTCACTCCCACTGCTTTCAACGCAGAAAACGTTTGTATCGTAATTGGATTTTGATACACTGTTACTGCTTCTTCTACATCACGCAAAGTTTTTTTAGCCGCATTTGCGCTTAATTTATCTGCTTTGTTTAACAAAATATGAACCGGCAAATCGCAAGCAGAACTCCAAATTAGTAATTTTTGATCGAAGTCTTTTAAGGGATGACGAATATCCATCACTAAAATTAACCCTCTTAAGCATTCACGCTTGCGCAAATAAGCATCTAAGTTTTTTTGCCAATGCATTTTGACTTCAAGTGTTACTTTGGCATAGCCGTAGCCAGGCAAGTCTGCTATACGACGATTCTCATCTAAGCCAAAAAGATTAATATGCTGAGTACGGCCTGGGGTTTTGCTTACACGCGCTAAGCTTTTATTATGTGTTAATTGGTTTAAAACGCTAGACTTACCAGCATTAGAGCGCCCCACAATGGCGACTTCAATTCCTTGATCAGGTGGCAGCTGCTTGAGCTCTGCCACACTTAAAAGAAAAGTAGCATTTTGATAATGAGATCGGATCATAAATGAAATACAATACTTGAATATGAATATGACAAACTCTATCTTACTCGATTCTTTGAATGATGCCCAGCGTGAAGCGGTGGCGGCACCTCTATGCCATCAATTGATCTTGGCAGGTGCTGGCAGTGGTAAAACACGTGTGTTAGTGCATCGTGTTGCTTGGCTAATTCAAGTGGCAGGCTTGTCACCGTTCAATATTCTTGCTGTGACATTTACCAACAAAGCAGCAAATGAAATGCGCTCACGTATTGAAAGTTTGTTAGGAGCATCCGCTAAAGCCATGTGGGTTGGTACATTTCATAGTCTTGCGCATCGATTGCTGCGTATGCATTGGCAAGATGCTGGGTTACCGGAAGGCTTTCAAATTTTAGATTCAGATGATCAATATCGTTTAATTCGTCGTGTACTCGCAGCGTTGAATTTAGATGAAGATCGTTGGCCACCCAAACAAGCACAGTGGTTTATCAATGGTAAAAAAGATGAAGGTTTAGAATCACATCATTTGCCCGATTATGGTGATGTGGCAACGCGCACCATGATAAAAATTTATCGTGCTTACGAAGAAGCCTGTCAACGCGCAGGACTGATTGATTTTGCGGATTTGTTATTAAAAGTACATAAGCTTTGGGTGTCACATCCAGAAATTTTAGCGCAGTATCAACAACGATTTCGTTGCGTTTTGGTGGATGAGTTTCAAGATACCAATGCAATTCAATACGCATGGGTGCGCTTGCTGGCAGGCAAAGAAAATCATGTCATGATTGTAGGCGATGATGATCAATCTATTTATGGTTGGCGTGGTGCCAAAGTTGAAAATATCCAACGTTTTTGCAAAGATTTTTCTTCTGCGATTACGATACGTTTGGAGCAAAATTATCGTTCGACGGGAACGATTTTAAAAGCCGCGAACGCATTAATTGCTAATAATGAAGGACGTTTAGGCAAAAATTTATGGACGGCAGGACAAGAAGGTGAATTAATAACATTATATGCGGGCTTTAACGATTTAGATGAATCACGCTTTTTGGTTAATCGTATTCAAGACTGGCAAAGAGCCGGTAATCCATTGGGACAAATTGCAATTTTATATCGAGCGAATGCACAATCACGCGTGATTGAAGAAGCGTTGATGCAATTTGGTATTCCTTATCGTGTTTATGGCGGCTTACGGTTTTTTGAACGTGCAGAAATTAAAGATGCGTTAGCTTATTTGCGTTTAATTGCTAATCGCGATGATGATGCGGCTTTTGAACGCGTGGTGAATACCCCAACGCGTGGTATCGGTGACAAAACGATAGAAGCATTACGCGAGTGCGCACAACAAAATAATATTTCCTTGTGGCGCGCAGCAAAAAAGTTATTAGCAGAAAATGTCTTCTCTGCACGCGCAGGCAATGCCTTAGAAAATTTCTTAAAATTAATTGATAGTTTGGCGGATGACACACACAATTTTGCATTGTATGAGCAAACAGAGCACGTCATTCATAATAGCGGTTTGATTGAACATTTCCGTAAAGAAAAAGGTGAAAAAGGGTTGGCACGTTTAGAAAACTTAGAAGAGCTCGTGAATGCAGCACGGCAATTTGATGCTGATCACATAACAGGAGATATGCCGCCGCTCATTACATTTCTTTCTTATTCTGCATTAGAAGCCGGCGATGGTCGGGCAGAAGCATTTCAAGATTCAGTGCAATTGATGACACTGCACTCAGCAAAAGGTTTGGAATTTCCCGTCGTATTTTTATGCGGCATGGAAGAAGGATTATTTCCACATTATATGTGTATGGAAGATCCTAAAGGCTTAGAAGAAGAGCGACGCTTATGTTATGTCGGCATGACACGTGCCATGCAAAAATTATATTTAACGTATGCAGAATCACGCCGGTTGCACGGAAAAGAAGTGTATCATCGCCCTTCACGATTTTTACGTGAAATCCCCGCAGAGTTTTTAGATGAAGCGCGGATGAAAACAAAAGTTTTCCCTTCTTTACGAAAGACAGAAGATAACGCCTCCTTTGAAAAGCTCTCTACGCGGCGGGGAGATTTTATTCACGGCGACTCGGAAAACCCCATCCGCATTGGTCAACGCGTTACTCACCATCAATTTGGCGAAGGTATTGTTTTACACTTTGAAGGTCGCGGTGAGCATGCGCGCATTCAAGTGCGGTTTGATAAAGCTGGAACCAAATGGCTGATCGCGAGTTTTGTGGCGACGGAATAATGTACTCTCTTATCAAAAAAATACTCTTTCAAATGGATCCCGAAACAGCACACGCAATTACTTTAAAAACATTGCGTTTTGCTCACGCCTTGGGTGTGACACGATTTTTTCCAACAGTTCCTTCTTTGCCATGCAAAGTGATGGGATTACATTTTCCAAATCCTGTTGGATTAGCAGCAGGACTGGATAAAAATGGTGAATATATTGATGCGTTAGCCACGCTAGGATTTGGTTTTATCGAAGTGGGAACAGTGACCCCTAAGCCACAATCCGGTAATCCTAAGCCGCGCTTATTTCGCTTGCCGGAGCAAGAAGCTATTATTAATCGTTTAGGATTTAATAATCGAGGGGTTGATTATCTCGTTGAACGATTAAAACGAACACGATTCAATGGCATATTAGGAGTGAATATTGGTAAAAATAAAAATACGCCACTTGAGCATGCCCTCAGCGATTATCTGTATGGATTTCAGCGTGTAGCATCGTATGCAAGTTATGTAACAATTAATATCTCATCGCCCAATACAGAAAACTTACGTAGTTTGCAACATGGAGAGTTGTTGCAATCTTTGCTGCGGACATTAAAAAATGCACAAAGCTTGCAAAAAAAATATGTTCCTTTGGTCGTAAAAATCGCACCCGATTTAACAGAAAATGAATTGCAAAATATTGCTGAGATTTTATTGGCGGAAAAAATTGATGGTGTGATTGCAACCAATACGACGCTTAGTCGTGAAGGTGTTGAGAATTTGCCTTATGCAAATGAAGTAGGAGGATTAAGTGGTAAGCCATTATTCTCACGTGCAACAAAAATTATTCAACAATTATATCCATTATTGAAAAATAAAATTCCTATCATTGGTTGCGGAGGAATTTTATCTGCACAAGATGCGCAAGCAAAATTTTCTGCAGGTGCGGAGTTAATTCAAGTTTATACGGGACTTATTTATCGAGGGCCGGGGTTGGTGAAAGAATTAGTGCGCCCCATGTAGCCCCCCATGTAGGGTGGGCAAAGGCCAAACGCCAAACGCCTCCCAGCTGGAAGCATGCTGGGACAAGCTTTGGCCGTGCCCACCAAATATTATAAATGGTGGGCACGCTGCGCTTTGCCCACCCTACAATTCTCTGCAGAAAATGAGGCAGCTGCACATGTTCAGTTGAATTTTTGACCACAGCTAATTATAATGTGCCATCGTCGCATGAGGGAATAAATTATGAAAAAGCGCAGAGAAAATATTATACAGGAAATATATTGTGATGTTGTGAAAAAAAATAAATGTGATGTTAAGAAAGAACTAGGTTATGAAAGAAAACTAGATTATATAGCAGCTGAAAAAATCCTTAGTCAACCTGGACATTTCGAACTCTTAATCGGTGATGAATTAAATCTTAAAAGCTCTGACATATTTAAATATGTCAAAGGTAAATCTAAAGAATATTTTGCGAATGAATCTGCAAGGTATTTCAGAATATTTTATACAGAAGAAAGAAGCGATGTGTTCTTTGTACAATTTACTCCTACGGCTTGCTTTAAGAGTGGGTATTTAAAAGTTGATAAAGATAAAAAAATATACGAAGATACTAAGAAATAGACTGTAGGGTGGACAAAGCGTTAGCGTGTCCACCTTTTATTTGGTGGGCACGGCCTGATCCCGTATAAAAGCATTACGGGACGGCCTTTGCCCACCCAATTCTGAGGTAGGGCGCACACACAGGCGCGCCCCTACTCTACTGTAACCGACTTCGCTAAATTTCTTGGCTGATCAATATCCGTTCCTTTCAACACAGCCACATGGTATGCCAATAATTGCAGTGGAATTGTGTAAACAATAGGTGCAAGAACAGGGTCCACATTTGGCATTTCGATAATGTGAATATTCGCTGCGTGTTCACTCATTGCTTTGTTATCAGTAAAAATAAATAATTCACCCCCACGCGCGCGTACTTCTTGCAAATTAGATTTTAATTTTTCTAATAATTCATCATTGGGGACAACAGCAACCACAGGCATGTTTTTATCAACCAGTGCAAGTGGGCCGTGTTTCAGTTCTCCCGCAGGATACGCTTCTGCATGAATATAAGAAATTTCTTTGAGTTTAAGAGCGCCTTCTAATGCGACTGGGTATAATGCGCCGCGACCTAGAAATAAAGTATGTTCTTTATCAACAAAATTTTCTGCCATGCGCGCGATGAGGGGATTTAATTTCAGTGTTTTTTCAACTAATTTTGGCAAATGCTCTAATTGTGTCACTAAATGTTTTTCTGTTACTGGACTTAACTGGTGTTGTCTTCCCAATACAATGGTTAACATCAAGAGTGCGGTAAGCTGAGCCGTAAATGTTTTTGTAGCAGCGACACCAATTTCAACTCCGGCGCGAGTCATAAAATGAAAATCCGCTTCGCGTACGATGGAGCTTTCAGGAACGTTGCAAATAGCCAGCGTACTTAAAAAACCCATTTTTTTAGCAACGCGTAAGGCTGCTAAAGTATCTGCTGTTTCACCGGATTGCGATAAACATACAAATAAACAATTGGGTTGTACGACGGTTTTACGATAGCGAAATTCACTTGCTACTTCTACGGCGCAAGGAATTCCTGCTAAAGATTCTAACCAGTAACGCGCAACCATGGCAGCATGATAACTTGTGCCACAGGCAATGAGTTGTATGTGCTGCACTTTTTTGAAGATGTCTTTTGCATTGGATCCAAATGCCGTGTCTAAAACGGTATTTTTACCTAATCGTCCAGCTAAATTAGCTGCAATCGCTTGCGGTTGTTCAAAGATTTCTTTGCTCATGTAGTGACGGTGTTCGCCGCGTTCAGTGACATCAAATGTTAATTCTAAATTATGTAACTTGCGGTCGACACGTTTGCCATTGAGTGAATAGATTTCCATTTGAGGTCGAGTGATGTCGGCGATATCACCATCTTCTAAATAAATAAATTGTTTAGTGACGGGCATTAAGGCTAAAGGATCGGAAGCAAAAAAGTTTTCATCTATCCCTTTGCCAATAACCAAAGGACAGCCTTTGCGTACAGCTATAATGCGTTCAGGATGTCTTGCAGAAATAATTCCGAGAGCATATGCGCCTTCTAATTTGGCTACGGTTTTTTGTGTGGCTTTTAATAAATCATTGCTTTCTTGATAATGGTAATGCAAGAGATGCACGACAGTTTCAGAATCGGTTTCGGATGTGAATTTATAACCGTTATCGAGCAAAAATTTTCGTAACTGTTCATGGTTTTCGATAATACCATTATGTACTAATGCAATTTCATTATGTGAAAAAAGCGGATGCGCATTTTCTTCTGAGGGCGCTCCGTGTGTTGCCCAACGCGTGTGTGCAATGCCAGCGTTTCCGTGCAGTGTGGACTGTTGCAGGGAATTTTCTAACTCATTTACTTTGCCTTGTGCACGCAAGCGTTGTAATTGTTGATTTGCAGTAATGACAACTAAGCCAGCGGAGTCATAGCCACGATATTCTAGACGTTTTAAACCTTCAATTAATATTTTTTCAATATTGCGTTCAGAAACAGCACCTACAATTCCGCACATAATTATTCTCCTATTTTATCGTCATTGCGAGGCGCGTGCTCTTCGCGACGAAGCAATCCAGGGGAGCATTTCTGTGCCGCCTGGATTGCCACGCCCCACGCGGAAAGCACGCGAGAGGCTCGCAATGACTAAGTTTCTTTTGTTTCTTTTGTCTTTTTTCCTGGCCCCGTCCAATTTTCAATACTACGTTGTTTTGCGCGACCGACAGTTAATTGACCTTGTGGAGCATTACGTGTAATCGTTGAGCCCGCACCAATATAAGCTTTTTCTCCAATACTCAAAGGCGCTACCAGAGTAGAATTCGAACCCACAAAAGCATTATCACCAATCACAGTGCGATGTTTATTCGTCCCATCGTAATTGCAGGTAATAGTTCCCGCGCCAATGTTAACGTGTTTTCCTATTTCACTGTCACCAATGTAGCTGACATGATGACTTTTAGTTCCCGCACCAATCACACTATTTTTTATTTCAGCAAAATTACCAATTTGCGCACGCGCAGCGATAATAGTGCCGGGACGAATGCGAGCAAATGGACCAATGATGCATTCTTCAGCAATTTCCGCACCGTCAATGACGCAATTAGCTTTAATTTCTACGTGATCGGAAAGTGTGGTGTTGCGTAATATTGTATTGGGTCCAATCATGCAATGATTGCCAATTTTAACGTTACCCTCGATAATCACATTGATATCAATGACAACATCTCGCCCAATCGTTAATTCTCCACGCACATCAAAGCGATTAGGATCATATAAAGTGATGCCACGACGCATTAAATTTTCTGCATAACGGCGTTGATAAAAACGTTCTGCGGTTGCGAGTTGCATGCAATCATTAATACCTAAAACTTCTTCGTAAGGAGAAAGAGGCATGCCATAGATAGCAATTTTTTCTTGTGTTGCAAGTGAAATGATATCAGTCAGATAATATTCTTTTTGTGTATTATGATTTTTTAAATTGGGCAGCCATTTTTGTAAATAATTTACAGGAATAAGATAAATTCCAGCATTAATTTCTTTCAGTGCGCGCTGCGTTTGATTCGCATCTTTTTCTTCTACAATACCAATAATATTATTTTTTGCATCACGTAAGATGCGACCTAATCCTGTCGGATCCGGAAATTCTGCTGTGATCATGCCAATGTCATCAGTCGGTGTATGGTTTATAAATTTTTTTAATGCTTCAGCAGTAATCAAAGGAACATCACCGCATAACACGAGCACGCGATGATTTTTGGGAAGTTGTGGCAGTGCTTGTTGCAAGGCATGACCGGTGCCGAGTTGCTCTGTTTGTTCAATCCAAGTGACATTCAAATGCGCGAGTGTTTGACGCACAGTTTCTTTGCCATGGCCATAAATTACAATAGGCGGTTGCGCAGGGTGTAATTGCATTGCAGTTTCAACAACGTGCTCAAGCAGTGGTTTTCCTGCCAAATGGTGCAATACTTTCGGTTTTTGCGAATGCATGCGTTTGCCTTGGCCGGCTGCGAGGATGACAACACTCAGAGTCATTTTTTTATAACCTTTGGTGAAGTTTTTAATGTAGATATCGTCATTGCGAGCCTCATGCTTTAGCTTTATGTGAGGGGCAATCCAGGATTATATATGAGTTGATGGAAATCGTCATTCTTGATACTGCGGAAAAACCTCTCAAGGGCGCGGTGTGTTGCGCCCTTGAAGACGGCATTTTTTTGCTGCTTCTTTACTATTTATTACTACCATTACCTAAGGAGGATGTGGTGGTTCTACTGACGGTAGCATTATTATCAGCTTTAGTAACAGCATCGACAGCAGCCTTAGCTTTAGCAGCAACATCGGTAGCTTTAGTCGCAGCAGCCTTAGCTTTAGTAGCAGTATCGGCAGCAGTTTTAGCATCAGCAGTTGAAGCCTTAGAAACTTTAATAACATCATCAACAGCTTTGCCTGTAGCTTTGACAGCAGATTGAGCAGCAGCATCTTTAGGAGCTTTAACAGCAGCATCTTTAGCATTTTTAGCGGCAGCTTGAGCAACATCGACAGTTTTAGCATCTGCATCAGCTCGAGAGGCAACTTTATCGGCAGCAGCTTTTGCAGCATCGGCAACAACTTTAGCAGTAGTGGCAGCTTGAGTAGCAACAACTTCGGCAGCTTTAGCAGCATTAGCATTAGGAGCTTTAGCATCAGCAGTAGCTTGACCGACAGCTTTTTCGGCAGCAGTAGCAGCATCGGTAGCAGCTTGAACAGCAGCTTCGAGAGCTTTAGTAGCAGCTTTAGCAGCGTTAGCAGAATCCGTAGCAACAGCTTTGGCAGCAGCATCAGCAGCTGCACTGGTATTTTTAGCCTCAGCTAGAGTAGTACCATTAGCATTAGTACCTTTAGCAGCATCAGCGGCAGTTTTAGCAATAGCGGCTGCGTTAGCTTTGTCAGCAGCTTTAGCGGCAGCTTGATCAGCAGTATCTTTAGCATCTTTAGCAGTAACCATAGCTCGAGTAGCAGCATCATTAGCGGCTTTAGCAGTATTAATAGCTTTTTGCAGTTTGCTACTTAACAAACCATTGCTAGAGCTTCCAACTGATGGCTGCGTAACGTGTTTTGAATCATTGTTTGGTTTAGGTGAAGTTGCATCATTTGCATTACTGTCTCGTTTGCTATCAAATGTTGTCAGAGTCGCGCTTATACTTGCAGAGCTACCACCCAGTGAAGCGGGAGCAGATGGAGGAGAAGCAGCGGCTGTCGAAGTTGTAGCTATTTTTTCATCATTTTTTGAGTTATCCGCGCCGCTTGTTGGAGCGGAAGCTGCAACAATAGTAGCAGGAGTTCCAGTTCTCTTAGGCGCTGATGCTGTTGGTGTCGGAGAAGCTGCACTCTCTGAAGCTGGTCTTATTATAGGAGAAAGTGCTTGTAAAGAGTCAGCACTGACGATAGGAGATCCTAAAGAGGAGGCTAGAGAAGGACTAGGAGAAGCGAGTCTACTGTCAGGTGTTTGCGGAACTTGTGGACTGAGAGGAGAAGTTGATGTAACACGAGAACGACCATCTGGTGTTGCCGCGTGTTTTGAGTCGCGATCAGCAGTCGCTACGCTTGATTTTTGGGCGGCGAGTTGGTCATGAATGTCCTTATTGACAACTTTAAGCAGTGATAAGAAGTCAGCCCTTATGGGTGGACCACACATTTCGTTTAGAATATGCGCAGAATTAAGGGTATTTGAAACGAGCGCTAGATCAGATATGGATATAGCGCCTATTGCGAGGTGGTAGGGAACAAAGACCCTCTTCACAAATGCTATGATCATATTTAACGCAGTACTTTGTAAATTCTCGGCTTCCTTGTCGTTGGGTTTTAAAAATAAAACTGCGATCTGGCTTATAAAGCTTATGAGATTAGAGATAAGCTGTTTGTCTGAAAGTTCAGGATTTGAAGAAAGCGCAGAATTCGATTGTACATTTTTAGCTATTTTTTCTATGTTTTTGTTTAAATAATTAATTAAAAAGGGTATCTCCCATCGGGCTGCCTCAATGGCCATTACTTGCCTTCTCCATATACCAGCTGGATAATTTTTCACACTTTGTGCTATTTGCTTGGGCCCTAGGAATATAGCATCGTCTGCTAGTGCGCAAGCGCCTACTATGACATAGCATTTTTCGTCAGCAGGCACAGCAGTAGGTTTTGCGTTTTCAATTGGAGTAGCTGCGGCTGTGCTATCATTTCTTTTCTTGCTTTGCTTAAGCTTAGCAGCAGCTTCATCGCGTTGTGCCCGTTTCTCTTTATGCTTAGATTTTGCTAAATCATATGCATTTAGCCCAACTCCTTCTCCTTTTCGAGGATCAGCATCTGTAAGAAGTATCATGGCGCTTAAAGCAACAAAGTTTTCGGTATCAACAGCGTGTGTTGACACAGCGCTTTTGATTTTTTCAGGAATGGCCACGCCCATTTCTTTAAATGCTTCTATTACATTCCCTAACAAGGCAGGGTTTTTGTCAATAGTTGTTTTAAACAGCGAAAACATAGGGTCTGAGTCAGCACTTGCTAGAGTTTCTGATGCCGCAGACTGTGACTCAGGTTTCAAAAAGGTAGCGCCTACTAAAATTAACTGAATAGCGGCGTTTATGTTGTTGCTTTTAACTGCATACTCTGCTGCCGAATTGAGTTTATCGGGAGTAATTTCTATTTCCATTTCTCCGCATTGGTGTAATAAATTTTCTAATAATGTAGGTTTTTCATTTTGGTCAATAGCAGTTGTAAGTGCATTATCGGGAAGATGCTCAAGGCCTGCTTGAACTAGGGAGGTTAAAGCTGCAATATCCTTGCTGTCAACAGCATACTTTGCTGCGGATTTAAGTGTTTCTGGAGAAAAAACAAGCAGTACTTGTTTAATTTTTTCTGCTGATAGTTGTTTTTTTGACGTAAGTTCATCAAATTTTTCTTTTCCACGTTGTTCATGTCCGCTGTTGTTATCTTGTAATGAGGTGAGAAGGCTTTGATAATGTGTTTGATCTTCTTCTTCAGCTGCTTCTGCTAGCTCTACTACAAATGTATTTACTATATGTACGTCTAATAATGCTTTTAATATCTGGTGTTGGTCATGGTAAATAGCTGCTGACAACAGATTAAGACTAATGGGGGTGTTGTTGTCTTTGTAAATTTTGGTTGAACCTTCATCTAACGATGAATTGTTCAGGATGTCATTGTAGCCCTTGAGCGTAGTACTATATAAGAGATTGTTGGTTTGTAAGTTATTTATTAGAAGCACTGTATTTGTTAAGTTTTCTTCTACATGCGTTATTAATTGTGCAAGGCTTGGTTTGGCTGCTTTTTCTTCAGTTTCGCCTCTAAGAGCGGCATTATCCAAAATGTCAAATGCTTTAGTTGCAGCTTCTTTTAATGTATTTATTTTTTGCTCAGTAGCAGCTGGATTGCTGATGCTTGCTGATCTGCTCATTTGCGGTGCGGTAGCAGCAGCGGCTAGATTGCTCGTGCTTGGAGCTCTGCTTGATGATGGGGCGACAGTTGTTTTCGGTGATCCGGCAGCTGCGCCGTTACCAGATTGTGTTGTTCTCATGCTTCTCTCCATTAATAAATTTATAATTCAGGTTTTATTAAGAATGCGGATTGCCTATGCTCGCAATCGCTCTTGTTTTAGGGCGGACCCTAAGAGCAAAGCATCTTACCACCAATAAGAGAGGGATGTAAAATTTTAAACAATTTGTATAAAAAAATTACATACAAGAGTGCGTTGTGGCTTCACCCATTAATTTGTTTATGACATGACTCACATTTGGGTTATCTAAAATAGCACTATCCACACACAAAAAAGCGGTACTTTCATATTTATCAGAAATCGCATTAATCATAAGAGACATTTCGTTAAGCGGTTTAACGTGTCCATGTTCATTCACGACCAGAATGGGATCGCCTTCGGCACTATAAGATTGATGTGGTATTTTGATAATTGTCATTTGCCAATCTTGAATGTTGGGATGGCGAGCATTTTTAAATTCGCTCAATATATCTTCTGCAATTTTATGCTCAATGTTGTCTAAGCGGACAATTTTTGGCATTTGTCTATAATGCAGACGCTTCGCAATTTGCGCAGCAGGATGAGGATCTTGTGTTGCTGCTAATAATTTCACAATGGCAAACACATCGTAGTCGCATAACTCTTTATAATTTGCATAATTTTGCGTGAGAAACGCAAGTTTATGTTGTTCAATGTTTTTTGCTGATTTTATCTGTTGATTAAAAATATTGGCTTGCAATAAAAGCTCGCCTAAACGAGTGGTTTTTATTGTCGCGAAAGCCGGATAATCCGCTATATTCTCTGCGAGGTGAGATAATAGTTTTATGAGAAAAAATTCTAAAGCTAATTTTTTTTGATAAAGATAAATATTACGTGTCATTAAACGACGCGCCATTAAATAATGTTCAACCACACCAATTCCTTTGTGCGTAATGCCTAAGCGTTCGCCGTGTGGAGATTGCACGATTGCCATGCAATGCAGCATCCAGCGAAAATCATATTCGCCATAGCGCACACCGCAGAAATGGCTGTCACGCAATAAGTAATCTAAACGGTCTGCATCCAGTTGCGAAGAAACAATGTCTGATAATACTGGCTTGCTTGAAGATTTGTGCATAATCATATCTTCAATCAAGGTAAATTTTTCTTCTGTTAAATGATGGCGTGGATTATGACGATTGTATTCAGCAAAAAATTTTGGATTACGATATTCTGTTAAAAAAAAGGGTGTCCAATCTTCATGACGAATTAATTTTTTATGAAAAATATCTTCGAAAGTATGTGAGAAAGGACCATGTCCAATATCATGTAGTAAACATGCAATGATAACTAATTGGCGCTCTTCTTCGGCGAGACCAATTTTTTCGGCAATTTGGCTGCCAACATAGCAACAGCCCAGACAGTGATTGAAGCGTGTATGTACCGCGCCCGGAAAAATAAAATCACCCATGCCCAGTTGTTTGATATGTCTTAAACGCTGAAAATGCGGGCTGTCAATAAAAGGTTTAACCCAATGGTCTTCTGCAGTCGTAAATTGCATAGTGCCATGCACGGGATCTTTTATGACGTGGAAAATATTTTCATTGATCATATTGGAATTCTCAAATTTAAGATCATAACATGACGAGTTCGTTTATAATAACATCTCGTCATTAGGTTAGGACTAATACCAGATGCCAACACAATTCCACAACCCTCCCGGTGGTCCATCACAAAAACATGGTTTTTTCGCCATGTTGCGATTTGTTATTCACCAGATATTCAGGAAAAAATCTGCAATTCCGCAAGATTTTGTTATTCCCAAAGAGCAAGTTTTACAGGAATATCAAAAATTACAGCATGAAAACACGATGACATGGCTGGGACATGCAGCGGTATTATTAAAGCTAGGTGGAAAAACTATTTTAGTGGATCCTTATTTAACGGATTATGCATCGCCCATTGTTGGTGTAGGTCCTAAGCGTTACACGCCACCCGGAATGAGTATTTCTGATTTACCTCCTATCGATATTGTGGTGGTCACGCATGATCATTTTGATCATTTAGATTTGCGTACTCTGGCGGTTTTACCAAACAAGGCTGCGATTCAAGTGGTTGTGCCATTAAAAGTAGGAAAGTTTTTTTCGCAATTGGGTTATACACAAATACAAGAGCTTGATTGGCATCAACTGTGGGAATGGCAAGGGATTAGTATTCGTGCACTACCCAGTTATCATTTTTCAAAACGTAATTTATTCACGCGTAATACTACCCTGTGGGTGAATTATGCGATTACTTGGCAAGATAAAAAAATTTATTTCTGTGGCAATTCTGCTTATGGCTCAGTATTTTTAGATTTAGGTCGTGATTATGGTCCTTTTGATTATGCGTTTTTGAGCGTAGGTGCTTATGAGCCTCTTGAAATTATGATGACAGCGCATGTGACACCCGAGCTTGCTGTACGTATCGCAGAAGACTTACGTGCGAAAACACTCGTACCTATTCATTGGGGCACAGTGGTTTTGTCGGAAGAACCCGAATTTGAGCCACCTGAACGATTTCGTCGTGCAGCACTGCAAGCCAATTTTCCTGCAGAAAATATTTGGGCGTTAAAAATTGGTGAGACGCGGAAGATTTAAGTAACTCGCCGTCATTGCGAGGAGCGCCTTTTGCGACGAAGCAAGTACTGCCTACAACTTATCATCATTCTGGATTGCCACGCCTCACATAAAGCTAAGGCGTGAGGCTCGCAATGACGAGTTCTTTTTTAATTTAAACCAATGCGTTCAATTACAATATAATTCGATCCTTCTCTGGTGGGTTCGCTACGATACAAAATAATTTCAGTGATGAGAATTTTTTCACTTTTAGGAAAAGAAATGATTTCCAGCGGAATATCATATTTCCCAAATTGATTTAATCTGCCTAATGTTAAATGCCCTCGAAATGGGCGTGTTTCAATTGGATAATGAGTTGCAACAATACCGCGACCAATGTGTTTCGCCAGAGTTGCCAAAGGTTCTTGTGAGGTGATGTTCATGGAAATAATTCTTGGGTGATAGGGGGTGGGAAATAACTCAAGTTGTCCTAGCTCTAAATAAAAAGGTGCAAGCTCAAGAAGTTCTGTGCGTACATTATGAATTAATTTCGAGACATGTTCTGATTTTATTTCTTTAAGAAAATGTAAGGTAATATGTAAATGCTCTGCCTTAGTCCAGCGTACAGCTTTGCGTTTCGTGTTTTTTTGTAATTCTGCAATAACATCAGCGATAAGCTTTTTGGTCGATTCAGGTAAATCGATAGCAAAGAAGGCTCGAATAGAGCGTTGTTCTGTGGTCATAGGCGGGGCTCGCAATGACTAGCAAAATTGATTAAGATGTAGAGCATACAGTATAAAGGGTATTGATAAATGGTAAAGAAGCGTGGGTTAGGAAAGTCATTGAATGCATTGTTAGTCGGTTCTTCTTTGTCGGCAAATAGTGAGGATACAGTCCAGGAAAATGAGAAACAGGCAGATAAATTGTGCCGATTATCAGTTGACTTAATCCAACGTGGAAAATATCAACCACGACGTGAAATGAATCAAGAAGCACTCGAAGAGTTAGCCAGCTCAATTCGTGCACAAGGTGTCATTCAACCTATCGTGGTTCGCCATCTCTTAGGCGGCCGCTATGAAATTGTTGCTGGTGAGCGTCGTTGGCGCGCGGCACAGTTAGCTGGTTTAAAAGAAATTCCTGCTTTAGTGCGCGATATCCCAGATGAAGCGGCTGTTGCTATCGCCTTAATTGAAAATATTCAACGCGAAAGCTTGAGCCCGATTGAAGAAGCGGTTGCATTGCAGCGGCTTTTAGATGAATTTGCTATGACGCACCAACAAGTTGCTGAATCTGTCGGTAAATCACGCGCTACGGTGACAAACTTATTACGTTTGCTGACTTTAACAGAAGAAGTGAAAACCATGCTTGAGCGTGGTGATTTGGAAATGGGCCATGCGCGCGCTTTATTAACTTTATCAGAACAAGTGCAAGTGCAAACTGCACAATCGATTGTAAACAAAGGCTTGTCAGTGCGACAAACAGAAGAGTTAGTCCGCGCTTTGCAAACTCCCACCTTTAAAGAACCACCCCGCCCTATGGATCCCGATGTGAGACGCTTACAACAAGATTTATCCGCGCGTATCAAACTTTCTGTTGCGATTCAGCATAATTTACAAGGCAAAGGCAAATTAGTGATCTCTTATAAATCGCTGAGCGAGCTAGATAAATTATTAGAATATTTTCAATAAATTAGTTTTTAGTTTCGTAGTGTGGGCTACAGATGTCAACTATGGGGCAGTACTCATTGCAGTACCTACAAAAAGCCTTCATACTCGCCCTGGATTCTGCGCTTTAAACACATCCCAAGTAATCATAGCAGAATCTTAGTGAGTCTGCCCTTTAGAACGGGTATCATATTGGCTAGCAAGGCGTCATGTTGAAAAAAATAGCGAGTTTAGTCGTTATGCAAGCACTATGTGAAAAGTGTCCGAGATAGTGCTTTTAGCTTCGTACTCATTGCAGTACCTACAAAAAGCCTTTATACTCGCCCCCGAATTCTGCTTCAAATCTCGGGAGTCTGTGTGGCTACGTTCACTCAATTGATCAAAACGAAAGCATACCGATTGGTTTTTTGGCAACTTATTGTAGTAGCGGGTTTAGCATTGATAATGTTTTTACTATATGGTTTTTATAGTGGATTCTCTACCTTATTAGGTGGTTTGGCCTATTGCGTGCCAAATCTATTGTTTGTTTGGCGCGTGTTTTCTTATGCGGGAACCAGCGAGAGTGCGGGCAGACGTTTCATGGTTGCTTTTTTTGCCGGTGAACTTCTCAAAATCTTTTTTAGCGCGATATTATTTTTGTTAATTGTCAAATACTTACCGATTGATTTACTACCGGTTTTGATTGGATTCATAGGTGCAATCGTGTCTTTCTGGATTGTTTCAGCGGTTTACCTTTCTCGCGATGGCGGGGAGGTGGTGAAATGAGCGTAGCTCCCATGACCTCCGGCGAATATATCGAACACCATTTAGAGCATTGGACATACAATTTAAAGACTTTTACGTTTGGCACAGATGATTTTTGGACGCTGAACTTAGATACACTCATTATGGGGGTGATTGCTGCTGTGCTTATTGCAGCAGTATTGCGTTACGTTGCTGTAAAAGTGCAATCCGGTGTGCCGAGCAAACTGCAAAATTTTACAGAAACAGTGGTTGAATTTGTCCAAGGCACAGTCGATGCAACTTATCACGGCAAGAGCCAGTTAATTGCACCTCTCGCATTAATTGTTTTCCTGTGGGTATTTGTAATGAATGCCATGGATTTACTCCCTGTCGATTTAGTCCCGCGTTTCTTGTCGCTATTTGGTGTGTCACATTTTAAAATTGTGCCCACAGCGGATCCTAATGCAACGTTTGCGATGTCTTTGAGTGTGTTTTACTTGATTCTTTATTACAATATTTCAGTTAAGAAATTTCATTTGGGTAAAGAAATTTTCACTAAACCGTTTGGTGCATTTTTATTTCCATTAAATATTTTGTTTCGCCTAATTGAAGAATGCGCGAAACCTTTTACGCTTGCACTGCGACTTTTTGGTAATATGTTTGCCGGCGAGCTGATATTTATTTTAATTGCGTTAATGCCATGGTGGATACAATGGTTGCCGGGTGGTATATGGGCGGTTTTTCATATTTTAATTATTAGCATTCAAGCGTTTATTTTTATGATGCTGACGATAGTGTATTTGAGCATGGCGCATGAGTCGCATTGACCACCGTCAAATTGCGAGCCCCGCGCCTTTTGCGGGGCGTGGCAATCCAGAATGCTGCCTGGGATTGCCACGGCCAAGCGCTTCGCGGCCTCGCAATGACGAGCCTTAAACTGTAGGGGCGCACCCGCGGATGCGCCCAACAAAATTTTTTGAAATTTTATTTTAGGAGGAAAGATGGACGCAAGTATAGTAGGTCAAGTACAAGGGTTTACTGCAGTGGCTGTAGGTTTGTTGCTGGGTTTATCATCTTTAGGTACCGCAATTGGGTTTGGTGTATTGGGCGGAAAATTTTTAGAAGGTGTTGCAAGACAACCTGAACTTTCTGGCATGTTATTAGTGCGCATGTTCATTGTTGCGGGTCTCGTTGACGCATTTGCGGTTATTTCAATTGCCATGGGCTTGTTTTTATTGTTTGCAACCCGAAACCCACTTTTAGGTGCAGTCATGGGTGCAACGACAAAAACGGTGACAGGTTAACAAGAGGTATCAAGCATGGAAATTAATGCAACCTTATTTGGCCAGCTCATCACGTTTGCACTTTTAGTGTGGTTTACCATGAAATATGTGTGGCCACCGATTACTAAGGCAATGCATGAACGTGAGAAAAAAATTGCTGCTGGTTTAGAAGCGGCGGAGAACAGCAAACGCGAATTAGAGCAGGCTAAACATAAAGCATTGGCCATGATTCGTGACGCGCAACAAGAAGCAACGCAATTAGTTGATCAAGCGCAGAAACGTTCAGCGCATTTCATCGAAGAAGCAAAAGAAAGTGCTCGCGAAGAAAGTAAGCGCATTCTTGACTCGTGCGCAAGAGGACATTGCATTGCAAGTGAATCAAGCAAGGCAAGCGCTCAAACAACAATTAGCAACTTTAGCTGTTGCCGGTGCTGAAAAAATCATTCAACGTAATTTAGATGCCTCTGCACAGAGTGCATTACTTGATAAGTTTGTTGCTGAAATATGAATACAGGAAGCATGACATCGATAGCTCGCCCTTACGCCCTTGCTGCATTTGAATATGCATTGGCAAAAAAAGAGCTTGCGTCTTGGGAAAAAATGTTAAAAACAGCAGCGACTATCGTGCAAAATAAATTGATGACAGAGCTTTTGACGAGTCCAAAGGTCACACAAAATCAAATAGCAGAAATATTTTTTGATGTGTTGAAATCGGAACAACTGGATACGGAAAAAAAGAATTTCATTCGTTTGCTAGCAGTTTACAAACGATTACCAGTGCTACCCGATATTGCTGATTTATTTAGTGCTTACCGTGAAGCACAAGAAAAAATGGTTACGGTTGAAGTTTTTTCTGCTATTCCGCTGGATGAAGTGTATAGACAAAAGTTGAGTAAAGCGCTGCATGCGCGTTTAAAACAACAAATTGATTTGCAGTGTAAAGTGGATCCTGCATTACTCGGTGGTGTCATGGTTCGTGTGGGTGATAGAGTGATTGATGGTACCGTTCGTGGCAAATTAACCAGATTAATGGATTTTATAGAGTAACTTTTTAAGGTAATGAATTATGCAACATACCCAATTAAGCCCTTCAGAAATTAGTGAGATAATTAAACAGCGTATTGAAAAATTTGATATCGGTGCAGAAATTCGCACGGAAGGTACAATCGTCAGTCTTAAAGACGGCATTGTACGTATTCATGGTTTAGCGGATGTCATGCAAGGTGAAATGGTTGAATTTGCTGACCACACTTTCGGTATGGCGCTTAACTTAGAGCGCGATTCAGTCGGTGCTGTTGTTCTCGGAAGAACAGATAACTTGGCAGAAGGTCAAGTTGTGAAATGCACGGGCCGCATTCTTGAAGTTCCTGTGGGAGAAGCTTTATTAGGTCGTGTAGTTGATGCGTTAGGAAATCCCATCGATGGTAAAGGTGCTATTGCTGCAACCATGACATCGCCCGTTGAAAAAGTGGCTCCCGGTGTTATTTTTCGGCAACCCGTTACCCAACCTTTACAAACTGGATTGAAGTCAATCGATGCTATGGTACCAATCGGTCGCGGTCAACGCGAATTGATTATTGGTGATAGACAAACAGGTAAAACAGCCATTGCGATTGACGCCATCATCAATCAAAAAGACACGGGAGTAAAATGTATTTATGTTGCTATCGGACAGAAAGCATCTTCCGTTGCCACCATTGTGCGTAAATTAGAAGAGCATGATGCACTGAGTCACACCATTATTGTTGTTGCATCTGCCGCTGAAGCTGCTGCGTTACAATTTATCGCACCTTATTCGGGTTGCACCATGGGCGAATACTTCCGCGATAAAGGTGAAGATGCATTAGTTATTTATGATGATTTGACTAAACAAGCATGGGCTTACCGACAAATTTCATTATTGTTACGTCGTCCTCCAGGTCGTGAAGCTTATCCGGGTGATATTTTTTATTTGCATTCACGATTATTGGAACGTGCTGCGCGTGTGAATGCAGTATACGTAGAAAAAATGACAAACGGAAAAGTAACAGGAAAAACCGGTTCATTGACTGCATTGCCTGTCATTGAAACTCAAGGTGGAGACGTATCCGCGTTTGTATCCACTAACGTTATCTCTATTACTGATGGACAAATTTTCTTAGAGACAGATCTATTTAATTCCGGTTTCCGTCCAGCGATTAACGCGGGGCTATCCGTATCACGTGTAGGTGGTGCAGCGCAAACAAAGATTATTAAAAAACTGGGTGGTGGTGTACGTTTAGCGCTTGCTCAGTATCGTGAACTCGCTGCATTCTCGCAATTTATGTCAGACTTGGATGAGACTACACGTAAGCAACTTGAACGTGGTCAACGTATTATGGAAGTGATGAAACAAAAACAATATTCGCCTATGTCTGTTGCAGATATGGGAGTTATTTTGTTTGCTGTCGATCAAGGGTTTTTGGATGATGTGCCTCTCAATAGAGTTCAAGAATTTCAACATGATTTGTTGGATTTTGCACATGGTAGTCACAAAGAACTTATCGAAAAAATTAATAAATCGGGTGATTACAATGAAGATGTTGCAAAATCACTGCGATCTATCCTTGAAACATTTAAGAAAAACAACACGTGGTAAGGTAAAAAATCCATGGCCGTAGCGAAAGAGATACGCACTAAAATCCGCAGCATTAAGAACACGCAGAAAATTACGCGTGCGATGGAAATGGTTGCTGCCAGTAAAATGCGTAAAGCTCAGCAACGTATGCACCACGCTAAACCTTACGCAAAAAAAATCCTGCAAGTGATTAGTCACGTGGCGCTAGGCCATCCCGAATATCACCACGCATTTTTGCAAACACGGGAAATTAAACGCGTTGGCTATATAATAGTAACCACAGATCGAGGGTTGTGCGGTGGACTTAATACTAACTTGCTAAAGACGGTGCTGGGTCATATTAAAGATTCAAAAAGAGCAGGAACGAATATTGATTTGTGTTTAATTGGTAGTAAAGGCGAAGCATTTTTTAGGCGTTTCGGTGGAAAAGTTGCAGCGCAAGCGGATCATTTAGGCGATGCACCGCAATTGGCAGATGTTATTGGCGTTGTGACTGTGATGCTTGAAGCGTATCGTCAAGGTCATATTGATGCATTGTTTCTTTGCTCAAATGAATTTATTAACACAATGAAACAAGATCCAATCGTTCAGCAAGTTTTACCGATTATTCCTGCTGAGAATGAAAAACTAAAACATTATTGGGATTATATTTATGAACCGGATAATGCTAAATTTTTGTTGGATGAATTATTAAAGCGCTATATTGAATCCCAAGTGTATCGGGGTGTGATTGAAAATATTGCGTGTGAGCAAGCTGCGCGTATGCTAGCAATGAAAAATGCGACAGATAATGCAGCAGATTTAATTGAAGGGTTGGAATTGGTTTATCACAAAGCGCGTCAGTCAGCGATTACTCGCGAGTTGACAGAGATTGTTGCGGGTGCGGCGGCGGTATAGCTCGTCATTGCGAGCCCTGCGCTTTTTGCAGGGCGTGGCAATCCAGGGGAACGTTGTTGTGCCGTCTGGATTGCTTCGTCGTAAAGAGCACTCCTCGCAATGACGGTATGATTTTTTAATATAGGGGATTCTAAATGAGCTCAGGCCAAGTCGCAGAAATTATAGGTGCAGTTGTAGACGTGGAATTTCCACGGGATGCAGTGCCAAAAATTTATGATGCTCTCAAAGTAGAGAAAAAGAATTTAGTTCTTGAAGTGCAACAGCAATTAGGTGATGGCGTGGTGCGTACCATTGCCATGGGAAGTACCGATGGCTTACAACGTGGTTTGTCCGTGAAAAATACGAATAAACCTATCGAAGTTCCTGTTGGCAAACCCACATTGGGCAGAATTATCGACGTGTTAGGTACACCGATTGATGAAGCAGGCCCAATTGTCGCTGAACTTTTACCGATTCATCGTCAGCCACCCAGTTTTGCTGAGCAAGCAACCACAGAAGAATTGCTCGAAACCGGCATTAAAGTTATTGATCTTGTATGTCCATTTGCAAAAGGTGGAAAAGTGGGTCTATTCGGTGGTGCGGGTGTAGGTAAAACAGTAAACATGATGGAGCTTATCCGTAACATTGCTATCGAACACAGTGGATATTCTGTATTTGCTGGTGTGGGTGAGCGTACTCGTGAAGGTAATGACTTCTATCTCGAAATGAAAGAATCCAAAGTATTGGATAAAGTGTCTCTGGTTTATGGACAAATGAATGAGCCACCGGGTAACCGTTTACGTGTTGCACTCACTGGTTTAACAATTGCAGAAAGTTTCCGTGATGAAGGTCGCGACGTATTGTTATTCATTGATAATATTTATCGTTATACGCTCGCAGGTGTAGAAGTATCTGCGTTATTAGGTCGTATTCCGAGCGCAGTAGGTTATCAACCCACATTGGCTGAAGAAATGGGTGCGTTACAAGAACGTATCACTTCAACCAAAAAAGGTTCTATTACTTCAGTGCAAGCTGTTTACGTACCTGCAGACGATTTAACGGATCCATCACCTGCAACTACTTTTGCGCACTTAGATGCAACTGTTGTATTGTCGCGACAAATTGCGGAACTCGGAATTTATCCTGCGATTGATCCATTGGATTCGACGAGTCGTCAATTGGATCCATTAATCGTTGGACAAGAGCATTATGACACTGCACTTTCCGTGCAAAGAACATTGCAACGTTACAAAGAATTAAAAGATATCATTGCAATTTTAGGTATGGATGAATTATCGGAAGAAGATAAATTAACTGTGACACGTGCGCGTAAAATTCAGCGCTTTTTGTCACAACCTTTCTTTGTCGCTGAAATATTTACCGGCACACCTGGTCGCTATGTTCCCATCAAAGAAACCATTCGCGGTTTCAGAGGAATTGTAAATGGTGAATATGACCACTTGCCTGAACAAGCGTTTTATATGGTAGGTTCAATTGATGAAGCGGTAGAAAAAGCAAAATCTTTGTAACTAGTTACGCCGTCATTGACGCCGGCTCGTCATTGCGAACCTCGCGCCTTTTGCGAGGTGAAGCAATCCAGGGAACATTGCAACGTTCTTCTGGATTGCTTCGTCGCAAAAAGCGCTCCTCGCAATGACGAGGACTAAACGTGGAACTAAATTTATGGAACAACAAGTGACTCTACGACTCGACATTGTAAGCGCTGAAGCTGAGATTTTCTCTGGCGAAGCAGACATGGTGTTTGTTACTGGTGAGCTCGGTGAGCTGGGTATTGCACCTGGTCACGCGCCATTATTGACAACGCTTAAGCCAGGCAATGTACGAGTTATTCTGCCGAATAAAGAAGAAGAAGTTTTTTATGTCTCTAAAGGCGGCATGCTAGAAATACAACCTTTTATCGTAACTGTTTTAGCGGATACAGCAATCCGTGCGCGTGATATTGATGAAGCTGCAGCTATTGCAGCCAAAGAACAAGCAGAAAAACGCTTAGCTGAAAAAATTTCCGAAATTGATTTTGCAAAAGCGGCTTCACAATTGGCAGAAGCAATCGCACAGATTGATGCAATTAAACGTTTAAAGAAGCGAGTAAAATAACCAAACATGGAAGCGACGAAAAGCATAAAAATTAAATCAGGAGTAGAAATGCAAAAGCATACTTCTCACCAAAAAAAGCATCATACCGATCTTGATCATTTATTTCGTTACGCAGAGTTTCTAAATTTTGGTGAGGTGCATGTTAAATTGGATCATGCAACGGGTTTACGCGCCATTATTGCTATTCATAATTTAAAAAATGGCCCTGCAATTGGCGGCTGTCGGTGTATTTCCTATGATACAACGGATGCAGCAATGGAAGATGCATTGCGCTTGGGTTTTATGATGAGTTATAAATCAGCTGCAAGTAATCTTGCGCATGGTGGCGGAAAAGCCGTGCTCATGAAACCAAAAGTAATAAAAGATCGAGAGGCTTATTTTGAAGCGTTTGGTGACTTTGTGCATTCCTTGGGGGGGCGCTACATTACCGCGGTAGATAGTGGTACAAGTGCAGCTGACATGGATATTATTGCACGTAGAACACCTTATGTGACATGTACTTCTGCCTTCGGTGACCCTTCTCCACAAACAGCGTTTGGCGTGCGCCGCGCAATTGAAGCAGCGGTTAAATTTAAATTAGGCAAAGAAAAATTAGATGGCGTTCATGTAGCAATTCAAGGCGCAGGGCATGTGGGTTATTTTCTAGCAAAGCAATTAGCTGAACGTGGCGCAAAGCTTACGATGTGTGATGTTAATGCATCAGCGTTGCAACGCTGTGTGACAGAGTTTGGTGTCAAAGCATGTGATGTGGAAGCTATTTATGATGTTAAAGCGGATGTGTTTGCGCCTTGCGCATTGGGTTCCATATTAAATTTAGTTACTATCAACCGCTTAAATGTTCCAATTGTTGCAGGTGCAGCAAACAATCAACTTGCACATCAGCATTTTGGTATGCTACTGAAAGAGCGAGGAATTTTATACGCTCCGGATTTCGTCATTAATGCAGGTGGAATTATTTTCGTTGCTGCGCTTTATGACCATGCAAATGAGAAAAAAGCAATTGAACAGGTGAGTGATATTTACAATACTACAATGAATATTTTCATTCGTTCTGAAAAAGAAAATCGCGCTACCAATGAAATTGCTGCGGAGATGGCGTTGGCAAGGTTGCGGTAAAAAGAAAATGTCACTACGGTATGCTTGAAAGATATGAAATCCACAGACAATAATTCACTTTTAGGTTAAACCTAGATTCAATGCAGTAGCCTCTCGCAGTAGGGTTTAACTGCCGAATCTAGGTTAAATAATTTTCCAATCCTACAGCATCAATACGATTTGCTAGGGGAAAAGATTCTTTGCCCGGAAAAATAATAAATAATTTATCCAATTTAAGGTCTTCTAGGGCAATAGCTATGGATTTAGTGATTTTAGGTTTGTCCGTATATTTAAATTCAAATCCTAAGCGTTTTCCATTTTTGATAATTAATAAATCCAATTCAGCTTGTGCTTGTGTTGCCCAAAAATAATATTCACCATCAGACGCTTCATGATGTCTAATAATCGATTCAAGTGCAAATCCTTCCCATGAAGATCCTAGCTTGGGATGATGATATAAACTTTCATCACTTTCAATGTTCAGCAAATAGTGCAAGATTCCACTATCGCGAAAATAAATTTTTGGTGACTTGACTTGCCGTTTAGAAATATTTTCAAACCAAGGTGGAACCTCTCGTAGCATAAAAGTTCCGACCAGAATATCAGTGTAGTTGCGTATTGTTTTGTGATTCAATCCAAGTGAATTTCCAATTTCTGATGTATTCAATATATTGCCGTGATAATGGGCCATCATCATCCAGAAACGTCTTAACTCCATGGGTGAAACTCTTATGCCCAGATTGGGAATATCACTTTCAAGAAAAGTTTGCGTGTACTGTCTGCGCCAAACATAGCTGCTTTCATCTGTTTTAGCTAAATAAGACAAAGGGAATCCTCCTCGCAACCATAAACGATCCATATGGTGTGTTTCTTCATATGAGAACGGTGTTGTTTCAATATAGTGGATCCGACCCGCGAGCGTTTCAGAGGACTGTCGAATGAGGTCGCGAGATGCGCTGCCAAGAATTAAATATTGCTGAGTTTTTGTGTGATCGACTAATACACGTATGGTTGGGAACAATTCTGGGATGCGCTGAATTTCATCGATTACAATTAGCCCTTCCAGAGGTTCAAGCGCTAACTGTGGATTAGCGAGTCGAGCTAAATCAGTATTTCTTTCTAGGTCAAAGTAATTTATTATTTTAATAGATTCGTATTCATCTTTGATATAGTCATTAGCCAGTGTTGTCTTGCCACATTGTCTAGGACCCAGTAAAGCCACAACTTTGTGAGTTTCAAAGGCTTTTTCAATGCGCTTAATATAGTGTTTGCGTTCCATATTGTCCTTGTAAATTGGTATTTACAATCCCATTTTACAAGGAAAAACCGAAAATGACAACAACAATCGAACCGTTGTGTTTCTCCTTTACTTTTTCCTTAGCTTTCGCTGTTTAGTGGGCGAAGGTTTTTTATTTTTTAAGCTTTTCTTTAACAAATCAACAAAATTGATTACATTACTTGCAGGCTCATGCAGAGATTTTTTAGCTTTTGATCTTTTAGGTTTTTCATGATGAATTCTTTCTTCTATCCATTTTTGTAAAGCGTCTCGATACTCATCATGATATTCATCAGGATTCCATTTTGTCGTCATGGAATCCACCAATTGTTTTGCTATCTCTAATTCTTTTGGAGAAACTTTATAAGTTTTGAGATTTTCAGAAGGCAATTCAAATTCAGAAGGTTTTTTCATTTCTTGTTGATAATGCAACAAATTTAGAATAAGAGCATTTCCGTAGGGTTTTAAAGCTGCCAAATATTCTCGCGTGTGAATAATAACTTTTGCGATGCCAATTTTTTTAGAGTTCCGCAAGGTCTCGCGCAATATGACGTAGCCTTTGTCACCTTTTTTATCTGGAACTAAATAATAAGGTTTATCAAAATACATGCAATCAAGATCTTTTGCATTGACAAAAGCTTCGATATCGATAGTTTTTGAATGTTCGCCAGCAATTTCTTTCAAATCTTTGTCTTTGAGTAAAATATAATTATTTTCATCGTATTCGTATCCTTTGGCGACATTTTCCCATGGAACTTCTTCGCCAGTGTGTTCATTCACTCGAACATAACGAATTCGTGATTGATCGCGGCTATCCAATAATTTGAAATGAATATCAAATTTTCTTTCTGCGGAATATAAGATGACGGGAACATTAACCAATCCAAAAGTAATATAGCCTTTCCATATTGAAGAAGCGGGCATTTTTAAAGTCCTTTTTAAAAGCTCGTCATTGCGAGGAGCGCCTTTTGCGACACCAGCTAAGAGCATGCTGGGGTAGGCTACGCAATCCAGTACTGCCTACAACTTATCACCATTCTGGATTGCCACGCCTCACATAAAGCTAAGGCGAGAGGCTCGCAATGACGAGTTCTTTTGTAAGAGTCGTGCATAGTTACGAAACAACTATTTTCTAATATTTGTTGCTATAAAATCAAGAGAGTGATTACCCTAATGTGCGCCCTACGCAATACCAGATTAAATATCAAATTTTAAATCCACATTCTTACCTGAAGAGGCAGTAATGCGGTCACCTGGTAGTATAATTCCCATTAAATTGAGAGGATCTACAGTAGAAATGACAAGTGCAACGTGCTGAGAAGTTTTTTTCCTGGTATTTCGCAATGATTCTACGGCGTAGGGCAACGCAAATTGTTCCCCTAAAAATCCATCTACAAATCGTCCACCGCGCACTTCACCACGATCTTCAAGTCGGCGAAAAGTAATTAATAGTTCCCGCCAGCGTGGTAAATTTTTTTCTCTCGTTAATAAATCTCTAAAAACGACACCATAACGAGCTAATAATACCCAACAAATGGATTCTAATTTTTTTGCTTGATCTATAGCATTATTCGTGTGCAGGAGAGTCCAGCGTCCACTGCTATAACTTTTTATTCTGCGTCTACCCGTTTTTCCTGAACGTCTACGTGGATCGATTAAGGAGCGCAAATTATCAAATCCATCGGCAGTAATTAAGCCTGCAGTGACGAGTTCCCATAATCCAGTTTCGACTTCTGATTTTAAATGATTCACATTTTTTACAATGTCGACAAAAAAACTGGCTCCGTGTTTTTTTAAATGCAAATAAATATCTTTTGCAATATGACTTAAGCCATTGAGATCTTCATCGATTTGCAATGAAGGTGAGAGCCAATCACACTCATCTCGCACAAAAAATGTAATAGGCGCAACACTGGTTGGCACAATACGTTTTTTACTAGAAGAATTTTCATTATTTTTAAGCGGTGAAGAAATTCTTCCCCAAGCAATGATTCCTCTTAAGCATAAATTGTCTAACATGTCAGGATCGTAATCAAGCATACGTTTCGCTAGAATTTGATTCTCCCAAGCATTTGCAGCAATCTCAAAACCTTGTAATTGTTTTATCACTTCAAGTAAACCGTGTTCTCCACGCAATTGATTTCCAGGGAGCACGTGTTGCCATTTTAACAACCAATACATAAACTGAGCACGTGTGACGGGTGCAATTTCTTTTCTTAATTTTCCTAAGGTTTCACGATGAATGCGTGCAAGCAAACGGCGTTCACACCATTCAATTTGTTGCAGATTGGAAAATCGGAATTGACCGCGTAAGATGACACCGCTACTTTCTAAGCGTAGCAAAGTATGATCGATTTCCTTGGAATCAACGTTTAAGTTATTACTTAATTCTAAACTAGACGTAGGTCCTAAGTGGAACATCCAACCTCTGATCATTTGTAATAGAGAGTCACTTTTATTTGGAATGTTGATTTCAATTTCTTTTAATTGATGTTCTAAAATAGCATTGGGGTAAATAGCTAAAAACGTTTTGGCTTTTTCAGCAGCGATCAAAAATTTTTTATTTTTGTAATGAGCAATGCCTGCACGACCGTTAGCAATGAGTTCTTCGATAAAAGGTTTCCAGGTTGACGTTTGCTCATTTATGGGCAATGCAATGACAGTTTGTAAAAAATCATGTAACTCATCCGCATTTCTGACATCTGGCCATGCTTGATGCTGAATTTCTTGAATAGCGTCTGGATCGAGTTTTCCAATTTCTTGTAATACGGTTTCGGGCAGTGTGCGGCGCATTTCTACCGCTCTTGCTCTTCTTTCTTCAAGTGGCGCATCATCGAGATAAGCAAAAGGATTAGCATTCAGTAATTCATGTGAAAATACCGAAGGCAGGGGTGTATCGACAGCGAGGCAGTTAATTTTTCCAGTCAAAATGTCAGTAATAACTTGCATCAAGCCATCCATATCCAATGCTTCCGTTAGCGCATCTTTCATGGTTTCATTAATTAACGGATGATCCGGTGGAATGATGTCTTTTCCAGCTAAATTATCTTGGCAAGCAGCTGCATCAGGAAAAACTGCCGCTAATAAATCATCGGCTAACATGCGTAAAATATTCGGCGGCACTTTTTTTCCACCACGAAATTTAGCCAGGGCTAATGCGCGCACGGCAACCCAGCGCCAGCGTGTAGTGAACAATGGCGATTGTAGTACTGCTTGAACCAGCGTTTCTTTGAGTGTATTGGGATGTAAAAAATGAAATACATCGGATAAAGGAAAACTATGTTGCTCTGATAATGAAATATTTAATCCATTGTCAGTTGCTGCCGCTTGCAGTTCAAAATTAAAAGAGTGACAAAAGCGTTTTCTCAAAGCTAATCCCCAAGCTTTATTGATGCGCGCTCCAAAGGGTGCATGAATAACGAGTTGCATGCCACCGGATTCATCAAAAAAGCGTTCAGCAATGACGGTTTTTTGTGTTGGAATAGCGCCGAGTAATTTTTTACCTTGCAGTAAATATTCAACAAGTTGTTCTGCACCAGCATTATCTACGCCACAATGCTTTATTAACCATGACTTAGCTTGTTCTGTATCAATTAATAAATCATTTAATTTTTGGCGCAACTCAGAAACAGCTAATGAAAGTTCATTGGTGCGTGCGGGTGCTTCACCTCGCCAAAAAGGCACGCTGGGTGGCGCTCCATGTGCATCTTCAACTAAGACACGCCCGGTTGCACTTTCGATGCGTTTAATTTTCCATGATGTTGTTCCCAGTAAAATAATATCACCTCGATTACTTTCCACCGCAAAATCTTCATCCAAGGTGCCAACCATCGTACCCGTAGGTTCTGATATCACAGTAAATAATCCATTGTCAGGAATGGCGCCGCCATTGAGGATAGCGGTTAAACGTGCTCCACGTCGTGCATTAACAACACCGTTGACTTGGTCGCGAAAGAGATATGCACTATAGCGACCGCGTGATCCAGCAATTCCATCTGCTAGCATTGTGATAATGGAATTGAAAATTTCGAGTGATAAATTAGCGTAAGGAAAAGCTTTTTTTACTAGATTAAATAAGTCTTTTTCACGCCATTCCCCAGTTGCACAAATAGCAACAATTTGTTGTGCTAAAATGTCGAGCGGTTGTTGTGGAATAATAAGTTGATCTAAATTTTCATGACGAATAGCGTGAATTAATGCAGCGCATTCTAGTAATTCATCACGTGTGGTAACAAAAAATTTTCCTTTTGAGATAGCTTGATGCCAATGTCCAGAGCGCCCTACGCGTTGTAATGCGACAGAAATGGCGCGTGGAGAACCAATTTGGCAAACCAGGTCAACGGTTCCGATATCAATTCCTAATTCTAACGAAGCAGTTGCAACCAATGCTTTGAGTTCACCATTTTTTAATTTCTTTTCTGCGGATAAGCGTAATTTACGTGATAAACTGCCATGATGAGCCAGAACTTGATCTTCTCCTAAACGTTCTACTAAATGATGCGCAACGCGTTCAGCTAATTTACGTGTATTAACAAAAATGAGAGTGGAACGATTTTGCGTGGCGAGTTTTGCAATCTGATCATAGATTTCATCCCACATTTCATTTGAAGCGACAGCGCCTAATTCACTTGAGGGAACTTCTATATTTAATTCTAATTGCCTGGCATAACCTATGTTAATTAATGTTGGTTGGTGATGATCACCAGTTAAAAATTTTCCTGCTAACTCGATGGGTCTTTGCGTTGCGGAAAGACCGATACGGAGTAATTTTTTTTGTGTGAGTGCTTCTAAACGTTCTAATGAAAGTGTTAAGTGTGAGCCACGTTTATCATTTACTAAGACATGGATTTCATCAACGATAACGGTTTTTACATTTTTTAACATAGCACGACTTTTTTCTGCAGTTAATAAAATATAAAACGATTCCGGTGTGGTGACTAAAATGTGCGGCGGTTTTTTTAACATGGCTTGGCGTTCTTTCACCAAGGTATCACCCGTGCGTACTGCCACACGTATTTCTGACATCGATAAACTTCGCTCATGAGCGAGCTTATGGATTTCTGCTAATGGGCCGGTTAAGTTTGTATGAATATCGTTGCTGAGTGCCTTGAGCGGGGAAATATAAACAACTTCTGTTTGATCGCTCAAGTGTCCATTTAAAGATTGCCTGACAAGATCATCGATACAAGTTAAGAAGGCAGCAAAGGTTTTTCCAGAACCGGTTGGAGCTGAAATTAATGTATTTTGTCCCGATAAAATAGCGGGCCAGCCTTGAATTTGCGGTTCGGTTGGTTCACCTACGTTCGTTTTAAACCAATCGCGAACAATGGGGTGTGCCCAGTTGATGTTATTTAATGACATAATTATTAGAAAATGATAGAGTTGATAGAGCTAATTAAATTATATACTAATTTGATCATGTTGTCCTGCTCCCAACATGCATGAGCCTAGAAAAATGTTAACTAAAATATGGAATTGAGGATCAAAATTAAATGATAAAAAACCGAACGCATTGTTGCAACTTAGACATTAGCTGTATCAAATTTTACTCCTCACTTATTTTAGAAAACTTTGAGCATTTTTCTTTTATTTCAGCAAACATTTTGTGATTAATTTTTTTATGTTTAAAGGTAGAACCCATCATGGTTGCTTCATGCATTTTATCCAAGAAAACATCGAAATATTCATTAACTTCCCTTAATCCATTGCCAATAAGCCAGTTAGCAAAATCTCTTTTTGAACTTTCTATATCGGAATTTGAAAGTTGCTGTGGAACAAAATGGATCTTAGTTGAGTCAGGTAATAAATAGTTTTTATACGTTGGATCCCATGCAGCATTTAACCCTAACCCAAGAAAAATGCTTGCTCTTCGAATTCCAGTCCAAGCTATATTTAGTATTTCAAGGAAATTCAATTTTAAATATTGAGGTGTGTTTTCCATGTTCGAATTGAGACTCTCATTATTATTCATCAATCACTCCTATGATAATTTGCCATTTTTTCTAAATCATTTATGATTTCAGAGATTCTGCCGTTGCTTTTTTTAGTATATTAAGGTTCGGCTCCGATTCGTGTAAAAAAGATTAAATCTCCATTTGTTCAGTCACATAAGATAAAACTATAACTTATTGTTTTAAAACACATTAACTTTTAAACTCCCTGGCTTAATCACATAACCATCACATAAGACCCTATGTCCAATATGGCACATAGCTAGCGTGTTTCTTTGACTTACTCTTAGGGTCATAAACTTTAATAAGACCTTCTCTGATAGCATCGACAATAATGCGAGAAATTATAGAGTAATTCTTTTCTGAAACTTCAAATCTTTCTCGAAGTGATTTATTTGTTGCAAGTTCTCCATTTACATACCTTAGACAGCAATGTTGGTAACAAGCACGAATTTTATCTAATTTCCCCATAGCTCGTAGTGTTTTATGTCCATAGATAATTACTCTTAGATAATCGTCACCTGCAATAAAATCGGGCGCAGGTAGTTGAAACTCTTCAATCGAACTAATTACCTTATCAATTCCGCTTCCTCTTTCTTCGCTTTAATATTCTTTTGCATGTTATCCAAAACTATGGAACCCTTTCAAAACAATAGAATTAGAGGACTTATGCATAAGAATAATGAATGGACAATTGTCCAAAATACACGATCCCTTTGTTATTATCAATATCAAAATATAGATCAGTCTGTTATTGCTGCTGTAGATAGTGCTATTCACTCATTTTCACCAGATCAACGCGAGAAGGCTTTGTGTTTACTTAAGCTATTTGAATGTTTCCTACAGATTACAGGAAAGCAATTATCCTTGCTTAATCTTTCGTGCCCGAAATTTTGTCAGACCGTCAACTTGTTTATTGGCGCGTTGTGGTCAGCCAGATTTGTCTCAGGAACCATTATCAAACGCTATAAATATACCCGTCTTTTTTATCAAATGCTCGCCGCTTTACAAACTGACGTTCCTGCGCTTTATTTTTCAAAAATCTTTGTTGAAAGCAAATCTATTCACGCAGGCCTCTCAGTTTATGTGAAGCAATTTGAAATGTTTCCGCTGAGTGAAGAACGTGTTTATTGCTGGCGAGGATGGCGAATTTACAGTAAAAATAATATGGCCTGGTTTGTTCCACTGAATGGTATTTATGAGCGTTACGGCTATGCGTTTACTGAGCGCATTTTCAACCAAATCAAAATGATTTACGCAGGAAGAGCTCACTCACTAACATCAGGCATTACAGATTTTTGTCGCTGGCTACCAACATCAAATTATACGCTTGCACAATTTGATAATGCAGCGGATGTCCAACGCTTATTCCAAGATTTTTTTGTCCACTTCCTAACGACAAAATACAAAAATGGTGAAGGTAGCTCAGTTAAACACTTAATAATCCGCTGGAGACGCTTGGTTAGATTTATAGAAAAATATTTTTTAGGCCATATTTTCGCTGAACCCTATGGCAAATTAGTGCTTCCGCAATCAACAACAATCGTAGGCGAAGAGAGACGTATAAAAACAACTGCTGATGGCATTGACGTGAAAGAAAAATTGCTGACTGACATCCCTCTGCATGTCACTGATGAAGAAGCGCTAGAATTATTATTTAATCAAATTCAAACAGACTACAACCACGTGGTGACTATTGCTGAATCTCAAGCAAATGATCTTTGGCAGCGTTTTCAAAGACGTAAATGTTTGGCACGACAAGGAATTGTAAAACCTATTAGGGGAGCAACATATATGGATGAAGATGCTCGCCAATGGATTACTCATAAAAATAATCCTGATTGGTTAGCAAACTCATGCGCTACTTTTGAATCACGTGGCTTTATTTATGATAATAATGGTCGACCACTAATTTGTTCTTCTTATTCACTATCGGCCAGAGAAGTTGCTTTTGAGTTAGGATTACCAACTCACTATGCTCTTTTACCCTACATGGTATTATTAGTTGCGGAACATCCTAATATCGTTACAAGTTTTTTGACAGAATTCAAACTCTACAATAAACAAGGAAAACTAACGGGATATTATCAATTAGATGGCGGCTGGATATTGGATGGATTTAAGCACCGTAGTGGCGTGGCTAATGCACAGCAAATCGTTCCATTAACAACAAATAGTAAAAAGTGGATCGAGCAAGTTATCGCTATGACTGACTGTGTTCGACAACATCTTAAAATGAAAGGCGATGATAATTGGCGGTATTTATTTCTTTCCTGCGGAAAAAGCTCTATTCCAGGAAGAATGCCTGCACAATACGCCCATTCAAGAAGACACTCAAAAAAATCTCTTTATGATGCGCTTTGCGTTCCCACGCAGGATGTTACACAACAGCAAGCAGAAAAAATTAGTGCTCGTTTTAATTTGGGATCGTTACGTGCATCCAAAGCAGTATTAATATATCTGGAAACTCGCAATGTTGAGGGAATGTCTAAAGCACTTGGTCATAAAGACTATAACCCCAGAGCATTAGCACACTACTTACCTACTTCCATTTTTAATTTTTTCCAATCCCGCTGGATACGAATTTTTCAGCAAGGCATTATTGTTGAAGCAATGAAGGATAGCCATCTCCTATTAGAAGCCACTGAATTTAACAGCATAAATGAGTTTCATGATTTTATGAAAAATCATGCATTGAAAACCATTCCAGCGCATCTTGAGAGTCCTGATGATGAAAGTATTTCATTAATGCCAGAAATGTCGAGTGATATTATTTTTAGTATTAACACAAGTGTATTGACCATGCTTATCAGCCTTCAACGTGCTGTTGCTAATGCAAAAAAACGCGTATGTGGTAGAGCAGCCTATTGGTCGGATGTTACTGAGCATCTTGTTGCTCATATCGAACATGGAAGTAACCATGTTTCTGGCGAAAATTTTAGAATCTATTTAGAGATAGCAAAGAGCCAAGCTAATCCAGATAAAATGGAGGCCATTATTTATGGCTAATCTCGCGACCATTCCAGTGGAGTTAAATTTTATGCATCAGCTTTTAGGTGATCGAGGAACGCAATATCGCCAAGCATTCTGGCTTACAAGTGCATTTGAATATGATATATGGGAGTGTTATTTTGAGGATTGTAACTATAAAAAGATAATTGATTTTCGCATTACATTTCCTGATGGTTCAAGATTGACTGATTCAAAGCATGTGATATTACTAGATACTTTAAAATGCTTTCTTTGCATACAAACTCATTCTGATACCTCAGAAGGAATGAAACTAAATGGTACATCAGCGTATCACAGAGTAAACATTGCCCTTAAATTGATTGATTATCTTTTATTAAACATTGAACGTTATCCACTCCATCTATATGGATTTATTTCTCTCACGGAAAGCGATATCACTTCAATTTTATTGGAAATTGGCAGTCATCGCACATCCCATCAAGGAATCTATCGCTGGCGCGACAAATTGAGTCAATTTTTAAAAGAAAAGATTCAGGTCATAGATTGCAAAATAATCACAGATACAACCACAGCGTTTCCTTTTCTGAAGGAAAATGGTATCCGGCAAGATGAATGGGCGTTGGATTTGAGCGCCGTTGAATTGGTTAAAGCGCGAGTCTGGTTATACTTGAATGAATTTTATCGCCGCACTGGGGCGGATATTGGTGGATTTTGCAAAGTGCCCAATAATACTAAGCTTGCTTCATTCATCTATGCAAATACCCTGGCTGGAAAAAGCACTACCCTTCCTCATTTTCCCGAACTGGGTATTGATCCTGCTATATATACTGCACGGAAGTACCTAGCTGTGGCAGTGCATACAAAAGGTAATAACATGAAAGAGAGCACTTTTTCAGATTATTGCCATTCATTGCGTTATATTGGTTTACTGATGCCATAGGTCTTCCTGTTCCAACTCAAGCATTAAAAGCAATCAAACATCACCATCTCATGGATCTATCTTAAACTCAACCAATCTGGAAGAGTTCGTACATTGCCTAGTTGTGTTGTATTCACCTCCTTACGCAAAGCAATTGAGTTTGGGTTAACCTATGGCGAAGATCTAATTGATAGTTATTTGGCAATTATTAAAGCTTCTCACGCTGAAAATAAAACATTAAGTCAATGGCAACAAAAAGAGAGGGATATTTCGCCTTACTTAACGCCAACTATTCGTGCCCTCGGTGTAAAGCGATGGTTAATACATCAGCATGAAGAAAAATTTTTTAAAACAATTGATAATGCTACTTATTATTCGTGTTTACGTGCCAACGAAGGACTCTGGGAATTATTACGTGTGCTTTATGGTGCTATTCAAATTGTAATAGGCACACTTATGGCACGACGCCAAAGGGAGCTTACAGATTTAATTGCTACAAAATGCATAATAAAAACAAACGTGACCTGGTATTTTTTGCTTCGTAAATCTGGCTATGACGGCAAACGAGAAAAAATTGCTCGACCCATTCCAAAGGTTGCTGTTACCTTTATTCAATTACTTGAGCGTCTACAGATTACACTTAAAAAACAGGAATGCTTAATGAGTATCATTCTTTGTTTTCTTATCCATCAGCATACGGAAGAGGACTGGTGGCTCTTTGTGAAATATCATTTAACGAATCGATAAATTTCTTTTGTGATTATATGGAAACCCCGCTTGCCCAAGATGGTAAGCGATACTATATTCGTCAGCATCAATTACGCCGTTTTTTTGCGATGCTCTTTTTTTGGGGTAGTAGTTTTGGTGGCATGGATACGTTGCGATGGTTTCTTGGCCATAGTGATGTAGAGCATCTCTACCACTATATTACAGAAAGTATGCCTGGTGGAGTGTTGCGCGGTACACAGGCTCACTATGCCACTGAGCAATTACAAGCTTATAACCAAAGTGCTAATGAGTTAGCCGATTTATTAGAAAAGCAATTTGGGACACAAAAATTTGATCTTATGGATGCAAATGAGTTGGATGAATACATTAAAGATTTAATAGAGGAAGGAAGTGTGACGGTCAAACCAGAATTTTTTAAAGCCGGGGATGGTAAAGATTATCGTATTTTAATTACTGTTAACAAAGAGCTAGGAATTCCTAGTCTTCCTAGCTAAAACTTGAATCTTAAAGGCCATTGTATTCAGCGTGGATTTAACAGGAAAAACTAGAACCAAATCCTGGCGGATTAGCACGTACATGTTTATCTGGTTCACTAAATAAATTTAGTATTTTGATATGCCATTCTGTGAATGAATCAATCCAATTGATAAAAATATCGGTCAGATTTTCTTTTGGTGTTTTACCTAACGATGTATTCAAAATTGCATTTAATAAGGCTTCTCTTTTTTCTTTTTCCCTTGTAGATATTGCAGACTTCGTAGCTTTGATAACGACATCAACAAGTTCTTCATTATTTTTTAATTCATTGAGGTCTAAAATTTTTTCTTCTTCTAGCTTTTGCAGACGCGCATTTAATTCGCTAAAGAATTCATCACGTCTTTTCTCAATTGAAGGAGTAATAACTTCATTGAATAACTCAGCTAATGGCCCACCCACCCAAGGAATTGCACTTAAACCAGCCTTAGCTAAAGCATGTAATCTGTCTTTTCCATTTTTTTCTGGTGCATTATCAGTCATGGCATTCACTACCTTGTTACCGAAGAAGGACAATTTAGGCGAAGTTTCAATAAGAATATAAGCTATTAGCTTCCCTTACTTATTAATTCCCTACATTTTTTTTCTAAATCATTTTGACACCTGCAAATATTCTTAACCCGCATAATAAATTTTTTAAAATATCTTAATTTGCTTAATACCGATTCTTCTAAATAAAATACAATACATTCTGCCTGTTTACTTGCAATATGTAGTCCGTCATAAATAGTCGTTATGTCGTCATTTATGTGAGATGTGAGCTTTATTTTTTCGCCTGAATCTTCAGCAATAAATACTTTTTTTTCTATTCGTATTAAAGATTCTTCCACATTAAGATATATTTTTCTGAAACTAGATAAATGAACTGATAATTCATAGTTACAGGGCATTACTGTAGCCATTGATGAGTCAAATAATGGCGAGAGAATAGGTTTTCTTCTCAAGTATTGTAATGTAAATTCTAATTTTTTATATTGGTCTTCGATATTTGCAACGGAAGTGTCCAATATTCGCGTTTTTTCCTTAATCGACAACATATCCATAATTAATATTTTTGCTGAAACGACTTCATCTCGAGTTCTTGCATTGCTCGCAACCCACTGCGCAGCAATGAATCCAGTAATCCCACCTATAAAAGATCCAATTATTGTCTGCCACTTATATAGCCATATAATAAAATCATGCTGCATATATTCATCCTTATTCTCATCAATTTTTAATAAATTGCAGTGAGTATACTCATTGGGCGCGCGCAAAAAAAGGACAGTTTCGGCAATGTTCTATTTGGATAAAAATGCCATAGTTCTGGTACCGTAATTAACGCAAAAACAAATCATAATAGTACGCAATACAGTTTTGGACAATTTTTTAAAGAAAAACGTTGCAAAAAATAAAACTTCACAAAAATCTACTCTTCTAAAAAAAGAGGCTATTTGCTCATTCCGAGACTTTGGAATGTGATCAATAAATCTCAACGTATTAATCAAAGGTTTGCCCGGATTTGTAAATTCGATACGGTTCTTAAAAATTTCAATCATGGGGCCCGCGCCGCGTACAGTAAAATCTTGGTGAATTAAAACGTTGGCTAACAATTCCCTAACGGCAAGATCAGGATACATTTTGACTTGACGCCTAACGGCTTTTTCTATTACCTCACTTTGCGGGAGCTGATCGACAATGTAATCTACTATTTGTTTGTATCCAACTGCGTAGCCAGTTTCAGATACCCATTCTTTAATCGTTTTTAAGCGATCATTTTCTTTATAAAAAATTATGCGCAAAGATTTTCTAGACAAAATTTTAAAATCATTTAATTTATTGGCAAATAAAATAGCTCCAAAATTAAGAATGTCATACTTATTATCATTTCTTCTTTTTATAAAATTTTCTGCAGCAAGCTTTTCTAAAATAGCTGTTTTATTTGTGGGCAAATTAATATTTACTAACCTAAAATAAGTTGGATAATCCAATAATTTTAATATTTCATCCTCACTACAACCCTGTAGAATCTTCTCATCTTCAAAGTGAAAATGGGCTTGCCTATGCCAGATTTTTCTTTCCTTTTCAGGAAAATCGATTAGTTTTTTCTTATATGATCCCACTCTAACAAATGAAGTATTTTTAAATGCAACTGGTCTATTATGTGCTGGATCGATAAGAAACATCACGATATATTTGCCATCAATATCAAATTCTAAAATTTTGAAATCGGTTCGTGGATTTAATAATCTAGCTAGCCAACTCTCGATATCTTCATTGCCAACTTTTGTTTCTTTGGGATGAAAAACAGTACCAACTATTTCTGCGTTTTATCTGCAATACCAAAGATCAAATAGGCAGCAGTTTTATCATGCAAGCATGATGAATTTGAAAGTGCCGATATATACTCGCCAATTTCTTCAGGATCGATTTTATTTTCTTTAAACTCAAGCCATTCTGTTTCTGTTGTTTGGCTACGTAAAGTATTAAGTAAGTTTATAAATTCAAATTTATTCATTTCTTATCTCTGTGAGTTATGTGTTATTCTCAGTTTAATTCCATGAATCTCCAGATCATAAATTTTTTAAAATACTCGACGCTGGATTATCACTAAATCTATCTTTAGCGTCTACATATTCTATTACTGTATTCACCTGTTTCCATCTTTCTTGTCGTATATAGTAGTAATATTGGAGGTGGAAAATTGCAGATAAAACCTGCATTTTTCAAAGAAAAATGAAATATCTTCTGCAATTTTATGTGCTTGAGGACAAGAGGGTTGGTTTGGCAATCTGTGGTTCACTAGGTGCACTTTCTTCTTCATCCGGAGGGAGAGCGCCTATCCGAAACGGTATTCCAGGGAGCTTCGAACGATTTGTATGATTTTCATCAGCGACAGCGGCTTCTATCTTTTCTTCGAGCTCGAGATCAAGTCCCACGCATTCATTAGCGCATTTAGTAAAAGTATCAATAGCTCTAGTAAGAGTATTAATAATTTGCTGGGTAGAAGGCATCACATTATCTCGTTTATTTTGACCGGAAATTTAAATATTATAAAGGCTTATCTCGAATCGGTCGAGTTTAATTCGACCGATTTTTAGTTCTATTTAAATAATATTCTCATCTTTGCATTTATGGCGCATTCCACAGTGTCCACCTAAGCTGCAGGTAAATGCGCTTAAGAAAAATAAGCAAAAGAGAATATAAGTACTTATAACCAAATTATTTGCTGATAGGTTTGTGGCTGCGACTGCAGCAGCTGTACTACTGGCTTGTTGTAACGTATTGGCTGTGCCAGAGATAAAATGACCGTAATAGGATACATATTGTTGCGCATAACTCGCGAGAAAAATAGCCATAATCAAGGCTACACACCAAGCCAAGAAACCATATAAGGTACCTAAGTGACGTTTGGCACAGTAATGCTTTGCTAGATATCCTGTAAGCCATCCGGCTGCAAACATAGAAGCAATAACAGCAATACTCGTTCCAAGCAAGCCACCCAAAGCAAGTGATTCAACCCCTTCACTGTTCGTAGTGAATGCAGTTAACCCAATGGCAGTGCTAAATAAACTTAATAAAAATGATAACCCAATTGCAACAAGCGCACCCGCAAAAATAGGTTTCCAAGAAAATGATTTGCATTCATAGCTATTTTCATTATGCATCGTGAAATTCTCCTTAATTTATTAAAGCAGATGAGATACTAAATAGATTAAAATAAGGATCCCAAGAGGCACGCCTAATAGCCAAGCGAGGACATATTTAAGCATTTTAATTTCCTTAATGTTTACCAAAGTTAGATTCTCATCGTAGCATTTTAGCTATAAATAGGGGAATGAGGGAAAACCCTTACATCCAAGAAAAGAGAGAAGTGTTATAATTTTTCTACAACACATTCAGGAGGAATGGCAATGTTATATTGGGCGCTGGTGTTTTTTATCATATCGATTATTGCAGGCGTGTTAGGGTTTAGTGGAGTTGCTGTTGCCACTGCAGCAATAGCAAAAGTGTTCTTCGTTTTCTTTCTCTTTATATTTCTTTTATTATTACTTGCAATTGGCTTGGCAGATTAAAAATAAAGAAGAAAAACGCTGTATAGTGTGAATAATTACAATTTATTAAAATGTAAAGATTGTTTTATTTTAAAAAAATCCCCCCACGGATCTTTTTTAAGAGCATCCAGACGCTGCGGCAAGGTTTTAATAGTGAAAAAAGTATCGCGAATATCATGGGTGAGCTCATCCCATGCAACGGGAGTCGCAATGGGCGCATGCTTTCTGGCGCGAGTGGAATAAGGGGCGATGAAAGTTGCGCCACGTTGATTGCGAAGATAGTCAACGAAGATTTTGTTTTTGCGTTTTGATTTTGCCATCTTGCCAACATATTTTTTGGGATGATTTAAAACTAAATAATCGACCAATACCTTAGAAAAGGTTTTTATTGCATCCCAATCATACTCGGGTTTAACCGGGACAGTGACATGTAAACCTTTGCCGCCAGTTGTTTTAACAAAACTTTTTAATTTGAAATCGGCTAATATTTTTTTTATTTCAAAAGCAGCATCGACTACTTTTTTCCAAGGGAGTCCAGGCGCAGGGTCTAAATCAAAAACAATGATATCTGGATACTCAACTTTTTCAACACGACTTCCCCAAGTGTGTATCTCTAGAACATTGAGCTGTGGTAGTGCTAGCAGTCCATCGCGATTTTTCAGATAAAGATATGCGCTTTTTTCAGATTTTTCTTGAATCATAATTTTATATAAATCGGAAGAGAGTTTACTATCAATATGCTTTTGAAAGAAGCATTTTTTGTAATTTTCTGGGCAACGTAACAATGTTAAGGGTCGGTTAGAAATATAGGGCAATATCCATTTCTGAACAGCAGCATAATATTCAACTACTTCTTGCTTGGTAATCTCACCTTCTGGATAGAGTAGTTTATCTGGATGAGTCAAATTATAAGGGTTTTTAATTGATTGCTTAGAATATTTTTGAGTAGTCATGCTATTTTTCACAGGGGTTTCAGTTTCTTTAATAACATTCTTTACTGGTTTATCTGATCGTATGCCTTTGAAACTGGGGTGTCTTAGTGTGTCATCATCCGTCCATTCCGTAAATTCAATTTCTGCAACCATGACGGGTTTAACCCAGATGGCAGTCTTGCTTTCAGGCGGACGTTTTTTGAAAGGCATCTGGTTTGTAATGTGTTTGGATAGCAAAGAATAGATGGATTTTAATGATTTTTCTGTAAAACCAGTTCCCACATTGCCGTGATAAATTAATTCATTATTTTTATTAAACGTGCCGAGCATCAGTGAGCGGAAATAATCTCTATGAGTTGATTGATGAAAGCCGCCAATGACAAATTCTTGTCGTTTAATGCATTTGGTTTTTAGCCAGGATTTGTCGCGCTTTTGCGCGTAAATGCTGTTAGCATCTTTTGAAACAATCCCTTCCAGTCCTAATTCACAGGTTTTTTTGAAGACGTCTTTTCCTGATCCAGTCACATGGTCGCTGTAACGCAAGATGCTATTTTTCTGATTTGCCAGTAGCTTCTGCAAGATGCTTTTTCGTTCGATAAGTTTTAGTGTTGTGAGATTAAATTTATCATAATAGATTAAATCAAAAATATAATATGTGAGATTGGTTTTGCCTTCTTTGATTGCATTTTGCAATAATTGAAAATCGGAATGCTGATTTTCATCTAATGCTACCACTTCTCCATCTAATATAAGATTATTCACAGGGAGCATGCCAATTTCGGTAGCGATTTTTTTAAATTTACTGGTCCAGTCATGTTGATTACGAGTAAAAATACGCACTTTTTTACCTTGCTTAAATACAATAAGTCGATAGCCATCAAATTTAATTTCATGCAACCAATTTTTTCCGGAAGGTGGTTTATCAACTAAGGTGGCTAGCTCAGGATAAATCATTTTTGGAAAAACGTCTTCGGGCAAATGAATTGCATGATTTATGGAAATTTCATCTATTGATCTGTTCGTTGTGACACTGTTTGGTTCTTCTACCGTAATATCGAATTTTTTTTCAGATTTGGCGTGGGAATCTTTTAGTTTCATCAGTAACCAAGTTTTGTCATCATTATTGATACGCACAAGCTTCCAGCCGCCATTCAGCTTTTTGGCTTTTAATTGAAAAGTTAAATCACCTTTGCGATAAGCTTCTTCTGCATTTGGATTGTCGCAAAACCACGCGCCTTTGTCCCAGAGCATGACAGTGCCACCGCCGTATTGACCTTTAGGGATAGTCCCTTCGAATGATCCGTATTGCAGCGGATGATCTTCCACGTGTATAGCCAGTCTTTTCACTGTAGGATCTAAGCTAGGACCTTTAGGAACAGCCCAGCTGAGTAAAACGCCGTTTAATTCTAGGCGAAAATCATAATGTAAGTGGCTGGCTGCATGTTTTTGGATAATGTATAAGTTTTTAATTTTTCTTTTCGAGGAATATTTCCCTTTGGGTTCAGGTGTTTTTTTGAAATTGCGTTTTTTCCGGTAGGTTTTTAGAGGCATACTAATGTCCTTAAAATACTAGATTTGGAAGGAATTATTACGATAGCGGTGGCGCCTGATTAGAGTTAGAAAACGCATAAACGAATTTTTCGACATGTATTTTATTTTTATCATAGTTAATTTCTTTTAAAGTATTAGAAATTAGCTTTTCAAGTCCTTCTGGTCCGCATATATAAATATCAGCATTAGGAAATTTCTCTAGTGCGTTAATAATTTCTTCTTTAGAGAGCAATCCTTTCTGATTTGTAGGGCGATATTCTACGGTAATAGAAGGTTTGGTTTCAGTAACAGCATTGAATTCATCTGCAAAAATAAAATCTGCTTCTGTGAGAGCGCAATAAAGAATATGAATAGGTCTTTTGTGTTCAAAATGTTTGGCAAAAGCAATAAAAGGTGTAATACCAACGCCGCCTGCAAAGCAAATGACAGGAGCATGAGTTTCTGAATTTAACGTAAACTCGCCTTGTGGTTCGGCTATATTAATAGCAATTGTCGTTGGCGCTGTATCAAATACCCAGTTGGAAAATAATCCTTTAGGCTCTCTTTTAACGGTGATACGTAAACTCTGAGCATCTAATTTATCCGAAATAGTATAAGCTCTTTCTAACCAGTCATTATTTATCTTTACTTGAATAATCACATATTGCCCTGGTATAAACGGGTTCAGAGGAGTATCTGTGGTTTTGACAATAAAGCTTCTAATAGTATCATTATGTTTTGTGAGCGGAGTGAGAGTTCCTTGTAACCAAGAAGCTTTGCCTAACATTTCCAAAATTTGAAATTTACAGCCTTTACATACAGTACAAGCACCGGTCTCCTTTGAGATTTGATCCAGTGAGTCACAGCCACTATTTATTTTTTTTTGAATTACATCTTGAGTTACCATCATGCAATAGCAAATTATTTTAGGCTGCTTAATATTATCCCTTGGTGGTTGAATCAGTGTCCCACTCTTTTTAAACTGCTCGAGTGATTGTGCTTCCACGGGTTCATTTTTAATAATCATTCCACAAACAATGGGTAATTCATCCCAGTCGCCTTGTATTTCAAGGTCGACAATTTGATTATTGGTGACGCCAAGTTTGATCTCAGATGTTCTATTTTTATAAGTATAGATCGTTGTACTCGGTTGGCTCGGTATTTTCATAGTAAATAAACGATTTTCTACCATCTGTGTTGCAATAACTGTTCGACCATCATCCAATTTGTAAATGTTAGTTAGCGTGCTAATGCCATGAACTTTACCTATGTATTGCTCAGTTATGCCATAAGAAGAGACTTCATACGTTTTTGCTTGAATTTGGAATAATTTTTTCAAATCAGGTAGATTGTCAATGGCTTTTTTAAAGAGATTGCCGTCAATGCATAAAACTTTAAGATTGTTTTGTGAAATGGCCGTCCCTGCTCGCTTCTTATTATTGATAATAGACAATTCGCCAAAAACTTGTCCTCGATGAATCATGTTGCTAACTATCTTTTTTGAATCTTTATTTTGAATAAGTATTTCGACACTACCTTGTAATACTAAGTAAACGTAGTCAGGTTGATCGCCAATTGAAAAAATAATTTTTCTAGGTTCAATGTCTTTGACAAATGCGCCTTCTATATTTTTTAAATGAGCTAATGTATTTTGATAATTGTTTATTATTTTAGAGAGTGTGTTCTGTATTTGTGTGTAACCAATCTTTTTTAATTTTTCTAACACTTTGCGAGTCGCAGCCCAGTGTGGGACAACATATTTTGCATTTATTTCTGCTAATATGACCTCTGTAATTGTTTCAACATTGGCACTGCGCGTGTTATTTGTCTGTCCCAGAATGGCTTGCTCACCAAAATAAGCGCCTTTTTCTAGTGTGGCGAGTATGATTTTTTCGTCAAGGTGTTTAGTAAAAATACGTACTGTGCCATGAAGAATAACATACAATGTGTCGCCAAGATCGCCTTCTTTAAGAATTAACTTATCTTGTTTGAGATAGATTTTTTTTGCCTTTTTAAACAGAAGAGCGAGTGCGGTCTTATCAAAATCATCAAATAGTCTGGTTGCTATTATGAGTCGTGAATTTTCAGGTGTTATTTTGTGAGAGTGAAAAATTTTGATAAACTGTGAGAATGCTTTTTTCGCATAATGTTTAAGCATAAGGATGTACAGTCATCAAAATATCGGTTCTAGGTCTATTTATCAGAGACATGTCTTGTTGCACAATGGATCCTGATTTTAAATATAATTTAAATCGTTGTATTATCATCGCTAAAATAATCGTTGCCTCTATCATTGCAAAATTTCGACCTATGCAGGAACGAGGACCACCACCAAATGGTAAATAGATATTGTTATATTCTTCACCGAGTGGCTTAGAAAAGCGAGAAGGATCAAATCCCTCTGGATTGGTCCAATAACGCGACATTCTATGAATGTGATAGCTAGGTATAATAACTAAATCATCTTTTTTGATTTCTAGTCTGCCAATCATATCGTTTTTTACGGCGTGCTTTAAGAGAAACAGTGCTGGTGTTTGCAACCTCAGCACCTCTTGGAATACGGAACGTATATAGGGGAGTTGCGTAAAATCAGCTATGGTAGGCTTGCGTTTACCTATTGCATTCACGATTTCTTCATGCATGACCTGTTGGATGTGAGGATATAAGGACATGTAAATACAAGCCCAAGAAAGTGTTGCGGAAACGGATTCATGTCCAGCGACTAAAAAGGTTAGCGCTTCTTGAACTAAATGTTTTATTGGTGTATTTAATTTTCCATTTTTATCAGAATAGGCGCGTGCTAATGTTTTTACTAAATTATCACTATCTGCTTTAAGGCAATAATCAACCAACTGATGTCCTAATGCGGTAAATTCACGTTTGGCTTGTTTAATTTTAAAATACATAGGTGATGGCAAGACACTCAGCAATTTTCCCTGTGCTGTCCCGGATTTGATGGAAAGATAACCAACATTTCGCGAAATATTAATGACATCATCAAGGTCAAATTGAGCATCGCTAAAAAATATTTTTAAGACATTAGATAAAGTGATATGCGTAATGGCCGTTGCAATATTAAAAGGTTTATCATCTATTGCAAATTCATTCCATGTGTCTAAGTGTTGTTCTGTTACATCAGCCATCAAAGGAATAAATTTTTCGATATTTTCTTGTGAGAAAATAGGGTTAAATGTTTTTCTGTCTTTTTTCCATAAATCATAATTATCTGTATTGAAAAGCCCATATTCACCTACCAAATCATTTGCAATACCCAAATGGCGAGAATCTCTCGCATAATTTTCCGCATTATTATATAAAATGTGCTTGATATGAGTGGGGCTTAAGAAAAAATGGATGGTATATTTTCCCACCTGAAGAGTAAAAAGCTCGCCATAGGTGTCAAACATCTGGTTGCAAAACTGGTAAAGATTGGTCGACATTCCCCGTAAAAATACTCTGGGGCTCATTTTGATCTTGCCTTCCATAGGGCTTCCACCACTCTTTTTGAAAATATCGCTAATATATAATGAGATAGTATGCTTCATCAATATATTCTTTAATTAAGTTTATATTGATATAAAACATGAGCATTGCTATGATTTAGCCCTAAATTCGGCAGTTAAACCCTACTGCGAGGGCCTACTGCATTGAGTCTAGGAATTTTGACCCTTTTTGGCTCACCGTACAGGTGAGTACTGCCTCACCAAAAAAGACCGAAAAAAATTCCTATCTTCAACGCATTAGTCCCTCTCGCTACGGGTTTAACTGCCGAATTTAGGTTCAAATGTTAATAGGAATAATATTCATGGATAAAGAATTATGCAATCAAGCGGTCGTGTCTGATAGAGATGAAACACTAAGATTATTTGCAAATCCATTCTTAGAATATTTATCTCATTGCCAGCCAACAACATTAATTTATATTTATTTGCCCATCATTATGTATCTCGGGTATGAAGGCATTGTACGCACTGGAACATTTGCATTTGCGCTAACTTTTTTTGCTGGGATATCTCTTTGGACATTGCTTGAATATCTTATTCATCGCTATGTTTTTCATTTTAAGGCGATGAAAACCTGGGGTAACTATATACATTCAATACACCACGCTTATCCTCGGGATAAAACTCGGCTTGTTACGCCACCTGTTGTGACACTTCCTTTGGCAGCCTTGATAGGCCTTGGATATTATTTTATCTTTGGCGATTATTTCTGGTCAGTCTTGGCGGGTAGTTTATTGGGATATCTCGCATTTGATTTAATCCATTTTTCTGTTCATTATTTTAATCCCAAAAAGAATCGAATTGCCCGATATTTAAAACGTTATCATTTTTTACATCATTACATGGATAGCGAAAAAGGATATGGTGTGACAAATCCATTTTGGGATTATGTTTTTGGCACAAAACCCAACATGACTTTTACTACAGCGATGCATCAGGCTGAGATGAAAGAAAGAAATTGATTTTTATTGGTATGGAGTATAGCCCTAAGTGAGTGGATATAAAACAATAGTCACTGTCCTTTCAGATTATGCAAAGACTTATCCTGATCAGCCCGCATATCATTTTTTGAAAGATAATAATTTTGATGTTTTAACGTATAGTGAATTAGATAAAAATGCAAAATCACTTGCAGCTTTTTTGCAGCAATGTTCTTGTGAAGGTGAGCGTGTTGTTTTGCTTCTTCCTCCAGGATTGGATTACATCACTGCTTTTTTTGGGTGTTTATATGCAAAGATGATAGTAGTTCCTGCCTATCCTGCTCACAACAGTCGTCACACCAAGCGCGTCTCTGCAATTATTGGTGATGCAAAAGCACGCTTTGTTTTAACAAATACTAAATATTTAGAATATAGCCCTGCTACAGAGTTTGTCATTAATATTGATAAAATAGACCGAAATGTTTGTGGCGATTATAAGGTGCCTGACATTCAACCCGATGATTTAGCATTTTTACAGTATACATCGGGTTCTACGGGTGATCCAAAAGGTGTCATGGTTAGCCATAAAAATATCATGGTGAATGTATATAACATTGATGAAGCAATGGGTCAGTATATCGGTAGGGGAAGTATGTGGCTACCTCCTTATCATGATATGGGCTTGATCGGTGGAGTTTTTTATTGTTTATATCGACGAACAAAAATTTTTTTAATGTCGCCGACGCAATTTATTCAATCTCCGTTAACTTGGCTGGAAATACTGTCGCGTGAAAAACTTCATTGTGGTGTGGCACCTAATTTTGCTTATGATTTGTGTGTTGATAAGATTACGGATGAGCAATTAGCAACATTAAATCTTAGTCATTGGCAATGTGCTATGAATGGTGCTGAACAAGTACGCTATAAAACAATGGAGCGTTTTTATCAGCGTTTCAAACAAGCAGGTTTTTCTAAAGATGCTTTTTTTCCAGTATATGGTATGGCAGAAACCACTTTGATGGTGAGTTCTGCGAAAGAGAAGCCATGGCATCAACCATTATGGGTGTCTAAAAAAGAGTTTGCCCAAGGCGACATTATTACGACGAGTGAAGAAGCAAGCGACACATCTATTTCATTGGTGAGTTGTGGGCGCGCCCCCAAAAATCACCATATACTGATTGCTGATCCCGGTACAAATAATTTATTACCGGAAAATCGTGTGGGTGAAATTCTTGTAAATGGTCCTAGTGTTGCCATGGGTTACTGGGATAAGCCGGAACTGAGTGCAAAAACATTTCATGTACAAACAAGTCGTGATTCTCAAGGTCATCTTCGTACCGGCGATCTGGGTTTTATATCTAACGGTGAACTTTATGTGACGGGTCGAATAAAAGATGTATTAATTATTCGTGGCGTTAATCATTACGCACATGATTTGGAACAAACAGTTATGCATGCACATCCAGCATTATGTGCTAATGCAACGGCAGTATTTTCTCTTGAGAGTAATGGCGTCGAAAATGTCATTATTTTGCAAGAAGTAAAACGTCATTGTCTTGCTAAATTGGATGCAGGCAATATTATTCAACATATTCGGGAATCCATGTTAGCTAATCACGGATTGCAAGTTGAGCATATTGTTTTATTAAAGCCCCTGCATATTTCAAAAACATCGAGTGGGAAAATTCAACGTTGGCTTTGTCGGGAAAAATTTATTAATAATGATTTTGAAGCTGTTCATCATTGGAGTGCTGATCATCTAAATTCACGCCTACCACAAAATGCTGCGTCGACTAAAAATTCCCAGGTAATAATGAACATATCTATTTTTAATAATATTGCTAAGTGGTTGGCGCAACGTTTCCAGATGTTAGAAAAAAATATCACTCCTGAACATTCATTAATGGAATTCGGCATTGATTCAATACATGCCACGGAACTTGTGGGATACTTACATTCTCAGTTTAATATTGAGCTTGATGTGGCTGATGTCATGACACAAAGTTCGATTGCTAGCCTCGTGCAGTTGGTGCAAAACCGACTTGCAGTGCTAAATGCAAGTCCTATTTCTATTGCGGAGAAATTGCAGCGGTTTCCTTTAGTGAAGCCAGTCGAAAGTTTAAGTCCGTTATTTTCCAGCATTCAGCCGCTCTTATTTTCTGTCAATGATGGGATTTCTCGAGATACAACAGTCATTGATGGAAAATCATACATTAATTTTGCTGGTTATAATTATCTTGGATTTTCAGGCGATCCTTATGTCACTGAAGCAGTGATTGCTGCGGTAAAAAAATATGGTACATCTGCATCAGCCAGTCGTTTAGCATCCGGTGAAAAACCCATTCATAGACAATTGGAGCAAGCTATTGCAGATTTAATTGGAGTTGAAGATTGTCTTGTGTACTCTTCAGGGCATGCAACCAATGTGTCAGTGATTACACATTTGTTTGGTAAGGGTGATCTCATTTTACATGATGGTTTAATTCACAATAGCATTTTGCAAGGAGCTATTTTTTCTGGGGCGACACGTCTTTCGTATCCGCATAATGATTATAAAACTATTGAAACCCTTCTCGAAAAAAATCGCCATATCTATAATAGGGTGCTTATTGTGACGGAAGGTGTATTCAGTATGGATGGAGATATCCCGGATGTGCCACAACTCATTAAACTGAAAAAACGCTTTCACACTTTTTTAATGATTGATGAAGCGCATTCTATGGGAGTGTTAGGTTTAACAGGTCGCGGGGTGCGTGAACATTTTAATTTGCAGTCACAAGATGTTGATATCTGGATGGGTACACTGAGTAAATCATTTGCTAGTTGCGGGGGTTACATTGCTGGAAGCAGAGAATTAATTGAAAATCTTAAATATAATGCTTCAGGCTTTTTTTACTCGGCTGGTATTTCTCCTTCTAATACAGCTGCAGCATTTTCTGCCATCCAATTAATGTTGCGTGAGCCCGAGCGAGTATCAGTACTACATAAAAATTATCGTTTATTTTTAACCAAGCTTAAAAGTATCGGTATTTTGACGGGCACAAGTTATGAGACACCTATTATTCCTATTATGACGGGTGGTGAAATTAACGCTATCAAATTAAGTCACGACCTTAAAAATAAAGGTATTTTTGCTATGCCTATCTTATATCCAGCTGTAGAAAAAGGGCAGGCGAGAGTTCGGCTTTTTATAAATTGTCTGCATACAGAAGAGCAAATTTATTTTACCGTTAAGGCATTAAAGAGTTGCAGTTACCTTTTTGAAAAAGAGGAATTTTCAAGCTATGTCAGTACAAGTTCGTGAAGTAAATACATTTCGAACCAGGTATGATTTTATGAAGCTCCCATGGCGGTTACATCGTCATGATAAAAACTGGGTGCCACCTTTATTGGCGGTCGTGAAAGATAATTTAGACACGAAAAAAAATCCATTTTATAAAAACGCTGTACTTAAATGCTGGGTTGCTTACCAAAATAATAAGCCTGTGGGTCGCATTGCTGGTATTATTAATTTTAGACACAATGAATATCATCGAGAAAAAATTATTTTTTGGGGATTTTTTGAAACAATAGATGATTCTGCAATATCTGCCGCTTTATTTAATACAGTCGAAGTTTGGGGAAAATCTGCTGGTATGACTTGTTTGCGTGGCCCGGTTAATCCATCGACTAATCATGATTGTGGCTTGCAAATATCTGCTTTTGAAACTAAGCCTTATGTCATGATGCCACAGAATCCTGCTTATTATCTCAGATTGGTTGAAGAAGCGGGCCATGTCAAAGCGAAAGATTTGCAAGCCTGGACACTCAAGCGTCACGAAGTGAGATTTAATAAAAAACTTCTTGCGCGTGCAGAAACTGTTGCTAAATCGCCAGATGTTACTGTTCGGCATGTCGATTTAAAAAAATACGCTCAAGAAATTGATCGCTTGTTTGAAATATATAATGATGCTTGGGAATATAATTGGGGATTTGTGCCGCTCACGCGTGATGAATTCTATCACACTGCAAAAGAGCTTAAATTTATTATGAATCCGCAAGCGACTCTAATTGTTGAAGTGAAAGGTGAAATTGCGGCAGTAGGAATTTGTTTGCCAGATATCAATCAAGCTTTGATCCATCTAAAAAATGGTCGTTTATTTCCTACAGGATTATTAAAATTAATTTGGCATACTAAAATTAAAAAAACGATTAACCGAACGCGTATTCCTGTTTTGGGTGTGCGTCACAAGTTTAGGCATATGCATTTAGGCGCATTGTTGTATGCAAAGTATGGAGAAATTTCTCCGGCTTTATCAGGACATACTACGGAATGTTCTTGGATTTTAGAAGATAACCGATCTATGCAAGCAGGATTGCGTTTGATGAATGCCGTGCATTATAAAACGTATCGTATTTACGATAAAGTTTTGTCATGAAAATTTTAGTCACGGGTGCAAATGGATTTTTAGGCTCACATATTGTTGAGTATTTGTGTGCGCAAGGAAAAGAAGTGACATGCTTAGTGCGCCCTTCAGCGGATTTAACTCATCTCAAGCCACTAAAATCAGTAAATATTATTAAATGTGATTTTGCTGATCAGTCGTTATTGAGCGCTACAATAGCGGATGTAGATATTATTATCCATTGCGCTGGATTAACCATGGCTAGAAATTCCAAAGATCTCTATGCGATTAATGTCGGCGTAACGGAAACATTGCTAGAGTGTGCCGCTCAGCATGCTCGTCGGTTGCAGCGCTTTGTTTTCGTTTCTGGTTTAGCTGCTGCTGGACCCTCGCCAAATGGAAAGCCATTGTCATACGAAATGTCTTCAATTTCACAGCCAGTAAGTCATTATGGTCAAAGTAAATTAAATGCTGAATTAAAAGTACAGTCTTATGCGGATAAATTTCCAATTACCATTGTTCGCCCAGGATTAATCTATGGACCTCGCGATATTCGAACCTTCGTTTTTTTCAAAGTGGTACAAGATGGAATGATCCCATTATTATGGCGTGGAAAAGGTAATTACAGCATTGTTTATGTAACCGATGTGGCAGAGGCTATTTGCAAATCAGCTTTTGCTGCAGGTGCTAGCTGCGACCAATATTATATTGATGGGGGTAAGAGTTATTCTTTACGCGAATTTTATTCCCAAATTATTTCTACTCTGTCGCCACGATTTTGTTTTACATTTCCCGTGCCGTTGCTGTTTTTAACACCACTTGCTTGGATGTTTGAACAAATGTATCGATTTAATGAAACAAAAATACCTTTCACGCGGGATAAAGTTAAGGAATTAAAGCAACGTGATTGGTTTTGTGATAGTGGAAAAACACAGCGTGAACTGGGCTGGTATCCACAGGTTAGTTTATCTGCAGGTGTCAAACAAAGCTGTGACTGGTATAAAAATGCCGGTTGGTTGAGGGGAAGTTGCTTTAAAACATAGTAATTTTTATAGTAAAAGTCCTCAATGGAACAAAAATATTCTTCTCCTGACTTCTGCCACACCTGCGGTTTTGGGGCTTTGTGGTGCGAGTGTCTTACACCTGTATACAATGTACCATTGCGTTTATTTGCCATGATATAAACAGCTGGAAAACGTTCATGCATTTATTATATTTCCTTCTGGATTGCTTCACCATGCTGGTCCCGCATAAAAGCGTTGCGGGACGCATGGTTCGCAATGACGGGGCTTCGATCTAACTTCAGTGTTCCAATACCACTTAGTGCGGTTTCGCGCGCATTTTTGAAAAATATAATTCATTGTAATCACAGTTTTTTTTTAAGAGTATTTCAATAATTTAAAAATTGGTAGAAGTCGGGAGTTTAACTTTCGGATACAACTATTAAGGCATCCGCTTTTTGATACGCACGTGGCAGCTTCAAGCCGCGGCGGCCGCTCGCTTCACCAAAATAATGTTTCCAGCCAATAAGTTTTGCGGTATTCATCTTATATCAAAAGTGTAATCACGATAATGGAAACCAGTGTGCCATATAAAGAGGATACTGATGATATGAATTTTTTAAATCAAAATGCAGTGGTTTAGCGCTAAACATAGCACGATAAGGTGGATGATATTTTTCAGTATATTTATTTAAGCTTTGTGTGCGTGTTACCCAGCCCGATTTTACTTCGATGGGAATAATTTGATTATCAAGCGTATATAAAAATTCAACTTCAGCGCGATCTTGCTGCCAGCTATAAAGATGGTTTTTGCCTTCTGCGATAAACTCTTGCGCTACAAAATTTTCAGCAAAATAACCTTTATACGTACCATAATCATAATCTAATAGTACTTTCGGAGATAAATCTGCCATTGCGCCTAGAATACCAATATCAAACAAATATAATTTAAAACGACTTTCTTCTGTGTAAGCCATAAGAGGCAATTCAACTATGCCGTTTTTTGCAAGTAAAAAACGGCATATTTGACGTTTTATGCAAGCAAAAAACGTCAAATATAACGTTTTCCGCTGAAATACTCGTTTTGAGCAAATTTTATTGTGATAATGATATGATCAACAATTACCTAATATTCGTATAATTACTAACCAATGTGATATAATATTCGATCAATTATTCCGATAAAACGAGAGGTAAGGTAACTCATGACAGCTTCCCAAAGATCTACATTTGAAAAAGAGTTACCTCCTTCAGATATAAAAGCAGTTCCGTCGCAAACATCTCATAAATCGAATCCAATGGGTCTTTTTGCGACACAAAAAATGAATAATATCCCCTTAAATTGTACTCAAAGACCCAAAGAAATTCAGGATCAAATTCAGCATGCTTTTGAGGCTTGTAAACGTAAAACATCATCTCGTTGGGGTCTTTTTAACGCAGATGAGAAGGAAGAATACGGTATTGCAGCGATCAAGGAATATAGTCTAATCAAATCACTCATTCTTAAAAATCCCGATAGATCAGAATTCTATGTATTGGACATTGGCGCCGGGAATTTTGGTTTTTGTGAAGGACTTGCTAAATTTTTAAATAAAGATAAACAACTCTCATCAATACAGAATATTCGAATTCATATTCTTGGCGTAAGAGGAGAAACATTTGCAGGACAATCTGAAAGTCAGGAAAATAATTGTGTTATTCATAAATTGGGTGCTTTTCAAGTAGAAAATATGGTAGGCGAATTCGATAAATTGAAGATGGATTTGAAACATAAAATAGATGTTGCTGTTTCAAGATGGTGTTTTCAGCATCTTATTGATCCTGTTGGCACATTTTTGCAAGTGTATAATGACTTTTTAAGACCTGAAACAGGGCTATTTCTAATTGATGGATTTCGTTATAACTTAGATTCGAAAGCACGCCTCAGTTTCCCGGAATATGTAAAGAATATGTATACGCTTCTTTCTCTAACGGGTGCTGAATTTTTAATTTATGGTTGTGAGTCTTTTGGCACACTAAACCAATTTGTCATAAGAAAAAGTAATGAAGTACTTTCCTTGCCTTTATCCTATGTTGGATTAACTTTAGAGGAATTGTTTAGTAATTATGGTTGTGTTTTTCATTTAGAACCCGAGCATAAAAAAACGTTTAATTATAAGAAAATCGACGTGCTAGGATTAACCGGGCATGAAAGTTTGTATCGTTTCATATCCGAATTAAATGGATTTGGGGAAACTCTGTTTGGAAAAGTTAAATATTATGGACCGTTTCTGTTAGAAACACAGCCTGTTCAAGCGCTTACTAGGAGTTTAGAACATGTTCACAGGTCTGAGCCATCGGGTAAAGAAGCAGTGGAGGCGGCGGCTATTACTCTGAAGAAGCAATAGCAAGTAACCCATCTGCTTTTTGATACGCACGCGGAAGTTTCAAACCACGACGGCCGCGTTCGCCGAGATAATGTTTCCAGTCGGCGGGTTTTAATTTTAATTCTTTATTGTTGCTGATGACAGCAAGCGTTTGTCCTTCTTGTAGTACCGCGATGTCAGTTAAAAATTCTTCACGTGATTGAACGCGGCTGCTGGGGATGCCTAAAATTTTATTGCCTTTACCTTTTGCTAAATCCGGTAATTCTTTGAGTGGGAAAATTAATAAATGCCCGGTGTTGGTGACCGCAGCGATAAATGCTGTTTCTTTTTCAGTGACTAAGCGTGGAGAGAGTGCTTTTGCACCTTTAGGAACATTTAATGTGGCTTTGCCCGCGCGATTTTTTGCGTAGAGATCTTCGAGTTTTGCAATAAATCCATAACCTGCATCCGATGCGAGTAAAATTTGTTGTTCTGTTTCACCCATTAATACTGCAACAAATTGCGCGTTTTCTGCAGGATTTAAGCGTCCCGTGAGTGGTTCGCCTTGACCGCGCGCGGAAGGTAATGTGTGTGCAGGTAATGAATAGGTTCTGCCTGCTGAATCCATGAATACGGCGAGTTGATTACTGCGACCCATAGCAGAAGATAAAAATGCATCACCGGCTTTATAACTTAATTGTGTAGGATCCATTTCATGACCTTTTGCCGCGCGTATCCAACCCATCGTTGATAACACAACGGTGACAGGCTCTGTCGGCAAAATTTCAGTTTCACTCATCGCTTGTGCTTCTTTGCGCACAACAATGGGTGAGCGTCGTTTATCACCAAATTTTTCTGCATCCGCTTCGAGTTCTTTACGAATTAATTTTTTCAAGCGTGCGTTAGAAGCTAAGGTTTGTTGAAGTTCTTCTTGTTCGGCTAATAAATCTTTCTGCTCGCCTTTAATTTGCATTTCTTCCAGGCGTGCTAAATGACGCAACTTAGTTTCTAGAATTGCTTCTGCTTGTTCGTCGCTCAATTTGAAACGCTTCATTAAAACTGCTTTGGGTTTTTCTTCTTGACGAATGATTTTGATGATTTCATCTAAATTAAGATAAGCGATTAACAAACCTGCTAAAATATGTAATCGATGTTCAACTTGATCGAGTCGAAATTGTAAACGACGTTTTACGGTTGTTTGGCGATACTCCAACCATTCTTGTAACATTTCTAATAGATTCTTAACGTGTGGACGGCCGTTTAAACCAATGACATTTAAATTGGCGCGATAACTGCGTTCCAATTCTGTGGTTGCAAATAAATGTGCCATGAGTGCTTCAATGTCAACACGATTTGAACGCGGAACAATGACGAGTCGGGTGGGATTTTCATGATCGGATTCATCACGCAAATCTGAAACCAGTGGTAATTTCTTTGCTTGCATTTGTCCTGCAATTTGCTCCAATACTTTTGCGCCCGAAACCTGATGGGGTAATGCAGTAATAACAATTTCATCATTTTCCATCGTGTAAACTGCGCGCATGCGAATGGAACCATTGCCCGTGCGATACATTTCTTTGATATCGCTGCTGGATGTAATAATTTCCGCTTCCGTTGGAAAATCAGGACCTGGAATGTGTTTGCAAATTTCTGCTAATGTGGCTTTGGGATTATCGAGTAAATGAATGAGTGCGGCTGCAACCTCGCGTAAATTATGCGGTGGAATATCGGTTGCCATGCCCACAGCAATTCCTGTCGTGCCATTTAATAATACGTTGGGTAAGCGCGCGGGAAGCAGCGCAGGTTCTTGCAAAGTGCCATCAAAATTTGGCGTCCAGTCGACTGTGCCACTGCCTAATTCAGCAAGCAATACTTCCGCATAAGCAGATAAGCGCGATTCCGTGTAGCGCATGGCGGCAAATGATTTCGGATCATCCGGTGATCCCCAGTTGCCTTGTCCTTCAACCAGTGGATAACGATATGAAAAAGGTTGTGCCATTAACACCATGGCTTCGTAACATGCAGCATCACCATGGGGATGAAATTTACCTAAGACGTCGCCGACGGTGCGTGCTGATTTTTTAAACTTGGCTGTGGCTTTTAATCCGAGTTCAGACATGGCATAAACGATACGGCGCTGTACGGGTTTTAAACCATCGCCAATGTGTGGTAATGCACGGTCGAGAATGACGTACATTGAATAATCAAGGTATGCTTTTTCGGTAAATTCTTTTAAGGGGATATGTTCAACGGTGTTATTCATACGTTAACCTCAGCTAAATTACCTTTTTTCTCTAACCATGCTTTGCGATCGGCGGCACGTTTTTTCGCAAGCAACATATCTAATATTTTGTCTGTATTATCATTTTGCGCAATGGTCAATTGCACCAAGCGTCGTGTTTGTGGATCCATGGTGGTTTCACGCAATTGGAGGGGATTCATTTCTCCCAAGCCTTTGAAGCGAATGACGTTTACTTTTCCTTTTTTCTGTTCTGCAGCAATGCGATCAATAATGCCTTGTTTTTCTGCATCATCGAGTGCGTAATACACTTCTTTTCCATGATCGATGCGATAAAGTGGTGGCATAGCAACATAGACGTGACCTTCTGCAACCAGTTGACGAAAATGTTTTAGAAACAGTGCGCACAATAATGTAGCGATATGTGATCCGTCGGAATCCGCATCCGCTAAAATGCAAATTTTCCCATAACGTAAACCCGTTAAATCTTTTGAACTGGGGTCAATGCCTATGGCAATGGCAATGTCATGTATTGCTTCGGATGCGAGTACTTGTGCGGAATCCACTTCCCACGTATTTAATATTTTTCCACGCAGTGGCATGATAGCTTGAAATTCACGATCGCGCGCTTGTTTTGCGGAGCCGCCTGCAGAATCACCTTCTACTAAAAATAATTCTGAACGTTTTAAATCTTGTAAAGTGCAATCCACTAATTTTCCAGGAAGTGCTGGACCGGCAGTTATTTTTTTTCGTACTACCGTTTGCGCTGCTTTCATGCGTTTTTGCGCATTATTGATGGCGAAATTTGCCAGCGCTTCACCGATGGTAACATTTTGATTTAGCCAAAGGCTGAATGCATCTTTAACCACGCCGGATACAAAGCTTGCACATTCGCGCGATGATAAACGTTCTTTGGTTTGACCAGAAAATTGTGGTTCTTGTAATTTAACCGAAAGAATATGTGCGCAGCGATCCCATACATCTTCAGGGGCGAATTTTAAGCCGCGAGGTAATAAATTCCGGAATTCACAAAATTCACGCAACGCTTCAAGTAAGCCTAAACGTAAACCATTTACGTGAGTACCGCCTTGAGGCGTGGGAATAAGGTTGACGTAACTTTCAGCGGTGACTTCACTTTCTTCTGGCAACCAGATTACCGCCCAATCGACCATTTCTTTATTACCACTGAATGATCCTATAAAAGGTTCTTCAGGAAGGTGTTCCGTTTTACCTATCGTTTCCATTAAATAATTTTGTAAGCCTTGTTCATAAAACCATTCTTCTGTTTTATTCGTATTTTCGTCATGGAAGGAAACATGTAGGCCGGGACAAAGTACTGCTTTAGCACGTAAAGTATGTTTTAGCTTTTGTACAGCAAATTTAGCAGAATCAAAATATTTTCCATCGGGTAAAAAGCGGATGCTAGTGCCGGTTTCACGTTGCTTAGTTGTGCCAATTTTTTTAAGTTCAGATGCTTTTTCACCATTAGCAAACTTCATCTGATAAATGGTATTGTCACGCTTGATAGTAACGTCTAAATTTTTTGATAAAGCATTTACAACAGAAATACCTACGCCGTGTAAACCGCCTGAAAATCGATATTGTTTATTGGAAAATTTAGCGCCGCTGTGTAATTTGGTGAGAATGAGTTCAACACCGGTTAAACCTTCTTCAGGATGAATGTCCACTGGCATGCCGCGACCGTTATCACTGACTTCAAGTGAACCATCTTTATATAACGTTACCATGAGGTGAGTGGCATGTCCTTCCATGGCTTCGTCAACACTGTTATCAATCGCTTCATGAGCGAGGTGATTGGGATTGGTTGTATCTGTGTACATCCCCGGTCGACGGCGTACAGGTTCAAGGCCACTTAAGACTTCGATTGATTCTGCAGTATAAGATTGTTTTTGAGCCATGGATTACCGAACTCCGTTTTGTGTTGAAAGAAAAATATAGGTTTATGAGGCAAATGTAAAGCGTTCTTGGGGCCAGGCCTGACAAATAGACTTTTGCTAAATTACTTATTGACGCATAAGGAATAAAAAAGTCTATTTGTCAGGCCTGGCCCCAAGAACGCCTTAATTTTTCACGATTTATTTCTAACCATAACAAGGAAATAATAGCTGGGGCGGTTTTAATTTCACCCGTCCGTACTTTTGCAAAAGCTTCTGTTGCTGGGAGATTGATAACGCGGATATCTTCATGTTCATATTCTAGTCCATGAATACCGCTAACATGACTGGCATTTGTTTTGGCGCAAAATAAATAAAGATATTCATTGTTACCGCCAGGGCTCACGAAATAATCAGAAATTAATAATGGGTCTGTGATGGTGCATCCCGCTTCTTCTTTTGCTTCGCGATAAATTAATTCTTCGGGGGTTTCTTGGTTGGAAAAAATGCCAGCCGGAATTTCAATTAGCCAAGGACTTTTAGCATCCGCTAAACCTCCGGCACGAAATTGTTCTATGAGGATAACGCGATCGGATGCAGGATCGTAAGGTAGAACAGCGGCTGCAGAGCGTCGCTCAAATACTTCGCGTGTAAATACATCGCTCCAGCCGCCTTTAAATAATCGTGTGCGAATATGGTATTTCGCTAGGCAGAAAACACCTTGGTATAAAACTTCACGTTTGACAACTTCACAATCATCATGCGTGAATTGAATCTTATTTGCCATTTTATTCCTGCTTTTCAACAATAATTTTTTCTAATTCTTTGATGCGATGTTCAAGGGTTTCAATTTTTTTTCGGCTGCGTGATAATACTTTGGTTTGTGCATCGAATTCTTCGCGTGTGACCAAGTCCATTTTGGAAAATGTTGTTTGCAATACGGCGCGAAAGTTTTTTTCTATATCTTTTTTTAAAGCTTTTAAGCTTTCTGGTAAAGCTTCACATAAACGTGATGACAGATCATTAAGAAAATTTTTATTCATAATTTGGGTCCTTAAGAGCTCTAAGTAAAGATTTGTTCCTTGATAAATTCAGGTAAAGCGAGAGAAGCTTTGTGCATATCAAGATTATAATATCGAGTGTGGAAAGGCTTGTTGAAAATATTTTTTTCGCTGACGCATTTGAATGTTCCTTGTTTAATTGTCATGAGTACTGTGCGCCAGCCTGACGGGTAGTTAGGTTGGGGGAAATTAAGAATTTGTATATCATCAAATCCGATAGCCAATAGTTGTTGATAAGCGGATTTTAGTTCAGTCGTGTTAAAAGGCGATTGGCAGGGCTGAATTAAAATACCATCTTTTTTTAGAATTTTTAAATAATGTTGCATCATCTGAGATTGTTCAGATGAATTTGTCGTAATTAAAATATCAAACGATTCCGGTTTGGCATGGGTAGCCCATTCTGTGCTGCTGCCAAAATAAAATTGCGTGCGCGCGCCAGTATTTTGATAGGTGCCGGGTTTTTTGTCGGTGATTTGCCACACTTCTGTTATGTGAGGGTGTTTTAATACTTCTTGTAAGATACCATTGTCTTGGTTGTCGATAATTGCCACGTTTTGTGCGCGCGGGTGTGTGAACAGCGCTGGATGCGCTAGCATTTCGTGTGTGATGAAGTTGCTTTGTTCCGTGAAGGTTTCTGGCATGATCCTTAGCTACCTTAATAATATGTTAATGAGTATTGTTACCCAAAATGGGATTGTTCTCAAATTTATTTCTTGCTTTTGTTAAGGCTGCCTTAATACTTTTTTAAGACTGCCTTAATGTTCAGTTTGTATACTGTAGTTATTAGACAACTTAATGAGCGAGGTATTTATGGAACAAGCAGTGGGCGCGGCAGCTTCAACAGCAGCACAATATAGTCAGGGGAATGGTGCAGGAATAGTGTGTATGGCTATGTGCGCACCTTTTATTCCGATTATGTTTATTAGTGATTTAGCAAAAGCAGGGCGCAAGAAAGAAGCGGTAATGTATTCGTTATTGTATGCAATATCTCTAGGAGCAGGGATTTATGCATCTTATAAAGTAAGCCCCCCCGTTTTTAATGGTGTGGTTGGTGACTGGAAAAAAAATCCTGATAATATTCTCCCAGCAGGTCTTTTAACGGGTCTGGTTGACGCTGTCGTAACCACAGCAGCAGTTTCAATAGGCTATGGAGTGAGTAAAGGATTGAGTTACCTTGGAAGAAGGTTTTTTTCTCCGGCACCGACCACAGCTGCAAGTGTTAGCTTAGACGAGCCTTTGATATCAACATCAGAAACCAAAGTACAAGCAGCTAGAGGCCCACAAAACGTATAACTTTTCTTTGATTTTCCAGCCGGATGTCTAATCCGGCTGGATTTATTTTTTGCTGTGTTATCAAATCCATGCTTCTAATCTTAATTCTGCGGCTGTTAATTCGATAATCTTATGCCTGCCGTGTCCAGGATTGACCATGCTATGTACTTTTACAATACCCGCCGCTGAAGTTAGATCGAAGCCCCGTCATTGCGAGCCCGCGCGCGCTTTTTTGCGCGGGCGTGGCAATCCAGGGAGCACAAAAACGTTCCCCTGGATTGCTTCGCATGAAAAGCACATGCTCGCAATGATGGGGCTTCGATCTAACTTCAGCGTCCACCGCACTAAATTGGCATTGGGAGGTTATAACGTCATGAAACTTGCTGGGAATGCGCTTTAAGAAGAGAGGTGAAAGACAATTATTATAATAAATATTGTGATAATATACAGCCACTCAAGTGAACTCGTTATGACTAAACAATCTATAACCATAGCAACCCGCGAAAGCCCTCTAGCTCTTTGGCAAGCCAATTGGGTGAAGGGGCGTTTACAAGCACTTTATCCAGGTCTTGAAGTTAATCTATTAGGAATCACGACCAGTGCAGATCGAATGTCGATTCCGTTGATGGAAGTAGGAGGCAAGGGCTTATTTGTTAAAGAATTAGAAGAAGCATTACTTGAAAAACGTGCCGATATTGCTGTGCATTCCATGAAAGATGTTCCTATGACATTACCGGCCGGTTTATGTTTGCCCGTGATGTGTGAACGCGAAGATCCTTGGGATGTGCTGGTTTCAAATCAATTTATTTCGCTGAATGAATTGCCGAGTAATACTGTCGTGGGGACATCGAGTTTACGTAGACGCAGTCAACTTTGTGCCTTACGCCCGGATTTGCAGATGAAAGATTTACGCGGCAATGTCAACACACGTTTGCAGCGCTTGGATGCGGGAGAATATGGTGCGCTCATTTTAGCTGCAGCGGGGTTGAAGCGCTTGGGATTACAACAACGTATATCCGCTTTTTTAAATGCAGATCAATTGTTGCCAGCGCCGGGGCAAGGTGTATTAGGTATAGAGTGTCGTGAAGAAGATATTGAAACATTAACATTAATTGCAGTTTTGAATGATGAGCCTGCTCACGTTTGTGTAACAGCGGAACGTGCATTATGCAGACGTTTAGAGGGTGGTTGTCAAACACCGATTGCTGCCTATGCAGAAATGATTCAAGAAAAAATTTTCTTACGTGGTTTGGTGGCGAATGTAGATGGCACAGTGATTTTACGCGCGCAAAAAACCGGCCATGTTGAGGATGCTGAAATTTTAGGTGAAACAGTCGCCGAGGAATTGTTAAGTCAGGGGGCGCGGGCTATTTTGAGTTCGTCCGATGGGTAGAAGTTTTACCGACATCCTCCGGGGACTGATCTTGAGGTATAGAAAGTTGTGTATAATTACAATCATTTTGCCCTATCCGTATCCGCATATCAAAGTGTTGGAAATCAAAGCGCATCGCATCTCGTAGACCTTGAAGCTCTGGAATATTAATAAACTTATCAATAATTTTATTTAAAAGGGGATCGCCCTTATCCAAAAGAACGCCAAGCTCCAAGGAGGTAAACTCTTCAGATTTCTTTTCCTCTTGCATAACATTGAGTAGCTTCTTTACAGCAGAATTTTTATTTACCGTATCCATCATGTCAGTTTTGTTACGGGAAAATATGCTGCGGCCTTGATTTTTTGATGATTCATAGTAACTTTGTAAAAACGTAATGAAATTTTTTTTATTTATATTCATAAGTATATCAAGTGCCTCAGCTATTCGTTGAGGGGTTATTGATCTAAATATTTCTCGTTTAAGCAGCTCTTGTAATTTCTTTGCAGAATGCGTTGGTATATAAATATTTTGAAAAAAATCTAGATAACGTTGCCAAGCTGCTTCTCTGTTGTTTTTAAACTCGGGATCAAGATCACATTGTTGTTTAAAAAATACATTGTATTGTGGAGCAGCGGGTAGTTTTTCCTCTTGTGGGCTTTTTTCCTTTCCCGGCACAAAAACAGTATATCTAGGAACAAGGTCCAAAGCATATTGTGCAGGACCAATGACTTCGTGAAGACTGTGAAAACCAGCGCCAACAATATAAGCTGTAACAGCATTAAGATAGTTTTGCTTTAATGCAATAGTTTCAAGATTAGCCATAAATTCCATTTGGGCTAACAGGAGACTTGTCATACCAGAAGGCCCTGAAACGTAAAGAGCATCATTATTGATAAGATCTAAGACATAGGGAGAATTAAAGTCAGGGTCTTGACCTTTACAATCCGGAACCCACCACTCCTCTTTGCGCTCAGGTAAGTTTATCTCATACTCAGGTTGATCTGCTCGCATCAAACTAAGCCGACCAGAAAGTTTCGACATTGACATGTCCAGATCTCCTTTTCTTCCTCGACTTCCTATCTTAGAATAAAGCTCAGACTTATACATTAATGGACCACTAATATAAGTGCGCGCATCCGTTCCTGTAGAACCATACTGTGTTATGTCGTAAAAAAATCCTTTTTCACTCTTATAATTGTTTACTATTTCTGCTAATTTACCGACAGGGGGCTTGTCACGTCTGGAAGCATAAATTGGAATATCTCGTGATAACTTTAAACCAAACTTATAATGAATATATATTATTTCGGCAAGTTGATTAGAATTATTTTCTTCTAAAATTTTTTTTACGTCATTAAATAATGGTTTCTGCTGAAATGCACCACAAATGATAGTATCCTCCTCGTCTTCTTTTATGCAGCATGCTAAAAATTTTTCTAACACCTTTGGGTTATCCGTTTCTGAAAGTTGAAGAGCCTTTAAGATTTCTTTTGAAACTAACTTTACTGACTCCATCATTAAAGCAGTCGGAGATACCAACAAATGTGCAAATAATTCCGATTCAGCTCGACGAGCCAATGGATTATCAAATTTTTCCTGTGGTGTTTGTTTATAGTCGCTTATCCCTATGTCTTCAATAAGAGTTTTAATTTGCTCTTTAGCGTTGTCAGAAATAGGGTCGGGTAGTATATCTTTTAAATGGTTACAAATTATCGTCGGGTCTTGTTCATGATTTTCGAAAGCTTCTTTAATATTTTTAATGCAATCTTCTATAGCTTTGTTTTCCCTTTCCTGTTCACGAATTTGATTAAGCTTAATAAGTGCGAACGACATCATCTCAAGCTTTGAGCTGAACTTCATAGATTCCTCGCGATCTTAAATTCTATGTACTTTTAATATGACCTTTATTATAATAATTATATGTTAACTCCATAGAATTGCTCATGAGGCCTGAAAAAATATGTTCCTTTTTTTCAATAACTTAACAAAGAGAAGAGACACAATGTTTTCAAAAAATTCCTCACCTAAAGAAACTACAATTAAAGCTATTACAGAAAATGACTCTGAGGTAACTTTCGCCCATTTTGGACCCTCTCCTATGAAGTTTGAGGAGATATCAAAAATATCTGAAGGATTAAAAACTAATCGTTACATTACACACATCAGCTTTCATGATTGTCGACTCACTGAAAAAATGATTCAAAAGCTGGCGGAAGGTATAATGAAAAATTCGTCATTACATGCAGTTGGAATCGATTTTTCTGACGATGCTTCAGACGCATTAAAAAAGGTCAAAGCAGCCATCGAAGCTCATCTAAAAGCTAATCAAGCTCGGGAGTCAAATAATCATACCATCCCCCGCACAGCAGGCTAAGGTTAAGTAACTATTATTGAGTCCTTAAATCATCTCCTAAAATGCTTGGCGCACGGGCACGATTAGGCCAGTGAAGTTCGCTGAATAGATACCAAAAAACATGATAAAGCATTCCTTAAAAAACCTCAGTATTTTAGTCATACGGCCAAAACCCCAAGGAGAAATACTCTGTGAAAAAATTCGCGCACTGGGCGGAAAAGCAACTTATTTTCCTACGATTGAGATCGCCCTACCGCAAAATATTGCAGAATTTATCACCAGTATTTCTATGCTTAATCAATGTGACATATTAGTTTTTATTAGCCCACAATCTGTTTACGCAAGTGCAGCAGCAATTCATCAAATATGGCCAGTTTTTCCAAACAGAGTCAAAGTAGCTGCGGTAGGCGCGAGCACTGCGCAAGCTTTGCGAGAGGCGAATTTGCCTGTTGATTTTTTCCCCGAAAAAGAATGGAGTAGTGAAAACTTGCTCGAACTATCGGAATTGCAAATAGTAAAAGAAAAAAAAATTGTTATTGTGCGAGGTGAGGGTGGTAGGGAAGTATTATCTGAAACGTTAAAGAAACGTGGTGCTGAAGTGATAAATGCTTTTGCCTATCGTCGTTTATTACCGCAAGTTGAGACCAGTGAATATATCCATTTATTGCGCGAGCATAAGATTGATATAATAGTGGGTACATCTTATGAAGCTATCCAAAATTTAAAGATTTTAATCGGAGAATTTAATTGGCCCATTTTGTGTGAAGTGCCTTTGCTCGTTATCAGTGAACGTATTGCTACATTGGCAAAAGCCTTAGGTTTTGTGAAAATATTTATAGCGAAGAACGCAAGTGATGGTGCTATTATTGAAGAGCTTATACGGGGTCAGACCTGACAAATAGACTTTTTTATTCCTTATGAGTCAATAAGTAATTTAGCAAAAGGCTATTTGTTAGGCCTGACCCCCCAAAAAAGGATTCTCTTCCATGACAAACCAACCCGAAGAAAAATCAAGTGAAACTTCAAAATCAAAACGCATGCCTTGGAATAGTATAGGTATTTTGCTTTCAACGTTTTCTATTATTATTTTATTGTTCGCATTCTTCTTTGCCTATTGCCGTTTGACTGCTATCACTATTCATCTCGCCGAGCGTGTAGACATGCTGGAAAAAAATTCTTCCAATGGCATCCAGCAAACCGTACAGCAATTACGAGATCAATTAAACACTCAAGAGCAGTCAATTTCCGAGCTACGCAGTGCAAAAATGGGAGATAAAGATGATTGGACTGTAGCAGAGGCACAGAGTTTAGTTCAATTAGCCAATGATAATTTGCAAATGGGATCGGATGTGGGATTGGTTATTAAATTATTACAAACAGCAGATCAGAATCTCAGTAGCTTAACGGATCCCAAAATCATGGCGGTACGCAAAGCCTTAGCAACAGATATTGCAGCATTAACTGCTGTTCCACATGTTGATTATAATGGTTTATATTTGCGTTTATCTGCCTTGAAAGAGCAAATTGCGCAATTACCACTTCCTGCTAGAGGTGCGCCCGGGAAACCAGAACCAGTGCCTGCTGTGACTGATCAGCATCAATCTTGGTGGAAACGCGGATTGCAGCAAACAGAGCAAGCGTTAAAACAGATTGTAATTGTACGTTATAATGCTCCCGGCACAGTGCCTTTTGTTCCGCCAGGACAGCAAGAATTTTTGTATGAAAATTTATATAGCATGCTTGAAGAAGCGTCATGGGCAGTGTTAAATCGGCAAACCGACGTTTTTCATGCGAGTTTGCAACAAGCATCCAAGTGGATAAAACAGTATTTCGCACAGGATTCATCGGTGACGCAAGCTGTATTGGCGAGCCTTGCTCAATTACAACAAATTAATATTCATCCAGCTGTGCCACCAATTACGAATTCATTACAAGCATTTCGGGATTATAAATGAGCCGATTTATTGTTTTTTTAATTATTTTGGTTGCTTCTGTTTGGGTGGGATTAAAAATCGCGGAAGACCCAGGATATGCTTTATTCACCTATCGCCAGTGGTCAGTGGAAATGCCTTTATGGTTTATGTTTTTTAGTTTGGTTGCCATTTTATTATTATTCTATTATTTGCTTAGTTTTTTTGGTTGGATTGATGTATTAGTTTATCGCTGGAAAAATTGGTTACGCTGGCGTCGCAAGTATAAGTCATATAGTAAAACGAATCGTGGTTTAGTTGAACTGATTGAAGGACAGTGGCGTGGTGCGGAATATGATCTTTTGGCAGGTGTTGAACAATCCAATGCGCCATTAGTTAATTATTTAGCCGCGGCAAAAGCTGCTCATGAGCAAACAGCGTATGATAAACGTGATTCTTATTTGCGTAAGGCGCATCAAGTTGCGCCACATTCAGAAGTGGCTATTGGCTTGACTCAAGCCCAATTACAATTTAATCAAGGGCAACTTGAGCAAGCGCTGGCAACATTAGATCATTTACGTCGCGTTGCACCCAAAAATGGATTGGTTTTAAAATTATTAGAACGAGTGTATGTTCATTTGGCGGATTGGAAAGGGTTATTAAAAATATTACCGAACTTATATAAAGCAAAAGTAGTGAATGCAGAGAATTTAGAAAAACTCGAGCTCAAAGTATATCAAGAATTGCTTTCTACGACAGGGCAGAAAGCGAATGATGCCGATATTTTGCGCGAACTTTGGTTAAGCATACCTAAAAAATTCCGAGCGGATCCTGAACTTATTTATCATTACACACAGCAATTATTACGTTATCCTGATACGCAGGTTGAAGTGGAGTATCTGATTAATAAAGCGCTTAAAAAAGGGTGGAATAAAGACTTAGTAAGAGTATATGGTTTGCTGAATACAACACATGCAAAAAAACAATTATCCACAGCAGAAAATTGGTTGAAACAGTATCCCAATCAGTCCGTGCTGTTATTAACATTAGGAAGATTATGTATGCGTTGTAATTTGTGGGGTAAGGCGCGCGATTACTTTACTGCTAGCATTGCTTTAGAAGAGCATCCGGAAGCTTATCTTGAACAAGGGCTGCTGCTTGAGCAGTTGGGTGAGGCAAATTTGGCAACACAAAGTTATCGTGATGGGCTGGTGTGTGAGGTGGGGACAAGTTCTCGGTGAATTCAAATTCTTCTTTGCAAGTTATTTTTGCTGGTACGCCAGAATTTGCAGCGCAAGCGCTGGATGCATTGCTACATTCAAAACATAAAATCGTCGCTGTTTACACACAGCCGGATCGTCCCGCAGGGCGGGGCCAAAAGCTGACTCTAAGTCCAGTAAAACAAATTGCGTTAAAAAATAATTTAGCTGTTTTTCAGCCGCAAACTTTGCGTACAGAACAAGAGCAAAAAAAATTAGCAGAATTGAATGCGGATGTGATGATTGTAGTGGCATATGGAATGTTACTACCCGCAGCTATTTTAACAACACCGCATTTAGGTTGTATTAATATCCATCCATCGCTGTTACCGCGTTGGCGCGGTGCGGCGCCTATTCAGCGTGCTATTTTAGCAGGAGATGAAATCACTGGAATTACAATTATGCAAATGGATGAAGGTTGGGATACAGGACCTATGCTTTATAAAGTGGAATGTCCAATTTATAAAAATGATACCAGTCAAACATTGCATGATCGTTTGGCAGTATTGGGAGGACAAGCAGTATTAACTGCGCTGGATAATGTATCGCAAATTAATTCGGAGCCACAAAATTCTTCTTTAGCAACGTATGCAGCTAAAATTTCTAAACAAGAGGCAGAATTAGATTGGAAATTATCTGCGGAAGAACTTGGGCGTAAAATTCGTGGATTTAATCCGTGGCCTATTGCGCAAACGCGATTAAACGATCAAATACTTCGAATTTGGGAAGCAGAAGTGATTGATGAGGGTGGTCAAAATGAGCAGCCCGGAAAAATTATGCGTGTTTTTGCGCAAGGTATTGATGTGGCGACGGGGAAGAAACGTTTGCGTTTATTGAAATTACAATTGCCTGGCGGACGCGTTTTGCCTGTAGCTGATATTTTAAATGCACGGCGAGATGATTTTGTGGTGAATAGAATCCTATGAACCTTCGTGCCATAGCTGCATATATAATTTTGCAAGTTGTTACTGGTCGATCTTTAGCGGATTGTCTACCTGATGAAGTAGCAAAAATTCCTGATGCGCGAGATCAAGGTTTTTTACAAGCATTATGTTATGGCGTATGTCGTTGGTATTTTCGCTTGGTAGCTTTAGCTGATCTTTTACTAGAAAAACCGTTGAAAGAAAAAGACCAAGATATTTATATGTTATTACTCGTTGGTCTGTATCAATTAATTGAAATGCGTGTGCCGGCGCATGCGGCTGTTGCAGAAACAGTTGCTGCGACAAAATATTTTAAAAAAATCTGGGCAAAAGGTTTGGTGAATGCAGTATTACGTAATTATCAACGGCGTGAACTTGAATTAAATAAAGAAGTGAAAATGAAAATAGAAGATAATCCGCAAGCATTTTTTTCGCATCCGCTCTGGTTGATTGAACAATTACAAAAAGATTGGCCGTCTATTTGGCAAGAAATTTTAATTGCCAATAATCAGCATCCTCCTTTTGCGTTGCGTGTCAATCAAAAGCGTGTCACACGTGAAGCCTATTTGAAAAAACTTATTTCCTCTGCTGATCAAATAAGCGCACGAATTATTCCTGAAACAAGTGCAGGAATTTTTTTAGAAAAACCTGTGGATGTAAATCAGTTGATTGGTTTTAATCAAGGAGAGATTTCTGTTCAAGATGGAGCAGCACAGTTAGCTGCTGAAATTTTAGAAATAACGCCGAACCTTAGAGTGTTAGATGCATGTGCAGCACCAGGAGGAAAGACAGCGCATATACTTGAGTTGCAATCCAATGTTGAGTTAGTTGCAGTTGATCGCGATGTAGCACGATTGCAATTGGTGCGTGATAATCTTCAGCGTTTGCATTTGTCAGCAAACTGTTTGAGTGCAGATGTAGCCGATGTGAGACAATGGTGGGATGGTAAATTGTTTGATCGTATTTTGTTGGATGCTCCTTGCTCAGCCAGTGGTGTTATTCGGCGTCATCCTGATATTAAATTATTGCGGCGCGCTGATGATTTAGAAAAACTGGCTAAAGAGCAATTACGATTACTGACCGCGATTTGGGACTTGCTTAAACCGGATGGATTACTTGTTTATGCCACGTGTTCGATTTTCTCAATTGAAAATGTTGATGTATTGCAAGCTTTTCTTGCTACGCATGGTTCTGCGCGTGAAGAGAAGATTAAGGCAAACTGGGGCATAGAATGTACAATTGGACGGCAAATTTTTCCCGGCACGCATGATATGGATGGATTTTATTATGCACGGTTAAAAAAAAATATATAATCATTTTTGCCCCCTTTGAAAAAGGAACAACCATGCGTATCGAATATGATGTCAAATTAGATTTCAAAGATGTTTTAATTCGTCCTAAGCGTAGCGTTTTAAAATCGAGAGCCGATGTACTTTTAGAACGAGAATTTCGTTTTAAACATGCTGGCACAGCTTGGCAAGGCGTTCCTATCATTGCTGCAAATATGGATCATACAGGTACTTTTCCTATGGCCAAGGCATTAGCTGAACATCATATACTGACTGCAATTGATAAATTTATTCCTCTTTCAGAGTGGCAGAAGTTTGCTAAAGAAAATCCTGCGATAATTTCCACCTGTTTTTTTTCAACAGGGATTGCAGAAGGAGATTTTGATAAATTAACGGAATTACTACGCAAAGTCGATGTGCCATTTATTTGTTTAGATGCAGCAAATGGTTACACAGAACGCTTTGTTGATTTTTTAAAACATATCCGCGACACGTATCCAAAAAAAGTAATCATGGCAGGAAATGTTGTGACAGGAGAAATGGTCGAAGAATTAGTTCTCTCCGGAGCAGACATTGTAAAAATTGGTATTGGACCGGGTTCAGTGTGCACGACACGTGAAAAAACGGGCGTAGGTTATCCGCAATTGTCCGCAATTATCGAATGCGCGGATGCAGGACATGGTTTGGGAGGATTAGTTTGTGCAGATGGAGGGTGCGTTACTCCGGGTGATGTGGCAAAAGCATTTGCAGCGGGCGCAGATTTTGTCATGTTGGGTGGTATGCTTGCTGGGCATGACGAAGGTCTTGGAGAAATTATTGAAGAAAAGGGAAAAAAATATATGCGTTTTTATGGCATGAGTTCTGCTGAAGCAATGGAAAAATATTTTGGAAGTGTAGCAGAATATCGTGCGAGTGAGGGCCGTTCAGTAAATGTTCCTTATAGAGGGCCCGTGAAAAATACAATTCTTGATATTCTGGGCGGTATTAGATCAACTTGTACTTATGTTGGTGCACAACGCTTGAAAGAATTATCTAAGCGTACAACTTTTATTCGCGTGACTAAGCAATTAAATGAAGCATTTACTATTTATGATACAAAAATAAACGCATAAAAAATACATATTGCTTGCGAAATAGTTGAACCTTGATTTGAAATGTTTTATGATAAGTTGTTCTTTGTATCTGAAATGAAACAATGGGTGTTGCATATATGGATATGCAGATGATTTACCAAGTATCTCTCTAGAGGTTACTTATCCGGACGATAAACCCACTCAGTTATAAAGAGTGATGATACTAGGTAAGCATGGAACATCAGTTTAATGTTAAAGAAATTTAAACATTAGCCTGGTGATAAACATAAAGAAGAAAGTTTAGGAGTTTAAATTATGTTTAAGAAGTTATTAATTGCAAGTGCGGTTTTAGCGGTAAGTTCAAGCGTTGCTTTTGCTAATATGGGTGCTGCTCCTTATCTAGGTGCAAGTATTGGCTCAAGAGTAAATACTGTTTCCGGTGAGACAATGGTTTTGAAGTTAATAGTGCGGGTACTCAGGTGACCATACTAACTGGCAAACGCTATTCCAATGCGGTAACGGGAAAAGTATTTGGTGGTTATGGTGCTATGCTTAATCCTTGTTGGTATCTTGGTGGTGAGTTATTTATCCAAGGGGATGCTAATGTAAGCAGAGCAGTGGACATCGTCGTACTTCTACTACTGCGCTTGGCACTAACGTTCGTGTCCGTGATGTTAGCCCAAGAACAACATGGGGCTATGGTATAAGCTTTAGACCAGGCTACATGCTTACTGACCATGTGATGGCATATCTTCCTGTTGGCGTAGTAAGAACACGCTTTAGCAGTGCAGGTAACAATGCTACTGGCGTTCAACTTGGTCTTGGTGCGCAAACTAATCTTACTCCATGTTTAGTGGCCCGTATGGAGTATACATATGCTCGTTACGGCTCTAGCGCTGTTGGGGGTGGTCATGTTAACACCAATCAAACAGACGTTGGTGTAGTATGGCTGTTTGATTAATTTAGATAGCACATTCCCATACTTCCGAGTATGGGAACGGTTTTCTTTCCTTCCTGTTTGTTCTGTTGTTTTTGTCGTATGATAAAAAATGTGAAAATATTAACATTAACAATCATAGGGACAATTGCTTTTAATGCAACTCAATGTGTCATGGCAGCGCAGTCTTTGCCATCCGGTTGGTATGTTGAAGGCAACTTCGGTTATTCAAAATTGCATCAGAAAAATTATCCAGGTTCGGTATCAGTTAAAAGTAAAGGCGCTGGCTTTAATGTCAGTGGAGGCTACAAATTTACTTCATTACTTGCTGCTGAATTGGGTTATACCCGTTATGCGAATGTTAAAATCACAGGTCCCGTAGGGATAGGAAATACTCAAGATAGATTCTATTCATATAACTTAGCAGGCAAACTCATTTGGCCAATTTCTATTAGTTGTCTTAATTTTGAATTATTTACAAAATTGGGCGCGACTAGACTTGCTTCAAGCTTGGGAGGAAATTTTGCCAGCGGTACTTCTAGCAAAAGCAATAAATACAAATGGGGTTATTATTTTGGAGTAGGCGCGGGTTATATTTTTACTCCTAGCCTTTCACTCACGCTTCAAGGCAATAGAGCTGCCACCACAGATCGGAATCAAACAGGTAGCATTGATCTTTATTCGCTGGGTCTTACATATATTATTGACTGGGGATGTGGCCCTAGTTTTTCTATTTGTTAAAAACTGCCTGCAACCAATCTGAAATATCTTTAATTTCACTCGCGCAAACAGAATGCGGCATGGGATAGCTGTGCCAGCTGACTTGATACGCGTGCTTTTTTAAAGTTTCATATGTTGTATGGCCCAGAAAAAAAGGCACTATAGTATCTTCCGTGCCATGCCCTATGAAAATAGGCGTAGCCTGATTTGCGGGGCTTGCTTTTGCAATGACTTGTTCGGCATGAGGTAAGTATCCCGATAGAGCTAAGATGCCGGCTAATTTCCGTGTAAAACATAACCCGGTGGCGAGGGCAATTACAGCTCCTTGAGAAAAGCCAGCTAAAACGATTTTCTCTGCAGGGATCCCACGTTTTTCTTCGTTTTCAATTAAACGTTCTAGTTGGCGGACAGAATTTTGTATCCCTTTTTGGTCGGCATGCTCATCGATTTTCAGAGATACAATATCGTACCAAGCGCGCATCACATAACCATTATTAATGGTGACGGGTTGCAAAGGTGCATGCGGGAATATAAAGCGTAACGGAAGGTTAGCGGGTAGATTGAGCTCAGGGACAATAGGCTTAAAGTCATTGCCATCAGCACCTAGGCCGTGCAACCAGATAACACTACCTATCACATTGATTTTAGGAGTAGTTTCAATATAAGGTAAAAGAGAGCTTTGTGTTTTAGCATCCATCAATGCGAACCTATTATGCTTGCTTACCTAAAAAATACATAGTAACCTTTAATAGAGTTTTTTCCAAACCCAGTATTTTTTTGTTACTCGAGGCGCACCGAGTAACGCAGGTGCAACGAAGAGTAACAAAAAAAGGCGCAGGTTTGGAAAGAACTCTAATGAGAAAACCGCACTTTATTGCTATACTTAACAATATGTAAGCCCTGTCAGTATCTGAAAGAGGAAGGTTGAAGTCCTATGAAATCTCTTAAGTCAATGTTAGGCGTTACCCTATTAGAAATCATGTTGGTGTTAGCGATTGCCGCCATGATTATTGTGATGTCGATACGTTATTATCAATCAGCAGTTTCTTCTCAACAAGTGAATACTATTATGCAGCAAATCCAGGCAATTACTGCTGCTGCAGATGGTATTGCACAAGCAAATGGCGGTACATACAATGGTACAACGCCTGTCAGTAACGCAACTTTGGCGCAGTTATTGCCAGCTATGTCAGTAAACACTACTCCCTGGGGTACTTCGATTAGGGTTACTCCTTCAACAAGCTCTTATACTGTGGATCTTGGCGCGATGCCCTCTGCTGTTTGTGCTGCGTTGCTGCCCAGATTAAATTCAAATAATCATTATAATGCAGCTTCTGGTTGCACCACGGGAGCTGATTTTAGCTATACCTATAGTGCTAACCCCTAGATATAAAAAAATTCATTTATGCACTGCTGCATCACCCGCAGTCGCCAGTTCACAACGCAATAATTGCCCAGCATCATTAAGTTGAATATGCAAATGCTTCGGTCGGTTCTTATCTTCAGCATGCATTAAAATTTCATGTGCGACGGAAGTATAAAGATGTTGTTCGAGTAATTTGTCGATGGATTTTATATGCTGACGCCGCCACAAAGCTTCTTGGGAAAGAAAGCGAATAATTTCGGGGACGTAACTTAATTCAATACCGAATTTTGTATCCAATTGCTTAGCAAATGTTTTTAGTTTTAAGCGAATAATTTTTTCGATCGCGGCGTAATCGAGTGGAACAAAAGGCACAATATTTAAGTGCCGCAATAAGTCAGGTGAGAAAAGGGTTTCTAAGGTTGGCATGATGGCTTCACACAGTTCTTGTGTTGATAAATGTTGGATCGTATGCGGTGCAAGATCAGTGGGTGCTTCATTCAACACCAGTTGCAGAAGATCCATAGGTTGAGCTGCTTCATGCAAACGTTGTGGTTGAGTGAGGTTGAGGATGCGTTCTGTCCCTAAGGTGGTTGTAATGACTATAATTGCATTGCGAAAGTCATACCTATTTCCTCGAGAATCTGTAGCATATCCATAAGTAAAAATGTCTTCAAAAAGGTGAATGGCTCCCAGGGTAGCTTGATTAATATTTTCTAATAGCACAACTGCGTAAGGTGTTTGTTGAATGGCGGAAAGCAAGGAAGTTCCATTGCTTTCCGGAGCTTCTGTCATGACTTTAATGTCGGTTAATGAAGAAGGTAAATGAGTTTTATCGAGATTAATATGTAGCAAAGCATATTTATGCCCAAATAATTGCTCAGCCATAGCATAAGCAGATTGTGTTTTTCCAACGTTTTGAGGTCCCGCAAATAAAAAGCTACATAATGGCCCGCTTTTTTCTTGGAATTTAATTCGCCCATGTTGCAATATGGATCCAATTAAATTGATAGCGGATTCTTGGCCGTACACTTGTCGCTGTATCGCTTTTGCAAATTCAGCGGATTTTAATTTATTGGGTTGTAAGTGAGATGTAGGAATGCCTGTCCAGTTCGATACGATATTAGCCAAAATAGCATTTGTTAATACAGGTTTATATTGTCCTGTTGGATCCATGCGTTCTGCGGAGCTTGCGCGTGCTGCGCCACTGTCGAGTAATTCCAACGCCTTATCAAAACAATGTTGCGGACCACTTAAATAATTTTTAGCTGCGAATAATGCAAAAGCAAAAGTTTCTTCAGGAATTAATATTTGGTGAAAACTTTCCAATTCATTTCTGCATGCTTTGAGCAAAGCTAAGATTTCGTTTTCTCCTGGTTCGCTCAATTTGATGGGATAGAAGTGCTCATTGATATAAGGTAAGTGCGCAGTACATTCTTGATAGCGAAATGGGCTGGTTAAAACAATGAAGCGCCATTTTTCGTCTGATAAAAGAGATTTAAGCAAGTTTTCTAGACAGCTAAGAGAGTTTTCCGTTTCTTTACACAGTAAATGGTTAATCCCAAAAATAATGCGTTTATTTGAAGCGCGCACTTGCTCGCATAAAATACGAAATTCTTGTTCTATTTTGTGCGGTAGTTCAGTACAGAGTGCAAAGCGTGTTGCATCAAAATAAACAACATCTGTTTCACGCAGTGTTTTTGGAAGAAAATCGCTTGATAAAGCGTGCGCAATACTTTCCATAATAGCGAGATTAATTTTTTCAGCGAATGAATTAAGGAGTACGACATGATGTCGCTGTTTGCGGCCTAATGTGTCGAGAATCAATGGAATTTGTGGATTATCTTTTAAGATTGCTGGTGCATTTTTGTTGTGAGAAAGGTTGTACGCATATTGGGTGAATATGGATTTGCGTTCAGTCATGTGCCAGAGTTCTCCTAGGATTTGTTTACATTTGCAGAGCAAAAATGTAAACAGCCCCTAACTAATTATATAATGAATTAGGTCTTTCCCCAGTTCGCTGCCCCCGACTCCCCACGACCATTAAAAACTTTTAAGGCGATGCCTTGTATGCAATGTTTTTTTAATTCCTGTTCATTTTGAGTAAGTTGTTGCAAAAGCCAGTAAGATAACTCTTCCAGTGTTACATTACTGATAGGTAATACTACCACGTCTTTTTTAAGGAAGGAAAAGGTCTCTTGCCCAAAATATGCAATCCATCTGTCTCCGGTATCTTCTAGGCGCATAAAATCTGATTGCCCAGGTAATATAAACTGATAATCGAGTAATTGGCAGAATTTGGCCAATTTTTGTTTATATTCACGGCAATCAAATGCCATACCATTGCTTTTGATGAGTGTGTGGAAAGCGGCACTGATCATATAATCGTGACCGTGCATTTTTTCGCGTTCTGTAGCAGAAAACAACATGAAATGCCCAGCGGAAAACTTCAATTCTTCTTTATGTAATTCAATAATTGCTAAACGCGACACTGATAAGCCCCTGTGACCTATTTAAAAAAGCATAGTAACTAAAAAGAACTCGTCATTGCGAGCCTCACGCCTTAGCTTTATGTGAGGCGTGGCAATCCAGAATGGTGATATGTTGTAGGCGGTACTGGATTGCTTCGTCGCGAAGAGCACGCTCCTCGCAATGACGGCACAAAAAGTCAAGTATTATACAATGATTTACCTGGTTACAAAAGTCTTTGTCTATCCTGCAAAGAAAACCCGAGTAAAGGAGTATTAAAGTCCTTATTTAAAGCAATAACTTTGATCGCTTCGCCCATTTGAGAGGGGAATGTGAGTGTTTTGATAGCTTGGTTTTGTCGGTAACGTTCAATTTCGGATAAGTTTTTTTCTTCAGCTAATTCCATTAAGCCGCACGCTAAAAGAAACCCCGCCTGTGTGGTGAACCCGCCTAACGCTAGCTGATTAGCGGTAGCGCTTTCAATGACTGTGGTAAAGTCCACGTGCGAGGTAATGTCTTGTAAGCCCACATGCAGGAAGGGGTTATCGTGGCGCTGATGTTGGTAGTAGCACATTAATGTTCCTTGGTTACGGTCAGGGTGGTAATACTCACCGCGACCATAACCATAATCGATCAATAAAATGACTCCGCGTTTTAAGACGTTTGAAAGAGTGTGGGTCCATGCGGGCAGCATCAAATTGATTTCTGATTTATATCCAGTAGGTAACGAGAACTCTTGCTGTATTACTTTAACTTTTTCGGCTAATTCAGTGGTTGTGGGATCTTCAATACACCAAGCAAATTGTTCTTTTTCAACCATTACGCAGTGTTCTTTAATTCCGTTTGTATCGATATAAAAACAATGTACAGGCATGGCATCTAATACTTCATTGGCAATAACAATTCCAGAAATTCCGGAAGTAGGTAAAGTATCTAGCCAAGTCATGCGAGAAAAAAATTGTGGGCAATGTGTTTGCAAAAATTGTTGCTGACGTTGGCGTAGCTCAGGGCTGATTTCAAAAATAAAATAATGGTTGGGCAAAGAGTTAAGTTTTTCTAACTCGAGCAGTAAATCTTTAGCAAAAACACCTGAACCTGCGCCGAGTTCTAAAATATCACCGCCGTTTAGCGACGTTAAAATTTGTTGGCATTGGCTAGCACTGCATTTAGCAAATAATGGCGAAATTTCAGGTGCAGTGAGAAAGTCACCGCTTTTCCCAAATTTCTGCGTACCGGTGCAGTAATAGCCAAGTTCTTTCGCATAGAGCGCAAGTTCCATAAATCGCGCAAAACTAATATAGCCATTGGATTTTTTAATTTCTTGGCGAATCAGTTCAGTGAGTTGTGGATTATGTAAAGTTGTCATGGGTACGTTATAATCTCGAGCTGTCGTCCCGTGAGATATTAAACTATACAAAAATCATATGCAAAAACACCAACCCAGTTTATCGCTCAAAGTTCTCAGAGCTGACTAAGAAACTGCAAATATGGATTTTAGAGAGCATAAAAAATAAACTGAGTATTCTTTCATGAATATCAGAATGCTTTTTCCATGGTTTTCCTGTGATACTAAAATATGGTACTATGCTATAATGTTAAAAAAGAAGCATGAAAATACACTTAAAGCGATCTTTGCCACACCAGTACAAGCAAGTATTGTGTGGAGAGATATTGAATCAATGTTATTGGCTCTGGGTGCAGAAATAACGGAGGGTAGTGGCTCACGGGTGCGGATAGCCTTGAATGGATGTAGAGCTGTGTTCCATCGACCTCCCCCGCGCAAAGAGACAGACAAAGGCGCAGTTGTATCAATGAGGCGTTTTTTAATGGAAGCGAGGATTAAATTATGTTGAAGTATAAAGATTATGTTGGCCATGTAGAGTTTGATGATGAAGCTGAGATTTTCCACGGTGAAGTGATTAATACCCGCGATGTAATCACTTTCCAAGGTAAAACCGCAAAAGAACTAAAAAAGGCGTTCATTGAGTCAGTTGAAGATTACCTTGAGTTTTGCGAGCAGCGTGGCGAAGAGCCAGAACGCCCATTTTCTGGCAAGTTTAATGTGCGCTTAGATCCTGAACTGCACCGCCAAGCTTATGTAGCATCTAAGCAATCGGGAAAAAGCCTGAACACGTGGGTAGCTGAAGCAATTAAACATGAGGTTCAAAAGGCGGGATAGAAACAACGGGCGGCTCTAATAATGGACCCTATGCAAAAACACTCAACCAACAAAGTTGCTCTTATCACCGGTGCTGCAAGACGTGTAGGCGCTGAGATTGCTACGCTTTTACATCAGAATGGAATGAATGTGATTTTGCATTACCGCACTTCTGAAAAAGAAGCTAAAAACTTGTGTGCCGCATTAAATGAAAAACGTAAGCATTCCGCTATTATTTATTGTGCAAATTTGCTTAAGACGGATGGATTGCATGAAATAATAAATTCTGCTGTTGCAGAATGGGGGCGATTAGATGCATTAATTAATAATGCTTCTGGTTTTTATAGAACTGTCATGGGCAACGTTACAGAACAAGAATGGGACGATTTATTAAATAGTAACCTTAAGGCCGCATTTTTTTTATCACAACAAGCAGCGCCTCATTTGAGCAAGCAACAAGGTTGCATTGTTAATATTGCGGATATTCATGCTGAACGCCCCATGCGAGATTATTCAGTTTATTGTATTTCTAAAGCCGGGCTTATCATGTTAACCAAAGCATTGGCAAAAGAATTAGGTCCTTCTGTACGTGTAAACGCAATTTCTCCAGGTGTAGTGGCATGGCCTGAAGGTGAAAACACAGTGCCTGAGATGGGTAAGCAAAAAATTATTGACCGTACCGTGTTGAAACGGCACGGTGATGCAAAAGAAATTGCTAAGGCAGTTTTATTTTTAGTGAATTCTGCTGATTTTATTACAGGGCAAGTGATTAATATTGACGGGGGCAGGTCATTATTTATTTGAAATAATATGTAGGAGCAGACCCACGTGTCTGCCCATGTTGAGCAGGGCGCATACATAGATGTGCCCCTACACTAATCGATCTGGATTTTGTTTTATGGCGTAGGTTGTTCGCCGGCGCCGTCGATTGACGACCCCATTAATGATTCATCCATGCCCAGCTGGTGACTGATTTCTTCTTTTACTTTTTGTTGACCTCTCCATAGGCCAAAAAAACCGCCTATAGCTAAGAGGCCTCCTGTTAAGCTAGGCTGAATATAATCGTTTATGAAGTCGACAAAGCGCCCGCATGCTTGATTGACCTGGTTATTAAACTGAATAGCAAAAGTAACGTTGGGACAATTAAATGGAGTGCATATGTTCTCGAAACTTCAAATCATATGTGCTACAATTTTGTGCTTTGAATTCAAATGTACCAGATATGCTGTTTGTTTTCTCAGCTGTAGCATTTTTTAGCCCCAGGAACAATGCCGATGTTGCAATGATATGTCCCAATTATAGCTCCACCGAGGGCATATTTCGCAGTCGTTCTTAATTTCATTTTTCCCGGGGTGTCTGGACTGGTGCTGCCATATGCCCATGAGCCACCTATTGCGCCACCGACTATGGCACAGCCAACTGCGGCTGGAATAATTAACGGAGATGAAGTGGTGCCGGCAAGAAACATAGTCATTCCTGCGCCATAACCACCGGCTGCTACCATACCGAGAGCAGTCCCAGCAGTTGTTTTTGTTTTCGTTGAGCAGTGTGTGAAAGGCATAAATACATTCCTCATTTGTTGTAATCAAGACTGTCATTTTAAGGAAACATTTTGAGCAATTCAATCGTTTTTTTGCAAGATATTTACCAACGAAGTCAAACTCGACCCTAAATCGTATATCTCAGAGCTAAATCGAACGTGTTGTTAAGCAAGCCTTTGACTTTTCCACCGCTGGCGCGCAGAGAGGTCGCGGCTGGCGTATTGCTGAGGAGTGTGATGCGACACTAAAACAGTGCCAAGCCTGGCACTGTTTTTATGCTCAATGATGGATAGCTCTGGATTTTGTTTTATGGTGATGAATATGTGTTGCTGCTGGATGCGTCGTTTGGATTTAATAATGCCATGCTAGCCGAAGAAGGAATTTCTTCTCTTACATTTACTTGACCTTTCCATCGACCAAACAAACCGCCTATAGCTAAGAGGCCTCCTGTTAAGCTAGGTAGAACATAATGGCTTATGGTGTCGCGAAAGGGTTTACATATTTGTTCGACCTGGTTATTAATCTGCTCAGCGAAAGTGGCGTTGGGACAATCAAATGGAGCGCATCCTCTCGAATACGAATGGCTTGTGCTACAATTTTGTTTTGCGTAGTCAGATATACCAGATATGCTGTTTGTTTTATCTGCAACGTCTATTCCTCCCCACAACAACGTCGATGTCGCAATGAGCTGTCCAATTAGACCTCCAAAAAGGGCATATTTCGCAGTCTCTTTTAATTTCACTTTTAGCGGGGTGGGTGGAAGGCTGCTGCCATATGCGAATGAGCCACCTATTGAGCCGCAGACTATGCTACAGCCAACTGCGACTGGAGCAATCAACGGAGATGAAGGGCCGGCAAGAATTACAGTCATTAATGTGCCATAACCACCGCCTGCTACTATACCGAGAGTAGTCCCAGCAAGTGTTTCTATTTTCGTTTGTGAAAACATAAATACATTCCTCATTTGTTGTAACAAGGCGGTAATGTTAAGGCAATATTTTGATCAATTCAATTGTTTTTTTGCAAGATATTTACCAACGAAGTCAAACTCGACCTTCGCTGGTTTAATTTTTTTGCGCTAAATCGTATATCTCAGAATTAAATCGACCGAGTTGTTAAGCAAGCCTTTGACTCTTCCACCGCTGGCGCGGAGAGAAGTTGCGGCTGGCGTATTGCTGAGGAGTGTGATGCGACTCTTGCTTGAATTAAAGCTAGTCGTTCCAAATAATCGATATTGTCCGACTACAGAGATATGGCTGTCAACTTCGTAAGCAAGCTGTGCTTTGACTTGCCAAGCAAATGCTGAGCCTGACAGAGTAGGGCTTGTTTCAAGTGTTGGTAAAGACATGCCGGCAATTACTACGGAGTGGTCTGTTTTGCTAATTTTTGAGTGACCCCAGGCAATACCAATGCCTCCTCCGAGTGAGGGTGTCCATTTTGTGCAATTTCTGAAATCATAATAACCGTTAGCCAATAGGCTAGAGACAAACATTGCATTAGTCGAACGTTTGATAGGATTATTCAGCTGAGATCCTGCGGGAATAGACCTTCCAAAGAAAGACACGGATTCATTCAAGTCATATGATCCATTCATTTTTCGGTTTAAGAGTTGAATTAAATATTCTCCTTCTAGCCTAAAGCATCGACAAAAAGTTGCGCCGACAGCCATGTTGGCTTCATAGCCATTGTTATATCTATTTCTCCATTGTATACGGGGCATGTTTACCGCGAGAGGAGGGATTGCAGCTGTATTAGTGGCGCTGGCTGTCGTGCTGAAGTTTCGGTTATTGACTAGATAGCCAAGTCCAAAGTCGAGATAAATATTGTCATAAGCTGCTAGAGCAGTACTTGTCATTCCCATTGTTGCAATGGCTATTAGAATAAGACGTTTCATTAATTTTGCTCCCTGCAGTATATTAAAAAAAATTCTAAAGTATTTTACTCTCATGTTAATGCTACTATCAACTTTATTGCAAAGATATTTTTTCTGTATCTTTGTGCACAAAAAGTGTATTTTGGAATAGTAAAGTGGCTGAAGAGCACTTAAGACATGAGTTTTTTGCGAAATACATTTATCACTGCCTATAAAGCCAAATATTATCCTAATTATTGGGACTTGGTGGCATTATTTTTTGTATTAAGCGTGATTTTATTATTGGCATGGAATGCCAAGCAAATGACGGTCCCTTACCATTTGGGGGAAATGATCCCAATTTCGTTAGATCCGCGTCATTTGCCAGGATATGCATTGCGTACTATCTCGCGAATGCTGATCGCCTTAGTGTTTTCCCTCTTGTTTACTTTTACTTTTGCCACGTGGGCAGCAAAAAGTCGGCGCGCTGAACATATCATTATTCCTATGATCGATATTCTGCAGTCCGTACCCATTTTAGGATTTTTATCAATTACTCTTATTGCATTTATTGCTTTATTTCCAAATAGCATGTTGGGACCGGAGTGTGCTTGTATTTTTGTGATTTTTACTTCGCAAGCATGGAATATGGCTTTAGGCTTTTATCAAACAGTACGTTCTGTGCCAACTGAATTGGGAGAAGCGGCTGATATGTTTCATTTGTCAGCGTGGCAGCGTTTTTGGCGCATTGAAGTCCCCTTTTCAATGCCGGGGTTGCTTTGGAATATGATGATGTCTATGTCAGCAGGTTGGTTTTTTGTTGTCGCATCGGAAGCGATATCAGTTAACAATCAAGAAATTTTATTGCCTGGCATTGGTTCTTATATTGCACTGGCTATTAGTGCTGCTGATATGCGTGCAATTAGTTATGCCATTTTAACGATGCTTATTGTGATTTTGATTTATGATCAATTCCTATTTCGTCCATTGGTTGCTTGGGCTGAAAAGTTTAAAGCTGAACAAGTGGGACAAGAAAAAGAAGCGCATTCTTGGCTAATTGATTTGTTGCAACGTACACGGATCTTGCGCTATGCGGGTCAAAAACTTGCGTATGGGTTTGATGCTTTCATCAATATGTCATTCTTGCGTTCTAAGCCTACACCCAATTTAACCGCAAAAGCATTTCTAAATCGTGAACGTTTATTGAATTGGACGTGGAATATTTTATTAATGATTGCTGTAGGTAGTGCAATTATATTCTTAGGTAATTTTATTATTGAGAATGTTTCTCTTGCTACAGCAGGACATGTATTTTATTTAGGAATGATTACTGCGCTTAGAGTTTTTATTTTAATTATTATTTGCTCTTTGATTTGGGTGCCGATCGGTGTTTGGATAGGCTTGCGCCCCTCTGTTGCAAGTGTAGTGCAACCTATCGCGCAATTTTTAGCAGCGTTTCCGGCGAATCTTTTGTATCCACTCGTTGTAATTTTAATTGTTACTCATCATTTGAATCCTAATATTTGGTTAACACCGCTCATGATTTTAGGGGCGCAATGGTATATTGCATTTAATGTTATTGCAGGTGCTTCTGTGATTCCTCAAGATCTTTTGCAAGTTGCCGATAATTTTGATGTGTCGTATTGGCTGCGTTGGCGTCGTTTACTTTTGCCAAGTATTTTTCCTTATTATATTACCGGTGCGATTACTGCCGCGGGAGGTGCGTGGAATGCGAGTATTGTCGCGGAAGTGGTGAGTTGGGGTGATACTAAACTTGTTGCGACTGGTTTAGGAGCGTATATTACAGAATATACAAGGTCAGGCGATTTTCTGCATGTCGCTTTAGGTATTGGGGTGATGTGTATTCTTGTACTGATATTTAATTATTTAGTTTGGCGACCTTTGTATAGATTAGCTGTCACGCGCTTTCAGCTGGATTAAGAGATTGAGCATGCAAGAGTTAAATAATCAATTAGAAATTGTGCAGCCTATCATTGAAGTCGTGAAGGTTTCTAAATCATTTAAAAAAGGCAGTGAACGTCAAGAATTGCTTGCTTTAAGTGATATTAATTTTCGTATGTACGAAGGTGAAATTGTCGCCATCTTAGGAAAGTCGGGTTCAGGAAAATCGACATTGATGCGTATTATTGCGGGGTTAATTTCACCTTCGCAAGGTACAGTCTTTTATCGTGGTAAACCGGTTCATGAACCGGTGCGCGGTATTTCCATGGTTTTCCAAACATTTGCATTATTACCTTGGTTGACGGTGTTGCAAAATGTTGAATTAGGCTTAGAAGCGTTAGGCATTGATCGTGAAGAGCGGCGTGAGCGTGCACTCAAAGCAATTGATACCATTGGTCTCGATGGTTTCGAATCAGCGTATCCTAAAGAGTTGTCGGGTGGTATGCGTCAGCGCGTGGGATTTGCACGTGCACTGGTGGTGAATCCAGATATTTTATTGATGGATGAACCTTTTTCTGCATTGGATGTATTGACCGCGGACAACTTAAAAAGTGACTTGCTGGATTTGTGGCAAACAAAAAAAACTGGAATTCATGGTATTTTATTTGTGACACATAATATTGAAGAAGCGGCACTGCTTGCCGATCGTATTATTATTTTTAACAGTAATCCAGGTTCTATTCGTGGTGAATTAAAAGTAACCTTGCCCCATCCACGCAGTGATCTTGATCCCCGTTTTAGAAATCAGGTTGATCGTGTTTATACTTTGATGACCACACAGCTTCAAGAATTGGGAAAAACAGTAGAAGGTCATGCGCCAATTGATATTGGATATCGATTGCCAGAAGCCAGTGTTGCTGAAGTAACCGGTTTGTTGGAAACACTGAATGCGCCGGAAAATAATGGCAAAATGGATTTGCCCGATGTGGCGGATACATTGATGTTAGATATCGATGATTTATTTCCTTTAACTGAATTGTTGGAAATTTTACATTTTGCAAAAGTATCAAAAGGTGACATTACTATTACGGAAGCAGGCAAAGCATTTGTTGAAGCCGATATTTTGGAACGTAAAAAAATCTTTTCTCAACAATTAAAAAAATATGTACCTCTCGCGCGTTATATTTGTGATCAATTGAATCGTCATCCTCGTCATCGCGCACTCGAAGAAAATTTTCTTTCACTGTTAGAAGATTACTTAACTGAAAAAGAAGCGGATCGTGTATTAAGTACAGTGATTGAATGGGGTCGTTATGCGGAATTGTTTGCGTATGATTACAATGCGGGGGTGTTGAGTTTGGAGAATCCTAAATAGTTATTTTGTCATTTTCCCCTCTCCTCCAACGTTTTTTGTTGGGGGAGAGGAGGCTAAAATTTTTTACCTACATCACTTTGATGCTTGTAAACCGGATTGCTTGTTTGCACCAGATGGTTCTGAATCGTAATTTCTTATTTCCTGCAATAACGTAGATGTCTCCTTTGAAAATATGCCCTTAATTGCGAAAGGAAAAGATTTAATTGATTTATCGATACACTTTCCGAGTGAGTTGCAACCGTTTTCAGTAACGTGGCTTTTTAATTCTTCCAACACTGCTCGCTTATGAGTTTTTCTCGTAGAGTGGAAGAAAGAGGAAGAACTATACTTACTAAGTAGAGAGTCAATGTTATCAATTATTAAGTTAACATCATTGTAATATTGAATGATTGTATTAGTGAGTTTTCTGGCGTGCCTAATAGGTGCGAAAATAACTTCCTTCAGTTCATGCTTCTCATCAGAGAGAACTCTTATCATTATTTCATTATTTGCTAATGTTTTTTTTATGAAATTACGTAAGTGTGCATCTTCAAAAAATAGCGCAACTCCAACGTCACCAAATGCATTTACACAGGGCTCGAGGGAGACCCCATGCTTTGCAAGCTTTGCAAGAGCATCTATTACTTTTTCATTGCTTAGGAAGGGATGGGGTGTAAATGTTAGAACTAAATGATATTCAAGGAGCTCTTTATTGAGATCTGGATCTTGAGTAGCTCGCTTTTTCATGTCAGCTACGTATCCTTCAGGAAGATTGTATAAGTCTCCTGTAGAGGGGTCTAAAACGTACGCGTCACACTGGCTGATGAATCCTTCGTTGTTGCAATAAAAAGCACCATCCGTAAAATCTACGCCCTGTTTGTATTGGCTAAATGGTTTGCTAACAACATTCCCTACTTGGTATGTAGCGGTGGTGTTAATGATACGAGTATTAAAATCACCAGCCACTATGGAGTTAGGTTTTAATAGCGCTTTTAATCGTTCTTTTGGTTTAGAAGGGATATCGTTATGTGGCCAACAAACATTAGTTAATGTATATTGTTTGGAATCTTTTGTAATATTTACTGTTGGTGTTTTGTCGTTCCAATCAATTGTTGCAGTTAGTTTTTTTCGATCAAAGAGAATATACATAGGATAAGTAAATTGCCACTCTTTTTTATTTAATGCACTTTCAAAATAATCTTGTAGAGTTTTAGAACCAGCGTCCTTTAGCCTTTTGTTAAAAGAAATATCCAATATACATTCCTGAGAAATATCCGATAAAAATTCCTCTTGTAGTAAGATAATATCGGGTTGCTGCTTTTCAATCATTTTGATGATAGCATCAACTATGTTTTTCCCTCTCTCTATAATTTCTTCATCTTTTTCCTCAGCGTTGAACCCACTTGTTTTAGCGCCAGGAGCATGAATATTCCATGTTACTATGGTTAAATTATTAATTTTTATTAGTCTGGATAAATGATCGGATAAAAATTTCTCACCGTTTTTTACTTCTTCTTCTGTGGGAAGAAGGGGGTGCAGACGCAGTTGTTTAGTTGATGATGATTTTTCATCTTTGCTAACATGTCGAGCTGTTGCCATAATACCCTCGTCTATATCGTAATTTTTTTGCAGTGTAGCACAATTATAGACCATCTAGTGCGGGGATATGTATAATTATTTGCGTATGATTACAATGCGGGGGTGTTGAGTTTGGAGAATCCGAAATAAAAAATGGGTGGACACGCTGCGCTCCACCCTACATCACTTCAGATTAACTGGTTGTCAAATGAAGTGGAGGAAGAATTCACTTACCTGGAAGATTCCCGCGTTGTTGGAGTTGACTACAGCTTTCCTTTATTTCATTTAATAGCGTAGATGTTCTCTGTGAAAACCAACCTTGGGTTGCAAGAGGATATTTCTCCGTTAATAGACTGATGTTTTTTGTCAAGGTATAATTTTCATTTTCGTTTTGGATATGTTGTTTTAGTTCTGTTAAGAACGATTCTTTTTCTTTTCTCCTCTCCTTAAAACTATCACTAGGGTTAACTTTATACGTATCAAGTAATGTCTCAATTTTTTGGATGCTATGATAGTAGTGAGTGATTGCTTCTTTAAATTTGGCGGCATTACTCTCATCTGCAAGGATGGCCCAACGCTTTCCTTGCTTGTTCTTCATGATTGTTACAGGAGGGCTTGCACCGGCGATTGCTGTTTCTTTTATAAAATTAAATAGGCCCATATCTTCAGATGAAAATCCAAATCCTGGTTTACCCAATGTATTGCGACAGTGTATAAAAGTGATATCACGCGTCTGAACTGCAAAAAATGTGGCAAAAGGTAAGGGGTCAACTGATATGACAGGATGGTATTTATGGAATTCGATAGGTATTAAATCATTTATTGGAAGAAGTTGATATTTCATACCTGTTTCTGGATTTAAAATTTCTGTGTTCAGCTGGCACAATGAATTATAATCATCATCATAATCATCACTAAGTTCGTGAAAGTCTTTGTAGCAAAAACCCCCATCTGTAAAGTTAACACTCTGTATGTTTTTCTGAGTTAAATTCTGATTAACCACATTACCTATGCCTAGCTCTTGATTAGAGTTGTTAGGGATACGATTGTTGAAGTCTCCTGCAACTATAGTGCCGGAGATATCTAATAATATTTTTAATAATTTTATTAGTGATGAGAGTATACCACTCTGTGGCCAGTGAACATGAAATAGCGTATTTGAGTCATATTTTTTTTGCACAGCCATTGCGTGTGTTTGGTGCTTAAAGATTTCCTGTTGATAAGTTGATAAGGAATTTATTATCCTTTCTATGCCGTTATACCTTAATTTTCCTACCGTAGTTTCTGAAAGATTTTTTACTGTTACCTTATTTTTATCAAAGAGAGTAAGTAAATTTCGTGCGCCATCTTGAGGGGGTTCGATAAAACTCCAATCTTTGCTGGCTAATTCTTTTTTAAGGCGATCGTTAAAAAGAGGACCTAATAAAAACACTTCTTGTAACAAGATAATGTCTAAATTTTTCTGGTTGTTAATGATCTTGATGATTGCATCAATTATTCTATTTCCCCTCTCAATGATGTCTTTTTCTTTTTCTTCTGCACTGAACCCACTTGTAGCGGCATCCGGAGCGTGAATATTCCATGTCACTATGTTTAACTTCGGACTTTTTATTAGTTGCGGCAAATGGTCTGAAAGAAATGGTGTACCATTTTTTACTTCTTCTACTGTAGGAAAAAGCGGGTGTAGGCGGAGCGTAGAGGGTGCTTTTTCATCTTTGGTAGCAGGCGATCGATTGGGCGACATAATATCCTCGTCATATTTATAAGATTATGCATTGTAGCACAATTATTGGCCACAGCTAATATTTTCTTTATCTGAAGCGGCTAGTAAAACATTACGGATCCATATAAAAGGGGATGTAATGGATCCGCAAATAATCATTTGTTAATTTTAGGAACAAAATATATGGCTAAATTTATTGGCAGACAGAAGAAATTAACAAGCTTTTAGAAATAGCTCGAAAAAAATTGGCATCTAAAGCATTCAAGCTGCATTTTTTTTGCGCTTTGTCCACCCATCTTCACCCTTCACGCGGGGATGACATGAAATGGAGTTTTTATTTCTGCAAACTACTTCTCAACATCCATGCTGCTTTGTCGTGAGCTCTAATACGTTGTATCAACATATCCATGGTGCCTTGATCATTCGCTTTTTCTGCTTTTTGCAAAATAATACTGGCATGCTCGGATAATGTTTCATGATCGGTTGCTAGTTTTTTTAACATGTCTGTCGCAGCAGTGTTTTGTGATGCTTCTTTGAGGGAAGTGAGTTTTGAAAATTCAGAAAATGATGCAGGCGTATGGCTGCCAAGTGCACGTATACGTTCTGCAATAATATCGATAGCTTCTGCGAGCTCTGTGTATTGTGACTCGAATAAAAGATGAAGTTCGTAAAAATTCGGTCCAGTTACATTCCAATGAAAATTTTGTGTTTTGAGATAAAGTGTGTAGCTATCAGCAAGAAAATGTGTCAATTCATCAGCAATTTTTTGTGAATGTTGCGTTTTTGAAGTTTCGTGTGTTTCCATTGGCGTTGTCTCCGTTAGAGTAAGATTGTTCGCAACTATCGAGTGCTCGTCATTGCAAGGAGTGCTCTTTACGACGAAGCAATCCAGAGGGCACCGCAACGTTCCACCGGATTGCTTCGCCCGCAAAGAGCGCAGGTTGTTCGCAATGACGCTAATTATAGTTATTTTACACTAAATTCAAGACCGCCTTCCATTCCTCTTTTGTCACTGGCGTGATTGACAAACGATTCCCTCTGCGAGTGACTTGCATTTTTTTTAAGATAGGGTGTTTTTTCAACATATCAAGAGTAATCATACGCGGAAATTTTTTGACGAAGCGCACATCAACCATAAACCAGCGTGGATTTTCACGAGAGCTTTTAGGGTCGTAATGTTTTGATTCGGGATCCCATGCAGTGAAATCAGGGTAACTCGATTCCGTGATTTCAATAATGCCTACGATACCTGGGGGAGTACAGCTAGAATGATAAAAAAAAGCTTGATCACCTACATGAATTTCATCACGCAATAAATTACGTACTTGGTAATTGCGTACGCCGTCCCAATGTTCAATTTTTTTTGGGCGCTTGTTTAAATCATCGATACTAAATGCATTTGGTTCTGATTTAAAAAGCCAGTATTTCATTAGTAACTACTCACGATTCTTAAAAAGAACTCGTCATTGCGAGCCTCACGCTTTAGTTTTATGTGAGGCGTGGCAATCCAGAATGGTGATAAGTTGTAGGCAGTACTGGATTGCGCAGCCTGCCCCAGCATGCTCTTAGCTGGGGTCGCGAAGAGCACGCTCCTCGCAATGACGGCGTGAATAGTTACTTTCATTATTATCTCTTCATTGAATCAAAGAAATCTTCATTGGTCTTGGTTGCTTTTAAGCGATCAAGGATAAATTCAATGGCAGCAAGTTCATCCATAGGTTGTAAAAGTTTACGTAAAATCCACATTTTTTGAAGTTCATCTTGCTTTGTGAGTAATTCTTCGCGTCGCGTACCGGATCTATTGATGTTGATCGCAGGATAAATGCGACGTTCTGCGATACGACGGTCCAAATGAATTTCCATGTTACCTGTACCTTTGAATTCTTCGTAAATCACATCATCCATTTTAGATCCAGTTTCAATCAATGCAGTGGCTATGATCGTTAAGCTGCCGCCTTCTTCAATATTACGTGCAGCACCAAAGAAGCGCTTCGGACGTTGCAGTGCATTGGCATCAACACCACCGGTCAACACTTTGCCGGATGCAGGAACAACTGTATTGTATGCGCGTGCTAAACGTGTAATTGAGTCTAATAACACCACTACATCACGCTTGTGTTCCACAAGACGTTTGGCTTTTTCAATCGCCATTTCTGCCACTTGTACGTGACGATTTGCGGGTTCATCAAAGGTGCTGGCAATCACTTCGCCTTTGACAGAGCGTATCATTTCGGTGACTTCTTCTGGACGTTCATCAATTAACAATACCATGAGATAACATTCAGGATGATTTTGTGAAATGGAGTGCGCAATGTTTTGCAGCATCATTGTCTTACCCGCTTTCGGTGGCGATACAATCAAACCACGTTGTCCTTTTCCAATCGGAGATGCCAAATCAATAATGCGCGCAGTAATATCTTCTGTGCTGCCATTGCCGCATTCCATGGTCAAGCGTTCGTTAGCAAATAAAGGGGTAAGATTTTCAAATAAGACTTTCGTTTTAGCATTTTCAGGGGCATCAAAATTAATATGATCTACTTTGAGTAAAGCAAAATAACGCTCACCTTCTTTAGGCGGTCGAATTTTTCCGGAAATGGTATCACCCGTGCGCAGATTAAAGCGGCGAATTTGGCTAGGGGATACATAAATATCATCAGGTCCTGCAAGATAAGAACCTTCTGCTGAACGCAAAAACCCGAAACCGTCTTGAAGAATTTCCAGTACACCATCGCCATAAATATCTTCGCCGCGTTTAGCGTGGGCCTTTAAGATGGAGAAGATAATGTCTTGTTTGCGTGTTCGACCCATGCTTTCAAGGCCATATTCTTCTTCTGCGAGCTTGCTGAGTTCGGGGACGTTACGTTTTTTAAGTTCAGTGAGGTTCATGGTAATTACTTCGGTCATAATGATTTTTTATCCATAGAAAAGTTATAAATTCGTGGGGTTTACCGCGGCTTTGTGCAATTTAATACTGAGTTTTTCCCTGCAATTATGCATAATTCCTAATGAATAGAACCAAGGGTTAGTTTGCTAAAGTCACAGTGTGGGTTAATCCGATAGGCTCAAACGAGGTTATCTTTCACTATTAAAGTAGCATTAATTTAATTAAATATCTAGTATTTTTTTGAGGGCTAAGGGTCAGGTCTCATTATATCATTACCCACATCTCAAAATTTCTCCTGACTATGCCACACGTGCGGTGGGCGCTGAAGTTAGATCGAAGCCCCGTCATTGCGAGCATGTGCTTTTCATGCGAAGCAATCCAGGGGAACGTTTTTGTGCTGCCTGGATTGCCACGCCCGCGCAAAAAAGCGCGCGCGGGCTCGCAATGACGGGGCTTCGATCTAACTTCAGCGCTCGTACGTGTGGCATCAGGAGATGTGGGGAATGATATGGTCTCATTATTTAATAACTTTATCTAACCCCATATGGGATTTGTCTAACAAAAGTTGTTAAATGATGAGACCTGACCCTCTCATCTTATACATTACTATCAATAAATCCCGTCAGTTCGGCTTTGGAGAGTAACCCAACTTGCGTTGCTTGTACTTGACCCTCTTTAAATAAGATTAAAGTTGGGATACCACGAACGCCGAATTTGGGTGGTGTTGCAGGGTTTTGATCAACATCCAGTTTGACGATTTTTACTTTGCTTGAATAATGCTGTGCAATATCTTCAAGCAGTGGGGCGATGGCTTTACATGGACCGCACCAGGTTGCCCAAAAATCGACCAATACTGGAACTTTGGACTCGATCACTTCTTTTTCAAAAGAGCTATCCGTAATAGCATGAATGTTTGTGCTCATAAGACTACCTTTAGGAAAAATTAAAATATCATCATATAGAATTTTGCGTTATTTTGCCATGAGGTTCTTTTACATGCCACATGAGAAAAGTCCCAATCACAAAAAATATTAGTATGGTTGCCATCCCCGCACGTTGACTTTGGAAGTACAATGTTGCCATACCCAGTACCCAAGGACCGGTAAAAGCGGTAATCCTCCCTGAAAATGCATATAAACCAAACATTTCAGTGGATTTTTGTGGAGGGGTTAAGCGGGCCATCAATGAGCGGCTAGCGGCTTGTACGGGCCCCAGGAATAAGCTCATGATCAATGCAATTCCCCAAAACCAATGGTAATTGTGTACCAGCAATAAAGGCAAACCAAATAATATAAGACACACAAGAGAAATTAATATAGTGGGTTTTGAACCTAAAAGATCATCTACCCAGGCAAGTAATACAGCGCCTAATCCTGAAGAAATATTCATGGTGATACCAAACAATATGACTTGAGATAAGCTCATGCCAAATGTTCCAGCAGCATAAATTCCACCAAAGGCAAATAATGTGTTTAATGCATCAGCGTAAACCATGTGCGCAATGAGATAGAGAAAAAGATTTTTCTGTTTAGGTAATGATTTTAAAGTTGTGCCTAATTCAAAAAGTCCTTGTTTAATAGCTTGCAGTTTAGTTAAACCCGTTCCGGGTGTCTCAGGGATAAAAATAAATAATGGTATCGAAAATACTAAGAACCAAGCAGCAACTAAAGGGCCCGTGATACGCACGTGTTCAGCGGTTGCCGTGTTCAACCAACTGGGTTTTCCTTCAATAAAAAACACTAATGTGATGGTGAGTAAAGCGATGCCACCCATATAACCGGCTCCCCATGCCCAGCCTGAAATGCGGCCAATGTAGCCTTCGGGTGCAATATGCGGTAAAAATGAATTATAAAAGATTAATGCAATTTCATAACTAATTGTGCCGATGACAAAACAAGTTAATGTAAAGTTAACTGCGCTAACATTAGGATAAGCAAACCAAAGTAATGCACAGCAAGTGATGGTCATGAGGCTAAATAATAAAAGCCAACGCTTATGATGACCTGCATGATCGGAAATCGCGCCAAATAGTGGGCCTAAAAGTGCAACTAATATGCCTGCGAGAGCAGTTGCATTACCCCATTCATGTGTGCCATTGATAGGATTGCTGGCAATTTTAGTGGTGAAGTAAGTGGCAAAAATGAAGGTCGTAATTAGAATGGGAAATGCATTGCTTGCCCAGTCATACAGGCACCAGGCAATGATTTCTTTTGTAGTATTTACCGTAGTGCTTTTTGTTCGCATATATACCCTATGCCGTCATTGCGAGGAGCGTGCTCTTCGCGACGAAGCAATCCAGAGCGGCGTTAAAGTAAACGTTGTCCTGGATTGCTTCGCCATGCTGATCTCGCATAAAAGCATTGCGGGATCAGCATGGCTCGCAATGACGAGTTCTTTTTAAGAATCGTGAATAGTTACATTGATTCACTCCATTCTTTTTTTACTCGCCGATGGTGCTGCTGTAATCAAATCCAGTGTAGGCTCTCCACAATATTTTGCAATTTCAGTGCGAACTTTGATACGTAATTGTGTGATGCCATGCCAATCATTTGTTTGCGCAAAAATAGGTTCGCTGATCGTGACATGTATTTTACCTGGACTCAATAGAAATTCTTCACCACGTAAGATGTGTCGTGTTCCTTGTATTCCTACGGGGCATATAGCTGTTTTTGTATTGGCAGCAATTTTAAATGCACCTAATTTAAATGGGCGTAATCCAGCTGAGTAACTAAAAGTTCCTTCGGGGAAAATAAGTATGGGGGAGCCGTCGTGTAAGGTATTTTCTATTTGTTTAGTATCTTCGATTCCTTTCGATAAAACAAAACGATCAACAGATAAATGTCCCAGCTTGCGCATCAACCTGCGAAGAAAAGGTATTTTCTCAAGCTCTTTCTTACCCACAAATTTTGTCTCGGCAGGTAAAATACCTATCATCAAAATCCCATCGACATAACTGGCGTGATTCGCAGAAAAAATCAGCGGTGAGTTTTTTTGTGCGAGATGCTTTTTGCCATCGATTTTTACTGGACAAAATGCCAATCTAAATATATTGCGAGACCAAAATTTGGTTATTGCTGCAGCAATCCGCCGTGGAAAAATCCACACGCATAACAAAGTGGGTAGAAGAGTGGCGACTAACAAAATTGCAACGTATGCAGTATAAAAAATTCTTATTGCGTAACTTAAGGTGCGTTGAGTTTTTGCTTTTACCCACTGTAATCCTAACTTAATTATCTGTGCCCAAGCAGGCATGTGTGATTTTAGTAACTTCTCATCGAGATAGGCAGTTTTACATGCTGAGCGTTGTAATTTACCGCTGGAGGTTTTGGGAATGGTGTGTGGTGGAACCAGTAACACATGATCGGGTGCGATATCTAATGCGGTCATGATTTTTTCTGTGACATGCTCAATGATTTGTTCGCGTGGTTTTGCTTTTGTTTCTCGAGTTTCTGCGACAATGATTAATTTTTCTGTACCTCTTTGCGCATCTGAAATACCAAATGCAATGACGCAGCCTTGTCGTATGCCAGAAACTGTTGCGGTGAGCTCTTCAATCTCGGTCGGGTACAAATTTCTTCCTGCTTTAATGATAGTATCTTTGCGCCGACCTGTAATAAAAACTTCTCCATCAGCAAGATAAGCTAAATCGCCCGTGTCCCACCAGCCATCGTGATAAATAGCCTGTGTTGCCTCAGGATTTCCGTAATAACCTTGCATGCTAGAGGGGCCTTGAAATTGTAATAAGCCCACGTGACGTTCAGGTAAAACTTGGTTGTTTTCATCAACGACACGTATCGCATGACCTGGTAATGGAATACCGCACGATACAAATTCCAAAGCATTTTTTGCATGTTCAGATTTTATATCTTCAGAAAGAGGAATAGCGCGAGATTCTTCTTCAAATGTTTTGCGTTCAATGACGTCAATTCGAGTGGGGCGGCCGGGCGGTTGAGGAAAAGCTAAACCCACGGTCGCTTCTGCTAAACCATAAACAGGCAAAAAGGTATTTGGTTTAAAGCCATACGCAGAGAATTTTTTTGTAAAACGTTCTAATGTTTTAGGTTGTACTGCTTCAGCGCCACTTGCTGCAATACGCCAAGAACTTAAGTCTAATCCTTCAATAACAGCGGGATCAATTTTACGTACACATAATTCATAAGAAAAATTAGGACCAGCAGAAATGGTGCCGCGATGATAGTGAATTGCCCAGAGCCAGCGTTCAGGCCGATTTAAAAATGTTAATGGTGAAAGTAAAATGAGTGGTATGCCGTAATATAAAGTACCAAACCACATACCAATCAAACCTAAATCATGATAAAGCGGAACCCAACTGACTCCAACATCTTGTGGTGTGATTTGGATTGCTTGACCATAGGCGCGAATATTGGAGAGTAAATTATGATGTGTTAATAACACGCCTTTAGGAGCGCTGGTGCTACCAGAAGTGTATTGAATAAGCGCGTAGTCATTACTTTTTGCGCTAAAAGGATGTGCTTTTTCTTTCGTTTTAAGTAATTCATTAACAGTGGTGACTTCTTTTAAACTTGGAATGAATACGCGTAATAAATTGCTAATGTTTTCCGCTTCATGAAAAGTAACCAGTATACGTGCTTCCGCATTGCGAAGAATTTTTGCTTCTTGTTTTGCATAAGCTGCAATTTGATGCGCGCGAAATGGAGGATAAATGGGAACAGGAACGCAGCCTGCTAATAATATTCCAAAAAAAGTATAAAAGAATCCAGGATTGGTGGGTTGCATGATGGCAACAGTTTCTCCATGGCGCAACCCGCGTTTGATAAGCGCATGCGCAATGCGTTGTGATGACTCCAGTAATTTTCCGTAAGTAATAATTTCTTCTTTTCCGTGTTCATCTTGAAGATAAATATGTGGTCGCTCAGGATTGTCATGTGCATAGGTCAGTAGAACATCAATCAATGTTTTTGCTTTCATGGGATCAATAGCAGATTTTTTGATTTTATGTTCGTGAATTTTTTGTAAATCTAATTTCTCTTCTTTAGGTGTTGTAGCTAAAATTGCTTGGGCGATATCTTCTAGTGTTTCTGCTTCACCCATTAATTGGTCGGGAAGTGTCACATTAAATTTTTTTTCTATGCGTGCAAATAATTCTGCTCTGCCTAAACTGTCAATGCCTAAATGACGCTGTAATGAGGCATCCGGTGAAATAGTACGCTGGCTGTATTCTTCTCCCGATTCGGTTAATAATTCTTGGACGATTGCAATTAATTGCAATTCAATTTCTTCTATCGTGAGTTTCATGAATATCCTTGCGGTTCTAAAAGTAGCTCAGGAGTATGTCCTGCTTTACCAATGGCGCGTTGTATAAAGTTTCGCTTAATTGCTGGGAAAAGATCAAGCCCTATCATGCCCAGTTGACGACCGAAATTAATAATAAATAAATCAGTTAAAAATAATTGAGCTAAACGATGTGATAATCGCGAGCTTAGCTTTTGTTGCCAAGAAAAATCAGGTGGATTATTTAAACTTATTGTTTCAGGATTTTGCTGCTTAAAATAATCCGTTAATTTGGCAATTTCATACAGGGCTAAGTTTAATCCTTGAGCGGCGATTGGGTGTAAAGTATGTAATGCATTCCCAATTAAAATGACGCGTTCTTTTACGTGTTGTTTTGCACGCAACATTTTGAGTGGAAACACATGACGTTGATTAATTTTTTGTAATTTTCCTAATCGGTAACCAAATTGTTTTTGTAGTGTTTGCAGGAAATCTTCATCACTTTGTTGCATGAGAGAAGTAATGTTTTCATTTTTGTCAGACCAAATTGTTGCAGCGTGTTTTTCATCCAGTGGCAGCATGGCAATTGCGCCGGTTGCATGAAAGCGTTCATAGGCAATGTGTTGATGGTGGCGTTGTAATTCTGTGATCGTGACAATCGCGCTTTGGTGATAATCTACGATTTCTGTTTCCATATTAATTAATTCGCGTACTGTCGAATAACTGCCATCCGCACCTACAATAATTTTTCCTTCAATTATTTCTTCACCGGATTCCGTTTCCAATGTGAGTGTAGCGTGAGAGGAATTTTGCAAAAGTTTTTTTAATTTAGCGGGACGAAAAATGTTGATCGCATTGGATAGAGTCAATGCTGCATTAATGTGTTTTGCAGGTACAACATAACCTAATGCATGCATTCCAACATCGTCGGCACTGAGTCGAGTCATTCCAAAACGACTTTTTTCGGAAACATGAATTTGTTTGATAGCAGTTGCATATGGCTCCATCGCTGACCAAACGCCGAGATTTTTAAATAGACAATGACTCCCATGATTGAGTGCAATCAAACGCGGATCTTCTGCAGTAGTCTTCGTCGCGTCAACCAGCGCAATGCGAAAGGGTGTTTCACTTAATGCGCGTGCGAGACTTGCTCCTACCATGCCGCCGCCAATTATGATGATATCGTATAACATAAGAGCTGCTCTTGTTTACTAGGGGGACCAGGGCTACCTCATTAAAACAACTGCGTCATCGCGAGGCCGCGAAGCGCTTGGCCGTGGCGATCCAGTCATTATACTGGATTGCCGCGCCCTGCAAAAAAGCGCAGGGCTCGCAATGACGGGCTTTTTTTATGCCATGATTGCTTCAATCTCGTCAATCGATTTTGGCGCTTTGTGACTCAGCACTTCATTGCCCGTTGCTGTGATTAACACATCATCTTCAATGCGTATGCCAATATTGTGCCAGCGCTTATGGACTTTAGACATATCATTAGAAATATAAATGCCTGGCTCAACGGTGAGCACCATGCCGGGTTCAAGTGCTCGCCATTTATTATTAATTTTATATCGGCCTGCATCATGCACATCCAGTCCCAACCAATGTCCAGATTTGTGCATGTAAAAAGGTAAGTATGCTTGCTTTTCGATGAGTTGATTCACCTTGCCTTTTAAAATTCCTAAATCGATTAATCCTTGCGTGATAATTTTTTCTATCACTTTTTGCATGGCTGCAAAAGGTGCGCCGGGGCGTGCTGCTTTGATGCCAGCTAATTGAGCAGCTAAAACAATTTCATAAATTGCGCGTTGTTCTGCAGAGAAGCGTCCATTCGCAGGAAAAGTGCGTGTGATGTCTGCAGCGTAATATTCGTATTCTGCGCCGGCATCGATTAATACGATGCTGTTGTCAGCGATGATTTCTTGATTATTGATGTAGTGTAAAATACAACTATTTGCGCCACTGCCGACGATAGAAGAATAAGCGGGAGAGCGTGCACCGTGTCGTTGGAATTCGTAAGAAATTTCTGCTTCTAATTGATATTCTTTCATTCCGGGTTTGCATGTTTGCATAGCACGACGATGTGCATCCGCTGATATTTCTGCCGCTTTGCGCATGGTCGCAATTTCAGCGGGACTTTTGATGAGACGCATTTCATGTAAGGTGTTGGTGAGATCGACTAATGTAATGGGAGGTTGTAGTCCACTTCTTATTTTGCCGCGAATTTTATTCATTGCATTGAGTACGATAGCATCAAAAGCCGTATCTATGCCTAATGTGTAATGCAGTTGTTCGCGTCCAGCTAATAATTCAGGTAATTTTTTTTCGAGTTCGTTAATGGGGAAAGCTTGATCTGCACCAAAAATTTCTCGTGCACCGGTTTGTCCAGCGCGTGGCCCATTCCAAATTTCTTCATCCCGATCGCGTTCGCGATTAAATAAAATAAATTCTCCATCTGTTCTTTTTGGAGCAATAACGATAACTGCTTCAGGTTCAGTGAATCCTGTTAAATAATAAAAGTCGCTATGTTGTCGATAAGGGTAATCATAATCGCCATTGCGTTGCGCGATAGGAGCGGCAGACAAAATAAGTATGCTGTTGTTGCCGATTTTTTGCATCAGCAACTTGCGACGTTTTGCATATTCGGACATTTTGATCATGTTATAGCTCTTCAGAATTAGGATTACTATGCTCTTGATAAACCATTAGCACGATCAAACGAACGTGCTCCTCCAATTCAAAATAGGCGTTTTCATCTTCTTCGCTAGAGGAGGTTTCATCATAGTTAACTTGAGCAATTTCAATTATATCATTTAATGCATCAGTCAGTGTTTCAGAGGCATGTTTTTCTATCGAAAAGCCCGTGTGTTGTAAGCCGGTTAAAAACCCTTGGCACCATAAGCCAAGCGCTTCACTGCGGACGGTAATATCTATGCTATCATCGGGTAATAGCAAGCTAAATTCGAAGGAAAATTCACTGATTTGGTGGTAACTTATTTCGTATAATTGTTGTAGAAGCTCATGGAGAGTGCGATTTTTTTTCGCGCCAGTGATAAGTTTTTCCCAGCGGTCGTCATCTTGTTTGTCTGGGTCTGCGCAGATAAAACCGCATATTAAACCGTGGACTTGTGCAGGATGAAACTCTAATTGGGCTTTGCTCAATGCCTTGGCAAGTTCATTATAGCTGGGTAAAGTAGCGTTCATATGTTTGAGGCCTAAGTTTTGTCATTGCGAGCCCGCGCGCTTTTTGCGGGCGTGGCAATCCAGGACGGCATTTAATTTAAGACAGCACTGGATTGCTTCGTCCCCCTGCAAGAGCATGCAGGGGTCCTCGCAATGACGAGAATAGTACCAGGAATTCGTTTTATGCGGAAATCTTAAAAGGCAGCTCCTATGCATTTATCAGCCATTGTGGCCATGTCAGAAAATCGTGTTATTGGGATTAATAATCGATTACCATGGCACCTCCCAGCGGATCTGCGGCATTTTAAAACCCTTACATGGAATAAACCTATTTTGATGGGTCGTAAGACATATCAATCGATTGGTCGCGCATTACCCAATCGTTGTAATGTAGTGATTACGCGCGACACGCGTTTTGATGCACCGGGTTGCGTTGTTGTTGATTCAATTGAAACAGCGTTAGCTGCAGTAGCATATAGCGAGGAAGTATTTGTCATCGGTGGTATGCAATTATTTGAACAATTGTTACCACAGACTGAACGCATATATATGACTATTGTGCATCATCATTTTGCAGGGGATGTGTATTTCCCTGAACTTAATCATGCAGAATGGCATGCGGTTGAAAGAAAAGATTATGCAGCGGATGAACAAAATCCGTATGCATATAGTTTTATTACATTAGAAAGGTTAAATGTATAAATGCATAGTCATCACCGTAGGTCAAGCGTACCTATACAAAAACCTGAACTAGAATTCCGTGAGAATGTTAATTTGGGTCGCTTGGAAGCATTATCTTGGTCTTTAAATACTGTGGCTTGGTGTGGAGCTTATGGAGGTCATGCTTATTTAAGAGAGCAGTATCCCAATGCGATTCCATCGTGGCTTGATTATCTGTTGACAGGGATCTCATCAGGGGTTGCATGTGCGGGAGTCGGTGCTGGTTACGTCAAGATATTTAATCAAGCTATAGATCGGCAATGGCTGCTTTTCCAGAAAGAAATGCATATAAAAGATTCTCTGCCAGTAGACTTTGGTTCCGGTCTAGGTTATCAAGCTGTAGTTGATTGTTGTTTGGCGATACGGTATGGAATATTTAAGTTTTGGCAAATTTCCAAGTTTGATGCGGCGACACTTTCTGTGATGTTTGCAATGTTTCAGTTCTACAGTGGCTTAGTATTTTCTATAAAACATAGAAAAAGCATTTGTCAGTACCCCAGCGTATCTTCAGATAGGCGAGAAGATGCGCGTGAAAAATTGAAAGATGATTTGCTTGACGAAGTGAAAATCGGATTTTTAACTGCTTTATTTTATGCTTCACAAGCTGCTGTTGATCCTTTTTTAAGAGTCATCTTTAATGGTAGAGATGATACTTCTGATCCTGGTGATCCTGAAATTGGAGCGGTGGCCACAGCAACTTATGCAATGGGGATGTGGCTTTTTCTTATTGCGTCTTCTTACGTGAGAGCTCTGTATATTTATAGACGGGATAGCGCTAAGACAAAAAATTTAGAAACATGCGAGCCTGCTGAGAATAGCGTGGAAATGAAACAGGTGGTAACAACGGCAACGCAGCCTTTGTTGTCTTCCGAAGAAGAAGACTCTCTGCAAAAAATGCCACGCGAATCTTGCTGTGCTCGAATTCCTGCGATATTAAAAACTGGGTATAATTTTGCTTCTAGTGCCTGCTGTTTCTGGAGAAGTAAACCTACACCAAGGGTAGCGCCAGCGCCAGAAAACCAAGAATTGTCTGAGCTTTCGCCCAATCCAGAGCAAGAAGAGGTAATGGCAGCTGATTACGATAAGTATTCTTTTTCGTAAAGCCGTTAAAGTAGTTCATAGCTCAAATGTTTGTAGTGTCCAATTACATGCATATCATTCCCCACATCTCCTTCTGCCAATGAGTGCGAGCGCTGAAGTTAGATCGAAGCCCCCGTCATTGCGAGCCCGCGCGCGCTTTTTTGCGCGGGCGTGGCAATCCAGGGAGCACAAAAACGTTCCCCTGGATTGCTTCGCATGAAAAGCACATGCTCGCAATGACGGGGGCTTCGATCTAACTTCAGCGCCCACCGCGCTCATTGGCATAGTCAGGAGAAATTTTGAGATGTGGGGAATGATATGATTACATGCTCTCCGGGCTTAGCTGTCGAATGCGGGATAATCAGCATATCAACCGTTGATTATCCGGATAAACAGCGGTACAATGACCAAATGAAATCTTATCAGCGACAACTTAATTTATTGCCTCTACTCAAGAAAAAATCTTTTTTTCTATTAGGACCCCGCGCAACTGGAAAAAGTTTTTTAATAAAAAAAGAGCTCGGCGATCAGTCTATCATTTTTAATCTATTGCGCTCAGATTTATATCTAAAGCTTTCTGCTTCGCCATGGGAATTGGAAGCGATGATCGATGCTAAGCTGGACCAACAAAAAGCCAATTTTATTGTGATCGATGAAGTTCAGAAAATCCCGCAGTTATTAGATGAGGTTCATCGTCTGATAGAAGATAGAAAAATGCGGTTCCTGTTAACTGGAAGTAGTGCTCGTAAGTTGAAACATGGTCACGCAAATTTATTGGCGGGTCGCGCTTGGACCGCAAACTTGTATCCATTAAGTTTCACTGAAATTCCAAATTTCAATCTTGATCATTACTTGAGATATGGAGGTTTACCCGCCATCTACAATAGTAGTGATCCTATTGAGGAGTTGCACGCTTATGTACAAACTTATCTTTATGAAGAAATTCAAGCGGAAAGTTTAGTTCGTAAATTGCCACAGTTTTCACGTTTCTTAACGGTTGCTGCATTAGCGAATGGCCAAATGCTTAATTTCGCCCAGATTGCTAGTGACTCTAGTATATCCGCATCAACAATACGTGAATATTATTCAATTTTAGAAGATACTTTGATTGGTTTTATGTTAACGCCGTGGACTAAATCAAAAAAGCGCAAAGCAATTTCCACCGCGAAATTTTATTTATTTGATACGGGTATATGTCACACGCTTGCTCAAACACAGTTTCTTGATAGAAACTCAGATTTATATGGCCGCAGTTTTGAACATTGGGTTGGATTAGAATTAAGAAGTTATTTAAGTTACAAAAGATTGAATTCACCTCTTCATTATTGGCGAAGTACACATCAGCATGAAGTCGATTTTATTATTGATGACCAAGTCGCTATTGAAGTGAAAGCGAGTAAAAAAATAACTGAACGTGATTTGAAAAACTTGCTTGTTTTACAGGAAGAAAAAATATTTCAAAAGTATTTCCTTATTTCGCAAGATATTAATGAAACTAAAAAAGGTGATATCCATTGCATGTATTGGAAAAATTTTATGGAATTATTATGGGCAGATAAAATTATTTAGCGCTCGCACCCAACACTAAACCGCTTTCCATCCTCCAACCGCATTGCGGTTAAAGAAAATCCCCACACGCAACCGGTATCTAGTGCAAATGTGTTGGGTGTGTTTGTAACGCCGCCTAAAGCAGCCCAATGTCCAAAAATAATTTTTAATGCTGCATTGGCTCGATTAGGAACTTGGAACCAAGGCACAAGATTTTGCGGGTGCGAATCTAAGGTGCCTTTATTTTTTAATTCCAAACGTCCGTCCGGATAACAAAAACGTGAGCGGGTAAAATAATTGGTGATACAGCGCAAACGATCAAAGTCTTTTAAAGTGGGATCCCACTGATCAGGCTGATTTCCATACATGTGATGAAAAAATTCTGTTGCTTTGTTACTTTGTAAAATAGTTTCTACTTCACGGGCAAGCTTTTTTGCTGTATCTAAATTCCAGTTGGAAGCAAGGCCTGCGTGTACCATGACAAATTCTTGTTGTGCATCGTGATACAAGAGTGGTTGTTGACGCAGCCAAGTTAATAATTCATCACGATCAGGTGCAGCTAAAATATCCGATAGCGTATCTTCCGCCCAACCTGCATGAGCGCCAGAGGCAACTGCAAGCAAATGCAAATCGTGATTGCCAAGCACAGTGTGATGTTTTGGACCGAGTTGTTTTACAAAACGCAATGCTTCAAGTGATTCTGGGCCGCGGTTAACAAGATCACCCGTAAACCAGAGCGTGTCTTTTTTAGGATCAAATTGAATATGTGTCAGTAATTTTTCGAGGGCGCTAAAGCAGCCTTGTATGTCACCGATTGCATAGGTTCCCATGTAGAGCTCCGAAAGTTGGGGTATTTTATTGAGTTTTGCCAACACCTAGAGAAGGCCATGGTATTTCAGTAGATGCGGATAAATTTATTAACTCTTGGAGCCGAGATAAGCTAGTTTCGGCATCTTGATTACCCTGAGCCGCTGCTTGGTTATACCACATCATTGCTGTTTCTTTATTTTCTTGCACTCCAATGCCTTTTTCATAACACGCACCGAGCTTGTATTGCGCAGAAGCATGACCCTGCTTGGCAGCTGCATAATAGCAAGTCACTGCTTCCATTTCATTCTTTACTCTGCCAATATTTTTTTCACAAAACATACCGAGCCTGAATAGCGCAATCGTAACATTCTGCTTAGCAGCTTTGCGATACCAACTCACCGCTGCTTTCTCATCTTTCTCAACTCCTTGACCCTGCGCATAGCACACACCGAGATTGAATTGCGCAACGGCAAGATTCTGTTCGGCAGCTTTGCGATACCAACTCACCGCTGCTTTCTCATCTTTCTCAACTCCTCGACCATTCTCATAGCATATACCGAGATTGAATTGCCCACCAGCGTGATTCTGTTCGGCAGCTTTGTGATACCAGCTCACCGCCGTTTTCTCATCTTTCTCAACTCCTCGACCCTGCTTGTAGCACACACCGAGATTGATTTGCGCACCAGCATGATTTTGTTTGGCAGCTTTGCGATACCAGCTCACCGCTGCTTTCTCATCTTTCTCAACTCCTTGACCATCCTTGTAGCACACACCGAGATTGAATTGCCCACCAGCGTGATTCTGTTCGGCAGCTTTGTGATACCAGCTCACCGCCGCTTTCTCATCTTTCTCAACTCCTCGACCCTGCGTATAGCACACACCGAGATTGATTTGCGCAACCGCATGATTCTGTTTGGCAGCTTTGCGATACCAGCTCACCGCTGCTTTCTCATCTTTCTCAACTCCTTGACCAAGCTCGTAGCACACACCGAGATTGAATTGCGCAACGGCATCATTCTGTTTGGCAGCTTCGCGATACCGACTCACCGCTGATATTTTTTCTTTATCACCAAAGGATTGCATGTTTTTACCTCTTCTACCAAGGCATTCTATAAACTAATTGCACACATTTTTGCTGCTCCAAGCATAGCATGTTATAGCAAATTTGCACATATATTGCGCATAAATTGATTTTAAAAGACTCGCGGGAAGAAAGTTTGGGGCCTCGCTTCGGTTAGGCGTGGGATCTTTGGTTTTTTGTTCTCCATGCGCATAATCGACAAATGTCATTTTTGCGCAGGTTGACTGTTATAGGTAACTTGCGCATAATTGACAAATGTCATTTTTGCGCAGGTTGCACTATGGAAACATTTATTGGTCGTCGGTCAGAATTAAAAAAACTCAATGCTCTCAGCTACTTAAATAGAGCATGCCTAGCGGTAATTAATGGCAGGAGGCGGATTGGAAAAAGTCGCCTCGTGGAAGAATACGCGAGAGGCAAGCGGTTTTTGTCTTTTACGGGACTTGCTCCGGTCGATGGCATCACTTCACAAATACAGAGAGACCACTTTGGTCGACAATTAAGCGAACAATTATCTTTGCCCCCTATGACCTTCAGTGACTGGATGGACGGTTTAAACTTTCTTATCCAGTACATCGATGAAAAGCCTACCGTCATATTATTCGATGAGGTTTCATGGATGGCAGATGATGACTCAACTTTTGTCCCCAAACTAAAAGCATGGTGGGATACAAAAGTTCAGCAGCAAACAAATATTATTTTAATAATCTGTGGCTCTATCTCAACGTGGATAGAAAAAAATATTATTAACAGCACTGCATTTTTTGGCAGAGTAACTTTAACCATGCATTTAGAAGAGTTATCGTTAGTAGAATCTTATGCGTTATTATTGTCGAGAAATGTTAAAGCCTCTTTTTATGAAATTTTTACCGTACTTAGTTTAACGGGCGGCATCCCATGGTATTTAGAACAAATTAATCCAGCTTTCACTATTAATGAAAATATAAAGAATCTCTGTTTTTTACGCGACGGTTTATTTGTAAATGAATACCATCGAATATTTCATGATTTATTTGATAAGAAATCAGAAATTTATAAAAATATAATTAATCTGCTTGCCCAAGGTATCATGAGCTTAAGTGAAATAAGAGAACATTTAAATTACCCTAATAGCGGAACATTAACTGAATATTTGATGCAACTTAGAGTTGCAGGGTTCATTAGCCAACATTCTTCTTGGAATGTAAAGGCAAAAAAACAGGGAAAAATAAATTATTATCGCTTAAAAGATAATTATCTCCGGTTTTACATAAAATATATTCAGCCGAATCTTGAGAAAATTAATTCAAGTAAGTATCAAAAAATGAATGTCAGTTTATTGTCTGGTTGGGATACGATAATGGGTTTTCAAGTGGAAAATTTACTGCTAGCAAATCGTTCTCAACTGATAGAGAAAATAGGTTTAAATGTCGACGATATTTTATTTGATGGCCCATTTATCCAGCGTGCGACTAAACGTATAAAGGGATGTCAAATAGATTATTTAATTCAAACATCATCGCAAAATATATATGTATGTGAATTCAAGTTTAAACGGCGAATAATAAGTTACGAAGCTGTTGAGGACATGAAAACAAAACTAGCACGTCTCTCCATTCCGAAAGGTTTCGGCGTCATTCCCGTGTTATTTCATCTTTCTGAGGTAACACCTAAAGTCTATGAGGAAAATTTCTTCTATAAAATAATTGATATCGGTGATTTGCTGCAATGATAAAAAAGATCAGGGGAGTTATAGAAAACGAGTGTTTAGTGCTGTCGTTTTTGGGATGGCAGCTTATTACTCAACCGCACATAATCTGCCAGACTTAATATCCGATAGCGTATCTTCCGCCCAACCTGCATGAGCGCCAGAGGCAACTGCAAGTAAATGCAAATCGTGATTGCCAAGCACCGTGTGATGTTTTGGCCCCAGTTGTTTTACAAAACGCAATGCTTCAAGTGATTCTGGACCGCGGTTAACAAGATCACCCGTAAACCAAAGCGTGTCTTTTTTAGGATTAAATTGAATATGTGTCAGTAATTTTTCGAGGGCGCTAAAGCAGCCTTGTATGTCACCGATTGCATAGGTTCCCATGTAGAGCTCCGATAACAACAAAATACTAGGTTTGGAAAGAACTCTATTGAGTTTTGCCAACACCTAGAGAAGGCTGTATTTCAGTAGATGCGGATAAATTTATTAACTTTTGGAGCCGAGATAAGCTAGCTTGGGCAGGTTGATTACCCTGAGCCGCTGCTTGGTTATACCACATCATTGCTGTTTCTTTATTTTCTTGCACTCCAATGCCTTTTTCATAACACACACCGAGATAGAATTGCGCAGAAGCATGACCCTGCTTGGCAGCTGCATAATAGCAAGTCACTGCTTCCATTGCATTCTTTACTCGGCCAATATTTTTTTCACAAAACATACCGAGACTGAATAACGCATTCGTAACATTCTGCTTAGCAGCTTTGCGATACCAACTTACCGCTGCTTTTTCATCTTGCTCAACTCCTCGACCCTGCTCGTAGCACGTACCGAGATTGAATTGCGCAACCGCATCATTCTGTTCGGCAGCTTTGCGATACCAACTCACTGCTGTTTTCTCATCTTGCTCAACTCCTCGACCCTGCTCATAACACACACCGAGATTGATTTGCGCAAATGCATGATTCTGTTCGGCAGCTTTGCAATACCAACTCACTGCTGCTTTCTCATCTTTCTCAATTCCTCGACCATCCTCGTAGCACACACCGAGATTGAATTGCGCAAACGCATCATTCTGTTCGGCAGCTTTGCGATACCAGCGCACCGCTGCTTTCTCATCTTTCTCAACCCCTCGACCCTGCTTGTAGCACATACCGAGATTGACTTGCGCAACCGCATGATTCTGTTCAGCAGCTTTGCGATACCAATTCACTGCTGCTTCCTCATCTTTCTCAACTCCTTGACCCTGCTTGTAGCACACACCAAGATTGAATTGCGCATCTGCATTATTCTGTTCGGCAGCTTTGCGATACCAACTCACTGCTGCTTTCTCATCTTTCTCAACCCCTCGACCCTGCTTGTAGCACATACCGAGATTGAATTGCGCAAATGCATGATTCTGTTCGGCAGCTTCGCGATACCAGCGCACCGCTGCTTTCTCATCTTTCTCAACTCCTCGACCATGCCCATAGCACACACCGAGATGGAATTGCGCAAACGCATGATTCTGTTCGGCAGCGTTGCGATACCAGCGCACTGCTGCTTTCTCATCTTTCTCAACTCCTCGACCATCCTCGTAGCACACACCGAGATTGAATTGCGCAAACGCATCATTCTGTTTGGCAGCTTCGCGATACCAACTCACCGCTGCTTTTTCATCTTGCTCAACTCCTCGACCATCCTCGTAGCACACACCGAGATGGAATTGCGCAAACGCATCATTCTGTTTGGCAGCTTTGCGATACCAACTCACCGCTGCTTTTTCATCTTGCTCAACTCCTCGACCCTGCTCGTAGCGCGCACCGAGATTGACTTGCGCAAACGCAAGATTCTGTTCGGCAGCTTTGCAATACCAACTCACTGCTGCTTTCTCATCTTTCTCAATTCCTCGACCATCCTCGTAGCACACACCGAGATTGAATTGCGCAAACGCATCATTCTGTTTGGCAGCTTTGCGATACCAGCTCACCGCTGCTTTCTCATCTTTCTCAACTCCTCGACCATGCCCATAGCACACACCGAGATTGAATTGCGCAACCGCATCATTCTGTTCGGCAGCTTTGCGATACCAACTCACCGCTGCTTTCTCATCTTTCTCAACTCCTTGACCCTGCTCGTAGCACACACCGAGATTTTTTTGCGCAACTGCATCATTCTGTTCGGCAGCTTCGCGATACCGACTTACCGCTGATATTTTTTCTTTATCACCAAAGGATTGCATGTTTTTTCCTCCCCTACCAAGGCATTCTATAAAACTAATTGCACACATTTTTGCTGCTGTAAGCATAGCATGTTATAGCAAATTTGCACATATATTGCGCATAAATTGATTTTAAAAGACTCGCGGGAAGAAAGTTTGGGGCCTCGCTTCGGTTAGGCGTGGGATCTTTGGTCTTTTGTTCTCCATGCGCATAATTGACAAATGTCATTTTTGCGCAGGTTGCACTATGGAAACATTTATTGGTCGTCGGTCAGAATTAAAAAAACTCAATGCTCTCAGCTACTTAAATAGAGCATGCCTAGCGGTAATTAATGGCAGGAGGCGGATTGGAAAAAATCGCCTTGTGGAAGAATACGCGAGAGGCAAGCGTTTTTTGTCTTTCACGGGACTTGCTCCGGTCGCATCTAACCACTGGATGATTATTTAAGCGGATCCAGTTCTTCCTCATTTCCCCAAGTATTTAACCAATTAGAAACTTTTTGATGATCAATAAATTTAGCCTTTTTGCTATCAGCTTTTTTGATAGCGTTTTTAGTGGCGTTTATCTGCCAATTTTGTGTTGCTAGATAAGGTTCTATAGCTTCTGCTGCCATAATTTTACTCATAAAGTATTTAATGCAGTATATCATTTTTTCGAACCGATAATGCATTACTCAAGCGCACATAATCTGCCAAGCTTAATTGCTCAGGCCGCAGGGTAGAATTAATATCAATTCGCATCCACTCATCATCACGCACGCATAGTTTTAAACTATTTCGCAAAGTCTTGCGTCGTTGATTAAATGCTTGTTTCACAAGATAAGCAAAATGTTCATAATCTTTCGCCGGATGAGGCAAGGTTTTATAAGGAATTAAACGCACAATACTAGAATTTACTTTAGGCGGTGGATGAAATGCAGTGGGTGGAACATCAAATAAGCTTATGGTTTCGCAATGGTACTGCACCATAATGCTTAATCGGCCATACGCTTCATCACCTACTTTTGCCACCATGCGGTCGACCACTTCTTTTTGTAACATAAAATGCATATCAGTAATGTTTGGAGCATATTCGAGTAAATGAAAAATTAACGGCGTGGAAATGTTATAGGGCAAATTTCCTATTAAACGTAACGGTCGCGAGTCTTTAATTAATTCCGCGAAATCGAATTTTAATGCATCCGCTTGATGAATAATTAACTTACCCTGATTTTCACAGCGGGTTTGAAGTTGTGGAATGACATCGCGATCGAGCTCGACGACATCAAGAGTGCCTGCTACTTTTAAAATGGGAAGTGTGAGTGCTCCTAATCCCGGTCCAATCTCAACCAAGTGTTGTTTAGGGTCAGGAGCAATAACGGTGACTAAACGTTGAATGACATGTTTATCATGTAAAAAGTGCTGACCAAATCGCTTACGTGGGACATGGTCATACATGTCATGACGTTGATTTATTCAATTCTAATGCCTGGCGTGCAGGATCGAAACCATTTGTAGCTGCTTTGCTAAACCACTCATGCGCTTTTTCTTTATCGGGGGTGGTGCCCAGTCCATTGGCATACATTAAACCTAAGTTATATTGGGCACTCGCCAATCCTTGATCGGCAGCTTTTTGATACCATTGCATAGCAAGAGCATAATCTTGTCTCACGCCTTTACCCGCTGAATACATATATCCTAATTGGTTTTCTGAATAGGGATTCCCTTGGCTAGCTGCTTTTTCAAACCAAGCAACAGCTTGTGTGTAATCTTGTGCTGTGCCTTGGCCTAATAAATAACGTACGCCTAAGCTATGTTGAGCATCGGAATTACCTTGACCGGCTGCTTTTTCAAACCATTTTGCAGCTGTGTTGTAATTACGTGCTACACCACGACCACTGCGATACATATAACCGAGCGCATATTGGGCTTTTGCATAACCTTTTTGTGCGGAAGCATAATAATATTGAACCGCTTTCTTGTTATCTGCTGTTGCACCACCAGCGCCTTTTGCAGCTTGATTGCCCATCTTATACAGCTCTTCAGGTGAACCCTGTAACGCGACTTGGCGTGTGCTTATTTCTTCATCCGCTGGCATTTGTGTTGCGCAGCCAGTGGCAAGTAAACAAAGACTTGTTACAAGTAATAACTTTTTCATGCTCATAAATTTTCCTGCTTTTCAATTAACTTAAGATTGCGATAGCCATGCAGGTATCGCTTGGCCATTAAAAATATTTTTTGCTGCCTCTAATACAGCTTCTGATTGTATTGCTGCAATCAGCTGCTTAATTCGTGGATCATTGATTTCGTTTTGCCGAATAACAATGATATTCGCATATGGCGAATCACTCCCTTCGTGAAATATAGCGTCTTTTGTAGGGGAGAGTCCAGCAGGAATTGCATAATTTGTGTTAATTACTGCAAAATCCACATCGGGTAAACTGCGTGCCAATTGTGCGGCATCGAGCTCTTTAATCTGGAGATGTTTGGGATTATCTTGAATATCAAGAGGCGTGGCGTAAAGACCCGCAGTCTGTTTTAAGTGAATAAGCTCGGCTTTTTCCAATAAGAGCAATGCACGTCCCTCATTACTGGGGTCATTAGGAATAGCCACAGTTGCTCCATCCGGAGTTTCATGGATATTTTTTATTTTTGTAGAATAAATTCCCATGGGATAGACGAATGTTTTAGCGACGGCGGTGAGTTGATAATGTCTATCCTTTATTTGTTGATTAAGGTAAGGCTGATGTTGGAATACATTCGCATCAATGCTGCCCTCATTAAGAGCCGTGTTAGGTTGAACGTAATCAGTGAATTCAATAATTTTTATATTTAAGCCAAATTTTTCTTTGGCAACATGTTTAGCAACTTCCATTAATTCTGTTTCGGGTCCAGAAATGGTGCCTACTTTTAATGCGTTTTTATCGTCGGACTCGCATGCACTGAGAAAGAAAAATAGTGCGAGGAAAAAAATCTTTATGCTTTTGCTCATGTTAAATTACCTTCCCGCCGAAAACCTTTTTGTTAATTTATCCCCAATCAACTGAATCACTTGTACTAAAATAACCATGATAATAATAGTGATTAACATAACACCTGCATCAAAACGGTGGTAACCATAGCGAATGGCAAGATCACCTAAACCACCGCCGCCCACAGCACCTGCCATGGCTGAATAGCCGATTAAATTGACTATAGTAAGAGTAAGTCCATTAATGATACTTGGCAATGATTCTGGAATAAGTATTTTAATAATAATTTGCCATGAAGTCGCGCCCATTGCATGTGCGGCTTCAATTAAACCCTTGTTTACTTCGAGTAAAGCATTTTCAATGACGCGCGCAATGAATGGTATTGCACATAAACTGAGTGGCACGATGGCTGCATTTACTCCTATCGATGTGCCAACAAGAAAACGCGTCAATGGAATGACTGCAATCATTAAAATAATAAATGGGATTGAGCGCGTTACATTAACGATGCCAGCTAAAATTTGATAAATCACTGGATGCTCAAGAATATTTCCTTTGCGTGTGGCATATAAAATGACACCCAAAGGCAATCCCACTAAGGTTGCAATGATGCTTGCTGCCGCGACCATATAAATTGTCGTTAAGGTGGCGTTAAGCAAAAGGGATAATATCGTTTGGGACATAACCAATGACCTCAATTTGAACGCCAATGCGAGTTAAATATTCAACGCCTTTTTGAATTTGCTTTTTTTCACCATCAATAGCGAGAATCATGATCCCCACCGCATGATCTTTAATATATTCTACATTGGCCTGCAATATATTCACGCGTAAATTATATTCTTTAATCAACTGCGAAATAATGGGTTGTGTTGTTGTATTTTCTGAGAACCACAAACGCAATACCGGATGTGTATTGGCTTGTTCTGTTGCTATTACAAATTGTTCAATCGCGGGAGGTAAATTTTTCGGTAAAGAAGAGGCAATAAAATTTTTTGCGATGTCGGTTTGTGGATTAGAAAAAAATTTTCCTACAGTGTTTTGCTCGATTAATTTTCCGTGATCAAGTATGGCTACCCGATCGCAACACGCTTTGATCACTGACATTTCATGTGTGATTAATAAAATGGTTAAATTGAATTGACCACGAATATTTTTTAATAATTGCAAGATAGACTGCGTTGTTTCAGGATCTAAAGAAGAAGTGGCTTCATCGCATAATAATACTTTGGGGTTGCTTGCCAATGCGCGTGCAATAGCAACGCGTTGTTTTTGTCCACCCGAGAGTTGGTTCGGATAATTATTTTTTTTATTTGACAGTCCAGTTAATTCCAAAAGTGGTGTGATCGTATCGGCAATTTGTTTGCGTGAAAAATGATAGAGTTCTAATGGGAGTGCAATATTATCATATACTGTACGCGATGCTAAAAGATTAAAGTGCTGAAAAATCATTCCAATCTTGCGTCGCGCAGCACGTAATGCAGGATAGGGTAAGGATGTTAACTCTTCTCCTGCTACAATAACTTGGCCAGAGCTTGGCTTTTCAAGCAAGTTAACGCAGCGAATTAAAGTGCTTTTGCCGGCGCCACTTTTACCAATGATGCCAAAGATTTCTCCGGTTTTGACCTGTATATTGATATCACTGAGAGCTGTGATGCTGCCTTCAGCAGTGGTATAATTTTTGAAAATGTGTTGTAAATTAAGCATATAATTTCCGTTTCTTGTCATTGCGAACCATGCGCAATCCAGGGAGTGTTGCAATGTTCTTTCTCTGGATTGCCACGGCCAAACGCTTCGCGGCCTCGCAATGACGGGAACTTAACTAGGAACAATTACGTGATTTCTCCATTATTAACTGATTTATACCAATTTACCATGGCGTATGGCTACTGGAAGTTGGGTATACATGATCGTAAAGCAGTTTTCCAGCTAATTTTTCGGAAGAACCCTTTCCAAAGTAATTATGCTATTGCTTGTGGCTTAGCAACAGTCATTGATTTTCTTAAAGATTGGCATTTTGCGGATGATGATCTGGAATACTTGCAGACATTATATGCGGCGAATGGTAAGCCATTATTCACCGCTGAGTTCCTTGATTATCTGCGTCAATTGCGTTTTGAGTGTGATGTGGATGCTATTCCAGAAGGCACTTTGGTTTTTGCGCAAGAACCCTTAATACGCATTACCGGTCCTTTATTACAGTGTCAATTATTGGAATCGACATTGCTCAATATCATTAATTTTCAAACGTTGATAGCAACCAAAGCATCGCGTGTGTACCAAGCCGCACAAGGAGATCCCGTTCTCGAGTTTGGTATGCGACGAGCGCAAGGACCGGATGGCGCGCTTTCTGCAAGTCGCGCGGCTTACATAGGTGGGTGTGCAGCCACATCGAATGTATTGGCTGGAAAATTATATGGTATCCCCGTGCAAGGGACGCACGCGCACAGTTGGGTAACAGCGTTTCCTGATGAGCAAAATGCTTTTGCTGCGTATGCTAAAGTGATGCCGCACAATTGTATTTTGTTAGTTGATACTTATAACACATTGCAAGGGGTAAAAAATGCTATTGCAACGGCGGAACAGTTACATAAACAAGGCGCTGAATTATTCGGTATACGATTAGATTCAGGTGATATGGTTGAGTTGAGTATTGAGGCACGAAAATTATTAGATACAGCAGGATTAACAAAAACTAAAATCATTGCGAGTAATTGTTTAGATGAAAACATCATTGTTGAAATGAAACGCAAAGGGGCGAGAGTTGACATGTGGGGGGTGGGAACAAATTTAGTGACGGCATATGATCAACCTGCATTAGACGGTGTTTATAAGCTTTCTGCGTTACAAGATGGAAAAGGCCGCTGGCAATATAAATTAAAATTATCTGAGCAAACCGCTAAGATTTCTACTCCGGGTATATATCAAGTGAGGCGATTTTTCTCTGATGACCAGCAAGTGATGGATATTATGTATGACCTTGACTTGGGTATTTCTGAAACGCCATTCAGTGTCAGTATCGGTGGTTCTCATAAGGTGACGCAGCTTCTGCATTATGATGCATTTGTTGATTTGTTACAGCCGGTATTTCGTGAGGGAAACTTAGTTTATCAACAGGAATCGATCCATGATATACGTGAGCGCACACTTCAGCAGCTCGCTCAATTTTTGCAATCCATGGGTAGTACAGCAGAGTATCCAGTTGAATTGGAAAAAAAGTTGCATGAGTTAAAGCAAAAATTAATTTCTGAAGTGTCGATTTCATCATGACGTGTGAGATGAATAAAATGCGCCGCATTCGTAGTTTTGTGCGTCGTGATGGACGCATGACACAAGCACAGCGACACGCTATCGACACCTTATGGCCACAGTTTGGCTTGCAACTCCGTGCGGGACGAATTAATTTTTCAGATATTTTTCAGCGTGAAGCGCCGCGAGTCTTAGAAATTGGTTTTGGTTCCGGACATTCTTTATTAGCAATGGCCAAAGCACATCCTGAGCAGGATTTTATTGGCATAGAAATGCATCAACCCGGGATTGGTGCATTGTTACTCGCAATGCAAGCTCAGCAAGTGGAAAATATTCGTATTTATTATGCTGATGCAGTAGAAGTATTAACGCACTGCATTCCAGAAGGTAGCTTAGATGCTGTACAAATTTTTTTCCCCGATCCATGGCCGAAACGTAAACATCATAAACGACGTCTCATTCAATCTAAGTTTGTTGATTTGGTAGTCACTAAATTGAAGTTGAACGGTGGAATGCTGCATTTGGCAACTGATTGGCAGGATTATGCTATTGAAATGATGAAGGTGTTATCCGGTACCCAAAGATTAACTAACCTTATTGGCCCAGGTGAATTTGCTTCACGCTCTCCTCAACGCCCCGTTGTGACAAAATTTGAACGAAGAGGGCAGTCCTCAGGCCGAATGATCTTTGAGCTGCAGTTTAGTAAAAATGGTATATAATCCTCACAATGTAAGTAATGAGGAGTTCTCAAATGAATATCAAAAATAAATTTTTTCTGATGATAATTTTACTATTAGGTTTGGTCAGCAAAGCATATGCAACAGCAGGAGAAGGTTTTTATTTCGGTGGAAATATGGGGTATACAAATACAAATAATGGGACGGGGACAGGTAGCTCTGGGAAAAAAACCACAGGATTTGGCGGTGGTATCCTTGGGGGTTACAATATGAATCTCTATTCAGCCATTGAAATGGGGCTTACTCATTTTGGTACAACAAATCCGAGTGGTGCTCCCTCAATTTACGTAAATTCATTTAATTTTCTTATACTCAAGCTAAAGTATCCATTAGGTGATTTTGGTGTGTTTGCTAAGGGGGGGCTTTCAGCTTTAAATCAAGTTATCAAGGGTAAGAATGTGAAAAGAGACAGCACAACTCGAGTGCGTCCTGGCTATGGAGCCGGAATATCGTATGAGCTGACACAAAACTGGGTTGCAGATTTGTCGTATTATGTTGTAACCGCAGGCAGTCATTTGAATAAGGCAGAAATAATCGCACTAGGAATCAACTATCAATTTGTAGATAAATTTTGCGGACAGTTTTTATGTGGGTAGGGTCATGGAGTGGGCGGTGAGTAAGAATTACTTACTTGATTTTGTTTCTCGCCAACTTTGCTTCCCATTTTGCCTTCATCTACCTGTAAAGTAACGTCGCTTGGTTTAACAGGTTTAGCTTTTTTCGCTACAAGATACTGTTGATAAAGAGTTACAAATTTCTCAGCAGTTTCAAGTGCTTTTTCTTTTCTCCTGCTTGTTGCTGAGTAAATTTTGCAATGAAGACTCTCTCTTTTTCGGGTCCTGCCAATTTTTTGACTCTGCATCTAACGCGTTTTCCTTGAACTTCTCGCTAAGTTTTGATGCTTCAGCATAAGTCTGTTTTAAATCGCTCTCAATTTGCTGGAGCTCGAGGTGTTCAGATTTTACTGGAACAAACTTATTAAGATAGCGACAACCTTGCCCCGCACTGGTCATGATAAAACACGAAAATAGCTTATTAAGCATGCAAAGTTTTTGTTGATACGGATCGCGATTAAACATGTGTTGCACTCCTTGAAATATTTAACTCCACCTTCCCATGGCAAATATATTACCACATGTCTATTTATTTACATAGGGCGGGGTGGGGGTGGGCGGGAGGGGCGGGCCTAGGACTTCCTGGTTTTCAGGCGCACCAGTACAACAACCAGTACAACAATCATCACAACAACCGTTGCCTTTGCAACTAAATAAAGTAGCAAAGCAGTCTAACCAGCTCTCCCTATTCCCAGCCGGCTGTTCCTGTTGTGGCTGATTAACCCTAACAACGACATTACCACCCCCCCGGTTTTTCTCCTCATCGAGGATATTTGGTTTTTCCTCTGAAGGCTCTCTGCTAGAGCTTTGCTGATGCGTGGCAAGACGTTTAACGAGTCTTTGATTTAGAATAAGGTTTTGTTGCTGCGCGACAAGCCTTGTTCCCTCTACAGCAAATTCTCGCACCTGTTTAGTCTGCTTTGAATCTGGAGAAAGTTTTTGTTGCACTACTTGCTCTGCGAGAAGCTTTTGTTGCTCTATGAGAAGCTTTTGTTGCTGTACAGCATGTATTTCCATCTGAATAAGTTTATCTTGTGAAATAGTACTCTCCCATAAATTATTCCAAGCATCCTTTATCATACGGATTATTTCATCTGATGATCTAAGTGGATTTTTTTCATCTGGGATACGATGAGCTTCGATTTGACTACAAAATTCTTCCCTATCCTTTTTCGCATATTTGCCTTTTAGATAATCAACAAACTCTTTCCATGACGATGCCTTTTCAAGGAAGTGTAAATATCTTTTCTCTTGCCCTTGAATAATTAAGTCCACCAGGTGTTTAGAATGATTTTTTATTTCATCCTTTTCCTTCTTAAAATGAGGAGCTATCTGAGTTTTATACAGTTCTTGATAAAGAATTTCTTGTAACTCACGCATCATTAATATTTGTAATAAAGTGGCGGACCTTTCTGTCGGCAAAAACAATTCAGCTTTTGGTACTATTGCTGCTTGATACTCAGAATTTTCAATGTTATATAAAAACTCCTCGAGATACCCTACTCCTGCTACTAATAGCGGAGAAACGAGAGGTGAGCTTTCCAAACTCGCTACGTCAATTTCAAAAGACCTGGGAGTAGATGTAGATGTAGCAAATGAACTTGCAAAACACGACTCTAAGTTAATTCCTAATGCACAAGTCTCTTCTGTCACATCATCTTTATAAAAAAGCATATTTTTTAAAGAGAATTTAGTGTTACACTGAAATAACTGCAGTATTGCTATTTTCGCTACACCTTTTATCTGTCCATCAAGAATTTTTTCTTGAATTACTGTATAAGGGTGTCGTTCAGTATCACTAAAGTAATTTCCATCTCCTTTTTTTGCAAAAAGAATACAAAGCTTTTCTGTTTTGGTATCTGTCATAAATCTGGTAACGGGTTGTTGTGGTATAAAGGGCCGAATAGATTCCAGTGCTAAGAATTCACAAATGAGCTTAGATCGTCGCGAATATTTTAGATAACAAATTTCATTGGTTAACAGATTTCGAGTTAGGAAACATGAATTTTCTGCTTGTTCATTGAGCGTTTGAGTTGCAGTAGCTGTTGGCAACTCTGATAATATTCTTACTGGAATTTCCTCTCCATTGGCTTTTACGAGAACCCTTATTTCTCCTTTCTCATCTTGTGGGTTACCTTGTAAGTTTTGGCTGCTTGGTAAAATCTGGCTACTACTCGTCATGTTTTAAACTCTCTAATAATAATTGTAATATAATAACAGTTTTTCCTTAAAATAAGCTTAAGATAAGCTTAAATATCGGTTTTATTTGGTTTTATTGCGCGTGCTGGTTCTGCTCGAAACTTGAGCTGACCCCACATTAAAATTAAATCATTTAAAAAACGTTGCCCTAACTCCGTTGGTTTTAAAAGAGTAGGCGAGTCGATTAAAAGTCCTTTCTTTTTAGCTTCCGTAAGCATAGGTTCAAGCGAAGTGACTGACAGTCCAGTGCGTTCAGTAAATAAATTCACCGGCACTCCATGGGTTAAACGTAAGGCATTCAGCATAAATTCAAATACGACATCATCTTCGGTTACGCGTGTTTGACTCGCAGTCAATTTTTTTTCTGGATCCAAATAATCTTTTGGATTTTTTACTTGCACGTGACGGATAATAGCGTTTTTTTCAAAATCAGTGATTTTACTGTGAGCGCCAGCGCCAATTCCTAAGTAATCTCCAAATTCCCAATAATTTTTATTGTGTGCGCATTCACGATCCGCTTGCGAATAAGCAGAAACTTCGTATTGCTGTAATCCATTTGCAAAAATTTTTGCTTTGCCTTGTTCTTGGATTTCCCACAGTAAATCATCAGCGGGTAAGCGCGGTGGTTGGTGATGAAAAAATGTATTGGGCTCGATAGTCAATTGATACCATGATAAATGGGGAGGATTAAAACGGAATGCATCGGTTAAATCTTGCAACGCATCATTTACAGATTGATTAGGTAGCCCGTGCATGAAATCCAAATTAAAATTTTCAAACCCAGCATTTTTTGCGGCTGTAATTGCGCGTAATGCGTAATCACGATTGTGAATACGACCCAGTGCTTTTAATTTTTCATCTTGTAAGCTTTGTATGCCAATGGATAAGCGATTGACGCCCGCTTGGCGAAAACCTTTGAAACGTGCTTCATCAATCGTGCCCGGGTTGGCTTCCAATGTGACTTCTGCATCTGGACCAAATCGTAAACGACTGTGCACAGCAGAAAGAATTTTTTCAATAGCAGCGGGTGAAAATAAACTGGGGGTGCCCCCACCGAAAAAAATGCTAATTAAACTGCGTCCCCATACGCGTGGTAAATTTTCATCGAGATCACGAATGAGAGTTTCAACATATAAATCTTCAGGAATGTTGCCACGCACAGCATGTGAATTGAAATCACAATAAGGACATTTGCGTACACACCAAGGTAAATGAATGTATAAACTTAAGGGAATTGGAACAGTGAACTTTTGCATGGGTGCAGTATAGCTTATTTAGGTTTTATAGCACAATTTACATCGTTTGCTTCTTTTATTATGTGTTCTGCGAAAGTTCTGTAGGATGTATGGAAAAAAGAACAATAGTTGCCTACGTGGTAGTAATACGGCGTTTCATATTCAACTGTTCCTTCCCACCATTTTTTAGTTGTTTCCGGTGCGGCACTTCCCGGAGAGACGGCAACCTCAGGAATAGCAGGAGGTTTTTTGTCTGCAAAACCTTTTTCGTCAAGATGTTCTGGAAAATTTGCTAATTGATCGGACTTTATCTGTTTTTTGCTAGGAGATGCTGTTTTTGATGTTTGCTGCTCGACTTGCTCTATCAAAACAAGATCCAGTAATCTGTTGTAAACTTCAGCGACTTCTACAATTGAATGGTGTCCTGCATGAACGATAAATCCCATCAGACAATTTGCGATTATTTGTGCTTTGTCAAAATCAAATGAACCATTTTCCTTATTTAAAGCATTTAAGTACTGCAGAGAAACCAATACTCTGGTCGTTGCTCTTGAAACGCTGGCAATTAAAGGTAATGATTCTTTTGTCTTAGGATCTTTAGCTAGTTTTTCAAAAAATGTTTCCCATTGTTTTGCATAAGATTCGAGTGGTTTTCTTTCGTTTTTATCTAATGGAATTTTGTAATTTGCCATTTGGGCGGTAGCTTTTTCTGATTTAGTGCTGTCATATGTTTTGCAAAGAAGTTCTAATCTTTTTTTCATATTCACAACACTGAAAGCAGCTTTTCCAGCATTGTAGCCTTTCCCTAAGCTTTCTAAACCCAAATCTTGTTCGGTTTTCCCAATCCCGTGTGTAAGTGCTAACTGAGACGGTTCTTTCAGCTCAGAACGAAACACACGTATATCAATTTCTTCTCTCGTGGGTGAAATAAAAGTGTTAATTGAGTTAAAACGCTTCTCATCCTGATGCCATATTGAAGCTTCGTAGTAGGTATATCCCAGTTCAATGATTATTTTTAAAGCGACAACCATTTCATCAACTGTTTTAATTGCATCAATATTTTTGAGGTAGGCTTCTTGAGCATTTATCAGTCGGTAGATATTGCTCATTGAAGACAAGATAGCTTGAGCTGACGCAAATTCTTCGGCCATCAATGCGCCGTATTGTCGTTTTTCTGCAGAATGTTCAGCGGCTAAGTTCTCTAACATCTCTCGAAATTCTTTCGGCAAAGCTGAAAATTGCGTTACGCTCTCTAGCTCTTTCTTGATTGGTTCTAAAGTCTGAGATATCAATATTGTAGAAATTTCAATCAAAGCTCGCTTAATTTTTTTATTATTGACGGCCTCTTCCAGCATTTTTTGTGCTAGTTCATTTTCTGTTGTTATGGGATTTTTATGTAACATACTAGGTCTAATTGTAATTTGGGGTTGGGTGGAAAATTGTATCATTTTAGAACGATCTGTTCAAGCTATAAGAAGAAGTTATCATTAATTCAATAAGATACGCATCACAACTTACAAATCTTCAGGAATGTTGCTACGCACCGCATTGAAATCACCATAGGGGCATTTGCGTACACACCAGGGTAAATGAATGTATAAGCTTAACGGGATGGGAACAGTAAATTTTTGCATGAGGGCAGTATTCATAAATATTAAATCAAAGTCGAAAGGAAATTAACCGCAGGGCATGCGCGAATACCTTGTTCATCTACAAAATCTTTTTTTCCAACAGCTGAAATTTGCCAGGCTTCGCATGATGGAAAGCGTTCTTTCATATATTTTAATGCGGGTGATATGGCAGCATCATTCCATTTGCATTCAATAAACATAATTGGTTTCTTGCCAGATACAATAACAAAATCAACTTCGCGACCATTAATATCTCGAAAATAAAGTAAGTTGATATCTTCCCCTAATACATCTTGTTGGTAATGGGTCCATTTTAATAGTGAGCAAGCAACTAAATTTTCAAAGCGTAATGACATGTCTGGCACAAGTGTCCAATCAAAATGATAATGCTTTTGTTCTTTTTTGACGGCGCGAATTTTGGGTACGCCAAATGGAGCGATGCGAAAAATAGCATATAATCTTTCCAGCATTTGTATCCAGGTTGAAATTGCTTTGTGACTAACTTGTAAATCTTCGCGAATGCTGTTAATAGAAAGCGGTGCTCCCACTAATTCAGGTAGTCGCATAGCGAGAAGTTCGATGTTACCTAAATCGTGCACGCGTTCAAGTTGTACTAAGTCTTCTCGAATGAGGCGAGTTCTATATTCACGGGCCCAACGTTTTGATTCAATTTCGGAAGAAGAGAAGTAAGGTTCTGGGAATCCTCCTAGTTGTAGAAGATCTAACAAATCCTTTTGAGTTTTTAAACCGAGTTCTGCAACTGAGAGAGGGTGCATACGTAAATAATGATAACGTCCTTGCAAAGAGTCGCCTGAAAAACGGTAGTAGTCTAAGCGCGCGCTGCCTGTTACTAGGATTTGCTGGTGCGGTGGTTTAATATCATATATTCCCTTTAAATAATTGCGCCATGTACGATATTTATGGATTTCATTAAAAACCCATAATGAAGTACTGGGAAATTCTTTTTTTAGTATCAATTCTCTATGTTCAGGTACATCCCAATTTAAGTACCCTGTTTGGCCATGTAGAAAACTTTTAGCCATCGTCGTTTTGCCAACTTGACGTGGACCTCCAACAAAAACCATTTTCTTTGCTAGGTCTTTGTGAACTTGTTCTGTGAGATAGCGCTTTTTCATAAGATTATTATACGAGTTTTTTCACCTATAGTCAAAATTACTCTCGAGTAATTTTGACTATAGGTGAAAAAACTCATGTAATTTGATGAACAGAAAAATAATTGCTCTAGCATCAATATTTACTTGCTCTCTTGCATTAGCGCAGCCTGAATTTACAAGTACTATATTGATATCCCTCAATCCTGAGGCGCTTCAGAAAATTCATAAATTCGCATTATAGTGTAGAGCGAATGATTTACCGTTCTGGAAATAATAATCCGCATATGCCGGAACAGTAGGAATGTTTTCTACGAAGTCGCTACTGCTTCAAAGGGTGGATGAATCCGCGAACTTGCCGCAAATTTTTGGGGAGTTCACTGACGTATTTTGTAGTGCACGCAATCACATATTATTTGTTGTTTTTGATCAAGTTTTCCTCTTGCAGAGAAGATGAATTCACTTTCAAATATTTTTTTGCTTCAATAAAAGGACGGAAGTAATGATAAATCTTTCCAAGCTCGCCATTATTTAGAGCATCTTGATGCTTATCAAGACAAGAAGGATCAGCACCATCAAAAACAACGCTTTTTAATGCACCTGCTGCAGCTTTCTTTTTCTTTGCAGATTGTCCCAGCGGTAATCCAAAAAAAGTTTTTCTATGATCCTCATCTTTTCGGAGCATAACTGCATCAAAATAAATAATCAGATTTTGCTTTTGCATGGTATAAATAATTTTATCGTAGCCTGCAGGTGTGTATATATGACTGAAACGAGCGGAATCATTACTACTGCTGCCTGCTGCGTCAACAACATTAGCATCACTGCAGTCATGAGTTTTATAGGTTTTAATAGAATTATTTTTAATAGAGTTATTATTGGCAACAGCTAACTGAAGAGCATTTTTATGGTCGCGAGTTACAGCATTAATATTTGCGCCTCGTGCAAGTAGAATATTAAAAATGCCAAAATGACCATACATTGCAGCGCAATGAAGCGGAGTATAAGCATGATGTTCCTTGGAGCGTGCGTTAACATCCACATCTTTTGCCTCCAATAAAACATTAACAACCTTAGTCTTGCCCTGGCATGTAGCTAAGTGAAGCGGGGTAAAACCATAGAAGCATCTTTCGTTAATATCACTTTTTTCCACCAATACTGCAGCGGTATCGGCGTGGCCATTGCGCGCTGCTACGTGAAGCGCAGTATTATAGTTAGGACCGCACCGTAAATTAACCCTAACATCTTTTGTTGCCAATAAAGCCCTAACAGTATCAGTATCTCCATTATTTGCAGCAAGGTGAAGTGCGGTAGCGCCATTGTTTAACCTTGCATTAACATCAGCATTTCTTGCTAATAAAATTTTAACAACGTTAGTATGGCCGCCCTTTGCGGCAAAGAGAAGCGCGGTAGCATCACCACCAAACCGCATATTGACCTTATCATCCCCTGCTAATAAAAGCTCAACAATGTCAATATGGCCACCATGTGCAGCTAAATGAAGCGCAAAATAGCGTTGTCCAGTGATGTCCTTAAAAAATGACTCATAAACAGTACTACGGGAATCTGTATCAAAGTCAGCACCTCTTGCTAATAAAATCTTAACAATGTCAGTATGTCCACCCCATGCAGCCATGTGAAGCGCAGTATCACGAAAATAGGTTTGCGCATTAACTCGAATACCTTTTTCCTCCAATAAAACATTGACAACTTTTGTCTGTCGGAACTTGGCAGCCCAATGAAGGATAGTTTTATCATTTATATATCTTGTTACATCGATGCGTATAGGAGCATTATTATCTTTATATTTTTCTACAATTAAGCTATAAAAATAGTCAAATAAAGCTTGATTTTTTATCCATTGAAGAAGTGGCTTTCCATTATTATCTTTTATTTTTTCTAGCATCTCTAAGTCATCAAATGCTGGAAAAATATCTTTTAAGCCCTCAACATCGCCTTCTTTTATGAGAGAAAATAATTTTCTCTCTGGTATTTTTTTATGTCGACGAGTGCGAGAGTCATAATAATCTATATATTTATCATTATGTCTATATTCATTAATGTAAGCATTATGAAACACGGCACACCAAATAATTTTTTTATCATTATTTATTTCTAGGTGCTTTTCTTCTGGAACTTTTTCCGCATAATTCTTCAGAACAGCTTTGTACACATGAGGGAAATGCAGTTTAACTTTTTGTCCCCAATATGAATCCTCATGAGCAAAACGATTGAATGCTTTGCTAACTGGCGCAGTGCTTAACCTGCCGCTCCACGCACCATACGAAAAAATTTTTGATAACATATCCTTTGGAAATGCATCAGGATCTAGTCTGAACACCTCTATTCTCCTCGTTAAAAACCTAGCCCTACTAGCCTCAAAATCGAGACGGAACTTTGATAGATAAAAATAAAACAAATATAAATTGAGTAAAAAATACACTAATATAATAATTCTGTCAATTTAGCATAGCTAATTTAATTATATTTAAGCGGGGGGGTAACATAGACTTCCTTCTAATGCTGGGATAGATTTTTGCATTGCTGGTCGTGTGTTCCTCTTACTGTGTTTTCAACTGTGAGTGAAAAACTTATGTAATTTGTCAAAACCTGGTACAAATTACATAATTTATGATATCATATTGAAAATACTGGGTTTATTTTCATGGAAATTTATGCATATTCCTAAAATATATCAGAGACTTAATTTCTTATATCTTGAATAGGGTAAATATTATGAAAAAACGCGTCAAAATTGCTATTACGGGTGCAGCGGGACAAATTGGGTATGCATTGGTTTTTCGTGTGGCTTCAGGACAAATGTTGGGCCCAGAGACGGAGATTGAATTGCAATTATTGGAACTGGATGCGGCGCTTCCGTCATTAAAAGGCGTAGCGATGGAGTTGGAAGATTGCGCTTTTCCATTGCTGAAAAAAATTACGTGCACATCGAATGTTAATGAAGCCATGCGTGATGTGAATTGGGCGATGTTAGTGGGTGCCGTGCCTCGTAAAGAAGGCATGGAACGTTCTGATTTATTAAAAATTAATGGTAAAATTTTCACGACACAAGGCCGAGCGATTAATGATAATGCTGCTGATGATGTGCGTATTTTGGTTGTTGGGAATCCTTGCAATACCAATTGTTTGATCGCAATGAATAATGCTCCCGATGTTCCAAATGAACGCTTTTTTGCAATGACAGCATTGGATGAGTTGCGTGCACGGGCACAGCTCGCTAAAAAAGCGCATGTGGATGTCACTGCAATTACGCAGATGACCATTTGGGGAAATCATTCATCAACGCAATATCCTGATTTTTATCATGCTAAAATTAATGGTAAACCTGTGATTGATGTCATTACTGATCTCAAATGGTTACAGAATGATTTTATTTCTATCGTACAAAAGCGCGGTGCAGAAGTAATTAAAGTACGTGGCGCATCCTCTGCTGCTTCTGCGGCGAATGCAGCGATTACGAGTATTTATAACCTTTCCCATGAAACGGTACAAGGTGAGAGTTATTCTGTTGCGCGTTGTTCTCAAGGAGAATATGGTGTTGATGAAGGACTGATTTTCTCATTCCCTTGTCATACGGATGGTGGTAAATCAAAAGTCATTCATGGATTAAAACAAAATGATTTTGGGCAAGAAAAATTTAATCTTACTTTAAATGAGCTGCGTGCTGAGCGTGATGCAGTGATGGAATTAGGATTGGTTTCTGCATGACAATTTAAAAGGAGTTTTACAATGTTAAACTGGGTTGTTGTGTTTTTAGTGATTGCTATTATCGCAGGTATCTTAGGTTTCTCTGGTATTGCCGCAGCGGCTACGGGAATTGCTAAGATTGTATTTTTTATATTTCTTATTTTATTTGTCGCGACGCTTATTATGCAATTGATTAATAGGTAGGCCAAAACCGTAGTTGCTGATTCTCAACTCATCACTAAACTGCCCACAGCGCAACAACACCCATAGTACTCAGCCCAACGAGCAGTGCTGCAAATTCAATCATGCCTTCTCCTCGGTGTGAGCGCTGATGGTGGTTGATGTGATGTAGTGTTGACATATAAAGAAATGTGCCAGCAGCGAAAGCATTAAATCCTGCAGTGACTAATTGGCCGGTTTTGAATTGCAGCGATTCGGTTAATAAAGCTCCCAATAGAATGCCCAAGGGCGTCATGATTGAAAATAATCCAATAATGGTGATGATTTGTGTCAAAGTCATGCTGCTGCGATTTAAAATGACGGCTAAGGCAAAACTTTCTGAACCTTTGTGAGCAATAATAGCAATAAAAATCACTAAGGCAGTTGAAACAGTGGTGTTGACTCCGAGAGCTGCGCCTTCAATTAGAGCATGAATAATTAAAATCAGTGCGAGAATGCAGGGGATAGTATTCTTGGATTGTTCTTTATGGCTATGTTGTGACAGCCTTTCGAGGAACAGTAAAATTAAAAAGCCCGCAGCACAAAATAATTCTGCAAGAGGATAATGATTATCTCCGAAAATTTTTGTAAATTCTCGAGTCGCATCCGGCAGCATGTGGAATAATGCAGCGCCTAAAAAAATACCGCTCGCCAGTGCATCACCCAATTCTAAAAAAAAATGGTGTTTAGGATGTGCGCGTACTTTGATGGGATAAATAACCGTAGCAAGGCTGGTGATGAGGATCACTATGCCTGCTATGGTTTTATAAAAAATCAGTGACACGTGCGTGCGCCCCTACATATTTTAAAGAATAATAACAAATTTTCCTTGAGAACCCGACGATTATTTTAGATACTCCATAACTATGGTTGAACTCAGTAATTTACAAAAAATAGCAGTTTGGGCATTGCCAGTATTATTTGCTGTCACTGTGCACGAAGTTGCACATGGATGGGTTGCATCTAAATTTGGCGATCAAACAGCGCGGCTATCGGGTCGTTTGACGCTTAATCCATTAAAACATATTGATTTGATGGGGACGATTGTTGTTCCCTTGCTTTTGTTACTGTTTAGCAATTTTATCTTTGGTTGGGCGAAACCGGTTCCAGTGGATGCGCGCAACATGCGTAATCCGCGAGTGGATATGGCAATTGTTTCATTGGCAGGACCCTTATCTAATTTTTTAATGGCGTTGATTTGGGCAGCTATTGCTAAAATGGGTTTTTATCTCAATGATTGGTTGGGCGTGCCGCTTATCTACATGGGAGAAGCGGGAATCTGGATTAATGTTGTATTGGGTGTATTAAATTGCTTTCCCATTCCTCCTTTAGATGGTGGTCGTGCACTTTATAATATATTGCCGGGCAAAATTTCTTGGTATTTGTATCGACTTGAACCGTATGGATTCTTTATTTTAATTCTACTGATGTTAACCGGCGTCCTTTTTAATCTGATTGCTCCTATTATTATGGGATTGACTCGCGGGATTGCCGCTCTATTTGGGCTGCTTTCTTGAGATTAAGTAGCTTTTTATCGATTGTATGGAAAAATCTATTTACTATTTCCATTTCTCCTTCCTTTTTTGAATTAGAGTTGCAATAAAGGATATTATTAGGGGTGAAAAAAGCAATTCTTCCGTGAACTGAGAAGCTATTTGATCAGCAATTGTAATTAATGTGAGCCGATTAAAATATTTAATCGGTCAAAAGGCCTTGGATTTTGTGAGGAGTTAACGATTCTTATTTTTCCGCTGCTTTGATATACGTTTATGCCCTATATTGCTTCCTGCTTCTTTAACGGATAGTTGATGACGAGAATGTGTATTCACATAAGCTTTTAAAACAGCGTTTATTCTGGATTGATAGCCGCTGCCTTCTTGCTTGAAATACTCAATAATGTTTTCATCGAGCCGCAATGAAATATGTACTTTATGCTGAGGCATAAATACTTCAGCATCTTCCCAAAATTCTTGGGTTGTAGCAGGGATGTCCTCATAATTTATGCCTTCATCATTTTTTTGACGCAATTTGGTCATATTAGTTCAGCCCCCACTAATCGGTTTTCACCATAATTCTTTTGGGTATCTGTTTTTATTAGCATGGGATATTCAAATATTGAAGCAGCATCGTGGAAATCAATTCCGTGGCGCTGTATGTTAATTTCGTTTTTATTATTATCCCATTCGAATTTCATGTTTATGGTATATACCATTGTATATACAAATCAAGTGGCGCAGAGTTTTCTTCTCCGCAAAAAAAACCCCGCGAGAGCGGGGTTTTAATTTTGCAGCCGGTAAAACAGATGGATTACATCATGCCACCCATACCGCCCATTCCACCCATGCCGCCCATACCACCAGCATGGCATGCCTTCACCTTCTTCTTTTGGAAGTTCAGTGATCATGCATTCTGTGGTGATCATCATGCCAGCAACTGAAGCAGCGTGTTGTAATGCAGTACGAGTTACTTTGGTAGGATCCAAAATACCCATCTCAAGCATGTCGCCATATTCACCGGTTGCAGCATTGAAACCATAGTTAGCCTTTGCCTTCGATGACTTTATTCACGATGACAGAGGCTTCATAACCAGCGTTTGCAACGATTTGACGTAATGGAGCTTCCAGCGCTTTACGGATGAATTGAATGCCCATGTTTTGTGCTTCATTTTCACCTTTAAGATTCTTGACTGCTTGCATGACACGAATCAAGTGCAACGCCGCCGCCAGGAACAACGCCTTCTTCAACCGCAGCACGAGTTGCGTGCAATGCATCTTCAACGCGTGCTTTCTTTTCTTTCATTTCAATTTCAGAACCCGCACCGACTTTGATGACAGCAACACCGCCAGCTAATTTAGCAACGCGTTCTTGCAATTTTTCACGATCGTAATCAGAAGTTGTTTCTTCAACACGTGCACGCAATTGCGTGATGCGTGTCTTGAATTTCTTTTTTCTCACCAGCGCCATCAATGATTGTGGTGTTGTCTTTGGTGACATGAATACGCTTGGCAGAACCCAAGATCTTTTAAAGTAGCGGATTCTAATGTGCGGCCCACTTCTTCAGCAATCACTTGCGCTTTGGTTAAGAGTAGCAATGTCTTGCAACATTTCTTTACGACGATCACCAAATCCAGGTGCTTTCACTGCGCATACTTTCACAATGCCGCGCATGTGGTTAACAACTAGAGTTGCTAATGCTTCACCTTCAACATCTTCAGCAATGATTAACAATGAACGGCCGGATTTTGCAACTGCTTCAAGCACTGGCAATAAATCACGAATAGAAGAAATTTTCTTGTCGACGATCAGGATGAATGGATTTTCCAATTCAGCAGACATGTTTTGTTGATTGGTGATGAAGTAAGGTGAGAGATAACCGCGATCAAATTGCATACCTTCAACTACATCTAATTCATTGTCTAAGCCAGAACCTTCTTCAACAGTGATAACGCCTTCTTTACCCACTTTAGCCATTGCATCAGCAATAATGCGACCGATGGATTCATCGGAGTTAGCAGAAATGGTGCCGACTTGCGCAATTGCTTTGTCATCTTTGCAAGGAACGGATAATTTTTTCAACTCTGTCAACTGCAGCAGCAACTGCTTTATCAATGCCGCGTTTCAAATCCATTGGGTTGAAACCAGCAACAACTGCTTTGAGGCCTTCTACCAAAATTTGACGTGCCAATACGGTTGCGGTTGTTGTGCCATCGCCAGCTTCGTCAGAAGTTTGTGACGCCACTTCTTTAACCATTTGTGCGCCCATGTTTTTGAATTTGTCTTTAAATTCAATTTCTTTCGCAACGGATACACCGTCTTTGGTTACGGTAGGTGCGCCGAAGGATTTGTCGATTACCACATTGCGACCACGTGGACCCATGGTAATTTGTACTGCATTGGCAAGTTCATTAACACCTGCCAGCATTAATTGGCGAGCTTCTTCAGCAAATCGTAATTCTTTAGCTGCCATAATTTTTTCCTCTTAATTAACATTAAAAATAAGTATGCGATTATTCTTCCAGAACGCCCATGACATCTTCTTCACGCATGACGAGGTATTCTTGGTCGTCTAGTTTGACGTTGGTTCCAGCATATTTGCCAAACAATATCTTGTCACCCACTTTGACTTGCAGGGGTTGCAGTTTGCCATCGATATACTTACCGTTGCCAATCGCAATAACAGTGCCTTGCATTGGCTTGTCTTTATCTGCAGTATCAGGAATGACGATTCCGCCAGCCGTTTTGGTTTCAAGTTCACGGGGTTCAACAACGATCCGGTCCGATAAAGGACGAATTTTTTTAGACATTTTCTTGCTCATAATAATAGTTCTCCTAATTAACATATGAAACACGGGGGCTTACTGAGGTAAACTTACCACTCTACCCTGTTCTCTAATATGGGGATAAAAATAGTGTTCTCAAGGGGGCAGATGGATAATAGCGATAATTGTGAGAGAGTCAAGAATTACCAAAGAATTACCAAGCTACTGCCGAATTAGAATAAAAATGTTATATTACTGCTCTATAATATATGAATGGTAAGAGGATTAATTTTAATGTTACGCATCCTATTAAGTATTCTGCTAATTTTCATGGTTTCTGTGGGGCACGCAGAAGAAATGCAAAAACCTTTATCCGCAGATCAAGCATTCGTCTTCTCCAGTTCTTTGAATAAAAACAATCAATTAGTTTTAAAATGGGAGATGGCGCCCGGCTATTACCTTTATAAAGATCAATTTACCTTTACTCCCGCACCCACCAGCAAAGTGAAAATTGGAGCAGTTGCGTTGCCAGAGGGCCATGCGAAACAAGACAGTATTCGTGGCAATTACCAAACTTATACGGGATCGCTTCAGGTTCCTGTTTCTTTGGTTGGTTCAGAGGGTCAGCTGGTTTTAGGGGTCAGTTATCAAGGGTGTTCTGAAGATGGGTTTTGCTATCCACCACTTAAAAAATATATTTCATTAAATATATCAGGGGATAACAAGCCTGTTGTAACCAATCATGCCAATGCAAAACGAGTGGCTTCAAATCATCAAAAGGTAGCCAATTTATTGATGGGGGGGCATCCCATATTGATTCTTTTAAGCTTTTTGGGCTTGGGAATTTTATTGGCGTTTACTCCTTGTGTGTTACCTATGGTTCCTATTCTCTCTAGTATTATTGTCGGGCAAGGTAAATCCATCACGACATCGAAAGCATTTTTCTTATCACTTACCTATGTTCTGGGAATGGCTTTAATGTATGCAGCGGCGGGAATGATGGTTGCTTCTCTTGGAGGTAGTCTACAAGTTCAATTCCAAAAACCCTGGGTAATCCTATTATTCAGTGGCTTATTCGTATTATTAGCATTATCACTCTTTGGCTTTTATGAATTAAGTTTGCCAAGAAGTGTTCAACAACGTGTAACAACATGGAGTAACAAACAAAAAGGTGGAACCTATATAAGCGTATTTTTAATGGGTGCCCTTTCAGCACTGATTGTTTCACCTTGTGTCAGTGCCCCTCTAGTCGGTGTGCTTGCTTATATCGCTGAAAGTGGGAATGTGATTCTTGGAGGCGTTGCATTGTTGGCTTTAGGTCTAGGCATGGGTATACCGCTTTTATTGATAGGTGTTTCAGCTGGGAAATTGTTGCCAAAAGCCGGCCCTTGGATGGAAGGAATTAAAAAATTCTGTGGCGTTTTAATGCTAGGCTTAGCCATTTTAATGTTAGGTCGGATATTGCCAGGTACAGTTACCTTATTGTTATGGGCAGCCTTATTTGTAGGTTCTGCTGTTTTTATGGGCGCGTTTAATACGGCGCACAGTCATTTGACCCGATTAAATAAAGGAATAGGTTTAGTCTGTTTAATGTATGCGACAGTTTTAATGGTGGGTGCAGTGTTAGGAAACTCAGATCCATTTCGTCCTTTAGCAGGAGTGAAATTTTTTAATTATCAATTAGCACGCGAGAGAAATCTCTCATTCACTGTATTGCAAGATATGTCACAGTTAAATCAGCAATTAGAAATAGCAAAAGCAGATGGAAAGCCTGTCATTATCGATTTTTATGCAGACTGGTGCGCATCGTGTATTACGATGGACAACACGGTTTTCACTCATCCTAAAGTAAAACGTGCGCTCCAAGATTTCGTGTTGTTGAGAGCGAATGTGACAGATAATAACGGATTTGATCAAGCATTGCTAAAACGTTTTAATGTGATCGCACCGCCTACCGTTTTATTTTTTAATCGCGAAGGAGGTCTTGTGCAATCCATCGCGGGTGAAGTGGATGCGAAAGAATTTCTTGGCTTTGCGCAGACGCTTGGCTAAGGAAATCGAATGCAAAGTAACATTGATCAAACTCCGCATTTAAAAACGGCGCTAACCGGCCCGTTAAATTTTTTAGAAAAACAATTTCTCAATAAGCAACAAGAAATTGAAACGTGGTTGCAATTGCAATGGCAAAAATATCCTGCTCCTGTTTATGGTTCTGTGGATTTACGCAACGCCGGTTTTAAATTAGCTCCTGTTGATATGAATTTATTTCCTGCAGGATTTAATAATCTTAGTTTAAATCCCGCTTTTTTACCGCTTTCTATCCGTGCTGCAAAAATTGCGATTCATCAATTTGCTCCAGCGGCAAAACATATTTTGCTTATTCCAGAAGATCACACGCGTAATGTTTTTTATTGGGAAAATATTCGCGCGTTGTGTGAAATTTTGCTTGGCGCTGGATTTCTGGTGCGTGTAGGTTCTCTTTTCCCCGATGCGGAAGAAATACGAACCATTACTTTAAACAATGGCGAAAAAATTATTGTTGAAGCAATTACACGCGAACGCGATTTAATGAAAGTCAGTGATTTTATTCCGGATGTTATTTTATTAAATAATGATTTATCAGCAGGTGTGCCTGATATTTTAAAAAATTTATCTCAGCCGGTTTTGCCGTCGGTAAAATTGGGTTGGAGTCAACGTTTGAAATCCGAACATTTTAATTTTTATGCACAAGAGAGCCAGCAATTTGCTGAGCTGGTTGAAATCGATCCTTGGTTAATTACACCCTTATTTCAACGTTGTGACGGAGTGGATTTTATGCGCCGCGAAGGCGAAGAATGCTTAATATCCAGTGTTGAAAAATTACTGACAGCGGTACAAAAAAAATATGCAGAATATAAAATTCCTTATCCACCTTATATCGTAGTAAAAGCCAATGCGGGCACGTATGGAATGGCAGTCATGATGGTAAAAAATGCTGATGAATTGCGTTCATTAAATCGCAAGCAACGTACGAGCATGGCAAAATCGAAAGGTGGTCAAACAGTGCAGAGTGTTATCATTCAGGAAGGCGTTCACTCATTTGAAACGTGGGGCATTGATAATGCAGTTGCAGAACCCGTCGTGTATTTATGGGGACAGCGCGTAGTCGGTGGTTTTTATCGCGTGCATAAAGAACGTGGCATAGATGAAAATTTAAATTCTCCAGGCATGCAGTTTGAGCCATTGCCATTTGCTAAAACGTGTGATCCGCCTCCAAATGCTGCACCCGGTGAATGTCAAAATCGATTTTATGCTTATGGTGTGATTGCGCGCTTGAGCATGTTGGCAGCAGCGAGGGAGATGGCGTAATCCGTCATTGCGAGCCCGCGCGCGCTTTTTGCGCGGGCGTGGCAATCCAGGCGGCACGATATCAGGAGTAAATAAATGACCAAGCTCGGTGTGGTGATGGACCCCATTCAAGCAATTCATTTTAAAAAAGATAGTACGCTTGCCATGTTGTGGGAAGCGGAAAAACGTGGCTGGGAAATTCATTATTTTGAACAAAAAGATTTATTCATGCGTGATGGAAAAGCGTATGGTTGCAGTCGCATACTAAAAGTTTTTCACGACGCAAAAAAATGGTTTGAATGCGGGACGCAAAAAACCATGCCTCTCGCAGACTTGCAAGTCATTTTAATGCGCAAAGATCCGCCTTTTGATCAAGAGTATATTTATACGACGTATATTTTAGAAAGTGCTGAGCAAGAAGGTGTGCTAGTCATCAATAAACCGCAAGCTTTGCGTGATGCCAATGAAAAATTTTTTACTATGCAGTTTCCACAATGCTGTCCTCCGACGCTGGTTACGCGCGAGATACATTTGCTCAGGAAATTTTTTAATGAGTACAAAGATATTATTTGTAAACCATTAGAAGCCATGGGGGGTGCATCCGTGTTTCGTTTGCATCAAAAAGATTTAAATGCATCCGTGGTATTTGAAATGCTGACGCAACGAGAAACGCGTTATGCCATGGCGCAGCGTTTTATTCCAGAAATTAGCAAAGGTGATAAACGCATTTTAATGATTAATGGTGAGCCGGTGCCTTATGCATTGGCGCGCATTCCCGCCAAAGATGAGCTGCGTGGGAATTTAGCCGCAGGCGCTAAAGGAGTTGCTAAAAAATTAACCAAACATGACCTCTGGATTTGCCAAGAAGTCGGACCTGTTTTGCGTGAAAAAGGTTTATTATTTGTAGGCTTAGATGTAATTGGTGATTTTTTGACTGAAATAAATGTGACCAGTCCAACGTGTATTCGTGAATTAGATGAGCAATGTAATCTAAACATTGCGCAAAATTTACTCGATTCTATTGTTAGTCTTATTTAATATTTTCTTAAGCTTTGTCGTTGTATATTACTCACAGTAATAAACAAACATTTGGCAAAGATGCAATGTCTGGATTAAACTAGAGTACCAAGAGACGTTAGATCTTGCTGGGGAATAATTAAGGAGGTTTGCTATGCCTGCTGGAACGACTACGCCAACAAACACATCGCCAACAAAAACATCATCCCCAGAAAAGAAGAGGAAGATGGAAGGTACTCTTGAGAGCGAATATAGAAAATTTAGTGAAGATTTTCTTGGATTAATCGAGTTAGGTAAAACACTTTCTGAAGCAAATGAAATTCCTTCAATAGAAGAAGAAGGTAAAGGTGTGCCAGTTTGTTCTCGAGAAAGGTTAGAGCGTGCAATATATGTTAAATTACAAAAACCTGCTCCGAGTTCAAATACTTCTATTAGCATTCCTCGTAATTACACCGGTTCGATTGATGATGCAGCGAGCGCAACAAGCGCTATTATTCGAAAACAATCCCAGGCGCAAGAACAAGAGCCTCAAAAATACCTCGAACAAGCCAGAGTAAATCTTGAGAAGTGTAAAGGTTGGCTTGGTTATCGAATAACTAAATCTTTATTAATTTTAGGATTATATAATGCGGGAGCAAGTCATTGGATAGCAAAGACACAACCCGAAATGTCTCCGCTTCTAGATGCAATTAAGCCTGAGATCCCGGACAAAAAGAAAGCCAAGATCAAGAAAGACCTCAAAGACATGATCGGTGATTTTTTGCGCATGTACAAAGATATTTTTGTTGTTAAGCATAATAACGGAAAAGAAGAAGAAATTTTTACTGAACAAAGTTTCGATTTTACCAAGGAAATAACTGCTCATTCTAATTTGTGGATTATGCCGGTAAAAGGTTATCCTGACGAGTTTAGAGAGTTACCCTTTGGAGAAATCGAGAATATATTTAAAGGAGTAGTAAAGCAGGTTCGCCAAGGCCGTCTTTTAAGTAACACCGATACCCCATCATATCAACGTCTTGATCAAGCAATAAAAGAGTTAGTAAGTTTTGAATCGGAAAGAAGTTCTGGTACTCCTAATAAAAACCTCGTGCAGGGGACTAATTCTTTAGCAGAAGCGATTAAGCCAATTTGTTCATTAGAGAAGAAAGACGGTACTTTAAATCTATTATACAAAAATGATGCAGAAATTCAAATTCCCAATGACTTCAAATCAACAATAGGGCTGATTGCAGATATTAAATCAAGTGCTGATAAATTTAAGAAAACAGCTAAAGATGAGTGTATGAGCATTAAGGAAAGAATCAAGAATTTGATTGGTGATGTTACTAGGAAGAGAGTAGAGCTTGAGGATGTTATTCGGGAATCTAAAGGCAGCAGCAGTCTCGATATAAAGGCAGAGAATGCTTATAATGGTGCGAAGTTAGCTTATGATAATGTCAGCGCAAGAGAGATAAAAAAAATACAGGATGAATGTTTTAATTTAAAAATTCGTTATGGTACTGACGCTAGTTTTCGTGGAGATGCTGATAAGTTGAATTTAAAAGACAATAAAGAACTAAGTTCTGAAATTAATTTATTAAATCTAACGATTAAAGGCTATGAAGACCTAAGGTTAGAAAAAGAAAAAGATAAGTCAAACCAAGAAAAAAACAACCACCTAAAAGTTTTATTGGGCTATTTTACGAAAGTTTTTAATAATGCTGAATTTTTACATGAGCTAACGAAGTGGCGGCCTGGTGGGATTCCTTTTTCTGATACTGACTCACGTAAAATTCCTATAGCTGCCCGAGCAATTAAAGATAAACTAGGTGATTATAACGAGGAAGAGAATCAATCTTTACAATTTTCTGCACAGTGGTTAGAAGAAATAGGCACGCATGCTTACAGAAGACTTCTTGAGAGTTCTTCTAGGAAGGGAAAAACAGGCGAGCTTTATGAAATACTTTCTCATTTTGTATCTGAAGAAAAGAGAAGTGAAATATTATCTGAACTAACTCCTGGCTGCTGTGGTTTTTTTACGCAAAGTATGCCGAAGATAGATAATATAGATCCTAAAGGTCATATAGATCCTACAAAATTAACACTTGCTCATTTAACATCGATTGAGAAAAAGCTTGAAAAGATCTTAGGAAATGACGAGAAAGGAAAGCCTAGGAAATTAAATGATAATGTTAAGCAAGCTGTCACTGCTAGCCGTACTCATACTTCGTCCAGGAGTGCGCATCTCCCATCAGAAGTAAGCATGTCTAGCCAATATAGTAACAGCGGACGTAGAACGTAGGACAAAGTCCCAACCCATAGTGTGGACACAGTCTCCGCTCGGGGCCTCCCCCTGCAAGGGGGGGGGCAAGTTTTGTTGTCCATTCTGCAATTCTTTCTGTCATCAACCATCATGTTATTTCAGTGTTTCTTCAGTCATCCCCGCGCCCGCTAAAAGCATGTAGGATAAAATTAAAAATGCACACCAGCACAGACATCACATACTGGCTCGCAGCTATGCGATTGCCACATATCGGTCCGGCGAAATTTCGTCGTTGGATAGAATTGTTTGCGGATATTAAAGAATTATTTTCTGCGACGAAAGAAACGTTGCAAGAAGCCGGTCTGAAACCGCGAGAAATTCAGGCGATCAAAAATCCTGATTGGAAATCGGTGGAAGCAGATTTACAGTGGAGTGAGAAAAATCATTGTCATTTAATTTCACTTGTTGATAACAAATATTCAACCTTGCTGCGTGAAATCCATACGGCACCTTTGGTGTTGTATGTGCAAGGAGATGTAGAGATATTGAATCAACCGCAACTCGCTATAGTGGGTTCGCGTAATCCCACTTCTGTAGGCGTTGAAACAGCAATGCAATTTGCGGCTTGTTTAGCAAAATCGGGATTAATTATCACAAGTGGTTTAGCAGGTGGCATTGATGCAGCCAGTCATCGTGGTGCATTGCGAGCAAATAGCAAGACCATTGCAGTATGTGGTACGGGTTTAAATCATGTTTATCCTGTTTCACATCGTAAATTGGCGCAAGAAATTATTTCACACGGAGCATTAATTTCTGAATTTCCGCCTGACACTCTGCCTCTCGCAAAAAATTTTCCACAACGAAACCGCATTATCAGTGGCTTAAGTTTAGGCATCTTAGTTGTTGAAGCGGCTCTAAAAAGTGGCTCGTTAATTACTGCACGCACGGCGATAGAACAGGGTCGAGATGTGTTTGCACTGCCGGGTTCGATTCACAGCCCGCTCAAACGGGGGTGTCATCATCTTATTCGCCAAGGCGCAAAGCTGGTTGAAACAGCAGCCGATATCTTGGAAGAATTGGGTTCATTATATACTGCGTTGACTCAATATAATGAACCTGTATCATCTGCACCAAACCAAAAGGACTTAAGCCAAGAGCACTGGAAGTTATTGCAACAAATCGATGACGATGCGACGTCATTGGATGTGATCAGCGCACGAAGTGGGTTGACTACGAGCAAAGTTTCCTCCATGCTGCTAGACTTAGAGTTAGCGGAATGTGTGCAAATTGTCCCGGGTGGTTATAGACGTATTCTCTTTAAAACCAATTAAATCAACATGGTAGACTATGTTTGAAGTATTGATGTTCTTATTTGAAAATTACATGGATAGCAGTGCTACATTAAAAGCAGATAGCTCGATAGTGACATCGGAGCTTGAAAAAATAGGCTTTAATCGTTTTGAAATTGACCGTGCAATGGATTGGTTAGATGGATTACTACGGGTAAAAGCTGCTGTTCAAGCAGGCCCAATGCTGACAGTGCATGCCATTCGCCATTACTTGGCAGAAGAAAATGAACAGTTAGGCATTGAAGGTATTGGTCTATTATTACATTTAGAACAGCTGGGTATTTTAGATCCTATGACGCGTGAAATTGTAATTGACAGGCTAATGGCTTTAGATAAAAGAGAAGTTGATTTAGGGCGCATCAAGTGGGTAGTATTGATGGTATTGTTTAGCCAGCCGGATAAAAAATCGGCGTTAAATCTCTTACAAGATATGGTTATGTCGGATGCTTTTGGTACGTTACACTGAGTCTTATTTTCATTGCACAATCTGCAATTTTCGTTGAGGAATGCATAATTCTATGTCTAAAAGTTTAGTTATCGTAGAATCTCCCGCCAAGGCAAAAACGATAAAAAAATATCTTGGTGCACAGTTTGATGTGTTGGCTTCTTATGGCCACGTGCGTGATTTATTACCTAAAGAAGGTGCAGTCGATCCCGCGCATCATTTCGCAATGCATTATGAATTGATCGAAAAAAATCAAAAACACGTCGCTGCTATCGTCAAAGCCATGAAAAAATCTGATGCCTTATATTTGGCGACTGACCCTGATCGAGAAGGTGAAGCCATTTCTTGGCATGTTTATGAAATTTTAAATGAGAAAAAAGCTCTCAATAAAAAATCGGTACATCGTGTCGTGTTTCATGAAATTACCAAAACAGCAGTAAAAGCTGCCATAGAAAATCCACGCGATATTTCAATGGAATTAGTGAATGCACAACAAGCACGTCGCGCACTGGATTTTTTAGTTGGATTTAATTTATCGCCTTTATTGTGGCGCAAAATTCGCCGCGGATTATCTGCTGGACGTGTACAGAGTCCAGCGTTGCGCATGATTGTGGAACGTGAAGAAGAAATTGAAAAATTTGTCAGCCAAGAATATTGGGATATTGTTGCCGATACGGAAGCGCGTAAACAAGCGTTCAACGCCAAATTAGTGACTTACAAAGGCGAAAAGCTTGAACAATTCTCTCTTACTACAACAGAACAAGCGGAAGATGTTAAAAAAGTATTGCTCAAAGCAGCTAAAGGTAAACTGCTTGTTACTAAGGTTGAGAAAAAACAACGTAAACGCAATCCAGCTGCACCTTTTATCACATCGACTTTGCAACAAGAAGCAGCGCGTAAATTAGGATTTACTGCGCAGCGTACGATGCGCACTGCACAACAATTATATGAAGGAATTGATACTGGTAATGGCGCAGTGGGTTTGATCAGTTATATGCGTACCGATTCTGTGAATTTAGCGCAAGAAGCCATTGCTGAAATTCGTGTACTGATTGCTGAACGTTATGGCAAAAATAATGTGCCGGAAGAGCCGCGAGTTTATAAAACCAAAGCGAAAAATGCGCAAGAAGCGCATGAGGCAATTCGTCCTACGTCTGTTATACGCACACCGGAGTCTGTAAAAGAATTTCTCGCGCCTGAACAATATAAATTGTATGACTTAATTTGGAAACGTACGGTTGCTTCACAAATGATTCATGCTACATTTGATACGGTAGCTGTTGATTTAGCCTGTGGAGAAAATAATAATTTTCGTGCGAATGGATCCGTGGTGACCGATCCTGGATTTATGCTGGTTTATCAAGAAGACGTGGATGATAAAAAAGCGGATCACGATGAAGAACGTTTATTACCGCCGTTAACAGAAGGCGAAGAAGTTACTCTGAATGATTTACACTGCAATCAGCATTTCACTGAACCACCGCCACGTTATTCTGAAGCCACTTTAATTAAAACACTCGAAGAATATGGCATTGGTCGACCCTCTACTTATGCATCGATTATTTACACATTACAAAATCGTGAATATGCTGTATTAGAAAATAAACGTTTTCGTCCTACGGATGTAGGACGTATCGTAAATAAATTTCTTACGCAATATTTTACGCGCTATGTCGATTATGACTTCACTGCGAAATTAGAAGATGAGTTAGATGAAGTCGCGCGTGGCGAAAAAGAATGGACTCCGTTGTTGGAGGATTTTTGGAAACCGTTTAAACATCAGGTGGATGAAATTTTGGAAACTGTACAACGTAAAGATGTGACACAAGAAGCGCTCGATGAAAAATGTCCGCAGTGCGAAAAACCCTTATCAATTCGACTCGGTCGGTACAATCGTTTTATTGGTTGTACAGGTTATCCAGAGTGCAAATATACGCGTAGTTTGGATGAAGACAAAGCGACAGCGGTGACGCCTGAAATTGTGGAAGGCAGAACCTGTCCACAATGCGGGGGTGCATTACAATTAAAAGCAGGCCGTTACGGAAAATTTATTGGTTGTGGTAATTATCCTAACTGTAAATTTATTGAGTCGTTACAAAAACCTCAAGATACAGGTGTGGACTGCCCTGAATGCCATCAAGGCAAAATGTTAAAACGTAAAACGCGCACAGGAAAAATATTTTTCTCTTGCGCACGTTATCCGGATTGTAAATATGCAGTTTGGAATGAGCCGGTTGCACAAGCTTGTCCGAAATGCAGTTGGCCTATGCTTATGATTAAAGTGACAAAGAAAAAGGGCTCAGAATTAATTTGTCCGCATAAGCCGTGCGACTTTTCTAAGGCGTATGAAAAAGAAGATGGGTCTTGAAAAAGACTCCGTCATTGCGAGGAGTGCTTCCCCGCTAAGCGTATTTTGACAAGTCTTGCAGCACGACGAAGCAATCCAGAGAACATTGCAGCGTTCCCCTGGATTGCCGCGTCCAGCAAAAGGCGCTGGACTCGCAATGACGAGCTTCCCTTGCAACTTTATAAATACTCTGGATAATAATCCTTTTAAACTAAACTTTTTAGACACCTATGACCAAACAACATTTAGAACAACTACTCCAAACTGCGCTGGAAAATTTACAGCAAGCGGGAAAATTACCCGATGCCAAGCCACGCATACAAATCGATCCAACCAAAGATAAACAACATGGTGATTTTGCGTCGAATATTGCTTTAGTGCTAGCGAAACCCGCGCAACGCAAACCACGCGAAGTAGCGGATATGCTGGTGGAAGTGTTACCCAAATCACCGCAAGTACAAAAAATTGAAATTGCTGGCCCTGGATTTATTAATTTCTTTTTATCTTCGCAAGCACTTTACAGCATTATTCCTGAAATAATTGCCGCCGGTGAGAAATTTGGTCGTACGCATATCGGGAACAATCAACGCATCTTAATTGAATTCGTTTCTTCAAATCCCACCGGTCCATTACACGTAGGTCATGGACGCCATGCAGCGTATGGTGCTGTGGTTGCTGATTTGTTGGAAGCGGTGGGTTACAAAGTGCATCGCGAATATTATGTTAATGATGCTGGTCGACAAATGGATATTTTGACAGTCGCTACTTGGCTACGTTATTTGGAACTGTGCGGCGAAAAAATTACTTTTCCTGCCAATGCGTATAAAGGTGAATATGTCATTGATATCGCAAAAAAATTACAAGAACAGCAAGGCAAGAAATTGTGTGTTCCAAGTGAAAAAGTATTTGATCAATTGCCGTTAGATGAACCTCAAGGTGGCGATAAAGAAATTTATATTGATGCAGTGATTGCTCGCGCCAAAAAATTATTAGGAGAAAAAGCGTATCACGATATATTAGAATTTAGTCTAGATATAATTCTTACTGAAACTCGCGAAGACTTAGCGGAATTTGGCGTACACTTTCAAGAATGGTTTTCTGAGCGCGCATTTACACGCACAGATGCAGTTGATAAAAATATTCAAGCTTTACAAAAAGCCGGATTGACTTACGAGCGCGAAGGCGCATTATGGTTCCGCTCGACAGATTTTGGCGATGACAAAGATCGTGTATTGCAGCGTAAAAATGGTCAGCGTACTTATTTTGCGAATGATTTTGCTTACCACATCAATAAATTTGAACGTGGCTTTGATCATGCCATTAATATTTTTGGTTCAGATCATCATGGTTATATTCCTCGCATGAAAGCAGGATTACAAGCACGAGGTATTGCGTCTGATAAACTCACTTATTTATTAATGCAGTTTGTTTCGTTATTTCGTGGTGGACAGCCAGTGAAAATGTCTACGCGTAGCGGTTCTTTTGTCACGCTGCGTGAATTACGTGATGAAGTGGGTAATGATGCAGCACGTTTTTTTTACGTGATGCGTAAATGTGAACAGCCTATTGATTTTGACTTAGATCTTGCTAAATCAAAATCAAACGAAAATCCCATGTACTACATTCAATATGCACATGCGCGAATTTGTAGTGTATTTCGTCAGCTAGAAGAAAAAGGTTTGTCTTACGATAAGATTCAAGGTTTAGATCATCTTGCTCTGTTAACAGAATCACAAGAATTGCAGTTAATCAGTACCTTATCACGTTATCGAGATGTGATTGTCAATGCAGCGGTTCAACATGAGCCTCATTTGTTAACCACTTACTTGCGTGAATTGGCGAATGATTTTCACGGGTTTTACAATGCTCACCAGTTTTTAGTTACCGATGAAAAATTACGTCATGCTCGATTGACTTTAATAATTGCGACTCGCCAAATCATAGCAAATGGATTAAAGTTGTTAGGTGTTTCCAGGCCGGAAAATATGTAGATCAAAATCTATATTTTCTGCAATACTTTCTGGCGCGGCATAGCGAAATGTTAACAGGTCCTATAGTATGGCTAAAAAAAATACTAAGCAAAAACGGAATAGAAAATCAGGATCAACAGGATTCTGGTTTTTTGCACTCGTTGTGATGTTAGTGGGCGGCGTTATATTTTTTTCCATGCGTGATCCTGGAATGCATGCAGCCTTCTCAAAAATGATGGGTAAGGCGGATCAGAAAAAAGAAATAAAAACAGCAAAAAAAACCACTCCTTCCAATGACACTTCGCCGGTACATTTTGATTTTTATGCAGAATTATCTAAAGGACAAGGACAGGGAGCAACGGAAAATAAATCAAGCAAGGCAGTGCAACCCAAGCACCAAAAACCAAAGAAAACCGCTAAAGTAGAAACAGCGTCAATAAAGCCTACTGTATCAAATAAAGCCGCCGTAGAAGAATCATCTTATAGAGTGACATTAGCAACCTTTAATAATGAAAGTAACGCCGTGCAAATGCGGGTTTCTTTACTATTATCCGGTGTTGAAGTGGATGTTGTTAAAGTTAAAGTGGGTGATCAATATATTTACCGAGTACAGCAAGGACCTTATTCTAGCTTGCAGCTAGCTAAGCGTAAGCAGCAGTTGTTGTTGAAAAGGGGGGTTAATCGAGCTGTGATTGAAAAAGTGTAGAGTGGGCAAAGCGCAGCCATATCATTACCCACATCTCAAAATTTCTCCTGACTATGCCACACGTGCGGTGGGCGCTGAAGTTAGATCGAAGCCCGTCATTGCGAGCATGTGCTTTTCATGCGAAGCAATCCAGGGGAACGTTTTTGTGCTCCCTGGATTGCCACGCCCGCGCAAAAAAGCGCGCGCGGGCTCGCAATGACGGGCTTCGAGCTAACTTCAGCGCTCGTACGTGTGGCATCAGGAGATGTGGGGAATGATATGAGCGCAGCGTGCCCACCCTTTCGCGGGAGCGGCGCTTGTAATTGTATAAAATAACCCCCATATCAGATTATAGGGCTTAAACAAGAGGACAACACCTTGAAACAATTTCACGGCACAACTATTTTATCCGTACGCCGTAATGGTACCGTTGTCATTGGCGGTGATGGTCAAGTGACCATGGGCCATACCGTCATGAAATCAAATGCACGTAAAGTGAGGCGTTTGTACAACAACAAAGTGATTGCAGGATTTGCAGGTGGTACGGCAGATGCTTTTACCTTATTTGAACGTTTTGAAGCAAAGCTTGAAACACATCAAGGAAATTTAGTACGTGCGGCAGTGGAATTAGGTAAGGATTGGCGCACAGACCGTATTTTACGCCGCTTAGAAGCATTATTAGCAGTGGCTGATGCTAAGTCATCACTTATTATCACGGGCAATGGCGATGTGATTGAGCCAGAACACAGTTTAATCGCAATTGGCTCAGGTGGTCCTTATGCAAAATCAGCAGCACAAGCATTGCTAGAAAATACTAAGCTGAGTGCGCAAGAGATTGTGGAAAAATCCCTGACGATTGCTGCCGCTACTTGTATTTATACAAACAATAATTTTACGATTGAAACGCTGACTAGTGAGTAACAGATATGTCTCAAATGACACCTAAAGAAATTGTAGTTGAATTAGACCACCACATCGTTGGCCAAGCTGCCGCAAAACGAGCTGTTGCTATTGCATTGCGTAATCGTTGGCGACGTATGCAATTATCTTCGCCGCTACGTGATGAAATTATGCCAAAAAATATTTTAATGATTGGGCCAACAGGCGTAGGCAAAACTGAAATCGCACGTCGTCTCGCTAAATTAGCGGATGCACCCTTTATTAAAATTGAAGCAACCAAATTTACCGAAGTGGGTTATGTAGGCCGAGATGTCGAATCCATTATTCGTGATTTAGTTGATATGGCCGTCAAAATGATGCGTGAAAAAGAAATGGCAAAAGTGCGCACCATTGCAGAAGAAGCGACAGAAGAGCGTATTTTGAATTCACTGTTGCCACCACCACGAGCCAGTTTTGTTGGAGAACCGCAAACTGTGCCACAAGATGATTCATCCACACGCCAACTGTTTCGCAGAAAATTACATGAAGGTTCTTTAGACGATAAAGAAATTGAAATTGAAGTGTCTGCTTCACCTATCGGTGTGGAAATTATGGCACCTCCCGGCATGGAAGAAATGACTAATCAATTGCAGAGTATGTTTCAAAACTTATCCTCTGAACGAAAAAAAACCCGTAAGTTAAAAGTGAAAGACGCGCGTAAAATTTTACGTGAAGAAGAAGCAGCGAAATTAATTGATGATGAAGATTTAAAATCACGTGCCATACAAAGTGTTGAACAAAATGGTATCGTGTTTTTGGATGAAGTGGATAAAATTGCAAAACGTTCTGAACATGCAGGTGCTGATGTGTCGCGCGAAGGCGTGCAACGCGATTTACTGCCATTGATTGAAGGTTCAACCGTTACCACCAAATTTGGAATGATACGCACGGATCATATTTTATTTATTGCATCCGGAGCATTTCATTTTGCTAAGCCATCTGATTTGATTCCAGAGTTACAAGGTCGTTTACCGATTCGCGTAGAACTTAAAGCATTAACCACAGATGATTTCGTTCGTATCTTGACAGAACCTACCTCTTCTTTGACTGAGCAATATGTCGCATTGTTGGCAACAGAGGGAGTCAAGGTAAAATTCATGCCGGATGGCGTGCGACGTATTGCTGAAGTGGCATTCCAAGTCAATGAGCGTACAGAAAATATTGGCGCACGCCGTTTGCATACGGTGATGGAACGATTATTGGAAGAAGTTTCATTTGCAGCGGCAGATTATGCAGGAAAAGATATTGCAATTGATGCGAAATATGTCAATGATCATTTGCAACATTTGGTTAAAGACGAAGATTTGAGCCATTATATTTTATGACGCACCCTAAAAATCAGGGTCCTGTCGCAAGTCAAATCATTTTACATAAACGCTCTAGGACGCTTGAGGTCATATTTGATACGGGCGAGCGTTTTGTTTTTCCGTGTGAGTATTTACGGGTTTTTTCACCTTCTGCAGAAGTCCGCGGTCATGGTGTTGGTAATGCAAAACATCCAATAGAGAAACAAGATGTGAATATCTTGGCAATAGAACCGGTGGGAAATTATGCCATTAAACCTATTTTTAGTGATGGTCACAGTTCAGGAATATACAGCTGGAATACACTTTATGAGTTGGGAGTGAATCAAGAAAAAAATTGGCGAGAATATCTGGAGAGCTATAACAAATGATGGATCAAGAACAATTAAAAAAATCCGCAGCACAGGCAGCGCTTGAATATATTGAATATGGGACAGTATTGGGAGTTGGAACGGGTTCCACCGTTAATTATTTTATCGATGCACTGAAATCGATAAAAAATAAAATTGAAGCCGCAGTTGCAAGTTCAAATGCAAGCGCAGAAAAATTAAAAGCCTTGTCTATTCCTTTGATTGATTTAAATTCCGTAGGTGAATTACCCCTTTATATTGATGGTACAGATGAAATTAATGCAGCCAAACAAATGATCAAAGGCGGTGGTGGTGCTTTAACACGAGAAAAAATTATTGCTGCCGCTGCAAAAAAGTTTATTTGCATCGCAGATCAGACTAAACAAGTCGATTTATTGGGTAAATTTCCTGTGGCAGTTGAAGTGGTTCCTATGGCGCGTAGTTATGTTGCGCGACAGCTTGTTAAGCTAGGTGGTGAGCCCGTTTACCGACAAGGGTATGTAACAGATAATGGCAATGTCATATTGGATGTCTATAATTTAAAAATTTTAGAACCCATCACTTTTGAGCAAAGGCTAAATAATATTGTGGGTGTTGTGACTAATGGTATTTTTGCTGCTCGGCCTGCGGATGTATTATTGTTGGCAACAGAAGAGGCTGTATTTACCCGTTAAGCCGAAGGAAAAATTCCATGCGCAAATCAATTTTAATTTTATGCACGGGCGGCACGATCAGCATGCGGAGAACACCGCAAGGATATTCGCCAGCGTCGGGCTATTTGCAAACATCCATGGAAAAAATTCCTGAATTTAAAAATTCGGATATGCCACATTACACTGTGCATGAGTATGATACGCTCATTGATTCCGCCAATATGACGCCACGCCATTGGGCACAAATCGGCGAAACCATTTTAAAAAATTATGACAACTATGATGGGTTTGTTGTTTTGCATGGGACAGATACAATGGCTTATACAGCATCGGCATTATCTTTTATGCTGGAAAATTTAAGTAAGCCAGTGATATTTACTGGCTCACAATTACCGTTGTTTGAAACGCGTAACGATGCGCGGGAAAATTTAATTAATGCAATGTTTATTGCGAGCGATAGCAAAATTTCTGAAGTGTGCGTCTATTTCAATCACAAATTGTTTCGCGGGAATCGCTGCAAAAAAATGGATGCAAACAGTTTCGCTGCGTTTGATTCTCCTAATTTTCCTGCGCTTGGTAGAGTAGGAGCCGACGTTATGATTCGGCATCAATTGATGCGCAAAGCAGATCAAGATCATTTACGATTGCAATTAATTAAGCCATTTGAAATCGGGGCGTTACGTATTTTTCCGGGCATTTCATTGGATATGCTGCAGCAATTGTTGCATACATCGCTACAAGCATTAGTGTTGGAAACCTATGGCCTGGGTAATGCGCCAGAGGACCCGAAATTTTTGAGTATCATTCATCAAGCAACCGAGCGAGGGATGATCATTGTTAATTGCAGTCAATGTCCTGCTGGAAAATTAAAAATGGATGAATATGCGGCTGGCACATCTTTATTGACAGTAGGCGTTGTTTCCGGTGGCGACATGACGACTGAAGCAACGATAGCAAAATTATTTTATTTATTCAGTAAAAATTTATCATTATCAGAAATTAAATCGCAAATCATTGTAGATTTACGCGGTGAATTGACAACATGATTTTCTCCCAAACCACTCGAGCGCAATTGATTCGCTGGAGCTTCTGGTTTTTCCTGAGTAATGCATTATTGTTTTGGATGATAGGATTAAAATACCTTCCCTCCGTTGCTTCAATGCCATTAGAATTTTTTCGCATCAAAGGTAAAGTGGTTTTATTTTCTTTTTTAATGTTTTCCTATTTTGGCCAGCTTGCACTGTTGGCATTTATTCCGTGTATAGCCATAGGGTGTTTAATTTTCATTTTTCCGAAACGACAAATTATTTTTGTGATCTCTGTGCTGGTTGCAGCTGTCATAGCAATGTTACTTGTTGTGGATGTTGTTGCTTATGGATTATATCGATTTCATCTTAATGGCGTTGCCTTAGAGTTAATAATCAAAGGGTTGCATGAAGAGATGTTCTCTTTATCTTGGGCTGAAGAATTGAGTGGGTTTATAATTGCTTTCGGTATATTAATAATTGAATCATTCTTGGCTTTTGGGTTGTGGTGTTACATAGTTAAAAAAAATATTCTTTTGGGTTGTGGAAAATGGATTGTTATTTTTTTAAGTTGCTGTATTTATATTTCTTACTCAATGATATTTTTCAGTGCTAATTACGAAATCATGAATCGTCAACTTTTGGATGTAGCACGAATCTTGCCATTGTATCAAAATTTTATTGCTGCTTTACTTCCCGCAAAACATAGTTTGATTGGGATTGAGCGTATCGGAGAGAGCTATTTTGTGCAACCCAAACAAGAATATGTTCCGTTAAACTATCCTAAAAAAATCTTGCAATTTGATAGTGAATCGCCACAGCCACTGAATGTTGTGATTATTGCTATTGATACATGGCGCTTCGATATGCTAAATGCAAATGTGACGCCTAATCTTTTTCAGTTTGCAAAAGAGTCATGGTTTTTTTCACAGCATTTTAGCGGCGGTAATGCAACGGGCCCGGGTATTTTTACTTTGTTTTATGGTATTCCTGCCGCTTATTGGACGGCAATGGAAACCGAACGGCGACGACCGGTTTTACTTGAAGAATTTCAGAAACGCAATTTTGCTATGGGGATATTTTCCAGTGCATCATTGCGCATGCCTGCATTTCAGCATACCGTTTTTCATGGGATTAACAATTTGCAACTTGAAACACCTGGCAAAACACCGTATGCAAAAGATCTTGCGATTACGCAACAATTTGAAAAATTTATTGAGATAGTAACACAGCAAAAAAAACCTTTTTTTAGTTTTTTATTTTATGATGCTGCCCATAGCTATTGCTCATCTGATGAAGACTTAAAACCGTTTCAACCCACAGTAAAATTCTGTGCGCGTTTTGCGTTGACATCGGGTGAAGATCCCGAGCCTTATTTAAATCGTTACAAAAATGCATTATTGCTGGTTGACCAACAAATTAAGCGAGTTTTAACGATATTGGAAAGCCGACATTTGCTGGATAAGACTTTAGTGATTATCACTGGGGATCATGGTGAAGAGTTTGATGATAACCACCTCAATTATTGGGGGCATGCCGGTAATTTTACGCATTATCAAGTGCAAACACCTTTAATTATACACTGGCCAGGGAAATCACCAGAGGTTTTCGCTCATCAAACTAGCCATTTTGACCTAGCTCCAACATTAATGAAGGAATTGCTGGGTTGCAGTTCCTCTCCTGAAGAGTATAGTATAGGTACATATTTATTGGATAAAAGACCACGTCCGTATTTAATTGTTGGCAGCTATATTGATTTTGGTGTTATTCAGCAAGATCGAATTACTACTGTATTTCCAATGGGTAATTTTTCTATTGATCAATTAAATGGTCGACCTATGCCGCAAGCTAAATTGGATGTTGCTGTGATGCAGAAGGTTTTTCGGGATTTACGCCGTTTTTATAGAAATTAAGAGGGGATACCTTTATGGAACGTTATCATGTTTTTAAACAATATTTAGCGAAACGTACGGAAACATTTGTTAAAGCATTTAATCAATTAAAAGCCGCTGAAGAATATATTGCGAGTGAGTTATTACCCAATAGTCACTTATTTCCAGGTGTAATATATATTATCAAAGACATGTTGTTTGATGAGGTAGTTAAGGAAGTTGATCCCAAAGGCATGTCTGAAAAGCCAAAAGAACAATCTGATTCTCCACCTGCTCGATCACCGTTTTCAACTCGACCGACGTTACCGGGTATGTCGGGTATGACGCCAGCGCAGGAGGGGGCTAAGGAGGAGGATAAGAAGAAATAACGCACCTTTTTCCTCCTTTCCCGTCTCGTTACTGCTGGAAAGCGCGATAACGATCAACCCTTTCCTCCGGCCATAAGCGCTTGCAGGAAAGGGAAAAATGAAAGCGCTCTCTAGCATAAAAAAACCCCGGTCTATAAGGTGTATAAACCGGGGTTAATGAGAACTTAAACTAAAAGAAATTTACTTATTTATTTCCCCAGCCGCCATGACCTTGATTGTCATCTCGATCTTTGTTGCCGCCTTGACGGTTGTTACCTTGTTGTTGCGCTTTTGGATTGCCTGGTTTTTGTTGAGGGGATTGTGGGTTATAGCCACCTTGTCCGCCTTGCTGACCTTGTGGTCTTTGATTTTGCTGTTGCGAACCATGGCCTGGCATGTTCGGATTACTTGGATTGTTTGGGTTTGTTCCTTTCATTTTCATTTGTTGGCTATTTTGCTGATGATTGTCGTCCATGTGTTTGTTTTTCATGTTACTCATATTGCCTCCGTTCGGTAAATGATAAGAAATCACAGGATCATTATACCCGAATTCATAATTTTATGCGGCCCACAGACGAGCCTGATTAGAAAAAGATGGTCTAATTATGATCAATTTTTAAAGATTTTTTGCTGTCGGAACGTAAATCATTTGAATAATATTGCCATCCGGATCCGCGCAATAAAAACTACGCGTTCCATCGCGGTGGTCTTTGGGCAAAGCTTTAATCGTGACATCTTGTGACTTTAAATATGCAAACCAAGCATCCACATCCGCACGTTCACGAAGAAAAAATCCTAAATGATCTAAATGTTGGTGTTTTGCAGGCGCAAAATCGAAAGGAGCGCGATGCAATGCTAAGTTATCAATCGTGTTTGAAGAGAGATAAAGATTATCTGTGTCTGGACGCCAATCTACAGACATGCCGAGTAACTGCGTGTAAAAATGTTCGCATTCAGCAAAATTTTTTACGTAGAGTGCAACATGACGCAGGCCAGCAGTTGGGTTGGGTTTTTGTGACATAGTCATTTCACCTTTTTTAATTCCTGGCGCATTGCCCCGATAACTTTTTTATAGTCGGGTTGAGAAAAGATAGCGGAACCCGCAATAAACATATCTGCTCCGGCTTGTGCAACATCGAAGATATTATCGACTTTGATTCCGCCATCAATTGCAAGACGAATGTCTTTTCCGCTAGATGTAATTAATTCTCGGACTTGTTTTATTTTTTCAAACGTTGCGGGAATAAATTGTTGCCCGCCAAAGCCAGGGTTAACGGACATGATAAGAATAATATCAAGCTTATCTAACACGTAGTCGAGATGATAGAGAGGCGTTGCAGGATTGAGAGCAAGGCCTGCTTTGCAGCCCTGTTTATGGATTAAGTCTAAACTACGGTCAATATGGTCCGATGCTTCTGGATGGAAAGTGATATTGCTTGCACCGGCTTTAGCAAAATCAAGAATTAAGCTATCGACGGGCCTAGCCATGAGGTGCACATCAATAGGTGCTTTAATCCCATGTTTTCGCAAGGCTTCGCAAACCAAGGGTCCTACCGTTAGGTTAGGGACATAGTGGTTATCCATGACGTCAAAGTGCAACAAATCTCCACCTGCTTTTAGTACAGCTGTGGCTTCTTCACCTAAATGGGCAAAGTCAGCAGAGAGTAGGGAAGGGGCGATGAGGTAGTTGTGCATGTTCACTCCCAATGGCGAATAATTAATGCATTTTAACCAAAAATTTAGGATAATTTCATCTGATTTAATGTAACTATCAAAAAGAACTCGTCATTGCGAGCCTCACGCCTTAGCTTTATGTGAGGCGTGGCAATCCAGAATGGTGGTAAGCTACAGGCAGTACTGGATTGCTTCGTCGCGAAGAGCATGCTCCTCGCAATGACGAGTTCTTTTTGTAAGAATCGTGAATAGTTACGATTTAACTATGAATTAATTAAAAGGTTTCTATTTTGCGATATTTCTACACGGTATTTTTTTATTTAGCCTTCCCCTTTGTGTTGCTACGCATGCTCTGGCGCTCACGCCAAAACCCAGAATATCGACGTCGTTTCAAAGAGCGCTTTGGTTTTTGCCCACATCGATTTGATAAATGCATTTGGGTGCATGCTGTATCTGTGGGAGAAACAATAGCAGCAATTCCACTAGTAAAAGCACTTAAAAAAAATTATCCGCACCTCCCTATTTTAATGACAACCATGACTATTACAGGGTCTGCGCGAGTCAAAGCAGCATTTGGAGATAGTTTGTTTCATGCGTATATTCCCTATGATTTGCCTGGCATGGTAAAGCGATTTTTACAGCGCATTCATCCGCAAATGGTTGTAGTGATGGAAACAGAATTGTGGCCTAATTTATTTGCCGCGTGTAAAGAACGACATATTCCCATCATTATTGCTAACGCGCGCCTCTCAATAAAATCGATGCGAGGCTATAAATATATTACTCCATTATTGCGTGATGTATTTTCAGCAGTTAATGTTTTAGCAGCGCAAGCGCAAGGTGATGCAGAACGTTTTATGGAATTAGGATTGCCAGCAGAAAAAATTACTGTGACAGGTAATTTGAAATTTGATCTCGAAATGCCCGTCGATTTATTTACTAATGGTAAAAAATTACGTGCTCACTTGGGAGAAGAAAGATTAACTTGGATTGCAGCCAGCACGCATCAAAACGAAGAAGAAATTATTTTAGCGGCGCATCGTTTAGTGCAGAAAAAATTTCCGCATGCATTATTAGTTTTAGTGCCACGTCATCCCGAGCGGTTTCCTTCCGTTGCAACGTTAGTAGAGCAGCAAGGATTCAATATGGTGCGACGCAGCAATAAATCAGAGTGTTTGCCACATGTGCAAGTTTATCTTGGCGATACCATGGGCGAATTATTATTGCTATATTCTGTAGCCGATGTCGTTTTTGTAGCAGGTAGTTTTGTCCCCTTGGGTGGGCATAATATGTTAGAGCCTGCTGCTCTACATAAATCAATCCTGACAGGTCCTCATGTGTTTAATTTTTCTGATATCACGCAAATGCTACAGGCGGCAAATGGTGTCACTATGGTTCACGATGCGAATGAATTAGCCGATCAAATCATACGATTTTTTATGGATGCAGATTATCGTAAAAAAGTGGGTGAAAATGCTTACAGTGTCGTTGCTGCTAATCGCGGGGCGTTACAGAAACAATTGGAGTTAATCAACAATAACCTCGTCATTGCGAGCCTCACGCTTTAGCTTTATGTGAGGCGCGGCAATCCAGGATGGTGATAAGTTGTAGGCAGCACTGGATTGCTTCGTCGCAAAAGGCGCTCCTCGCAATGACGGCGTGAATAGTTACTGTATATCCCACGGATTTTACTTGAATTTTAATAAGTTAAAAAACTATCTTCATTGTTCAAATTTTAACAATTCCTTAACTTTAGTCATTTATACTATATATATAATAAGTATAAATACATTTTTTTATTACGAGGGTGGCTAAAGTGTTATCTCGATTTTTTTCCAAGCTTGCAAAAGCTATTTATGCAACTCCTGAAATGGGTAGCTTACTAGGTAGGGAACGTCCTTACACAATAAATCCTATGAAGGAATATTGGCGTCCTAGGTTTACTCCTGCCTTAGAAATTGTTGCTACTAACAAGAAATTGTTTTCATACGAACCGATTTCCGCAGCAGTGCTGCAGGCAAACGACGTATTAAATATCGATGATCTTGCTATATCAAAACCTCTTCCAGCGGTATGGCATTCATTACCATCTTTATTTAGTGTTAAATCTATTGGTACAGATGTAGCAGGGTTTGGTATACCTTTTCTAAATCGATTACAGATCGGACTTTTTACTGGCCTTGAATTTGTATTGCGTACATTAGGTGTAGTGTGTGCATGGTTTCAGCATAAGCTTAGCACAGGAATAGAAAAGTTAGATCTAGGTAATAAGAGCAAAAATCCATTCATTGTACCCATTTTGAAAGGCATAGATTTTGTCTTGAAGAGCGCAGCTTTAGTTGCAACTGTTCCATTTTGGTGTGTTGGTCAAGTATTAATGCTTGCTGCTGATGCATGCTCTTATAGCAGACAACTTCTCGATTCTTTAGCACACATGATTAACTTTATTAATCCATTCTGGCAGATTGCAAAATATATAAAGAAAGAACCTGTCCATTCATTTACATCTGCAGTTAAGGTTTTTGTGGAAAGCACTCTTAAATTGCTGCCAACAGCAGCAATTATTGCTGCTAGCGTTTTCAGTGCGGGCTTTGCTACTGCATTTATTGCTCCAATAAAAGCAGCAGGAGCTGCTTTATTAAGCGGAGTGCTCTCTCCTTTGGCAATGACAATACAAGCTGCAGTGCTTGTTAGTATAAGCGGGGTCATTGCAAGTGTATCGCGATTTTTCTCTGCCTGCGTAAGAGGTAGTTTTAAATTAGCAGAAAAACCGCTGAATGAGGGCCAAAGAGGAGAACTTGTGGATCTTCCAAAAAAGGTAGGTGGAAGGGAAAAAAGAGCTCTTCTTCGCGGTAATCGTAGACCACCAGCTCCTGGTGGATCAACAGTTGAGGCAAGTAGGCAGCTCCATCAAGCAGAGGAAAAAGCAAGGGGACGTTATCTTGATGTTCCTTCAGCTCGGCAAGGGTACGGGTACAGAAGATCTTATAGTTCTGGCTCTGAAAGTCCTGAAAGTGATAGCCCTAGTCCCAGAGACTCTTTCAGCTCTACTGCTGTTAACCCTTCCACTACTCCGCGAGGCTCGGTTTCAAGTGATAGTCCTAGTCTCAGAGACTCTTTCAGCTCTACTGCTGTCAACCCTCCTACTACTCCGCGAGGCTCAGTTTCATTGGAAGATAATTCCAAAGTGAAGCCAGTAAACTGGTCTTCGAGTAAAAATGAAAGATCACAGTCTTTGAGTAGAAGGTGGTTGGGGAAGATTCTGGCAATTCGCAAGCAGCGTAGTGAGACAAAAGAGGATGATTCTGACTCTGAGTCGGAAAGTCCGAGAAGAGCTGGTAAGTGACTTATCCGAAAATAGTCGGAGCCAACAACCTTTCTTTTTATCACATTTTATGACAAAACAACCTTGTGTTTTGTCAATTTTTTTGATAAAATACAGGGATGATGGAGTAGTTAAGAGGATAGAATGGAAAGAGATATTGAAAACGACTTGCTGCTTTGGAAAGAACAAACAAATCGCATGCCTATTTTGCTACGCGGTGCGCGTCAAGTTGGAAAATCATTTATTGTTCAAAAGTTTGGTCATGCTCATTTTGATAATTTAGTCACTGTTAATTTCGAGTTACAGCCCGAGCTCAGTTCTTGCTTTAACACATTACAGCCGTCTGAGATTCTCACTGCGCTTTCATTATCGTTGCATCGCAAAATTCAACCGGGAAAAACATTGCTTTTTCTGGATGAGATCCAAGACTGCCCAAATGCTATCCGTGCATTACGCTATTTTAAAGAATTATTACCCGCACTACATGTAGTTGGTGCAGGTTCACTGTTAGAATTCACACTCAATAATGCTGATTTTCGGATGCCTGTTGGAAGAGTACAATCACTTTATTTAAAGCCTTTATCGTTCAAAGAATTTTTGTTAGCGTTAGGTTACAAAGACTTACGTGAGTTTATAGAACAAGCCGATTTAAAAAAACCGATTCCTGCTTCAGTACATCAAGAACTTTTAAAATTAGTAAAAATTTATATGATTTTGGGTGGAATGCCTAGCGTACTCCAAGCTTATCTGACTTCTACCGAAACACTCTCTGGAAATATGTCATCCAAGTCTTACGATTTATCTTCGCCTCAATTACAACAAACTGTTTTGTTGAGCACATACCGGCAAGATTTTGGTAAATATGCTAGGCATTCACAAATCCAATATGTCCAACGCGTTTTTGAGAAAGCTCCTGGATTTATATCCGATCATATTAAATATTCTAAGATTGATCCTGATGCACGAGCAAATAATATTAAGTCAGCATTAGAATTATTGGAACAAGCAGGATTAATTTATCCTGTGTATTCTACCAAGGCATCTGGTATGCCTCTCATTTCTTTGATAAATGAAAAAAAATTTAAAATTTTATTCCTTGATGTTGGCTTAGTGTCAAGAGCTAACCATCTAGAAATAGATCTGATGCTTGATGATAATCTTCTATTAATAAATAAAGGCGCTATGGCTGAGCAATTTGTAGGTCAAGAACTATTAGCTTATTCTCCTCGTATTGATGAATCCAAGCTCTTTTTTTGGTGCCGCGAAAAAAAATCGAGTATGGCTGAAATTGATTTTGTCATTTCCGTAGATTCAAAAATTATTCCTATTGAAGTTAAAGCAGGAGCAACGGGTCAGTTGAAATCTTTACATATTTTTATGCATGAAAAAAATTCTGTTTTAGGCGTAAGAGTATCGCAACAGGCACTCAGCTTTGATGGTTGTATTTTGTCAGTTCCCATCTATATGGTCGGTGAAATTTCGCGTTTGTGTAACTTGTTTATTTAGAGCGATGTGATTTAAAGCTATAAAGTTTGTAATGTTTGGTAAGCTAAGCGCAAATCTTGAAACGCTTTTCCTTTGTCTGCAGGATTACGTAATAGATAAGCTGGATGATAAGTGACAATTAATGGAGTCTTCAATTCGCCATAATGATGGATTTTTCCGCGAATTTGTCCTAATGATGATTTAGTTTTTAATAAATAATGTCCAGCAATACGTCCAACAGCTAATAATAATTTAGGTTGTATCAACGCAATTTGTTTGGTTAAAAACGGTGTGCAGAGGTTCACTTCTTCGGGCAAAGGATCACGGTTATTCGGTGGACGGCATTTTAGAATATTGGCAATGTAAACGTTATTCCGCTCTATGCCGATGGCTTGTAACATTGCATTTAATAATTGTCCTGCACGTCCCACGAAAGGCTCACCTTTTTTATCTTCATAAAATCCCGGTGCTTCACCAATAATCATTAATTCAGCATTTCGATTACCCACACCAAACACAGTTTGTGTGCGGGTTTTATCTAAGCCGCAGGCAGTGCAGTTGATTACTGCTTTTTGTAAGGGTTCCCATTCATTCATGATTTCTGGCTCAATACAAGCAGCTAGCGTTTTTAATTGCCAAGCTTGTATGCCCATGGCGTTGAGGTGAGATAATTTGTTTGAGTTTTCCATAAAGTCCCGTCATTGCGAACCTCGCACCTTTTGCGAGGTGAAGCAATCCAGAGAACATCGCAGCGTTCTCTGGATCGCCACGGCCAAGCGCTACGCGGCCTCGCGATGACGGGCCGGTTCGTCATTTTGCCGTAGTACGGGCGCTGAAATCAGGCGTGAATTTAGAATAATTCATTTGAAATAAAACTTCAAATTCTTCTATACGGATAATACCTCGGATCCCAACTCACGAGATTGATAGCAGAAGTAAGATCGGTTTGCTCGTCAATTTGTGCAAGTCCTGATTGGCTAGCTTCGGTTGCAACGGCGAGAGCGATGTGACGACTAACCGTTCTGATTTCAGAAAGTTTGGGTAAGAGTGGCGCCTGTTTGTCTTGCTGAGTTGGAGAGCATTGACTCAGTGCGCGCGTTGCTGCCCATAACATATTATCCGTAAGATATTTAGTTTTTGCTGCAATGGCACCTAAACCAATTCCAGGAAATGCGAAGGCATTGTTGCTTTGTGAAATACGAATTTGATTTCCCGCGAAATTGACTTCGGGAAATGGACTGCCTGTGGCAATAATTGCTTTTCCCTGTGTCCAATTTAATAAATCTTCTGGTTTGGCTTCTGCTTTTTGTGTGGGATTAGATAAAGGCATAATAATGGGTGCATGCACATGTGCTGCCATGGTTTTTATCATTTCTTCTGAAAATGCATTTGCCACAGCTGAACAGCCAATCAAAATAGTGGGTTTTACATGGTTAATCACATCATGCAATCCAATATAATTAGGATTGCGTAATTTCCATTGGCTGATTTCTTGGCTGGAACGTGCATACGGTTTCTGGAATGCTAACAGTGAACTTTTATCTGTTAGCAATCCTTCTTTATCGAGTAACCAAATATGTTCATATGCTTCACGCGCGGATAAATTTTCACGTTGCAAAGCATCACAGATTTGATCAGCGATGCCAACACCTGCAGTCCCTGCACCAAAAATCACTACACGTTGGTGAGTGAGTGGAATGCCACTGGGAATAGTTGCAGCTAATACGCAAGAGACTGCAACGGTGCCCGTGCCTTGCATGTCGCCATTAAAAGTACAGAGTTGATCGCGATAACGAGTTAAAATGCGACGCGCATTATCACGCCCAAAATCTTCCCAATGTAAAAAAACACGCGGTAATTTTTTTTTGATAGCTTGCACGAACATATCAATGAAATCATCATAAGCTTGACCGCTGATGCGTTCATGACGCCAACCTAGATACATGGGATCTTCTAAAAGTTGCTGATTATTAGTTCCTACATCCAGTTGCATAGGTATAACACGGTGCGGATTAATTCCACCGCACAAGGTATAAACCATTAATTTTGCACTGGATATATTGATGCCACCAATTCCTTGATCACCTATACCTAACACAGCTTCACCATCCGTAACGACAATTAAATCGACTTCTTGGGGTAAGCGGTTCTCTAATATTTCATCAATGTGATCGCGATCTTGGTAACCAATATAGAGTCCGCGTGTTTTGCGATGTTCCAAGCTAAAATGTTCTACAGCTTCACCTACTGTTGGCGTATAAATGATAGGTAGCATTTCTTCTAAGTGCAAACTCACAAGTTTATAAAATAAAGTTTCGTTGTAATCGTGTAGCACGTTGAGATAAATATTTTTTCTCAAGTCAGTTCGATGTTCATGATATTGAGCGTACATACGAGCAACTTGTTGTTCTAGCGTTTCAACTTGTCGCGGGAGAAGGCCATGTAATTTAAAAGTGTCACGTTCTTCTAGAGTAAATGCACAACCTTTGTTGAGTTTAGCAGCGGCTAATAATCGATATCCCGTTAAGGCGGTTTCTATGCAGCTAATGTCTCCATTAGCGTTTTGCATGATTTTAAATCCTAGCATATACCACCACCTTGGCTGATCCCGCTTGAAAAGCGTCGCGGGACTTCGCGGCCTCGCGATGACGAATATGCGCGCTTTGTGGCTTTGCACATAGACAGTCTTGAAAAGTACCCAATTTTCATAATTATAG